>JAQTLU010000010.1 GCA_028714735.1 Gallionellaceae bacterium | reverse complement strand
GCCGCGTATTCCAGGTCGGAAAAGCTTCTCTGCTTCATGTCTGTCCGGCAGGTTTGTGTTCGTTCAATTCTCCCAGAACCCAGGGGGTCAAAGCCGCTCGGTTCGGGAATATTTCAGCGTGTCCTTATTTCAGCCGCTGGGGAATAACCGATTCAGCGAGGTACTGCGCAACGCGATGGGGTAAGGCGTACCCTGGTGCGGCCAGGGTGACCTCGTAAAGCTGGCAGGCAATGTTTCTTGAATTGAGTGCGAACAAACAGGATTTTGATCATCGATGTCTGGATAGGTTAATGAAGAAAAAAATACTACAACTGACTTCTTTTGCTTCTGGCTCCCTTTGTGTGCCTTTGTTTTTTTATTTGGACAATGTCCGAAATTTCAAGGCCTTGGAACGGTTTATGGGCAAGGAATGGTATGACCATCGATGATAACCACACCAAACAGTGCCAAGCCGAATGGCTACTGAAAATTGCCTCGGCGGAGTTTTCTACGCTAGTTTATGACACGGCAGAGAATGAGGCATGCTGAAAACGGGGGGCGTGATGAAAAAGCAAAAACCGATTTTCGATAACTTATTTTTTATTTTTATTAAAATAATCCGTTCGAAGATCGCTTGGTGTGTGTTTCTCTTTGTCTACTTGTTCGCGGTATGGTTATCAGCATACATGATTGAGACAGCTTCAATGGGTGAGTGGAAAATATCAAAAAACATGGGCTGTCCGCACGGGAAAGAATTCCGTATTTTTGAGTTAGAGAAGAAGCCTAATCCATGGATTTTCGAGTCAACAAATGAAATAGTTTTTTCTTATGATGTATTAAATAATCCAACATGTTTTGTGGCGTATCTAAAAGATATTTCAAGTTACAAGTATCCTTGCAATATTACCATCCTTGATAAGGATCGAAATAATATCACCTTTAGCGTTGTCAAATACCGTACATACTAACCTAGTTAGGGAGAATTGTCATGGCACTTGCTTCTGTTACAATAAAAATTGACGTTGGCCCCATCGGACATGCTTTTGTGACGTTAAATGATGGCAACGGGAATACAATAACGAAAGGCTATTATCCTGACAATGGACTTCCAGTGGGGCCAGGGGTGGTTCAAAATGATGCTGATTATAAGCATACCGGATTAGAGCATCCGTATGATTGGTCAAAAACAATTTATGTTTCTAAGGATCAATATGATGCCATGGTGAAACGTATTAATCAGATTGAGGGGTGGACTCAAGATCAGTATGGTTTGTTTGGAAATAATTGCGCTGGTTTTGTTAAGGACGTATTGAATTCTGGTGGTGTGAACTATCCACATGGAGGTGTTCACCCAATTTCACTTACAATGGACCCGGCGCTTGCTTTATTGCTTGAATTGGGTGATTTTTTAAATGACATTCTGAGTCCGATTGAAAATATCGCAAAGAAAGTCAGCCAAGCCACTACCATTGTCTCACCGATCATTCTCGACCTCGACGGCGACGGTGTAGAAACTACCGCCGTCAAGACTGGCACTTATTTTGACTTTGTAGGCGACGGCTTCGCCGAACAAACGGGCTGGGTTGGTAAGGACGATGGCCTACTGGTTCGTGATCTGAACGGTGACGGTCAGATCAATACAGGCAAGGAGCTCTTCGGTAGCCAAACCCAGCTGGCAAACGGAACCAACGCGGCCAACGGTTTTGTTGCTTTGGCTGAGCTTGACGGCAACCACGACGGTAAAATCAATGCCAGCGACGCCGCCTTCACTACTCTCAAGATTTGGAAAGATGTCGATGGAGACGGCCACACCGACGCAGGTGAACTGTTAAGTTTAAACAGTGCTGGCGTACTGTCCATCAATGTTGGCTATAGGAGTTCATCTATTACCGTTGACGCCAATGGCAACCAACATAAGCAGATCGGCAGCTACACCACTACAGCAGGAAAAACATACGCCGCTACTGATGTCTGGTTTAAAACCGATGTCACTTACAGCATCGCCACCGAATGGCTGGACGTGCCGGCCGATATCGCGGTGCTGCCGGATGCCGCAGGCTACGGCAAGGTCTACGACCTGCATCAGGCGATGGTGCGCGACACCGCCCTGAAGGGCCTCGTCATCCAGTTCACCCAGGCCTCGACCGTATCCGAGCGGGAAACGCTCGTCCGGCAGATCATATACAAATGGGCAGGTGTCGAAAATATTGCGCCGGGTAGTCGGGGCGCAAATATGGATGATGCCCGCAAGCTCGAAGCTCTGGAACAATTCATGGGCGAGGAGTGGTATGGCTTCGCAAATTCCCATGACCCGTTAAGCCTGGCCGCGCCA
This sequence comes from Gallionellaceae bacterium, assembly GCA_028714735.1. Classification (GTDB taxonomy): domain Bacteria; phylum Pseudomonadota; class Gammaproteobacteria; order Burkholderiales; family Thiobacillaceae; genus Parasulfuritortus. The sequence continues at coordinate 116,669 of JAQTLU010000010.1, read as the reverse complement.
GTATTGCAGGTCGCCTGGACCGAGTTATTTACGTTGGTTTATGGCCAACTCATGGCACAAAGCCATCTCGAAGGTTTGTTCGACAAGATCATCTTCACTTGGGATGAAGCCAGCCAGACACTCAAGGGCGACCTGAGCCAAGTGGCGACCACCATCGCCTCCGACATCGGTGCCAACCGCGCGGCGGGCATGGCTGAACTGGGGGAGTTCATCCGCAGCATTGACGGCATGGGTGCTCAGGACACGCTTGACCTGACGGGTTTTGCGACGGTGCTTTCCCCCCTTGGAGACGACGTCGTTTCCCTCATCGACAACGCTTGGGCGACATGGGGCACCGAGGGCATTGATACGCTATCCGGGGATGCCGGTAGCGATGTGATATTCGGCGGCAATGGTGACGATACTCTGAATGGAAATGATGGTGACGACCGGCTCTCCGGAGGCGGCGGCGCGGACAAACTGGATGGTGGGAACGGCAATGATATGCTGGACGGTGGACAGGGCAACGACATGCTGACTGGGGGGTTGGGCAATGACGTTTACCGGTTTGGCTTGGGTGACGGGCAGGATTTGATCAAGAGCAGTTATGACAGCGCGGTCACCCGGATGGATGTGCTGGAATTCAAGGCGGGGGTGTCGGCTTCGGCGGTAAAAATTAGCCGTTCCGGCGATTCGCTGGTGCTGACCCTGGCGGGCACAACGGACAAGGTGACGGTGGAGCGTTTTTTTAGCAGCGACGACCCGGCAAATACATACAATCCGCTACAACAGATCCGGTTTGCCGATGGTACGGTATGGTCCCTTGCCGATATAGTCACACGGATGCTCAGCGGCACGGGTGGCAACGACAGCTTGGTTGGGACGGTTTGGGCAGATACGATCAACGGCGGGGCGGGCAGCGATACACTGGACGGCCGAGTGGGGAACGATACGCTGGACGGAGGACAGGGCGACGACACACTGACCGGGGGTTTGGGTAACGACGTCTACCGATTTGGCCTGGGTGACGGGCAAGACCTGATCAAGAGCAGTTATGACAGCGTGGCCACTCGGATGGACGTGCTGGAATTCAAGGCAGGAGTGTCGGCTTCGGCGGTAAAAGTAAGCCGTTCCGGCGACTCGCTGGTGCTTACCTTGGCGGGCACAACGGACAAGGTGACGGTAGAAAACTTTGTCTACGGCGACGATCCGAAGAATACATTCAACCCGCTACAACAGATTCGATTTGCCGATGGGACGGTATGGTCCCTTGCCGATATCGTCGCACGGATGCTTAGCGGCACGGGTGGTGACGACAGCTTGGTCGGGACGGTTTGGGCGGATACTATCAACGGCGGGGCAGGCAGCGATATGCTGGACGGTCGCGTGGGTGATGACGTGATCAATGGCGGCGACGGGGCGGATAAACTGTATGGCGGCGCCGGCAATGACCGAATCGACGGCGGTTCTGGCTGGGACACTATGGTCGGTGGGACTGGAGACGACATTTACTTTGTCGATGACCTGGGCGACCTAATTACCGAGAAGGCAGGCGAAGGTGTTGACACGGTATTCTCTTCATCCACCTGTTACCTGAGCGCCAATGTCGAGAACCTGACGCTCACGGGTACTTCTTCCATCAGAGGCGTCGGCAATGATCTGAACAACGTTTTGGTCAGCAACGGTGTCGCGAATACGCTGGAAGGCGGTGCTGGTGACGATACCTATTATGTTGGTGCTGGCGATACCATATATGAATACACCGGAGCAGGTACTGATACGGTGTTTGCTGGTGTCAACTGGACACTCAGCGCCAATCTCGAAAACCTCATCCTGACGGGTTCGGCTGCGATCAATGGCACCGGAAATTCACTCGCCAACCAACTCACCGGAAATCGTGGAAACAATGTGCTGAACGGTGGTGCCGGCGCCGACACAATGGCCGGCGGCGAGGGTGATGACACCTATGTGGTGGACAACCTCGCCGACCTCGTCATCGAAGCCGGCAGCAACGGCATTGACGCTGTCCAGTCCAGTGTGACCTACACTCTGGCGCCCAACCTTGAGAACCTGACGCTTACCGGCTACTCAGCCGTCGACGGGTTTGGAAACGACCTGAGCAATACACTGACTGGCAATAGCTCCAACAATACCCTCACCGGCGGCGGCGGCAATGATCGGATCGACGGCGGCTCGGGTTCAGATACTCTGGTCGGTGGCATGGGAGATGATGTTTATTTCGTCGATGCTTCCTCCGACAAGGTGATCGAGAACGCAGGAGAAGGAACTGATACCGTCAACGCCACCGTTTCCGTCACCTTGGGTGACAACTTGGAAAACTTGGTGCTAAACGGCTACGCAGCCTTTAATGGGACCGGCAATGCTTTGAACAACTATTTGCGTGGCAGCATCGCATCCAACACCCTGAAAGGAGAGGCTGGCAACGATCTCCTGGAAGGCGGCGACGGCTATGACACGCTCACCGATACCTCCGGCACCGCCTACATGAATGGCGGTACGGGTGGCGACACGCTCACCGGCGGCACCGCTAACGAACTGTTCATTGGCGGTGGCGGCAGCGATACGATCACCACCGGCAACGGCGCAGACATCATCGTGTTCAATCGGGGAGATGGCGTGGATAATGTGTATGGTGGCACTGGCACCGACAACACCCTCACCCTGGGTGGTGGCATCCGCTACGCAGACTTGACGCTGAGCAAGTCGTTCAACGACCTGATCCTCAACGTTGGCAATTCCGAGCAGGTTGTCTTCAAGAACTGGTATGTCACGTCGGCCAACAACAAGTCCGTCGCGAACCTGCAGCTGATTCTGGATGCCACGGCAGACTACAGCCCAGGCAGTGGTAATGCGCTCTACGACAACAAGGTGGAACAATTCGATTTCGCCGGAATGGTGGCCCAGTTCGACCAGGCGCGGGCGGCCAACATGTTCTTGTCCAACTGGGCGCTGACCAATGCCTTGACCAGTTTTCACCTGGGCGGCAGCAACACAGCCGCCTTGGGTGGCGATCTGGCCTACTGGTATGGCAAGAATGGCAACCTGACCGGCATGAACGTCAGTGCGGCTCAGGACGTGATCAACGCAGCCGGGTTCGGTTCCGCCAACCAGAACCTGCGTGCCTTCACCGGCATCAGTGGAGCCATGTCGACCTTGGGGTGATGCGGATGGGCAGCCGGTTCGCCCGGCTGCCCATCCCTCCTGAGTTGATCCGATCTTGAGCAATTTGTTTGCCCAAACCACCTCGCCGCTCACCGCCCTGGAACGGGACGAACCACCGGCCATGGGGCGTGGTGTGCTGTATGCCCTGTTGGCCTTGGTGGTTCTGTTGGTCGCATGGGCGGTATTCGGTCGCCTGGACATTGTTGCCGTGGCTCAAGGCAAGCTGGTGCCGTCCACCTACGTGAAGATCGTACAGCCGGCGGATTCCGGCATCGTCAAGGACATCCTGGTCGCTGAGGGTCAGGCCGTCAAAACCGGACAGGTGCTGATCCGCATGGACAACGCCTTCGGTGAAGCCGACTGGCAGTCCTTACAAGCCGACTATCATTTGAAGGACTTGACCATACGCCGCATCGATGCCGAATTGGCCGGCCTGCCGTTGCGCCGCCAGGAGGGCGACCCCGAGACAGTTTACCTTCAGGCAGCGGCCCAATATGCCGCCGACCGCCAAGCTCTGGAGAGCGCCATTGCCGAAGAGCAAAGCGTGATGGGAAAGGCCCGTCACGATCTGGCGACCACTGAGCAGGTCAAGACCAAGTTAGTCCAGACGCTACCGCACTACCAATCCCAGGAAAAAGCGTACCAGGACTTGGCCGCACAAGGTTTTATGGGGCGCCTGATGGCGGACGAGAAGACGCGAGACCGAATCGAGCGTGAGCAGGATTTACGTGCCCAGGAATCGGCGATTCTGTCGGCACAGTCCGGCATTGATCAATCCGATAAACGCATTCGCCAGTTGCGTGCGGATTACCGCATGCGTCTCCAGGCCGAACGGGTGGAGGCCTATGGCCAGTTCGAGAAACTACGGCAAGAACTAGCCAAGCAGGAACGGCGCAATACCCTGGTGGAACTCAAGGCGCCCCAGGACGGAGTGATCAAGGATTTGGCCACGCATACGACGGGCACAGTGGTTTCGCCCGGCACCATTCTGATGACACTGGTCCCCAGCACTGAGAAGCTTCGGGCTGAGGTGTGGATACGCAATGAAGATGTTGGTTTTGTTCGACCGGGCCAGCCGACCAAGGTCAAGCTTATGACCTTCCAGTTCCAGAAATACGGAATGCTGGATGGGTGCGTGGCACAAGTGGGGGCCGACGCGGCAGATAACAGCGACAACAAATCGGGGAAGACCGATGGTCAATTGTTGTATCGAACCCTAGTCGACCTGGACTCAACTTTCCTTGAAATGGATGGCCAACGCTATGCCTTGGCGGCCGGTATGCAGGTGTCGGCGGAGGTGAAATTGGGGGATAGGTCTGTGCTGGAATATTTGCTTTCGCCGATCCAGAAGGCGTTTCATGAGGCGGGGAGAGAGCGCTGATGCCCTACCAGCCATGCTGATTTGCAATGAGCGGGAACAAACGGACGAGCCAGCGAATAAACCACATTCGCTGGCTCGTTCCGCATACGGTGTTATCGGCTGATTAACAGCCCCCTCACTTTACGAAATTGCACCGGACGCCTTCAGCGTACGCCACGGCGCCACGTACAGTTTGTATATCAGTGCCGCCCCACCAAACCAGAGCAGTGCCAACGACATTTGGCCCAGTCCTTGTTTCCAGGCCGGAGCCGTGGAGAACGCTATCTGGAAAATCATGGCCGTGCAAAGCAGGCTGAAGACCGTCAGTTGAACCCAGCCGGCCACTGGCATGAACCGGCTCGGATCGATGTCCATTTCCGTCCTGGATGCGCGCAGATGGCCCGAGCGCTTCAGCCATCGGACATCGCCGTCCGACAGATCATATTTGTTCAGGAGGTCGATGACTTTTTCACGCACCACGCGGGTAGCCGTGAACCTGAAGCGATAGCGGAACATCCATTCGTTGTTCTTGGCCAAGCGATCGAGTTTCTCCTTGGGCCACGTGGCAAGCACCAGCTTGATCGAGCCGGGGATGAAATACTCATGGTAATCACGGCCCGCATTACGCTGTTCCAGCGCCAGGTTGAGTTGCGTGACGTCGATGCTATCTTGCGGTTCCTCTTCATGCCGTACTCCTTGGGGTTGGGAAACTGTTCAACCTTCGTGGTAGTCGCGGCCCGCATTGCGTTGCGAGGGGCTGATGTTGATCTGGACGGTGCCGCCGGAAGAGCGTGCCAGGGCGGCCACCTTGTCGATCGGCTTCCGAGCCTCGAAATGTGCGACGGCAGCCGCCAGCAAGTTGCGCCGCTGAGCGCCGGGATTTTCGGTCCACAGTTTCCCGTTAAAAAACGCTAGCGCCAGTTCGGCATCGCTATCGCCAGGTGCAATCTGGTCCAGAAATGCCCGGATAGCGGACCAAGTCGGCACGTAACCCCACCATCAGCTCAGTGCCTAGTTTGGATTTCGCACCAGTATACTGATTCGATTAGACTAGACCAGCTAGGGAAATTGACTCAGGGAGAGTGCGGATGAACAGGCAGGCTGGCTTGGATTTATTCAAGACTCGGATATTGATCGTTGATGACGATGCGTTCACTCGCAAGATCGTACGTCGTGTTCTGGCCGACTTGGGTTTCGCCAACGTCAGTGAAATGGATAATGCGGAATCCGCCATGACTCTTTTACACGGGCAGATTTTCGACCTGATCATTACCGACGTTCAGATGCCCGGTATCAATGGTTTGGAACTGGTGCGGCGTATCCGGGCGGGACAGGCGGGCGTGGACGCCGATACTCGTACGATGGTGTTGACGTCGTTCGCCAATACAGAAGTGTTGGGCGTAGCCATCGCTCTGGACGTCAACGGTTTTCTCGTCAAACCCATGAAGCCGGGCATCGTGCATGACAAGATTGCCCAGGCGATGGACGAGCATCCGAACGTCAAACCGGCGATCAGCTACCATTCCATCAATACGGATTTGCGTACGCTTGCAATCCAGCCGCAGGTAAAACCTGATCCATCCTTGGTCAATGCCAGCTTGCCGCGAACTGCAGAGACAGAACGGACGACAACGCCGAAAAGGAGGGTCGCCCTTTCGCAGTTGCTACCTGGCATGCACCTGAAACAACAGGTACTGACTGCCGACGGGACATTGCTTTTGTCAGAAGGTCACCTTTTGAGCCGGCTCAACATCAATCGGCTGATCGACTTACACAGCATCATAACCGACGAGTTCCTCTGGATTGTCGACCCAGACGTGGAAGCGATGACGCCGTAGGCGGGTGCGCCGACCGCTCTCAGGGGACGTGCCAGGTCTTGAGCCAGAAAGGAAGGTCAGCTCCAGGCATCGGCTTAGCTATGAAGTAACCCTGGGCAAGGTCGCAGCCGAGCGCCACGACCAAGTCCCAATCTGCCCGGGTTTCCACACCTTCTGCCACCACCGTCATATTCAGCTTCTTGGCGAGATCCACGGTGGACTCTAGGATGTCTTTGGCTGCTAAATTCCAGGCGGCCCCCTGAACGAAACTACGGTCCAGCTTGAGTTCGTCGAACGGAATATTCTGGAGTTGGGCCAGATTGGAATAGCCGGTGCCAAAGTCGTCGATGGAAAGACCTATCCGCTTCAGGCGCAAACGCGTAAGGATGTCTAGTGGCGCCAGCGGGTCGCGCATCAATCGACTCTCGGTGACTTCCAAGGTGATGTCGAACGGGCGAATCCCAGCGGCCTCGGCACAGGCCAGGACCTTTTCGGGGAAGTCCAGTTGTACCAAATCGTCCATAGACACGTTGATTGCAATCTTCAGCTCCAGCCCTTGCTGGCGCCACGCCTGCACCTGCTGGAGCGAATCGGTTAGCACACGCTCGGTTAGCGCGCCGATCAAGCCGTACTGCTCCGCCACGGGGATGAACTGGTCCGGCGCGACCATTCCTCGCACCGAGTGTTGCCAACGTGCCAGGGCTTCGACACAAACCACACCACCACTGGCAAGCTCGACTTTGGGCTGGAAATAGACGATGAACTCGTGGGCGTCCAGGCCGCGCCTGATATCTGCCGGGCTACAGGGTTCGGCGGGGGCGCAAGGTGCGGCCGCCTGAACGCGCGGTTGCCGACGCGATAAGATTTCCTTGAGCGCTTCGGACTTGAACGGCTTTCCCAAGTAGCCGAGGATGTCCAGGCGATGTGCACGCGCGAGACTCTCCGCGGTCCCGAGGATACGTTGGTCTTCTCCGCTGATGACAACTAGAGAACCGTCGTAACCGGTTCCCGCCAGCTTGCGTAGGAACTCGACGCCGTCCATTTCCGGCATATTGAGGTCGCACAGAATCACGTCCGGCGGCGTGTTCTGATCAAGTTTCAACAACCCCTCAACACCGTTGCTGCAGGTCACCACCCGGTCGTGGCCCAGGGCGTGCAAGCTGCGGGTGATGACTTTGAGCATGAACGCATCATCATCTACCACAAGGAATCCAAGCCTTTGCTGTTCTGCTTCCATGTTCGCCCTTTCCTATCCTATGGCTCTTGCCCGATTACCCGACAAATCTACCAATGAACCGCTCGACGGCAGCAAAGCAAGGGGCCATTCGAGGTATCGATGCATCAATCGCGCTCCAGTCACCGGTCTTACCCGCCTGCTCTAAGTCCTGGCAAAGATTGGCTAGGCTGTCGGCACCGACTGTCCGTGCCGAAGATTTCAGCTTGTGGGCGAAGGCCCCAACATCCTGCTCTGCGTGTTTGAGGTAAGCAGCCTGGATATCGGCAATCGCCTCCCGAGCAGTCACCAGAAAATCACTCAGAAATTCCGCCACTACGGAGGGGTCATCACCAACGATCTCCTTGAGAGCATCCGGGTTCACGGCTGTGTTTTCCTCCATGGGTTTACGATCGGTTGTCTTTCGTTCAGACACCACTTCTCCCGGCACTGACTCGACAGCCGGTAACCATTTCACCAACATTTCTCGCAGCGAGACCAGCGGAATTGGTTTGGCCAGGTAATCGTCCATACCGGCTGCGAGACAACGCTCGTTTTCCCCTTTGAGCACGTTGGCGGTGACAGCGACTACTGGAGTGCGGCTCCCGCCGCATTGTTCTTGGCGGCGCAGTGCAGCGGTGAATTCGAAACCGTCCATTTTCGGCATGTGACAGTCGGTAAGCACGAGCCCGTAGCGCTTGCTCTTCCACATCGACAATGCCTCGTGGCCATCGTCCGCCAGTTCGACGGCATAGCCGAGTAGATGAAGCTGACGCTCGATTACCTTCTGATTGGTCTTGTTGTCTTCCACCACCAAAATTAGCCTACCCATGGCTACGGCTTCATCAATTGATGGAACTCGGCCGGGCGTTAGCGTCGGAAAGTTCTCATGGACAATGCTCTCTGGCGAGGCTCGACCCGCCGCCACGGCGACTGCCCGGAGAAGCGCAGAACGCCGCATAGCATTGGCGTCAATCGCAACGCTGTCCAGTCCCGCCATTCGGGCGGTACGGCGGCGCCCTCTCTGGATCAGCACAAATCGGGTTTGAGACTGGTGGAAAACCTCAAGGAATTTGTTCCGTAGGCTGGTTGTCTGCACCTCGTCATTCTCATCATCTGCAACGATGATAACGAATGAGCTTGCTACTTCCTTGGCGACAATCGCTTTGTGCAGGACATCGTCCGCTATTTCCCCTAGAAGGACATGCGCTCCGCTGTGCTTCAGGTAACTGACCAAGATATCCCGCAATTCTCCAGTAGCGACAATGACAACACTAAGATTCTGCAAATCAAATTGCCGATCTGATACAACCACGACGTCCCGTGCGATCTCGAAGGTGAACAGGGCACGAAACGTGGACCCCAGATCGGGCTTGCTTTGGACCTCGATCTTGCCCCCCATCAAATTCGACAACCTGTTGCAGATCGAAAGGCCGAGCCCAGTGCCACCGAACCGCCGGGTGGTGGAGTTTTCCGCCTGGGTAAACGGCTGGAAAAGCTTGTCCATCGTCTCCTGGGTCATGCCGATACCGTTGTCGGTGATCTGCAGGCAAATGGAGGCGTCCTTCTCGGTCATGCCAAGGAAATCAGCTCGGATGACTACTTTGCCTATTCGGTCAGCCACGCTGCCCGTAAACTTCACAGCGTTGCCGGCCAGGTTGAACAGCACTTGCCTCAGTCGCACCGGATCGGTAAGCACCCAGTCGGGGATCTGCGGGTCACAGAAAGTCAACAACTCTACCTGCTTCTTCCGGGCGATCGGGGAGAGGGTCTCGCATACGCCCTCGACTAGCTTGGCGATTGAAACGGGAACCCGTTCCATATCCAATTTGCCAGCCTCGATCTTGGAGAAATCCAGGATGTCGTCGATGATCCCGAGCAGTGAAAATGCGGATTCGCGTACTGTCGCCATCATCTCGTGCTGGTCTGCATCGAGTTCGGTGTGGACGAGCACATCGATCATTCCCACGACCCCATTCATCGGTGTACGCAATTCATGGCTCATGGCGGCCAGGAAAGAAGACTTGGCTCGGCTGGCCTCCTCGGCCTCTTGCCGGGCGCGCTTCAGTTCCTCGGTGACCCGCTTGCGCTCGGTAATATCCCGCAGAATGCCAGTAAAATATCGCTCGCCTTTGATCCGGTACTCGCTCACTGCCAAGTCGAGTGGGGTACGTTGTCCGTCTTTGCACTGGCCCTCGACCTCCCGGCCGGTTCCGATGATGTGCGCAACACCGGTGCTCTGATAGTTGTGTAGGTAGTCGTCGTGCTCGCTATGATAGGGCTCCGGCATGAGCATGTTGACGTTGCGTCCGATCACTTCGTTTGCACTGTAACCAAAGAGACGTTCGGCACTTCGATTGAAAGAGCGCACAGTGCCCCGGGCGTCGATGCTGATCACTGCATCCACCAAGCTGCCTACGATGGAGCGGATTTCCTCTTCCTTGTCGCGAAGCTTTTCTTCACCGGCCTTCCGCTCGGTGATGTCCTGCTCAATGGCGATAAACCTATTGACCTTGCCCATGCGGTCGAAGATTGGCTGGATGCTCAGGCGCATCCATATCTTGCGACCCGATTTGGTGTAATTGATGACTTCCGTTTCGACTTTCTGTCCAGCGTCCAAAACGCTACGAATATGCCGTATCGCCTCTGGATCGGTTTCCTCGCCGTGCAGCAAATCTCCCGGCTTGCGACCGGCGACTTCCGCTAACGTGTAACCAGTAATGGTGGTGAATCCTGGATTGACCCACTCGATGACGCGGGTGGCGTCAGTAATAACCACCGCTTGATCGGTGTTCTGCGCGATCATGGCCAATTTCTGCAGTTCGGCAGCGTCGCGCTTGCGCCGGGCTGCGGCACCGAGCAGCGAACCCACTTGGTTGAGAAACTCCAGGAACTGAGGGTCCGCGGCGGCGGATTCTGGAGCGAAAAACTCGAGTACCCCCTCGACTTCCTGTTCGAACAGGATCGGGAAGGCGCAGGCGGCGTGGAGTCCCGCAGCGACCATCGCCTGCTCACGGAGCATGAGTGGTGGCTGCTCGACATCGGCAATCCATGCCGGCCACCGGCTTGCGAAGACGCCACCGATCAGACTGCCCGCCTCGACGGTGAAACGGGTCGCCTCCATGACAGATCGGAAATCCGTGTACTTGGCCTCGTCATCGAGGAACCACAGGCCACTAGATACGAGCGCACGGTCGTCCGCAGACGCTACCCAAGCGTGGCCTACTGGCCAGCCGGCGAAGCTGCATACAGCTGCCAATCCGCAACGAAGAACCGCCTCGACGCTCTCGGCTGCCCCAGCTTGTTCGCCGATGTCCTTGAGTAGGCGCAAACGCCGCTCATTCTTCAGCAGGACCGCGTTGGCCGCCTCGGCCGCCGCCGCTATGCGTAACGCTTCCTCAGCTTGTCGTCGATCGGATATGTCGCGCACGATTCCGGTAAAGATGGTCTTGCCACCAACACGTACCTCGCTGACCGACAACTCAATGGGAAACGCGGTTCCGTCACGGTGTTGTCCCATAGTCACATTCGTTTGTACGCTAGGTGCGGCGGCAGAGTTGCTCCCTGTATCGTCGGCTTGCTGGACGTGCGCGCGCTCCCAAAGCGCAGGGATGATCGAGCGGATGTCCTTGTCAATTGTATCGGTAGCGGCATAGCCAAACAGTCTCTCGGCGGCCTTGTTGAACGTTTCGATCTGTCCAAACTCGTCGAAGACGACGATGCCATCCGCAGCGGTACCGAGGATCGATCGAGTCCGCGCTTCCGCTTCACCCTGGGCGGTGAAATGGCGATGCTTCTCCTCCGCGTCAGCTTGCATTTGACGGGCGAGCTGCTGGCCGTAAACAGTCGCCCCGGCGATCATCAGTAGAATCAGAATCGCGATCGCATATTCGAATTCCTGCAGGTCGGTCGCCGCCGCCATCTGCCGCTCGAAATTCTTTTTCTGGATCTCGCTGACGGTTCCGCGCAAATGTGCCAACGCGGCGCCGACCTTGGCGTACTTGCGGTCCATAGTCGCCATGTGCTCGCCGGCCAAGTCAGACCGTTTGGCTCGAAAGTGCGCGAAGATTCGTTCGGCTTCTTCGCTCATCTGCTTCATCGCGGCGGAAACGTTATCGAGGTCCGCCAGCAAGGTGGCGGTAACCAGCTGGCCTTGGCCATCCCGGAGTAGGTTATCGCTCTCGGCGATCTGCCGATCGAAGGCCGCCATTGCGGCCCGCATCCTGGCTGATTCCTTATCCACATCGTGCGTATCGAACACGTTGTTGCCCGGCGCATTGACCGCGCCGGCCATTTCCTCGAGGTAAGAAAAATCTGCCGCACGCTTGGTCCAGATCTGATTGACCTCCACCGATTGAATGTAGATGCTCATGATGCGATGGGTCAAATACAGGCCGGCGGAAACCGTAAATAGAGTAAACGCTGCCAGGAAAAAATAGATGTAGTACCACTTGGGACGCACCAATCGCGGCATCGCGCCGGATGTTCGGACATCTGTACGAGACGAGGTACTCATACCAACCTTTCCTGTGCCATCAACACGCTGGACCAGACTATATTGTTCGGCTTCAAGGCCACCGCCCACAATTCTTATTCCCCTCGTCGCTTGCAGATCCGGCGGCCAAGCCGGCGTTCCTGACATGAGACGGCGCATTCGTTCCGGGTCAGCCGTAGTCCTGTGACGTGAGTCCGTTATCCACCGGCATCCTCCGGTATGTCCCGACCTGGCGACTGCGCTCGTTACAGGACTGACGAGTGTTGAGGTGCGGCACCAGTTTACTCCCAGGGAAATCACGAGAGAAGAAGCTCGGCCGCACCCGGTGAAGGGTGCGGCCGAGGGCTTGCGTCAGCCGACCAACTGTCTGGCCAAGGCGACTTCGATCGAGTCGCCTGACTGGTTCAGCACATCCAACCCGGACTCAGGCATGTCGCCCGAGGTCGATTGAGCCACGGCGATCTTCTTCGCCATCAACTCAAGGCAGGTCATCTGTGCCGTGCCCTGATAGCCCAGGAAAACCACGTCCACCGGCTGCTTCTGACCGATCCGCCAGGAACGGCGGGCGGCTTGCTGCAGGGTGTAGACGTTGTACCCGGACTGCAGGAACACGATGGTCGGAAACTCCAGCAAATCGAGACCGGTTTTCACCAGCTCGGGGTTGGTTACCAGCACGTCGATGCCGCGGTCGACCTGGTCGGCGACCCAGTCCTCCCGCTTCTCGGCGGCCACGCTGGCGCTCAATGTCGCCACCTTGAGGCCTTCCGATGCCAGCAGCATCTTCAGCCTCGCCGTGGTGTCACGGGTGCCCGTATAGACCGTGTAGACCAGGACACGACGCCCCCTGGCTTTCTCGGCCTTCACGCGCTCGATGAGCATGCGCTCCTTCGGCATCGGCTCCGCGCCATCGAACAGCGCCGGCACATGAGCCAGCACGCGATCACGATGGTGCGGGTGGACCACGTGCTCCGCTCGGAACGCGCAGTCCGGCCACGCCAACAGGGCATTAAGCACCACACCCAACAGGCTATGGTCCCCAGCGCGCAGGGCGTCCTTCAACGCCTGTTTCAAAGCGCCTTCCAGCCTTCGATACCACTCCAGCTGATCCGGCGTCATGACCACCCCGTCGAAATGTTCCTCGTAGGGGGGCAGGACATTGCCGCCGATCTGCTTCAGCTTCAGGAACGCGGCGGTCGGCACCACATACCGCATGATGCCGTTCGGGCCGAACCCCGGTCCCTTGGCCGCGCGATGCACGGTCTGTCGACCGCGCGCCGTGCGATGGGACCGGGTTTCGTCGTCACTTTTGGACTTGTAGATGTCCTTGATGACACCGTGAGCCCGCAAGAAGCCCATGGAAGCCGGCCCGAGCGAACCGCGCCGCGAATAGCCGAAACCATCCTCCATCATCGCTTTGGGGTTGAGCCGCCAGAGCAGGTAGAAGAGATCGTCGGCATAACCGCCCATCAGCGTCCCGGTCAGGAGTAGCGTCTTGCTGCATTTCCTGGCCAGGACGCCAAAGGCTTGGCCCTGGGCGCTGCCCTCGTTCTTGAACTCATGACCTTCGTCGACGATGAGCAAGCCGAAGTAGCCCTGGGGCAGATAGCGCTTGATGAACTCGGTCGGCTGGTAGCCGCCTTGCCCAAAGCTGAATTCGGAGTTGGCCATGGCCCGCTCCATCCGTGTCGCCTGGCGATCGGAGAAGAACAGATCGCCATCCTCGTCCATCAGGTTGATGAACTCGAAGACGTTGTCCTCCAGCATGTCGCCCAACATCGTGGCACCGAACTTGTCCAACAGCCGGCGCGCGGTTTTCGCGCCGATCGTCGGCAGCTGCTGCATGGCCGCGAGCACCATCTCCTCCCGCGACTTCGCCGAGGTCTGTGGACGGGTCAACGTCCACAAGGCACCCTGGCACTGCGGGCAGAAACGGCGTTCCTTGGCCAGGTGCATCTCCGCCAGGCTGGGGTTGAGGGGCGCATCGTCCCCATCTGTGATCCAGCTGAAACAGTTTGGACAGCAGGCGATCCGAGCCCCGCCGGGGATCGTCGTCTCGCCGGCCTCGACCGTGGCCACGTTGCGCTTGATGATGAATGACGGCTTCCAGTGGTAGCCCATGCGCATCCGCACCCGGCCCATCACGAAGAACTCGGGATGGATGGGCGCTGCGCGCATCTGGCGTAGCGTCAGGAGCTTCTTGAGCGTGTCGGGGCCGTTCAGCACCCAGACCCGCGCATTCGGCACCGTCTGCTTGATCTCCCGCCGCCACTTGTAGACCAGGTGGGGAGGGCAGATCACCAGGCTGCGTGGATAGCCTTCGGCATGGGCGACCGCGGCGGCTGCGATGGCCATCATGGTCTTGCCCGTGCCCATCTCCGCGTTGATGATGCCGGCCGGATCGTTTTCATCGAAGAGCAGCGCGGCCATGGCTTGCACCACCTCGCGCTGGGCAGGGAAGGGCGCCCGGGTGAGGGCATCCATCACCGCCTCCCGCCGCCCATTCGGTGCACCGGAATAGACGGGCGGGTTCTGCCTGCGAACGGCTTCGAGCAGGCCCGCGCCGAACGATGAAACGAACTCCGATAACGACAACACTCCAGGCTCGGCGATCGGCGCGATGTCGCCATCGAACCGTTCTTCTGGCGCCTGGACGCCCTCGTTGGTCCGCTGATAGTAGGCGGATACCGCTTCTTCCTTGGTGCGTGGAAGAAAGTATCGATCCACTTCGATGCGCGGCGCCGATCCCGACAGTCCCGATAAGCCGGCATGCAGCTCGGCCAGCTCATCGATGGAGACGGTGCCCCATTCGTCGTAGTGCAGGCCGGTCACGAAGCCGAAGCCGATCCGTTCCTCGGCGTCGTATTCGATCAGCCACCAGGCGGCCGAACCGAAGGCGTCGAAGAGCTTGCAGATGACCCATTGTTCCGGGGCATCCTCGGGCTTTGGATGCGTGGCGATGAACGCCAGGATGTCCGAATGCAGCGGGTTTTCTTCACCCACCGGTTGGGTGGACGTGGTGACGTGCAACTGATGATGTGTGACTTGCATGGTGTTCTCCAATAAGTGCGGAAACACCCTACCCCTGACGGGGATGGCATCCCCGCGAGGGTGGTGAAATGAACAGGTCAGGCCGCGAGCGACAATTCCTGTGGGGTGGTTTCACTGGCTTCGGCCTGGCGCGTGAGCACCCGGTTTTTCACCAGAACGGAAATGGCTTGGGTGAATCCATCCCCCAAGTCGATCAGCGAGGCCTGAATAGGCCCCAAGGTTGGCCAGGTGATCTTGGCGTGAGCGTTGAGATCGGTGACGATCTTTTCGCCCAGGGCGGCCAGCACCGGCTCCAGCCAGGCATCGATCAGCGGCACCGGAGAGATGCGCTGGATCATTGCCCAGACCGATTGCCGGTGGTCCTGACCATCGTTGCCGAAGGTCAGCACCCAGGCCCGGCCATTGGCCGTGTCCGGATCGATGATCAGTGGGTCGTAGATGAAGACGTGCGACACCGGCCCGAACAAGGACCGTCGAGGCAGTTTGCCCGCCAGCTTGGCCAGCCGCGAGGCATCGCCGATGAAGGCGATACCCCGGTGGTCTTCCCCTGCCGGCGTTTCGGGATGAAGCGGAACCACGCCCGCCACGCCGTCGCCAGGCCGAGGCGGGGCCTCGACCGGTTTCAACGTGATGCGGTCGACACCACCGGACGTCACTGGCAGCGAGAACGCCGCCAGCAATTGCTGGATGGCGGTGTCCCGGCCGTAGAGCGATGCGAACATGAGATGGCCCGCTTCGTTGCGGACCAGCGCGTCGAGGAAGACATCCGAAAACTCCCGGATTCCCCACAAAGGTACAGATGCGGACATGATGATGAGCCTCCAAGGTAGTGAGACTCTTCCCGGTGGGGGCGAGCCCCACGGGGGTGATGAATCACCGATCGGATGATCGGCTTTGTTCCCGGCGCCAGGCGCCGATCCGGTTTCAGGAATGACCGGACCTCGATGCTTACGGCATCGGCGAGTCGAAAGCCGTTCGACCAGCGGTATTGCCCGATATGGCCAAGGGCCTTTCTGCTGCATCCGCCGCGTTGGCAGGTGCGTCAAAAAGACCCCTCGATGAGGGGTAAAGGTAGGAGCCACATGAAGCTCAGCGTATGGTGAGCACGTCCCCGAAGGTCATGCTCCCGGCTGTGAAATCGATGGCCCGGATCACCGGTACGAATCGATCGGTCAGGATGCGCGTCTCGGAGACGTTGCCCTTCGCGTCGGTCTCGTGCTGCACCGAAACCTCTTTTTCCTTGTAGGTCGCGCCCTTGATGAGATAGGTGCGGCCATCCTCGGCGTCCACGAAACCGCCGATCTGGCCGGCCGCCAACCCGAGCGCCAGGTGCCAGTCCGACAGCATCCGCAATGGGCGCCGATGGGCCTGAGCCTGAGCGCTGAAGGTGCGCGGAAAACTCGGCCACAAGGTGCTGGTGTGATACTTGGCTATCTCAGCCGCGAGTTCCGGGCCATTCAGGCGGATCGCCTGGAATACCAGGTCCTCGCCGGCGGGCATCTCAGGCACCAGCAGCGGCGCATGCGGCCAGGCCTCGGGCAGTTCGGGCGGTGGCGTGTCTCTTGCCGCCATCAAGGCCTCGACCTGCCCCTTGGAAGGGGCGGCGGCGCGGCGCTTGATGCCGAAGACGACCATCTGCTTGAACTGCCGTTCCGGCGCCGACCAGGCCGTGAGGTGGGTGAAGTGGCGGCACAGATAGTTGGCCATCTCCTCGCTCATGACCGTGTGCGGCACGATGAAGACCAGCACGCCGCCCGCCTGGAGCCATCCCGCCGTCTTGCGCAGGAAGAGCAACTCCAGACGTTCGCTATGCTTGCCGTCGCCGGTCTGCCCGGTGTCGGCCACGGTATGGCCATAGGGCGGGTTCAAGAACAGCAACCCAGTCGATCTGGCCGATACCCAAGCGTCGTTCATGTCGGCATGGAGCACGGTGTCGAGCAGTTGCTTGGCGTGCCAGGCACGTTCGGCATCGAACTCGATGGCCAGGGCTTCGACGGCGGCGCCGGCTTCGGTCAGGGTGTTCTTGACCTCGGCCAGGGCGACGCCCTCGCCGCAGCACGGATCCGCGATGCGTACCCGAGAGCCGGCGATGTCGAGCGCGTTGAGGATGCGGGCGAGGGTGACCTCGTCGGTTGGGAAGTAGCCATTCTTGATAAAGTTACGGGCGAGCCGCGAGAACATGAGTCCCATGGTGGTCTCCAGAAAATGCGGAGACGACCTGCCCCAGGCGGGGAGGGTATCCCCGCGAGGGTTGAGAAAGGCTAGAAAGATTGAGTCCCGGACCTGCTGGTCCACTCGTTTCAGGGACTGACGAGCGTCGATCCTTGACGGGGATCGGGCGGGCAGAGACCGACTGCCGGTGGTGTTACCCGTTATGCCGCTGCGCGTAGCAGATCGGCGACGTTTTCCAGGGGCCAGTAACCCTTGGCCTTGGCATCGAGTATGGTGATTTCGGCGATACCCTTCGCGCCATAGCCGACATTGACGTTCCAGCCGTGCGAAACATCCTTGACTATCGGTTCCTTGGTGAATTCGATATGAAGGATGTCGTCTTGATCGTCGTATTGGATTCTCATATTTCGTCCTCCAGTTCCCAGTTGATCATGACCGTCTTGATGACCACGGCACTCGATTCGACCGCCGCCGCGCATATCAAGTTGTCCTGTCGTCCATCGATATGCAAATAAACCCACATGTCGACGTCGTTCTTGCGCTTGATCTCGCCTTCTTCGATGACCCGTTCCAGCGTCGCGTCGTCGATTTCTCGCTTCAGCATGCTGTTGCGGGCATGGCGTGTGATCCATACATTTTTGCCAAAACGTCGGCTGAAAAAGTCGGCCACGGTTATCTCCTTTCATTTGAGCCTATCAGGCCTGATTTTCAGGGTCAATTACGGCGGCGGCGTCGATCCAGTGTCAGGATGACGCCGCCGGTTGGGTTGCTGAAACTCAGGCCGCCAGGCGCTGATCGACTACCTTGGCCAGGATTCGGGGAGGAATGCGGTACAAACAGCCACCATATTCGCCCACGAGGCGCCGACCTTGCTTCGAAACGATCTTGACCTCGGGGATGGCAAGCCCCTCGAAGATCAACACATCGCCGATATCGACCTTGCGTTTGCGCGAGGCATGCCAAGCACGGACTTGGTCGCGCCAAGCTGCATTGGCAACCGGCACCATGTCCAGGTAGGACAGAGGGCAGGTGTAGTAGAAGGGCCCCATGCTTTCGCACAGGTCCTTGTAGCCCCAGCCTTCGCCTTTCCTGCCCGGCGCCAGCAAATCGCAGCCGATATAGCGATAGGGCGCCCGATAAGCCATGGGCGGTACCGGAGCGGCGGGAGTGACCTCCCATACCGTCCAGAGCACATTGCCCACCGCCGTGTGACGCAGGCATTCCCTGAGTGACCGATAGACTGCGCTCATGGATCAGATCCGAGCGGCTACTGAAGAAAGTAAACGTCCATCCCATGATGATTTCCTCCATGCTGAGCCGAAGGAAACGCTGCCCCTCCAGGGCGGCGAAGCACCCCGGCGGGTTGAGATAAAACCCCTTACGGGGCGGATTTGATGAAGTCCCGGACTTTGCGGCCGTGCTCGTTTCAGGGACTGACGAGCGGCGATCCTTGACGGGGATCGAGCGGGCTGTAACCGACAGCCGGCGGTGGAACACGGGTGGCGCTTGGCCTTTCCGGGGCCGTCTTGTCAAAGGCCCTGGAAAGGCCCCTCGATGAGGGGCCAAGTTGAAGAAAGCTCAGCCTTCCGATTCCGCTTGCCAGACACCGGCGACGAAATCGGGATCGAGATCCACGCCATGAGAGATGATCGTGGCCAGGGTGGTCGAGCCACCGCTCTGCGGCACCTCGACTGCGCCATCCGCCACATCGTTCATGTCGTAATCGAGCACGACGAGTTCCGCCGGCATGTCGGACGACGCACCCTGGACCAGACCGCCCTCGACACCGACCACGACGCGGGGCCGAGGCGGCTCGGGTATCCTGGTCGGATGGCCGTCCACAGCCATTCGAGCCAGCCGATACGCGGTTTCGACGAGCGATTGCTCGTAGGCGTTGGGCGTTGGCCCATTCAGGTCGCGCATCGACTCCGCCACCACCAGAAGACGGCAGGCCTCCATGGCATTCGCCGCTCGGCGTTGTTGGAGAACACTGGCATCCGGTACCGGCCAGGTAGCCACCGTGGCCACCACCCGGAAGTCCAACGTCTCGCCTTCCTGCTCCTCGTAATCGTCGAAGAGGAGGGGCATCGCCGCAGTGTCGTCCCAGATCGTGCCGGCATCGAAAGCGGCTTGCGCCTGATCGATGGCCTCTTCGTCGCTGTCAGACAGGATGCCGACCTGTACCCGGTGGGCGTAGTCGATGGTGTACTCGACGATACGCAGGCTCATGATGTGCCCTCCTGTGCCAGTTCGAGTTCTTTGGCGCAGAACAGCGCGATACGCCGCTTGGCGCGGCGTGTGGCTTCGAGCTGGACATACCAGTACCAACCCGATTCGCGGCCGAATATGTTTTCACGGACGACGATGCCGATACGGCCGGGATATTGAGGCCCGCCGAGGCGGTCTTGCTTGCGCTTGACCATGACCTTGGCGCCGATGGCGATGTTTGACGATTCACTCATGATGTTCTCCAAGAAAGTGCGGAGACACCACGCCCCGACAGGGCAAGGCGCCCCGCGGGGTGATGAAAAAAACGGTCAGATCAAACCTCTTTCCGCCATGGATAGGGTCTGGTTGCCGGCGACGATGAAATGATCCAGAACCTTGACGTCGACCAGACTCAGCGCCGCTTTCAGCTGATCGGTCAACCAGCGGTCGGCCTGGCTGGGTTCCAACGTTCCAGACGGATGGTTGTGGCAAAAGATGACGGCACAGGCGTTGTATTCCATGGCGATCTTGACGACCTCCCTGGGGTAGACGCTGGTCTGAGTCAGCGTGCCGCGAAAGCACTCTCGCGAGGCGATCAACTGATTCTGTGCATCCAGAAACAGCACGAAAAAGGCCTCATGAGGCAGGTGTGACAGCGAGGTGATCAGATGGCTGCGCACGGCCCCCGGAGAGGACAACGCATCCCGATGGCGCAATGACTCGGCGAAGCCCCGCGCGACCAGCTCGCGGGACACGTCGAGCAACTGACGCGCTCGGCTCCAACCGTCCATGGGCATGGCCTCGTTGACCTGATGATCCATGGACGAGAAGGTGAACAGCCGATACAGCGAGCCTTGATTCTCCTGGAGGAGGTTGTCGGCGGTATTGGCACCGACCAGGGCAGAGAGCAATTCTAGGTCGGACATTTTCGAAGCGAGGGGCATGGCGATCTCCAAGAAAGGCAGAGACGCCGAGCCCCAGCGGGGATGGCGTCCCCGCGAGGGTCGAGAAAAAATCAAATCCAACCGGCCCGGTGCAACACCGGCCGAATCAAGCTGAAATACAGGGTGAGCCCGAAGGCCGCGTACAAGGTGAAAGCGAACATGGTGGATCCTCCTGGAAAGCGGAAACACCATGCCCCTGGCGGGGAAGGGGATCCCCGCGTGGTTTGAGATGAAGTCCCGGACCTTGCGGTCGTGCTCGTTTCAGGGACTGACGAGCGGCGATCCTTGACGGGGATCGGGCGGTCGGAAACCGTCTGCCGGCGGTAGAACAACGACAAGCTGGATTGGCTTTTCTTCAGGGCGTCCCCTCAAGAAAAGCCCCTGGGTGGAGGCTTGGCTCCACCCAGGGCGAGGCTTCAGATTTCGTACTTAAGCTGGGTCCAATTCTCCGATTCGAGCGCCGCCTCGGCGGCGTCGAGGGTGGGGAAATATTCTTCCGACTCGCGGCTGTAGGGTCCGTCCTTGGGATGAACGGTGCCGATGTAATACCCCGCTGTGCTCCAGCAAACCTGGAGGGGTAGGGCGACGTTGAAACACTGTTTGGCCAGATGGCCGATCTTCTGGGGTGACATGCTTACTCCCTTCTGTTTTCTTGATTGGAACTGGGTTCCGGTTGCAATTATGCCGCGCGCCGATCGGCGCGTACTGTTTTAGCGGCGGCAGTACATTTCGGGTGGCCACAAGGGCCGGGGAAACTCGGCATCCGTCAGCCGGCTCGCCGGAACCGGCTGACGGATGCCCTGGGGGCGAGATGCAAACGGAGTTGGTGGCTGATATCGCGCCTCCAGGCGGCCTCGCAACATGCGCCGCCGCGTCCGGCAAGGGAGGCCTGGACGCGCAGTTAAGGGATGCGGTTCGGGAAAGCCGCCAACCAGGCTGCAATCGCCGCTATTCGGGCTCACCCCGGAGGCCTGCTTCAGGCCGCCCGGGTGAACCCGCCTGAGCGGGTTCGGAGGTTGAGATTACTCAGCTGGCAGTTCCCACATTTGCGTGCTGGCATCGAACCGGTAGCCATGCCCCTTGAGGGCATCGCGTTGAGCCCGGAACAGGCCGCGATCCACGGTAGGATCGAGCTTGACGGCTTTGCCGGCTTCGATGAGGCCATGGGTCTCGGCATCGAACAGCGAGGTCGCGGTCGACGCCGTCGGCAACGCGCCGGGATCGGGCGTGACGGCGGTTTCTTGAACCGGGCGATTCTCGTTCGCAGGATCGGGTTCGACCGACTCCGGCAACGTCTCGGTGTCAGGCGTTTCGGGTTCGCTCTCGACATGAATCGCCGACAGCCTGGCCCGTACTTCGACCCAGACCTTCCCACGCCAGGTGTAGCTGGACGGGAAAATCTCCTCGATGACGAAAGTCCCGTCGTAATCGCCGGGGCTGTACTGGTCGAGAATCGCGTCCTTGACCTTGAAGGTGCCCACGCTGGTGGACAGGTCACCGACGCAGAAAGAACCCTTGCTGCCGTTGACCGCTTTGATGCTGAGTGTTCCGGTGATGCTGATCATGATTTGCCTCCAGGATGAAATGAAGCCCAGCCGGAAGGCGCCATTCCCCTTGGGGAGTGGACACACTCCCGGCAGGGATGGGTAACAAACGAAGCCATGCGGATGAATCCGAATGGCGGGTAGGGCAGGGTGCTTTTTGTCCGACTGGAATCAAGCGGCAAACCGCATTTCAGCGAAATCGACAGGCATGCCATCTATCTTCGCGGAAGCGATCTTGAGCAACCGTCCCTTGATCGAGACACCGGTCTGGCCCTGCTTGGGACCGGATTGGTAAACGAAGGTCTCGGGATAGATATCGCCCAATCGGAAAGCAACCGTCACCTTCTGGTTGGCGTTGACGGCGCTCTTGAGGAATTTGACCCTCTCAAGCGCTTCGGCGCCTTCGATCTTGACATCGAAGTAGGTGGTTTCGGGCGCCTCGATCGAGCCATGCAGCGCGGCGATGGAACAAGCCCAGAACGAGCCCTTCTTGACCTTCACTTCACGGACACGATTCAAATACCCGATCCCGTTCACATGCAGATCGAGATGCGTCTTCGGCTTCTCGGCAGCAGCGTCGGTGGTTTCAGCAGCGGTGGTGTTCATAGCGATCTCCTTGATGAAAAAAACAAAGGGAGACCACTACCCGCGAGGGGAGTAAGCCTCCCCAGTGGGATGTGGGTCTTGCGACCCGATGAAACCGGTTGCCCGGCGGTGGTTGAATTGGTTTTCCGAAGCGGTGGTGACTTCCCTGGCCCTATCCTGCGGGATATCCGCTTGAGGCCATGGTGTGTCGGGTGTGCAGTGCTATCGGAATGAGCCTAGATCGGGGGATGGAGGCGGCCGGCGGCTAGAGAAAGGATGTGGCCTCGGCTCTTGCGAGCGTCGCGGTGTCAGAGGCTGACCGCGATCTAGGGACTGGAATGACGCACCAGAAGGCGAATAGCGTTACGCGCGATCAGGCGAGCCCGGAGGCTAGGAAGTACGCTGGCAAGTCGAACAAAAAATCAATTTCTTGTCAAGATGTGAGTGTCCTGGTGCTCTGAACATAAAGCTTAGATGGGTTCCGCAATCAGAGGTGACGAAGCACTTCGGCCCGATGAAATGCCAGGTAAGGTAAATGTTCTCGCCGCAGGCCGGTAATTTTCATCGAGCCAGACAGGGCGAATATGTCGCGTCCTGCGTCATCCAGCGATGGCACCACAATCATCTCCCCCGTAGCGGAAAAGCTGATCCAGCCACCGTCGAACAAGGCATCCAGATGCGGAGCCAGCAACAGCCCGTTGAATACATCCAGGCGCTCCTCATCAGTCGCACAAGCAGCCCAGGGCTTGATGTGCGAGGCACGTAGCAGTTCCGGCACATCAAGTCCGGTTATGCAACAGCGCCCCTGCCAGAAATCTAGAAGTGCCCTGCGGAAAAGGTCTTGCCCTACACGTTGCACGACCAGACGCTCTGCTTCGGTGGTTCTGGGGAGTGCGGTCGTGGCTTGTATGAACTTTGCAGCAACGCGGTCAGGCATTGTGCGCGCGGTTGCAGCGGCTTTTTCCAGCACAGAATAAAGCTGACCATAGCCGAGTAACTGGAGGGCGCCGTCTGGCGAACTATTTCCCTCAATCAAGGCTGGGGCCGATGACCACAATTTGAAATCGCGATCACCAACTACTCGAATGGATACCGATTCCGGAAACTGTGTTGATCTGAGCAGCAAGCAGTTATCGACAAGCTCCGGTGTCAGATCGAAGCCGCAGTCGGCAGCGGCTTTCTCCAGGCGTGTGCGCTCAAGTGGGGTCATTGTCAGTGAGCCAACTTGATCAGATAGCAAAGAGGGCTGTTGACTCCTTTGAGACACGTATTGCTCAAGCAGTCATGCTCCACGTCTCGGCCGCCCCTTGTAGCCTGCGGGAGCACCCTTCACTTCCCTGGCGGTCTTCGCCGGCTTATTCGTCTTGAAGGGTGATGGGTCAATTTCGAACACGCTTACTGCCACCTGGTTATTCCCATGAATGTGGGCAATGACTTTCTCATGTTTCGGTAGCGGTGCCTGGGCTGTGGATCCTCCGAACTCGCCAAGATTGGCGAGCACCACGGGTTGGTACATATGGAAACGCAAAGCAGCGACCATATTGTCGAAGGTCTCGACATCCCGGTTAAACGCCGCCACTAGGAACAAATCCGAACGGTCACGCAAGTCCGCCAGCAAGTCGAGATCAGTTGCGTCATAGCAGATGGCGGCCGCCACTCTGGTCGGCGTCGTTATCCCGATGGGAAACTCAACCAGCGTAATGTGTGGCCGATACCCTTTTACGCCCATATCAAGCTCTTCTTTGGCGGGATGCTGTTTACCTTGCCAGGCGTACTGAATCGTCCGCCCACTTCCAGGGGATTCTGTACGGATTAGCCAGATACCCTGATTGATGGGCGCCCCCAGCTTGGGGGAATGTAGATAGGTCAGCCCCGCGAAAACGTTCGCCCGCAACTTGTCTGAAAGCGTGCGAAGGTGAAACAGGTGTTCCGGATGCACTGACAGCTCTGGAAACAACACCAGGTCGACGATCGGCTGGTCTTCGTCATCGTCTCTCGACGCAGGTGGCTGCGCCGATGCCCATGTTTTCAACTGTTGGTATGCCAACCTGCACACTTCCGCCAAGTGGCGTCGATGCTCGGCCAGCATTCCCGGAGTCCAGTGGGTCGGGTCTTTGGTGTTGAAGTCGTTTAATCGGGGGCGAAGTGGCTGTACGACCGCGACACGCATGGGTCGGTTTTTCAACTCGACGTCTGGCTTGTCTGTCGGCACCACATACATTGGTGTCTTGCAGCGCGCCCCGTATAACGCCCGCTGCACGCTGATTCGGTGCTCAAGGAATTCCCGTAACTCCTCTGGAGTACGCGCATTCGTGGCAAGCGCAGCCTCACTATCGGGAAAGTCCACCCCAGGCCATTGCAGCAGTGCCGACAGGAATCCAGACAACCAGGGAGACACCGGACCTGGCTCATCCAGCACGCCTTGACCGGAATTCAGCAATCCAAAACGTCGCTTGAACCAGCTACTCCGCAATCCCGTGTAACCACCAACCTCCTCGGTGACCAGATAACGCCGACTGGTGTAGTCAAACTCGCCTGTGAGCGCCGACCTCAAGACACGTCCAAGGCCGTAGATCCATGCCTTGTCGTCCGATACCCAAGGCGGAGTGGCGTAGAGAGGATGCACAGGGCCACCTGCACGCCCAATCTTCACGCTCAAGAATTCCTTGCTCAACGGTAGCGCTTGAATGTCTTCCCAATCCTGGCATGTCAGTCTGATTTCACTGGCGTTCAAGCCCGTGGACAATTCCTCCTGGATACCCTCGGTGCCGAGCAGCGACTGTGCCAGCAGCAGCAAGGCGTTCTCTTGCGAAAAGACATTCAGCGGACGAGAGATCAACTCCAGCAGAGAAGCCTCGTTCTGCTTGGTGCGACTGGCTTTCTTGGCTGCCGGCCTTCTATTCATCGTGCTGAGCGCTGCGGGAACAAAGCGCTTCCAGCCAACTGAGCTGGCGCCTCGTGCTGGCAGCGCTTCACGCATCAGGTCAGGCCGGTTCAAAGCGACGGTCGAAACTATCTGCTCTTGGATATCCTCGTCATCCGTTTTGCGCAGCCCCTCGGCAAGCCAAACGCCAAAGCGCCGTGAATTCGGATGGAGTTGCTGTCCAACCAATGCGTACGGCAAGACCCGCTTGAGTTCTTCAGAGTCGGCCGGCACATACAGCATGGCCCGGTGCAGCGCGGCATGCGCCTCAACTTCGGAGATGTCAGACGGGGTTATCGAATGATCTTGAATGGAGGCCAGGAATAGCAGCGCCTGCTGCTGCAAGTACCAAGGTGAAATCTGCCTATCAGCCAAGATGCGGCGTGCCAGAGCAGCCAGATCCTCCCGATAGCCAGTGATGTCGATTGACTCCGGATATTCCTGGGGAGAGCGAAACCCGGTCTCCACCGCCCCCGCCCTGAACAAATCGGCAGCCACATACTCTGCCACGCGAACTTCTCTCAGCCGCGCATGCTGTGATTTCTTCACAGTACAAAACAGCTTGGCGACCAACGCCTCAAGCACGGGCGCCAGCAGCTTCGGATGCGGATACAGGTCCATCCCACAACGCAACAGCAAAACCAGCGAAGGGTTGTCGGCCCAGCACTTGATCAGCTTGCGCGCCGTCGATTCGAACTCATGCGCCAATGCCACGCCATTGGTTACCCGTTCACTCAGCGTGTCACCCGTATCGACGGGCGCGGCGGTATCCGTCATCGCCAAACGGTGCCGTAGTAACTGGGCGAGACGGGTGGCCACAAAACGCTTGACCGTGTCATCGCGGACATCGGTATTCGGCGTTGCGATATTCGCCAACTTCAACCGAGAGATGGTGGGCTCAGGGTCATCCTCGATCTGCTCGGCCATCCAAAGCAGACCGTCCAGGCTGCCAGCGGCTTGAACAAGGGAATCCAGGTCGAAGGTACCGCTGATTTCCGCCTGCAAGACCTCCATCAAAGCGGACATATTGCTCTGTGCCGAGATGGAGCGATAAGGCGTGACTGTGCATTTCTCCTCGGAGAGTTCCAGCACTTTTTCTGTGCCCAGCGCTTCGCAATGGGCGCGCATCTGCTCCACGAAAAACGCCTTGGAGGCTTTCAGCAATCTGTCGAGTTCACCGTATGGAGCTTCGACCACGAGGCGCACATCGTCCACGTAGCGGCAGTAGTCGAGCACCTTGAATCCATCCTGCTGGTGCTGAGCCAGTACCAGCTCGCTCAGACGACGATCCAGACCGACCAGATAGGCATTGGCCAGAAACCCGGATGCCACCAGGCCTTGTGGCAAGCCAAGTTCAAGTGATTCGGAATCAACGCCCTTCACTATCTGTGCGCTCACATGTTCGTCTTCACGCCAGGCCCAATCAAAAATACGCCCGACCCTCCGCCAGAAAATTAGATCCGGCGCCATTGAATCGGGCAAGCCGAATTCCTCCCGATACTCACTTTCGATTTTTCGCAACTCTTTCAACAAGGCAGAGCAGTCCACCTTGTCGAAGAACGACTTGATGTCGAGGGAGACCACATATAGCTCATTACCGGCCTGTGCCTGGGCGGAAAACTCCGCGCAGATACGCCGAGGCCGGGCCAGGAAAGTTCGGTAATCCTGGAAATACTGCCGATAGATCCGGCTGTTACCCCAGGAGTAATGGGCGCGTGCGTGGAGTATGTCGGCTGCATCCCAATGGCAGTGCAAACGGTTGCCATAACTGACCACGCCACGGTCCCGCGCCTTGAACACATCCTTTTCGGTAGGGTCACCCTGGGCGGTTTCGACCGCTTCGGCCAGACACATCATGACCGCCGTCGCCAGCGTCTGGTCTCGGATGGTGAGATGGGCGAGTGGTCTGAGCTTCTGTTGGGTTCCCCCCTGCTTATTCGGCTTGGCGGTCCAGTCCGAGAACGAAGGTTCCGGCCCCAGGTCGTCCAACTCAAGATTGCCGAGGTCGTCGCTCTGCTCTATCTGTGGCTTCTTTCGGAATTCCCATTTCGCATTCTTCGGCGCGGGCACCAGTCGCAGCTTCTCGGGGGAAAAATTTTTTCGTTTGATCTCGGTCGACCAGAGGGAAAGCTGCTGTTCAAGGTCGATGGTGGATCCGTCCAGTTCCAGCATGTCGGCATACCAGTTGTGCCGGCGGATGTAGTTGTGCGCCTTCTTCCATGCCTGCGCCAGAACGACGGTGTCTGCAAGAAACTTCCCTTGCGGAGCCAGTTGCAGGTATTCCTCCCGAAGAATCGTCATCGTTGTTTTCCTGGGTTATCTCAGCCGCTGTTTGAACAGGAGTCCATCGTCCTTGCTTGGGTCCAGTTCCAATCGCATGTAGCCATCAACAGGAAATACAGGCGGCGGCGTGGTCGTGGTCACGATGTACTGGAATGGCGGATTCTCCCCGTAACACTCTCTTTGCAGTCGTTCTGCCAAGAGCAGATAGTTTTCGTACAGGCCGCTGCTCATGTCAGCTTCTCTGGGACAGTCATGGATGGCGAAGCCAGGAAAGGCGCTGTCACCACTGCCACTGTCCAGCAAGCAGGCCAAATCACCCAGCAGAACTTCCAGCACCCGATAGGCTTCACCACCACGCATGGACAAGCGGAACGGGCGGGTCTCTTCGCGGGGGTCGAAGCTACCGTAGGCCTCGTCTGAGAGGAGTTCCCTGGCCAGCGAATCCGTGATGTCGCTTAACTGCTTTTCTCTGGTGGATTTCTCGATTTGCACTTGGGTGATCTCGACCTGGACACGATCGATGTCTTGCTTGATTTGTTCACACTTCGCCTGCGACTGATCAATCACGGCTTGCGCCTCGGCCGAACCGGCCAAACGCTGCCAACGCGCCAATTCAGCCAGTAGCTGCTTGCCTCGTCCCGCCTCGACAGCCGCCGAGTCTCTGGCCAAGCGTATCTTTTTGCATTCCCGGTCTTGTTGCCCGACCTGTTGGCGAAGCTTCTGTAACGGCATTTCAAAAGTCTGCTTGTGGGACAAGGCCGCCCCCGCCCTGGAAGCGGCTTCTGACATGGAGCGCTCCAGGGCTTTCTTGTCGCGACCATCCCGCATATCCCAGGCCTGCAGTCGTTTGATTTCATGCTGGATGTGTTGGCATTGATCAAGATAGGTGTTGCCGTCCTCACACCATCCCGTCAAGTTCACCAACTTCAGCAGTTTGTCGGCAATCGCCCGAAAGGCCACCTCATCCTGGCGCCTTGCCGCATCGGCAAGTTTATATTCATTGGCCGCCCTTTCGTACTGCTGTTCCAGCAGTTTCAGTTCCGAACGAAGAGTCGCCAGCGCCTGGTCGGCGTCCTCCTGTTTGGCTTCCCAAGCCACGCGCTCTTCCGCCGCCTTCCGCTCCGCCGCCTGTATCTCTTGTTCGACTGAATTCTTGAACAGATCGTCCGAATGGATAGGCAGCTCGTCCGCCGAGCCCTTCCAAGCGCGCAGGTCCGACTCGATTCGCCGACGTATCAACGCGGGCTCCTGCTGGAGACGCGCTGTTTCCTGCTGTGCGGCATCCAATGCCTGTTCCAGTCTCGCCAGACGGGTCAGCAGGTCAGATTCGCCCTGCCCCAGCAGACCGAGCACGGCGCGCATGACGATGGGTGGATCCAGTCGACTGCGTTGCAAGCCGCTGCCTTCGCCTTCACGCCACGCAAAGAACGATTTGAAGCGAGAGCCCTGGTCTCGGGTCATCCAGGCCAGCACATGGCGCCATTCGATGGCCTGCCCAGTTTCCGGAACCGCGCGCGGGAAGACCCGTGTCATCATCGTTTCCGAAAGCTGCTGCTCGAATGCCTTGTAACTTAGTTCGCCTTCGCACGCGCCCTCTCCTTGCCATAGCCGTTCGATGTCGCTGCCGGCCAGCGCCATGCCTTCCTTGTAGGCGTTGAAGTAGCGGCAAACGGTGAACGGCTTGTCGTCCAGGTAGAGCACAGCGGCGATTCCGCCCTTTGGAAACTCGCCGAATAACTCCTCGCGCAGTTCCGTAACGGCCCTGGCCACGTCGCCCAGGCAGAAGCGAAGTAGCAGGCAAAGCGAGGTTTTCCCGACACCGTGACCAGCTGCTCGTGATCCTTTGACGCTACCGTGCGGGGGTTCCTTGGCCCAAACCAGATTCAGGCCTCGCCGGAAAGTGATCGTGCGTATGCAATGCGCCAGCTCCGGCTCGCGAAAAATGACCAGCCGCTCGAACCACAAGCGCGGGCTGACTCGGTTCGTGGGCAAGTGCTGGATCAACGCCTGCATGTCGCCCCTCCCGGCTATGCACGCTTCGCCAAGTGGTCGGCCCGGCCTTCAACAGCAACCGCACCACTTTCGATCGCCGCTGCGACGGCTCGCAACAGAATATTCGCCACCTTCTGCGTGTCGCCATCCACGATCACCCCCGTTGGCAACGAGGCAGTCGATACCGCCACCAGCCGCGAACCTTGCTGGTCGATTCGGATGGCTCCAATGGCTTCGAAATAACGAAGCAGCGCCTGCAGGCGATCACCAGCCAGGTGTGATTCATCGAAGATGGAAGCATGCTTGCGCTGATAAGCCGCAAGCGTCTCCGTTTCCTCAGGATTGATCACAGACTGCATGAGCCTCGGTTGACTGAGCATCGTCATCGCATAGGTCAAGCGCTGGCGAGGCAAACCTTCGGCTTGCCGGATCATCGTGAGCAGCAGCCCCGCCAGATGCGCGTCCACCTGATCCCGCACGACGCCATGGAGAGAATAGGTCGGCTGCGCGCTTTGGCCGGGTGGCGGAAGCAGCAGACTAGTGTATGCCTCACCCGCAGCTTCAGCCAACGCCATCCGGTCAAATTCGCGTAACACCCATTCCCCCGTGCGGAAATAGCCAAATTGTTTGATCTCGTTGTTCTTGAGGACGCGGAAGGTCTGGGAGGGATAGTCCTGGCCCATCATTTCCTTGGGGTCGAGGATGTAGCGGAGTTCGTCGCGGGTGAGGCCGTAGAGGTGGGCGTAATAGGCATCCAGCTCGGCGCGGAGTTGGGCGCGGCGATCGGGATTCCAGGGAAAGGGAGCGCCGGTGTAGCCCAGGTCTTCCGCCCAGGGCTGGAGGTCGTGGGCGGTGTAGGTGAGTTCCAGCACGCGCGGAACGATGAAGGCGAGGTCGACTTCACGGTAAAGATCAGGAGGAATGACTGGGAATTGCTTAACAATAAAAAAATTGAGGTTGGTGCCACCAATTTTCTGACGCACCACGAAATCAAGTGCTACTGCCCCCAAATTCGCAACCAAGGCGGCACAGGTATCAGCTTGTTGCGAAGGCAGAAGGATCGGCATGCTGTTACCAGCAGCGAGGCGAGGAACAACAGTTGAAATATATGATCGCTCATTGGTCGCATTTGTAATTCCCCGAAACCCCATCAGCCATTTCGGGCTGCGAGCATCCATCCAGGTATCGAGCAAGGCGAGCAGCGCGGCGGGTTCAGCCTGTTGACTGACCAGGTCGTTCAGTTCCGCGTCGCTCAGGCCCACTTCGGCATCCTGTGCAGCCCACTTACTGAATTCGGCAGGGGCTTTCTTGCTGGCGATGCCGGCGACTTGCAGGGCTTGGGCCAGGATGGGGAAACGCTGACGTAGTTCGAATTCGGCAGCCTGGGTGGCATGCAGGCGCTGGCGGTGGCTCCAGTCGCCGGCGTCCTCCGGCTCGCCTGCCGCGCGGCGAAACAGTTCACCGGCGGTCCAGGCGGCTAAAGCGAAGTGGAGGGTTTGGAGCGCGTCTTGGTCATCACTACCCGTCTCCCCAGCAGGGAAACGAGGAAAGTTCAGCCATGCGCTGGCGACGCGGGTGGGCATGCTGGCGATGCGAGCGAGCACCTGGCGCTCTTCCACCCAATAGCGCGGGCGCACGGTGTAGGCGGGGTCGGCCTTCTGAGCATCGGTGCAGTCTTCGGTATCCAGTCCGTCCGGCTTGCCGGGTGCATCCACATAGGTAGCCCAGCGGTGGTCGAACTGGTGAATCAGTTTGGCTTCATACAGAGGCAGGCGGGGCGCATCACCGAGGGTGGTGGGGGTGTCGAGAAACAGGCCGCTGTCGTTGGACATGTGGAACATCGTCGAGAAGCGGATGCCCCAGGGATTGACCTCGGGTTCCAGCACTTGCCCGTCGGCATCGATCACCGCTTCGCGTATCAGCACGGGGGCGGCGCGGTAAAGCTTCTTGGTGAGTTCGGTGTCACGCTGGGCACGGAACACCGGACAGGTGCGGGTGTTGGGGTTGATCAGGCGGAATTCATCGGGGGTGAGGCTGAAGCGGCGGGCGGGGTCGGCGAGATAAGTGACCTGCCGGGCGTAGTGAACAAACTCAGCCGCATTCACAGTCGCATTCACGCCAGTCACCACCATGAGGCAGAACTTCATGGCGTGGTGTACCGCCGGGAAAACAAACTCTTCGTTTTCAAATGAATAAAGCGCCGCCAGACGCCCCGTTTGCGAAGCCGCTTCAAAGTAAGCCTTGGTGGAATCATCCGTGGCGATGCCTGTCGGCACGATGAATCCCGCCCGGCCCTGAGGCGCGAGCAACTGGTAGAACGACTCGGCGAACAGGGCATAGGTGTTCACATCACCCACGCCAGTCAACGGATAGCGCCCGCTGTCGTGGGCATAGAGGCTGGCCGCCTCGGCACCGCGCCGGGCGGCGATGAATTCTTCATGTAGGCGAATTTCGGCCCGGTTAGGCGGGCTCAAGCCTTCGGCGGCTTCCACATCCGGGAACAGGGTATGCAACAACAAGCCCTGGCGCAGCAGTTCGATGCGCTCGCCACGCTTGGCCTTGTTCTGAGCCATCGCCACCAAAGGACTACGGGCGGCGAAAAATTCCTCCTCTTGCAGCTTGATGCGCTCCCAGGGGGGATTGCCGAGGAGGACGGAAAAACCGCCCCTGGCGGCAATCTGGGGAAAAGCCAGCCACCAGTGCAAGACGCTGTGGGCACGGCAGAGTGCATGGGCGGCGCCATCCAGATCGGGATCGCCCTGGTCGCCACTGATAAGGCCCCAGAGATAGCCGGAGAGCGGGATGCGTGGCGCATCCTGGGGTAGCTTGGGCGCGAGGAAGGCAGCGACATAGGTATCGGCCAGGCGGGCCAGTTTGCTGTGCTGAGCCTCTGCGCTGGCGCGAGTCCAGGCTTCGCGCTTGGCGGCGATGTCGGTTAGGCTGGCATCGGCCAAGTGCTCGACCGCATCGGCTTGGGCTGCCAGTTCCGTTTTCGTGAACAGATCACCGGCAGCGATGGCACGCCAGCTTTTCAAATCGGCCTTGTTCTGTTTCTTCAGCGCGGCAGCGGTGGTTTTGTCGTCGCCGGAGAGCACGGCATAGGCGGCATCGGGGATGCCGTGCTCCAGCACCTTGAGGTCGAGCACCCCGAGCAGGGCATCGCCCACTTGCAGATGGTGGTCGAGAAAGGTGAGCGGCCGGTCAGGGGTGTAGGACTCCAGCCAGAGCGCGGTCTTGGCCAGGGCGATGGCCATGGGGTTCTTGTCGACGCCGTAGATACAGTGGCTGACCACGTCGCGCAGGGCGTGGCGGTAGAGCGCCTGGGTAGGCATGCCGGCATGGAGGACGGCGCGTTGCTTGGCGACTTCATCGGCCAGACGACGGGCGGCGGCAAGCAGGAAGTGACCGGAGCCGCAGGCGGGGTCGCAAATGGTGAGTTCCAGCAGGGCTTCCACCGGGCGCTCGGGGAAGGCGCGCAGGGTGTCGGCGATAACCGGTTCCAGCGCCGATTTGATGAGTTCCTGCACCAGGCTGTCCGGGGTGTAGTAGCTGCCGGTGAGCTTGCGGGTATTGCCTTTGGTGGAGGCCTTGCTGTTGGCGGGGGGGGAAGCATCGGACTCCACGCCATTCCCGGCGGGAAGATCGTCAAGCTCGCCCACGAAGGCCAGGCGGGCGGCGTGGGGTTGCGCGAGGTTTTGCGGGTCAGGCACCAGTTCCAGCAGGCTTTCGTAGACGCTGCCGAGTTCTTCCGGCCCCATGTCGCGGTAATTTACTCGGGTGAGCCCGCTGGGTTCGCGGAAGTAGCCAAGTTGGAAGATGGCGGCGAGCAGCCAACGGTTTTCGATCTGGGCGGCATCGAGGTGGCGGCATAGCTCCACATCGAACAGGCCGCCCAGTGCGGGCAGCGCGAGAGCGGGCTGGCCGTGGGCGAGGCCGTCGAAGGTAATGGAGAGGGCTTGCCAGAGGTCGCTGTGGGTATCGAAGGCACTACGCCTGGCTGCGCGTTCGCGCAGCCAGGTAAGCGAATAACCCGCAAGGTAGCGGCTGCGGGCGTCTTTGTCGCTGTCCGGGGTGAAGACGAGGGGCTGGCCAGTAGTGGCATCGACCCGGTCTTCCACGGTGGCGAGGAAGATGAGGCGATAGACCATGCGCAGCAGTTCTTCGAAGAAGTCCTGTTTGCTCAGGCCGCCCTCCTGTTGCAGGGCCTGGCGCAGGGCATGGTTGTCGCGGTGGCGGAGGAAACCGGTGCCAAGCGCTTTCAGGGCCTTGGCGACACCGTCACGCAAGCGATCGCGGGCACGCACGCCAGCTTGCTGACCAGCGTTGCGCCAGCGCTCCCATGGGCAATCGGCGGGGTCAGGCGTGGGAAGTGCCACGCCTTCTGCGTGCTGGGGAGTAGGAGAAAAACGGCTGGCGTGGGTGAGGAGCCAGAAGGCGACGAAATCCGAGTAGAGGCCTTCCGTGAAGATAGCCTCCAGGTCGATCTCGATATAGGCGGGCCGGGTGAGGCTGGGGTTGTCGCGCAGGATGCGCAGCTTGAGGCCGTTGCTGACCACGGCCCAAAGAGCGGCGTCGGAGGCGTTGAGGGCTTCCTGAGCGAGCATGAAGGGAGAGCGACGGCGGACCTTGCCGGTTTCCGGGTTGAGCTCGCCGAAACGGTCGGCGGGGGTATCCAGGCCGAGGTCGTGGGCGGAGAGGATGAGGGGCACGCGCCCTGCAGCGGCGGCATAACCAAGCTGATAGGTGTGGCCGGAAGCCTCGACGCTTGCGCCGTGAGCCAGGTCAGCAAATCCGAGTACGTCCCGCAACAGCGGCAACAGGAATTCACGCACGCTGACGTCATGGGCGCTGAGGTCGGCACGGCCGCGCAACGGCTGAAAATCAACCCACTGGTTCATGGCGATCTTCCAGAAGCGGCCGATTTCGTCGCGCAGCTTGAGTCCCTTGGGTATGGCGTAGTGGCCTTCGCTTTGCTCGGTAGCGTCCGGAGTTTGCAGGCTGGTGAGCCGCGCGAGTTCGTCGGCGGGGATGAGGCCGCCCTCGATGCGGATGGCCTGGTAAGCGAGTTGAACGGTGCGGCGGGACATGTCTTAAACCCCCGCAGCAGCCGGAACCAGGACATAGATGCCCATTACATCCACCGGCAGGCTTGCGGTGACCTGATAGGCGCCTTTGGCTTCCGCCGCTTCACGCACGCGGCGATGGTCTTGCAGTAAGGTTTGCGCGCGTTCTTGGGCGATGGCTTCGAGTTCGCCTTGCCAGGCTGGAAGAGCTTGCAGGGCCTGTCTGATATGTAGATCGCGTACCGGCGAAGGCATGTTGCGCACCGCCTCGGAACCAAGTAGCACACGCGCCTGTTCAGGTGACAGCACCACGGGCGAGGTGTAGCCGGAAACGGCTAAAACCACAGTTTCCTCGCACAGCATGAGGCGCGCGCCAATTTCTCGGGTGACGCTGAGCTGGTGACGCAGGCGTAGCAGCAACACAGTGGTTTTTAGGCCGACGTTGCTGACGAACGCCGCGCCGGCGCGGGCGACGCCATCGGCCTCACTGGCATGAGTGTCAGGTTCCAATGCACGTTCCAGGAGGGTGTCGGCCAGGGCCACGACCAGGGGGTGGGTGCGATGGATGAACTGCGCGCCCTGAGCGGCGGGCTGGTGGAAGTCGATGCGCAGGGTGCCTGCGTAGCCATCGGCGGCCAGGCGCTCACGCACGCCGGTCGGCAGGTGGTCCATGTGGAGTTTGTGATGGCCTTTCCAAGGCTCCAGCGCGACGCCCAACTTGTTGACCGCGTGGGCGACGAAACGCGCCACGTCGTCCTCACCTCCCAGAGCGGCGGCTGATTTGCGCCATTCAGGCAGCACGTCCTCCGGCCTCAAGCGGCGCTGAGCGAAGATTGAACGGTTTTTCGCGGCCTTATCGCGAGCGCTCTGCCAGGCGATTTCGATCTGGCGGACGGGTTCGGCGAACAAGTCGAGCTGGCCGGACGAATCGATGCCGCCGTGCTTCTTCAGCAGCACGGCATTCAGCAACGCCTGGGTCAGGCGACCCTCGTCGTCGGGCATGGGGACCAACACGCCCAATTCCTTGCGGATGCTCTCGGCCTTGCGCAAGATGACTTTCAGCACGGTGCCATCCACCGGGTTGTCTTCGCCGTAGAGCATGGTGCTGCGCACTTCGCGCGCCTTCTGTCCAAAGCGATCGACACGGCCCTCGCGCTGTTCGTGGCGGGTGGGATTCCAGGAAAGGTCGTAGTGGACGACAGCAGTGAACAGGTTTTGCAGGTTGACGCCTTCCGAGAGGCAATCGGTGGCGACCAGGATGCGCTTTTCGCCTTCACCCAATTCATCGACCGCCACTTCGCGTTCACCCGGGGTCAGTTCGCCGGTGACGGCCTTGATGGTGACGTCTTTGAACTTGCCCTTGAGGAATGCGGCTAGATAGTGGGCGGTGGCGATGTAGCGGCAGAATACGACGGGCTGAAAGCCTTCCTTGAGCAGGTCGGCCAGGTGGCTTTGCAGCCGGGCGAGCTTGGGGTCGCTGGCAACGCCCGCCAGACTTTCGGCTGCGGCGATGAGTTCGCGCAAGCGTGCGCTGTCTTCAGTTTGCGCAGCGGGTTCGATGTCGTCGCTGGAAAGGGCGTCTTCGAGGCCATCGAGCACACGCTCGCCGGCCTGGGTTTCGAGGTCCTCCAAAGTAAGGATGTCGTCGTCGCCCGTCTCAGTGCTGCCGATCAGGCGGGTGCGCAGGGCATTGACCGCAGCAGCGGGCGAGGAAGAAATGCAACGCAGCAACGCCAGCGCGGCCCACCAGTTCATGCGCTGCTCGCGTTGCCCCCGGCCTTCAGCCCGCTCAACCAGTTCGCGAGCGTAGTCGAGCACATCGTTGAAGAGCGCTCCCCACGCGCCGGTGAGGCGGTAGGTGATCTCGGCGGTTTTGCGCTCGGGGAACATGGAGGCGTCCTGCCACTCGGCGATGTCGGGACGGCGGCGTTGAACGAAGTGGCGCGCAAGGTCTTCGCGCAGGTCGGCGCGAGCGCCGGAGGGCAGATCCTTCAGGGCCGTGAACGCGGGGCGCAACAGGCCAAGCAGGTTGAAAAAGGCATCTTCGTCACCGCTGTGGGGGGTGGCGGTGAGCAGCACAAGGTGCCGGTTGGCGTCTTCAGCCAGTCCCTTGAGCAACTGGTAGCGCTGCTGCCGGCCTTGTCCACCCTGAGTGCAGGTATGCGCCTCATCGACGATGACGAACTCGGGACAGAAGCGTTGAAACGCTTCGCGGCGGCGTTCGGACTTGATGTAGTCAAGGCTGACCACGGTGTATGGATGGGCATCGAACACTGAAGTGCCAGGCGGCAGGTCGCGTTCCAGCCGGGCGGCGGAAGCAGTGCGGACGATGACCGCGTGGATGTGGAAGCGCTCGGCCAGTTCGCGCTGCCATTGTTCGCACAGGTGCGGCGGACAGAGTACAGCCAGGCGCTGGATCTCGCCCCGGTCGAGCAGTTCTCGGGCAATCAACGCACCTTCGATGGTCTTGCCGATGCCGACGTCATCGGCAATCAGCAGTCGCACGGTGGCTTGCTTCATGGCCATCAATAACGGCACGAGCTGGTAGGCACGCGGTTCCACGGCGATGTTGCCGAAGCTGCGGAACGGCCCGGCGCCATTGCGCAACTTGAGTTGCAGAGCGTCCATCAGGAGCTGGCTGGCGGCGTGGTTGCGCGCCTGCTCGACCATGGGCCAAGGGAAAGTGGCGGGCTGGATCGGTTGCCGCTCCAGTGGCAGGTAGATGAGAGATTCGTCCTTCTCGCCACCGCCAAGGGGGCGCAGACGCAGTGTTTCTGGTGTGGATTCAGGAAGAACTATCCATTCACGGCCTCGGGCGGAGACCAGGCTGCCTGGGTGGAACTCGGGGGTAGGGGCGTTCATGGTTTATTTGCTATTGCCGGCGCCGAAGAGATCGGCATAGACCGTGAAGATTTTGGGCCAGGCATGTTGTTCTTTCGGGAAACGCACGACCAGGAAGCCTAACTCCTCCAGCCGCCGGTTGATGGCTGCATCCTGGTTCGTTTGCACCTCGGCGTCGTGATGCGGGCCGTCGATGAAGATGGCGAGTTGGTAGTCATCGTAGAAGAAGTCGGCGCATGTGCTGGCTGCGGCGATGCTGTGCTGGCCCCGATCCGGTTTGGTATGACCATGCGCTTCGACATAGGCCAACCAGGCTTGCTCCAGCGAGCTGCCGGCAGTACGGGCCAGTTCAGCACTGTGTTGCTCGGGCGCACGGCCGTGGCTACCTTGCCGGGATTGCGCGTTGGTCAGACGGCAGAGTAGGTCGAGCACGAGGCCATCAGCTTCCTTGTCCTTGCGGTCGATCAGAGCGTGGTCGGGCTGGTTGTAATAGGACAGCAAGCACTTGTAGCAACCAGCTTCGCAGAGGGATTGGCCATTGCTGTCCATTTCTTCCACTAAGCTGGCTTTGTTCCAGGGCTGGCCAACAGGCGGAGGCTGGAAGTGCATGATCTCAAGTGTTTCCGCCGCGACCGCAGCCAGTGCCTGGGGTTCGCTGGCGATGCGGGTGAGCACCCCGGCGCCGCCTTCTGCGGCTTCATAGAGCAGGATGGATAGGCGCGTGTCACGGGTGGGCAGCGGTTCGGCCATGAGTTCGCTCTCTTCGAGCTGATAGACCGATTCGATGCCACGTTTGAGTGCGTATTGCAGGGTGGCGAAGGAGGTCGTCGAGAGCTGCCCCAACGAGGGGTGGGGCCGCAGGATGAGGATGTTGCGGCGGTCTTCAACGTAGGGAACGATGCGCTGGGGCGGGGTGCGGTCGGGTGGGGCATCGTCGCCGGCTTGTTCCGCATTTTCATCTACCCCGCCGACCCAATGGCCAGTGACCGGGTTGATCAGGAATCCTAGAACCTTCTTGTCCTTGCGCCGACGCCAACCGAAGTTCATGCGCCAGACGGTGGCGGCGGGGCCGTACTGAAGCTCCAGCAGGGGACCGGCGGCGTCCGAGACCACGCTGGTGATCATCTGCGGTTTGCCTTCCTCCTCGGCGAATTGCAGGGTGGTCTGCATTTCGTAGCCCTGTCGCACGCGCTCTTCCTCGTTGGCGGTGATGCGCTCGGCGCGTTTGGTGGAGACGTTTTCGATGCGGTAGAGGTGCTTGACCTCTTCGGCTCCCGACAATGAGGCGCCACAGGAGATACAACGGTCTGCATCGCGCTGGGAACGGAAGTGTCCGTAGCCGCAGGACGAGCACAAGCGCGCAACTTCGGTGGACAGCTTGGCGCCCTCGGCGACCTGATCCTGGCTGGTGATGGTGAGCAGGGCCTTGGTGACCCGGTACTGGCTGCCTTCGTGATAGATGAGGCTGTAGGGACCGAACTCGCTCAGCGCCAGGAAGCGCGGCCGGGAGAGGAAACGCTCGCGGCCGATGTTGCCCCGGCGGGCCGGGATGTAGGCCAGCAAAGGCAAGCGCGGGAAGTTGTAGCCGGGCAGGAAACCTTGGCTGGCGAGGTAGCGGTAAGTGTAGAAATCGCTGTTGAAGGCGCTGTCGCCGGCCAGCAGCAGATCACGCTGTTTGCGAGCTTCGTTGTGGCGCTGCTGGGCTTCGCGTCGTTCGCGCTCACTGGCGGCCGGGTTGTTCTCGATCTTGAAATTGAGTTCGATCTGGCGGGCGGTGGCGCGATAGAGATCGCGCCAACGTTTGAGCGATTCATCCAGGGCCTTATAGGCGCGCTGGAATACAGTTTCAGGCCAAGCCTCGGTGTACCAGGGCGCACGTTCCGGCGTGAGTTCCGACTTGAGCATGGAGAGGACTGCCAGGCCGCGTTGGTGGGCGCGTTTCCTTGCTCCGGGCTTGTCGATATCCGCCTCCAAATCTTCCAGGATGGGAAGAACATCGGGCTGGTTCATGTCGAGCAAGTCGCGGATGCTGTTGCCGAGCCGCTTGCCGGTTTCCGCCAGCCAGATGGCATGCATATGACTTTGCACCAGCTCGCGGTTGGCGAGGTCAAGCGTGGGCGCCTTGACTTGGCCATGCACCATCTTCACCGGGTCGCGGAAGTAGTACTGGTCGTGCGGACTCTGGCTGGCACAGTAGGTAATGACCAGCGCGGGCTGCCCGGCGCGACCGGCCCGGCCACTGCGTTGCGCGTAGTTGGCGGGCGTGGGCGGCACATTGCGCATGTACACGGTATTGAGCGAGGCGATGTCCACTCCCAGTTCCATCGTTGGCGAACAGAACAGCACCGGCAGCCATTCCAGTTGGGCGCCGTGTTTTTCCTTCCATTCCTTCTGATCTTTATCCGTGAAGCGGAAACGCGCCTCCCGTTCCATGCGGTCTTCCTGCTCGACCTGGGCGGTGTGCTCGCGCGCTTCAAAGTCGAATAGTTGGTGCAGCGGGTTAGCGAGCAGTCCGGCTATGTTGCGGTAGAGGTTGCGGAAGAAGGCGTTGTCGTTCGCCTGTCTGGGGCTGGCGCCGTCCCCGGTGGTCCACAGTAGAGAGGTGCCGTTCAGTTGCCAGCCGGTCAGGCCGACATCAGTCTCTTCCTTGCGAACCAGGCCGTAACTTTCCGATGCCTTGAGCAGTGCTTGGATGACTTCCGGGTAGGTGATGTCGTTGATTTTCTGGACGTAGGGGTTGGCTCCACCCCAGGTGCTGGCTTTCTTGATCTCTCGCCCAAGACGCGAGCGGCTGGAGCCGATGACGAGATAGTCCTCGGGGTTGCTCTTGCGACCACGCGGCCCAGCATCATCGCGCGGACGGCTGGTAACGAACCACTTGGCGGGCACGGGGCGTTCGTCTTCCGTGAAGCCCCAGGGTTCGTGCAGGTTGGCGTAACTCTGGGTTCGAAGCTGGTCAAGTTCTGTTCGGTCGAGGTAGCGCGTGGCGATACACAAACCCTGGCGCATGGCATCGAACAGGGTTCGCAGGACGTTGGCCCGCGCGGTAGGCTTTGCGGCCCGTAGGACCGGAGGGGCTTCGGCCCATTCGGCTTCATCCCC
Organism: Gallionellaceae bacterium; assembly: GCA_028714735.1. Classification (GTDB taxonomy): domain Bacteria; phylum Pseudomonadota; class Gammaproteobacteria; order Burkholderiales; family Thiobacillaceae; genus Parasulfuritortus. Next base: position 75,917 of record JAQTLU010000010.1, on the reverse strand, counting down.
GGCCAAATCATCAATGTCCTGGTAGGCGATATGAACGAGGCCCAACTGCTCCAGGTTGGGGTTATTGAAGCGCCAACCACGGCGCAAATCATAGAAGCAGCGATAGCCGAGGATGGCGCGCATGGCGTCCTGAACCAAGCGACGGTTGTTACCTTTGACCTCGGGTTGCTGCATGTACTCACCACGCACACCAAGGTCGTCACGGTGGAAACCGAGCGACTCGAACAGGGCGTTGGCGACTTCCTTCTCAGTGAGAGGTTGGGCGCTGTTCTGAATGGCGGATAGTAATGCGGCACGGGTCAACAACACCTGCACGAAGTCGTTGAAATGCCCGGCCTGTAGGGCTGCGTCCTGGCGGTTGTCGGTAAAGCCGAGAACCTTCTTCGCTTCGGTGCTGAGCTGCTGGTCCTGCTCATACAGGTAGCGCAGTGACGACAGCGTGAGCATGGTCGTTGCGGAACTACGGCCCTCGCCGGACAGTGAGGTGAGGCGCAAGGTGTCCTTGCCTGCAGTGGTATGGGTGGCGCCGCAACTCAGACAGAAGCGGAAGTTGCCAGGAATGAACCAGGCCCGGAGCCCAGCCTCGTGTGTTGTCACCCCGTCGGGGCGAACCTTGATCGCTTGTGGAATAAATTTTCGGTAGCTGGATTTCACGCGCCATTCGCCATCGGCGCGTTCTTCAACCCAGGTCTCGGGGTATTTCTCAACGAGTGCATCGTCCCAGATATTTGTCGTATCGGGCATCAGGAAGCCGGACTTGACTCCCTCGTCGTCGTGTTGGCGCTCGTCGATGTTCCTGCGTTCGAGGGCGCGACCATCCGAGCCGTCCGTATCCCAGACAGGGATGTATTCCTGACCGCAGTCGCGGCAGAAGTGGACGTGGTAGAGGTGGCGACTCCGATCTCCGGCAACAAATTGCTGACCATCCAGGGTGACGTGTCGCCTGCCAGGCGCTTCGAGCGTGGCGTAGACCTTGCCGCCCCCCGAGATGAACTGATGCAGCTTGAAGGCAAATAGGGATTTGTCCTGTGCGTCAGTGCAGTTGTAGGCCCGCAGCAAAAATTCTTGCAAGTAGGTGCGGCATGTTTCCTCTTCCTGGCCCGATGACTCGGCCAGACGCTTCGCCGCCTGCTTGAGTGTCTTGGGTCTGGCACGACGGGGCTTACCACTTTCGTAGTCGAGCCCAAGTGTCAGTTCCACCCACACCGAAACGGGATGCCTTGCCATGTCGTCATAGGCCAGGTTCTGGGGTACACCCGCCTGGATAGCCGCCGCCAATTTGTGGAATATGGTCTGTTCCGTTTCGCTTTCCGGGGTGGTGCGGCGCAGGGTCTCGGTGATGATGTTGCGGTCGGGGATGTTTGTGCCGAGCAGGCGGGTAGCCACGCGTGCAACGGCGGCGTTGCGCTCCATCTCCGTACCATCCGTAGCCATGGTGGCGGAGGTGCCAATACACACCAGCTTGTCAGCCAATGCTTCACGCACGCGGCGCACCAACAACGCTACATCTGCGCCTTGACGGCCCCGGTAGGTATGGAGTTCATCGAGAACAAGGAAGCGCAGCCCCTTGGCGTTACGCATCACCGCCTTGTCGATGTCGTTCTGCCGAGTCATCAGCAGTTCGAGCATCATGAAGTTGGTCAGCAGGATGTCCGGAGGATTGGCGCCCATCGCCTGGCGTTCTTCATCGCTTTCCTGGCCGGTGTAGCGGCCAAAAGTCACGGCGCGTGAGGCAGGATCACTCCCCAGGAATTTCTTGAGTTCCTCCAACTGACTGTTCGCCAAAGCGTTCATTGGGTAGATGACGATTGCCCGTGTACGCGGCACCGGATCGACAGACTTGGCCTTGAGGCAGGCGTCGACAATAGGGATGAAGTAGGCCAGCGACTTGCCTGAACCGGTGCCTGTGGTCAGAACATAACTCTCTCCGGAAGCGGCCAGGCTGATTGCCTCGGCTTGATGTGTATGGAGTGGCAGTGAGATGCCGAAGGAACCCGCTGTCTTGCCAAGCCTGAAGATTTCAGCGCACTTCGGGTGGAGATGACCCGCGTCCACAAGCTGCTGAACGGTGCCGCCTTCCTTGAAATTCGGATTGACCTGAATCAGTGGCTCGGGCCAGTACTTCTGGGAGGTGTATTCACCATCGACAAACGCCCTTATGTCGTCTGCCTTGATGCGGGTAAAGCTACGTGTGAAGTCCGAGTACTCGCGGATGAGGTGCTGGCGAAATTCGAAGACGTTCAAGTGTTCCCCCCTCAGCGCCCTATCTGTTTGTAATTGGTCTTTGACAATCCGTCACATCAGTTTTGCCAGACTGAACTGCGCGTCTTATGGGATGGGGATTATAACGATGTTACTTATAGAGCGGTAAGGCGCATGAGTGCGCGAAACTTCGGCTGAGGGTGCAGCCAGACGGACAATTGAGACTGTTCCTGACTCAGCGAGAGTATCGAATTCTTGGAATTGGTGCCTTAGCACGAAGCTCCAAGGTGGCGAGAGCGGTGGGCCAAGTCGTCTCTACCCACCCTCGCTTCACCATCACGCCGATTCATCCTCCTGCATTGGCTCGGCCGCCTTCACCTTAAACTGCACAGATTCGATACGCGACAGCGCAAGCGTGACGTCATCCACCGCCAGACTGAATTCGCTCTTCGTCTCGCCGGATGTCTTGTCCTGCCAGGTTTCCTCGCGCAGGCGGCCTTCGATCTTTATCCTGGCACCCTTGCGCAGCAGCTTGGCCGCCGCTTCCGCCTGCCGGTCCCAGGCCGAGCAGGTCAGCCAGAAGCCGCCACTCTGCTGGATTTCGCCCTGAGCATCGCGGTTGTATTCGTCGAAAAATACCCGCAGCTCACAGACGGCGCGATCTTCGCCGCTGACGCTGACGCGCTTGAGGGCCGGTGCCGTGCCCAGGTTGCCTTTACCGACAAAAACGTTACTCATCGTGAATCTCCTATCAAATTGACCTGCTCAATAGACAACACCACGGTTCCTCTCCTCGGAGAGGGCCCGCATCACCTGGCGTGCATGGCGCACCAGGCGTTCCCTCGCGTTGAGCCAACGCACCTTGGCGTCCAGCTCAATGTACCAGCGCCCAACTTCGGGAGGCAGACCAGCCACCCTCTTGGCCAACTCGTCGGCGGACAACATCCGGTTTCGGCTGGTCCGCCACCTGAGCGACATCGCTCCGGAAGCGCGGCGCTGGATCGCCAGCACCAGGCCGATGCCGTTGTCCATCCGGGTCAGCTCACCGATCTGCGCCATCTCCGCCTCGATTTCATTCAGGATCTCCGTCAAGGTCATCGCGATTCGGCCGCTTCGTTGCATCAGTACTGTGCCGTCGGATGCCATCCATAGCTCGGCCAGAATGGCCAACGCCGGGGCAGATATATCGAATGGTGTGCTCATGCCCAACGACCTCGCCAAGCGCCCAGGAATGATTCGACGATCAAGATGAACTTCATCGTCGAGGGCTTCCATCGGGACCGGGCTCGGCATCCGTCTCTCGATTTCTGCCCATCGTCACCACACACGCCACGCCGGATCGCTGTTCGCCAGGGCCCGGATTCGTCTGGTCTCCTCTGGGGCTTTTCAATACCCGAGCCAGCCAGCCGCCCAAATGCCGAACCGAAAATTTCCAGGCACCCCACCTCATCTTTCAACCCCGCCGCCTCACGCCCGCGCCCTTACCCTTAAAACCCTTTGCGCTACCGAACGGTAGCCCGCTGTCTCGATCTTGGCTCGACACCCTGCTGCCCACGTCCCTCAAGCCCTGACTGCTCATAGCAAGCCAGCCTCTTCGGCATCATCGGGTTCTGTTGGATCGGTCTCGCGCACCGTTCCTCGACGAATTGGTTTGGCATGCTTGGGTAGTTTTCGCCGCTCCAGGACCTCCGCCGGCAGTCCCGGCCAGATTTCCGCCAGGGCCTGAACGCGGTCCTTGATATCCTTGCTTTTCGGGTTGAGCACATCGGCGCGGGTCAGGGCGGCATAGGCTGGAACCTGCAAGACATTTTGGTTGCGCAGCACCCGATCGAAGAACGCGCGCATCGGCCGCAACCTTGCATTCAGGAGTTCCCGTTCCTTCTCCGCGCCGATCAAATCCCGGCCGGCCAGTGTCTTGATGACGCGGACGTACAGGTCGAAGTCCATGACCAGGCGGGAGATCAGAAACCCGTAGGGCGAGCGGAAGCCAAGCGTGACCTTGGCCGGTTCCCTGCTCTTCAGGATGGAGAGGTGCATGCCTTCCGCGCCCAGGGTCTCGATCCGGCCTCGGGCCTCGGCGACTGCTTGGCCGAGCTGTTTCATCAGGTCGTCGATCTCGAATTCGGACAGGATCAACATCCAGTCGGCATAGGGGTTGTCCTGGCCGGAGAGCTGCCACAGATTCCGCAATGCCGAGCCGACGTTCTTGGCGCCGGGTATCCGCGCCAGCTTGCCCTCCGGATCGCGGCCACGGCCGATAAACAGACGCAGGGCCTGGCGGGTGTGGACGAGCATGTAATCGTCATCCGAGTCCAGGGAGCCGACGGACAGCATCGTGCGCGCCTCGTCCTTGCCCACCCCCTTGTCCGCGCCCAGCCGGCTCGTGTAGTCGCGTTTCTCCGCTTCCTGCGCGTCCTCCCAGGCCGACAACAGGAGAGATAGCGGATACAACGGATGATGCGATGGCACATCCTGATCCGCGTCCAGAAATTCCTTCAATTGTCGCCGCGCCTCGTCTGGGTCGAACCTTGGCACCGCCGCGGCCCGCTTGGCATCCTTACCTGTCGTCGCCATGCACTTCACTCCCTCAACATGTTCCTGAAATCGGTTGGGCCAGATTCCACCCGAACCACCCTCTGGTTTGTCCCCAGTAGGGACAACCTTCGAACTTCCTCGCATCTGTCCCCACTGGGGACACCCCAGCCATCATTTGCCACACCTCACCCCGGCCTCGATTGGCCCAGCCGTTGCGCCATGAACGTGCGCAAGCCATTGAGCCCGGCCTGGATGTGCCGAGCCCGTTCGTCTGGGTGGATGGGCTTGGCGGGCGCAATGGCCTGCCGTTCCGTCTCGATGCGCTGTCGCCGTGCCTGTTCGCGCAGGGCCGCCGCCGGGATGAAGTCGCCCGTCCTGGCCTTGCTCACCAATGCCGAGAGGTAGTTCAGCGGTTGCTCGATGGTCTTGTGGTTCAGGGACTGGCCGGCCAGTTCGTCCAACAGCAACTGGGCCTGTGCCGATACCGGGGTCAACAGGCGCTGGGCGGATTCGCGTTCTTCCGGCCGGAGCGTCCTGGGCCAGATCAACTGCTCGAACCACCTACTCCCGTCCGGCTGGACACGTATCCCGCCGGTTTCGGTCCTGGCATCTTCGGTTCTGGTGACCTCGGTAGGTGTTGTAGTCTTAAAACCTGTAGTTCTAAATACATAGAGATTTTCCGGTAAGCGCCCATCCGGGGTGCCGAAATCCGCCCAACTTGCTGGTGCGTTTTCGGAAATCCAGTCGGTACGATTGCGGAAATCCAGTGGGTGCGTTTCCGGAAAATCAGTCCGCAGGTTGCCAGCATTCAGGTTTGCCGGGTTTCCACGCGCTGGATTGCCGGATTCCCGCAAACTGGTCGGACCGTTTCCGGAAAATCGCTCAACCACGCCGATCCCAGCCAGTTGATCCGGTTGGCGCAGTTCCGTGTCGGTTGGCTCAGTTCGGCTGTCGACAGCCGAGAGCAGGGCGATCAACCGGTCAAATCGGATTTGCCATTCCACTCTTGGAGGCATGCCGAGGCGGCGCTCGGCCAGCACTTCCGACTGGCGCAGGCCGGACCGGGCGCTGTCCAGTTCGTGCCGGGTCAGCCCGGTCTGTTGCCGCACGGCATCGAATAGATAGGGCCGCCAACCGGCCAGCGCCTCGCCATTCTTCAGCCGGGTACGTTCCTGCCCCAGGAAACTCGACAGCAGCACCGCCGAGGTGGCGGCGCCGGTAATGTCGGACAGGGTTCGGTAGAACAGGAAAGGGCGGCCCAGCAGTTGCAGGACCGCCCGGTCGTTGCGCCAATCCCACGCGGTATAACCCGTCGGCTCCAGGAGCCAGCCCAAGGTGTCCAGGTCAACGCGGTACCAGACCTTGGCCGGCATCCCAACCCGTTTCTCCAACCAGAGCCCGAGGTCTTTCAGGGCCTGTCGGGCGCTATCCTGCTCGCGGCGCGAAAGGCCGGTTTCGTTGCGCCATTCCTCACGTGTTTTCCAGAACCAGCCTTGCCGGGCCGATTCGCTGACGGCCAGCTTGCGCGTCCAGTAGATGGCCTGGGAGAGCATCAATCCGGCCGTGACGCGGCCGGTAACGAGCACCAGCTTGGGATGGAAGGCGACGCAGCGTTGCCCCAGCAATACCGTGGCTTCGTGTAGCTGGTTCAGTCGAGCCATCGAGTGGGTCGACTCTCCAATCTCTCCCGCGCGTGGTCGGGGCGTATCCGTCATCGACGCTCCTGATCGGGGCTCATCGTGGCATCGATCTCAGTCGAGACGGGCGTAATCGATCTGGTCCAGTCCCTGGTATTTCCGGCTGGCTTGCGCTTGCAGCCGTTCGACCAGGCGGACGACGTCGACGCGGATTTCCAGGCGTGCCGGCATGCCAATACGGCGTTCCTCGATCAGGCCGCGCTCGCGCAGGTTTCGACGGGCGCTTTCCTGTTCGGTGCGGGTCAAGCAGGTCGCCTCGCCCCATTGCGTCATGGTCAGGCGCATCCATCCCTCAGACTCGGCCGGCAGTTCGGCCGCTGCCTGGCAGGCGCAGGAGAGGAAGAGGGCGGCGGTCACCCCGCCGCCCATCGCCACGAATGCGCGGTGGAACGACACCGGTTCGTCGTACAGTTCCAGCAGGACACCGGGGGTGATCGTGCGTTGCGTGGGGGAACCCCCTTGGAACGGGCGGGCAAGCGGTCGATTCATGTCGTGATCTCCTTGAAAGCGGCCCAGAGCGACGCCAGGGGTACGTCGGAGAACTGTTCGGCCAACAGGCGAAAGCGGGTGGTCAGGTCGTCGCTCAGTGCGCGGGTGCCACGCCAGAACCGGAATACCTGCTCAGCGACCGCGGCATCCAGCTTGCGTACCCGGCCCCGCCTTGAGGCGTTCGCGGTCATCCGCTTGAGCTGGCGATATTCGCGATCGGGGATGCCGAACAACTCCAGCATGGCCACCGCAGGCGCGCCTCGCCGGATGAACCACAGGGTTTCTTCCTTGCGGTGCAGCATGTGCTGGAGACGATTGCGTGCCAGGCACAAGCGGGACTCGTCGACGAACACCGAAATAAAGGCCGGACGTTGTTCCGCAAGCCGCAGCAGTTCCACCGTGGGTGTGCGCTTCAGTTGTTCCAACGTGGCGGGGCTGACCACCGATAACAGCTGCTCCAGGTTCTCGCCCAGGTCGGCCTGGTCGACCAGGTGCTGGAGCAGGGCGACCACATGGCGAGGGTCTGAGAGCGGGAGGCCGGGCAAGGTGTTCATTCTGGCGCCGCCACCGCGAAGCGTTCCGGTGCGGTCCCGCGTAGCGTGCGCAGTATCGAGACCAGTTCCAGCCAGACCGGCACCGAGGGCGAGGCCGAGGCCAGGCGTTTGCCCAGCGACAGGGGGTCGATGGGCATGCCCAGGATCGTGTCCATGTAATGTTGAAGGGCGAACTCGTCCCTGCCACGCTCCTGCCGTTGGGCCTGGCGCCAGGTGGAATCGTCCGGCATCGACCCGGACCAGGCGCCATCGAGTTGCTCGGAGAGCATGGCCAGCATCCACCAGCCGAAGTAACGATCCGCGCCGTTTTCAGTCAGATCGATGGGCTCGTCGTTTTCCGGGACTTCCATGTAGAAGCCGGTGGGCCAATCCCTGGCGAGGCGCAGGCAGTCGGCCGATTCTGTCAGCCGGGCGAACCGGGTCGCCATGTCCTGGATCTCGTCGATTAGTTCGGTCCCGTGTTTCTGTACCGCTGTGATCGGCCCCGTTTCAACGTTCCGCTTTGTGGCTTGGCTTTTCGCTTTGCCGGCGCTGGTCTCGGCAACGTTCGAAGGGGGGAGGGCAGGGGAGCTCGCTACGGCGGGTTGCGTCTGTAGCCTGGCCTGGGCCAGAAGCACGGCGATATCCTCGCTTGGGTACTGCTGGCATAGCTGACGGGCTTGACGCACGAGTTCGACAGTCTCGCCCTGCTTCGTGGCCACGGCGTGCTCCAGGTGCTCAATCACCCTGGCTGTCTCAAGCGCGCGGGTGGTCGACCAAGTTTGTTCGGCTCGTTTCAATACCTGGTCGCGCAACTCGGGCCAGGCTCCGGCTAGTTGGGAATGCTTCAAGAGGCGTTCCAGGGCATTGAAAGCGGGTTGCAGTTCCGACACGACCGGCCTGGAAAGCGACTTGTAGGCCTCGCCCAAGGCCGCCAGATGGGTGACGGCGAAGTTGAAATAACTCAGCGAGGTCTTGCCGAGCGGCAATCCACGTTCCTTCAGGGCCTGTTCGAAGGCCCGCGCGGAGAGGGCGCCTCCGGTTTCCGATTCGATCATTTGCTTCAGATCGGCGTAGGCCTTGGCCTTGTCCCAGAAGATCATCTCGCCGCGCAGCTCGTTTTCCACCAAGTGGGCGGACAACGTGGAGGATTCCGATACCCAGGGGGTGTAGGTGACGACGACATACTGGAACGCCGCGTCGCCGGTTTCGCTGAACAGTTCCTGCAGCGCCGTCAGGCGGGTATTGCCGCCTTTGCCGACCATGTACTTTTCCTGGCCGGGCCGGCGGGTGACCACCAAGGGGCTGGTGAGTTGTTTTGTCGAACGGATGGATTCCTTGATGACCTCGTATTGGTCGTTGATCGCCTTGCGGGGGTTCTTGTCGTAATGGAGGATGTCCACCACCGGCAGGGTCATCTGGCTCTCGGTGTCGATCGCCAGTTGGTGGCTGTTGTCGAGCGGCAGGCCGACATTCAAGGATTCCCTGACCAACCTGGCCCTAAGGTCCACGGGGCTGATGGTCCGCGTCCCGTTGGGTTGCGACAGATCCCGCTGTTGCGCCTTCCGAGCCGCGTCCGCAACCGTCACTGAAGCAGGGAGCCGGTCCTGAGCGCTCATGCCGTGTTCGCTTCATCGAGGGCTGGTTGCTGGGCTTGCGAAGGTATTTCTTCTTCCTCGGAGAAGCCGCCCGCGTAGACGCCGCTGAGCGATGGGATCAACTCCCAGACCAGGCGATGCATGGTGTCGAACGGTGTCACCCCACGCTCGCGCCGTTTGAGCCGGTGCACCGGCAGTTGCGCCGTGGCGGCTTCGTTGTAGGCCACGCTGGCCGGAATGGCGGTTTCGGCCACGGTGACCAGGCCGCGCATCTCCAGATAGCTCTGCCGGATTTCCTGGGTGATCTGCCGCGCGTCGTTGGTGTGTCCGACCCGGTTGATGACCGCCGTCAGGGGGCCGGGACCGATACCCAGAGCCTGGGCTTCTTCGAGCTTGACCAGCAGCTCGAACGTGCCGGTGCGGAATTCGCGCGCACTTGGCGTTTCCGGCAAGACCGGTGAGATCAATCGATGCGCGGCTAATGCCGCCGTGTACAGCAATGGCCCCTGGGCGCCGGGTGTATCGATGAACACCAGATCGTAGTTGTCTTCGATGACTGGGGAACGCAACGCCTTCCGGAGGATCATCGGCGCGTCGATGCGGCCCTGGATGAACTGTTCCAGATCGGTGGTTTCGATGCCGGCGAATTTCCGTCGCGGGGCGTCGCACACGATGATGTCCAACCTGTCCCATACCGTGGTCGAGATAGCCGATTCGGCGACGCGGCCGCTCAGGACGACGGATGTCAAACCGTCAGGTGCTTGCCTTCGAAGCTGGTAATATTTGGACAATGATCCCTGGATATCGGCATCGACCAAGAGCACACGCAGCCCCATGTCGGCGGCAAGTGAGCCAAGATTGGCCGTCAGGGTTGTCTTGCCGATGCCACCTTTGGTGCCTACGACGCTCAGAATGACCACATGTACCTCCTGCTACGGATAACGGATGCGTTCGTGCGAAACGTGGTTATGCGATGGGCCTTAACCATCAAGCGTAAATATAATATACTGATGCACGTACGCACAAATATTTACTAGTATTCGTTATATGCGTATGTCCGGCGCATGTTGAAAAGACGCCAGACCAGCCTTGCATCCGTAATGACGATGTCGGTGGGGGTGGTTAAAATTGGTTTAACCGTTCGAGCCTTTCGTGCGGGCGATCCTGCGGCGCTCTTTGCATCATTGCTCCACAGCGTCGCCGCCAGCCGGCTTGACTCGCTGCCCAACCAATTCCTCCGCAGTAGTTGGCCCTGCATGCGACACTGTGGTTCTCACTGCAGCGCTCGTGGCTTTGATCGCATCGGACAGCGGTCCGAGTTGGGTTGGGCCCGTATGCGCCCCGGGCCTGGAGCCGCAGCAGCTCGTCGTCTGCCATACCGGCCAACACGTCGAGCACTTTCTTGAATGAGCCTTGACGTTGTTTGACTGCGATTCGAAGCGCCGAGCCTTGCTCCACGCTTGGAGTGGCGATCCTCCCTAGTCGATATGCGCTGCATCTAGCAGGAATCAGCAATCCTCGACTGCTCCAGAGCCGGTGGCGCGTGGTGGTCAGGTGTGCCGCTTCAGTCCTGAAAACTCCAGCATCAGGTGGTGACAGGTGAAGTCTTTGGGGTAGTGCTTTCCGGCTGGGACTGCCCGAACGTGATGGGATATCCTGTGCGGGCGCGTCGACGATGAGCCACTCACTGCGTGCAGCGTGCAGCCCAACTTCTTGCTGATGCCATCGAGTGCGTCCGACGTCTTCCCGCTCAGCAGGTAGCCAAGCATCGCCGCCGAGCCTGAGAAAGGCGCGTACCTGCAGGTCAGGAATTGATCCTTGATGTCTTCAAGATAGTCCGCAATCCTCCCTGCGGTCTCCAGCACTTTCGCCTCCATCGGCCACATCAAGCGTTCGTCCGATCGCAGCACAAACGCGATGTCGTACTGGGGAGGCTGCGCTGGCGACGGTGCCATGGTCTCGTGCTCGTACGGACCATGTTGGACACGGAACGGCTCGTCGCCCGACATCGCATCGTTGATGCGCGCTTCCAACCGCTGGGTGATGCTGCGCTCCAGGTCGCGTGTGTCGATTGTCGGCGGCCGCGCCTGCATGTCGTCGTAGGCGGTCCAGACAAGCGCCAGGAGTGCGTCCGTCGGCGCATGCATCCACGCGCGTGCCAAGGCGATAAATGCCGGGTCCGGTGTGGTCGTCATTGGATCGACTGTCCAGGCTCATCCTGCTGCTGCATGCGAAACAGATCCAGTGAAGCCTCGTCCGCATCGTTCAGGCCCGCAGACCTTGTCCAATAACGATTTACATTCGGCTTGATGATGATGATCGTCGGAATGCCGCTGCTGGCGTCATACAGACGCACCACTCGCTGGGTGTAGATGCCCAGGCGATACCCGGTCGCTGTCCCACCGCCCAGATCCAGGCGCTCCAATTCGGCCAAAAGGCTTGAGGTTGTCATCCTCTGCCGATCAACCGGGCGGGCAGAAGGACGACCAAGTTCAATAGACACCATCTGATACGGCAACGCCTTGGCGTCCTCAGTGTGAAAGATGGTCGCGCTCACGGTCTTGTCAGTGCCAAACCCCGCCTTGAGGACGCGCATGAAGTAGGTGCAGTAGTCCTCCAGGGCGGCGTCCGATGGGGCGGTTTCTTTGACAAGATGGCCCTTGGCCTTGGATTGCCCCTTGAGCTCGCGGAGATCAGCGAGCGCCAAGTCACACAGGTCTTCAACCAAAACCTGTTCCGCGTCCTTCAGCGCAAACGCACGGTAAACAATCGCATCGATGTCCTCGTAGCTTGTGGCCTCCTTCGTTTGAGGTGGCAGAGGATATGAGATCGGGATCCCGAGCAGTTCATTGGTCAATGCTGCAGGGCGATAGGCGGCAACCCGCCCACTGGTGAGTTTCAAGAAGTAGACAGCCAACAAGCTGTTCACTGTCAAACAGGCGGCCTCAAGGAACGTCGAAGGTCCATGGATCGACACATAGTTGTCATTGAACACTGCGGCCGCTTGCGTCTTCGACCTGGCCATGCGCGCCTGGAATCTGGCGTGCCCCCTCTGCAAACCCTTCTTGAGAATAAGTTGAGGCCATTCGAAGGCTGCAAAGCTCGTGGAGTCCTTGGAGTGAAGGCGGATGTGGCGCACTGGGGGCAGCCCGTCCGTGTCCAGGTGCATGAGCGAACCCTGAGGGAACGTTGTTTGATCAAACAGCGGCCGGCCTTCCAATTCAGGCTGGGTTCTTTTGCGGTCACCATAGATGAAGCCTTGTCGCGTCAGAACCTCGATCGATTCGCCAGGATTAGAGATAGTGGGGTATCTGATCAGCCTCTTGAGAAGCGCACGGTCGCGGTTAGAACCCCACATGAGCACTGTCCAGATGGTGGGATCGTTCAGGGCTTCATGGACATATAATGTGCGGCAGTCCTGAGGTTCGACCACAATCGTGAACTCATCGGTGAGCGGTTTGAGACGCTTCGGACTGACGTATGAGATCCTGTCGTTCCACGCAGGCTTTCCGGGAGACAGCACCACGATGCAGGACGGGGAGACGGACGTCTTGGTCGTGTGAGACTTGCGCTTGAATACGTCGAACCGTAGTGCTGCGAGGTTGATCACCTCCTCGACTCGGTGCGTCTGGAATAACTGTTTCCGGAAACCGCAAGCCTTGGGGCTTGTGTTGAACAAGAAGGCGCTCGCAGACTGGATCATCGCCACCCGACCAGTTGGTTTAAGCAGCTGCGCAGCCTTGGCCAGGAAGAGGCCGCCGATGTCCTTGTTGGCGACCGTCCAGTTCCGTCCGTCGGCCGCCGCCCACGCCTTTGCCTCTGTCGTGACGAGATCTTCGCCCCATGGTGCATTGCCGACAACGAGGTCATAGCCCTTTGCGTTTGTCTGCGTATTGATGCCAGGAACTTGTTCCGCAAAGAAGTCGCTGCAAAGCAGCCGGCGATCGCGCATGCTCGGGAACACAACCTGCGTCCAGTAGTGACGAGGCTCGATCTCGTCGCACATTGCTAGGTAAAGACTGAAACATGCAACGCGCACCGCGTGAGGATCGATATCCACGCCGATCAGGTTGCGCTCCAGCAATCGTCGCAACAGTTCGGCGCGCACGGTCTGGCCAGGATTGGCCAGTCGCCATCGATGGACCAAGCGCTGAAAGACCTTGACGAGAAAGATCCCGGACCCACACGATGGGTCCAGCACCTTGAGGTCCCAGTCCGACCCATCCCATGGCAGCACCTTGTCTAGCACGAAGTCGACTAGGTGTGGCGGCGTATAGAACACGCCACCTTCGGCCGCGCGTTCGTCGACGAAGGTCTCGTAGATGCTGCTGATGAACTCAAGCGGGATGACGTCAAAAGAATACTGCGGCCACAGGCAATGCTGCCCCGATGGCATGTCGACATTGCCCCGGATGAAATCTGCCAGCAGGGAAAGATGCTTCCTGTTGACGATGCGCTTTTCTTCGGCCCATCCCTTGGCCCGAGCTTGCGGCGTATCGCCCTTTCCAGGAAAGAGGTCGCCATTGAAGCGTTCATTCAGCCATTCGAAAATTGCATAGGCGTCCGTATAGCTCGAAAGAATGCTGTCTAAGCCCGTATGTACCTTGCTCAGCACACCCTCAGCATGGAGGCGGGCCAGTTTGGAGGCGGTAAGGGCAGGGTTTCCGTCCACGTCCCTTCTGTCGAACAAGAACTGGACAAAAATGATGCGCGCTAACAGGTCATGGCAGACGTCATCATCATCTAAGCCAATGTTCGCAAGTAGCTGCCGGATGTGCCTCAGGTTCCTCAGCAGCAGTTGGTCGGCTCGGCCATCTCGATTAAAACGCCCAGCGTGCTCGGCAAAGAACACCCCCGACACCAGATTGATCCAGTGCAACGAATTCGCCGCAGTGCGCTCGCGCGCCTGTGCATGTGATGCGGCAAGCTCTTCTGCCGTCATGGTGTGCACAACACGATCCGCGAACCGTTGGTCAGTGACGGGAGCCTCGCAGCATGTCCACACACGTACGAGGCTGGGTTCGATGGTGATCAGGGCTGGGCAATGGGAGAAGTTCCACGCCAGTCGGTGAAGCTCACAAAGCGTTTCTTCTGAAGCGGGCTGTGAGAACTCAACTACGACGGCGATGGGCGGCTCAGTGCTCACCGCATTCGGCAGCGCAGCAAGGACACCGATGCGGCTCACCTGGTGCTCAGTTTCTCTCGCCAAAGCGCGGCCGATCTTTTCTTGTACCAGCGTCGCAAACTTCGCGGTGCCTGCACCGTCAGGTCGCAGGACCTGCTCGGGCCGATTCCAGCCCAGACTAGCATGAAGCCAGTCCAGGGTGATGGGGGGATGCTTGATCACGCTGGCAACTCCAACTGCTCTTGCTTGTCACCGCCGAAGCGGCCCGCCTTGGCGGCGCCCCGTGGCTTCTTTGGAGTTCGATCGATCTTTGCCAACACACTTTCAAACCCGATGCCGCGTCCCTTCATCTCAGCCAACAACACTGCAATCACCGCCAGGTGGCTAGGTACCCTGCCGACGCCGGCGTAGTTGGACACGGAGTTCTTATTCATCCCTATGAGTTCAGCAAATGCACGTACGGTCAATCCGGCCTGCGACAGCTCAGCAAGAAATTCATCGTAGTTCATCTGGCGGGTACGTCGGTGCGGATGCACATAATTATATGACGAACTGCACACAAAATAATGTAGATGTCTTCCGTTCGATCAAACTGCTTCTGCGGCCCCGTGGCGACCACGAGTTTCTAGGGAACAGCGGCTGGCCCCGATTGCTGTGGTTGGTTCCCTGGGTCCTGTGGAGGTGACCATGGCAACGCTCCAGCGTGCTCACGCTGATGACCACCTCCTGCGCTACTCGCTCTGCTGGCGTGCTCTTCGACAGCAGCATGCGTGGTTGCCAGTGCTGGCGACGGTCGCGGCTAAGGGCAGTCTCAAGGTGAACTGGCGAGCCGGGGAAACGTGGCAGTAACGATTTAACGAATTGCCTTGAAACAGGCAAGGCGCCCTGAAGGACAAGCCAGTCTTACGAAGCCAGCTTGACCTTCGAAGTTGTCCCTTTCGGAACCATCGTCCAGTCGAGCCAAGTCGTCTTCGCCGACTGCTCGTAAAGCATGCAAATCAGCAGACGGGCCTCGTGCGGAGTTTGCTGCCAGACTTCATCGGTAAGAGCGAGTCCACACCACATTGCGTCATGCGTCATGGCGTCTCGGATGCGTGCTATCCGCTCGTCCATCGTGGGACTTAGGACGAAATCTTCAGGGTTCAAGGCGCCAGCGAGCAAATAGGCTTGGGCGACGGGCGTGCCCAAATAGTCGGCGGCGCGCTTCAGGACTTCGCGGCCGACCTGGGGGATGGGCTTCTCGCCCCGCGCCAGGGCCATCAGGTACACATAGGTGATGCCGAGATGATTTGCCAATTCTTTTGACGTGTGACCGCGTTCGCTCATGCGTTCCCACAATGTGGCGATGAGGGCGGCGCCTACAGGGCTTCCAGGTGTCTTGGCCGCGCTGGTCGCCTTGCGACTTTGTCGGACGGGTTTATCTTCGGATTTGTCTACCATCTTGTTCACCTGTTGCGTGGATGTGTAATGGCGCACGGGTTCAATTTATACACTATCGACAATAATTTTGTCGTTCTGAGGGAGGGCAGGCAGTATGCAATTGGTCGGTAGAGGTGATGTCCGGAATCTAGCGACGCTTTGGTTTCCCACCGGCCAGTTCTTCGATGCATGCTTTTTGTTTGGCCAGTTTCTGCTTGGCCTGGTCGACCATGTGCTCGTGAAAGGCCAACGAATGCATGCTTGGTCGAGTGAGCTTGTTCTTCCATCTGGTTAAGGTGGAGACAGAGGTTCCGAGCAGCGCGGCGAGCTGGCCATTGTCCTCATAGGGCACACCGAGTGCCTTTGCCCAACTGGCCAGGATGACAGGCATATCCAGCTCTTCGTATTTCTTTCGAATGGATTCTTGGGCCTCGTCGTTATTTGCCGCCAGCTCCCGTGCGGCCGTCATGATCCATTCGGGTATGCTCCCGGCACGGCCATATTCGTATGAGGACAAGCGGGGGACGCCTATACCCAGTTCTTCCGCGAATTGGGCTTGCGATAAGTTAAGCTTCAGGCGGATGCCCACAAGCTCCTGGTGTTTCGGCGACAAAATTCTTTGCACTGCCGGTTTTTTCTCGATATCAGGCAGGCAAGGCGGGGCGGTGGCGGGTGAGTCAGATTCCTTCACGCAAGGCAGTAACAGGGACGCACGAGTTTCTTGTTGGTGATGGTCGTTCATCGCGGCATTATATGAGCGTGTCTTGAATTTTTATATCCCAATACGTCTATGAATAATCTAGGTTTCATTGGCATAGTTCGAAGCATGTCCGCCTGGTTATAGGGAGCCATCGGTCAAGTCGGTTTCGGTGGTCTTGCTGTCATAGTCGTGAGTCGCCGTTTTCAACGTTCAGGCCCTGTTTCAGCTAGAGCGTTGGGATCGAGTCCACCGTTTTTTCGGAGGCTACAGGCAAAGTGCTTGGTCAATCGGGACACAGCTTTGGCCAGTCAATCTCGTAATAGTTGGCCGGCGCGATGCTCATGTCAGGGTCAACGTTTTACCACCCATTATCAAAGGCGTGCTGGGCAGCCATCAAGTCGTATGGGCTTGCTGGTCATTCTCGGCATCCTGGATTGCATCGCCTATACGGACAAATTGCTCTCGCAGTACCAGTCTGCCAGAGGGGTCTGGAATGACACCATCCGCCAACATGGCCAATGTGACCAGACCGATCTCATAGGCATGAACAGGGTATTTGTAGATGGCTGACTCGGCTCGATCCATCAGTTCTGTTGGGCTAAACACACATTGAACGTGCTTGTGCGTGCCTATGCCCATCGTTTCGGCGGCGACGGCCACCATGTAAGGTACTTCATCGAATTGCGTGATGTATTCAACTGGATTAACCACTTAAGTTCTCCTGAAAGTCGCGTAAGCGACAGCTCCCTATCGTTTTCTGATTTACCCTCACGTTGTCGGTCAGATAGCAAAAGAGCATTTTTTGCACCCTTGATCTGTGGTTTTGAATCTCCAGTTGATGACAACGGTCATGTGTTCCGGCATGGGGCAGAGTCCAGGCCAATGTTGACTGGCCACCCGTTTGGGTCGGAATGCCTCCCGACATTCGTTCTCGGTATTGTTTAGTGAACAATATCCTGTTGCATTGAATGGTAATTTATCACGGGGGCACAGAGAATCAAGTAGATGCCGAACAGTCGTTGATGGTGGCACTTCTTCAAGGCTGTCGGCTTGGTTCGTTATGCCAACCTCTGCGCAAGTGTTTCGGCCTGTTCGGCGAATTTCCCCGGACTCTTGCGTTCCAGTTGTGCGAGGTTGTGCAGTTTCCAGCGAATCCCAGGCAGGTGTTCGGCATGTGCGATTCCCAGTAACGACCATTCCGGGCTGCCGCCGACGAGTGACAACAAAAAGCGGCGTTCATCGGCATCCAGGCCGCCTTGAAGTTCCTGCATCATTCGCTCTCGTGCAGCCAGCAGCGCCGCCAGTTCAACCGGCTCGGTGGTCATGCCTTTGAAGTTGTATTCGTATTCCTGGCCAATGTTGCGCAGGGTCGGGAACAACACTTCGTGAACGGGTCGGTTGTGGCTGGCGAGGTAGACCACGAAAGCCCGTCGGATGCCGGCGGTGATGCCTTCATGAGCGAATAACTGCATCACGTCGAACAGGTCGCGGGGATGTTGACGGTCCATGGCGGCGACGAGTTTGCCGCCATACACATCCTCCAGCGACACCACCGGAATTTCGAGGTCGGCCAGCAAGGTATCGCGAGCCGTAGGAGTCAAGGCAGCGGAACGCACCGGGTGGACGGTGCCGCGCATAACAAAATTGACTTCGATCTTGACCTCGATGCCCGCGCGCCGAACCAGCAGTTTGGTTTCGCCAGCATCGGCTGTCGCGAGTACTTGGGTTTGAAACCCCCGAGTATTCAGACGCTCCGCGGACTGCCGAATGGCCATATTGATGTGGGCCAGTGCTTCATCGCGCGGAAGGCTGTGGTCGGGGAATACCAGATCCAGATCGACCGACAGACGCGGCATATCGCGGATGAATAGATTGATCGCGGTGCCGCCCTTGAGCGCGAACGTGCCATCTACAAAAACGAGTGGGGCGACTTGAGTCAGCAGACGTGCGGTATCGAGGTAGCGCTGGTTCATGGCTTGAGTATCAGCAGACCGTCGGCCGAGCGGGATACCCAGGCCCTTGTGCTGCCGGTGGGTAGTTGCGTTGGGTCAAGCTTCGCAGCCCATGGCAGGGAAAGTTCGCGTCCAAACTGCAGGCACAGGCGCACCGTCTTAACGCTAGAGCAATGCTGCAGCAAATCGTGCAGAACGTCGGCGCGCAGGCTGTAGGAACTCTCCGCGAGTTCACGCGCCTCCTGTAGCGGTTGGCGCACCCCCACCTCGCTGAACACTTCCAGCAGGGCTCGCTCGGGCGCTGATACACGGGGTGCGTCGTTACGCTTTTCGAACGGTCCAGCATGAAGTGGGGCGGCCGACGGCTCGTCGAATAACCGCTTGCGGTGGTACTCAGCCGGGAAACGCTCGGTGAACCAGCTGGGCAGGCGTGCCGCCGTCCAGCCATATAGGTGCAAGACCGGTTGTTGTGACAGGTAGTGCCTCACTCCATACCAGTCGAGAGCCGACTTGCCGCCAACGTGTAGTCCGTTGATGGCGCGTTGTAGCAGGATCAGGCAGGGGTGCAGTTCCAGCGTATCGTTGGGGCGACAGTACACCCCGCGTGCCAGGCGAAAAAGCCAGCCAGCACGCACGTAGTGGACGGCCAAGTCGGCAGAGATACCCTGCGCGGCCAAGTCCTCCGACGTCAGGGGCGTTCCTGGTGCCCACTGCCTGTAGAGGGTGTTTAGTTTGTTTCTTTCAGTCGTAGCCATACTACGATATTAGTAATTATTACAAGTGTCGACAAGATTTGATCTTAATAGTCGTAGTCTAACTACGACAAGTAGAAATATTGTAAGTTTGTGGGCTTTGCTTTCTGCCTGTTTCCACGTAATCATTCATTGATGTGATCCCTGTGCACGGGATCACATGATTAATAGCCTCCAACCTCCGATTTGTTAGACAGATTGCTATTTGATAGACAATGACACCGTCAAAACCATTGCGGCTACTGGCTTCCGGGCTTGCCTGCACTGGTTCGAACCCAGTACCGCCCACCACTCTACTAAAAAACGGCAGCGCTACAGACGTTGCCGTTTTTTTTGCCTATCCGGTGCCTGTCATGAGCCATAGGCATTCGTCGCCGGATCAAACAGCTTGACCAGGGTGGGGGCGACCTTCGTCAGGGGCAGCACAAAACGTGCGGCGTGGGCGGCGATGGCTTCCTTGGGCATGCCGAAGATGATGCTGCTGGCCTCATCCTGGGCAATCGTGACCCCGCCCGCCTGCGCGATGGCCACCATGCCATCGACGCCGTCGCGCCCCATCCCGGTGAGCAGCACGCCGACCGCGCCATTGCCATAGTGTCTGGCCAGGGATTTGAAGGTGATGTCGATGGCGGGGCGATGGCCATTGCAGGGGAGGGCGTTGCTGCATTCCAGCCGGCCCTGGTCGTCCAGGAGCAAATGGCTGCCCTCACGGGGGAAATAGGCCGTTCCCGGCTGCGGCAGCAGGCCTGATTCGGCAATCGAGATTTTCATGGCGCACTTCTGCGCCAGCCAGTCGACCAGTCCCTGCATGAATCCTTCGCTGATATGCTGGACGCACAGCAGCGGGACCGGCAGCTTGCCCGGCAGGTGCGACAGGACTTCCTCGAACGCCTGCGGCCCGCCGGTCGAGGCGCCGACGCCGATGATGCGCGGCGGCACGCCCTTGATCGTAGGCAGGCCATTCATGCCCGGGGATGCCATCGCGTGCGGTTCTTTCCGGCGTTTGCGCAGTGCCACCACGCCGGCAAGCACCTTGATCTTGCCGATCAGTTCCCGCTGGTCCACCGCATAATCCGCCTCGGCGTTTCCGCGCGGCTTGGCCATGACGTCGATGGCGCCGGCTTCGAGCAACTGGAAGATGTTGCTGGTCTGATCCTTCTGTACCGATATGCTCAACACCAGGATGGGGTGCGGGAATCTATCCATCACCTCGCGGGTGAATTCCAGGCCATCCATCACCGGCATGTGCAGGTCGGTGCAAATGACGTCCGGCTTCAGGGCCGGGATCAGTGCCAGGGCCTCCTTGCCGTTGGTGGCCGTGCCGACCACCTCGATCTCCGGGGCGGTGCTGATGATCCGCTTGAGGATGACCAGCGTGATGAGCGAGTCGTCCACCAGGAGGACGCGGATGGGGGATTTGCCGTCGCTGCCGAGGGTGTTGTTCATGGTGGCCGCTATATCAGCCGGGCCAGGCATTCGAGGAGCACCTGCTGGTCGAATGACGACTTGGCGATATAGGCGCTCGCGCCGGCTTCGAGGCCGCGCCGCTGGTCTTCCTCGGAGGCGAGCGAGGTCACCAGGATGATGGGCAGTTCGGCGTATTTCCTGTTGGCGCGGATCTTTTCGGTGAGCGCCAGGCCGCTCATGTTGGGCATCTGGACGTCGGATATCACGGCGTCGAACGGGCGCGAGCCGAGCTTGTTGTAGGCGTCCGCTCCGTCGACGGCGGTGACCACTTCGTAGCCGGCGCCCTCCAGGATGCGCTTTTCCTGGGTCCGCGTGGTGATGCTGTCCTCGGCCAGCAACAGCAGCTTCCTGGCTGCAATCGTTGCGTCCGCGACGGCCGGGCCGGCGAAGGCGGATTTCTTGCGCAGAGTCTTGAGCAGGTCGTACGGGTTCAGCACCATGCACACCTCGCCGGTCTCCAGTATGGTGGCGCCGGCCACGTTGCGCACCCGCTTCAACAGCGTGCCCTGGGTCTTCAGCACCACCTCGGTTTCATCGTACAACTCATCCACCAGCAGGCCGAAGCGCTCTTCGCCCAGGCAGAGCACGACGCAGATCGGGGCCGGCGGCGCACCGCGCGATGACGTCTTGGCTGCCGGCGTCGTCAGGTCCAGCAGTTCCGGCAGCCGGGCCACGGAGATGGCCTGGCCGTCCAGCGAAACCGTCTGCCGGCCTTCCATGGTGTACAGCATCCCCGGTTGCAGCTTGCGCGAGAACTGCACATGCTCGACCGGCAAGGCATAGCGGCGGTCGTTCGCCGCGACGATCAGCACGCGCACCGTGGCCAGCGTGACCGGCAGCTGCGCGCGCAGGGTCAGCCCCTGGCCGGGCGTGGACTCGATCTCGAGGGTGCCCTTGAGGCGCTCGATGCTGTTGCGTACCACGTCCATGCCGACGCCCCGGCCGGAGACCTCGTCGACGGTGACGCTGGTGGAGAATCCGGGCATCAGTATCAGCGACTGCACCTGCGCCTCGCTCATGGCGTCCAGTTCGTCGTCGCGATACATGCCGTGTTTCCGGGCCGTGAGTCTGATCTCGTCCAGGTCCAGCCCCTGGCCGTCGTCGCTGACCTCGATGATGATGCTGGAGTGGGTCTGGCTGGCCTTGATGCGGATGCTTCCGGCGCGCGGCTTGCCGGCCTGTTCGCGCCGTTCGGGAGATTCGATGCCGTGGCCGACGGCATTGCGCAGCATGTGCATCAGCGGATCCTTCATTTCTTCCAGCACATGCTTGTCGGCCACCGTCTCGTCGCCTTCGATGACCAGTTCGGCTTCCTTGTGCTGCTCCCGGGCGACATCATGCACCAGCCTGGGGAACAGGACAAACAGGGTGGACATCGGCAACAGCCGCATGGCCCGGATGCCGCTCTCGAGCTGGTCGGCGATGAAGTCCAGCCGGGTGCTGTCCTCGTAGGCGCCTGTGCGCAGGTGGTTCAACATGGCCTGCAGGGACTCCAGCCTCTGCCCGGTGCGCCCATCCGCATTGGCCTGGATCGTGCGTCCCCATTCCTCGCAAAATTCCAGCAACTCGTCCATCTCGGCCAGGCGGCGGGCAATGCGGATCTTGGTCACCGTCAGTTCGCCCGTCTGCGTCAGCAGGGCATCCAGCCGTTTCGGGTCGACGCGTATCGTCTCGATGCGGAAGGATTCCGGTCGCGCGGTGGCCGGTTGCACAATGACTGGCGCCGCCGTTGCCGGCCTGGCCGGCGCGACCGGCGGCGAGACCGGGGCCGGTGCGGCGGAATCCGTCCCGGTCGCCTCGCCGATCTCGATCTGCACCAGCCGGCGGATGGCCTCCAGCCTGGGGTTCATCTCCGCCACCGCTTCCGGCGCCAGCCCGGCCCCCGCCTTCCTGGCCGCGCCCAGGGCATCCTCGAGCTGGTGCGCCAAGGCCTGGATCTCGGCCAGTCCCAGCATCCGCGCGGCGCCCTTGAGGCTATGTGCCTCCCGGAACAGGTCGTCCAGCAGCGACTGGTCGGTCGGCGCCTTCTCCAGTTGCAGCAAGCCGCTATCCAGGCGCTGCAGGCGCTCCTCGCTCTCGATCTTGAACAGGCCGCGTAATTCCTTGTCAGCGATCATGGCTCATGCCGCCCGGCCGATGGCTCAGACCAGCGCCTTGAGCGCCTGCGCCACGTCATTCAGCTTCACCACGCCGATCTTGGCCTGGGCCGTGCCGGCGGCGATCTCCTTGGCGCCGTCGCTCAGGCTCTTCATCGCCCCCGAGACCTGGCTCAGCGCGCCGGATTGCTGCTTGCTGTTCAGCATGACCTGCTGGGCATTGCGATAGACCTTGCCGGCCACTTCGGCCAGCGAGGAGAAGGAGTCGCCCGCCTGCCTGGCCAGCACGGCCACCTCCTCGGCGGTCTTGGTGCCTTCCTCGGTCGCCATGACGGCGGAATTGGTTGCCTTCTGGATCTCCTGCACCAGGATATTGGCCCGTTCGGCCGATTTCTTGCTCTGGTCGGCCAGCTTGCGCACCTCGCTGGCCACCACGGCAAAGCCCTTGCCGTGTTCGCCGGCGCGGGCGGCCTCGACCGCCGCGTTCAGGGCCAGCATGTTGGTTTCGCTGGCGAGTTCGCCGACCACCCTGGCGATGCTGCCGATCTGCTCGGCCTGCTCGGAAAGATGCAGTATCTGCTCGGCTACGGCACCGACCTTGTCCTTCATGCCGGTGATGCCGGTATAGGCGCGTCCGGCCAGCTTGAGACCCTCCTCGGTCAGCGCGAGCGCCTGGTTGGCCGAGGCGGCGGCGTCTTCGGCCTGCTGGG
Organism: Gallionellaceae bacterium; assembly: GCA_028714735.1. Lineage (GTDB taxonomy): Bacteria > Pseudomonadota > Gammaproteobacteria > Burkholderiales > Thiobacillaceae > Parasulfuritortus. The sequence continues at coordinate 52,642 of JAQTLU010000010.1, read as the reverse complement.
CCGAGGTCAGGGAGGAAACCCCCAGTTCCTCCGCGGTGGCCGAGACCTCGGTGACGGCGGCGGACTGCTCGCCCACCGTGCGCTCGTGTTCGATCATGGTGGCGGCGATCTCGGTGGTCGAGGTGGAGATGGCGGACACCGACTCGGTGAGCCGGCCGGCGATGCTGCGGATCAGCCAGAATCCCGCCGCCATGGCCAGCAGGATGCCGCCGACGATGCTGGCGAGGGTGAAATTACGGGTCTGCTGGTAATCGGCAAACGCCTGCTCCTTCCTGGCCTTGGCCTCGTCGACGTGGAGTTGCATCAGGGTCTGGAGGGAGCGCTCCCAGTCCTTGTAGAGCGGCACGACCTTGGTCGCGGTGAGCAGGCCGGCTTCGTCGAACTTCCGCTCCTTGAGCAGTTCCACCAGCGGCATCATGCCCTCGTCCCGGTAGCGCGCGCTGAGCGCGGCCTGGCTTTCGGCCAGCTTCCTCTCCTCCGGCGTCAGCCTGGTCGCCAGGTACTGCTGCCAGAACTGGTCGATCTTGTCCTTGTTCACCGCCACCACGTCGGTATGTTTGCTGATGGGGTGGTCCGCCTCGTGGAACTTGCTGGCCGGCAGCCTGGGGTCGTGGTTCTGGGCCAGCAGGAGTTCCTGTAAGGCGTCCAGGCGCAATTCGGAGATCTTGGACAGCAGCACGATCGGCACCAGCTGGTCGTCATAGAGGTTGTTGAGGGTGTCATCGGTCTTGTTCTCGCCACGCAGGCCCAGGATGCCGACGAAGATCAGCAGGATCAGGAAGCCTGCCATCAGCAGGTATAGGCGTGCACCGATTTTCATCATTTTCAACATTTCATTCCCCTTCAGTCTGATCTGCGGCCGTCATCGGACATCCGCCGCGCCGGTTCCCGCAATCGTCACGCCTCTTCATCGACCTCGAGTCCGCCCTGGGCCAGGATTTTTCGCATGTCCAGCAGGCTGACCATGCCTTCACCATAGTGCGTCACACCCTTGCAGTATTCGTGTTTCTCTTCGTGGGCGGCCGCCGGCAGGGGGGCGATATCGGCCGGGTGCAGGTAGAGCACCTCGAGTACCTGATCCACCGGCACGCCGATGGACGCCTCGCCCGCTTCGACCACCATGACTTCCGCGGCGACGCTGCCGGTCGGGATGTTCAGCAGCCCCCGGATGTCCGCCAGGGTCAGTATGTCGCCGCGCAGATTCATGTTGCCGGCGATGTGCGGCGGGCAGCAGGGGACGGGGGTGACGCGGCGCAGATGGGCGAATTCGCGCACCACCTCCAGTTCCACGCCGAAATATTCCCCGCCGATCTGGATGATCGAGAGCGGGATCCGTTCCGCCGTTTCCAGGTCGGTCTCCGCCTGGATCAGGTTGTGGGCCCGGGTGTGGAACACCTGGCGTTCCTCCGCCGTGGCGTCCGGACTGAAATAGGCCAGGGCTTCGTCGGGCGGGCTGGCCCCGGGCGGCGTCGGCGCATGGATCAGTTGCGTCACGTCCAGCAGCATGATGATCCCGTCGCCGACCTTGGCATTGCCGGCGAGAAAGATGGCATGTTCCCGGGGCAGATCATCGAAGTGCAGGGGCGGCTCGATCTCTGTTGCCGGGATGCCGACGACATCGGTGACCGCACTGACGATCATGGCCAGAATGGTGCCATCCTGTTGCAGCAGCACGATGCTGTCGCCGAGCCGGCAGCGCCGGGGCGGGTGGCCCAGGCGCAGGGCCAGGTCCATTACCGGCACGATCCTGCCGCGCAGGTTGACCATGCCGGCGATGTAGGGCGGCGCCTCCTCGGCCGGGGTGAGTTCCGGCAACCAGGCGATCTCCAGCACCGAACCGGCCTCCACGCCGTAGCGAACGCCATCGAGTTCGAACAGCAGATAGGGGATCATAGATGGCGTTCGGCGGGGGCGGTCGCGATGGCCAGCCGGTTTCGCCCGGTTTCCTTGGCCCGGTACAGCGCTTCGTCGACCAGCTTCAGGCAATCCTCCGGCACGGCATTGGCCGCCGGCGTGACCGTGGTCACGCCCAGGCTGATGGTGACGTAGGGGCTGACCGTCGATTCGGGATGGGGCTGGTGCAGGTTCTCGATATTGGCACGCAGTTTCTCGGCCACGTTCAGCGCGCCGCTGGCATCGGTCTCCGGCAGCAGCACGATGAACTCCTCGCCGCCGTAGCGGGCCACGGTGTCGGCCGGGCGGCGGGCGACCTCCTGCGCGGCACGGGCGACCCGCTTCAGGCATTCGTCGCCTTCGAGATGGCCGAACTTGTCGTTGTAGCGTTTGAACAGGTCGACATCGAACATGATCAGGGTCAGCGGCAGCCGGTTGCGCAATGCGCGCAGCCATTCCTCGGCCAGGCATTCGTCGAAGTGGCGCCGGTTGGCCAGCCCGGTCAGGCCGTCGAGGTTGGCCAGCTTGAGCAGTTGTACGTTGAGTTCTTCCAGCTTCATCTGGCTGGCCCGCAGGGCACGGTAGGCGTCATCCCGCTGCAGTTTGTTGATATAGCTGGTCGAGTGGTAACGCAGCCGTGCAATCAGTTCGATCGAGTCGGGCAGCTTGACCACGTAGTCGTTGGCGCCGGCCTCGAAGGCCTGCGCCTTGGTGACGGGATCGTCATTGCTGGAAAGCATGATGATGGGGATGTCGCGGGTGGCGTGATGGGCGCGGAAGAAATGGCAGAGCGTGAGGCCGTCGATATCCGGCATGGTGAAATCGAGCAGGATGACGGTCGGGCCGATCTTTTCGGCGGTGCTGACCGCCAGGGACGGGTCCTGACAATAGTGGAAATTGATGTCGCTGGCATCGGTGAGCTGGCGCTGGAGCACCTCGGCGACGAATGCCTGGTCATCGACGAGCATGACCATCAGGGGGTGCGCTGTTTCCGCGTATGGCGTTCCCGTGGCGTAGGTACCTGTGCGGGTCATCGTTGTCGCGGTCCTTTCCATGTGGTCATTCGGGCGAGAGACCGATATGCGATCGGCTATCAGTGGCTATCCAGCAGGCGTTCGACAAATTGCAATACGGTATTCACTGTGCCGGCGCCGTAGTATCTGACCTGGCTGTCGCCAGGCAGCCCCTTCAGGAGGTCGCGGGCGGTGATGCGCATCTTGCGGGCACGTGCGGCATCGCCCTCGCGTATATACAGGTCGCCTAAATCCAGGTAGGCGGCTATGAACGAAGAGTCGAGATATATGACTTTCTTTATAGACGCCTTTTCCGTTTCGAAGTCCCCGCGCTCCTGGGCCAGCAGCGCAAGCAAGTAATGGGGATCGGCGAACAGCGGGTCTTTTGCCACCAGCTCGCGGCAGATTTTTTCGGCCTTTTCCTGCTGGCCCTGGTTCGCGCACTGCCAGGCCCGCAGCATTTCCGAGGCCGCCGTTTCCCGGGGCGACTTTGCCGCCGGTGCCGGTGCGGCTGCCTGGACGACTTTTGGCAGGACAGGCGCTGCGAGGGGCTGCGCCACGGCGACGGGACGCGGCATTTCTGTCGGCGGCGGCGCGGCCGGCGCTTGGTAAGGGGTCGAAACCTTCTGGTACAGGATGGACTCGGGATATACCCGGGTGCGCAGCTTGCCCAGATGGTGGGCGTACAGTTCGCCGTGGCCGGTAATCAGTATGCCGCCTTCCGTCAGGGTCTCGGTGAGCTTGTCTGCAATGTGGGAGACGGCCTGGGGCACCATGTAGATGAAGATGTTGCGGCACAGGATCAGGTCCATGTCGTGAAAATAGGGCGCAGCCGGGAAGGCGTCGGCCATCAGGTCACCGGGAAAGAAGGTCACCCGGTTGCGGATGGCTTCGTTCAGCACCCAGGTGTTCTGCTGCCGGGCAAAAAAACGCTGTCGCCGTTCATCGGTCGTGTTGCGGAATGACCATTCGCTGTAACGTCCGATACGCGCTCGCTCGATGGCGCTGTGGTTGATGTCCGTGCCCAGGATGAGGATGTCCCAGCGCGACTGGTCAGCCAGCAGCTCATCCAGCAGGATGGCCAGGGAATACACCTCTTCGCCGGTCGAGCAGGCGGCGCACCAGATGCGCAAGCTGCGTAGCGCCTTGCGGCGGTCGAGCAATTCAGGAAGTATCGTTTCCTGCAGCAGGGCATGCTGCCCGCTGTCGCGGAAGAAATAGGTCTCGCCCGCGGTCAGCAGGGTGACGAGTGCTTCCTGTTCATGCCGGATGTCCTGATCCGATGCCAGGAACTGGCAGTATTGTTCGGCGCCGGACAGGCTCAGCGCATGTACCCGCTCTGCGATCAGCCTGGTCAGCAAGGCATTGTCCGATTCTTCGCGGACCAGCAAGCCGGTCCGGCTGGCAATCAGGTCTCTGGCTAGCTTGGTGACGGCGTCTTCCATTGCGGGAATTCCATTGAAAGCGCCTGGGCGGCCAGAGGGACTGCACAGGACAACGGGGCAAGCGCGCAGTCATCCGCGCGCTGAACTCAACTAAGCATAGGACGGAACCGACTTGAAGGTGCCCTTGCTTGACGGCGCCAGTATTCCGCTATGGCGGTCGCCGGATCGGGCTTGCGGGGGGCCGCGCGATGTCGGGATCGCCCATCGTTGCCGGCCCCGGGGCCGGCATGGACGTGGCCGTGCCGGCAGTCGATGTGGCACACCGACGACTCTAGGGCAACGCCGGCGGCCCCAATGGCCTGGACTGGCTCAAACGCCGCCGCTGTGCACGGTTTCGTAGTAGAGCTTTTCCAGCTCGATCTTGTGTTTGGTCTCTTCGCTGGCCAGGTAGCGGAACAGGTCCCGGATCGGCCCGGGCGGGGTGGTTTCGGCAAGTTCGCCGTAGTGCTTCATGGCAGCATGTTCGCGGCCCATGGCGTATTGCAGGACGGCCTGGTCGTCGGGGCTTGCACCCAGGTCGGGCAGGTGCAGGCAGTCGGAAAACCGGCTGTCGCTGGCGGTGCGCTGGATTTCTTCCTTGACCTGTTCGGCGATGTCCGCGCGTCCGGCCAGGGCGCTGAACAGGTCGTAGTGCGACTTTTCTTCCGCGGCCAGTTCCTCGACCAGGTAGCGGATGCGTTTGCTGACCCTGGGGATCAGGCCGGTATAGAAATCGCGTGCGCTGGCCTCGAAGCCGGTGGCGACTTCGAGTATCTCGCGCAGGGTGGTCTTGTCGCGCAGCTGGTCGATGGCGTGGGTGCCTTCGGTCATGTCGTCTTCTCCTGTGGGATCAGCACCGCATGGATGCTGGCGGCGACGCGGTGGCCATCGGCCACGGCATGCACCACGTCGGGGCCGGCGACGCAGTCGCCCGCCGACCAGAGCCAGGTCTCGGAGGTGCGGCCATCGGCGTCGATCCTGATCCGGCCGCGGTTCCACTCCAGCTGCTCGGTCAGGGCGTCGCCCAGCAGCGCGGTGTCGGCGAACTGGCCGATCGCCTCGATCACCGTATCGCAGGCGTGGATGGTCTCGTCCGCCGGGTCATAGACCGGGGCGAAGCGGTGGTTCTCGTCGAAGATGGAGACCACCTTCCAGGTCTTCAGGCCGACCAGCTTGCCGTTGGCGTCGATCTCGCAGCCTTGCGGGCCGCACTCGTCGCGGATGACGACGCCTTCTTCCAGCGCCTCCTTGATCTCGTCCAGGTCGGCCGAGAAGTGCTGTTGCTGTTCCAGCGCGGTGACGATGACGTCGACCCGGCCATAGTGCTGCTTCTGCAGCCGGGCCAGGGAGCGGGCGATGTCCATGGCGACGTTGCCGCCGCCGATCACCACGGCACAGTGGGGCAGCTCGAACTCCTCGCCGGAGGTGATCCTGTGCAGCAGGTCGATGGCCCGGCAGACCTTTTCATGGTCCGAGCGGGGGATGCGGGTTTGCCGGCCTTCCTGCAGGCCGATGGCCAGCAGCACCGCGTCGTGGTCCCGGCGCAGCTCATCCAGGGAGCGGTCGACGCCGATGCGGCAGTTGTAGCGGATCTCGACCCCCATCGACAGGATGAGGTCGATGTCGCGGTCCAGGGCATTGTAGGGGAGGCGATATTCGGGGATGCCGTAGCGGGTCATGCCGCCGGCGGCGGCGTCGGCCTCGAACACAGTGACCGCGTGGCCCAGGCGCGCCAGGTCGAAGGCGGCGGTCAGGCCGGCGGGCCCGGCGCCGATGATGGCGACCCGCTTGCCGGTGGCCGGGGCGGGGTCGCCGACGATGGCGCGGTAGCGTTCGTACGGCACCTGGTCGGTGATGTGGCGCTTGAGCCAGCGGATGGCGATCGGGTCGCCTTCGTGGCGGGCGGCGCAGGCGTCCTCGCACTTGTGGGTGCAGACCCGGCCGCACACCTGGGAGAAGGGGTTGCTCTCGTAGAGCAGCTTGAGGCCGAGTTCGTAGTCGCCGTCGCGCACGGCGGCGATGTATTGCGGCACCGCCATGTGGGTGGGGCAGGTGGCGACGCAAAGGCCGCAGGCGACGCAGCGGTCCGCCTCCATGACGGCCTGTTCGACCGTGTAGCCGCGGACGATCTCCTTGAAATTGTCGATGCGCGCTTCCGGCGCCATCTCGCCCATGGCGATCCGGAACTGGCCGGTCAGGCGCTGGCCGTCCGGCCGCTGGTAGCCCAGCTCGGCCTGGTCCCAGTCCTTCTTGTCGACCCCCGGGGTGAAGCGGAAGGCGTCGGGATCGCTTTCCACCCAGATGTAGGCATTGGACATGGTGAGGGACTGGGTCATGCAGACGTCGACGCAGAGGGCGCACCAGCAGCAGCGGCCATAGTCGATGCGCGGACGCAGGCCGGAATCGCCCTCCCGGGTCTCGATGCCGGCCACCGGCAGCATGTCGATGGCGCCGTTCTGGCAGATGGTTGCGCAGGTGCCGCAGCCGATGCACTTCTCCATGTCGTTCTGGTGGAAGCCGCGATAGCGGGGCGCGGCCTGCCGGTTGAGCGGATCGGCGATGCAGACCGGGTCGTGGAACAGGTGCTTCCAGGCGGTGAAGGGGGAGAGCAGGTCGCGGATGGTCATGGCTATCTCTCAATCTCGGGCGGATAGGTGTGCAGCGACACCATCAGCGAGGCCACGTCGGAAATGTTCACGTTGACGATCATCCGTTCCAGCAGGGACATGGCGTGGGTGTAGGACGGCCCGCGCACGTTGACGCGGCGGGGGTAGCCGCTGCCGTCGGTGACCAGGTAGTAGCCGTATTCGCCGCGCGAGCATTCGCCCCGGACATAGGTCTCGCCGCGCGGGATCCGCCAGTGCAGCATGCTCGGCATGGGCGCCATGATCGGGCCGTCCTTGGGCATCCTGGCCAGGATCTGGCGGATCAGGTCGACCGACATCAGGAGGTCGCGCCGGCGCACGTCGGCGCGGGTGTAGATGTCGGAGTCATGGCCGGTCACCGGCTCGAAGTCGAGCTCGGGATAGACCAGGTAGGGCGCGTCCCGGCGCACGTCCTTGGCCACCCCGGCGGCGCGGGCGTTGGGGCCGGTGACGCCGTACTCGTCCAGCCAGGCCGGGTCGATGACGCACATGCCTACGGTGCGCCGCTTGAACACGGCGTTGCAGAACATCACCTCCCAGACGTCCTTGAGGGTGCACTCCACCTCCTTCAGGGTCTCCTGCATGCGGCCCTGGAAGCCCTCGGGCAGGTGGTCGCGCACGCCGCCGGGCATGATGAACATGTGGTAGATGCGGGCGCCGGTGAGCTCCTCGAAGCGGTCCAGCATCAGGTCGCGGGCGTACGTGGTCCACTGGCCGATGACGCCCTGGCCGAGCGCCCCGGCCTGGCCGCCCAGGTACATCAGGTAGCTGTTGATGCGGCCCATCTCCAGGATCAGGGCGCGGATCCAGTTGGCCTTTTCCGGCACCTCGATCCCGGCCAGCTCTTCCACGGCCGCCGCGTAGCAGTATTCGTTGAAATCGGGCTCGGGCACGCAGATGCGGCAGACGATGGGGAAGCACTGGATGAAGGTGCGCCGCTCCATGAGCTTCTCGAAGCCGCGGTGCAGGTAGCCGACGTGGGTCTTGCCCGCCACCACCTCGTCGCCGCAGACGGTGAGTTCCACCGACATGTTGCCGGTGATGCCAGGGTGGTTCGGGCCTTGCCAGAGCTTCAGGTACTTGCCCGAGGCGAGGTCGATGTCCAGGCTGCCGTCGGCCTTCATGGCCGGGTACTGGGAGCGGTCGGGGGTATAGGCCATGTCAGTCCCGGTCCGGGTAGAGCTGCTGCTTCATGTGCGTCTCCGGGTCGCGGGTTTCCCGCCCGGCGCGCTGGGCAAAGCTGTCGTTGGCGTATTTCAGGGTGTCGAAGTCGCGCCGGTAGGGCGGGATGTCGTTCCAGCCCTCGAGGATGAATTCCTCGTCGACGCCGGGGCTGTCGGGGAAGTCGATGCCGAACATCTCGCGCAGCTCGCGCTGGTAGACGGCCGCCGTCGGCCAGATATCGTGGCTGCTGGCCATGGTCGCGCCCTCCCGGGGCAGCATGACGCGCAGGCCGATGTCGCAATTCCGGCTGCGGTTGCAGAGCAGGTAGGTGAGCTGGAACAACCCGTCTTCGAGCCAGTCCACCGCCGTCAGCAGGACCAGGTGGCGGTAGCCCTCGAGGTCGCGCAGGTGGAGCAGGGCCGGGCGCAGGTATTCGGCCGGCAGGGTGACGAAGGCGAGATTGGCTCGCTGCTCGGTCAGCTCGCCGAGGGGGTAGAGGGCCTTGAGCCGGTCGTAAAGTGCGCGCATGTCCATGGTCACCAGTTGTAGTCCGGCATGTCCCAGTCGTGGATCACCTGCTTCTGGTTGGCCTTGTACCAGTCGAAGCGTTCTGCGTACTGGTTGGCGCCTTCGGCCTGGCCGGCCCGGATCAGCTTCTTGAGGTCCTCGAAGCCGGCCAGGAGCGCCTCGGGGCGCGGCATGCAGCCGGTGATGTAGAGGTCCACCGGCAGGTATTGGTCCAGGCACTTGATGGTGTTGTAGGAATCCCAGTACATGCCGCCGTTGATGGTGCAGGAGCCCAGGCCGACCACGTATTTCGGATTCTGCATCTGCTCGTAGGCGCGGATGGCGCGCTTCAGGGTCTTCACCGACAGGTAGCCGGAGATGACCAGCAGGTTGGCCTGGCGCGGCGTCGGCCGCCACTGGATGCCGTAGCGGTAGGCATCGAAGCGCGGGGTCATCAGCGGGCGCATCTCGATGGCGCCGCAGCCGGTGCCGAAGCCCAGTATCCAGAGCGATTGCGAGCGCGCCCAGTTGAAGAAGTCCTCGACGATCTTGATGTAGGCGCCGTGCTGCACCGTGGGCGGGGCGTCGCAGTAGTAGTCGCGCATCGGTTCGACCTCGAACTCGACGCCGTCCGGGCCCTTGACCATCCGTTTCATCAGTTCTGGTTTCATCGTGCTTTACGCCAACAGGATCGAAAGAATGCCCAGCGGAACCGCCCAGACCAGGAACCAGCGGATCGACTGCTCGACCCGGAAGCGCGGGAAGGCGACGCCGACGAAGACCGAGACCATGTAGATCAGGAAGACCTTGAGGAAGAACACCGGCCAGCTCGCGGCGCCGCCGAAGAACAGGTTCATGTAGACGACGATCTTGGCGACCGGGAAGATCGCGCGGTTGGTCTGCATCAGGGCCAGGTAGGACGAGTGGTACTCGGTCGGCGGCCCGATCGGGATCTCCTGGGGCGCGAGCACGACGTCGAACGGCGGCCGCATCATCGAGCCGAGGAAGGACAGCATCGCCGCCGCGACCGCCAGCGGGTTGGTGAACAGCGTCCAGTGCAGGACGCCGCCCTGCTGGGCGCTGACGATGTCGGTGATCGAGAGGGTCTGGTACTGGAGCGCGACCGAGAACACGGCCAGGGCGAGGGGCAGTTCGGCGGCGGTGACCTGGGACAGGCCGCGGCTGATGCCGATGGCCGCGTGCGGGTGGCCGCTCTCGCCGGCACCCAGCGCCATGCCCAGGGTGCCGAAGAAGACGAAGTAGAGGGCCAGGATCAGGTCGCCGGCGAAGGATAGGTTGGAGAACATCTCCGAACCGTAGATGGTCGGCACGAACAGCAGCAGGCCGATGCCGCCGGTCAGCCGGAACACCGGCCCGAGGTAGAACATCACGCCGTGGGTGATCGAGGTGCGCAGGCCGAAGTTCTTCACCAGGTCGGCGTAGTTCTGCCAGATCGGCACGCCGCGGCGGCGTCCGACCCGGGCGCCGATCTTCTGGATGAAGGCGCCGAGCAGCATGCCGTAGTTGACCACGATGAACAGGGTCAGCAGGGCGTAGGGAATCTTGATCCACTCGAATTGCATGGTTAGAGGCCCACCAGGAAGAAGACGATCACGACAAAGGCCAGGAAGTGGAAGGCGTAGGTCTGGCCGTTGCCGTTGTACAAACGCCGGCCCAGGTCGCCCGCCGTGTGCAGCAGGTCGGTCACGGTGGTCCAGAAGATCGTCACCAAGGGCTGGGTCAGGAAGCCGAGCGCCTTGCGGTAGGGGGCGAAGAAGTTCCAGGCGAAGTGGGTCGTCTCCGGGCGGAACGGGCGTTCGGCGGAGAAGACGATGTTGAACTGCTTGACCGGCTGCGCGCGGCGGTTGACGAACAGCAGCCAGGCGAACACCGTGCAGAAGATCACGCCGACGATGATCATGATGGCGACCGGGTTCCAGTAGCCGTAATTGCTGGTGATCTCGCCGCCCGCCCAGCTCAGGCCGCCCTCGGGGAAGAACTGGTTGAGATAGGTGTCGACGCGGTGCAGGGCCAGGCCGGGGACGACGGCGAAAGCGATCAGCAGGGCGACATAGATCATCTGCGGCAGGACGATCCAGAACGGCGCTTCCTTGACCCGGCGCAGTTCATCCTTCAATTGGCCGAGGAAGATGGTGTAGATCAGCCGGAACAGATACAGGAAGGCGATCGGCCCGGCCAGGAACAGGACGACCATCGGCAGCCGGTAGTCGGACGCCAGGATGGCGTTGTAGAACACCCAGCGGCCGCCGAAGCCGGACAGCGGCGGCACGCCCGAGACGGCGATGATGCCCACCAGCACGGCGATGAAGGACAGCGGCATCAGCCGGATCAGGCCGCCCATGCGGTACATCTCGCGCGTGCCGGTGCGCTTGGCGACGCCGCCGACGGCGAGGAACAGCATCGCCTTGTAGATGTAGTGGTTGATCACGAAGACCAGCGCCATCAGCCAGCCCAGGTGGTTCATCAGCGCCAGGCCGAACAGGGCATAGCCCATCTGGCCGATCGAGGAATAGGCCAGCAGGCGCTTGGCGTCTTCCTGGAACACCGCCATGAGGTTGCCGAGCAGGGCGGTCAGCGCGGCGACCCAGAGCAGGACATGGGTGAGTTCGATGCCGTAGAGCTGCTGCTTGCCCATCGCCAGGAGCAGGACCATCAGGCCGTACAGCCCGGCCTTGAGCAGGATGCCGGAGACCATGGGCGAGACGTCGGTCTCCGCCTCGGCGTGGGCGCCGGGCAGCCAGATGTGCAGGCCGATGGCGGCGGTCTTGGTCATGAAGCCGATGGCGAGCAGCAGGAAGACCCAGGGAGCGAAGGGCGCGGCCACATGCGCCAGCGAGGCGAGGGCGAACTGCGGCGCGCCCTGCGCCGCGATGGCGAAACCGGCCATGATCAGGAAGGCGCCGCCGAGCGAGAACAGGATGTAGGACAGCGCATGCGGTTCGGAATGCTTGCCGCGCAGGATCAGGAAGTAGGAGCCGACCGTCAGCAGTTCCCAGGCTGCGAAGAAATCGAACGAGGTGTCGGCGCGGATCAGCATCACCATCCCGGCGAACATCAGCATCGCCGCCGGATAAAAGCCGACCCGGCGGCCGTGGACGTGGTAGCTGGCGAGCAGGGTCAGGGCGCCGCCCAGGGTGAAGATGATCGCGAAGATCATGCGCAGGGCATCGTAGTCCGTCCAGGTGGCGGCGAAGAAGGCGACCAGCCCGGCGATGGCCAGGCTGTTCTTGACCCAGGCGGGCAGCCAGTCCAGCAACAGGAAGGACAGCGCGAACAGCAACGGCAGGGCGAGGAGCAGGTTGCTGCGGCCGAGCAGGCTGCTGGCCAGTTCGCCCCAGACGAAGGCCAGTGCCCAGCCGGCGGCCACGGCGACCATGACGGGCAGGACCCGGTGCGGCTTGTCGAAGATGACCCGGCAGAAATCGGCCTCGCCCGGCGGTTCGCGTTTCAGGATGTAGCCGAACCAGCGGAACAGGTAGCCGGCCTCGATCAGGGCGCCGAACAGGACCAGCGCGAGCAGCACCAGGCGCCCGCTCCCGGCTAGGTGATGGACCAGTTCCCATTTGGCGTAGAAGCCCGGGAACGGGGGCAGGCCGGACAGCATCGCGGCAAAGGTGACGAAGGCGAACACCGGCATCGGCCGTTCGCGCAGGTCGGCCCAGTCGACCAGTTGCCGGCCCGCCAGCAGGCCGGAGAGCCAGAACAGCCCGGCCTTGGCGACGGCGTGGGAGAGCAGCAGGCCGCCGGCGATGAAGTAGGTGTCCTCGCCGAGGATGTCGCGCTGGCCGAGCACCGCGAGGATGAGGCCGATCTGCGCCACCGAGGAATAGCCGAGCAGGCGCCGGTCATTGCTCTGGGGCAGGGCGAGCAGGTTGCCGGCGACGAAGGTGACGATGCCGACGCCGGTGGCCATGTCCAGCCAGGCCGGGCCGCCGATCAGCAGCAGCTTGTCGACGGCATAGAGCGCGGCGGTGCCCGCGCCGGCGGAGAAGATGGCCGAGAAGGCCGGGTGCGCCGCCTCGTAGATGTCGAGTGCCCAGCCGTTGGCCGGGAAGGGCTTCAGTTCGGCGACGAGGGCGATGAACATCAGGAAGAAGGCCAGCTCAAAGGCCTGGCTGGCACCGGCGTTCTGCAGGCCGGGCACGGCCTCGGCCATGCCGTCGATGTTCAGCGTGCCGGTGGCGTGATAGGCGAAGATGATGCCGATCAGGAGCAGGATCGAGATCACCTGCGAGACGACCAGGTACTTGAAGCCGGCCGACAGGGCGTGGGCATGGTCGGACAGGAGCACCAGCCCGCCGGTGGCGATGACCACCAGTTCCAGGAAGACGAACAGGTTGAAGATGTCGCGGGTGAGCACGATGCCGGACAAGGCCATGATGGCGACCAGCAGCACCGCCATGCCGCGGCGTCCCCGCGCCAGCAGGGCGCTCTTCAGATAGAGCGCCGAAAACAGCCCGGTCAGGTTGATCAGCAGGGTCAGGACCGCCTCGGGCAGGGCCATACGCAGGTTGATGGCGAATGGCGGCGCGGTGCCGGCGGTGTAGATGTCGACCGGGCTGGCGCTGCCGGACGCGAGCGCCCACAGCCAGCTGGCCGACAGCCAGGACATGAAGGCCAGGGCGGCGAGGGTGACCGGGTAGGCCAGGCTGCGCCACTGTTCCCTGAGCAGGCCGAGCAGGAAGGCGGCGGCCAGGGCGACCGCGATGATGTAGAGCGGGCTGGTCATGGCGCTCACCCCCTCAGATCCGTGAACTTGTCGATGTCGAGCGTGCGCCGCTTCTCGTACAGCTTGAAGGCGTAGGCAAGCATCAGTGCCGTGGTGCCCAGCCCGATGACGATGGCGGTGAGCACCAGCGCCTGGGGCAGCGGGTCGATGATGCGGGCGGCGGCGTCGGCGACGGGCACGGCGGCATCCAGGATCGGCGCGGTGCGGCCGGCCATGAAGCCGACGGCGACGATGACGATGTTGACGCCGGTGTCGGCGACGGTGAAGGCGACGATCATGCGCAGGATGTTGCGCTGGATCAGCGCGCCGTAAAGCCCGATCAGGATCAGGAGGAAGCCGGTGGCTATCGAGAGCTGGGCGATCACAATTCTTCCGTTTCGGACAGGCTGGCCAGCATGGAGGAGAACTCGGCGCCCACCTTGAGGCCGATCAGCGAATAGATGAGCGGGATCGCGCCGGCCGAAATGAGCGCACCCAGTTCGCCCGCCGGCAGGATGCGGTTGTCGAGAAAACCGCCGGCGAGGACCAGGCCGACCAGGCCGAGCAGGATGTAGAACAGGCCGGCGAGCGACTCGACCGCGGAGATCAGGCCGTGGCTGAAATGCTTGAGCGGATCGGCGAGCAGCAGCAGCAAGATCCCCGAGGCGATGATGGCGCCGCCCTGGAAGCCGCCGCCCGGGGTCAGGTGGCCGTTCATGAAGACATAAACGCCCAGGAGCAGGATCAGCGGCACCAGGAAGCGGGTGCCGGTGGTCAGCAACTCGCCCACCGGCGCGCGGGTGCGCGCTGGCTGGCCGGGCCGCGGGTCGTGCTTCTGGCGGTGGGTCAGCACCAGGCCGACGATGGAGGCGGCCAGGAAGAGCACGGTAACCTCGCCCAGGGTGTCGAGGCCGCGATAGGTGACGATGATGGCGGTGACGATGTTGGCCGCACCGAGGTCGCCGGCGGCATGGTCGGCGTAGTAGCGGGCGGTCAGGTTGAGTTCGGCATCGGGGATATAGCCGGCCAGCAGGCTGGCGAAGATGCCGCCCAGTCCGGCCAGGAGCAGCAGGGCGAGGAAGCGCTTGACCATGTCAGCTCCCGTCCTGCCGGCCTGCGCGCACGCGGCTGAGCACGAAGAAGAACAGGAAGGTGGTCAGGCCGCTGCCGATGGCGGCCTCGGTCATCGCCACGTCGGGCGCGGCCAGGATCAGGAACAGCACCGAGGCGAACAGGCTCACCAGTCCCGAGGCGAGAATGGCGATGGAGACCCGCTGGCCGCTCCCCTTGCCGGTCACCGCTACCCAGGCCGAGCCGAGCATGGCGAGGCAGAGCAGCCCGGTCATGGCCGTCATCAGGATGTTCATGCCTCCTCCCCGGTGTCTTCGGCCAGCCGGTCGACCGTGGTATTCAGGGTCATCTCGACCCGGGTGCGGTGGGCCGCGCGGGCCAGCACCTGCGACGAGATCGGGTTGGTGAACAGGGTGACCAGACCGATCAGCAGCAACTTCAGCCCCCACTCGGGACGCAGGCAGGCGAAACCGGCCAGGCCCAGCAGGGTGCCCAGGGTGGTGGCCTTGGTGCCCGCCTGGATGCGGTTGAACACGTCAGGCATGCGCACCAGTCCGAGTCCGCCCAGGAACAGGAAGCTGGCGCCGGCGACCAGCAACAGCCCGCCCAGGAGATTGAGCAGCGAGTCCATCAGAACCCCCGTTCCAGGTAGCGGGCGACGGCGATGACGCCCAGGAAGGACAACAGCGCATAGACCAGGGCCACGTCCAGGTAGATGCCGCGTCCTTCGACGAAGGCGATCAGGATGATCATGGTGATGGAGACGATGGTCAGGCCGTCGAAGGCGACGACCCGGTCGGCGGCCGACGGCCCCTTGAGGAAGCGCCAAAGGGCAAGCAGGAAGGCCGCACCGGTCAGGGTTGCCGCGATGACGATCAGGGTTTCAACCATACATGACCTCGATATAGCGTTCGAAGCCGGAGACGATGCTGGCGGTCGCCGCCTCGATGTCGGCCGACTCCACCGTGACCCAGTGGATATAGAGCCATTCGCCGTTCAACTCCACGGTCAGGGTGCCGGGGGTGAGGGTGATGGAGTTGGCCAGCAGCATCCTGCCCATCCGGCTCTGCAACCGCGTCCTGACCTTGACGATGCCGGGCGTCAACGGCAGCGAGGGCGACAGGACGATCCTGGCCAGTTGCAGGTTCGACTGCAACAGCGCCTTGAGGAAGTAAATGAGGTATCCCACCGCGGTAACGATGGCCAGCGGAGTGGCGCGAAACTCCGACAGGACCGCGAGGCTGCCGCGAAACAGAATGGCGATGAGCAAGGCCACGACCAAGCCGATGGCGAGCACATCCGGCGCCAGGGAGCCATTCAGCAGCAACCAGAATAGAAACAGGGTCGCAAACAGCGTCGTCAGGTCGCGGGCCTTGGTCATCGATTCACCCAGGACGCTGCGCAATCAAGCGGCGGCGCCAGGCTGGCAAGGCCCGATAACGGTGCGTGACCGGGCAATAGGCGTGCGCTGATCTTTGCGGAATGGGCGGACGCCAAGCGCAAGGCCTGGCGTCGTCCTGTGGCCAGGCCCCGCGTATCAGCGTTGGCTGATAGGGCAAGAGAAGGAGAACGTGCAGGCACTGGGAAACTCCTTTGGGGCTGAAGTGAAATCGATTGGTTATTGTTAAGCACGGCTTGTGCCAAGAACTTCAGTGAGCCGGGATGGTGTTGTTTGATTGTTACCGGCTGATGAATGCGTAACGGCCGGAATTGGAATTGCCCGACCATGACTTTCTGGATTCGCTACCTCGTAGACATGACGCGTTTAGTCGCAATGGGCGCATGCGACAGGTCTCGTTCTCAGCCCGATGGATCCGCCCTGCTGGCGGCGATCCAGGCAGGGAATGAAGCCAACCCAGTCGTTCCAGGCCGATAGTTGGCCCAATTGATCGTCGTCGAGCCTGTGCGCTCTATCCGAGAGTGACATCGCCGACCCGGCCAGGATTGGCATTCTGGCTCCAGCCTGTATAGTTTGCCCCATGGCAACCTACACTCAATCCAGCCGCCATTCGATCAGGGTGTATCCCTGCATGCCATCCGGCATGGTGGCGGGGCGGTCGGTTGGGAGTGGTCTGTGGTCCCGGAGCCCTTGCGGGGCATGGGTATTTGGCGGAAAGGGTGGGATTCGAACCCACGGTACAGCAAGCTGTACACCGGATTTCGAGTCCGGCCCGTTCGACCACTCCGGCACCTTTCCGCGGGAATTCCAGAGGGCATCCCTGTTGGGTTACCGTTCCGGAAGAGGGCGCATTCTACATGCTTAAATCAGGCTTGACGAGAAGGTTGCGACACTTGTTTAGCTGGAACGGACTCCGGCTGGCCATGCTGTCGGTCATCGTCGTCGCCACCCTGACCTACTGGAAGTGGTTTCCCCTGGCTTCCCCGTTCGATTCCCATGAACTGGTGGTACTGACCCGGCAGAGTCCGACGACCTATTATCTCGATGCGGACGGCGCTCCGACCGGGTTCGAGTACGACCTCGCGGCCGAGTTTGCACGACGCCAGGGCCTGGAGTTGAAAGTGAAGGTTTCCGACAGCGTGACGGGTCTGCTCACCGGGGTCATCGAGGGCCAGGCGCATCTGGCGGCGGCGTGGCTTACCGTGACTTCGGAGCGCTCGGGGCGTCTGCGCTTCGGACCGAGTTATGCCCATGAGCGTGAACTGGTGGTGTGCGGCCCGGGCGTGAAGCGGCCCGGCACGCTGGGCGATCTCGCCTCGGTCCGGCTCGAGGTGGTCAAGGGCAGCAGCCACGTCGAGCGTTTGCTCGAATTGCGCCAGGCCTTCCCCGATCTGCGCTGGGTGGAGGTCGAAGCCACCTCGACCGAGGAACTGCTGGAACGGGTGGCGAGCGGCCTGGCCGATTGCACGGTGGCGGATGCCAGCACCTTCGACGTGATCTGGAATTTCTGGCCCAAGCTGGTGATCGCCATGGCCTTGACCGAGAGCCGGGACATTGCCTGGGCGCTGCCCAAGAACGCCGACATGCGTCTGCGCCAGGCTGTGACGGATTTTTTCCGCAGCATCCGCAAGGATGGCTGGCTGGATCGACTCAAGGAACGATACTTCGGTCACTTGAATCATCTCGAGGAAGCCGATGTGCAGGGCGTTTTGACCCGGCGTACCCAACTGCTGCCGGCACTGAAGCCGCAATTCCAGCTTGCCCAGGGGGAAACCGGAATCGATTGGCGCCTGCTGGCGGCGCTGGCCTATCAGGAATCGCAATGGAATCCCCTGGCTACCTCGCCGACCGGGGTGCGCGGCGTCATGATGCTGACTTCGGAGACGGCGGACCGTCTGGGCGTTGCCAACCGGCTCGATCCGGGCGACAGCATTCTGGCCGGGGCACGCTATCTGGCGATGCTGAGGGACCAGTTGCCGGACCGGATACCCGAGCCGGACCGGACCTGGATGGCCCTGGCGGCCTATAATCTCGGCATGGGGCATCTGGAGGACGCCCGCCGCCTGGCCCAGAAACTCGACAAGGACCCGGACGCCTGGCGCGACATCAAGGATGTCCTGCCGTTGCTGGGCAAATCGGGTCACGCCGCCAGTCTGCGGCTGGGCTATGCGCGCGGCGGCGAGGCCAGGGTGCTGACCGAGAACGTGCGCATCTATTACGACATACTCAAGCGATTCGAGCCGATACACAGAGGCCTGGGCCAGTCCGCCGACGGCTAAGGACCTGTCCCGTTGCGGGAGCAGGCCCTGGCTTTCAGTGTCCCGGTTCCAGACGTTCCATGCCGCCCATGTAGCCGCGCAGCGCCGTGGGGATCATCACGCTGCCGTCGGCCTGCTGATAGTTCTCCAGGATGGCGACCAGGGTGCGGCCGACCGCCAGGCCGGAGCCGTTGATGGTGTGGATCAATTCCGGCTTGCCCTTGTCGCCGCGGTAGCGGGCCTGCATGCGGCGGGCCTGGAAGGCCTCGAAGTTGGAGCAGGAGGAGATCTCCCGATAGGTGTTCTGGCCCGGCAGCCAGACCTCCAGGTCGTAGGTCTTGGCCGAGGAGAAACCGAGGTCGCCGGTGCACAGTGCGACCACGCGGTAGGGCAGGTCCAGCTTCTTCAGGATGGTCTCGGCGTGGCCGGTGAGTTCTTCCAGGGCGGCATAGGAATCTTCCGGACGCACGAATTGCACCATCTCGACCTTGTCGAACTGGTGCTGGCGGATCATGCCGCGGGTGTCCTTGCCGTAGGAGCCGGCTTCGGAGCGGAAGCAGGGCGTGTGCGCCACCAGCTTGATCGGCAGGTTCTCGGCCGGGATGATCTCGTCGCGGACGATGTTGGTCACCGGCACCTCGGCGGTGGGGATGAGATACATGCCGTTGCTGAGCTTGAACAGGTCTTCCTCGAACTTGGGCAACTGGCCGGTGCCGCGCAGCGAATCGGCGTTGACGATGTAGGGTACGTAGACTTCCTCGTAGCCGTGTTCCCGGGTGTGGGTGTCGAGCATGAACTGGACGATGGCGCGGTGCAGCCGGGCCAGGTCGCCGCGCATCAGGGCGAAGCGGCTGCTGGCGATCTTGGCGGCGGTGGCGAAGTCGAGCAGGTCGAGCCCCTCGCCGATGTCGACGTGGTCGCGCGGCTCGAAGTCGAACCGCCACGGCTCGCCAACCCGGCGCACCTCGGTGTTGTCCGCCTCGCTGCGGCCGACCGGCACGCTCTCGTGCGGCAGGTTGGGGATGGTCATCAGGATCTGGTTGAGTTCGCCCTGGATGCCTTCGAGACGATCTTCCATCCGCTTCAACTGGTCGCCCAGGCCGGCCACCTCGGCCATGATCGGCGCGCTGTCCTCGCCCTTGCCCTTGGCGATGCCGATCTGCTTGGACAGGCTGTTGCGCCTGGCCTGGAGATCCTGCGTAACGGTCTGGATATCCTTGCGTTCGGCTTCCAGGGCGGCAATGCGGGCGGTATCGAGGTCCATGCCGCGGCTGGCGAGGCGGTCGGCGACGGCTTGGAGGTCTTTGCGCAGGAGCTGGATGTCGAGCATGGGTCGTTCGCGAGTTGGCGGGAGAAAAACGAGCATTTTACCTGGCTTGCCGCGGTAAAACGGTGTTCTAGGGTTTGATTGTCTCGATATGGTTGCGCAAGCGTATGAAATCGGCCTCAAGATCCTGGGCGATTTCTTCCGCCTGGGCACGGTTGCCGTCCTTGGCCGTTTTTTCCAGGCGGGAGGCCAACTCGATGGTCGTGCCGGCGACCAGGTAGGCGGCGGCTCCCTTGATCTGATGAGCTTGTCTGGCCACCGTTTCAAGTTTGCCCTGCGCCAGTGCCTCCGATACCCCGGCGATCAGTTCTTCGCTGCTGCTGACGAACAGATCCAGCATCTCGCGTACCTGGTCCGGGTCGTTGCGACAGAGCCGGCGGACCTTTTCGAGGTCGACCAGAGACCCCTCCCGGGTCGCGGCTTCGGGGACCGGTCCGCCGGCCACGGCCTGCTCAGGCAACCATTTTCCCAGGCAGGCCGCCAATTGCTGGTCATCCAGGGGTTTGGTCAGATAGGCGTCCATGCCGGCCTCCTGGCAAACCTGCTCGAAGCCGGGCATGGCGTTGGCGGTGAGGGCGATGATCGGCAGGGGCGTACGTCCCGTTTCCGTTTCGTGGCGGCGGATCGCACGGGTGGCGGTGAGGCCGTCCCATACCGGCATCTGGCAATCCATCAGCACCATATCGATATCGTCGCTGTCGGCCAGACGGTCGAAGGCCTGCTTGCCGTCGGCGACGATGCTGACCTGGATCCCCATGTTTTCCAGCATGAACTGGACCAGCTTCTGATTGACCAGGTTGTCTTCGGCCACCAGGATGTGGGTAGGCCGGAAATGCGGTGCCTGGGCGGTATCGGGCGTCGCCCCTTGTGTCGGCTTGGCGGCGATGACGAGCGGGATGTCGAGGCTGAAAGCGCTGCCCTGGCCCGGTACGCTGCTTGCCGTCAGTTGTCCGCCCATGAGTTCGCTCAACTGCCGGCAGATGGCCAGTCCCAGTCCGGTTCCGCCGAATTGCCGGCTGATCGAGCCGTCGGCCTGGGAGAAGGCGGAAAAGATGTTGGGCAGGGCCGCGGGCGAGATGCCGATGCCGGTGTCGGCGATCCGGAACAGGTAGTGCTGGCGACCGTCCGGCGAGATTTCCACGCTGAGCCGGATTTCACCCTTCTCGGTGAACTTGATGGCGTTGTCGAGCAGGTTGAGCAGCATCTGGCGCAAGCGCATTGAATCGCCCCGTACCCAGGTCGGCAGGGTCTTCGGCAGGTCGAGCTGGAAGGCCAGGCCCTTGCCCTCCACCCTGGGCCGATAGAAGGCCATGATTTCCAGCAGGGTTTCCGGCAGGTTGAAGACGACCTCTTCCAGGCTCAGGCGCCCCGCTTCGATCTTGGAGAAATCCAGCAGGTCATTGATGATGTGCATCAGGGCCTTGCCGGAGTTGTCCACCGCCTCGGCATATTCGTGCTGCCTGGGCGTCAGTTCGGTGTCCAGCAACAGGTGGGTCATGCCCATGATGCCGTTCATCGGGGTGCGGATTTCATGGCTGACGTTGGCGACGAACTGGGCCTTCATGTCCGCGGCGGCAATCGCCTCGGCGTGTGCCGCCTTCAACGCCTGCTCGGCCTCCTTCTGGAGCGTGATGTCGCGGATGATGCATTGCAGGTGCGGCCTGCCATCGAGACGCATGGCGTGCAGGCTGATGTGGGCCAGGAATTCGCTGGCATCGCTGCGCCGGCACAGCCATTCGAAAGCCGAGTGCCCCTTCTCGAAGGCATTGCCTATGTATCGCTGCACGGAGACCGGTTCCGCGCCCTCGCCGGTCGGGCCTGGGGCGGCCAGGTCCTCCGGGCGCAGGCGCAGGAAATCGGCCTGGCTGGCGATCCTGAACATCCGCAGCGTAGCCGGGTTGCATTGCACGAAACCGTGCCGATCGAGGATGACGATGCCGTCGGTGTTGGTCTCGAACAGGGTCTGGAAGCGGGTCCGTTCCCGTTCCGAGTCGGCAGTGATCAGGCTGGTCCGCCGCAATACGAACAGGGCGACGACGATGGCGATGAACGCGGAGGCGGCGCCCATTACCAGCATCAGCCAGCGGGTATGGCGGTAGTCCGCCGCCGCCTGCAGGCTGGCGGCCTGGATGGCCGACTGCTGGATGTTCACCAGATGGTCCAGTTCGATGACCATCTGGCGTTGCAGGGATATCCCCTGCTTCTGCAGCAGGTCGAAGGCCAGGAAGGTGTAGCCCTCCATGCCGAGATCGACCGTTTGCAGCATCAAGGGCTGATTGGTCTTGGTCAGGTCGTCGATCCGCACCAGCACGGCCTTTTCCTCGGCCGAGGCGGGCTGGCTGTCGAGTCGGGTACGGGATTTCTGGTAGGCCTCGCCGAGCGAGTAGAAATGCATCATCTCGTGATCCTTTTCGAAGGGATCGTTCATGACCACGATGCTCAGCATGGAAATCACCCGTGCCCGCAGCAGATCGCGCATCTCGCCGGCAATCTGTGCCTTGATGCTGTTTTCCTGCACGATGGCCTTCAGGTGGGCATCGGCGGCCGACAACTCGCGCAGCCCGACCACGCTGACCGCCACCATCAGCAGCAGCGACAGTGCGAAGCCGGTGCCGACGGTGAGCAGCAGTCTGCGAGTCAGGAGTCGTTCGGGTGCGCGCATGGTTTTTTAAGAATGGCGACAGTTGGATGATAGTGACTGGCGGGCCGTACGGGATATAGGACATTCTTCAGCCGGCCATGGGCCGACTGGCAGTCAGGCCAAGGCGCGGGCGACCTGATAGAAGGTGAAACTGGTCAGCCAGGCCAGCATCAACGGCCAGGCCGTCGCCAACAGGGCCAGGCGCCAGCTCTTCGATTCCTGCTTGATGGCCGCCACGGTGGACAGGCAGGGGGTGTAGATCAGCGTGAAGAGCAGGAAACTGTAGGCCTGCACCCAGTCCAGCCGGGCCGTCAGCACGTCGCTCAAGCGGTCGGGGCCGACGCTGTAGATCACCGCCAGGGCACCGACCACGATCTCCTTGGCGACGAAGCCGAAGATCAGCGCGATGGACAGCAAGGCGTCGATCCCCAGGGGGGAAAATACCGGAGTCATCAGGTTGGCCAGGCGCCCGGCCAGGGTGGCCGGTCCGGCCGGCACGGCGTCGAACGGGAAGTGGGTCATGAACCAGACCAGCATCACGCCGATGATGATGAAGCCGCCCGCTCCGGCCAGGAACTGCTTGACCGCGCGCCAGCTCTCGATGCCCAGGAAGCGCCAGGTCGGCAGGCGGTAGGGCGGCAGTTCCAGCAGCAAGGGTTCGTGGCTGTGATAGCGCTTGCGGAACAGGAAGGCGGTCAGGAAGGCCATGACGAAGCTGGTCAGGTAGAGCGAGAACAGCGCGACCGGCGCCGCCACGGGCGAGAAGGTCGCCGCGACGATGAACACGATGACCTGCAACCGCGCCGAACAGAGCGAAAACGGGATGATCAGCATGGTCAGGGCGCGCAGGCCGGACGAGCGCATGATCCGGGTGCCCATGATCGCCGGCACATTGCAGCCGAAACCCATCAGCTGCATCACGAAGGCGCGGCCGTCCAGGCCCAGCCGGCTCATCAGCGCATCGGTCAGGAAGGCGGCGCGGGCCAGGTAGCCGCTGTCCTCGACGATGGCCATCAGCATGAAGAACACCGCAATGATGGGCAGGAAGGTCAGGACCGTGCCGAGGCCGTCGAACACGCCCTCCAGCACCAGGCTCTTCAGTGCCGCCGGCCAGTGGGCGGTCAGCGGCACCACGGCGTCCGTCTTGATGTGGTCGAGCAGCCAGCCCATGCCGTCCTGCAAGGGCGTGCCCAGGCCGTAGATGGCCTGGAACAGCATGAACATCATCAGGAAGAAGATCGGCAGGCCCAGCCAGGGATGCAGCATGACGCGGTCCAGCTTGTCGGTGGCCGAGGGCGGCAGGTAGATCGGGCTGGTGACGCTCTGGCTGACCAGGGCGTCGAGTTCGAGCTCGATGCGCTGGTCCTGGTCGAAGGCCGCCATGTCGACGCTTTTCAACTTGGGATGCAAGAGCAATTGCTGGCTCAGTTCGCTCTTGACCTTCTCCAGCCCACGGCCGAACTTGGCTGACATGGTCAGCACCGGCCCGCCCAGAGCCGCTTCCAGTTTTTCCAGGTCGATGCGGACGCCCAGGCGGCCGGACTCGTCGATCATGTTGAGCACGATCAGCATCGGGATGCCCAGATCCTTGAGCTGGAGCGGCAGGGCAAGCTGGCGGTCGAGCTGGCTGGAGTTGAGCACTACCAGCAGCAGGTTGACCGGCTGGGTCTCCAGGAAACGGCGGACGACCTGCTCGTCCTCGGAAAAGCCGTGCAGGTTGTAGAAGCCGGGCAGGTCGACCACCTCGACCATGGCGTCGCCAAGCAGAATCTTGGCGGCAAGCAGGTCGACGGTGACGCCGGGCCAGTTGCCGACGTGGGCGCCGGCACCGGTCAGACGGTTGAACAGGGTGGACTTGCCCGTGTTGGGCATGCCCAGCACGGCCACCCGTTTCATGCCGGGCTGACTTCGATGTTGGCGGCGTCGATCCGGCGCAGGATCAGGTCGGTATGGCCGATGCGGATCTGCAGCGGCCCGTTCATCGGCGACTGCCGGATGACCCGGACCCGGATGCCCAGGCGCAGACCCAGGCCACAAAGGCGTCGGCGCAAATCCTGGCCGGCGTGGATGGCCTCGATCACGCCGGTGGCGTTGGGATGCAACTGGTTCAGGGTCATGGTCGTCATTCAATAACGAGAATGGTTCTCATATTATTGAATTCTGATGGTTGGCGCTACTGGAAACTGCCGGGATGAAAAAAATAATTGGCGGGTGTTGCGGTTTGTTCCCCGCCGACGGTCACAGGCCCAGCCTGTTGCGCAAGGTCTTGACGGCAACCGATCCGTCGTCGTCTGCTGCGACGCTGACCTGATGTGCCAGTTCGTCCTGCGACAAGGGTTCGCTGTGGGCCAGCTGGCTTTCCAGCACGGCAAGATCGGCCTCGGAAGCGTCGTCGGCGCGGTCCAGGCGATGGCTGATCCGCTGGCGCAGCAAGTCGACGTCGGCGGGCAGTGAAACGAGCTGCCAGTCGACCCGGCTGGATTCGGCCAGTTCGACGAAGGCGGTGCGCAGATTGCGGCCCAGGAAGGTGGCATCGACGATGACGATATAGCCCTCGGCCAGCAGTCTGGCGGCCAGGGTCTTCAGATGTTTGAAGGTGCGCCGGGTCGCTTCCGGGGTATAGATGTTGCCGGCCGTCTCCTTGCTGTCGGCAAGGGCATGCAGATTGTGCAGGCGCTTGCGCTCGACATCGGAGCGAACCCGGAGGGCCTCCAGGCCTTCCAGCAGCAACTGCGACAGCCAGGTCTTGCCCGAGCCGGAATAGCCATGCATCAGCAGCAGGGCGGGTCGCCCGGGTCGGGCCAGCCGTTCGGCCAGGTCGAGGTAACGCAAGGACTCCGCCTGCGCGGCCAGGTCGCCCTGGCCGGCACGCAATCCGGCGACCTTGGCCCGCACCATGGCCCGGTAGACCAGGTAGAAGCGCAGGGCGGCCAGTCCGGCGTAGTCGCCGGTCTGTTCCAGGTAGCGGTTGAGGAAGCGCCAGGCCAGCGGCGCCAGGTCGCGGGCAATCAGGTCCATGCACAGGAAGGCGACCTCGCTGACGACGTCGACGAAGCGCAGGTTGGGGTTGAATTCGATGCAGTCGAAGATCAATGGCGCCTCGTTCACCCAGGCAATATTGCCTGGGTGCAGGTCGCCATGGCATTCGCGGATGAAGCCGGTCGCCTTGCGCGCGGCGAAGTGGTCGTGCAGGCGCTGGTATTCGCCTTCGCTCCAGGCCTCAAGCCGGTCCAGTCCGGCATCGGGCAGGCCAGCCAGGCCCCGGGCCTGGCGGAAATTCTCCCGCACCGGGTACATCGCCGCCTCGGGCGAGCCATAGTCGCTCGATTCGGGTGCCTGCTCGATCTCGCCGTGAAAGCGCGCCACCTGGTCGGCGATGGCGTCGATCTGCTGCGGCGTGACGGCGGCTTCACGATCCAGGGTGGCGTCGGAGGGAAAGGCACGCATCCGTACCGCCCAATCGAGCACCTCGCCGGCGCTGTCCGGGCCGGAGGCGGTCACTGGCACGACGTCGAGGTAGGTCGCCGGCGCCAGGCGGCGGTTAAGGCGGATCTCTTCTTCGCAGCAGAATCGCCGTCTTGCCAGGGTCGAGAAGTCGAGAAAGCCGAAGTTGACCGGTTTCTTGATCTTGTAGGCATACTCCCCGGCGATGAGCACCCAGGAGATATGGGTCTCGATCAGCCGCACCGTCCCCGCCGGGTGCGGATAGGCGGCGGCGTCGAGCAGTCGTTCCAGATGGCGGGGCAGGGACATGCCCTAGTCCGCACCCCAGTAAGGCGTCGCGACGCTCGTGCCGAGGTCGGCCTCGACCAGGCGCCGGCGCACCTCGAGCAGCTTCTCGATCAGGGCCGGTTCGGCGGCGCCATAGGCATCGGCGTCCGGGGTGCGCTTGACCACCACGCCGAGCAGTTCGGTGATGGCGTTGCCGATCGAGTTCTGGCTGATGGTGACGATCAGCTGGCCCTTGTCGTTGCGGTAGATCAGCTGCTTGAAGGCCGGCTGCCAGCGGATCGCGTTGGCATACTTGGCGTCGTGGACGCAGCGGTCGCGCACCATCTTGGCGGTCTTCAGCAGGTCGTTGTTGAACAGCAACTTGGCTTCCACCAGGTCCGGGAAGTAGACATCGCGCGGCATTGGCGAGTTGCGCGTGGAAACCTGGCCGAAGAAGGTGCGGTAGAAGTCCAGGAACCCCTTCAGGATGGTGTCGTATTCCTTCCAGAAGCGGACCTCCTTGAGCGCGTCGGCGCCGCCGATCACTTCCCAGCTGGGCAGGCCCTGAGGATAGCCGGTGAGGGCGATCTTGCAGGAACCGGCCTGACAGGGGCGCAGTATCTCCAGGTCCAGTTCGTCGAAGAAGGCCCGATAGACCTCGCGCATGTGGGCCTGGAACAACGAATGCTGGCCGCCGTCGGTCAGGTTGGGGTTGCTGGCGTCGGCAGTGGGGGCCTCGGCGAGTTGGGTCTTGTCGAACACGATGAAGTGGTTGTGCAGCATGCGGATCGAGGGCACTCCGGGCGAGGTCAGCGACCAGGTGGCGTCCAGACTGGCCTCGCCGGCCAGGACCAGATGGCGGTCCGGGTCGGGATACTGCCCGAGCATGTACTCGATGATGACCTGGTTCATCCGGTTCCAGACATGCTTCACCGATTCCGGCACCTGGGTGCGGCGCACCGGCCGGCCGAGCGGGTCGAGGGTGCTTTGCGAGGTGTTGTAGATGATCGAGGTGTCGAACTCGTTGCTGTGGCCGAGCGCCTTGCGGTAGAGCAGCAGGCCTTCCGGGGTCTGCAGCAGGCCGTTGTTGTGGACCAGGTCGTTGAGGTTCTCGGTGCTGTTGAAAAACTCGTTCGGCTTCATCCCCTCCGGCACGTCGAGCGGTATCGGGCGGAAGGGGGTGACGATCTCTCTCGGGCTGGACTGCATGGGTTGATACCTCGGGCTGATTTGTTCGAATGGCGCCTGGCGCCAGGAACCGACGATGATAGAGGAAACCCCCGCAGCAGAAAAACCATGCCGCCATCTGGCACGGTTCCGGAGTTGCTTGCGCCGGCCTGGACGCGGCCGTCGCAGGCCGGCCACGCGCTGTCGGCTGGTGCTGCTATCGGCCCTCTGATAGGCTAGGGTAAGTACTCGGGGCTGAAGCAGTTCGGTGGATGCAGGCATGCCGATACGCGTCTCGCCCTCACAACAACTATGAGGAGGTATCTAGTGAAGCTTTTCTCAGATGCTTATACCGACACGAGAACCGGCCTTGCTTCAGCGTCTTTCTCCAGCGAGAAAGGCTGGGACGGGGTCATCAAGGGCTTGCGTGGCCTGGTGCAGCCGGATGGCTTGGCAAAGAGCAAGAGCAGCAGCCTCAACGACCTGCGCAAGCGGATCAAGTCCGACAGCAAGGGCGGTAGGGAGTGCGATGGCTTCATCGTGGGCGCCGGCACGTGGGGCGCCAACGGCGCGGTAGTCGACGATGCGACGGCCAGGAAGCTGGGCGCTCTGAAGCTGCTGCGCCATACCTACAGCCTGACCAGTTGGGGCTCGCACCAGGTATGGATCGTGTCCACCCCCGCCACGATGCGCGAATGGCCGGCAGATGCCTATTCCAACAAGAATATCCTCACCGTCAAGGACAGCTTGAGCGATCTGGCCGAGCAGTTCAGCGGTGATGCGAAGAAGAATCTGGCCAAGGCGACGCAGGAGGGCGGCGCCTGGTGCCAGAAGGCCATGGTGGTGGCCGGCGCCTGCCTCAAGGGCAAGGGCAAGGGAATCGAGATCATCAAGCGGTGGTTCGCCGACGAGGACAATCAGGGCGAGACCGAGCTTGCCGCCATCGCCGCCAAGCTGAACGCCGGCTTCAAGAAGCTTGCGGTCGCCATGACGAAAGGCCATGTGATCCTGACCGACGTCCCGGCCATACGCGGGGATAGCACAAATGATATCTGGCTGTCCGAAGCCGCCGCAGCGCCAGGTTCCGCCGCAACCGACGGTATCCGGGTCATCTACATCGAAGGCGCCTTCTTCGCTGACCAGAACGTGCTGTCGGGCAAGAAGAACTGGACCCGCATCCTGGTCCACGAGATGACCCATGTGGAACTCGCTACGGACGACGTTCGTTATGCCCACAACTCGCTGGGAATGAAACCGGAAAGAAGCAACTTCAGTACTGCCACGTGCCTCACCAATGCGGAAAGCTGGGCTTTTTTCGCCGCCGACTGCGCGGGCGCCGTGGACGTGGGCATTCGGAACAGTGTCCTCAAATGATCCCAGGCGCATATCGCGGGGTCTTCGCACTGAGCGCCCTGGTAATGATCTCTGCGTCGGCGTGCGAGGCTGATGGCCCGCCTTCACCGACTCCCACCGCAAAGGAGAAACCCATGTCAGGTTTGATGTCTAGTCGTCCTCGGGTACCCCACGTGGCTCCGGTGACGATCGGTGCCGTGCGCTACGAACCGACCGTCCAGACGGCCACGCCCGGTCCCGAGCATGCGCCCGGCGTGCTCGGGGCCTACGATGCGACCACCGGCGTCCGACTCTGGACGCTCAAGGTTTATGTCCGGCCGATCGACTCCCGGCTCGAAACCGACGTCCAGGAAGATCATATCAAGAGCCTGACGGCGACTCCGGACGGCAAGCTGCAGATCGTCACCGAAACCGGCCGACGCTACGAAGTCGATCCGGACTCGCGAAGCGCGCGCGCCCTGCCTTAGCCGTCGGCGGGGTTGCTAGCCGCCGAGGTAATGCCGGGCGGCAGGATCGGGCTTGCCATCGTTCGGATCCAGGATGAAAGCCGGACCCGGGCCGGTGTCATGGCGGTATTTCTTGCTACGATAGGTTCATCGTATTCGCAGGCAATTTCCATGTGGCTTCGGTGGCAGGCAGGATCGAAATGGGTGCGCCGGGCCTGGTTGCCGGCCTGCGCCTGCCTGCTGCTCGCCATCCCCGCATCCGGACAGGACGTTGCCGTGGATGGCCTGCCGGTGGCGGAGTATGCCAATCTGGCCGGGCATGACCTGCAACTCAACGGCGCCGGCCTGCGTACCATATGGGGCTTCCATATCTACGTGGCGGCGCTCTACCTGCCGGAAAAGGCTCACAGTGCCAGCGACATCCTGGCCCAGGACCAGCCCAGGCGGATGCAGATCACCCTGTTGCGCGGGGTGACCACCGAGCAGAACCTGGAGGCCCTGAAGAATGGCCTGATCGCCAACAACAGCCCGGCCGAGATGGCCGCGATCGATGCCGACGTGGAACACTTCCTCGGCCTCCTGCGCCAGCTTCACGAATTGTCCGCCGGGACGGTCATCCGGTTCGATTATCTGCCCGGGCTGGGCACCCAGGTGCGCGTCGGCGAGCGCGACTTCGGCCGGATTCCAGGGGCGCGTTTCAACCAGGCCATCCTCAGGATATGGCTGGGCGAAGACCCGATCCAGGTCAGCCTGAAAAAGGCCCTGCTCGGCTTGGCGCGGCCAAGTTAGCTTGCTGACCGCCTGCCTGCCAGCCAGGTCAGGCCACCTGCCCCGGCGATCAGGGCGAAGGCGACCAGCAGGTTGCTCAAGCGCTCCGGCGCGACCAGCAGCAACACGCCCAGCCCCAGCATCATCAGCCCCGACAGCAGCTTGAGCAGGCGGCCCTCCCGTTCGGTCAGCTTGCGCGCGCCCATGGTGCGCACGAAGGCCAGCACGATGAGCAGCAGCGGCAGGACATAGATCAGGTTGTACAGGGTCAGGTAGAGGTAGTGGTTGGCCGGATCGGGTGCGTGCAGGGTAAGCAGGCGGGTGTAGACCATGGGGAAGCCGGCGGTGCAGATGAGTTCGTAGAAGTTTGCCGCGACCGCCAGCAGTATTGTGGCGGCCAGCATGGCCGGCAGGCTGCCGGCGGCCAGTATGCGGCGGCCGCGCTGGAAGATGTCGGCCTTGCGCGCCTCCGGGATCGACAGGCTGAGCCCCTCCTTGAAGGCGAAGTAATCCTTCACGTTGACCACGCCGATGAACAGGGCCAGGACGCCCGCCGCGCCGGTCACCCAGGGCAGGCTGCCCATGACCCGGAACAGGCCCAGCCAGGCGGCCATGAAGGCAAAGTACATCAATCCCGAAAACAGCACGAACACCCCGCCGATGATCAGCATGCGCCGGCGGTCGTGCTGGTGTGCCAGGAGCGAAAGCAGGAACAGCAGCACGAAGAAGGCGCAGGGGTTGAAGGCGTCCATGCCGGCAATCAGCACGGTCAGGACCGGCAGGGAGAAGGCATCGGGGTCGACCTCGCCCAGCCAGGGCAAACGCAGGGGCGTCCCGGCCTGGACGACCTCCGGGCTGCCTGAACGGCAAGCCTCCAGCGCCCGCAGCAGGGCCGTCCCGCTGGTCTCTGCCCGGTCCCAGCCCACCTCCATGCGGCCGCAATAGATGAACGCCGGCACCGAGCGGGCCTCCTGGCCCAGGCTGGCGGCCATGCTCGCGTAGCGCTCGACGTTGTCCGGGTGCTGGCTCAGTTCCAGGTCGTGCAGGTGCAGCCAGGGGTGTCTGGCGGCCATGTCGATGACCTCCGGCCGTGCTTCCAGGCAATGCGGGCAGCGCAGCGACCAGAACAGCCAGAGCTGCACCTCGGTCTGGCCGTCGGTGCCGGTCCGGGTCCAGGCATACGGCGCCGCCTGTGCGGTAACCGGAACCGCCAGCCAGACGACCAGAAGAAAGAGTCTGAGCAAGGTAATCATGCGCGGCATCCTCTCCCTTGCGGGGGAGAGGGCAGGGGCTTATAGCCGTTCGGCCAGGGTCTTTTCCAGCTTGATCTGGTCCGCCGTGAAGCTGCGGATGCCTTCGGCCAGTTTTTCCGTGGCCATGGCGTCCTCGTTCAAAGCCCAGCGGAAAGCCGCCTCGGTCATCGCGGCAGGGCGGGCCAGGACAGGCCCGTCGTAGGCCAGCCGGCGCGGCACCGGTTCGTCGCTGGCCGACAGTTCATCCATCAGGGCCGGGCTGATGGTCAGACGGTCGCAACCGGCCAGGGCGAGTATCTCGCCCTTGTTGCGGAAGGAGGCGCCCATCACCGTGGTGGCGTAGCCGTGTTCCTTGAAATAGCGGTAGATGGCCTGGACCGAACGCACGCCGGGGTCGTCTTCGGGGGCCGGGGTCGGGGAGCCGCCATGGGC
Source organism: Gallionellaceae bacterium (assembly GCA_028714735.1). Taxonomy (GTDB): domain Bacteria; phylum Pseudomonadota; class Gammaproteobacteria; order Burkholderiales; family Thiobacillaceae; genus Parasulfuritortus. The sequence continues at coordinate 21,441 of JAQTLU010000010.1, read as the reverse complement.
CTTGCTCCAGTCGAATATGCGGCCGACGAAGGGCGAGATCAGGGTGACGCCGGCTTCGGCGCAGGCCACCGCCTGGCCGAACCCGAACAGCAGGGTTAGGTTGCAGTGGATGCCCTCGCGTTCGAGTATCTCTCCGGCCCGGATGCCTTCCCAGGTCGAGGCGATCTTGATCAGCACCCGTTTGCGGTCGATGCCGGCCGCGTCATACAGTTCGATCAGCCGATGCGCCTTGGCCACGGTGGCGGCGGTATCGAAGGAAAGCCGGGCATCGGCCTCGGTGGATACGCGGTCGGGCACCAGCTTGAGTATCTCGACCCCGGCGTTCACCGCCAGCCTGTCGAGGGCGTCGGTGAGCCGACGCGCGGGGTCGTCGCCTTGCCCGCGCGCCCAGGCCACCGCCTCGTCGAGCAGGGGGGCGTAGCGCGGCGAGGCGGCCGCCTTGAGCAGCAGGGAGGGGTTGGTGGTGGCGTCATCCGGGCGATGCCGGGCGATGGCATCGATATCGCCGGTGTCGGCGACGATGGCGGTCATGGACCGGAGTTGTTCGAGCTGGTTGGCCATGGCGGTTCCTGTGCGGTTGCGGTGCTATACGGTATAGCACCCGGTCATGACGGCATAGCGATGGCCTCCAGGGCCTCGTGCTGCTGCATCCACTCGGTTTCCAGTCGTTCCAGGTCACGGATCAGGGTGGCCTGTTCGAACATCAGTTGCTTCAGTTCGTCCTTGCGCGCCTCGGCGTAGATGTCCGTGCCGGCCAGCAGGGCTTCGATCCCGGCCTTGCGCTTGTTGTGGCGGTCCATCTGTTCCTCGATCCGACGGATGCGTGCTTCGATCGGTTTCCTCTGGGTGGCCAGGCGCTGGCGGGCCTCGGCCTCCATGCGCTTCTGCTCTTTCCGGTCGACCATGGGTTCCGGTGCGGCGGGCGCTTGCGGCTTCGCGGGCTTGGCCGGGCCGAGCTTGGTCTTGAACAGCCAGTCTCGGTAATCGTCGAGGTCGCCGTCGAACGGTTGCAGGCCGCCGTCGGCGACGATCATGAACTCGTCGGTGGTGGCCCGGAGCAGGTGGCGATCGTGCGAGACCAGGATCAGGGTGCCCTCGAACTGGGCCAGCGCCACGGTGAGCGCCTCGCGGGTCTCCAGGTCGAGGTGGTTGGTCGGCTCGTCGAGCAGCAGCAGGTTGGGTTTTTGCCAGACGATCAGGGCCAGGGCCAGGCGCGCCTTTTCGCCTCCGGACAGGGGGGCGATGGCCGCGGTGGCCATCTCGCCGTTGAAGTTGAAGCCGCCGAGGAAGTTGCGCAGTTCCTGCTCGCGCGTGGTCGGCGACAGCTTACCCAGGTGCCACAGAGGCGACTGGTCGTGGCGCAGCATCTCCAGCTGGTGCTGGGCGAAATAGCCGATCGCCAGGCCCTTGCCGGCGACCAGCTTGCCGGCCAACGGCGGCACATCGCCGACCAGGGTCTTGATCAGGGTCGACTTGCCGGCGCCGTTGACGCCCAGCAGGCCGATGCGCTGGCCGGCCTGCAGGTTGAGATTGATGCCGGACAGGATGGCCTTGTCGCCGTAGCCAGCTATGACATCTTCCAGCACCAGGAGCGGGTTGGGTGCCCGCTCCGGCTCGCCGAACTCGAACGAGAACTCGGCGGCGGCATGGATGGGCGCCAGGTCTTCCATCTTGGCCAGCATCTTCATCCGGCTCTGGGCCTGCTTGGCCTTGCTGGCCTTGGCCTTGAAGCGGTCGATGAAGGATTGCAGGTGGGCGCGTTCGCGCGACTGTTTCGCGTAGGCGGCCTGGCCGAGGGCCAGGTTGACCGCGCGCTGGGTCTCGAAGCTGGAATAGTTGCCGCCATAGCGTTTCAGCTTCTTGCCGTCGATGTGCACCACCACGTTGACCACGCCGTCGAGGAAGTCGCGGTCGTGCGAGATCACGATCAGGGTGCCGCCATAACGCTTCAGCCAGTCCTCCAGCCAGAGAATGGCGTCGAGGTCGAGGTGGTTGGTCGGTTCGTCGAGCAACAGCAGGTCGGATGGGCACATCAGGGCCTGGGCCAGGTTCAGGCGCATGCGCCAGCCGCCCGAGAAACTGGCCACCGGCCGGCCCATCTGTTCGTTGGCAAAGCCCAGGCCGGTGAGCAATTGCTCGGCACGGGCACGCACGGTATAGGCGTCGGCGTCCTGCAGGGCACCGTGCAGCTCACCGATGCGATGGCCGTCGTGGGCCGACTCGGCCTCGGCCAGTTCGGTCTCCAGGCGGCGCAGGGTGGTGTCGCCGTCGATGGCGTAGTCGAGTGCGGAACGGTCGAGTGCGGGGGTCTCCTGGGCGACATGGGCGATGCGCCAGGCGGCCGGAAAGTCGACGTCGCCGGCGTCGGCCTGCAGTTCGTTGCGCAACAGGGCGAACAGGCTGGATTTGCCCGAGCCATTGGCGCCGATCAGGCCGATCTTTTCACCCGGATTCAGGGTCAGGTCGGCAGTTTCGATGAGCGGCTTGATGCCACGGATGAGGGTGAGTTGGGTCAGGCGGATCATGGGGCGCGATTATCACCTGAAAACGGTGGCTATCCGGAATCTGGTTAGGGTAGGGTGGTCATGCCTCTGTAGCATGTTGTTACAGTTTGCCCAGCCAGCGCTGCTATAGAGAAAAACACCGCGCGGCGATCGAGGGTCCGGGTTCCATAAATTGGATGGCCTTCCGGATGCGTCGACGGGCGTTACATTAGCCATGGAGGCTGCCATGCTGCTGCTGCAAAGAATCCTGCTCGTTTTGTTGTTCCTGCTGGCGCCTGGTGCCGCCGTCCTGGCCGACGACTACGAGGACGCCCAGGCGATCACCCCGCCGCGGCTGAGTTATCTCGACGGCGATGTGTCATTCCTGCGCTCGGGCGGCGAAGATTGGCTTGCGGCCCGGCCGAACATCCCCCTTGCCATCGGCGACGAAATCTATGCCGGAGAAGGGGCAAACTTCGAATTGCAGATCGATGCCCGTGCCTTTGTCCGCGGCGACGAGCTGACCCAGATCGCCCTGGTCAACCAGGAGCATAACTATCTCCAGTTCAGGGTGACGACCGGCCGCGTGTCCCTGGACCTGAACCGGATCGATCCCGGCATGATCGTGGAAGTGGCCACGCCCGATGCCGTGTTCACCATCGCCCATGAGGGTTACTACCGCCTGGACATCAATGGCGACACCCACTTCGTCACCCGTCGCGGCGGCCGGGCGACGGTGATTCCGGCCGGTGGCCGGGCCATGGACATCCTGGCGTCCGAGGAAATCGTCGTGCGCGGCGGCAGCCCGGTCAGGGTGGAGAGCTACGTAGCGCCGGAACCGGACCGTTGGGACGACTGGAACTATGCCCGCAGCGACGACCTGCTCGATGCGGTCAGCGCGCGCTACCTGCCGCCGGGGGTGTATGGAGCCAACGAACTGGACCATTACGGCAACTGGCGCGTGGTGCCCGAATACGGCCCGATCTGGATCCCCGACGGCGTGCCCAGCGGCTGGGCGCCCTACAGCACCGGTTCCTGGGTCTGGGACCCCTATTACGAATGGACCTGGATCGACGATGCCCCCTGGGGCTGGGCGCCGTTCCATTATGGCCGCTGGCTGGCCATCGACGGCATCTGGTGCTGGGCGCCTGGACCGGTGGTGCGGCAGCGACCGGTCTACTCCCCGGCGCTGGTGGCTTTTTTCTGGGCGGGGGATGACATCGCGGTGCGGATCGGTACGCCGGGGATGTACTGGGTGTCGCTGGGCTGGGGCGAGCCGGTCATCCCGTGGTGGGGCAGGTCAGGCTTCCGCGGCAGACCCTCCTGGGGCGGCTGGCATGGGCCTCATATCGTCAACAATATCGTGATCCACGACCGGGCGGTGGTGAACCCGGGCAATATCGTCTATCGGAACTCCAGGCTTGCCCGGGCCGTGGCCTATGCCCCGCGCGATCAATTCGGCCATCCTCATGAGCATATCGGGCTGGCGGACCGGGTCGACATACGGGAAATGACCCGGCTGCAAGGCACCTTTCCTGTGCGTCCCGGTCCGGAAAGCGTGGCCGTCGGCACCCGCAAGGGCATCCGGCCACCGCATGCTATCGAGACCCGCCCGGTGGTAGGCACCCGCGCGCCGCGTGCAAGCAATTTGCCGTGGCGCAACGACAGCCCCACGGTCAAGGCCGTACCGCAGACCCCGGTTCGGGTCGTGCCATCGACGAAGCGTGATGATTCCGGCATGCGTCGGCCCGATTATGGCCAGCAAGGCGCCGAGGAGCGGCCACGGCCGCCGCCGCCGCCCAGATACCGGGAAACGATGCCCCAGACGGCGCCGCCCGCCCAGCCAGTGGAGGTGCGGGATGGCCCCAGCCACAGGCCATCCGAACCGCCGGTTCGCGTCGAACGTCAGGCCCCGCCGTCTTGGCAACCCCCGCCGGCTCGGGAAGCCCAACAGCCCGTTCGGGTAACGCCGCCGCCAAGGGAGACCCCGCAGACAGGGCAAACCCGTGAGATTGGGCGCGGTCGCGGCGAACAGAATGCGCCGGGCGAGGCGGTGCGCAGCCAGGAACGTTCAAGGGATGAGCAGCGGTCGCTGCCCGGCAAACCGGCGAACCAGATGTTCCGCCGGGGCAATCAGGATCAAGATGGCCGGGACGACCGGCGGCCCGGGCGCTGACAGGGGGAGGGGTGCGGTCGAGAACCTCCTCGTCTCCCCGTTCGCCTGGCTCATGTCCTGAGCCATTTGGCCTGGTCATACAGTGCAGCCGCCTGTCCGACGCCCTAATGAGCACTGCGGACTTGCATATTTGCTGCGCAATTATCCCGGATAATGGCGGCATCGAATGCCGCGAGTCCTGCCGTGCGCCTGTCCATCCGCCACAAGCTTTTCCTGACCCTGTTGATCGCCACGACCCTGGTGGTGGCGGTCATGTACGGCTTCATGCACTGGTCGTTCCAGCACGGTTTCGTCAGTTTCCTGGAAAGCCGCCAGCAGGCACGCGTCGAGCGCATGACCGAGCAACTGGCCGATATCTACACTGCGGAAGGCAGCTGGAATGGCCTGCTGCAGGACCGGGTGCGCTGGTGGCGCCTGATGGCGGATGGCCGTGGCATGCATGGCCCCGGCAAGGGCATGGGGCCGGGGCATGGTCAGGGTGGCGGAATGCGTGGGCCGGGAGGGCTGGAAGGCGGTCTGGCCTTGCTGGATGCCGACAAGCAGGTTCTGGCGGGGCGCGTCGTTGATCCCGGCAACCTGAGCCTGAGCCCGATCCGGGTGGACGGGCGCCTGGTCGGTTACATAGGACGCCTGCCGGGCCGGGCGCTGAGCGAGATGGTCGATGTCCGTTTTGCCGAGGCCCAGCGCCGCGCCTTCTTCTGGATTGCACTGCTGGTCGGCGTGGTGACGGTGACCCTGTCCTGGCCGCTGGCGAATACCCTGGTGCGGCCCTTGCGCCGGGTCACCGCGGCGACCCGCGAACTGGCGGCCGGACGCTTCCAGGCCCGGGTGCCGGCCCAGGGCAACGACGAACTGGGCGACCTGGCGCGCGACTTCAACGACCTGGCGCAGGCATTGGAGCGGACCGAGTCGGCGCGCCGACAATGGATGGCCGACATCTCGCATGAGTTGCGCACGCCGATCTCGCTCCTGAAGGCGGAGCTGGAGGCCATGCAGGACGGTGTGCGGCCCATGGAGCCGGCCGGCCTGGCCGGATTGCAGGCCGATGTCGAGCGTCTGAACCGGGTGGTCGAGGACCTGTACCAGCTGTCGATGACCGACCTGGGCGCCATGAGCTACCGCAAGCGGCCGGTCGACCCGGTCGCCCTGCTCCAGGACGATGTCGAGGCCAGCGCAGGCGAGTTCGAGCGCAGGGGGCTGACCCTGATGGTGCGCGATACCCTGGCCGAGCCCGTCATCCTGCATGCCGACCCGGACCGCCTGGCGCAGTTGTACCGCAACCTGATGCAGAACTGCCTGCGCTATACCGATGCCGGCGGCCGTCTGGAGATTGTCGCCGGCCGGTCTGACGGGAGGTTGACCCTGGATTTCAACGACACCGCGCCGGGGGTGCCCGAGGACGCCCTGACGCAATTGTTCGAGCGCTTCTACCGGGTCGAGGCCTCGCGCAACCGGGCCTTGGGCGGCGCCGGCCTCGGCCTGGCGATCAGCCGCAACATCGTCGAGGCGCACGGCGGCCGCATCGAGGCCCGGCCGTCGCCGCTGGGCGGCCTGTGCATCCATATTGAGCTACCCCTGGCGCCATGACTGCGAGCCGCATCCTGATCGTCGAGGACGAGGAAAAACTGGCCCGCCTGCTCGCCGATTATCTGGTCGCCGCCGGCTATGCCGCCGACAGCCTGGGTGACGGTCGCGAGGTGGTGCCCTGGGTGAAGGCGCAGGCCCCCGACCTGGTCATCCTGGACCTCATGCTGCCCGGCCGGGACGGACTCGAATTGTGCCGTGAGATACGTGCCTTCAGCACCGTGCCGATCATCATGGCGACCGCGCGGGCGGAGGAGATCGACCGCCTGCTCGGCCTGGAACTGGGCGCCGACGACTATATCTGCAAGCCGTACAGCCCGCGCGAGGTGGTCGCCCGGGTCAAGGCCGTGCTACGGCGCATGCAGCCGGCCCTGGCCGGGGCGCCGTTGGATGACGGCCTGGTCCTGGACGAGGCCGGCTTCCGGGTCAGGTCGCCGGCCGGCGAAGTGGAACTGACTGCGGTGGAATTCCACCTGTTTGCCACCCTGTATCGCGAGCCGGGCCGCATCTTCTCGCGCGGCCAGTTGATGGATCACATCTACACCGACCAGCGCATCGTCTCCGATCGCACCATCGACAGCCACATCAAGAAACTGCGCAAGAAACTCGCCGAGGTCAGCCCGGACGTGGAACTGATCCACTCGGTCTACGGTGCCGGCTACCGCTACGAGCCGGTCTGAGCCGGTACAACTTCCTCATTTGTTGCATGATTCCTGCCGAGTTCCTGCACGGTTGCTCCCTAAGCTGTGAATCAAGGACGCTACGAAGTCCTTCCACCCAGATCCGCTGAAGGAGCACATCATGAAAAAGACACTGATCGCACTGGCAATGCTGATTGCCATCCCCGCCATTCCCGTCGCCATGGCTGGCATGGGCGCCGGTCCCGGCCAGGGCATGCGGGGCGGCCCCAATGTGGAATACATGGCCCGCACGCTCGACCTGACGCCCGAGCAGCAGGACAAGATGAAGGCCCTGTTCGCCGAGAAGGCCAAGCAGCGCGCCGAAATGCGCGCGACCATGCAGGCCGACATGCAGAGCCGGATGCAGGGCATCCTGACCAAGGAGCAGTTCGCCAAGATGACCGAGTTGCGCCAGTTGCGCCATGGCGGCCAGGGCACTCGCGGCCCCGGCATGGGTCCTGGCATGGCTGGTTGTGACGGTAGCGGCCCGCGCGGCATGAAATAAATCAGTCCGCATGACGAGGGCCGCGTTCGCGGCCCTCGTCATGCGTGGCATAGGGAAAGGCAATGCAATGAATGTGAATCGCGAATGGGCGACCCCGATCACCATGGGTGCCTTCATGCTGTCGGCAGTGACCGGCGTATTGATTTTTTTTCACCTCGACAGCGGCTTCAACAAATTTGTCCACGAGTGGTTGAGCTGGGTACTCCTGGCTGGAGTAGTCCTGCATGTGGCGGCGAATTTCAACGGTTTCCGCAGACATCTCGACAGCCGTAAGGGCAAGATTTTGCTGGGGACGTTTGCCGTGCTGCTGGCACTCAGTTTCCTGCCTGCCGCGGACCGGAGCGAGCCATCCTTCCTGGCGCCAGTGCGCGCCCTGGCGCAGGCCCCGATCGATACCCTGGCCGCGGTCGCTCGGGTCAGTCCGGAGAAGATGCGCGAGCGCCTGTTGGCGAGGGGTCTGGCCCCCGCCTCGGGGCAAGATAGCCTGAACGATCTGATCGGCGCCGACCCGCGTCGTCAGGCCGAGGAGTTGCGCGCGTTGCTGGTCGCCGAGTAGATGCGCGCAGGGTAAAAACAGCGGGGGCCGTCTCAACGGCCCCCGCTGCCGGCCGCGCGGTTAGTGTTTTTTCGGCGGCAGCAGGTCGGTGATGGTGCCCTCGGCCATCTCGGCGGCGAAGCAGATCGTTTCCGACAGGGTCGGATGGGCATGGATGGTGAGGCCGATGTCCTCCGCCGTGGCGCCCATCTCGATGGCCAGGACCGCCTCGGCGAGCAACTCGCCGGCGTGGCTGCCGACGATGCCGGCGCCGATCACCCGGCCCGATTCCTGGTCCATGATCAGCTTGGTCAGGCCCTCGGTGCGGCCGAGCGACAGGGCGCGGCCGCTGGCGACCCAGGGGAAGGCGCCCTTTTCGAACGCCAGGCCCTGGGCCTTGGCTTCGGTCTCGGTGACGCCGGCCCAGGCGATCTCGGGATCGGTGTAGGCGACCGACGGGATGACCAGGGCCTGGAATTCGACCTTGTGGCCGGCGATCACCTCGGCGGCGACCTTGCCCTCGTGCACCGCCTTGTGGGCCAGCATGGGCTGGCCGACGATGTCGCCGATGGCAAAGATGTGCGGCACGTTGGTGCGCATCTGCCGGTCGACCGCGATGAAACCGCGCTCGTCGACGGTTACGCCAGCCGCTTCGGCATTGATCAGCTTGCCGTTCGGGCGGCGGCCGATGGCGACCAGGACGCGGTCGAACACCTGGTTATCTTCCTTGTCGCCGGCCTTGAGGGTGACGTGGACGCCGTCCGCCTGGGCCGCCATGCCGGTGACGCCGGTGTTGAGCATGATCTTCTCGAAGCGCTTTTCCATCCGCTTGTGCAGCGGCCGCACCAGGTCGGCGTCGCAGCCCGGGATCAGTTGGCCACCCAGTTCGACCACGGTGACCCGGCTGCCCAGGGCGTCGTAGACGGTGCCCATCTCCAGGCCGATGATGCCGCCGCCGATGACCAGCATGCGTTTCGGCACGTCGGCAAGGGCGAGTGCGCCGGTCGAGTCCATGATCCGCTCGTCGTCCGGCTGGAAGGGCAGCTTGATGGCTTGTGAGCCGGCCGCGATGATGGCGTTGTCGAAGCTGACGGTCTTGCTGCCATCCGCCGTCGCCACTGCCAGGCTGTTCGGGCCGGTGAACTTGGCCACGCCCTGGACGACGGTGACCTTGCGCTGCTTGGCCAGCGCGGCGAGGCCGCCGGTGAGCTTGTTCACCACGTCCCTGGACTTCCACGTGCGCAGTTGGTCGAGGTCGACCGCCGGCTTGCCGAAGCTGACGCCGTGGGCGGCCATTTCCTCGGTTTCGGTGATCAGCTTGGCGGCGTGCAGCAGGGCCTTGGAGGGGATGCAGCCGACGTTCAGGCAGACCCCGCCGAGGCTGGGATAGCGCTCGACCAGGACCACCTGCTTGCCCAGGTCGGCGGCGCGGAAGGCGGCGGTATAGCCGCCCGGGCCGGCGCCCAGGACCAGGACTTCGGCGTGCAGGTCGCCCGCCGGCATGGCGGCCGGGGCGGGTGCGGGAGTCGGGGTGGCTGCGGCGACGGGGATGGGTGCTGCTGCCGCTGCTGCTGCCGGCTTTGCCTCTGCGGCGGCACCTGCCGGGGTCAACATCAGCAACGGCGTCCCTTCCGACACCTTGTCGCCGACCTTGACCAGCAGTTTCTCGACGACGCCAGCCTGCGGGCAGGGGATGTCCATGGCGGCCTTGTCGGACTCCACAGTGATCAGGGAGGCGTCCCTGGCCAGGCTGTCGCCCGGATTGACCAGGATGTCGATGACCTCGACCTCCTTGAAGTTGCCGATGTCCGGGACCTTGATTTCGATGCTATTGCTCATGATTGCGGTATTCAGGTCAAAGCAGCAGCCGGCGCACGTCCGACAGCATCAGGCGCAGGTGGCTGGTGAAACGGGCGCCGTCGGCACCGTCGATGACACGGTGGTCGTAGGACAGCGACAGCGGCAACATCAGGCGCGGCTCGAAGGACTTGCTGGCCTTGTTCCAGACCGGCTTCATCTCGGCGCGCGACAGGCCCAGGATGGCCACCTCGGGGCAGTTGATGATCGGCGTGAACTTGGTGCCGCCGATGCCGCCCAGGCTGGAGATGGTGAAACAGCCGCCCTGCATGGCGTCGACCTTGAGCTTGCGCTCGCGTGCCAGTTCGGACAGCTCGGTCAATTCGCGGGCGATGTCCATGACGTCCTTCTTGTTGACGTCGCGGATCACCGGCACCACCAGGCCGTCCGGGGTGTCGCAGGCGAAGCCGATGTGGAAGTACTTCTTCATGATCAGGCTCTCGCCGTCCACCGCCAGGGAGGCGTTGAAGGTCGGGAAGGTGCGCAGGGCATTGACCACCGCCTTCATCATGAAGGCCAGCAGGGTCAGCTTGACGCCGCGCCGGCCGGCTTCGTCCTGCATGGACTTGCGGAAGTCCTCCAGATCGGTGATGTCGGCCTCGTCGAACTGGGTGACGTGCGGGGCGGTGACCCAGTTGCGGTGCAGGTTGACCCCGGACAGCTTCTTGATCCGGGACAGGGCCTGGGTATCGACCTCGCCGAACTGGCCGAAGTCGATCACCGGGGCCGGCGTGAAGCCGAGGCCGATGGCCTCGCCGGTCGGCTTGGCCAGCTCTGCCTTGATCCAGTTCTGCACATCCTCCTTGAGGAGGCGGCCGCGCGGGCCGCTGCCCTTGATCCGGGACAGGTCGGCGCCCAGCTCGCGGGCGAAACGGCGCACCGCCGGGCTGGCGTGGGTGGTCTTGCCGGCCTCGAAGTGGGGGTGCGCGGCGACCGGGTCGGGCTGGCTGCGCGGCGGTTTCTGGGTCGGCACTTCGGGGGCCGGTTGGCTGGGCGCCGGTACTTCCGCGACCACCGGGGTGGCGGCCGGCGTGAAGGACTTCACCACCGGGGCGGCCGCGGCGGGTGCGGCGGCGCTGGCGGTGTCCATCATCAGGATCAGCGAGCCTTCCGAGACCTTGTCGCCGACCTTCAGCTTGACCTCGGTGACGGTGCCGGCGAACGGGGCCGGGATGTCCATGGCGGCCTTGTCGGATTCCACGGTCATCAGCGAGGCGTCGGCGGCGATGCTGTCGCCGGCGGCGACCATGATCTCGATGACCTCGATGTCCTTGAAGTTGCCGATATCGGGAACGAGTACTTCCTTGATGCTCATCTTCCCGGCTCCCTTACACGTTCACCGGGTTCGGCCGGTCGGCGTCGAGCCCGTATTTCTTGATTGCCTCGGCCGCTTTCGATGCCGGCAGCGTGCCTTCGTCGGCCAGGGCCTTGAGGGCGGCCAGGGTGACGTAGTGGCGATCGACCTCGAAGAAGCGGCGCAGGGCCTCGCGCGAGTCGGAGCGGCCGAAGCCGTCGGTACCCAGGGTGACGTAGCGGCGATGGACATAGGGCCGGATCTGGTCCGGGAAGGCGCGCATGTAGTCGGTGGAGGCGACGATCGGGCCTTCGCAGGCGTCCAGGCACTGTTCGACATGGCTGGTCTTCTGCGCCTGGTCCGGATGCAGCAGGTTCCAGCGGTGGGTCTCCTGGGCCTCGCGCCGGAGTTCGTTGAAGCTGGTCGCGCTCCAGACGTCGGCGGCGACGCCCCAGTCCTGTTCCAGCAGCTCGGCGGCGGCGATGACCTCGCGCAGGATGGTGCCCGAGCCCATGAGCTGGACCCGCGGCGCCTTCTTCTTGCCTTTCCCGGCCTTGCCTTCCTGCAGCTTGTACAGGCCCTTGAGGATGCCGGCCTCGGCCCCCTTGGGCAGGGCGGGATGGCTGTAGTTCTCGTTCATCACCGTGAGGTAATAGAACACGTCTTCCTGCTCCTGATACATCCGGCGCAGACCGTCCTGCATGATGACCGCCAGTTCGTAATGGAAGGTCGGGTCGTAGGACACGCAGTTCGGGATCATGGCCGCCTGCAGGTGGCTGTGGCCGTCCTCGTGCTGCAGGCCCTCGCCGTTCAGCGTCGTGCGACCGGCGGTGCCGCCGAGCAGGAAGCCGCGGGCGCGCGAGTCGCCGGCGGCCCAGGCCAGGTCGCCGATGCGCTGGAAGCCGAACATCGAGTAATAGATGTAGAACGGAATCATCGGCACGTTGCTGGTGCTGTAGGCGGTCGCGGCGGCGAGCCAGGACGAGAAGGCGCCGGCCTCGTTGATGCCTTCCTCGAGGATCTGGCCGCCCTTGTCCTCGCGGTAGTACATCACCTGGTCGGAGTCGACCGGCTCATAGAGCTGACCGACCGAGGAGTAGATGCCGATCTGGCGGAACAGTCCCTCCATGCCGAAGGTGCGGGCCTCGTCCGGGATGATCGGGACGATGCGCTTGCCGATGGCCTTGTCGCGCAGCATGGTGTTGAGCAGGCGGACGAAGGCCATGGTGGTGGAGATTTCGCGGTCGCCGGTGGCCTCCAGCATGGCCTGGAAGGCGGACAGGGGCGGTACGGTCAGGGCTTCGGCCTGGGTCCGGCGGCTGGGCACGTAGCCGCCCAGCTTTTCCCGGTGCTCACGCAGGTACTTCATTTCCGGGCTGTCCTCGGCCGGCCGGTAGAACGGCAGCTTGGGCAGTTCCTCGTCGGAGATGGGGATCTCGAAGCGGTCGCGGAAGGCGCGCAGGTCGTCCATGGCCATCTTCTTGGCCTGGTGGGTCGGGTTCTGCGCCTCCCCGGAGGCGCCCATGCCGTAGCCCTTGATGGTCTTGGCCAGGATCACGGTGGGCTGGCCGGTGTGCTTCACCGCCGCGGCGTAGGCCGCGTAGACCTTGTGCGGGTCGTGGCCGCCCCGGTTCAGGCGCCAGATGTCGTTGTCGGACATGGCGGCGACCATCTCCTTCGTTTCGGGATACTTGCCGAAGAAGAACTCGCGCGTGTAGGCGCCGCCCTTGGCCTTGAAGTTCTGGTATTCGCCGTCGACGCATTCCTCCATGCGCTGGCGCAGCATGCCCTTGGAGTCCATGGCCAGGAGCGGGTCCCAGTAGGAACCCCAGAGCACCTTGAGGACGTTCCAGCCGGCACCGCGGAAGGCGGCCTCCAGTTCCTGGATGATCTTGCCGTTGCCGCGCACCGGGCCGTCCAGGCGCTGCAGGTTGCAGTTGACCACGAAGATCAGGTTGTCGAGCTTTTCCCGCGAGGCCAGGGTGATGGCGCCGAGGGACTCCGGTTCGTCGGTCTCGCCGTCGCCGAGGAAGGCCCAGACGTGGCGGCCGGAGGTGTCGGCGATGCCGCGGTCGTGCAGGTAGCGCAGGAAGCGGGCCTGATAGATGGCCTGGATCGGGCCCAGGCCCATCGACACGGTCGGGAACTGCCAGAACTCCGGCATCAGCCAGGGGTGCGGGTAGGAGGGGATGCCGTGGCCGGACGACTCCTGGCGGAAGTTGCCGAACTGTTCGTCGCTGACGCGGCCTTCGATATAGGCGCGGGCGTAGATGCCGGGGGCCGAGTGGCCCTGGAAAAAGACCAGGTCGCCGCCATTCGGGTGCTCCGGGCCCTGAAAGAAGTGGTTGAAGCCGACGTCGTAGAGGGTGGCGGCAGACTGGAAGCTGGCGATGTGGCCGCCGACGCCGGGCGCCTTCTCGTTGGCGCGCATCACGCAGGCAACGGCGTTCCAGCGGATCAGGTTCTTGATCCGGCGCTCCATCGGGATATCGCCGGGATGCTTGTCCTGGAGATTGAGCGGTATGGTGTTCACATAGGCCGTGGTGGCGTTGTAGGGCAGGTAGGCGCCGGAACGACGGGCCTTGTCGATCAGTTTTTCAAGCAGGAAATGGGCGCGTTCGGCGCCTTCTTCTTCGATGACCGCGGCCAGGGCGTCCAGCCATTCGCGGGTTTCCTGAGGATCGACATCAGGGGTGTGACTCGACATAAAAATTCTCTCCGATTGGGGGCGGACGACGATCCGGCAAAATGTTGGCCGGCCGCTTGTTGCCGCAACTATCCGACAATTCTATGAAACAATTTAAGCTCAAGACCGCGAATTATCGTGGTTGAGCTAGCCTTAAGTCAATTCAATAGTGACTATTAACGTATCAAATACAACGGATTGCTAATGAACGCTGCAACACGAACAACCATGGGCCTCGCGGGCCTTTCCATGCATCAGTCTATCCTTGCCGAGCGGGGTAAAAAAACCACTCATCTGCTCATGGTCATGCCGGCCGGGCAGGGTTGGTTCGGTGCTCCGGACAGCACAGTCGTCGAGGCCGCGTTGAAACGCCGGGGCAAGAAGGCGGATGCGGTTGCCAAGTCGCCGCTCGCCGTGGAGTTGCCGGGCGGCTGCCTGTCGGTCTGGCTCGGCCTGGATGCCGGAAAATCGACCTTCGACTGGTACGAGAAACTGCGCAAGGCGCTGCAACACCTGCTCGACGAGTCGCCGGCCGAGGTCGAGATCGCCGTCTACGGCGACGACGCCTTCCGTGACCGGGCGGCGCGGGCCGCCGTCCATGTCGCCTGGCTGAACGGCGCAGCGCTGACCCGCTGGAAATCCGACAAGCCGGCGCCGGGGCTCAAGCGCATCGTCCTGCATGGCGTCGCCGGGCTCGATCTGGGCCATGAACGGGCCGTCGCGGAAGGCAATCTGCTGACCCGGGAACTGACCCGGCTGCCGCCCAACCTGTTGACCCCGGCCAGCTATCGCAAGCAGGTCCGCGCCCTGGCCAAGACCGAGGGCTGGGGGATCGAGGAATACGATATCGCCAGGCTGACCAAGCTGAAGGCCGGCGCCTTCCTCGCCGTGGCGCGCGGCAGCAGCCACCAGGACGCGGCCATCGTCAGGCTGACTTATAGCGGCAAGGGGAAAGCGCTGGCCCTGGTTGGCAAGGGCATCTGCTTCGACACCGGCGGCCACAACCTCAAGCCGGCCCGCTACATGCACAACATGCACGACGACATGAACGGCTCGGCGGTGGCGCTGGGCATCCTGCTCGCGGCGACCCGGCTGAAACTGCCGGTGCAGCTGGAATGCTGGCTGGCCATCGCCGAGAACCACCTGTCGCCCGAGGCCTACACCCAGAACGAGATCGTCACCGCGCTCAACGGCACTACCATCGAGGTCATCCACACCGACGCCGAGGGCCGCATGGTACTGGCCGACACCCTGACCCTGGCGGCGCGGGAAAAACCCGCCGCGATGATCGACTTCGCCACCCTGACCGGCAGCATGGCGGTGGCGCTGGGCGAGCGCATGAGCGGGGTGATCGCCAACCGTGACGACCTCGCCGCACAGGCGGTCGCGGCCGGCCAGGCGAGCGGCGAGCGGGTGGTGGCGTTTCCGTTGCCGGAGGATTACGACGAGGCGCTGGAATCCCAGGTGGCCGACGTCAAGCAATGCACCCTGGACAGCGAGGCCGACCACATCCTGGCGGCACGTTTCCTGTCCCGCTTCGTCGCTGACGTGCCCTGGCTGCATGTCGACCTCTCGGCCAGCCGCTGCAAAGGCGGCCTGGGCGCGGTGGCGAGCGATGTCACCGGCTTCGGCGTGGCGCTGGGCCTGGCCGTGCTGGAAGGGCTTATTTAGCCGCCGAGGTGGTTGTGCCGGACAGCGAGAAATAATCGGCGACGTCCTCGATGTCCTGGTCGCTCATGTTGAGCAGCAGCACCTGCATGGCCGGGTTGATCCGGCGCAGGTGCCGGTAATCCTGCAGGATCGTGACCAGGACCTCGGCCGGGCGGCCGCCGATGGCCAACTGGCCGGGGGGCGCCCTCATGCCGTCGGGGCCGTGGCAGGCGGTGCACTGGAAGGCCTTGTCCGCGCCGGGCAGGATGTCGGCCATGGCGGCGGGTGAGGCCAGCAGGCCGGCGAGCAGGAAGGGCAGGGGGGCTTTCATCTTGATAACCATGCGACTGTAATGGGCAAGCCCATGGTAGTGGGAGGCTGTGCGATAATCCAGCCCATCCCACGATCAATAGCGTTTCTTCATGTCCGGCAACACCCTAGGCAAATTATTCTGCGTGACGTCCTTCGGGGAATCCCATGGTCCGGGCATCGGTTGCGTGGTGGACGGCTGCCCCCCGGGCATGGCCCTGTCCGCCGAAGACATCCAGCTCGATCTCGACCGCCGCAAACCGGGCACCTCGCGCCACGTCACCCAGCGGCGGGAATCCGATACGGTTGAAATCCTCTCCGGGGTGTTCGAAGGCAGGACCACCGGCACCCCCATCGCCCTGCTGATCCGCAACGAAGACCAGCGCAGCAAGGATTACGGCGAGATCGCCACGACCTTCCGGCCGGGCCACGCCGACTACACCTATTGGCAGAAATACGGCATCCGCGACTATCGCGGCGGCGGCCGTTCCTCGGCCCGGGAAACCGCGGTGCGGGTGGCGGCCGGCGCGGTGGCCAGGAAATGGCTGCACGAGAAATTCGGCACCGTCATCCGCGGCTATCTGGCCCAGCTCGGCCCCATCGAGGTGCCGTTCAAGGACTGGGACGAACTGGCGGTCGAGGGCAACAGCTTCTTCGCCGCCGATGCCGGCTATGTCCCGCGCCTGGAGGCGTACATGGACGACCTGCGCAAGGAAGGCAATTCGGTCGGCGCCCGCATCAACGTGGTGGCGGAGAACGTCCCGGTCGGCCTGGGCGAGCCGGTCTACGACCGCCTCGATGCCGATATCGCCTATGCCCTGATGAGCATCAACGCGGTGAAGGGGGTCGAGATCGGCGCCGGCTTTGCCTGCGTGGCCCAGAAGGGCACCGAACACCGCGACGAGCTGACCCCCGAGGGCTTCCTGTCCAACCACGCCGGCGGCGTCCTGGGCGGCATCTCCAGCGGCCAGGACGTCACCGCCTCGATCGCCATCAAGCCGACCTCGTCGATCCGCCTGCCCGGCCGCTCGATCGACCTCGAAGGCGAGCCGGCCGAGGTGGTCACCCATGGCCGCCACGACCCCTGCGTGGGCATCCGTGCCACCCCCATCGCCGAGGCCATGCTGGCCATCGTGCTGATGGATCATGCCCTGCGCCAGCGCGCCCAGAATGCCGACGTGCGTTGTCCGACGCCAGTCATCCCCGGTAAAGTCCGATAGTCTTGATGAAACAAGGAGCAAGCAAATGATCGAGAACCACGATCTCTTCCACGAATTCCCCGAGCACAGCGATATCATCCGCAAGCTGACCCTGGCCGACGACGACTTCGTCAAGATGATGCGCGACTACGACGACGTCGACCACAAGATCCAGCGCATCGAGCAACGCGTAGAGGCCGCCTCCCTGATGTACGAGGAAGAGCTGAAGAAGCTGCGCGTCGGCCTCAAGGACAGGCTGTACAAGCTGATCGTCGCGGCCAAGTAAGCCCAGTCAACCGATAGGACGGCCCGGAGCCACCCTCCGGGCCGTTTTGTTTGATGTCCTCGATCCCCTACTGGCGCCTGTCCGGCTTCTATTTCTTCTATTTCGCCTTCGTCGGGGCGATGGCGCCGTATTGGGCCTTGTACCTGCGTTCGCTGGAATTCAACGCCTTCCAGATCGGGGTGTTGATGGCGCCGCTGCACGTCATGCGGATGTTCGCGCCCAACATCTGGGGCCACATCGCCGACCGCACCGGCAAGCGGGTCGCCATCGTCCAGTTCGCCGCCCTGGTCAGCCTGGTCTCCTTCATCGGCGTGTTCCTGGGCACCGGCTTCTGGTGGATGCTGGCGGTGATGAGCTTCATCAGCTTCTTCTGGAGCGCCTCCCTGCCGCTGGTCGAGGCGACCACGCTGTCGCACCTGGGTGACCGAACCGATCGTTACGGCAAGATCCGGCTCTGGGGCTCGGTCGGCTTCATCCTGGTGGTGGTCGGGCTGGGCTGGTTGCTCGACCATGCCGCGATACGCACCCTGATCTGGGTCGTGCTCGGCCTGCTGGTCGGCATCGTCCTGTTCGCCCGCTTCATCCCCGAGGCCGAGATCGTCACCCTGGAAGCCGTGCATACCCCGCTCGGCCACGTTGTGCGCCAGCGCGAGGTGATGGCCCTGCTGGTCGCGGCGATCCTGATGGCAGCCGCGCACGGGCCGTACTACACCTTCTTCACCATCTATCTGGTCGATGCCGGCTACAGCAAGAGCCTGGCCGGCTGGCTGTGGGCCCTGGGGGTGATCTGCGAGGTCGGCGTATTCCTGGTCATGCCGCGCATCCTGAAACGCATCTCGGCCGAGACCGTGGTGCTGATCACCCTGGTGGTGGCGGCGCTGCGATTTCTGCTCATCGGCTGGTGGGTCGACAACATGCCGGTGCTGCTGTTTGCGCAACTCCTGCACGCCATCACCTTTGCCGCCTACCACGCCGCCGCCATCGGCCTGATCCACCGCTACTTCCGCGGCCGCAACCAGGCGCGCGGCCAGGCCCTCTACAACAGCCTGGCCTTCGGCATCGGCGGCACCGTCGGCACCCTCTATGCCGGCGCGGTCTGGCAGCACTACGGCGGCGCCTTCACCTTCACCACCGCGGCCGGATTCGCCGGCGTGGCGGCGTTGGTCTTTGCCTGGAAAGGACGTCCGTGCCACACGCCCTGAAGGACACCCTGATCGACATGCTGCGCCACGGCGAACCGGTCGGCGGCCGCCGCTATCGCGGCCAGACCGACGATCCCCTGTCGGAAAAAGGCTGGCGGCAGATGCGCGCCGCCACCGCCGGCGAGCGGCCCTGGACCGCCATCGTCAGCTCGCCGCTGGCCCGTTGCCGCGCCTACGCCGAGGAACTGGCCGGTCAGACCGGCCTGCCGCTGGCCTTCGACGAGCGTCTCAAGGAGGTCGGCTTCGGCATCTGGGAGGGCCAGACCGCGGACGAGATCAAGGCCGTCGACCCGGACGCGGTGTTCAACTTCAAGCGCGACCCGGTCGGCTTCCGGCCGGCCGGAGCCGAGGCGCTCGACGCGTTCTACGACCGGGTCGGCGCCGCCTACGAGGCCATCCTGACGCAGCATGCCGGCGGCCACGTGCTGGTCGTCGCCCATGCCGGGGTCATCCGCATGGTCATCTGCCGGGTGCTCGGGTTAAGCCCGGTTCACGCCTACCGCATCCAGGTCGGCAGTGCCGGGATCGCCCGGTTCAGGGTCGAGCAGAAGGGCGGTCAGCGCTATGAAGCCTTGCTGCACCTGACACCGGGCAGCCGATAGCCGCGGGGGACTACCGGGCCATCAGCGCGGCTGCCCGCTCGCCGCATGCTGCAGCACGAGTTGCACCAGCGTCCGGGAGTCGATCGGCTTGGCGATATGGTCGACCATGCCCGCTTCGAGGCATCTCGCCTTCTCCTCAGTCATGGCGTAAGCGGTTTGCCCGATGATCGGCAGGCTGGGTGCAAGCACCGATATCTGGCGCGTGGCCTCGTAGCCATCCATCTTCGGCATCTGCACGTCCATCAACACGATATCGTAGGCCCCGCCCCCGTCTTTCATCACGCGCTCGACCGCCTCCCGGCCGTTGCCGACCATGACTATCCGGGCACCCGCATCAACCAGGATGGTCTCGAGCATCTCCTGGTTGACGCGGTCATCCTCGGCGACCAGGATGGACAACCCCGTCAGAGGCTTGCCGGTCGCCGAGACCAGGCGGTCCGGGATGGCCGCCCCGGTCCGGACGGTCGCCTCGACATAGGGCAGCCTGAACTCGAAGGTGCTGCCGAGGCCGGGCTGGCTCTCGACCCGTATCTCGCCGCCCATCAGTTCCAGGATGCGCCTGGAAATGGCCAGCCCGAGTCCGGTGCCGCCATACTTGCGGGTGATCGACCCATCCGCCTGCTGGAACGGCTGGAATAACTGCGCCTGCTGTTCCGCATTCATGCCGATACCGGTGTCCATCACCTTGAATACCAGTGCATCGCCCTGCCGGGAGGCCGACAGGGTGATGCTGCCGGCTTCGGTGAACTTGACGGCGTTGGACACGAGGTTGGTGAGCACCTGGCCGATGCGCAGAGGGTCGCCGAGGAAGGTCATCGGCATGTCAGGCGCCAGTTTGGCCAGCAGCTTGAGATGCTTGGCCTGGACGCGTTCGCGCGCGAGTTCGATCGCCTGCCTGATGACCTCGGCCAGGCTGACTTCGGTCATCTCGACGTTGAGCTTGCCGGCCTCGATCTTGGAGAAGTCGAGGATATCGTTGATGACGCCGAGCAGTCGCTTGCCGGACCCCAGTATTTGCTGGAAGGCGTAGCGCGCCTTCTCGCTGTCCTGGTAGTTGCGCGCGCCGATCTCGGCGAAGCCCAGCACGCCGTTGATCGGGGTGCGGATTTCATGGCTCATGTTGGCCAGGAACTCGCTGCGCAAGCGGGCCAGGTCCTCGGCGGCGATCAAGGCCTGCTCGCGGGCCTGGGCGGCGGCACGCTGTTCGCTGATGTCGATGACGCTGATGACCGCGCCCGTCACCTTGCCGTCCAGCAGCAAGGGGTGCATGGCATACATGACCGGGATGGGGTGGCCATCGGCATGCCAGTAGACTTCGTCGTCGATGCGGACTTCCCGGCCGAGTAGCAGGCCACTGTGGCTGGGGCATTCCTCCTTCGGGAACGGGCTGCCGTCCGGCTTGCTGTGGTGGAACAGGGCATGTGCAGACTGGCCGATGACCTGCTCGGCCTGGTAGCCGAGCAGGGCGCAGGCGGCGGGGTTGATGAAGGTGATGATTCCCTGGGCGTCCACACCATAGAGGCCGTCGGCACTGGACTGGAGGATGTGGCTGGCGCGGGCCTCGGTCTGCATCAATTCGGCGGTGCGCTGCGCCACCAGTTCCTCCAAGTGGTGATGGTATTGCTCCAGTTCGGCTTCGGCCTGCTTGCGGACGGTGATGTCCTCGGCGGTGAAAATCACCCCCAGGTCAAGGTCGTCGGTATGGATCGGCGCGGAGGACAGGTAGATATCGCGGATCGCGCCGTTCTTGCACTGCCAGCGGGTTTCCAGGGTGCCAATGCCCTGGTCAAGGATCTGGCCATACTTCTCCTTGCCCACCCGATCGAATTCGCTATCGGATGGATAGAGTATGCGGGAGGAATTGCCGAGCAATTCCTCCCGGCTATAGCCGGTCATGTGCTGGATGCCGTCATTGATTTCAGTGAACACCCTGTTCACCACGACCCCGATTCCTATCGGCGTGGCGCGAAGGATGCTGCGCAGGTGTGCTTCACTATCGCGTAGCGCCTCTTCCATCTGCTTGCGCTCCGTGATGTCGGCATGGATGCCGACCATCCGGGTGGCCTGGTGTCCGGTATCCCATTGGGTGATCTTGCCGATAGACTGGATCCACTTCCATTCCCCGGACCGGGTCCGGCGGCGATACTCCATCGAGTGCGGCCCGCCGTCCTTCATGCAGGCCTGAAAGGCCTTGTAGACGGACTCACGGTCATCCGGATGGACATGGTCCAGCCAGTTCGGCAGGTCGGTACGGAAGTCATCCGGTTCATAGCCGAGCATGCGGGCATACTCCGGGCTGACGGTGACGGCCCCCGTCTTCAGTTCCACATCGAACCAGCCCTGATTCGCCGCGCTCAGGGCGAGACGCAGCCGTTCTTCGTTCTCCAGCAGTT
>JAQTLU010000009.1 GCA_028714735.1 Gallionellaceae bacterium | reverse complement strand
ATGGCGCGGAACGTGGTTTCGCAATAGGTGTAGATGGTGTCGCCCGGCTGGTAGGCGTTGCCCGCCCCCACCAGCTGGTACGAGCCGCCGCTCACGAAGCCCAGGCCGTTGCCGTCGGTGGCGCCGGCCAGGTAGGCCGCCAGCGTGGCCTTGTCCCGGTAGGCGTAGCCCTTGGTCGAATCGAGCAGGTTCGTATATTGCAACTGCAAGGTACCCCGGGGGTGGCCCTGGCGGGAGCCGCCGTTCTGGAATGTCCACATATAGTTGTTTGGATTCACCGGCGCGCAATAGGCCGTGGCGCAGGCCTGGGTACCGGCCGTATCCGAATCGGTATCCTCGTTGCGTTCCACCATCTCGCCCGCGCTGTATTGGCTCAGGCTACGCGCATCCCAGATCATCACCCCATCGGTCTTGACGTTGGTGTCGGACGCCGGCAGGATTTTCAGCATGTCGTCCAGGGTCGCCTGAAGCTGGGTGTTGTCGACCGGCAGGCTTTTCACCGAGAAGGTCCCCGTGCCCGGCCCGGTATCCGCCGTGGCCATGAAATCGCCCGAAGCCAGTTCATTGCCATTCAGCCACTGGCTGCCGCCATTGAGCAGCGCCAGATGGGCACTGTCCACGCCCCAGTAGCGCAGCGCATACCAGATACGCCCCTGCGCCATGGCATTCGGATTACTGCCGGTCCCCATGGCGGCGACGATCATGTCCTTGGACGGGTCGACATTGTATTTCTTCAGCAGGGCATCCATCGTCGCGCCGTCGGGGACCATGCTCTGGGTTTCGATGACACCGTTGGAACGGGTCTGGATCCATTCCGAGGACGGCGAAAGGTAGGTGAATACGGTACTGCCGTTGGACTTGATGTATTCCGCTCCGGCCGGGCCGGCGCTGACCTGGAAGATGACCAGCTTGCCGGTAATGCCCGCGGGCCGGTTCTGGGTCCAGTTGCTGATCCAGTCCTTCAAGGTGGTGGCCGTGATCAGGCCATTCACGTTGCTGTTGTAATCGTCCGCGGATTCCTGGGCGATCGCCGCCGGCACATTGACGGCGTATTTGACTCCGTTGACGACGCCTTCGCTGCTCCCTCCCCCGCCGCAGCCGGCCAGCAGCGTGGACAGTGTCAGTGCGGCGATTGCCGACTGTTTCCAATAATTCCGATATTGCATTGCCATCCCCTCCAGGTTGCCTCTCTCACCAAGACGAATCGCCTCGGACACAAATACACCGGCCCCGTGCATGGCGGGCCAGCCTCTATCCCTTCACCACCACGGGCACCGCATCGCTCTCCAGCGCATCCAGCAAAACCGTGTAATCGTCGGTCAGGAACACCTGCTGCACTTCGGCGCCCTTCCGGCGCAAGGCCTCTGCCAGATCGGGCAGACAGGCCCGGTCCGCAAACGGATGGATCAACACCACTTTCCGTTTTTCGCTCATACGAAATACACCACGTCGCTATCGATAATCTGTTGCGCCAGGAGCTCGACATCCTGATGGAGCCGGCTCATGGGCACCTCGGAGAACTCCAGCGCCTCCATCTGCTCGGCCACCTCCGGCCCTTCCGGCAGGTCGCCCCAGACGGCGATGGCGACCGGGTCGTCCAGCAGGGTCAGGCCGCTGGCCATGCGCAGCGCCTCGACCTTCTTGTCGATCGGCAGCACCAATATGCGTTTCACGGTAGTCATCCCGGCTCCTCAAAAGACCAGAACGCGGTCACAGCGGCGCACCAGTTCCGCATCCTGGTACTGACCGCCGACGACCACCTGGTCGGCCAGGGCGCCGAGGTCATAGGCACCCTGCGCATAGCGCGCCACGCTGTGTTCGCACAGGGCCACCGAGCCGGGGACGTCGCAGGCCAGCCGGACGAAGTCCTCGTCGGCGAGCAGCATGACGCCGGTATCGGTGAGAAAACAGTCGGCCTGCCAGGCGCGTTCCCGTGCCGCCTTGATGATCCCCGAGGCGATGGACAGGTACACCGCATCGGTGACGACGATTCCGAGGCGCATCTCAGGCCTTCCTGATCTTCCAGACGAAGTTGCCGTCCCCGTCATGCCGGTCGAACACCTCGTTGCCGTCGTTATCGCACATCGACAGGATCGATTCGCCCGAGGACGGGTTGTCAAACAACAGGGTCAGGACGTCGCCGCTGGCCAGTTTCTGCATGGCCTTCTTGGTGTACATCTGCGGGTGCGGGCAGGTGTAGCCGGTTACATTCAGCGTCCATTGACCTGCTGCGGTCTGTTCGAAACTCATTGCCATTGCACTCTCCTGATTGATTTGTTTGTGCCGCCCGCCGCTCAAAGCAGGCCGCCGCCTTCCCTTGCAACCTTCCAGTCCATCCATTTGGTAAAGACGCGGACACTGACGTAGCCGCCGCCGACCATGCCGGCCAGGAAGATCCAGCCGCTCGGATCGCCGTTGGTCACGGTGGCGAAGAACGCCCCGATGTTGCAGCCCATCGCGATGCGTGCACCGATGCCCATGAGGATTCCCCCGGCAATCGCGAAGAACGCGCTTTCCCAGGTCGGAAACTTCCATTTGAACTCGCGGCGGGCCAGGGCCAGCATCGCCGCACCGAGGATGATTCCGATCGACATGAAGCCTGGCGCATTGAGCAGGGGGTTGGGCAGGCCGTTGTCCAGCCCGAAGAACACGTTGTCCATCATGTTGACGCCCAGCTTTTCCAGCACCCAGCCACCCCATTGCGCCTCCTGGGTGGTGATGTACCAGTAGCCCGGGTCGAACACCGTGTTCTGGATCGACAGACCGTCGGTGTAGCCCATGGCGGCCAGCAACTCGCCGAAGTTGAAGATTTCGTAGTGCTCGCGCAGCGCGCCCGTCACCCACATATGCAGGCCGGCGAAGATCCCGAGGCCGACACCCGCCAGGGCGGTGTTTTTCGAGCTGGTGCACATCGCCCACATGCCCGCCAACTCATCCGACCAGCCAAGATGCGCCTTGCCGGATTTGCGCAGGAAACCCTTGCGGTAATAGAACGCGTACAACGCAACCAGGATGCCCAGCACCGGCAGGATGGCGTTGACGAAGGTGTTCACGAAAATCGTCGTGACGGGCGAATCGCCCACGGCCAGCAACTCGGCCAGCGTTTGCCCCTTGAGGTCCCAGATATAGCCGGCGGTAAACAGGTCGAACCAGCCGCGGGTCACCGAAAGCGACTCCGGCATCCCCTTGGCGGCGGCCGATTGTGCCCATGCCGCAGGCGCCAGGCCATCGAACCAGCCACTGGCACTGACCACCAGGGCTTGCGAGAACGCGATCGAGAACACCACCAGGGCCGAATTCAGGTTGCCCTCGCCGGTCTTGTACAAGGAACCCGACGCACAGCCGCCGGTGAACACGAAACCGAAGCCGAAGATGGCGCCGCCGATCAGGACATGCCAGCCGAGCGGCTGGGGATGGAAGGTACTGAATCCGGTCAATGTCACCACGGCGGCCACCAGTGCATACAGGCCGACGGCGATCATCATGCCGACCGCCATGCGCGGCACCTTTACCGCAAACAGGTCGCGCACCGCGGCGGCCATGCAGAACCGGCCATACTGCAGCAGGACGCCGTAAATCACGCCGAACCAGACGTAAACGAGCAGATAGATAAAGCGTACATCGATGGCGAGCGCCCACACCGACCCGAGCGTGACGGCCAGCAGAATCGCCGCCGAGTACAGCCGATGCCGAAACTGATCCATCCAACCCACACCGCTCAACGCCTCAACGTTTGCATTCACGATACATCTCTCCATGTTTAGCCATTGTTGCCGGCTGCCTCACTGCCCAATCCCTTGCGCAGATAGATCCGCCAGCGATCCCTTTCGCGTACCGTCAGCAGGCAGGTACAGGCCAGGGTCTCCGCCAACCAGGGGAAGGCCTCTACCGCGGCCGGGTTGTCGGAAACGATCTCGATGATCTCGCCCTCGGCGATCTGTTCAACCACCTTCTTAGTCAGCAGCTGCGGCCTTGGACACATCGCCCCCATGCAATCCACCACATAGGCGATGCGCACCTCGCCGATGCCCGGCAGGTCCTCCTGCCGAGACAACAGCGGTTCATGCTCTTCATGGTTACCGAACAACCTTTTCAGCCATTCCATGGCAATTCCGCAGCCTGCTTGGTGACGGAGACACCTAAGCACGGCGTGTGCCATACGATTATTAGTATTTATATCAATGTGTTATGCAATTTACGCAGCAACTCGGCCCGTTTAAATTGCAATCAGGATCAACCTGGAAGCGGATGCAATGCGATTTGCAATCGCGCTGCCTCATTCCGGTTTGTGGCTGCCTGAGGTGTTTTCGGCCATGGCGCGGACGTACGTCGAAGTGCGCCGGGCCGGCCTATCTGTTTTTTGAATCGGGTAAGGCTTGCTGGCGCAGGATCACTTTCCCATCCCGCTGACCGGATATGGATGAAATGGCGGCCAGGGCCTTGGCAAGGTGAGTTGCCCGGATTTCGACCGTAGCGGGCAAGATAAATCAGATGAGAAATCTATTTGCAGTCCGCATTCCGCAAGCCGTCTGCAGGTGTTCATGGCAATAAAATACAGCCAATAGCCTACTGATATTGTCTGGTATTTGACTACGATGGATAGCTAGCAGGACAACGCCTGCCTAACTGACTAGGCATCCCGATTCCTACTGTCAGTTGGCTCCAGCGTCCGCGTTCATGGGTTTTCAAGACCGGAGGCAGACATATGAGCGATCTAAACCAACAGATGGCGGCCAGATACCGGAACGACTTCCTTAAGGAGATCGAGGAACAGGCCGAGATGGGCGAGTGGGTGAAGATGTGCATGCAGTGCGGACTCTGTTCCGGATCCTGCCCGACACATTTTCAGGACGCCTGGGACCACCCGCCTCAGGAACTCTTCATGATGATTCGCGCCGGCAAGCGGGAAGAGGTGTTGCAATCCAAGTCCATGTGGATGTGCACCTCCTGCTACAACTGCTACGTGAGTTGTCCCCGCAAGGTGCCCGTCACCCATGTGATGCATGGCATTGCCGAGTATGCCTACCGGATCGGGCGATCACCGAAATATCAGCCGACCCAGCATCTTTCCAAGACCTTCTGGGACAACTGCACCAAGTCAGGCCGGGTCAACGAAGTGAACCTGACTCAAACTCTCTATTTCAAGGACGGCTTCTTCGCTGGCATCAAGAAGCTTATCGAGATGCAGTCTATCGGCCTGGGTATGGTCAAGGCCCGCCGGATGAACCCGCTGGAAGCCATGGGCGCAGGCCACAAATGCAAAGACATCAAAGGCATACACGCCATGATCGCCAAGGCAAAAGAAATCGAGGCCACGCGCAAGGCAGACAAGGACTGAGGGAAGATGGCCTGGCACTAGGGCCAGCGGTGGTCGAAGCGCGCGCTGGCACAGTCGCTCCGCCAATGGCGGCGGCTTCGTCAACCCGCTCGTTCGAAAACGACTTTCACGTCCCTGGGCTGGGCATAGTAGGGCGCCGAGCTGACCAGAAGGCCGGCACCCGCCCGCGCGTAGGCGACGGCGTTGCCGACATGCACGCCGCCGGCAATGGCGAGGACCGGCGCCAGGCCGTGCGCGGCAAGGTCTGCCTTGAGGGTAGCCACCTGGTCGGGTGTGAATCGTTCCAGTTGCAACACCGGGACGCCCGCCTCGGCCCAGACCAGGGCCTCATCGGCATCCGAGACCTCGACCACCAGTTGCCGTTCCGGCAGGGCGCTGCGCAACCGGGCCACCGTCTCGGCCGCGGCTTCGTCCAGGAACAGGCGGTGCTCGTGGAACAGCAGCAGGGTTTCCGACAGGCCCAGGCGGTGCATGCCGGCGCCGCCGCAGCGGACCGCCTTGACGGCCATGGCCTTGGTGCCGGGAAAGTGCTTGCGGGTACAGGCCAGCGGCGTGGTCATACCGGCGGCGCGCAGCGTGCCGATGATCGCAGCGGCGCCGCTGGCGATGCCGGAGTAGAGCTCGACCAGCACCTGCGCGGTCTTCCAGACCCGGTGCAGGGTGGCGGCGCTGCCCTCGGCGGCGAGCAGCAGGCCGTCGGTGGCGGTGCCGGAGGGCGCGGCGATGCGGACGCGCGCGCCGGCCAGCTCGAACATCCGGGCGGCCTCCTCGGTGCCGCACACGGTCATGGCGGTGCGGGCGCTGAAGGTCAGCGCGGCCGGGTGGTCGCCGATGCCGATCTGGTCGGTGGTGAGGTCGCCGTAGGGCGCGTCCTCGGCGAGCAGTCGGGCCAGGGCTTCGTCGGACAGGGCAGGTGTCATGGCATCAGCCGATCAGGGCCACGGCCTTGATCTGGAGCCAGACCGGCTGACCGGCGGCAAGTCCGAGCGCCGCAGCGGATCGCCTGGTCACCCGGGCGACGATGGCGGTGCCGCCGACCTCGGCCCGGACCAGGGCCAGGGCCGGATGGACGTCGTCGGCCATGGCAGTCACCGTGCCCTGCAGCAGGTTGAGTATGCTGGTGTCCTCCTGATGCGCCAGGGACAGGCTGACGTCGCGGGCCAGGATACGCACCCGGACAGCGTGGCCGGCAGGCAGCCCGGTATCGCGCACCCACACGCTGCCGCCGGCGAAATCGGCCCGGACCAGATGCCAGGCCTCATCGCGCTCGCCCACCGCCGCGTCGATCACCACGCCGGCGTCCTCGCCCAGGCGGATGGGCAGGTCCAGGCGGGCCAGCGTCTCGGCCAGCGGCCCTTCCGCCACCGCACGGCCGCCTTCCATGGCGACGATGTAGTCGGCCAGGCGCGCCACCTCGTCGGGGGAATGGCTGACGTAGAGGATGGGGATCTCCAGTTCGTCGTGCAGGCGTTCCAGGTAAGGCAGGATTTCCTGCTTGCGGGCCAGGTCGAGCGCCGCCAGGGGCTCGTCCATGAGCAGTATCTTCGGGCTCAGCGCCAGGGCGCGGGCGATGGCCACCCGCTGCCGCTCGCCGCCGGACAACCGATCCGGCCGGCGCGCCAGCAGGTGGCCGATGCCGAGCAGTTCGATGGCCTGGTCCAGCGAAACCTTGTTGACGTCGCCGGCGGCGACCCGCTTGCGGCCGTATTCCAGGTTGTTGCGCACCGTCATGTGGGGAAACAGGCTGGCCTCCTGGAAGACATAGCCGAGCGGGCGCTTGTGCGTGGGCAGGAAGTGGTCGCCATCCTGCCAGACCTCGCCGGCGACGCTCAGGTAGCCGCCGGGCGCGCGTTCCAGTCCGGCGATGCAGCGCAGGAGGGTGGTCTTGCCGGAACCGGAGTGGCCGAACAGCGCGGTGACGCCGCGGGCGGGCAGTTCCAGGTCGACGGCCAGGCTGAATTCGGTGAAGCCGAGGGCGAAGCGGGCCTTGATGGTGCTCATTGGCGCGCCCTGGTCGGGTTGGTCAGATACATGGCCAGCAGGACCAGGAAGGAGAACACCAGCATGATGCCGGCCAGGAGGTGGGCCTCGGCGTATTCGAGCGCCTCGACATGGTCGTAGATCTGTACCGAGACGACCCGGGTGACGCCCGGAATGTTGCCGCCGATCATCAGCACCACGCCGAATTCGCCCACCGTGTGGGCGAAGCCGAGCACGCTGGCGGTCAGGAAGCCGGGCTTGGCCAGGGGCACGGCGACCGTGAAGAAGCGGTCGAGCGGCCCGGCCCGGAGGGTGGCCGCCGCCTCCAGGGGGCGCTCGCCCAGGGCCTCGAAGGCGTTCTGGATCGGTTGCACCACGAAGGGCATGGAGTAGAAGACGGAGGCCACCACCAGGCCGGGAAAGGTGAATGGCAGGGTGCCCAGCCCGAGGCTTTGGGTGAACTGGCCGACCGGACCGTTCGGACCCATGGCGATGAGCAGGTAGAAGCCCAGCACCGACGGCGGCAGCACGATGGGCAAGGCCACCACCGCGCTGATCGGGCCTTTCCACCACGACCGGGTACGGGCCAGCCACCAGGCGATCGGCGTGCCGATGAGCAGCAACAGAACCGTGACGATCGTCGCCAACTTCAGCGTCAGCAGGATCGCGGCCAGATTGGTGTCGCTGAGCATCGGCGTCTGCCCGGTCTGTTACAGCGCGTAGCCGTAGGACTTGATGATGGCGGCGGCCTTGGCCGACTTCAGGTACTTCATCAACGCCTCGGCGGCGGCGTTGCCCTTGCCGTTGGCCAGGATCACGGCGTCCTGGCGGATCGGCGTGTGCAGGTTGGCCGGCACGACCCAGGCGGAGCCTTCGCTGACCTTGCCGTCCTTCATCACCTGGGACAGGGCGACGAAGCCCAGCTCAGCGTTGCCGGTGACGATGAACTGCTGGGTCTGGGCGATGTTCTCGCCCTGGACGAACTTGGGCTGCAGGCTGGCCGTCAGGCCCAGCTTGTCCATCACCTCGACCGCGGCGGCACCGTAAGGCGCCAGCTTGGGGCTGGCCAGGGCCAGGTGCTCGAAATTGCCTTTCTTCAATACCTCGCCCTTGGCGTCGACGAAGCCGGGCTTGGCCGACCACAGCACCAGGGTGCCGATGGCATAGGTGAAGCGGCTGCCCGGCACGGCCAGGCCTTCCTGCTCCAGCTTGGCCGGCTTCTCGTCGTCGGCCGACAGGAAGACCTGGAACGGCGCGCCATTCTTGATCTGGGCGTAGAACTTGCCCGATGCGCCGAAGGCCAGGCTGGCCTTGTGGCCGGTGTCCTTCTCGAATTCGGCGGCGATGGCCTTCATCGGCGCGGTGAAGTTGGCGGCCACGGCGACCTGGATTTCGTCGGCGTGGACGAGGCCGGCCGCCAGGGTGGCCAGCAGGGCGAACAGAAAACGGGATGGATGCATTTCAGGACTCCTGAGCAGGTAAAGAAAATCAGTTCATGACCGCGAGGATCACGCTTGAGGATTTAAAGGCGGCGCACACCGGCACGCCCACCGCGAGGCCGAGTTCGTCGCAGCTCTCCCGGGTGACCACGGCGATCACCGACTTGCCGCTGGGCAGGGCGACCGTGACCTCGACGTTGACCGGGCCCATCTGGAGGTCGTAGACCGTGCCCCAGAGCTTGTTGCGGGTGGACACCTTGACTTCGGTATCGGTGTAGAGCAGCACCGAGGGCGCCTTGACCAGGGCGAAGATCTCCATGCCGACGCGCAGTTCGAGGTTCTCGGCACTCTCGTTGGTGACCACGGCGACGACCTCGTTCCAGTCGTCCAGGCGCATGCGCACCTCGAAGTTCACCGGGCCCTGGATCAGGGCAGTGACGGTGCCGTGGAACTGGTTTCGTGCACTGGTCTTCATCGAGAAGCGGTTCAACAGGCGGTTGAAGTTGCGCATGTCGGCCAGGTTGCCGCCCAGCTTGTCGAGGGCGCGCTGGTATTCGCTCTCGACGGCGCGGAACAGCTTGATCATGTTGCGGCCGTGGTCGGTGAGCTGGCTGCCGCCGCCGCGCCGGCCGCCGACTTCGCGCAGCACCAAAGGCTGGTCGCACAGGTTGTTCATGGAGTTCACCGCGTCCCAGGCCGCCTTGTAGGACAGGCCGCGCTCCTTGGCGGCCTGCTGGATGGAACCGAGGCGTTCGATCGCTTCCAAAAGGTGCACGCGCTGCCCCGCCAGCAGGACGCCTTCGTCGGTATCCAGGTAGATGCGTCCGACCAGATGCATGTGTGTCTCCTCAGTCATGGGTTTTTACCTATGTAGCAGTACACCATAACGGATTGCGAAAAAAGTCGCCATGAAAATCATGTTTAGGCTGCGTGGCCTGATTGGCAGGCTTATGACCATGCAAGGTGTGTGCCAGAAAGGCATGCAAGCGTTATATAGCCAACTACATAACGAAGCGTTTTTTCCCAGCGTGGGCCGATCTTTCGCACTACACTCCAAACCCGAGTGGGGGAGAAGACTTCCGCAACAACCTGTAAGGAGCAACCAGCATGAAAAGCAGCGCGCGCAACCAGTTTGAAGGCAAGGTCACCTCGGTGATCGCCGGCCCGGTCAATGCCGAGGTCGAACTGACCCTGAACAGCGGCGACCGTATCGTTTCCATCGTCACCATGGGCAGCGTCAAGGAACTCGGCCTGCACGAGGGCAACCTCGCTACCGCCCTGATCAAGGCGCCCTGGGTGATCCTGATGACCAACGACGCCGGGCTGAAGACCAGCGCCCGCAACCACCTGCGCGGCAGCGTCAGCCGCCTGGTGAAGGGCGCGGTGAACACCGAGGTGACCATGCAAACTTCCGGCGGCCTGACTGTGAACGCGATCATCACCAACGAAAGCGCCGAGTCTCTGGGCCTCGACATCGGCACGCCGGTCTCGGCCATCGTCAAGGCCTCGCACGTGATCCTGGCGACCAAGGGCTGAGCACGCTTTCGGCATGAGCGGTCGCCGGGCCATTACGCAGGCGCTTTTCCGGCACAGGGTTCGTCGACCGCCAGGATGATCTGTGAGGCCTGGATCAGGGCATGCGCAGGTTGTCCTAGGCGGATGCCCTTCTCGGCCATCTCGGCGCGGGTCATCGAGGCGAGCACGATACGCCCGCCGGCCAGTTCGATCGCCACCTCGGCGTCCACCGGATCGTCCACACAGCGCACCACCCGGCCGCGCAGGCAATTGTGGCGAATATTCCAGCCGGACGGGGAATCCGGGCGCACTTCCACCCAGGCCGGATCGATCAGGGCATGGCAGGCGCGCCCGGCGACCAGGCCGAGTTCCTCGGCGCTATGCGTGGTGATATGGGCAGCCAGGCGGTCGCCGCCGCCCAGTTCCAGGGTGACCACGGCATTGACGCGCTCCCTCAACACCGAATGCACCCGGCAATATAACTGGTTGCGGGCGCTGGTTCGTGCCTCCAGCCGGCGCAGGAACTGGTGGCGTAACTGGAACTGATTGAAGGCCCCCCCTCCAGGCGCCGCGAGAAAATCCTCGAAGGCGAGCACAAGGGCCTCGGTGCGGCCCAGCAAACGTTGGGCATGGGGGGTGGGAGCCGGGTTTTCGGCCAGAGCGCAGAGCAGCGGCTGATCGGACAGGTTGTTGGCCCCCACCAGGTAGTTCCAGGCCAGTCTTTCTTCCAGCCCCAGCGTGGCAGCGGCATCGCGCAACGATCCCAGCTCGGCGACTTTCTCCAACAAGCCGGGGCCGAACCTCGCTGGTCGACCTGGGCAGGCACCCAGCACAGGACCCGTTATATCTGTTTGCTTCATAACGCTAGACAGACGGTTGCCAGGCCCCATGGCGAAAACTCCTCAGTCTTCGGACTCGCTGGCCAGCACCAGGCCGGTGGCGGCTTCCAGATGATCGGTAAAGGCGACACAGTGTTCGGCGCCGCCGACCAGATAGACACCGTAACCGGCGCCCACGGCCACGGGCATCAGCCGGCCGGGAATGTCGTCTTCGGAGCACCAGGTGAAGTGGATGTCCGGCCAGGCCTGGCGCAGGGCCGTGACCGTGGCCTCGCCGAGGCCGACGGCGTCGACCTGGGCGACCACCTTGGCAAGGACGTCGTCGGCAATCATCAGTCTTCTTCCTCGGTGGCGAACTGGGCCAGGCTCCTGGCCTCGACACCCATGATCTTGGCCAGCCAGGGCGGCGGCGCGTCGAGCACGGCCTGCAGGCGGGCGATCGCCTCGCGGGCCGGAGTGACCGTCGGGATCTTGACCGGATGCACGCCGGCGCGCACCACCTTGGCGGCGGCCGGGCCACCGATCGACTGGACGTAGACGATCTGGCAGTCGTTGATCAGTTGCGAGCGGGCGACGTTCTTGTCCTCGGCCTCGTCGGCAATCAAGGTGGCGCGGACATCGACCAGCTTGATCGCGGTCTTGCCGACCTGATAGACCAGGAAGCGCGGCGCCGAACCGAAGTGGCCGTCGAGGTTCTCGCCGGTATTGGAGGCCACGGCGACGCGCAGGCTGTCGGACAGTTCGCCGTCGACATAGGCCTCGGGCTTGGGCACATCGGCGTCGTCGCCGTTCTCGCCCCACAGGTAGCGCACCGCGAGCTTGATCGAGGCCATGTCCTGATCCGGTTCGATGGTCTCCTCGCCGGTGAGCAGCAGCTTGATGTCGGCCACGGTGATGTTGGCGAGCTTGTCCTCGGTGATGGGCAGGCCGAGCTTCTCGGCCAGCTTGATGGTGAAGGCACGCGGTTCAACCTCTTCCAGAGCCTTGGCGGCCAGGGCGATGCGCAACGCGGCGCCTTTGGTGATGGTGGTCATGGCGTGACTCCTAGTAATCCGGGGGGCAGGAGCGGACTTGGGCCCGCACCTGCCGGGTGATGCTCAAACAGAAATGATGCAGTCGTCGACCGGGCACAGCTCGACACACTTGGGCTTGTCGAAATCGCCCTCGCATTCGGTGCAGGTATCCACGTTGATGACGTAAACGCCCTTCTTGGGCTTGATCGACTCGGTCGGGCAATCGGGTTCGCAATCGCCGCAGGAGGTACACAGGTCGGCTACGATTTTCAGTGCCATTTCAGTTCCTTTCGTTCATTCCGCCGCATCAAGGCGCTTGGCGCGCACTGAGTAGGGCAGGCGTTCGGGCGCAGGCTGGGGCTCGATCAAATACGCGCCGCCGTTGTTCAGCTTGATCTCGCCGCCCCACTTTTCCGGGGTGTCGAACTCCATCGAGACGATGGTGTCCTCGAGGTCGCGCTTGGGCAGGTAGAACACATATTCGCCCTTGTCGCCGCGCCGTATCATGATGTTGGCCATAACAGACTCCTTGAGTGGCAAGGTTCAAGGTGCAAGATTCAAGAAACGTCCTTGTGCCTTGCACCTTGTCGCTTGCGCCTGGTCAGCGGACCAGGTCGTAGTTGTAGTCGGTCGTGCCCATGCCGCGGGTTTCCTCGTCCAGACGCTCCAGCACGGAGTTCACCAGGGTGGTGAGCATGTACATGGCGCCCTCGTAACCCATCGTGGTCATCCGGTGCAGATGGTGACGGTCGAAGATCGGGAAGCCGAGGCGGATCAGCGGCACTTCGAATTCCTTGCCCTTGTGCAGGGTGTCGCGCTGGATGAACTTGCCGTAGCTGTTGCCGATCAGGAAGTCAGGCTTATCGGTGAACACCAGGCTGCGCATGTGCCACAGGTCGTAACCCGGGTAGACCTTGGAATTGACGCCGTAGGGCGAAGCATCCAGGACCTTCTGCATGGCCTTGGCCCACTTCTTGGAACCGTTGTTGCACAGGATGTGCAGGGGCTCGGCGCCCAGTTCCATGAGGAACTTGGTCATGCCCATGACGAAGTCGGGATCGCCGTAGAGGGCGAACTTCTTGCCGTGCAGCCAGGTGTGGCTGTCGGTCATCATGTCGACCAGGCGGCCACGTTCCTTGGCCAGGGACTCGGGGATGGGCTGGCCGGTGACTTCGGAAACCTTCATCAGCCACTCGTCGGTCCACTCCAGGCCCATGGGGATGTTGAGCTTGGCCACATCATGGTTCCAGGTGCCCTCGACGAACTTCTTGGTCTTTTCCAGCTGCATCGGCTGGAGCAGGAAGGTGGTCTTGGCGTTGGGCGCATCCTTGACCTCATCCATGGTGGTGCCGCCGGCGTACATGCGGAAGGTGCCGTCGGCCGGGGTGTCGAGCACTTCGGTCGGGTCGGACAGCATGGAGAAGGGCACGCCCATCTCGGTCAGCATGCGCTTGATGACGCGGAAATTGCCCAGGTAGGTCTCGAAGCCCGGCACGATGTTGATCTTGCCGTTGCTGCCGACCGCCTTGCCTTCCATGTGGTTCAGGGTGAAGTAGCGGATGATGCCTTCGAACATGTTGTCCCAGCCGGTGACATGGCTGCCGACGAAGGACGGGGTGTGGGCGTAGGGCAGCGGGAAATCCTTCTCGATGTGCCCTTCCTTCCGGGTGTTGCCGATGAAGGCGTTAAGGTCGTCGCCGATCACCTCAGCCATGCAGGTGGTGGAGACAGCGATCATGTCGGGCTTGTACAGCGCCTTGGCGTTGGGCAGGCCGTCATACATGTTCTTCTGACCGCCGAACACCGCCGCGTCTTCCGTCATGGAGTCGGACACGCAGGAGATGGGCTCCTTGAAGTGACGGTTGAAGTAGGTGCGGAAGTAAGCCACGCAACCTTGCGAACCGTGCACGTAGGGCAGGGTCTTGTGGAAGCCCAGGGCGCACAGCACGGCGCCGAGCGGCTGGCAGGCCTTGGCGGGGTTGACCGTCAGGGCTTCACGCTTGAAGTTGAGTTCCTTGTACTCGACCGTGGTGGTCCACTGGAAGGTCTCTTCGATCTTGTCCTGGGGAACCTTGGCCTCGAACTGTTCGGCCTTGGCCTTGAGCATGTCCTTGTATTGGTCGTCCCGGAACAGGGGGTAGGACGGCTTGATGTCTTCAGCGACTTGCATCTTCATCTCCTAGCCCGAGCCGCCAATCTGCGGACACGGGCACTAGGTTGATCAATCGGGCGGCGCTCGCCGCCCGCATCTTTCTTGCTTACGCAGCCTTGGCGACAGGCTCGGCTTCTTCCGCCGGCTTCATCCAGGGCGGGGTCAGCTTGTGCCAGCACGGGTTGTTCAGGGTCATGTCCATGTCCCGGGCGAAGATGGCGAAGCCGTCGTAGCCGTGGTAGGGGCCGGAGTAGTCCCAGGAGTGCATCTGGCGGAAGGGAATGCCCATCTTCTGGAAGATGTACTTTTCCTTGATGCCGGAGCCAACCAGGTCAGGCTTGACCTTCTTGACGAACTCTTCGAATTCGAAGCCGGTGACGTCGTCATACAACAAGGTGGAGTTGCCCATTTCCTTGATCGTACGATCGTAGTCGTCGCCATGGCCGAACTCGTAGCCGGTGCCGACCACTTCCATGCCCAGATCCTCGTAGGAGCCGATCACGTGACGCGGACGCAGACCGCCGACGTAGAGCATGACCCGCTTGCCGGTCAGACGCGGCTTGTACTTGGCGAC
The DNA here is from genome assembly GCA_028714735.1 of Gallionellaceae bacterium. GTDB lineage: Bacteria > Pseudomonadota > Gammaproteobacteria > Burkholderiales > Thiobacillaceae > Parasulfuritortus. Next base: position 110,007 of record JAQTLU010000009.1, on the reverse strand, counting down.
CACGGCATCGACCATGGACTGGTACTTGGCGATCACTTCCTCGCACTTGGCCTTGATGCTGTCGTCGAAGAAGGCGGCGATCTTGCGCAGCGACTCGTTGATCTTGGTCGGGCCGAAGAAGTTGTACTCGATCCAGGGGATACCGTACTTCTCTTCCATGTGCCGGCTGATGTAGTTCATCGAGCGGTAGCAGTGCAGCAGGTTCAGCTTGGCCTTGGGGGTGTTTTCCATCTCGGCCAGGGTGCCGTCGCCGGACCACTGGGCGATCACGCGCAGACCCATCTCTTCGAGGAGGATGCGGGAGGACCAGGCATCGCCGCCGATGTTGTAGTCGCCGATGATGGTGACGTCATAGGGGCTGGGCTCGAAGGCCTGGGCATCCTTGCCTTCACGCTCGAACACCCAGTCGCGGATGGCGTCGTTGGCGATGTGGTGGCCGAGGGACTGGGAGACGCCGCGGAAACCCTCGCAGCGAACCGGCACGACCGGCTTGTTGAAGGCAGCGGCAGCCTTCTTGGACACGGCTTCGATGTCGTCGCCGATGAGGCCGATCGGGCACTCGGACTGCACCGAGATACCCTTGTTGAGCGGGAACAGGCCTTCGATCTCCTCGATCAGCTTGCCCAGCTTCTTGTCGCCGCCGAAGACGATGTCCTTCTCCTGGAAGTCGGAGGTGAAGTTCATCGTGCCGAAGGTGTTCACGCCGGTGGTACCGACGTAGTAGTTACGGCGACCGGCGCGGGAGTACTGACCGCAGCCGACCGGGCCGTGGGAAATATGGATCATGTCCTTGATCGGGCCCCAGACCACGCCCTTGGAGCCGGCGTAGGCGCAACCACGGATGGTCATGACGCCCGGCAGGGACTTGCGGTTGGAGGTGATGCACTTCTTGGACTGCTCGACGCTCTGGTCGTTGACGGCCAGGTGCTTGGCGCGGTCCTTCTTGGCCTTCTCGGGATAGACTTCCAGCACCTCGGCGATGAGGGCTTCGGTCTCTTCACGGGTCAGGTTCGACATTTCGATCTCCTTTCATACCGCCACCAATCTGTGGCCGGCATGTAACAAGGTTGATTCGGTGAACGGTGGACCGGCCAGGCCGGCCCACCCGATACAGCTTCAATTACGCAGCAGCGGCCTCGGCGGCGAGCTCAGCGGCGGTCTTGCCGACGATGGACTCGTCTTCCTCTTCCAGGATGCCGAAGGACATCATGATTTCTTCCAACTCGTCCATGGTGATCGGGGTGGGGATCACCAGGTTCTTGTTGTTGATGATCTTGTTGGCCAGGGAGCGGTACTCGTCGGCCTGCTTGGCCTTCGGGTTGTACTCGATGACCGTCATGCGGCGGATCTCGGCGCGCTGCACTTCGTTGTCGCGCGGGATGAAGTGGATCATGTGGCTGCCCAGCTTGGCGGCCAGTTCCATGATCAGCTCATCTTCGCGAGCGGTGTTGCGGGAGTTGCAGATCAGGCCGGCCAGACGCACGCTACCGGAGTTGGCGTACTTCACGATGCCCTTGGCGATGTTGTTGGCCGCGTACATGGCCATCATCTCGCCGGACACGACGATGTAGATTTCCTGGGCCTTGTTCTCGCGGATGGGCATGGCGAAACCGCCGCAAACCACGTCGCCGAGCACGTCGTAGAACACGAAGTCGAGGTCTTCCTCGTAAGCGCCTTCTTCTTCCAGGAAGTTGATGGCGGTGATGACGCCGCGGCCGGCACAACCAACACCCGGCTCAGGACCACCGGACTCGACGCACTTGATGTCGCCGTAGCCGACCTTCAACACGTCTTCCAGTTCCAGGTCTTCCACCGAACCCGCCTCGGCGGCCAGGTGCATGATGGTGTTCTGGGCCTTGGCATGCAGGATCAGACGGGTCGAGTCGGCCTTGGGGTCGCAACCGACGATCATCACTTTCTTCCCGGCCTCAGCCAGGGCCGCTACCAGGTTCTGGGTGGTGGTCGATTTACCGATACCACCCTTACCGTAAATTGCACATTGACGCAAAGCCATCTTGATTCTCCTCTGACACGTCACTAAAAGGATGCGAATGAATGATTCGCTCGCAGTGAGTACATCGCAATGGCCGTGCCAGGCCCGGATGGCATACTTAACCAATTGATAAATAAAGATTTAAATATTCATTGTCGGACAAGCAGGACGTTTTTGTCGCGACAAAACCCTGCCCTTTGTAAGGGTGGCTACAAGGAAATGTCGGAGGTTTGGAGGCCTACGGTGCATTCAGGCGCGGGCCTCGACCCGGCCTGCGCGAATCGAGGCCGGCGCCTACCTCGGCTCTGGTCTGGTAAGCGCGGGCTCCGGCTCGCGCTCGCCGCCGCCGGGCTTGCGTCGGTCGCGCACGTACAGGCCGCCCTTGTCCCGTTTGTGGGTCTCGAACAGGTCGATGGCCAGGAACAGGTCGCCCAGCTTGGCGTAGCCATAATTGCGCTGGTCGAACGAAGCCTGTTTGGAAATATGGCTGCCCACCGCGCCCAGATGCGCCCAGCCTTCGTCTTCGGCCGCGGCCGCGACGGCATTGCGCAGCAGGCTGATCAGGCGCGCGTCGCCCTTGAGTTCGTTGCCGCTCTGTCTTGCCTGTGGCGGCCTGGCGACCGGCGCATGCAAGGGCGCAGCGCCATTTGCAACCGGCGCCGGGGCGCCCAGGCTTTCCAGGTACAGGAAGCGCGAACAGGCGTTGACGAACGGCATCGGCGTTTTCTCTTCGCCGAAGCCGAATACCTTCAATCCGTTCGCCCGCAGGCGCATCACCAGCGGAGTGAAGTCGGAATCGCTGGACACCAGCGCGATGCCCGACAGGGTCTTGGTGTAGAGCAGGTCCATGGCATCGACGACCAGCGCCATGTCGGTGGCATTCTTGCCCTTGCTGTAGGCGAACTGCTGGATCGGCTGGATGGCGTATTCGTGCAGCACGGCCTCCCAGCTATTGAGGTTCGGGCTTTTCCAATTGCCGTAGGCGCGCCGGATGTCGATGACGCCATAGTTGGCGAGTTCGTCGAGCACATCCTCGATCTTGCTGGCCGGGCTGTTGTCGGCGTCGATCAGCATGGCAATGCTGGTTTCGTGGCTCATGGCTGGCCTCCCGTTGCTATGGTCCGGGACCATTCTAGTCCAGCCGGTTTTGTTGCGCGCGGCCACGGCGCCATGGACATATTCCGCCCGGCGGGATACAAAACCGCCGTGCCCACGACCGACCTCCCCATCCCGCTGCCCCGCGCCGCCCGCCTGCCGATCAACCGCTGCTCGCTGCCGGCGGCCATCCTGGGCAGCCTGACCTATCAGCGCCACCCGGTGCCGCTGGCCCTGGACGGCGTGCTGGAACTGCATGAAGGCCTGTTCCGCCGGCTCGACCGCGAGGAGGCGCCGGACCAGCGCGTGCACCTGTTCATGGCCCACATGGATGCCACCTTCAGCCTCGATCACCCGGAGGAGGCCGGCTACAGCGAAGATACGCCGTGCGCACGCGCCAAGGCCAGTTACCTGCGCATGCTGCGCGGCTGGTCGTTCGACGCCGACGGACAGGAGGGGGCCGTGCTCAAGGGCTGGGTGGAATCGCGCTTCGGCCTGCTGCCGCGCCATCACGGCGGCCCCATCCGCGACCTTTCCGGCGAGACCTACCGCCACTATCTGGAACAACGCAGTCACGGCCTCTACGGCACCAATGCCCTGGAGTCGCAGTTCGATCTGCTCTACACCTACTGCCAGTACGAACTGGGTCGGCAACGGCCCGGCGCCAGCCACGTCACGCTGTACCGCGGGGTCAACCGCCTGGCCGGGCACGAGGCCCTGTCGGAAATGCGACAAGGCCGTGGCGTGGTACTGATGAACAGCCTGACCTCGTTCAGCGCCGACCGCGAACGCGCCGACGAATTTGGCGACCAGGTCCTGGAAGTCTCGGTGCCGCTGGCCAAGGTGTTCTTCTTCCACCGCCTGTTGCCGGGCCGGTTCAAGGGCGAAGACGAATATGTGGTGATCGGCGGGGTCTACGAAGTCACCGCCGCCGCCCTCTGAACACGCCCGATCCGGTGCATGGCGCACTCCGATAGTGCACCCGGGCCGGCCCGGCCTGGGCAACACCCTGTAAACAAGGGCCTTCCACGCATGGCATGCCAGTTGCTAGTCCATAACCAGACTGATTGATCCTGGACAATGGCGTCCATCTCCCCGGCGGGAGGTGGGCGTTTTTTTTTGCCTAAGCAAAAGGAATACTGGCATGGCGCACACAGCAATGAAACTGGTCCTGGTCGGCAACGGCATGGCCGGCATCCGCACCCTGGAAGAGCTGCTCAAGCTCGCGCCCGACCTGTACGACATCACGGTGTTCGGCGAGGAGCCGCACCCCAACTACAACCGCATCCTGCTGTCGCCGGTGCTGGCCGGCGAGCAGACCGTCGACGAGATCGTCCTCAACAGCCGCGCGTGGTATGCCGAGCACGGCATCACCCTGCACACCGGCAAACGGGTGGTGAAGATCGACCGTGCCCGCCGCCAGGTCGAGGCCGATGACGGCACCCGCGCCGACTACGACCGCCTGCTGATCGCCACCGGCTCGAAACCCTTCATCCTGCCCGTGCCAGGCGCCGACCTGCCCGGCGTGGTCGGCTTCCGCGACATTGCCGACGTCGAGGCCATGCTGGCGGCGGCGGCAAGCTACCAGCACGCAGTGGTCATCGGCGGCGGCCTGCTCGGCCTCGAGGCCGCCAACGGCCTGATCAAGCAGGGCATGGCGGTGACGGTGGTGCACCTCGCTCCCTGGCTGATGGAACGCCAGCTCGACGAGCCGGCGGCGCGCCTGATGCAGAAGAACCTCGAAGCCAAGGGCATGAAGTTCCTGCTCCAGAAGCAGACCGCCGAGCTGGTCGCCGGCGCCAGCGGCCGGGTCGCCGCGATCAAGTTCAAGGACGGCGACAGCCTCCCCGCCGACCTGGTGGTCATGGCCGCGGGCATCCGCCCCAACACCGCCCTGGCCGAATCGGCCAGCCTTTATTGCAACCGCGGCATCGCCGTCACCGATACCCTGCAGACCGTCACCGATGCGCGCATCTACGCCCTCGGCGAGTGCGCCAACCACCGCGGCATTGCCTACGGCCTGGTGGCGCCCCTGTTCGAGCAGGCCAGGGTGTGCGCCAACCACCTGGCCGAACTGGGTTATGGCCGTTACTCCGGTTCGGTGACCTCGACCAAGCTCAAGGTCACCGGCATCGACCTGTTCTCGGCCGGCGACTTCGTGGGCGGCGAAGGCACCGACGCCATCACCTACGCCGACCCCATCGCCGGGGTCTACAAGAAACTGGTGCTGAAGGACGACAAGCTGGTCGGCGCCGTGCTCTATGGCGACACCGTCGACGGCACCTGGTACTTCCAGCTCCTGCGCGAGGGCCGCGCGCTGTCCGACCTGCGCGACCACCTGATGTTCGGCCAGGACCATTGCGGCAACCTCGGCCACCAGGGCCAGAACCGCGCCGCCGCGATGACCGACGAAATGGAGGTATGCGGCTGCAACGGCGTCTGCAAGGGCGACATCGTCAAGGCGATCAAGAACCACGGCCTGTTCACCCTGGAAGACGTGCGCAAGCACACCAAGGCCTCGGCCTCGTGCGGTTCCTGCACCGGCCTGGTCGAACAGATCCTGATGGCCACCGTGGGCGGCGACTATTCCGCGACGCCGAAGGATAAGGCCATGTGCGGCTGCACCGACCACACCCACCTCGAAGTGCGCGCCGCCATTCGCGACCAGCACCTCACCGGCATCCCCGAGGCCATGGCCTTCCTCGACTGGCGCACCCCGAACGGCTGCCCGTCCTGCCGCCCGGCGCTCAACTACTACCTGCTGTCGAGCTGGCCCGGCGAGGCGGTGGACGACCCGCAATCGCGCTTCATCAACGAACGCGCCCACGCCAACATCCAGAAGGACGGCACCTTCTCGGTGGTGCCGCGCATGTGGGGCGGCATCACCACCCCGGCCGAACTGATCAAGATCGCCACCGTGGCGGAGAAATACGCCGTCCCCACGGTCAAGGTCACCGGCGGCCAGCGCATCGACCTGCTCGGCATCAAGAAGGCCGACCTGCCGGCGATCTGGCGCGACCTCGACATGCCGTCCGGCCATGCCTACGGCAAGGCCATGCGCACGGTGAAGACCTGCGTCGGCAACGAATGGTGCCGGTTCGGCACCCAGGCCTCGATGGCGATGGGCATCAAGCTGGAGAAGGCGCTGTACAAGATGTGGGCGCCGCACAAGGTCAAGCTGGCGGTGTCCGGCTGCCCACGGAATTGCGCCGAGGTGGCGATCAAGGACGTCGGCATCATCGGGGTCGACTCCGGCTGGGAGATCTACGTCGCCGGCAACGGCGGCATCAAGACCGAAGTCGCCCAGTTCCTGATCAAGGTCAAGACCGACGAGGACGTTCTGGAATATTCTGGCGCCTTCCTGCAGCTTTACCGCGAAGAGGCGATCTACCTGGAACGCACGGTGCACTACGTCGCCCGGGTCGGCCTGGACTACGTGAAACAGAAGATCCTGGACGACGCCGACTATCGGCGCGAACTGTACCAGCGCCTGCTGTTCGCCCTCCAGGTCGAACAGGACCCCTGGCTGGAGCGCGTCCAGGGCAAGGACGCCCACGAATTCAAGCCATTGCAGTCCGCCGCCGTTATGGCGGTCGCCTGAAGCGAACACGCAGACGAGGAAACCCAACATGTCCAACTGGATACACGTCGGCCACCTGACCGACATCCCCGCCCAGGGCGCCCGCGTGGTCGAACACGACGGCCGCCGCATCGCCCTGTTCCGCACCGCCGAGGACGAGGTCTATGCCCTGCTCGACCGCTGCCCGCACAAGGGTGGCCCGCTCTCCCAGGGCATCGTCTGCGGCAAACGGGTCACCTGCCCGATGCACAACTGGAGCATCGAACTGGCCGACGGCCAGGCGATCGCCCCGGACGTCGGCCAGGCACACACCCTGGCGGTAAAAGTCGAGGCCGATGCCATCTATATCGAGGCCGCTTGAGCACGTTCATGGCGACCGGCCTTTCCGCGCCATGAAAAAGTCTCATGCCGCCACGAACGGCCCTCTCACCCCCAACCCTCTCCCGCATGCGGGCGAAGGGGACGATGTGCGCCTTCAACGCAATGTCAGCAACGATGAATCCCTCAAGATCCTGGTGGTCAGCCAGTCGAAGCGCCGGCTGGACGACCTCCTGGCATCGATGTCGCAGGACATGCCGCAGCATCATTTCGTCGGCCGCCTCGACCGCGCCATCGACCTGCCGCGCTGGGTCGAGGAACTGCGTCCGGACACCATCATCATGGATCTCGACTCGCCCAGCCGCGACACCCTGGAACAGATCTGCGCGATGAGCGAGGCCACACCCCGGCCCATCGTCATGTTCAGCCAGGATGGTTCCTCCGAGGTCATGCGCTCGGCAGTCGCGGCCGGCGTCGCCTGCTACGTGGTCGACGGCCTGCGCGCCGAACGTATCCGGCCGTTGCTGCAAATGGCCCAGGTCCGCTTCGAGGCCTGGCAGGCCATGCATGGCGACATGCTGCGCGCGCGCCAGGAATTGCAGGAACACAAGCTGGTCGAGCAGGCCAAGCGGCACCTGATGAAGACCGAAAAGCTGGGCGAGGAAGCGGCCTACCAGGCCTTGCGCCGCGAGGCCATGGAACACCGGGTGCGCATCGCCGACGTAGCCAGGCTGTTGGTGGAAACGGTGAAGAGGTGACGGGTTATCGCGGCCTTTGCAACCGCTCGAGTCGACGGCGCCAGCTAACCGCTACGGGCTAACCGGAGTGTTGATGCCTTAGTTGGCGCCGAGTGCCCGGTGCAGACCGTTATGCCGCACCTGCCTGACGGACAGCCCAGTTACCTGCCGTTGGACAGATGCTGTCCTGAATGTCGGGAGTGGGAAGGTAGCGGACCACTGAACAACATCGGCGGCATGACCGCAAAGGTCCGACAGGTAGCCGGCCAGATCGCCTTGATCACCGGGTTTCCTAACTGCCCGCGCTCGTTCCGGGTCATCGACATACTGAGCGATGCCGCCTGCTACCCGTCTCGGACCAGCCTCTTGCCTTTTTGCCGGCCCACTGAACACGAAAAATACCCGATAGCCCACCCCTGACATACGGATAGGGCTGTACAGAAATTCGTCCCACCTGTTCCTAATATTGCGTTGATGCTCCGACGTTTGCGACTGCACCGGAAGCATCCGCCTCGGGCAACGACCGCCACTCGGTCTGCTGACCGCCGACCGCGTCGGGGGATCGAGGCCGCACCTGATCGGCACCCGGGAACGCGCACGCGACATTCCCGGTTTTCGGCCTTCGCTACAAACCTCGCGGGATCGTGCCCGCCGCGGATCAGCTTTTGCCGATCAAGGCGTCGATTTCAGCCTCGGCATCCAGCCAGTCTTGTGCTTCATAACCCGGGATAAATCCGCGTTTCTCGGCACGATGGTAGGCCGCGGTGGCGACCCAGTTCTGACGCTCCTCACGGGAAGGTGCCGGGGGCCGCTTGACCATAGGCTTGGCCTCGCTCTTGGGCTTTGCCACTTTGGCCTTGGCGGCGGCAGGCGCCTTGGCGACGGCCGTGGCCGCAACAGGTGCGGCCTTCTTGGGCTTGGCGGCTGCGGTGACGGCAGCGGCCTTCTTGGCGGGTTCCTTGGCCGTTGTGGCCTTGGCGGCGGCAGGCGCCTTGGCGGCGGCAGGCGCCTTGGCGGCGGCAGGCGCCTTGGCGGCGGCAGGCGTCTTGGCGACGGCCTTGGCCGGGGCCTTGGCGGCTACCGGTTTGGCGACGGGCTTGACTGGGGTGCTTGCGGCCTTGGCAGGCGTCACGGCCTTCTTGGCGGTGCGCTTGACCGTAGCGGTCTTGTCTTCGGACATGTTGTTTCCCTCCGGCGATAAATTGATTTGCCGCAAATGCGGTCCATATGAGGATAACTGGAAAATTTTCAAAGTCATTGTGAATTGTTGACATCGCTGGTCGCCAATACGACGCAGTGTGTCTAGCCTGCATGGCCCTGCCCGGAGGGTTACCTGAACGGGGCGTGCTCGTTCAGCTCATCGACATACTGCTCGATGCCGCCGGCCTCGCGTTGCAGGTAGTCTGCCACCGCACGGGCGAAACGCGGATGGGCCAGCCAGTGCGCCGACCAGGTGGTCACCGGCAGGAAGCCGCGCGCCAGCTTGTGTTCGCCCTGGGCACCGCCCTCGAACAGGGCGATACCGTGTTCGATGCAAAACTCGATGGCCTGGTAGTAGCAGGTCTCGAAGTGCAGGCCGGAGTGGTATTCCAGGGTGCCCCAGGAGCGGCCGTACAAGGCGCTGGAATTGAACAGGTTGAGCGCGCTGGCGATGGGCTCGGCATCCCGGAAGGCGACGATGAGCAGGATGTTTTCCGGCATGGTCGCGCCGATGCGCAGGAAGAAATCCAGATTGAGTGCGATGGGTGAATTGAACTGCCGGTGGGTGCGTTCGTAGCAGCGCGTGAAAAACTGCCAGTACGCCGCCGTGATCTGCTCGCCGCGCAGGTGTTCGAAACGGATCCCGGCCTCGCGTACCTTGCGCCGTTCCTGGCGGATCTTCTTGCGCTTGTCGTTGCGCAGGTCGGCCAGGAAATCCTCGAAGCCACCATAGCCCGGATTGCGCCAGTGCAGTTGCACGCCGCGCCGCAGCATCAGACCGCACCCGGCCATCTCCCTGGCCTGGTCCTCGTCGGGAAACAGGCAGTGCAGCGAGGAGGCGCCTGACTCGCTTGCCAGGCCGAGTGCGGCGGCGAGCAGTGCGGTACGGACCTCGTTGGTGACCGCCAGCAGGCGCGCTCCGGTCACCGGCGTGAACGGCACCGCGTTGACCAGCTTGGGGTAATAGCTCAGGCCGTTGCCCTTGTAGGCCTCGGCCCAGGCCCAGTCGAACACGAACTCGCCCCAGGAGTGGCTCTTGAAATAGAGCGGCATGGCCCCGACCAGGGCATCGCCCTCCCAGGCGGTGACGTAGCGGGCATCCCAGCCGGTGGCCGGGCTGGCGCAGGCGCTCTCCTGCAAGGCCGACAGGAAGGCATGACGAAGGAACGGATTGTCACCGGCCAGGGCATCCCACTGCGATGCCGGCAGGTCGGCGATGCGCTCGACGAAACGGATGTTCAATCTGCGCGCCGCCAGATCAGGGTGCGGTTGTTGGCCGGCATCTCGACGTCCTGAATCAGGAACAGCCCCTGGGCCTCCGCCAGCCGGTCCACCGCCTCGAAATCGCGCACGCCGCTATTGGGGTCGCGGTTCTTCAGCCAGACGTCGAAGCGGGCATTGCTCTCCGAGGTAAAGGCGCCGCCGTAGTTGAACGGCCCGTACAGGCAGAGCAGCCCGCCCACCTCCAGGATCCGGCCGATGCCGGCGAACATGCGCTCCACCGCCGGCCAGGCGACGATGTGCACGGTGTTGGCGTTGAACACCGCGTCGACCGGGCCGACCGGCCAGGCCGGGACATTGACGTCGATGGCCAGCGGCGGCAGCACGTTGGCCAGTCCGGCCTCGTCCAGCCAGGCCTGGATGCCGGCGTGGTTCTCCGGCAGTTCGCTGGTCTGCCAGCTCAGGTGCGGCAGCGCCGCACCGAAATAGACCGCATGCTGGCCGGTGCCGCTGGCGATCTCCAACACCCGCTTGCGCTCGGCCAGGGCCTCGCGCAGCACGGCCAGGATGGGGTCGCGGTTCTGTTCGCAGGATTCGGCATACGGTTTCATGGCAATCAACCCTTGAAGGCCTGGTCGGAGGCCAGGTAGTCCAGTTCATCCGCCGTGCTATCCCGGCCGAGTGCTTCGTTGCGGTGGGGAAAGCGGCCGTAGCGCCGGACAATCTCGCGGTGGTGCTCGGCCCAGTAAAGGATGCCGGTCAACCCGGCGGCGCGGAACAGTTCGACCGAGCGGTCCTGGTCGGCCAGGGCCTCGCTGTGCATGAATGGCAGGAACAGGAAGGCCAGGCGGTCTTGCGGCATCGCCTTGTCGTGGCCCAGTTCGAGGGCGCGCTGTGCCGCCGCCACGGCCTGCCCCTCGCTGGCATAGGCCAGGGCCTCGCCCCGGTACATGTTGAGCGGCAACTGGTCGAGCACGATGACCAGGGCGAGCGCCCCGTCCGGCGTATCCAGCCAGTGATCCAGTTCGCCCGCGCAGGCCTGTTGCCACATTGGTTCGAAGCGCTCCCGGATCGTCCGGTCCAGTTCCGGCGTCGAGGCGAACCAGCGTTTGCGCATGGCCTCCGAGAACCAGAAGTCGAGCAGGTCCTGGTAGCCGGTCGGTGAATTCATATCGGTGTCCATAGCGCTGCAAGATAGACGGCTTGATCATCCTGCGCCAGACCGGTTTGTGCGCGGACGAGTTCCGGCCTCATCTGGTGCATGCCGCCCCACGACAGGGCGGCAATCTCGAATACCACGCCACCCGCCCCACAAATACCGTTATGCAACAATGGCTTGCAAACTGGCACGGGCATTGCTAGACACTTATTGACCGGCGCACAGGCGCGTTGGTTTTGGCTCTCCTCCTTAGTTGCAAATTGGACAACGGCGTCCCACCCTCTCAAGGGTCGGGCGCCGTTTTTTTTTGGAGTAATGAAATATGGCAAACCCCTTTTCACCCGACGCGCCCGTCCTCGATACCAGCAAGCGAGATTTCATGAAAAAGACCGCCGCGATCTCCGCCGTAGCCACGCTCTCCGCCGCCGCCGGCCTCATGGCCATGGTCCCGCCCGGGGTCCGCAATACCGCCTGGGCCGCCGGCACGGACGGCCTGGAAAAGACCGACCTGACCTTCGGCATCATCCCCCTGACCGACTGCGCGCCCATCGTGATCGCCTATGAAAAGGGCTTCTTCAAGAAACACGGCCTCAACGTGGCGGTGTCCAAGGAGGCCTCCTGGGCCAACATCCGCGACAAGGTCTCCATCGGCGCCCTCGACGGCGCCCACATGCTGGCCGGCATGCCGATCGCCGCCACTCTGGGCGTTGGCGCCACGCCCAAGGACACCGTGACCGCCTTCAGCATGGACCTGAACGGCAACGGCATCACGGTTTCCAACGAGCTTTACGAGCGCATGCTGGCCGCCGACCCGGAGGCGATGAAGTCGCGCCCGACCTCGGCCCGCGCGCTCAAGAAGGTGATCGACGCCAACAAGGCGGCCGGCAAGGCACCGATGACCTTCGCCATGGTGTTCCCGGTCTCCACCCACAACTACGAGTTGCGCTACTGGATGGCCTCGGCCGGCATCGACCCGGACCAGGACGTGCGCCTGATCGTCATCCCGCCGCCCCAGATGGTGGCCAACCTGCAATCGAGGAACATCGACGGCTACTGCGTCGGCGAGCCGTGGAACCAGCGCGCCGTGGAGATGGGCATCGGCCACGCGCTGATCACCAACTACGAGATCTGGAACAACAACCCGGAGAAGGTGTTCGGCGTCACCCGCGAGTGGGCCGACAAGAACCCGAACAGCCACCGCGCCGCCGTGCGCGCCCTGATCGAGGCCGCCGCCTGGGCCGACCTGCCGGAAAACCGCAAGGAAGTGGTGCGCATCATCTCGGCCAAGTCCTACGTCAACGCGCCCACCGACGTGGTCGACAACTCGATGACCGGCACCTGGCGCTACAGCAAGGACGAGAAGCTGGTCAGCCTGCCCGACTTCAACGTCTTCCACCGCTACGCCGCCAATTTCCCCTGGCGCTCGCACGCGGCCTGGTTCATCACCCAGATGTATCGCTGGGGTCAGCTGGAGACGCCGGTCGATATCCGCAAGACCGCCTCCGGCATCTACCTGCCCGAGATCTACCGCCAGGCCGCCAAGGAAGTCGGCGTTGCCGCGCCGACCGTCGACTGGAAGCCGGAAGGCGTCAACAAGGCCAACTGGACCCTCAAGCAGGCCACCTCGCCCATCGTCATGGGGCCGGACATGTTCTTCGACGGCATGAAGTTCGACCCCGACCACATGATGGCTTACCTGAAGGGCTTCAAGGTCGCCAACATGAAGGTGGACATGAAGAAGCTGGCCCGCCTGAACAAGTAAGACGCATGGCTCCCTACCCCACTCGGGGCAGGGAGGGCAAGACCAGGAGAAAACGATGCACGCACACGCCATCAAACTGACCGTGGTGCCGGGCGGCAAGTCCGCCCCCGACACCGAAGAGACGACGACCATGGAACCGACCATCACCCAGACCGCCGCCGCGCCGGCCAGCACCGCACCGGCCCGGCCCATCCCCCTGTTGCAGGACCGCATCCGCCGCGAACAGGTGGCGACCCTCCTGAAGACCCTCCTGCTGCCGCTGCTGACGTTCGCCGTGGTGATTGCCGCCTGGAGCTATATCCACATCCACGTGGCGCCGGAATTCCCGGCCCCGAGCGAGACCTGGGAGCATGCCAAGGACATCCTGGCCGATCCGTTCTACGACACCGGCCCCAACGACATGGGCATCGGCTGGCAACTGATGTACTCGCTCGGCCGGGTCGCCGCCGGCTTCGGCCTCGCCGCCCTGGTCGGCATTCCGCTCGGCTTCGCCATGGGCATGAGCCGGGGCGTGCAGATGGCCCTGTCGCCGCTGATCCAGATCCTCAAGCCGGTGTCGCCGCTGGCCTGGCTGCCGATCGGCCTGCTGCTGTTCAAGGCGGTCGACCCCTCGGCCATCTTCGTCATCTTCATCACCTGCATCTGGCCCATGGTGATCAACACCGCCACCGGGGTGAAGGCCATCCCGCAGGACTACATGAACGTCGCCGCCGTGCTCAAGCTGGGCAAGGTGGAGCTGATCCGGCGCATCCTGTTCCCGGCCACCCTGCCCTACGTGGTGACCGGCATGCGCCTGTCGCTGGGCATCGCCTGGATGGTCATCGTCGCGGCCGAGATGCTCACCGGCGGCATCGGCATCGGCTTCTGGCTGTGGGACGAATGGAACAACCTCAACGTGTCCTCCATCATCCTGGCCATCGGCATCATCGGCGGCGTCGGCATCGTGCTCGACCTGATGATGGGCTGGGCACAGAACCGGCTCGACTACTCGAAGCGTTGATCGGAGAACCCTCATGAGCGCCTATCTCGACCTGCAGAACATCGACATGACCTTCGCCACCGCCAAGGGCGAGTTCAACGCCCTCAAGGACGTCAACCTGAAAGTCCAGAAGGGCGAGTTCCTCGCCCTGATCGGCCACTCCGGCTGCGGCAAATCCACCGTGCTCAACATCGTCGCCGGCCTGCTCGACGCCAGCGCCGGCGTCGCCCTGTTGAAAGATCGTGAAATACGCGGTCCCGGCCCCAACCGCGCCGTGGTGTTCCAGAACCATTCCCTGCTGCCCTGGCTGACCGTGTCCGAGAACGTCAAGCTGGCGGTGGACAAGGTGATGGCCGACAAGCCCAAGGCGGAACGCCGCGAATGGGTCATGCACAACCTCAGGCTGGTGCACATGGAAGCGGCGGCCGACAAGCGTCCGGGCGAGATTTCCGGCGGCATGAAGCAGCGCGTCGGCATCGCCCGCGCCCTGGCCATGCAGCCCGACGTGCTGCTGATGGACGAGCCGTTCGGCGCCCTCGACGCCCTCACCCGCGCCCACCTGCAGGACTCGGTGATGGAGATCCAGGCCAAACTGAACAACACCGTGCTGATGATCACCCACGACGTCGACGAGGCGGTGCTGCTGTCCGACCGCATCGTCATGATGACCAACGGCCCGTCCGCCACCATCGGCGAGATCCTGACCGTCGACCTGCCGCGCCCGCGCCACCGCCTCAAGCTGGCCGAGGACCCGCACTACCACCACCTGCGCGGCCAGGTCCTGGAGTTCCTGTACCAGAAGCAGCACAAGGCGGCGTGACATGCCGGAGGTGAAGTCCACCTGCCCCTACTGCGGCGTCGGCTGCGGCGTCCTGGTCGCGACCGACGGCAGCCGTATCACCGGGGTGCGCGGCGACCCCGGGCACCCGGCCAACTTCGGCCGCCTGTGCACCAAGGGCAGCACCCTGCACCTGTCGACCGGGCTGGATGGCCGCGTGCTGCACCCCGAGCTGCGCATGGACAAGGCGGCGCCGCGGCAACGGGTGGACTGGGACAGCGCGCTCGACCACGCCGCCCAGCGCTTCGCCGGGATCATCGCCGAACACGGCCCGGACGCGGTCGGCTTCTATCTCTCCGGCCAGCTGCTGACCGAGGACTACTACGTCTACAACAAGCTGACCAAGGGCCTGGTCGGCAGCAACAACTGCGACACCAACTCGCGCCTGTGCATGTCCAGCGCGGTGGCCGGCTACAAGGCGACCCTGGGCGTCGACGCGCCGCCGTGCAGCTACGAGGACATCGACCACGCCGCGACCCTGTTCGTCGCCGGCGCCAACACCGCCTACGCCCACCCGGTGCTGTACCGGCGCATCGAGGCGGCGCGCGCGCGCAACCCGGCGCAGCGCCTGATCGTGGTCGACCCCCGGGTCACCGACACCGCGCGCGACGCCGACCTGCACCTGGCCATCCTGCCCGGCACCGACGTCGCCCTGTTCAACGGCCTGCTCCACGTCATGCTCTGGGAAGGCCTCACCGACCCGGCCTACATCGCCGCCCACACCGAGGGCTTCGAGGCGCTCAAGGACCGGGTGCGCGCCTACACCCCGGAGCGGGTCGCCGGGCTGTGCGGCATTGCCGAGGCCGACCTGGTCACCGCCGCGCGCTGGTTCGCCGCCGGCCCCACCCTGTCGCTTTATTGCCAGGGCCTCAACCAGTCCAGCCACGGCACCGACAAGAATGCCGCCCTGATCAACCTGCACCTGGCCAGCGGCCAGATCGGCAAGCCGGGCGCCGGACCGTTCTCGCTCACCGGCCAGCCCAACGCCATGGGCGGACGCGAGGTCGGCGGCCTGGCCAACCTGCTCCCGGCCCACCGCGACCTGGCCGACCCGGCGGACCGCGCCGAGATCGCCCGCCTGTGGGGCGTCGACAGCGTGCCGGAACGACCCGGCCTCACCGCCGTGGAGATGTTCGAGGCGGCGCGCGCCGGCAGGCTGAAGGCGATCTGGATCGTCGGCACCAACCCGGCCCATTCCCTGCCCGACCAGATGGCCGTGCGCGCGGCCCTGGATGCCTGCGAGTTCGTGGTGGTGCAGGAATGCTTCCATAACAGCGAGACCGTGGCCTGGGCCGACCTGTTGCTGCCGGCCAGCACCTGGGGCGAGAAGGATGGCACCGTGACCAACTCCGAGCGCCGCATCTCGCGCCAGCGCAGCGCCCTGCCGCCACCCGGCGAGGCGCGCCACGACTGGGTCATCGGGGTCGATTTCGCCCGCCGCCTGGAGGCCCTGCTGCCGCAACGGGGACGGGCTTCACTGTTTCCCTACGAATCCGCCGAGGCGATCTGGAACGAGCACCGCGCGACCACCCGCGGCCGCGACCTCGACATCACCGGCCTGTCCTGGGCCATGCTGGACGCGGCCGGCCCCCAGCAATGGCCGCTGCCCGAAGGCGCCGCCATCGGCAAGGCACGCCTCTATGAAGACGGCCAATTCCCCACCGCCGACGGCCGCGCCCGTTTCCATGCCGCCGACTATCTGCCGCCGGCCGAAACGGTCAACCCGCGCTTCCCGCTTGCCCTCAACACCGGCCGGCTGCGCGACCATTGGCACACCCTGACCCGTACCGGCCGCGTCGCCCGGCTGTGGAACCACGCCGAGGAGCCGGCCATCGGCCTCAACCCGGCCGACCTGGAGCGGCGCGGGCTGCGCGCCGGCAGCCTGGTCAAGGTCGCCTCGCGGCGCGGCCAGCTGATCCTGAAATGCCAGGCCGACCCCGGCGTGCGTCCCGGCCAGGCCTGGCTGCCCATGCACTGGGGTTCGGCCTGGCTGGCCGGTCCGGGCGTGAACGGCCTCACCAACGCCGCGCTCGACCCGATCTCCAGGCAGCCGGAATTCAAGCACGCCGCCATCCAGGTCACGCCCTGGCGGGCCGAACACCATGTCAGCCTGCTGGCGCAAGGCGACCACGCGCTGGCGGCGCGGCTACGCCCCTTCCTCGCCCGCTTCGCCTGGGCCAGCCTGACCCTGTCCGGACGCGACCAGCCGGTGCTCGCCCTGCATGCCGCCCACGAGCAGCCCATCCCGGCCGAGTGGCTGGCCGAACTCGACGCCCTGGCCGGCCTGGACGACCCGCTCGCCACCCTGGCCTATCAGGACGCCCGCCGCGCCGTTTCGAAAAAAGCCCATGTCGTGGATGGCCGCATCGTCAGCGTACGCCTGACCGGCGAGACCGCCGCCCAGGACTGGCTGAAGGAACTCATCCGCGCCGGCGCCGATGCCACCGCCCTGCGCCCCTGGTTGCTTTCCCCGCTCGCCAACCCGCCGCAAGGCTGCGCCGAGCGCGGCCGCGTGGTGTGCAACTGCCTGAACGTGTCGGAGTCCGAGATCGGCGCGGCCATCGCCGGAGGCACCGACCTGTCCGGGCTGCAGGACCGGCTCAAGTGCGGCACCGAGTGCGGCTCCTGCCTGCCGGAATTGAAGCGCATGCTGGCGGGCTGATTCGTCCAGCCCCGTCGGCCGGATAGGCCAACTCGCCGTGTTATTCCCTGTCGGCGCTACTGAGTCCAGAGCAACGACTTCGCCACCCAGCCGTCGTTGAACACCTCATCCTGAACCCTCACCCAGTTGCCTTTCGTGCCGAGGATCCTGAAGGAATAATATTTTTCCACCGGGCTCCACTGGGCCTTGGCAAATCCGGTCCCGGGCCCGCTTCGGATGTTGGCCGTGCGGGTCTTCACTACGGCGCAATGCATGGCCTTCGTCAGCAATGGGCCATAGACCCAGTGCCGATCGCCGTCGACATCTTTCACGTGATACCACTTGCCCTTCTGGCCGATCTTTTTCAGGGGCATGTACTTGAAGACTTCCCAGCTCGTCTTGTAATGGGTGCCGGGGCCCTGGCGCAGGTTGGCCTCCGGCGCGCCGACACATAAGGCGGACGCCGTGCCGGAAAAGAAAGGAACCACACATAACAACGCGATGCTGGCGATGGTTTTATTTGTCACTGATTGACTCCCGGGAGCGTGAAAACAGGGTCAGGAACCTGTCCGCGCACGATCCCCCCGCACAAGTCCCTGCATAAGGCGACGCCCGGCCTGTGCATAAGTTCCCCCGCCGTCGCCAGCCCGTTGGCGCCGGCCGGGCGTTACCCGTCGGGTCGCCCACCCGGGTTTTCGACGGCATGGGCATGGGGAATTTGGGCAGGGTGCCGGCATGCGCTAAGCTATCCGGAACGCGTCCGCCCTATCGCCTGTTCGCCATGCCCGAATCCCTGCAGGAAGCCATCACCCGCCAACGCCAGATACTCAAGGGCTGGTTGTCCTCGTCCCTGGCCATCCTGGCCGAGGGCTGCCGGGAGGTCTGGCCCGAGCGGGACGGACTCGAGGCCCGCCTGGCAGAAGGCATGGCCGAGCTGCCCTATTGCAAATATCTCTACGTGCTCGACGCGGACGCACGCCAGATCACCGCCAACCTGTCTCGCAAGGGGTCCATGCCGGACCAGTTCGGCCGCGACCGCGGCCAGCGCCCGTACCTGGCCGAGGCGCTGGCCGGGGCGCATTTCTCGCTCTCCGATGCCTATCTCAGCCGCAACGCCCGCCGGCCCTCGCTCACTGCCGTGCAACGCATCCTCGCCGGGGATGGTCACCTGCTCGGGTTCCTGGGCGCCGACTTCGACCTGCGCGAGTTGCCCGCCACCCAGGCCCTGTATCGGCAGCCGGAACATTGGCGCCAACTCAAGGGCGACCCGGCCATCCGGGCCGGCCTGTTCCACCAGGCCCGTGCCGACAGCCTGATGGACCAGCGCATCGACGCCGTGCTGGACCTGATGAACGAGTTGATGACCGTGCACGGGGTGTTCCACGGCAAGCTGCATTTCTCCAGCTCGCGGGCGACCTTGTGGCTGATCAACGACCCCTACCGCTACCGCATGCACGGCATCGACGAACTGTCCGATCCCGGCCTGTGCATGGCCTACCCGCACTGCCCCTACCCGGACCAGGCGGTGCTGCCGGCGGAACGGATACGCGACATACTGCACACCTTCAAGGCGTTGCGCTTCATGGACGAGACGCTGTACCTGCGCTCGGGGTCGATCAACATCTTCAACGGCATCATCGGCCTCACCTTCTCCTGTGACGGCTCCCATTACATGCCCTGGGACGAGTTCCTCGACAAGAACATCGGCTTCTGGCTGGGCACCTCCGGCAGCCATTGACCGCATGCGCCGGCTGAACCCTTGCGATTATTTCCGGTCTGTCCGGGTGGCCAGCCCAGACACCCGACCAGGACGCCCACTCACGCCATGACCATTGCGCTTCTGCTCAGCGCCCTCCTCATCCTCGCCACCACGCTGATCCATTTCGAGTGCCTGCGCGGCCTGTCCGCCATCCTGCCCAGGCTCGCCGTATCCGACCGGGCGCGGGTCCTGTTCGGCGTCCTCGGCACCCTGATTGCACACATGCTGGAGATCGTCCTGTACGGCGTGGCCTATTATTTCCTGCGCGATCATTTCAGCCTGGGCAACTTCGTCGGCCATTTCGCGGACAGCTTCGCCACTTTCCTGTACTTTTCCGCGGAGACCTATACCTCGGTCGGTTTCGGCGACATCTTTCCCACCGGCATGCTGCGCATGGTGTGCGGATTCGAGGCCCTGAACGGACTCCTGCTGATCGGCTGGTCGGCCTCGTTCACCTACGTGTTCATGGAACATTTCTGGAATATCGACAAGGCCAATAATAGAGACGCCCCGACCTGAGTGGGCGGAGACCCAGTGAGGACATGACTACGATATGGATTTATTGAAAAGCTTCGGGGTCGATCTGGCCGCCTTCCTGTTCAGCGCAATGCTGATCGGGGCCTACTACCTGTTCCTGAATTTGCGCCTGCGCAAGGATCCGACCTATACCATCCAGGGCGTCAACGAGCTGGCGCGCGCACTCTGGGTGATCAACGTCATGAACAATCCGTCCCGGGACATCATGGCGGTGCAGACCCTGCGTAACTTCATCATGGGCGCCTCGCTGATGGCCTCCACGGCCGCCCTGCTCATCATCGGCACCCTGACCCTGTCGGGCCAGGCCGAGAACATCGCACACAGCTGGCATGTGTTGAACCTGATCAGTGCCCATTCGGCGGAGATCTGGATCATCAAGGTGCTCTGCCTGCTGATCGACTTCATCGTGGCCTTCTTCGCCTTCGCCATGTCGGTACGCCTGGCCAATCAGGTGGTGTTCATGATCAACGTACCCGACCCCGGCGCCCACCCCAGCCTGTCACCGCACGGCGTCGGGCAGCGGCTGAACCGGGCCGGCAGCTTGTTCACCATCGGCATGCGGGCATTCTTCTTCGCGGTGCCGCTGGTGTTCTGGCTGTTCGGCCCGGTGTTCCTGATGATCGCCACGACCTGGCTGGTGTTCAGCCTGTACCGGCTGGATCGCAGCGACCCCTCTTCCTAGCAGGCGGCTAAACCGGTCCGCGGTTTTCCCGCTTGGCGTCGGTCTTGCGCGCCATGGCCTCGTCCATGGTGACGGTCTCGTATTTGGGCTTGTAGCCCGTGAACGCCTCATACACGGTACGTACCTTTTCGCCGGCGCCCTGGCCCTTGAAGTCGCTCTTTTCCAGGGCCAGTTCGTCGGCCAGTTCGTTCCAGACCATGCCGTCGACCATCGGGATCAGCACGAAGTTGATCCCGTCGAGGGTGGCGATCACGGGCTTGGCAACGTTGACCACGAACAGGACCACCTTCACGTCAGCAGCGAAATCGGCCTGGTATTTGCCCAGCATAGGTTTGATGTCGGCCAGGTCGTCGAGCGAGCCCGCCAACAGCTTGATCTTGTCCGACTCGGTCAGCATGACCGAGCCGATCAGCCCGACCACGGGCGGCTTGCGGCGGCCCTGGGCATCGGCGATCTCGCCGTCCACCACAACCAGGTCGCCCCGGTAGGCGTACCAGCCGGCACCGGCGGCCTCCTTGAAGTTGGAGTTGTACAGCAGTTGGTCCTTCTCGTAGTTGTCCAGCAACATATAGTTCCCCTGGGGAAAGTGAATAAGCGATAAAGACACCGCAAAATCCGGGCCAGCCGGCAAACCCGCGTCACTACAGGGTTTATTGCCGGGCGCCGACGCGGATTCGTGCCATTGCCGGGGCAATTGTCGCGAACACGACAAGGCGGGCTACCCCGGAAGCCGCACCGACACAGGGATCCGGCCCCGGCACGGGTTTTGCGGGTATCGGGTTTGTTTGCCTTGGAGAACCCACCGTGTCCACACCTTTTGCTTCCATCCTGTCCGGTCTGAATGACGGTTCCGTGGTGCCTTACCTGGGCGCCGGCGCCCTGGCCGGGGTAATCGATCCCGCCAGCGGCCAGAGCATCCCGGCCGATTCCGACAGCCTGATCCTGGCCATGAACAATGGCCAGCCGATGGCGCCCAAGCTGATGTACGAGTTCCCGCGCGCAGCGATGAACGTGGAACTCAAGCGCGGCCGCGGCGCCCTGACCAAGTTTCTCGACCGCACCTACCGCGATACCTCCTGGAGCGCCTCCGCGCTGCACACCTGGCTGGCCGGCTGCGGGCTGCCCTATATCGTCGACGCCAACCGCGACACCCTGCTCCAGCAGACCTATGCCCGCACCCCGCACACCCTGATCGTCGGCGTCGCCCGCATCAGCGCCGCCGCCTACCGGTTCAAGCTGTTCCAGCACGACGGCACGGCTTACCAGGCCATCGACCCCGAGGCGGTCGATGTCAGCCTGCCGGTATTGTTCAAGCCGCTCGGCACGCCGTTGCCGGAGTCCAATTACATCGCCTCGGACGCCGACTTCGTCGACTACATCACCGAGCTGATGGGCGGCTTCGCCATCCCGCCGTTCCTGAAGCGCATGCGCCAGGGCCGCAAGTACCTGCTGCTGGGCATGCGCCTGAACCGCGACACCGAGCGCATGGTGCTGGCCGACATCGCCTTCGGCCATGCCGGGGGCTGGGCCGTGATACCGGATGCCAACGACAAGGAGAAGCGCTTCCTCGACAAGCTGGGCTTCGAACTGGTCCCGGCCTCTGTGGCCGACTTTCTCGCCGCGGCCGAACCCGAGCTGGCACTGGAAAGCGTGGCATGATCGACTGGGTGGACGCCGTGCATGGCCTCGGCATCGACGAGATGGACCATACGCACCGTGAATTCACCGCCCTGGTGAACCTGCTGAACGAGGCCGACGACGCCGATTTTGCGGCCTTGTTCGGCAAGCTGCTCGACCACTCGCGCCAGCATTTCAGCAACGAGGGCCGGCTGATGCGCATCTCGCGCTTCCCGGCCCTGGGTGAACACGAGGGCGAGCATCACCGTGTCTACGGCGATCTGGTGCAGATGAACCGGGCGGTGCAGCGCGGCCGCCTGATGCTGGCCCGGGCCTATGTCCGAACCGGGCTGGCGGAGTGGTTCAGCCTCCATCTGGCGACCATGGATTCCGCCCTGGCGGCGCACCTGAAGCGCACCGGCGAATCGAAGGTGGCCATGAAGGGGACCGCGTTGCCGGTGTTGTCCTGATCCGGGGTCGTCATTCCCGCACGGTGCGCTCGACCTTGATCGCCAGCTTCTTGATGCGGTGCCACAGGCTGCGTTCGGTGATCCCCAGCCGACGCGCGGCCTGGGCCTGGATGCCGTCGCTGGCCGCCAGGGCGGCGATGATCGCGCGCCGTTCTTCCTCCTCCAGCCAGGCCTCCATCCCCTCCGCTCCGGGGCCTGCCGCGGCCGTATTGGCCGGCATGCTGCCGTCGCCGAGCACCCGCTCGGGCAGGTCCTTCGCCTCGATGAGCTCGCTGCGGCAGGACAGCAGGGCGCGTTCGACGGCATTGCGCAGTTCCCGCACGTTGCCCGGCCAGGCATAGCGGCAGAGTGCCGCCAGGGCCGGTTCGGCGAATCCCGCGACCGGCTTGCCCATCTCCGAGCGCAGTTCGGCCAGGAAGGCTCCGGCCAGCTCGGGTACATCGTCGAGACGGTCGCGCAACGGCGGCACCCGGATGGTGTAGACATCGAGCCGGTAGTACAGGTCTTCCCGGAAGGCGCCTTCCCGTACCCGCTGCTGCAGGTCGCGGTTGGTGGCGGCGATGATGCGCGCATCCACCTGGCGCACGGCATCGCTGCCCAGCGGCGAGAACTCGCGTTCCTGCAACACCCGCAGCAGCTTGCCCTGCAGGGGCAGGTCGAGATCGCCGATCTCGTCGAGGAACAGGGTGCCGCCGTTGGCCTGCTCGAGACGGCCGAGG
Organism: Gallionellaceae bacterium; assembly: GCA_028714735.1. Classification (GTDB taxonomy): domain Bacteria; phylum Pseudomonadota; class Gammaproteobacteria; order Burkholderiales; family Thiobacillaceae; genus Parasulfuritortus. Next base: position 86,700 of record JAQTLU010000009.1, on the reverse strand, counting down.
CGGTTCTGGTTGGCGCCGGTGAAGGCACCGCGGACATAGCCGAACAGTTCGCTTTCCATCAGGTCGCGCGGGATCGCCGAGCAGTTCAGGGCCACCCAGGGCTGCTCGGCGCGCGGGCCGCGCTCATGGATGCAGCGAGCCACGGCCTCCTTGCCAGTGCCGCTCTCGCCGGTGATCAGGACATTGCTGCGGTAGGGCGCCACCTGCATGATTTCGTCGAGCAGGTGGCGCATGGCCGCGCTCTCGCCGATCAGGCGGCGGCGCGGCCGGGCGTCGCTGACCACGGCATGCAGGCGCTGGTTCTCCAGCATCAGGTCGTGCAGGCGCAGCGCCCCCTGGATGACCAGCAACAGCTCTTCGGTCTCGAACGGCTTGGTCAGGTAATCGGTCGCCCCGGCCTGCATGCATTCGATGGCGGAGCGGATCGACCCGAATGCGGTCAGCACGATCACCGGCACCTCGGGGCGCTCGCGCCGGCAGATGGCTACCAGTTCCTCGCCGCGCATGCCCGGCAGCTTGAGATCGGTCAGCACCACCGCCAGGTCCGGCTCGGCCAGCCTGGCCAGGGCCGCCTCGGCGGAGTCCGCCTCCAGGACCCGGTAGCCGGCATCCTCCAGGGCCATGCGGACCACCATCCGCATGTTGCGCTCGTCCTCGACGATCAGGATAGTCTGCTGCATCAGGGGGCTCCCGTGGCGGTGGCGAACCGCATCATGAATGAGGCCCCGCCGATCCGGCCCGGGGCGTATTGCAATCGGCCGGCATTGGCCTCGACCAGGGTGTCGGCGATGGTCAGGCCGAGGCCGCTGCCGTGGTCCTTGGAGGTGTAGAAGGGCTCGAACAGGCGCGGTATCCGCTCCACCGGCACGCCCGGGCCGTTGTCCTCCAGGGCGACGTAGAGCGAGGCGCCGTCCAGCCAGGAACGCAGGATCAGCCGGGCGGGCGCAGCGCCGATGGCTTCCAGGGCATTGTTGATCAGGTTGGTCCAGGCCTGCTGGAGCAACTCCGGGTCGGCCTGGATCACCGCCCCGCCGTGCTCGTACTCCCGCGTCAGCCCGACCTCCGGGTGCGCCGCCAGCATCAGGCGCAGGGCCGCCTCCAAGGGCCGCTCGGGCGGGATGACCTCAAACTGCGGCTTGCGGTGCCGGGCCAGTTGCTGGAAGTCGCGCAGGAGGCCGTTCAGGCGTGCAGTCTCCTCCCGGATCATGCGGGTCAGGTCGGCCAGGCGTTCCGGGTCGCCCTGGGCCTTGTCCATCAGCTGGGCCGCGGTGTTGAGCACGCCGATCGGGTTGCGGATCTCGTGCGCCATGGCCAGGGACAGCTCGCCCAGCGCGGTGATCTTGTCGCGCCGGAATTCCTGCTGCTGCTCGTCGCGCGCCTCGCGCAGGCTGGCGGCCATGGTGTTGAAGGCGCGCGCCAGGTCGGCCAGCTCGTCGTTGCCGCGCACCGGGATCGCGGCCCGGAAGTCCTGCGCCGCCACCCGCAGGACGCCATCGCGCAGGGTCTCCACCGGGCGGATCACCAGCCGGCTCAACAACAGTCCCATGCCCACCGCCAGCAGGCTGCCGAGCAGGGCGATGGCCAGGGTCAGGGTGCTGCGGTCGGCCAGGATCTGGTCACCCCGGCTGTGGGCCAGGCCGCTGAACAACACCGCCTCGACCTGGCGGTTGGAGTCGAGGACCGGGGTATACAGGCCCCAGTAGGTGCCCTCCTCCGCCTCCGGGCTGAAGAATTCCTGGCGCCCGCGCAGGCGCTGGAAGGCCTCGGCCGGCAGGCGCAGGCGCAAGGGTGCGCTCTCTTCCTCCGCGAAGGCCTTGGCGAAATCCTCGCCACTGGGATAGAACAAACGGGTCTTGAGGCCGCTGGTCAGGCCCAGATGCTGCAGCAGCGGCTTGTCGAACAAGGCGCCGATGACCAGACGATAGCGCGCCGGCCCCCGCCGGGGCACCTCCACCACGGTCACCGCCGCCAGTTGCCGTTGCTGTTCCCGGCTGACCCGGATCACCGCCTCGTCGTGCCCCGGTTCCGGCGTCCAGGCCATCTCGACCGGTATCGAGCTATACAACCGTCGTCCATCCAGGCCGTAGACCTGGATGAAGCTGATCCCCAGCTCGCCCGCCAGCGGCTGCAGGCGTTGCGGGATCAGGGGCTGGTCCGGGACCAGGCGCCACTGGTCGTGGTTGACCTCCTCCAGCAGGTCGGTGAACAGGCGGGCGTTGTTGTGCAGTCCGTGCAGCCAGTCCAGGTTCAGCCGGGCCGACTCGCGCAGCCAGTTCTCGATCGAGGCATCCACCCGGGTGATCACCCAGGAGGCCGTCAGCATGCCGGTGGCCACCATGGGCACCACGATGATCACCAGCACCACCAGCATGACCTTGCGTTGCAGCCGGTTGACCTGCCACCAGCGATGCAGGCTACGCATTTTGTTGATCCCTCCGCAATGCGTAGCCTGCGGACCCGGCAAGGCGCCGGAAAGACTCGCATAACATGTTGATTTGTATTGACATTAAATGAATTAAAAGGGACTGGCCCGGACCTTGCTGTGAACTCTACATAGCATCCGGCATCATCCATCCAAGGGGTTTAAAAATGCGTCTTTTTTTTCCTGTCCGCAAGCACCAGTTGCCATACCGCCTGAGTCTGGTCGCCGCCGCCGCGCCGATGGCCAGCCTTCATGGCCATGCCGACGGGCCGTCACGCACCCCGCTGCTGGTTGGCGTGGCCGTGGCCCTGGGCATCGGCCTGGTGGTTGCGTTGCCGCATCATGTCCAGGACGGTGCCAATCGGACCCAGTTGATCCAGCAGGCTACGGATGGCGAGCCGCGGGCACAGCTGATGCTGGGCCTGGCCTACCAGAACGGCCAATATGAACTGCCCAGGGACCACCAGACCGCCGCGCTCTGGTTCGGCCGTGCCGCCCGCGCCGGCGACACCTACGCCGCCGCGTTGCTGGGCGATGCTTATGCCGCTGGCGACGGTGTCGCCAAGGACGCGGCTGCGGCGCAGCAGTGGTGGGGCCAGGCCGCCCAGGCCGGCGAGGTCCATGCCGAATCGCAACTTGGCCTGGCGCTGATCGCCCAGGGTGAGGCGCCGGCTCGGCAGGACGAGGGTTACCGTTGGCTCGAGCGTGCCAGCGTCAAGGGCGACCTGGCTGCCCGCAAGGCGCTCGGTGCCGATGACCAGGCCCCCAGCCTGGCTGTCACTGCCGACGACGGCATCTGGTCGCGCCTGTACCGGATGCTCGACAACGCCACCATGAACGGACAGAGCGCGGATAGCCTGATGCAACGTGCCCAGGCCGGCGACAGCGACGCCCAGTACGAACTGGCCCTGCGCTACCGCGATGGCTCCTGGGCGGTCGATGCCGATCCCAAGCAGGCCCTGCAGTGGTTGCGACTGTCTGCCCATCATGGCAATGCCATGGCCATGATCGCGCTCTCCGATGCCTATCAACAAGGCCAGCTTGGCCTGGCGCCAAATGCCGCCAAGGCCGAGAAATGGCGCCACCTGGCCAGCCTGGACCATGCCCCGACCACCAGCCTCTGAACGCGACGCGCATCGTCACCCTGCTTGGAACACCTATTCGCTGGAGTAACGCATCATGCTTGAACTATTGCCCGACCTGGCCTGGCTGAGAGAATTCAGCGCCGACGGCATCGCCCTCACGATCAGCGCAATCCTGGTTGCCGCCTACTACGTCAACTTCCGTGCCCGTGCCCAGAGCAATCCATCCTGCTCCATCCACGCCGTCAACGCCCTGGCCCGCAAACTCTGGGTCAGACAGGTGATGACCCATCCCGGCAAGGACGTGATGGCCGTGCAGACCCTGCGCAACTTCATCATGGTCGGCATCATGATGGCTTCCACCGCGTCGCTGCTCATCGTCGGCACGCTCACCCTGTCCGGGCAGGCGGAAAACATCACCCGCAGCTGGCATGTCCTCGGCTTCCTCGGCTCGCATTCGCCCGGCCTGTGGATCGTCAAGGTGATGTTCCTGCTGGCCGATTTCATCATCGCCTTCTTCGCCTACGCCATGTCCATCCGGCTGGCCAATCACGTCCTGTTCATGGTCAACGTCGCGCGCGAAGACCAGGAAGCCCATTACGGCCTGTCCCCCGACAGCGTCGCCGACCGCCTCATCCAGGCGGGCAACATGATGGCCCTGGGGATGCGGGCCTACCTGTTTGCCATCCCGCTGGTGTTCTGGCTGTTCGGGCCGGTGTTCCTGTTCCTGGCCACTGCCGGCCTGATCGTCACCCTGGCCCGCGTCGACCGTCATGAGGTTATCGAACCGGTAGCGGGACAGGGCGATCCCGACTCGGCCGGCAAGGGTCTGGAAAAGTTCGGCCAGACCCTGCCGTTCCCGCGCCGCCGTACCGCCGCCTGATCAGGTCAGCCTGACCAATGCCTCGGCCTGCTCCTCGCAGGCCTTGCGTATTGCCGGATCAAGCGCATTGAGCCAGCGCTCCGGGATGGCCGAGAGGCCGTACAAGGCACCGGCCAGCATGCCGGCGATGGCCCCGGTGGTGTCGGCATCGCCGCCCCGGTTGACCACGTCGACCAGGCAGGTCTCGAGGTCGTCGGTATCGAACAGGGCCTGGAACACCGCAACCACCGTGTCGGCGATATAGCCGCTCGGGTTGGCCTGCTGGCGCACGGCGCGGAAGGTGAATTCGGTATGCAGCCGGGCCAGGGGATGCGCCCGCTCATGCAAGAGCCGGACCTTGTCGGCGCCACCGATGGCGTCGCGCACCATCAGGGCCAGGCATTCGGTGCCGGCATCGGACAAGGGGTTGTTGTGGGTGATGTGGGCTTGGGTCCGGCAGGCCAGCCGCACCACCTCCTCGGGCTGGTTCAGGGTCGCCAGGACCGCCGGCAGCACCCGCATGGCGGCGCCGTTGCCGGCAGCGTGTTCGCACTCGAGCATCTCGGTCTGGCCGGTCTCACGAAAACGCAGCAGGCCGCGCCGGACGGTATTGCCGATGTCGACCGGCTTGGCCCGCATCCAGGCGTCGAAGGCCTGCGCCGCCGGCAAGGCCAGGACCCGGCCATGGGCCAGGATGGCGTCGCCGAGTGCCAGCGCCATGGTGGTGTCGTCGGTGACCTGGCCACGCTTCAGGTTCAGCCAGCCGCCGCCGCGCAAGGTATCGTGGACCTTGTACTGCGCCGCGATTTCGCGCGGTGTCATGAACTCGACCGTGGCGCCCAGGGCGTCGCCGATGGCCAGGCCGAGGTAGGCGGCGATGGCGCGGTCGAGTGCGGCATTCACACCGTCAGGACTCCGTGTTGAAGCACTTGGCGTAATCCACGCAGGCCTGGCAGGACGGCGCCGGGCAGACCGGTATGCCTTCGCGGTCGCAGATCTGCCGGTAGAGGAATTTTTTCCACTTCATGTCGCGGTCGTTCTTGGCCGCCAAGTGGGGGAAGTTTTCCGTCATCAGACGGGACAGGTCCGCGCGCAGCCAGAGGCCGAGATCCTGCCAGAGGTGGTCGCCGGCCATGCAGGCGGCCGCGACGATCGCGGCCATCCAGACCTCGGAGGCATCGGCATCGGCACGGCCTTCGAGCATCAGGGCGATGAGGTCGTCGCGTTCCGGCGCCCGCGCGGTATCAAGGCCGTCGCCGGCGGTGAGGCCGAGCGGACCGGAGTCGGGGAAGTGCCGCGTCAGCAGCTCGGAGAACGACTCCGGGTCGAGGCCTAGGCCGGGCGGCAAGGCCCCGACCCCGGTGGCCTGGCTGACCAGCATCTTCGCGAACAGGTCGTCGTTGGCCAACCCGGCGGCATGGGCCATCAGGCGGCCGTACAGGCCGGCACCGGTCTCCAGACTGTCTAGGCTTGCGCTGATGCAGGTCATGACTTGCCCCTACTTGCTGGGGTACTCGACCAGGATATCCTCGTCGCGCAACACCATCTGGCAAGCCAGGCGCCAGGAAGTGTGCACGGTGTCGTCGACCTTCATGGCCTCGATCTGGTCCTGGGTGATCTTGCCCAGGTCCTTGAGAACGGTGATCTCGCGGTCGGTCAGGGGACCGCCCATGGGACCCTTGCGGGACAGGTTGGTGACCTTGATCAGACAGGTGCCGCACTCGCCGTCCTGGCAGGAGAAGTCGATCGGGATGTGGTTTTCCTTGGCCAGGGTCAGCAAGGACTTGGTATGGCTTCCGGCCACCGCATAGACGGTCTTGTCCTTGTGCAGGGGGCTGGAGAAGGTGATGTTGGGCATTTCAATGACTCCATTTCGTATTGAGAGGAAAGATCCAAGATTCAAGACGCAAGGAAATCTTGGCGCGCTGCTTGAGCCTTGGATCTTGCTTCTTGCATCTGCTTACCCCGGCCGCACCACCACCTCGCCGCCGAGCACCTGGGCCTGGCAGGCGAGCCGATGATGCCGGCCGGCCATGTTTTCCTGCAACACCTTGTCTTCCAGCACCGAACGCTCGGACATGTGTTCCATGCCGGAGACGATCTTCATCATGCAGGTGGCGCACTCGCCCTCGCGGCAGCCGTAGGTGATGCCGGCGCCGACCTTTTCCGAGATCTCGATCAGACGGGTGCCGGCGGGCACGGTGACGGTGACGCCGATATCTTCAAAAGTGACGTTGGCCTTAGGCATGCAAGTATTCCTTTGAGTTGCTGGTTTGAGCGTTGAGCTCTTCCATGGTGATGACCTTGCGGGTGACCTGGCCGGTCAGGTGCAGGGCCAGTTCGCGGCCGAAGGCATGACAAAGCGTCAGTTCCTCATCGGTCGGGATGAGCTTGACCCGGATGCCCTTGACCGGCACCCGCAGCTTGAGTCCGCGCATGCGGTCTTCCAGCATGGTCACCGCCTCGCCGCTCCAGCCGTAGGAGCCGAACGCGGCACCGAGCTTTTCCCGGACGTTGACCATGGTCAACGAGGAGAGCAGGTCCCAGACCGGCTTGACGGCGTCGCCGTTGATGGTGGGCGAACCGAACGCGATGCCGTCGGCCTCCTCAACCAGATCCACGAAGGGGGCCACCTCGCCGCCCTGAAGATCGAACAGCGACGCCCGCACGCCGTCGATCTCCTCGGCGCCGTCGCGCACCGCCTGGGCCATGCGGGCGGTGTTGCCGTAGGACGAGAGATAGAAGATCAGCAGCGTCTTGGCCCGGTCGCCCGCCTCGTTGAGCAGCATCGGCTGGGCCAGTTGGCGATAGCGCCGCACGTAATTGCCCGGCGCATCGCGCAGGATCGGGCCATGGGCCGGGGCGATCAGGCGCAGGTCCAGGGGTTCGATCAGTTCCAATGCGTCCAGGACATGCTCGCGGAACGGCCGCATGATGTGCTGGTAGTAGTACTCGAAGGAGAAGCGGAAATCGCCGACCCGGTCGTTGAACAGGCGCGGGTCGCAGAAATGGCAGCCGAACACGTCACCGGAAAACAGGATGCCGGATTCCACCAGCCAGGTGCACTGGGTGTCCGGCCAATGCAGGAAGGGGGTGTGCAGGAAATGCAGGGTGCGATCGCCCAGAGAGACGGTATCGCCGGTCTTGGCCGTGGTGTAGACCAGTTCCTCGCTCTTGAGCAGGGCCTTCAGCATGATCTGGGCCTTGAACGAGATGTACAGGCGCGCATTGGGCGCCCGCCGCATCAGTTCCGGCAGGGCACCGGTGTGGTCGGGCTCCAGGTGATTGAGCACGATAACCTTGATTTCGTCATACGCGGCCACCTGCTCCAGGCGGGCGAAGAAGTCCTCGGCGCGATTTTCCTTGACGGTGTCGATCACCGCAACGCCCTCGGAACCGCGCACGCAATAGGCGTTGTAGGTGGTGCCGTTGGCGGTCTTCAAGATGATGTCGAACTCGCGCAGATCGGGATCCAGCGCACCGATCCAGTGCACACCTTGGGCGAGTTCGACCGCTTCGACGTTCATAGCCGTGCCGGCTCCTGGCACGGCTCCGCCGCGTGGGCACGCGGGCAGGTTTCCAGGTCGTCGCCGATCTTCGACTTGCCGAGCCCGATCCAGGCAGCCACGGCCTCGGGATCGAAGCCGACCCGGAAGTCGCCGTCCACCTCCATGAGCGGCCGCCGGATCAGCAGCGGGTCGGCCAGCATCAGCACCAGGGCCTCGGTCTCGGTGACCCGCTCCTGGTCGAGCAGGCCGTCACGGATGCGCGGTGCCGAGAGGTTGAACCACTGGGCTACCGGCAGGTCGCCGAAGAAGGGCCGCAACCGGGCCGCCGTCCAGCGTTCGGTGAGCAGGTTGCGGGCCCAGACGGTGTGGCCGGCAGCCGCCAGCAACACCTTCTGCCTGGTGTTGTTGACGCAGCCCGGTTTCTCGTAGAAGAGGACGGTGGCCATGATCAAAGCACGGCCGCGGTGCCCTGCTGATCGATCTTGGCCAGCAACTCCGGCGGGATGCCGGTCAGCGAGCCGGGCGCATTCAATGCGACGCCCATTTCATCGAGGATGGCGCCTTCGATCGGGCAGATGCTGACGCACTGGGCATCGATATGGTCACCGATGCACTCGGTACATTTTTCCTCCGCAATCATGAAATGCGGACTCGCGGCGTAGATGGCCTGGTTGGGACACAAGGGCTCGCAGGCGTAGCAGTTGACACAGGATTCGATGATTTCAAAGGCCATGACTGTTCTCCTCAGGCGGCTTTTTGCGCGGTTTCGGTCGCTTCGACCAGTTTGCCGGCGCTACGCATCTCCTCGTACACCGCGGCCACCGCTTCCTCGATCGGCTCCATGGCATGCTCACCGTTGGGCGCGATGCCGGCGGCCTCGAGCGGCTGCCAGGGTTCGTAACCGACCTTGGAGCAGAGCACCACTTCGCAACCCTTGAGTATGCGCAGGGTCTGGTCGAGCGCGCTTTCACCGTCGCCGCAGGTATCGCCGCCCTCGCAGTACGGGGTGGTCTTGCGGTGGCCGATGAACCGCACGCCCTCGGGCGAGGCCTCGTAGATCAGGAACTCGGAGGCGTGGCCGAAGTGCTCGTTGATCACGCCGCCGCCCTTGGTGGCCACGGCCATCAGCACCGGGCGGGTCGCGGACTTGTCGGACTTCAAACCCTGGATGGCAATCAACTCCGCCTTGGCGGTCTTGGCCTGTTCCTTGATCGCCAGCTCGCGCTCGATCTGGGCATGCACTTCGGCGCGCTTGACCATGGCGGCCTCGTAGTCGATCTCCATGGCCTCGATCTTGTCCATGGTGAATTCCTGGCCGCGATCCTCGCCCAACAGACCGACCGCGTCGGCACGGCACTGGCGGCAGTGACGCATCATGTTCATGTCGCCGGCACAGGCATCCTGCAGCTTCTGCAATTCCTCATGGGTGGGGCCGCGCTGGCCCATGACGCCGTAGTAGGTGCCGTGCTCGGCCTCGGCGATCAGGGGCATGACGTTGTGCAGGAAGGCGCCCTTGGCCTTGACCACTCTCGATACCTCGGCCAGGTGCTCGTCGTTGACGCCCGGGATCATCACCGAGTTGACCTTCACCAGGATGCCGCGCGCAGTCAGCATCTCCAGGCCCTTCTGCTGCTGGGCGATGAGAATCTCGGCCGCCTCGCGGCCACGCAGGCGCTGGTTCTTCCAGAAGATCCAGGGGTAGATCTTGGCGCCCACGTCGGGGTCGACGCAGTTGATGGTGATGGTGACGTGGTCGATGTTGTGCTTGGCCAGCTCATCGACGCAGTCGGGCAGGGTCAGGCCGTTGGTCGACACGCACAGCTTGATGTCGGGCGCCTTCTCGGACAGTTCGCGGAAGGTCTGGAAGGTGCGCTCGGGGTTGGCCAGCGGGTCTCCCGGTCCGGCGATGCCCAGCACGGTCATCTGCGGGATGGTGGCGGCCACGGCCATCACCTTCTTCACCGCCTGCTCGGGGCTCATGACCTCGGACACCACGCCGGGGCGCGATTCGTTGGCGCAATCGTACTTGCGGTTGCAGTAGTTGCACTGGATGTTGCAGGCCGGCGCCACCGCCACATGCATGCGGGCAAAGTAGTGGTGCGCCTGCTCAGAATAGCAGGGATGGTTGTAGATCTTCTGCCGGATGCTTTCGGGCAGATGATCCATCTGGTCGTCGGTCGAACCGCAGGAATGGGACGCGCAACCGCCTTGGGGCGCGCTGTCTTGGCTGGCATTGAGTACGGGCAGTTCCACGATGCTTCCTCCTCAGGGATACATATCCCTTACTTGCAAGCCGCGTGCCGGCTCTGCCAGCAATGCTATCTATCTGTTTTTACTAGACTTGTATGAGACAAGTCGGTCCCACTGTCATAAACTGCACAGGTCCGGCAGGCCACCTTGTTATGAAAACGACAAACCCTGGTCAGGCGGCAATTTCCAGTTGTTCCGGGTCGAGCAGCAGCAACCGGGCAGGTCGCGCCGCTGCCCGGTTGCCGTCATCGCTGACGATGACGATACGCTGGCGGCCGTCGATGACGGCAGGACAGATCCCCTCGGCATGTTCGAAGCCGGGCAGGCCGGGAACGCTGACACGTTGCGCCGGATCATTCGGTTGGCCGCTCCAGAACCAGACCTGGAATTGAACCTGCTCGCGCGCGGCGGGGCCCCCGATGATCAAATACCCGCCCAGGTCGGCAAGGCAGGCCATGCCACGGATCCCGTTGCCGGCCAGATCCAGCGTGGTCAGCGTGGTGGAGATCCTGGCCGGCGCGCCGGCCTCGAACATCTCGTTGCGGTTTTCGACGCCGACGATGATGGCCCGATGGTCGAGCAAGGGGCTGCGCAGACCGATCAACAGTTGCTGCTGGTCGGCGCTGATCGCCAGTGCCTCGATATTCAAGCCGCCATCAGCCTTCACGTCGCGCACTTCCGCCGCTGCCGCCAGGGCCGGGTGCGCGGCCGACAACGCCGGCTTCAGCGTGCCGACCACCCGGGTCTCGACGACACGGTCGCCGTCGATCCGGAAGCGGACCAGCTTGTCGCGCGACTTCTTTTCCTCGCCACTCCCGGTGCGTGAATGCGAGGTTATGGCGTAGAGGTTCCCGGCCCGGTCCTGCGCCAACCCCTCCAGGTCATCCAGCTTCCAGAAGGCGTTGTCGAAATCGAACCAGCCCGGCTCCAGAGGCGTGCTGGCGGCGCTGCCATCGGGGCCGATCGTGACCAGGCTGAAAGGATGCTGCTTTTCATCCTCGACCACCAGGAAGCGGCCATCTGCAAGCTGCCGGATGGCCGATGGCTCATAGATACCCGTCAGTGGCTGGAACATGGGAATGGTTTCCGGTTGCATGATGCCTATTGTCGCCTGCCGCCAGGATTATGGTTAATCGGAGCGTGCCCGGCCTGGGACACGATTCGGTAGCTCCGGCCTCTGTAACAAGTGGTAACACATGCTTACAAGCCGGCAACCCCAGCGGCACATCCGCCGCGTAATCTGGAATCGTAGTCAACTGATGGAGTCAATCATGAAATCCAGATATATCGCCCCCAGTCTGCTGATGGCTAGCCTGATCGCCTTGGCCAGCCCGGTTGCCATGGCGTCCGACGAACTGGCCGGCGCCCTGATCGGTGCCGGGGCCGGTGCGATCCTGGGTCACGCCGTCGGCGGCCATGACGGTGCCGTCGTCGGCGGTTTCCTGGGTGCCGCGGTCGGCGCTTCGGCGGCCGACGACGATCGCCGGTCCTACGGCTACTACCGCGAGCGTCCTTATGTGGTGTATGGCTCGCCCCGCTACTATGCCCCGCCGCCATACTGGTATGGTCCGCGTTATACCTATCGCTACTGGCGAAACGACCGGGATGGTTGGCGGGATGACCATCGCGACAGAGACCGGGATGGCTGGCGGGACGACCATCGCGACAGGGATCGGGATGATCGGCATGATGGCCGCGGCCACCGTTACGATGACGCCAGGGATTATCGCAACTGGTAAGCAGGCATGAACGCTCCGGTCTTGCCACCCAAGGCCGGAGCAGCTTGATCAACAACAGGAGATCAGAGATGAAACGTTTTATCTTCGCGGCGGCTTTGGCTGTGGCCACCGCCCCGGCCCTGGCCGCCGATGTTGGCGTGTCGATTAGCGTCGGCCAGCCCGGCTTCTATGGTCAACTCGACATCGGCGGTTTCCCGCATCCACAGCTCATCTACGCCCAGCCCCTCATCGTTGAACGCATGCCCATGCATCGTCCACCGATCTATCTGCGGGTGCCGCCGGGTCATGCCAAACATTGGCAGAAGCACTGCCACGAATACCGCGCCTGTGGTGAACCGGTCTATTTTGTCCAGGACAATTGGTATAGCCGTGTCTACGTTCCCCGTTACGAGGAAAGACACCGTGTTCGCGGCGATGACCGGCGCAACGACCGCAGGGATGATCGCCGTGACGAGCGCAGGAACGACCATCGGGGCAACGGGCACGATCGCTAGTGCCCAGGCGCGATGGCTGCGCCGTGCCCATTAAAAATGCGACTGCACGATCACGCTCAGGGCGTTTTCATCGGTCCGGAACGCTGAACTGTCACGGATGCCGTATTTGTTCTTCCAGTGGCTGTATTCGACGCCTACCTGCACGGCCCGGTCGGGCCAACCGAACGACTTGCCGAGGTCGTATTTCAGCTGCGGGTTGACGTGCCAGTTGCTGGCATAGGCGCCGTCGGAATGGATATTCCAGTCGATGAAGCCGTCGAAACGCCAGCGCCCCCGGGTCACCGCCCAGACCGGGGTGACCTGGATCGTCCTGCCGTCCTGGCCGTGCAGCGGAAAGCGGTGGTACAGGTTGAGCTGGAAAAAATCGAGGCCGGGGACGGCCAGGTCGAAACCCGGCCCGGCCAGCAGGGTCTCGACGTCGCCCTCACCGAATTCCAGCGTGGTCGCCAGCAGCACATCGCGCACCCGGCCCGCCCCCATGCCGGTGCCGCTCAGCTTGGCGTAGCTGAAGCGCGGACTCAACTCGCCGTAGTAGGCGTTGCCCCGGCCTTCGTTGAACCGGGTGGCGTCGACGAACATGAACAGGTCACCGAAACCCCAGCCGCTGGCGTGCTCGTAGGTCAGCGTCAGGCGCGTCTCGGGGTCGACCCGGAAGTGCCCTCCGGCGACCAGGGTCAGGCTGTTGTCCTGCCATTCCGGGTTGCCGGCGGCCGCTTCGGTCGCCGCCAGGACGGCCAGCAGGGCGCACCGGCAAACCAGCTTGTCGCGTTTCATGTCGGTCATTCGCCGTGTGCTGATGGCCGGATGCTACTGCATAAAGCGCCGCACCACGCCGGTCTGGCGCGGTGTTGGCAACAGTTAGCCTAGATTTGCCGCACCTTGATGTTCAGGGTCTGGATGCGGTAGGCGATCTGCCTCGGCGTCATATCCAGCAGCCTGGCGGCCTTGGCCTGCACCCAGCCGGCCTGTTCGAGCGCCGCGATGACCCGCTCGCGTTCGTCCAGGTCGGGGTCGTCCAGGTCGACCTCGCGGGCCGGACCGCTGCGGCTGGCCGAAACCCGCTCCTCGATGCCGGTCAGCAGCACCGAATCGCGGTCGATGGTGCCGTCCTCGCTCATCACCGCCGCGCGTTCGAGGCAATTTTCCAGTTCGCGCACGTTGCCCGGCCAGTCGTGGTGCATCAGGATGCGCATGGCCGAATCGGTCAGTTCCAGTTCGCGGCCTTGCTTGCCGCCGATCTTGCCGATCAGGAAGCGGGCGATGTCGGGGATGTCTTCCATGCGTTCGCGCAGGGCGGGCAGGTAGATCGGCATCACGTTTAGGCGGTAGTACAGGTCCTCGCGGAACTTGCCGTTGGCGACGTCGCCCTCAAGATCGCGGTGGGTGGCGGCAACCACCCGGACGTCGATCTTGATGGTGCGGGTGCCGCCGACCCGTTCCATCTCGCCTTCCTGCAGCACGCGCAGCAGCTTGGCCTGGAAGGCGGCGGAGACTTCGCCGATCTCGTCCAGGAACAGGGTGCCGCCGTCGGCCTGTTCGAAGCGGCCCTTCTTCTGGTTCATGGCCCCGGTGAAGGCGCCCTTCTCGTGGCCGAACAACTCCGATTCGAGCAGGTTTTCCGGCAGCGAGGCGCAGTTGAGCTTGATGAAGGCGCCGCGCGCGCGTGGCGAGTTGTAATGGATGGCGTTGGCGATCAACTCCTTGCCGGTACCGGTCTCGCCCCGGATCAACACGGTGGTGTTCCACTTGGCGACCTGGCGCACCTGCTCGAACACCCGGCGCATCGGCTGGGTGTGGCCGATGATGTTGTCGAAACCATATTGCGCGCGCACCGTGCGGCGCAGGCTGTCGCGTTCGTCCTTGAGTTCCTGGCGCTCGCTTTCGACCTCGCGCGACAGGCGCACACTCTGGCCGATCACGTTGGCGACCATCTCCAGGAAGCGTGCGTGTTCCTTCAGCTGGCTGCGCTCGTCGCTGGACGGTTGCGCAGCCAGCACGCCGGCGATGGTCTGGGCGACCCGGATCGGCACGCCGACAAAAGGGCCCTCGCTATCGTAGATGCCCAGCTTGCCCCGGAAACGCGGTTCATCGACGATGCGCCCCAGCACCACGCTGTCGCCCGCCTCCAGGACCATGCCGACCACCCCTTCGCCGGGCCCGTAACGGATGTCCTCGGTGCGTACCGTACGCAAGCCGTGCACCGCGACCACCTGCTGGTCGCCGGTTTCCGGATCGGCCAGGGTGACCATGCCGCGTTCGAGGCCACCACCTTCGTGCAATGCGCTCAGCACGCCGGCCAGGGTCTCCTTCAGGTTGAGCGAACGGGACAGCACCTGGCTGACCTGGAACAGGGTGTCCAGCTGGGCTTCGATTTGTTCGTTGCGGCGTCTGAGGCCGGTATCTCGGCTGTATATATCCATGATTTATGCCGTCGGTAGCTGGACACGGGCACGGCAACCGCCGCCCGGTGCATTGGCCATTTCGATCAGGCCGCCGTGGCTGGTGACCACGTCCTGTACAGCAGACAGGCCCATGCCGATGTGCTGATGGTCGGCTCCCTTGGTGGTAAAGAAGGGTTCGAATACCTTGTAGCGCCATTCTTCCGGGATGCCCGGACCGCTGTCCTCGATCACCACCTCGATCCAGTCCGGACTGGCCAGGGTAGTCAGTATCAGTTCGCGGCGGTCGCCCCGGCTTTCGTGGATGGCGTCGATGGCGTTCTCCAGCAGGGCCTTGAACAGGATGGCCAGCCGGGTCGGCCGGCCGGACAGCAGCGGCAACTCGGTCGGCCGCCATTCCACGGTGATGCCGTCGGCGAGCAGGCGCGGGGTGGCCATGCGCAGCGTGTCCTTGAGCAGCGCATTCAGGTCGACCGGGCTGATCGTTTCGTCGGATTGGCTGGGAATGCAGGCACGCAAGCTGTCCAGGGTCTGGCTGCCGCTGGCCAGCGCCTCTTCCAGACTGGCGGTCAAGGCGTCGGCCGCGCCGTTGCCGGGCTGGCGTGCCAGCATGCGTACCGCCGCCGCCAGCATGTTGAACGGCGCCTGGAGCTGGAAGATGGCGCCGGACAAGGTCTCGCGCAGGCTCTGGATGCGCTCCTGCTCGGCCAGCACGGCGCGCAGCGCGTTGACCCGGATGGCCTCCTGCTGCTCCTTTAAGGCCGTGATGTCCTGAATGACCAGCAACATGTATTGACGCCTGGTCGGCTCGTAAAACGCCTCGGCGCTGGCGTCCTGTTCGTCGATCCAGGAACCGGAACAGGCGAACCAGCGCGGTTTGTGTCCCTCCGGGGTGTAGCGCACCTCATGCCCGGCGAAGCTGCGGTCCGTTTTGCGACTACGGTCGAATACCTCGCCCATGTCGGCATGCAGCGCGGCCAACAGGGTGGCGGCCGGCTCGGCGCCGAGTTCGCCGATCAGCTTCTTGTATTCCTGGTTGTCCAGCACCACCCGTTCCTGCTCGTCGAGCATGACGATGGCGACCGGGGCGGCGTCGACCACCGATTCGATCAGGGCCTTCTGGTTCTGCACCTGGCGTTCCAGCCGGTGCACCTCGGTGACGTCGCGATGCATGCCCAGGTAATTGCTGGTCTGGCCCGACTCATCGACGACCGGGGTAATGGTAAGTTCGGCCAGATAGCGACTGCCATCCTTGCGCCGGTTCACCAGCAACCCGTTCCAGGGCCGCTGGCGCAGTATCTGTGCCCACAGGCTCTCATACACCAGGTTGGGCGTGACCTTGTAGGACAGGACGGATTCGTTGTGGCCGACGATCTCGCCGCTGCTGTAGCCGGTCACCCGCTGAAAGGCCGGGTTGCAATACAGGATACGGGCCTTGGCGTCGGTGATGGAAATGGCCAGGGCCGCCTGTTCGACGGCCTGCCGGAATATTTCCTGGGGGATCGACGGATCGGGTCCGCTATCCGGCTCGGTGCGGCTGGAGTTGTTCATCTGGCAATTTTTCAGAAATTGATAACGACATTCTAGCAACTACCGTGCCTGACATATAAATCTCTGTCATACCGGACCATGACGGGGATTTTGTCGTTTTCACGACAGCCGGTTGGGCTATGGAAGTACCACGACAAGGCATCCACGCCCCCGATTGGTGCATGGATGCGCAAAGCCTTGAAATTCCGTGCCACGGCATGGTGCGCGCCACTGGCATGGTAAATGCGATGGACACGGCAGGAGGCCCATTACCGTGACCGAGTATCTGCTACTACTGATTTCCACCGCATTGGTGAACAACGTCGTCCTGGTGAAATTCCTGGGCCTGTGCCCGTTCATGGGCGTGTCCAGGAAGATGGACAGCGCCCTCGGCATGGGCATGGCCACCACCTTCGTGCTGACGCTGGCCACCGGTGCCACCTGGCTGCTGGAACACTGGCTGCTGGCGCCACTGGGCATCCAGTACCTGCGCATCCTGGCCTTCATCCTGGTCATCGCCGCCACCGTGCAGTTCACCGAGATGGTGATCCGCAAGGTCAGCCCCGGCCTGTACCAGGTGCTGGGCATCTACCTGCCGCTGATTACCACCAATTGCGCCGTCCTGGGACTGGCGCTGCTCAATGTCCAGGAGGGCCATGTCTTCCTGGAAAGCCTGCTCTACGGTTTCGGCTCGGCGCTCGGCTTCACCCTGGTCCTGTTGTTGTTCGCCGGCCTGCGCGAACGGCTGGCCCTGGCCCAGGTTCCCGACACCTTCGCCGGGGCGCCGATCGGATTCATCACCGCCGGCCTGCTCGGCCTGGCGTTCATGGGCTTTGCCGGATTGGTATAGGAGACACCGATGATCGCCGCCATCGCCAGTTTGACTACCCTCGGCCTCATGCTGGGCCTCGGCCTCGGCGTCGCCGCGCGCAAGTTGAAAGTGGAAGGCAACCCCCTGGTTGCCGAACTGGAATCCATGCTGCCCGGCTCGCAATGCGGCCAGTGCGGCTACCCGGGCTGCACCGGCGCCGCCCAGGCGCTGGCCGACGGCAACGCCCCGGTCACCCTGTGCCCGCCCGGTGGCCGCGACCTGGTCGTGCAGCTGGCCGCCAAGATGGGCGTGGAAGCCGACCTTTCCGGCGTCAAGGACACCGTACCGAGCATCGCCGAGGTGCGCGAGGAACTCTGCATCGGTTGCACCCGCTGCTTCAAGGTCTGCCCGACCGACGCCATCCTCGGTGCCTCCAAGCACATCCATTCGGTCTTCCGCGAGGCCTGTACCGCCTGCGGCAAGTGCGTCGATGCCTGCCCGACCGAGGCCATCCTGATGCTGCCGGTGCCGGTCACCCTGCAGACCTGGTATTGGCAGCGGCCGGTCATGGGAGCAGCGGCATGAGCAACCTCAACAGGTCCAGGCGGCAAGACACAAGAGGCAAGGCAGGGCGAAGGGGGAACCCGCGCCCATCTTGCACCTTGCGCCTTGAGCCTTGCCTCTGCTTTTTCCCCGAGTGCGCATCATGAATTTACTCTCCCGCCTCAAACTGCGTGGTGGCGTCCACCCGGTCGGCCGCAAGGAACTCTCGGCCGAGGCGCCGATCTGCGCCCTGCCCCTGCCCGAACGACTGTTCATCTCGCTGCAGCAGCACATCGGCGCACCGGCCAGCGCCACCGTCTCGGTGGGCGACAAGGTATTGAAGGGCCAGTTGATCGCCGGCAGCCAGGGCATGATCTCGGCACCGGTGCATGCCGCCACCTCTGGCCGGGTGGTCGCCGTGGGCGACTATCCGGCACCACACCCGTCCGGTCTGCCGGTGCCGACCATCACCATCGAGGCCGACGGCGACGACCGCTGGCTGGACTTCGATCCGCCCGCCGACCCCATGGCGCTGTCGCCCGAGGAGATCGCCACCCGGGTCGGCGCCGCCGGCATCGTCGGCCTGGGAGGTGCCGCCTTCCCGTCCGCGGTCAAACTCAACCTGTCGCGCAAGAGCGGCGTGACCACGCTGATCATGAATGGCGGCGAGTGCGAACCCTACCTCACCTGCGATGACCGCCTGATGCGCGATCATCCCGGCGCAGTGATCGCCGGCATCCTGCTGATCCAGCGCGCGGTGGCGGCCCCGCAGGTGCTGGTCGGCATCGAGGACAACAAGCCCGAGGCCATCGCCGCCATGCGCGCTGCCGCCGCCGGCACCGGTGTGCAAATCGTCCCGGTGCCTTCGATGTACCCGATGGGTTCGGAAAAACAATTGATCCAGGCCCTCACCGGCAAGGAAATCCCGGCTGGCGGCCGCGCCGCCGACATCGGCGTGCTGGTCCACAACGTCGGCACCGCCTATGCCGTCCATGAGGCGCTGGCCTTCGGCCGGCCGCTGGTCAGGCGGATCGTCACCGTCAGCGGCGGTGCCGTCACGGTGCCGCGCAACCTGGAGGTCCTGATCGGCACCCCGGCCCAGGCCCTGTTCGACTTCTGCGGCGGCTACAAGGATGTCCCGGCCCGCCTGGTGATGGGCGGCCCCATGATGGGTCAGGAAATGACCAACCCGAACGTGCCCGTCATCAAAGGCACCAGCGGTGTGTTAGCGCTTACCAACCAGGAGATAGGCCGACCCAGTCCGGCCCCCTGCATCCGCTGCTCGACCTGCGTGCGCGCCTGCCCGGTCGGCCTGTTGCCGCTGGAAATGGCCGCCCATATCCGGATCGGCGACCTCGGCGCCGCGGTGGATCTCGGCCTCAAGGACTGCATCGCCTGCGGTTCCTGTTCCTACGTCTGCCCGGCCCATATCCCCCTGGTGCATTACTTCAACTACGCCAAGGGCGACCTGTCCGCCAAGGAGCGCGCCAAGCTGAAGCAGGAAGCCACCAAGAAACTGGCCGAGGCGCGCAACGAACGCATGGATCGCATCGCCCGCGATCGCGCGGAAGCCGCCCGCCTACGCGCCGTCAAGAAGGCCGCCCAGGAGGCGGCGAAGAAGGCGGCCGCAGAAGCAAAATCCCAAGCAACAGAGGTTGCGGCATGACCACGCTCACGCACTCACCCCACGCCCACGCGCCGATCAGTATCGGCCGGGTCATGGCTACCGTCATGGCGGCCCTGGTCCCGACCACCCTGTACGGCTTCTGGCTGTACGGCTGGCCGGCCATCCTGCTCTGGTCAGTAGCCATGGCCAGCGCCCTGCTCGGCGAGGCCTTCATATTGCGTATTCAGGGCCGGGCGGTCCGCCCGGCCCTGCTGGATGGCTCCGGGGCGCTGACCGCCTGGCTGCTGGCCCTGTCGCTGCCGCCCTTCGCGCCCTGGTGGATTGCAGTGGTCGGCGCGCTGTTCGCGGTCGTCATTGCCAAGCAGGTGTTCGGCGGCCTCGGCCAGAACGTGTTCAACCCGGCCATGGCGGCACGGGTGATGCTGCTGATCTCCTTTCCGGTCGAGATGACCCTGTGGGCCGCGCCGACACCGCTGACCGCCGCCCAGGCACCCGGATTCATGGACGCCCTCGCCATCACCTTTGGCGGCGGCCACTGGGATGCCATGGCCAGCGCCTCGCTGCTCGGCCACGTCAAGACCGAATTCACCCGCGGCGTCGACCTGACCCACAGCTTCACCGGCCAGTTCGCCCTGGCCGATGCCGCCTGGGGCAGCCGCACCGGCAGCCTGGGTGAAACGGCGGCGCTGCTGATCCTGGCCGGCGGGATATTCCTGATCGCCCGCCGCATCGTCACCTGGCATGCCCCGGTCGCCATGCTGCTGGGCGTGGCGATCCCGGCCCTGATCGGCCACGCCGTCAATCCGGCCCGTTTCCTCGACGTCTGGCCGCACCTGCTCTCCGGCGGCGTCATGCTGGGCGCCTTCTTCATTGCCACCGACCCGGTCACCTCGCCCAATACCGGCGCCGGCCAGTTCGTATTCGGATTCGGCTGCGGCCTGTTGACCTGGGTGATCCGCAGCTTCGGCGGTTATCCCGAAGGCGTCGCCTTCGCCGTCCTGCTGATGAACGCCGCCGCACCGGTGATCGACCGCTATGTGAAGCCGCGCATCTACGGCCGGACCCGCAAGGGCGCCGCCCTGCCGGTCAAGGGAGGCTGACATGGGACTCGATGCATTGCACGGAAAACTGACTTACCAGGCGGCCCTGCTCGGCGCCTTCGCACTGCTCACCAGCGGCGCCCTGGCCCTGGCCTCGAAGGCCACCGGCCCGGCCATCGAGGCCGCCGCCGCCGAGGACCTGAAGCAGTCGCTGACCCAGGTGCTGCCCGGCCAGTACGACAATGACCTGACCAGGGACACGCTGGTGCTGCCCGGCCCCGACGGCGAGATCACGGTCTACCGGGCTCGCAAGGGCGGCCAGGTCGCCGCCGTGGTGTTCCAGGTCCAGGCGCGCGGCTACGCCGGGCCGGTGGTCAGCATGATGGGGGTCGACCGGGATGGCAAAATACTGGGCGTACGCGTCATCAACCACAAGGAAACCCCAGGCCTGGGTGACAAGGTCGAGCCGGCCAAGGGCAACTGGATCCATGGCTTCGAAGGCCGGTTCCTGGGCGATCCAGCGGCGGAAAAATTCGCCGTAAAGAAGGATGGCGGTGTCTTCGACCAGTTCGCCGGCGCCACCATCACGCCGCGCGCAGTGGTCAAATCGGTCAAGGCCGGCCTGGAGTTCTTCGGCCGCGAGAAGGCCAGACTGCTCGATGAGTCGCATTCCTCTCCCGCGCAGGCGAGCGGCGGGCAAAACCACGGAGGTTCCGCATCATGACCGATTACGCCCGTATCAGCCGCGACGGCCTCTGGGACAACAACGTCGTCTTCGCCCAGATGCTTGCCCTCTGCCCCACCCTGGCAGTGACCGGCACGGCCACCAACGGCCTCGGCATGGGCCTGGCCACCACCGCGGTGCTGACCGTGTCCAACGTCCTGATCTCGGCGATCCGCAAGCTGGTCAGCCCGGACGTGCGCATCCCGGTCTACGTCGTGGTGATCGCCACCCTGGTCACCCTGGTCGACATGGCCCTGAATGCCTGGGTACACCAGCTCTACAAGGTGCTTGGCCTGTTCATCGCCCTGATCGTGGTGAACTGCGCCATCCTCGGCCGGGCCGAATCGTTCGCCTCCAAGAATGCCGTGCTGCCCTCCATGGTCGACGGTCTGATGATGGGCCTGGGCTTCACCGCCGCGCTGGTGGCGCTGGGCGGGGTGCGCGAGATCATCGGCAGCGGCACCCTGTTCGCCCAAGCCCACCTCCTGCTGGGCGAGGCTTTCGCCTTCCTGGAACTGACCCTGATCCCCGGCTACAAGGGTTATCTGCTGATGATCCTGCCGCCCGGTGGCTTCCTGGCCCTGGGCTTCCTGCTTGCCGGCAAGCGTGTGCTCGACCGCCGCCGCGCCGAGCGCGCCGCCCGGATCGAGGCCGAACCGGCCGTTGCCTGAGGAATCCCACCATGCAAATCTCCGTCGCCTATTCGGAACCCGCCCAGCAGATCTGGTTGCGCATCGAGGTGCCCGAGGACAGCACCGTCGAGCAGGCCATCATCCGGTCCGGCATCCTGCGCCAGTTTCCCCACATCGACCTGACCGAACAGAAGATCGGCATCTTCGGCAAGCTGGCCAAACTGGACGCCGCCCTGCAGGCCGGCGACCGGATCGAGATCTACCGCGGCATCACCGCCGATCCCAAGACCACCCCGCGGCGCCAGATGGCCGAAGAGGATGACGACGATTAGGCGCTGACCAGATCGCCCAGTACGCAGCGGCCGTCGCGTACCGCATCGGCCAGCTGGCCCAGGGACTGCTCCTTGAGGACGGCAAACATGCCTTCCTTCACCGGCTTCCATTCGCAGTGCATCACACAGGCCGAGTCGTCGGCACACTCCTTGAAACCGAGCAGGCATTCGCGGGTGTGACGTTCGCCGTTGATTGCCTCGATGAGTTCAAAAATGCTCATCCCCTCGGCCCTGTCCAGCAGCCAGTAGCCGCCGGTCCGGCCCCGGCTTGCGCCGACCAGGCCCAGTTTGGCGCATTGCTGCATCAGCTTGCTCAGATAGGGATAGGGAATACTCAGGGTGTCGGCCAGGTCTCGGCACATGGACGCCTTGTCCCTGGGCTGCATGGCGAGTAACACCAGGGCCTGGATCGCATATTGATTGCCGCGGGTAAAAAGCATGGCATTGAACCGTTACTGTAGACAGTCATTGACAAGCACGAAACATGCCATTCTGGATGGCAATATCCGAAAAAGTTGGAGTCGGCCGGTAAGCCGGGTTCTGTCGTGGACAGCCATTCATCTGGGACGATGGTCGCCCGTCGCCTCGTGCAGCCTACCCGCAGGCTCGGCGGGCCGCCTCAACGCCTGCCTATTTGGCCTTGCTCCGGGTGGGGTTTAACGTGCCATCCCTGTTGCCAGGAACGCGGTGAGCTCTTACCTCGCCATTTCAACCTTACCTGATCCGGTCTTGCGACCGGCCATCGGCGGTGTATTTTCTGTGCCACTTTCCGTCGCCTCGCGGCGCCCAGGCGTTACCTGGCACCCTGCCCTATGGAGCCCGGACTTTCCTCTGTGCAAGCACAGCGGCTGTCTAGCCAACTCCGTAGACAGTATACCCCGGTATTGGGGTGGACAGTTGCCGCCATACCTTGCCATCCCGTGACGAACCCGTCCGATGCCGAGCCAGGCAGTTAGTGGCGGCGGCGGCGGGCGGAAAATATCACGCGAATCCGCAAGCCACCGGCATCCGGTTGTTCCAGGGTGAGTTCCGCGTCGTGCGCCCGGGCCACCTCCCGCACGATCGCCAGCCCCAGGCCGGTGCCCATGCCCGGGCTGCCGGGGACGCGATAAAAGCGTTCGGACACCGCCTCCCACTCACCGACCGGGATTCCCGGGCCATCGTCCTCGATGGCAAGACTCGGCCCTTGGTCCGCCCCGCCCGGTTCGACGCGCAAGGTGATCCGCGGCGCCGATCCGGCATAGCGCAGCGCGTTATCGATCAGGTTGTTGACGATCTCCGTCAGCAAGAGCGGGTCGCCATACACCGGGACGTCGTCATCGGGTACCTCAAGGCCGAGGTCGGCGCCTTGCTGAAGTGCCTTGGGGACCCACGTAGCCCCCGCCTCGAAGACGATTTCCTTGAGATCCAGCTCGATAAAGCGCGACGGCATTTCAGACCCGGTTTCCGCCCTCGCGAGCAACAGGAGCTGGTTGGCAAGACGCTCGGTGCGGTCCAGAGAGGCTATCGCCTGCTCAAGTATCCTGACCCGCCGGTCCGGCTCATCTTCCCGCAAGGCGGATTCGATTTGGACCCGCAGGGCCGCAAGGGGGGTGCGTAACTGATGCGCCGCGTTGGCGATAAACCCGCTCTGGGCATCCATGGCCATGCCCAGACGATTCAGCAGGCCATTGATGGCATTGGTAAAAGGCCGCAATTCCAACGGTACCCCCGCTTCCGGCAGGGGCGTCAGATCGGTCGGCGTACGCAGGTGCGCCGCTTTTTCGAGATCCGTGATGGGCGCCAGACCTTGCTTCACGCCCAGACGGGTCATGATCACCACCAGAATGATCAACAATACCTGAGGCAGGATGATCGCCAGCAATACTTCGGTGGTCAGTCGGCCGCGCTTGTTCAGGGTTTCGGCGACCGAGACCCGGATCAGGTGTTCGCCGACCAGTAATCCGACGGTGACTTCGCGGACATCGAAACCCTTGATCTGGCTATCCTCGAAAACCACCTGGTCAGCCTCGACCCTTGCCGGAACGAGGTCGGGGCTGCCCGCCAGCAAACCTTCCCGGTCGCCATCGACGCGAAAAAAGACATGATCGGAAGGATCCCATTGCAGCATGTCCACGGCCTGCGGCGGCAAGTCCAGGCGCAGCCTGCCCGCGTCGTTTTCGATTTCCCGGGCCACTGATCGCGCGTTGTCCAACAGGGATTGGTCGTAGGCATCGTTGGCGTAATTAAGGCCCATGTAATACGAAAGTCCGCCCCCGGCGACCGTGACGAGAAGCATCGGCACCAACAACCGCTGCAGCAGTTTAGCCCGCAGGCTTCTGACCATCCTGCACCTCCATGAGGTAACCGAATCCACGCAGGGTCCGGATCGCCACGCTGCTGGCCTCCAGCTTTTTCCGCAGCCGATGGATATGGATCTCGACGGCCGAATCCGACATTTCCTCACCCCATTCGCACAAGCGCTCGGACAGGAAG
Organism: Gallionellaceae bacterium; assembly: GCA_028714735.1. Classification (GTDB taxonomy): domain Bacteria; phylum Pseudomonadota; class Gammaproteobacteria; order Burkholderiales; family Thiobacillaceae; genus Parasulfuritortus. Next base: position 62,229 of record JAQTLU010000009.1, on the reverse strand, counting down.
CGCTTGGCGACGACATGGCCGCTTCGCAGCATCAATATCTCCAGAATTCCGTATTCCCGTGATGTCAGCTCGACAGGGCTGCCATTGAGTTCGACCCGCCGGGCCACACCGTCGAGAACCAGCGCCCCGAGTGCGAAGCGGGACGCGGAGCGGCCCGTGCTCCTGCGGATCAGGGCACGCAACCGGGCCTCCAGTTCCCGCAGGTTGAAGGGCTTGATGAGGTAGTCGTCGGCGCCGAGATCGAGACCCACCACTCTCGCCTCGTGCCCCTCGCGGGCCGACAGGATGAGTACCGGCACCTCCTTCCTCCTGGCACGCAAGCGGCGCAGTACCTCGAAGCCGCTCATGGCCGGCAGATTCAAATCGAGCACGACGGCGTCATAGTCCTGGGTCACCAATGCGGTATCCGCCGCCTCGCCGGTGGGCATCCAGTCCAGCACGTAGCCAGATTGGCTGAGCGCCTCGACCAGGCCTTCAGCGAGAGGCGCGTCGTCCTCGACCAGCAGCAAACGCATCCAGGATTCCAAGAAAGGTTCATGAAAGGTAGCGCACGCAGAGTGCAATCGCAGTTTGCCACAAGTGGCCGCCTGCAAAATGAACCGCCAACCGCTTTCCGGAAGCCCGCGGCGACGCGTCGTCCGCGCGAGGCCGGCCTGCCGCGGCCAGAGAACCATTCAGAGATGGAAATGTTCAAATCGATCAGCTACCCCGGCGGCAATACCGCCATCCTTCTGTTCCACGGCCTGTCCAGTTCACCCCTGGAGCTGCTGATGCTGGGGCGTGGGCTTCAGCGCGCCGGATACAGCGTCTATCTACCTTACCTGCCCGGATATGGTGACGACGGCCAAGGCCGGCATCGCCATATCACCGACAGCCAGGACTGGGTGCGCCAGGCGGTCGATGAGTTTGACCGGGTCCGGGAGCGACATGAACACGTTATCGTGGGCGGCTTGTGCATCGGCGCCACGCTGGCCCTCCAACTGGCGGCGCTTCGGGACGACAAGATCGCCGGCATCATCGCCATGTCGGTCACCCTGATGTACGACGGCTGGAGCCTACCTTGGTACCGCATTCTTTTGCCTCTGGCCGCTCATGTCCCGTTCGGCGAGCGCTACAGCTTCCGGGAAGGTGCACCCTACGGCGTCAAGGATGAGCGGATGCGTTCCTGGATCGCCCGTGAAATGAACCACGCCGAGTCCTCGATGGCGGGCTCCTCGACGCTTTCCGCACGCAGTCTGATCGAAGCCCGGCGGCTTTACCTCTCGGTCCGGAACGCCCTTCCGAGCATCGAAGCACCGGCCCTGATACTGCACGCCATCGAGGATGAAATGTCCTCGCCACGCAACGCCGAATACGTGCTGCGTCACCTGGGCTCCCGCGATTCACGCCTGGTGATGCTCCGGGACAGCTACCACATGATCACCCTGGACCGGGAAAAGGACCGGGTTCTCGACGAAATCCGGCATTTCCTCGCCAGCATCGCGATCAAGAAGCGCGAAAAACCCGCGGCCACCGGCCTGGTGGTCTCAATTGCCAACGCACGTTAAGGAGCCATCACATGAATACTCTTGATTTCATCCGGGCAACCTTGCATGACCGTTTCGACGTCCCGACCGAATCCATCACGCCTGACGCGATTCTCGAAACCATGGGGGTCGACTCGCTGGGACTGATCGAACTGTTGTTCGACATCGAGGACAAGACCGGCTTTCGCCCAGCCGAGGATTTCCCGGCCCCCAAGACGGTCGCCGATCTGCTGGCGATCGTCGACAAGTCGCTCAACGCCCAGCCTGAATTGATGGCGCCCCGGGAGGTGGCGGCGTGATGCACCGCAAGGTGGCGATAACCGGTCTTGGCGTCGTCGTCCCGCACGGCATGGAGGTGGCGGCATTTTTCGACGCCCTGATGCATGGCGAATCCGCGCTCAAGGTCCACTCGCCCAACGGCGCGCCCGGCCCCGTGGCCATCCCAGCCGGACGCTGCGAGTACTTCGACGCCGTCGCCGCGCTCGGCCGCGCGCGGGCCAATGGCATGGACCGCTACAGTCAAATCGGCACGGCGGCGGCCTTGTCGGCCTGGAACGACGCGGGTCTCGACTTCGCGTCAGGCATCGACCACGACGACATCGGCGTGTTCTGGGGGACGGGAGGGGGAGGCACGTCGACCGTCGAGCGCGGCTATCAGGATCTGTTCCTGCGCGCCCGTCCACGCATTTCCCCGCTGTCGGTGATCCTGGGCATGAACAATGCGGCCGCTTCCCATATCGGCATGGCGCTCGGCCTGGGTGGCGCGAATTTCACCTACTCCGTGGCCTGCGCCTCCTCCGCGATCGCCCTCGGCGAGGCGTTCCGCCGCGTGCGCTCCGGCGAAGCACCCATCGCGCTGGCGGGCGGTTCGGAAACGCCGCTGACTTACGGCGTCATCCGTGCCTGGGAGTCGTTACAGGTACTTGCCCCGGGCGATGAAGACACGGCCCACGCGGTTTGTCGCCCCTTCCATTCCGATCGCCGCGGCCTCGTCCTTTCGGAAGGCGCCGGCGCCATGGTCCTTGAGGATTGGCAGCACGCCGTCGCGCGCGGAGCGGACATCCATGCGGAGCTGGCCGGATTCGGGACCAGTTGCGACCACACTCACCTGAGCCGGCCTGACCCGACAGGTCAGGTTCGCGCCATGCGGGCGGCGATCGACGACGCCGGACTGAACCCGGCCGACATCGATTACGTCAACGCCCATGGCACGGCAACCAGGGAGGAGGATGTCGCCGAAACCGAGGCGTTGCGCAAGGTATTCGGCAAACATGCGCCCGACGTGGCGGTCAGCGCGACCAAGTCGATGCACGGGCACCTGATGGGCGCCACGGGTATCGTCGAGGCCATTGTCACCGCGCTGGCGTTGCGTCGACAGTCCGTACCGCCGACCGCGTTTCTTGACACGCTCGACCCCGCCTGCGCCGGATTGCATCATGTCACGCGGGCCGAAACCGGTTTCCGGATTCGCGCCGCGCTATCCAATTCGTTCGCGTTTGGCGGCAGCAATGCCGTCCTGGCGTTCCGGTCCGCCTGATCGACTTGCCGCACCAGAAATGCTTCGCGTATCCGGGCGAACAGAAAGGCAGGCTCCTGGCCGGCTTGGAAATACTCTGGGACATGAGCAGGACGGGAGAACGCTGGGATGACGGCCACGTCGCCGACCCGGAGAGCGGGACCATTTACCGTGCCCGCATGACAGTCACCAACGACGGTGAACACCTCGAACTGCGTGGCTACCTCGGGCTATCCCTATTCGGGCGGACCCAGACATGGGATAGGCGGCCACCCTGAAAGGCGTCTCCCGGTCCGGAAACCGTGCCTGCCCGAATTCCGCCGGCCGACGCTATCCGCTTGGCCCGTCTCGACAACGCTAAGCCAGTGCCGCCTTGATCATCTCGATAAACGCCAGGGTACGCGCCGGCAACAGGCGCCGACCGGGGGTGACGCACCACACGGTCACGGTCGGCAATTGCCATTCAGACAACACGCGTTTTAGCAACCCCTGCTCGACCATGGGGCTGGCAAAGCGCTCTGCCAGACCGGCGATGCCCATGGCGTGGACCGCCAGGGTGCGCTGCAAGCCGACCGAGTTGGCCGCCAGCGGACCGTCCAGCAAGCCTTGCCAGCGTTCCACGCCTTTGCTCAGCAACCAGGGCAGTGGCTCGCCCAGGCTGTCGATCATGCGCAGGCCGATGTGTTCCAGCAGTTCGGCCGGACTGGTCGGCTCGCCATGGCGGGCCAGGTAGGCCGGGCTGGCATAGAGGCCGCCGCTCAGGACGGTCAGGCGGCGCGCGACCAGGGTGCTGTCATCAGGCAACCGGGCCGCGATTCGCACGGCCAGGTCGAAGCGCTCGGCGATCAGGTCGACGCGGCGCGGCGACAGATCGAGTTCCAGGCGCACCTCGGGGTAACTGGCGGTGAACTGGAACAGGAACGGCACCAGGTCCAATTCCACGAAATCGGGCGGAAAGGAGACCCGCAGGCTGCCGCGCGGGGTGGCCTGGCTGTGCTGGGCCAGGGCGGCAGCAGCCTGGGTTTCCTCGCGCAGGTGGCGCGCGTGGTCCAGTATGCCCTCACCCAATTCGGTAATGGTCAGGCGACGCGTGCCGCGTATCAGCAGCCGCCCGCCCAGCCGGTTCTCCAGCCCGGTGATGCGGCGCGACAGGGTCGACTTCGGCAGTCCCGTCCGTTCTGCGGCGCGCGAGAAACTGCCGGCGTCGATGATGTGGGCGAACAGGATGAGATCGTTGGCATCGAGGTCCATGGGCCACGCTTACGTTCCATCAATGGAACGATGATAGCCATTTTGATGGCTTCCGGCCCATATTGATCGGTAATACAGTGGCCTCACCGGCCATTGCAGCCAATGGCCTTGTGCAACCGGAACAGGAGATAACCATCATGAAGATTCTGCAGATCAACGCCAGCGCCCGATCCTCAGGCGCCAACTCCACCCTGCTGGCCGACGCGATCACCGCGCGCCTGAGGGACCTCCATGCCGATGTCCAGGCCGAGGTCCGCGACCTGGCCCGCGACCCGCACCCGGTGCTCGACGAGCCGTCCCTCGGCGCACTGTTTACGCCGGCCGACCGGCGCACGCCCGAGCAGGCCGCGCGGGTGGCGCTGGACGACGCTTTGATCGCCCAGATGCAATCCGCCGATATCCTGGTGCTCGGCGTGCCTATGTACAACTTCGGCGTGCCGGTACAACTCAAGGCCTGGATCGACGCCATCGCCCGGGCCGGGGTGACCTTCCGTTACACCGAAGCGGGCCCGGAGGGACTGCTCAAGGGCAAGAAGGTCTACGCGGCGCTGGCGCGCGGCGGCCTATACCGGGACACCCCGGCGGATTCCCAGGTGCCGTACTTGAGGAATATCCTAGGCTTCCTCGGCATGACCGACATCGAATTCGTCTACGCCGAAGGCCTGGCCATGGGCCAGGCGTCGGCCGATCGCGCGCTCGCCGAGGCCCAGGCCCGGATCGACGCGCTGACGGTTTGGTGAGGAGAGAGCCATGACCATGAATCCAAGGACTACGTCCGCGCCATCCAGGGCCGTCGAACGCCTGGTTCGGGGCCTGCCGACGTCCGATGGCGCCGGCGTCAAACTTACCCGGGTACTGACCCAGGACCTGCAACGCCGGCTCGATCCGTTTCTCATGCTGGATGCCTTCCGCAATGACAACCCGGACGACTACATGGCCGGCTTTCCCGATCATCCGCATCGCGGCTTTGAGACCGTCACCTACATGATCGCCGGGCGCATGCGGCATCGCGACAGCGTCGGCAACGAGGGACTGCTGGGCCCGGGCGGCGCGCAGTGGATGACCGCTGGCGGCGGCCTGATCCATTCCGAATTGCCCGAGCAGGAGGATGGTCTGATGGAGGGCTTCCAGCTTTGGCTCAACCTCCCGGCCAGGAACAAGATGGTAGCGCCCAGCTATCGCGATATCCCGCCGGAAGCCATTCCGGAATTCACCAACGCGGACGGTGTCCGGGTCCGGATCATCGCCGGCGCCAGCCACGGCACGGCCGGCGCGGTCGAGCGGCCGGACACCGAACCGCTGTATCTGGACGTGCACATGCCCGCCAACAGCCGATTCACGCAGCCGATTCCGGCCGGCCACAATGCCTTCACCTACACCTACCGGGGCGGCGTGAGCATCGCCGGCACGATGATACCGGACCGCCACATGGCGATACTCGACAACGATGGTGCCGACGCCGTCGTCATCGACGCGAAGGAGGCGTCGCGCCTGCTGATCGTCGCCGGCAAACCCCTGGCCGAACCGATCGCGCAGTACGGGCCGTTCATCATGAACACGGCCGAGGAAATCCAGCGGACCCTGCGGGATTACCGCGACGGGCTTTTCGAAGGGGCGTCCGTGAACCGGCTCTGAGCCGCGCGCTCAGACAATCTCCAGGCCGGACGGGCTGCCGTCCTTGAACGGATCGCCGCCGCTCAGTTTGAGTGTCAAACGCAGGTCGTTGGGCGAGTCGGCATAGCGCAGCGCCACCTCCGGCTCGATCTGGCCGGAGACGCAGAGGTCGAACAAGGACTGGTCGAAGGTCTGCATGCCGAGGTCGCGCGACTTGGCCATGATCGGCTTGATCTCGTGCACCTCGCCCTTGAGGACGAGGTCGGAGATCAGCGGCGTGCAGATCATGATTTCCACCGCCGGAATCCGGCCGCCGCCGATCCTCGGGATCAGGCGCTGCGAAATGATCGCCTTGAGGTTGAGCGACAGATCCATCAACAGCTGCGAGCGCCGGTCCATGGGGAAGAAGTTGATGATCCGGTCGAGCGCCTGGTTGGCGTTGTTGGCGTGCAGGGTGGCCAGGCAGAGGTGGCCGGTCTCGGCGAAGGCGATGCCGTAGTCCATGCCGTCGCGGTCGCGGATCTCGCCGATCAAGATCACGTCCGGGGCCTGGCGTAGGGTGTTCTTCAGGGCCGCGAACCAGTTGTCGGTGTCGACCCCGACCTCGCGCTGCATGATCAGGCAGCCATCGTGCGGGTGGACGTATTCGATCGGGTCTTCGATGGTGATGATGTGACCGCGGGAGTTGTGGTTGCGGTAGCCGATCATGGCCGCCAGGGTGGTCGACTTGCCCGAACTGGTGGCGCCGACCATGAGCACCAGGCCGCGCTTTTCCATGGCCAGGCTGTACAGCGAGGTGGGGATGTTCAAATCCTCCAGCTTGGGTATTTCCATGGTGATGACCCGCGCCACCATGCCGACCGAACCGCGCTGCACGTAGGCGTTCATCCGGAAGCGGCCGATGCCGGACAGGCTGAGGGCGAAATTGCATTCCTTGGTCTCGCGAAACTCGGCGCGCTGTTTCTCGTTCATCACCGCCGAGACGATTTCTTCGCACTGTTCGCGGCTGACCGGCTTGTTGCCGACCGGGGTCATCTCGCCAAAGATCTTGAAGGATGGCGGAGCGCCTACCGTGATGAACAGGTCGGAACCCTCTTTTTCGACGAGCAGCTTGAGCAGGTCTACGACGTACTTGAAATAGGGACTTTCATCTTGTTGCTGTGCCATCCTCGGCCTCCATTATTTTCCATTTCATGGTCTCGCCAGCCCGTAGCGGCACCAGCTTGCCAGCCCCGAAGCCAAGTTCGGTCGGCACCTGCCACGGCTCCCTGACCAGAGTAATCTTACCCCGGTTGCGTGACAGACCATAGAAATCCGCGCCATGGAAACCGGCAAAGCCCTCCAACCGATCCAGCGCGCCGGCCGCCTCGAAGGCCTCGGCATACAGTTCGATGGCGGCATGCGCGGTGTAGATGCCGGCACAGCCGCAGCCGCATTCCTTGGCCGACTGGGCGTGCGGGGCGCTATCGGTGCCGAGGAAGAACTTCGGATTGCCCGAGATGGCGGCCTCGACCAGGGCCAGGCGGTGCTGCTCGCGCTTGAGCACCGGCAGACAGTAGTAGTGTGGCCGGATGCCGCCCATGAACATGGCGTTGCGGTTGTAGAGCAGGTGATGCGCGGTCAGGGTGGCGGCCACGTTGGCACCGGCCGAGCGCACGAACTCGACACCCTGCCGGGTGGTGGTGTGCTCCAGGACCAGTTTCAGCCTGGGGAAGCGCACCAGCAGCGGCTGCAACACCCGGTCGATGAACACCGCCTCGCGGTCGAACACGTCGACCTCGGGGTCGGTTGCTTCGCCATGCACCAGCAGGGGCACGCCGGACTCCTCCATCGCCGCGATGGCCGGCCAGGCCTGCTCGACCCGGCTGACGCCGAAGTCGGAATTGGTGGTCGCCCCGGCCGGGTAATACTTCACGGCATGGACGAAGCCGCTGGCTTTGGCCCTGGCGACCTCCTCGGCCGTGGTGTTGTCAGTGAGGTAAAGCGTCATCAGCGGCTCGAAGCTCGTACCAATGGGTAGTGCGGCAAGGATCCGCTCGCGGTAGGCGGCCGCCTCGGCCACGCTGCGCACCGGCGGCTTCAGGTTGGGCATGACGATGGCACGACCGAACTGGCGCGCGGTGTCCGCCAGCACGGCGGCAAGCGCCTCGCCGTCACGCAGGTGCAGGTGCCAGTCGTCGGGGCGGGTGAGGGTCAGGGTCTGGCTCATTCCGGTCTATCCGATTTCAGTTGCTGGGCCAGATCATACAGGGCATTTTTCTTCGCACCGGTGATCCGGGCCGCCAGGCGCGCGGCCTGGCTGGCCGGCAGGTCTTCAAGCAGTATTTCCAGCACCCGCCCGGCCTCTTCCAGGCCGGCATCGACCTCGGCCGGACAACCGGACACGATGAGGACGAATTCGCCGCGCTGGCGGTTGTCGTCGCCCTGGAGCCATTCGACTGCCTCCGCCAGGGCTCCGTCATGGAACTCCTCGAAGCGTTTGGTCAGTTCGCGGGCGATGAACAACCGCCGCTCGCCGCCCAGCACGGTGGCCAGGTCGGCCACGGTCTCCAGGATGCGGTGCGGCGATTCATAGAACAGCAAACTCTGCGGCAGGCCGGCCAGGGTTGCCAGCACGCGCCGGCGTTCGCCGGCCTTGTGCGGCAGGAAGCCGTGGAACAGCCAACGGCCCTCCGCCAGACCGGCCGCCGACAACGCCGTGGCGGCCGCGCTGGCGCCGGGCAGGGGCACCACCGTGAGCCCGGCCTCGCGCACCGCCCGCGCCACCACGGCACCCGGATCGGAGATGCCCGGCGTGCCGGCGTCGCTGACCAGGGCGACCGAGCGGCCCTGGCGCAGTTGATCCACCAGAGCCGCCGCCGCCGTGCGTTCGTTGTGTTCATGGCAGGCGAACAGCTTGGCCGAAATGCCGTAGGCCGACAGCAGTCCGCCGCTGACCCGGGTATCCTCGGCGGCGACCAGATCGACCGTCTTCAGGATGTCCAGTGCTCGAAGGGTGATGTCGCGCAGGTTGCCGATCGGCGTCGCGACGATATACAGGGTGCCTGGCTGGGCACGGAATTCACTGGCTTGCATGGACTTCGGCTTAGGTTTAGCGTGTTCCAAGTTTAGAGCCAATTTCAAATGGCGGGGAGGCAGCATGGAGCGCGGCAAGGCGGCCGAGGCGGCGGCGGCGGTCTATCTATCGAAACAGGGCCTACATCTGGTCGAGCGCAACTGGCGCTGCAAGGGGGGCGAGATCGACCTGATCATGCGTGACGGCGCCGCACTGGTCTTCGTCGAGGTACGCGCACGCAAGAATGACCGTTTCGGCGGCGCTGCCGCCAGCATTACCGCAACCAAGCAGGGACGCCTCGTGCACGCCGCGCGGCTTTATCTGGCCGGCCTCGCCAGCCCCCCGCCCTGCCGTTTTGATGCCGTACTGCTCGAGGGCGATCGCCTGTCCTGGCTCAAGAATGCCTTCGGGGAAACCGGTTAAAATCCGCATCACCATGGAACTTACCGAGTACATCCACCAATCCTTCGTCGACAGCGCCCAGACCATCCTGGAAGCTGCCGAGCCCCTGGCCGAACCGATCGCCCTGGCCGCCGAACATATGGTCCAGTCCCTGCTCAACGACGGCAAGATACTCGCTTGCGGCAACGGCGGCTCGGCCGCCGACGCCCATCTGTTCGCTTCCACCATGATCAACCGTTTCGAGCGGGAACGCCCCGGCCTGGCGGCGATCTCCCTGACCAGCGCCACCGCGACGCTGACCTCGATTGCCAACGACTACGATTACGGCCTGGTATTCGCCCGCCAGGTCGCGGCCCTGGGCGGTCCTGGCGACGTCCTGCTGGCCATCTCCACCAGCGGCTCTTCGCGCAACGTCCTCGAAGCGGTGCGGATCGCCCACGAGAAGGAGATCTCCGTGGTGGCGCTGACCGGCCGCGATGGCGGCGACCTGGCCGAAATGCTGAATGAAGAAGATGTCCTCATCTGCGTGCCCGCGGAGACCACCGCACGCATCCGAGAAACCCATCTGCTCGCCATCCATTGCCTGTGCGACAGTATCGACAACCTGCTACTGGGGACCTGAAATGCGCCTGACTCCTTCCTTTCTGCTGCTTGGCCTGATCGCGATCACCACCTTGTCGGGCTGTGCCGTCGTTGCCGGCGGCGCCGCCGCTACCGGTGTGCTGATGTCCGAAGACCGCCGCACCGCCAGCACCTACCTGATGGACGAGGAAATCGAACTCAAGGCCGCCAGCCGAGCACGCGAGCAGCCGATCGAAGGCGTCCATGCCAGCTTCACCAGCTTCAACCGTCGCCTGCTGATCACCGGCCAGGCACCCACCGAAGCGATCAAGGCCAAGATCGCCGATGGGGTACGTGGCGTGCCCAATGTCCGCGAGATTGCCAACGAAATGGTCATCGACGTCCCCCCCAGCCTGGCCTCGCGCACCGGCGACGGCTATACCACGGCCAAGATCAAGACCCGCTTCCTCGATGACAAGCGTTTTGCCGCCCTGCACGTCAAGGTGGTCACCGAAAACGGCGTCGCCTATCTGATGGGCCTGGTCAAGCGTGCGGAAGGCAATGCGGCGGCCGAGACCGCCGCCAAGACTTCCGGGGTACGGCGGGTGGTCAAGGTATTTGAATATATCGATTGAACCAGCCAGACCGGGTGCGGGGCATCGCCCCCCAGGGAGACGTAGATGATCTGGATTCTGCTCATAGTCATTGCTGGCCTGGCCGTCGGATTGGGCTACGTGCTGCTCACGCGCCAGCGCCCGGTCAGCCCCCTGCCTGCCGTTAGCCACGAGCATGCCGCCGGCGTCCGTCCGGCACCGCGCGACCGGGGGTTTTGGGGCCGGCAATTCATCGTTCCCGATCCGGAACCGGCGTGCCCGCAAGCGCGGGCCTTGCATGGCCACTGTTTTGCCTATGGCAAGACCCCGGCCCTGCCGCTCCAGGGCTGCTCAAGCGCCGGCTGCGCCTGCCACTACAGGGATCTCGCGGAGCGGCGCAGCGGCAAGGAGCGCCGCTCCGGCCAGGATCGGCGCGAGCAGGTACGCTTCGAGGAAATAGAGGAACGGCGTCTCGGCAAGGACCGCCGGGGCAACCATTACGATTGGCGATTCACGGCATGAAATACCACGACCTGCGCGATTTTATCGGCCAACTGGAGGCCAGGGGCGAACTGAAGCGGATCGCAGTCGAGGTCGATCCCCGCCTGGAGATGACCGAGATCAGCGATCGCGTCCTGCGCGCCGGCGGCCCCGCCTTGCTGTTTGAACGGCCCAGGGGCCATTCGATACCGGTGCTGACCAACCTGTTCGGTACGGTCAAGCGGGTGGCGCTGGGCATGGGCGAGGAAGATCCGGCCAGGCTGCGCGAGATCGGCCATCTGCTCGCCTACCTGAAGGAGCCGGAACCGCCCAAGGGCCTGCGCGATGCCTGGGAAAAGTGGCCGGTACTGAAGCAGGTGCTCAACATGGCGCCGAAGACGGTGCGTTCGCCGCCCTGCCAGGACATCGTCTGGGAGGGCAAGGACGTCGACCTGTCGCGCCTGCCGGTCCAGACCTGCTGGCCGGGCGACGTCGCACCGCTGATCACGTGGGGACTGGTCATCACCAAGGGGCCGCGCAAACCGCGCCAGAACCTGGGCATCTACCGCCAGCAGGTGATCGGCCCGAACAAGGTGATCATGCGCTGGCTGGCCCACCGTGGCGGTGCGCTCGATTTCCGCGATTTTCAGCAGAGCCACCCGGGCCAGCCGTTCCCGCTCTGTGTTGCCATCGGCGCCGACCCGGCCACCATCCTGGGCGCGGTGACCCCGGTGCCGGACTCGCTTTCGGAATACCAGTTCGCCGGCCTGTTGCGCGGCGCCAAGACCGAGGTCGCCAAGGCCATGGGCAGCGATCTCAACGTGCCAGCCTCGGCCGAGATCGTCCTCGAGGGTGTCATCCATCCCGGCGAGACGGCACTGGAAGGGCCTTACGGCGACCATACCGGCTATTACAACGAGCAGGAGACCTTTCCGGTCTTCACGGTCGAGCGCATCACCATGCGGCGCGACCCGATCTACCACAGCACCTATACCGGCAAGCCGCCGGACGAGCCGGCCGTGCTGGGCGAGGCTTTGAACGAGGTATTCGTGCCGCTGCTGCAGAAGCAGTTTCCCGAGATCGCCGATTTCTACCTGCCGCCGGAAGGCTGCAGCTACCGCCTGGCCGTGGTCAGCATGAAGAAGCAGTACCCCGGCCACGCCAAGCGGGTGATGTTCGGGGTCTGGTCCTTCCTGCGCCAGTTCATGTACACCAAGTACATCCTGGTCACCGACGACGACATCAACGTGCGCGACTGGAAGGAAGTGGTCTGGGCTTTGACCACCCGGGTCGACCCGGCCCGGGACGCCCTGATCGTCGAGAACACCCCGATCGACTACCTGGATTTCGCCAGTCCGGTGTCCGGGCTCGGTTCCAAGATGGGCATCGACGCCACCAACAAGTGGCCGGGCGAGACCAGCCGGGAATGGGGTACGCCGATCGCCATGGACCCGGCTGTGAAACAGCGGGTAGATGACATCTGGGCGCAACTCAGACTCTGACATCATGATCAAACCGCAACGCCTGGAACGCTTCTCGCCGCTGGATACGCTGTCCAGCGATGGCCTGCGCCTGGCCGCGGCGGCCATCACCGAACGCAGGCTGGCTCCGGGGGACATCCTGTTCAGCAAGGGCGAACAGGACAACCTTAGCTTTTTCCTGCTGGACGGCGTCATATCACTGCATTCCGATGCCACCTCCCGGCCCCTGCTCATCAATGCCGGCAGCGATTTCGCGCTGATGCCGCTATCCCGCCTGAAGCCGCGACGCTATACCGCCATCGCCGATACTGCGGCCATCGTCGCGGCCATCGACGAGACCCTGCTCGACAAACTGTTGGCAAATGACCGGGCCGGCACCTACGAAGTCACCGAGATCGCGGTCGAGGACCCGGCCTGGATGTTCCGGCTGATGAACAACCCGGCCTATGCCAAGGTGCCCGCCAGCAATTTCGCAGCCCTGTTTTCCCACTTGCAAGACATCAATACCAATAATGGCCAGGTCATCGTCCAGCAAGGCGAAGTGAGCGACTACTACTACATCATTCGGCAGGGCCGTGCCCAGCTCTGGTGTTCCCTCGGTGGCGACCCGCCGATCCTGATCGGTATGCTGCTCGAAGGCGACGCCTTCGGTGAGGAATCCCTGATTACCGGGGAGCCGATGAATGCGACCATCGTCATGATGGGCGACGGACTGCTCATGCGCCTGCCCCGGTGCGATTTCGATACCCTGCTCAAACAAGCGCTTACCGACTGGATGGCCGCCTGATCGTACCGTCCCGTCCAGACCTGCACATGCCGGTTTTCAAATCGGGCAATAGTTGAATATAATGCTCGGGTATATTCCCGATAGGAGCAACATCATGTCTGCCGAACTCTATGCAGCCGCCCAGGGCGGCGATGCCGGCACCGTCCGTCAACTGCTGGCCGCCGGCGCCGATCCCGACTGGACCGACGAAACCGGCGCGACCGCACTCATTGCCGCCGCCCATCTGGGCCACCTGGACGTTGTACTGGCCCTGCTGGAGGCTGGCGCAGAGGTCGATGCCGCCGATGCCAATGGCTGGACGGCACTGTTCAAGGCGGTCTACAACCACGAACTGGATACCGGCTTCGCCCCGGTGGCGAAGGCACTGATCGACGCCGGCGCCAACGCCAACGCGACCATCCATTTCGGCATCACGCCGCTGATGCTGGCCGCCGGTGGCGGCGAAGGCGCGGTTTGCGAAGTATTGCTGGCGGCAGGCGCCGATCCCAACACCGTCAACGAGGCTGGCCGCACCGCCCTGCAGATGGCCAAGGAGCGCCACTGGGTCGATGTCATCAACCTGCTGCATGAAGCCACCGGTTATGTGCCTGACGCCGGGGGAAGTTGCTCCACCGGCAGCAGCCATAGCGGCCCCAGCGAAGCGCAGGTGGTGAGCTTCATGAAGCGTCCGATGCACTGAGGCTTCTCCAGGAACTAAAAACGCCGCGATTGCGGCGTTTTTTCATGCCTATCCCGGATGCCTGATTACATCGCTTCGGCGCTGTAAACCACGGACAGGACATGGCTTTCGCCAGCCGGCACCGACACCACGTTGTCCAGGGCATTGCCACTTTCCACGCAGACCATCTCGCGCCAACCGCCCTGGTTGTGCTTTCCCGGTCCGAAGTCGGCCATCTTTTCGGCCTTCTCCAGCCAGGGGGTCCAGACCACCGTCGACCGGCTGCCGGTCTTGGCGATGCGGATCCGGCGCTTGAGGTCCGGGTCCTCGATGACACATTCCGATTCGGTGTCGACGTAGACCCGGTCGACCTCGCCGGAGAAGGCAATCGCGCCGGACTGTTGCTTGCGCTGACCGCCGTCGACCTTGTCGACATAGCTGCTGCCGTCCAGGCCGGTGACCCGGGCGGTGCCGATGTCGCCGATGCGCAGGTAGGTATGCAGGGCCTCGCCGATCTCGACTGCCTCGGTGTCGAGGTTGCTGGTCATCAGATCGACCTGCAAGGTGGCGCCGACGGTAACGATCAGTTCGGCCCGGCAGGCCTTGGCGAACTGGGCATGAGTCTGGTCGTTGGGCATCAGCATCAGCCAGATCCGGGTAGCGCCGCTGGTCTGCGTTTCGCTGCCGGTGACCTGCCACATCATGGTGCGGGCAAAGCCGTGACCGGGAAAGGCCTTCTCGGTGGCATGGGGGCCGAACCAGGGCCAGCAGACCGGCACACCGCCGCGGATCGACTTGCCGGGACCGTATTTTGCCGCCTCCGATACCCACACCACCGCTTCCGCCTGCGCCTTGGGACGCCAGGTGACGATATGGGCGCCCTGAAGACAGATCGTGGCGACGCCTCCGGCATTGTCGACCTCGGCGAAGACCAGGCCGCCGGCGCCCTCGACAAATTTCAGGGTGGGCAAGCCATAGCGGCTGTTGAGATCGTCGGGATTCATTGAACAGGCTCCGGGTAAGTTTATCGAATGTGGTTTAAACAATTATCGCGCCAGCGGTACGAGATACCGGAGCGCGGGGACGCGCCGGCGAGGGCCATCAAATGACCACCATCACGATCCAGTTGGCGGCCATCATCGCCAGGCAGAGGAAGCCGTAGACGCCACCCGCGGCGGCATCGGCCAGCTTGACCTTGAAGACGTAGTACAGCACCGAGGCAATGACGTTGAACGGCAACCAGATCAGGGTCTTGTACCAGATGCCCAGGCTGACATCGCCGGTGTTGCCCAACATGCCGTAGACGAACAGCACATTGACCGCGATGGTGACAAACAGGAAACCCCGCCAGTTGCGAAAACGCACCAGCGGATCCTGCTCGGCCGGCTCTAATACAGGCTCGCCAGTGGGGTTAGCGCTCACTTACGCTCCACCTGACTGACATCGCGCACGGCGCCATAGGCCGCCGACGTGGTCATCGCCGCGTAGGCGCGCAGTGCCGATGTGATCGGGCGATCACGGCCTACCGGCTGCCAGGCCTCCTTGCCCTTGGCCGCCATGGCGGCCCGGCGCTGGGCCAGTTCGTCGTCGCTCACGGCAATGCGTATGGTCCGGTCTGGAATATCGATCTCGATGCTGTCGCCTTCCACGACCAGGCCGATGTTGCCGCCCTCGGCCGCCTCCGGCGAGACGTGGCCGATACTCAGGCCGGAGGTGCCGCCGGAAAAGCGACCGTCGGTGATCAGCGCGCAGGACTTGCCGAGCCCCTTCGATTTCAGATAGCTGGTCGGATAGAGCATCTCCTGCATGCCGGGGCCGCCGCGCGGCCCCTCGTAGCGGATGATGACCACATCGCCGGCCTGGATCCGGTCGGCCAGGATGGCTTCCACTGCCGCATCCTGGCTCTCGAAGACCCGGGCCGGACCGCTGAACTTGAGGCTGCCGGCATCGACGCCGGCCGTCTTGACGATGCAGCCGTCCAAGGCCAGGTTGCCGTACAGGACGGCCAGGCCGCCGTCCTGGGAATAGGCATGGGCCTTGTCGCGCAGGCAGCCATGGGAACGATCCAGGTCCAGTTCGGGATAGCGGCGGTCCTGGCTGAACGCCACCTGGGTCGGCACCCCGCCCGGAGCGGCCTTGTAGAAATCAAACACCGACACGTCGTGGGCGCGGATCACGTCCCAGACATGGATCGCCTCGCCGATACTGCGGCTGTGCACGGTGGGCACGTCACGGTGAATCAGTCCGGCCCGGTCCAGTTCGCCCAGAATGGCCATGACGCCGCCGGCACGGTGGACATCCTCCATGTGGTACTGCTGGGTGCTGGGCGCCACCTTGGCCAGGTGCGGCACCCTGTGCGACAGGCGATCGATATCCTTCATGGTGAAGTTCACCCCCGCCTCATGGGCGGCCGCGAGCAGGTGCAACACGGTGTTGGTGGAGCCGCCCATGGCGATGTCCAGGGCCATGGCATTCTCGAAGGCATCGAAGGTGGCGATGGCGCGCGGCAGCGCGGAGGCATCGTCCTTTTCGTAATAGCGCTTGGCCAGATCGACTGCCAGCCGGCCGGCACGCAGGAACAACTGCTTGCGGTCGGCATGGGTGGCGAGCAGGGAACCGTTGCCCGGCAACGAGAGGCCCAGCGCTTCGGTCAGGCAATTCATCGAATTGGCGGTGAACATGCCCGAGCAGGAACCGCAGGTCGGGCAGGCCGAACGCTCGACGGCGGCGACCTCCTCGTCGGAACAGTGGCTGTCGGCCGCCTGCACCATGGCGTCGACCAGGTCGAGCATGACGGTCTTGCCCTGCCAGGTAACCTTGCCGGCCTCCATGGGGCCACCGGACACGAATACGGTCGGAATGTTCAGGCGCAACGACGCCATCAGCATGCCCGGGGTGATCTTGTCGCAGTTGGAGATGCACACCAGGGCATCGGCGCAGTGGGCGTTGCACATGTACTCGACGCTGTCGGCGATCAGGTCGCGCGAAGGCAGCGAATAGAGCATGCCGCCATGGCCCATGGCGATGCCGTCGTCGATGGCGATGGTGTTGAATTCCTTGGCGACGCCGCCGGCCGCCTCGATCTCGCGCGCCACCAGTTGGCCCATATCCTTCAGGTGGACATGGCCGGGCACGAACTGCGTAAACGAATTGGCGACGGCGATGATCGGCTTGTCGAAATCGCCTTCCTTCATACCGGTGGCCCGCCAGAGGGCGCGGGCGCCAGCCATGTTGCGGCCATGAGTCGTGGTGCGGGAACGGTATTGCGGCATTTCTGTCACCTTGCTGGGTCTATAATTCCGGTCATTTTAACCCCGACGGACACTTCGCGCGGCAACCCTTCGGTAAGGGGCTTTTCGGACAACCTACGGCAATGTGCCGTGTATTCCCACCGGCAAAACCCACGTCACGCCGTAGTGGATTCATTCAGAGGCTTATAGATGCTGGTTCATCCCCAATTCGACCCGGTCGCACTTCATCTGGGGCCGC
The DNA here is from genome assembly GCA_028714735.1 of Gallionellaceae bacterium. Classification (GTDB taxonomy): domain Bacteria; phylum Pseudomonadota; class Gammaproteobacteria; order Burkholderiales; family Thiobacillaceae; genus Parasulfuritortus. Next base: position 44,816 of record JAQTLU010000009.1, on the reverse strand, counting down.
TTGCGGTCCGCTGGTATGGCCTGATGTACGTCGCCGCCTTCATTGCCTTCATCGTCCTGGGCCGCCTCCATGCCAAGCGCCGGCCGGACATGGGCTGGAACCGGGACATGATCGACAACCTGCTGTTCTTCGGCATTCTGGGGGTGGTCATTGGCGGCCGCCTGGGCGAAATCCTGTTCTACCAACCCGGCTATTACCTCAGCCATCCGCTTGAGATCGTCGCGGTCTGGAAAGGCGGCATGAGCTTCCACGGCGGCTTTTTAGGTGTCCTGGTCGCACTGTTCTGGTTTGCCCGCAAGACCGGCCGGTCCTTTTTCCAGATCAGCGACTTCGTCGCCCCGCTGGTCCCCATCGGCCTGATGTTCGGCCGCATCGGCAACTTCATCAACGGCGAACTCTGGGGTCGCCCCGCGGATCCGGGATTGCCCTGGGCGATGGTGTTCCCCTACGTCGACAACCTGCCCCGCCACCCTTCGCAGCTCTACCAGGCCGCCGGCGAAGGTCTGTTGCTGTTTGCGATCCTGTGGCTCTATTCCGCCTGGCCGCGCGCCGTCGGCAAGGTTTCGGCGCTGTTCCTGATCGGCTATGGCGCGCTGCGTTTTGCCGCCGAGTTCTTCCGCACCCCCGACCCCGGCATTTTCAGCGGTTTGCCACTCGATCTGACCACGGCGCAATGGCTGTGCGTACCGATGATCCTGGCCGGGGTGTGGCTATTCTTTCGTCGCAATCGTTGAGTTTTTTCCCGTCCGCCGGTTTTTTTGCTATATTTCGCCGCCCAAGGGCCGATAGCTCAGCTGGGAGAGCGCTGCGTTCGCAATGCGGAGGTCATAGCGCCAAGCAGCCGCAACACAGCAATAAAACACATACATAACAACGCATTACACATTGCAGAATGATGCGTTGTTATGCTTTTTCGTGCAGGATTTTGCGCTTTATGTGTGGCAAATTTGTGGCGGCGCGCATGTCATCGCTCGCTCATCATCGCTCGACACAGCATCAATTTGCCGGTATTGTTGCACTAGGACTGAGGCATAAAAAAGACCTCGGCGAAGCACGTCAACGTAAGCAATTTTACTTTATGTAGTCCAGCACATCCCGCTTCGGATCGCTGGATGTAAGGAAATTGCTCAATGAAGCCGTTGCTTACTGTCGATGAGTTAGCATCCTACATTCACAAGTCCGTCTCCAGCATTCGCAGCGACGCCACCCGTAACCCGGCTTCCCTGCCGCCGATTTGCCGGCTTCCCGGAACCAAACGTCTTCTTTGGCGCATCGAGGACGTGGAACGCTGGATCGCACAGCACATCCAGGGCACCTCTGGTGCACTACCCATTGCCATCCCTGATGATGCGGCCAGGCCAAAACGCGGAAGACCCACAAAAGCCGAACAGGTCACCCGGAAACGGCAGCACGCCAAAACAACAGGTATTGAAGACGCCAGCGCACCAGCCGGGGTGTGAGCGATGGATGCCGCAACCTTGGGCGCAGTCAAGCCGCGCCCGCCATCCACGCCTTCCGACTGGCTTGAGGAAATACGTCGACGAAACATAGAACGCGCGGTTGCCGATGCGCAGTTGCCACTGTGGCCAGAGCCGGTACGGGGCGTGCCTAACGGCGTTTTACGTTCCGCCCTATTTGGCGCGATCAAACGCGGCAAACGAAGGTACATGGAGCGGGAGCCCATCGCCTCCGTTGAAGGGGTCGCCATCATCTATACAGGCCCACGACTTGACCAATCCGACCTGGACGTATGGGAAGGCGCGCTGCACCTGGCCAGGCTCGTCAATCTTGGCGACCGCATCGAGTTCACGGAAAAAGGGTTTCTTCGCCTCATAGGCAGAGGCGGCCTCTGCGGCGAGAACATCGGCAAGAGCGACCGCGAGTGGCTGAAAAAGGTTTTTTCCCGGCTTTCCGCGACAACCGTTGAGATCAAACAAGGCCCCTACGCCTACGGCGGTTCACTGATCGAAGAGTACTTCCGGGACGAGGGCAAAGGTAGATACGTTGTGATCCTGAACCCACGCATGAAGGTCGTCTTCAACCGTGACAGTTGGACTCAGGTCGACTGGAATATCCGCCACGCACTACTCGGCCACCCGCTGGCGCAATGGCTTCATGGCTTCTATTCGACCCATGCAGCGCCATTCCCGATCAAATTTGAAACGCTGCACAGGCTGTGTGGCAGCGAAACCGGCGATGGCGCGAAGACCGAAGCCGAGCGCCACAAAGCCTTGCTGGGATGGAGAGACGACAGCCTTGCGCCAGCGCTGAAGGCTCTCGCAGTTGTCAGCAACCAGGCCGGGCAGAGATTCGCTTGGGAAATCAGCGGCGGCGGCGTTGTCAGCGTAAGCCGCAACCCATCAACCTCACAACGGAAGCACTTGAGGGCGAAGGCTGCAAAGCCACATAAAGCCGGTACGGATGCGCTTTTGTGAGGGGGGACAGAGTCCGAATGAAGGGGGGGATAGAACCAGAAGGCGGGGGGATAGAATCTGAATACCAAGGGGGACAGAACCCGGAGAATTGGGGGATAGAACCCGAACTATCCACAGGCAAAAACGCCGTAACCAACTGACATATAGCCGTTTTTACGCGCCGCAATAATCGCCTAATCATTCTTTAATCTTTATCTAATCAACGCGCCTCTGCCAGACACATTACCAGCCAGGAAGCAGCCACCAGGCTGCGGTGCGCCGAGTGTTGCAGTGCTACGCAAGCGAAAGCAACATGCGGTAGAATATGCCCCACTGGGGGCATAGCTCAGCTGGGAGAGCGTCTGGTTCGCAATCAGAAGGTCGGGAGTTCGATCCTCCCTGTCTCCACCATCACAACCAACTACAGTTCGCGGGGGCGTGCCGCCCCCCTGTCAGCCGCTTCGCGGCTCGAACTCGACCCCCCTGTGGGAGGGCAAGCCCTCCCCCCGCCTCTGGCGGCTCCCCCCTCCCGGCGCCTTCGGCGCAGTCTGCAAAGGAGGGGGTGGCTTTGAAATACCTATCGAGCATAAAAACACCGCCAGTACTCGCGCAACAGCCCTCCAGGGCGCGTTCAGGGCTGAGAGTGGCCCTCGCATCGCCGAGGGCGAGAAAAGCGCTGTAGCGTGCTTCCGTGCGTTCGCGCTACCGGGCATCGCTGACTTGGCCGGCTGCCTGTGTCAGCACAGGCGCTGGTAATGCAATCCTGCTCGTTTATTTGTTAGTTTGTTTGTTAGTTTGTTTGTTGCTATCGGGAGACCTCCCATCACCTCAACGCCGATCGACCGGCACACCGGCGTGACGGATGACCTACGGTGTTGGCAACTCCCACATGAGCGGATGGCATGTCAAGGGCGCGTAGCGGCCCCGGCTGGCTGGCGCGGCCCGCAGCGAAGCGAGGACTCGGGCCAGCTGGGGCGCACCCTTGACGTGACAGGAGCGGAATAGCCTCACGGAGAGGGAGCAGGGGAAGTGAGGTTTATCCCCTGCTCCCCGACGCCTCGCGGGCGAGAGCGGGGCTTGGGGCAGCGCCCCAATATCTACACGACGAAGGCGTAAGCGTAGGTCATCCGTCACGTTTTACCCCCGCCTGTTGATAGGTCGGTACTTCCAGCCGTCGGTCGACATATCGCTTGGCCAAATTGGGCTCGATCAGGCCAGGCCGTGACACATAACCTACAGCCCGATGGTGACAACCCGGGCGCCTCGATCGCGACCTGGTGTCACCATGCACCGCACTATTGGTGTCAAAGGCCTGCCGCCGCCGGGCTGCGATTGTCACCAATGGGTTCATTGGTGACAGGCAAGGCGCGGATCGGCCCCGGCGCCTGGGGGGTGCTGTCACCAAATGGGGCAGGGCTGGTGACAGATCCATACACCAGGTGGATTTCGTCTGTCACCATGGTTGCGATTTTCGCGCCCGCGAAAATATGGGCCGCCGTCGATGCCTGGATCAAAAGCGCGGGGGGCTTCCTTTCAGCGCTTTGATGGAAATCTCGCGCGCCTGTTGCTGTTGAAGGTCACGCTGCGCCGAGGCAAGCTGTACCAGCATTTGCAGCTTGTTGGCCTCGTTCTGCATCATCACCTGTTCAGCCTGAATCCGGCCCTGCAAGTCGGCAATATCCTTGGCATCGGGCACAGCGTTTACCTTGTCCAGCAACACCTGAATGTCAGAAAAGCGCTGGCTGGCCGTCTTGTAGGCCTCTTCCGAGGCGGCGCGGTTGATGGCCGCTTGCCTGGCCGTGCCCTCGAAAGCCTTTGCTGCATCACTGCCCACGAGCAGGCCCATATCCTCAATGCCAGTTACCTTTGCAGCGGCGCGGATTGCCGCCCAATTGCCAACGCCATTATTCAGGATCGTCTGATAGTCGGCGGGCAGGTACTGGCGTGCCGCTGGATTGTTCACCAGGTTTGCCATGCCGCGAGCGCCATTCAGGTTGTCATATTGCTGCTTCATTTTCTCAAGTTGCTGGATCATCTGCTGGGCCTGTTGCCCCCAAGCGACGACCTGCTGGATTTGCTGCGCCAGGTTCGAGGCGTCAATGACGGGAATACCGGCATGGGCGACGTTGCCGACTACCAGGGCACAGCACAGGGCTGCGACGCCTAGGGTTTTTTTCAGAATCTTCATGCGAATCTCCTACATGTAATGAACATATTTTTCGCGGACGCGAAAACGGTATCAGGCCGCGCGACGTGTGCGGTTGCCGCCGGTGATCTTCCGGTAGACGGCACCGGGCACCCCGACCGTGGTATTGGCTGCCTTCTTGGCGATCTTCCAATCTGACCGCGCCTTGTTGAGTGTCCGGCGCATATTTGTAGGACGAGCCGCCGACAATCCGCGTGAAACGCCGCCGGTTGTCTTGTCATAAGCCCAGCGAACCGCACCCAGCGAAGAAATGGCAACGCCGCCGCCGAGCGCTGAGGCAATGGACGGCATCTGAACCAGAGCCAGACACCCAATGGCACTAAGCGCCAGCATGGGGAAAATCTCGCTATAGCCCGGGTCAGCGCCGCCTACTGCCGCATAGGAACCAAAAACGGCATCGATGTACGCGCTGATGATCGTGAGCAGCAGCTTGATCGTTGCGGTCGTCAGCATGACGACAAAGATGTAGTTCAGCGCCTGGCCAATCCAGGCATCGAACAACCGCTTTGTCGGCTCGAAGATCAAGAACAGGATGAACAGCGGGCCGACGCCCAGCACCACAGCCAAGACTATTTTCGAGAGCACCAGAAGGAAAGCGGCATAGCCTGTCGCGGCAAGCCCAAAAGCCCAAATTGCCCAGGCCGCCGCCACCATCCCATAGTCAGGGAAAAAACCGGGCGAGGCATAGCCTTTTTCGTGATATGCCTGGCCGAAGTCGTATGCCTTACCAAACAAGGTATCCAGGAAGTTGGCGTTCGTGGCGCTGTCGCTGTAGCCGCTGGCGATCAGACTTGCCAGCGCATCCGGCAAGTTCCATAGGAAATCGGAGATATAGCCGTTATACAGGCCGACATTCGTTGCCAAGCCTACGATGACAGCCAGGCGGACTATCCTGCTGACACCATCCGTTACAGGTTCAGAGATAACGCCCCGCATCATCGACCAGCCCCACAACATCACATATATCGTGACCAGGGTAGTGGCAACCCCCGCGAAGCCGCCCGCAATCGCTGTTGAAACATCGCTGACGTAGGTGTCCAACGTGCTGGACATCCGGCTCATTGTGTCGGTGTAGAAGTGGAAATCAGCCATGATTGCCACCTGCGGCCACCGAAGCCGAACGGGTTTTCGTCCTCGCCAAGCACATCGCGAACAGGCCGCCGAACAGCGCGCCATAACCTGCCATCGTTTCATGCGGGGCCGAGTGCAGCAACACGCCAACCCCTTCCCGCATGAACAGCGTCCAGCTGAACAGCAAGCAGATGTGCAATAAGGTTTCGCTTGCGCGTGCGGTGAACAGCGCCGCCACACCTTCGCGTTTTGCGACGCACAGAAGCCGCCAGGTCAAACCTGCCGTCGCTGCGGTTGCCCCTGCCATTGCGGAAATTTCCAGAATCATGGTTGCCCTCTTGATTAGTTTTGACAAGCGCATTTACTTGACAAATGCGACTGCATTAATAATGCTTTTGCGGCAATTCTATTCCGATATTTTGGCGCGAGCTAGGGGCTGATTTTGGGGGGCTGTTCCATCTGAAACAGATTGGCAAGAACCTGGCGCTAGAGCAGCACAAAAGGGGCTAGAAATGTCCCGAAGTAGTCCCGCCGATGTAATGCGCGTGACCCGACATTGACCGATTCTTGTACTGCTTATGTTCTGCAAAAGTTCTGTTGTTGTCCTGCTATTGTCTTGTTGGCGTACTGATAATGTCCAGCAGATGTACTGAGGAATGAGGGGGGGAATCTAGGGCAGGATAGGCGCACGCGCCGCTATTTGGTACAAAACTGCACCAAATAGCCCGCCCCCTCCCCCCTCCGTTCATTCCGAATCAGTCAGGTCGCCGCCGCGTTTTCGCGGGCGCGAAAATCTGCAAGGAAGATCAAGCGCACAGAAGACAATTGCCTCGATCATTGCCCAGGGAATGGAACCCGAGGAAGGACCCAAGCCACCACCTGCCATTGCGGTTAGACGGCCTTGTTGATGTGTGCAAGACTTCTACCCATGAATGAAAATTTGCCACAAAAACGCAATACAGTATAATTTGCAGTCTCAAAACACCATATTACGCGGTTGCGTTTCTTTTTCGGATTAAGCACAATGAAGCTGACGCAGAAAGTCTTGGCGATGGCCGCCGCAACCCAATCGATTGAGCGAACCGAAATTCACGCTACAGCGGACGGGTTCACAGTGACGGCCAAGCTACGCAGACAGGAGCCTGAAAAGCTGTATACCGACCGAGGGGAGGTAAGGGCCTTCAAGTCCTGGAACACCTGCATGCGCTACCTGCGTTCAATAGGCGTCACCCGCTTAACCGTCGATATGACCGATTGGGAACCGGAGGCGCTTTCCGTCAAAGAACAGAAGGAGTAGCAAATGCGGAAATTGGCAGTGTTGGCCGTCCTGATCCTGGCGGCGTGCGGAGACAAGCAACTTACCGAAGCGGACTTCAAGACCGCGCTCGATCAAGGTTTCGAGAAGGCTGGGCCGGTATGCGTGCCCCTCGACAAGGGGTTTCCTGCAACGCTGAACCAGATGGAACAGGAATACGGCATTGGCCGCGCCCTGTCCGCCCTTGAGGGCGCGGGCCTGCTGACATCGACGCCAAACGGCAAGGGCAAGCGCTACGAAGTGACCGAAGCGGGCCGGAACTTCTACGCCGAACGCGAAGGCCAGTCTATCGGCCTGACCGTGCAGAAGGTTAAGCACGGTTTCATGTGCTTCGCGGACATGCGCGTGGACAAGGTGAGCCGCTGGGACGCCCAGGCCGACCAGGGCTTTGCGGTTTCCTACACCTATCGGCTTGAGAACGTCGCCCCGTGGGCGACAGCCCCGAGCGTCATTCAGGCCATGCCCAAGCTGGCAATCTGGGTTAATGGCGCGCAGAAGACCGAGCGCAAGACCTTCGTCAAGAAGACCACCGATGGCCTTGAAGCCGTGGCAGAAAAGAGCCTCTGACCCATGCTCAGCGCAACTCACACAGGGGGAGTCATGAAGACTATCAGCCTACAAGAGCTTAATGCAGTGTGTGACCAGGTGGGTATGGAGCCCGCAGCGCCGAGGGTGATTGCAGACAGCCGGACTGGATATGCGCTGCTGTTGGAAGTCGGAGGCGAACGGTATGAAGTCACTGGCCACGATGGGGAGCAGCTGCACTTCCGAACCATCGAGCACCTTCTAGACGTGCTGATCGACGTGCCGGAGCTTGTACGGGTCGCCAGGCTAGATTTTAGCTGCTGGCTACCCACGCCTAGATACAGCTAAGCGATAGGAGCGTGCCATGGCAGAATGGTCATAAGAAGAATCAACTTTTAGCAGGGCGCTATGAGATTCGAGAGCGTGAAGCAACTTCGCCGCACCATCCTTCCCCGTGTGGCCGCCGCCCATGCCGACTTGGACGCCCGCATGGTTGCCGTGCCCTCAGTTTGTGGCGCCGGCTGCGATGCCTGTTGTTATCAGATGGTGTCTACCCACACATGGGAGGAAGAGCTTATCGGCGGGTACATCGAGGGCACGATGCACGCCGGCACCCGTGTCCAGGTTCGCCGCCAACTCGTGGCGTGGTGGCGGCACCTTAAAAGCATCCTGCGACCTGTCAGCAAGGCCAACCCGCTGACCCTGGCAGACGTGCAGATGTTGACGCAGTACATGATAGATAACCGCGTCATGTGCCCCTTCCTGGTCGATCATCAATGCTCGATCTACCCGGTACGCCCGGCCATGTGCCGCGCTCACGTCGTGGCGGCCGATCCCGGCCGCTGCACGACCGAGCCGGGCCGCGTAGGCGAGCCTATCGGGGGCCGGAACATGCTGGATACCTTCGGCGCCGAGTCTCCACATATGCCCTATGAAATGTATCCCCATGCCTACAAGCCTTTGGCCTTTGCCATGACCGGCGCCCTGGGCGTGCCGGCGCCGTCCACCCCGATGATGGCTATCACGCTGGGCGACATCATGCCCGCCCGGCCTGACTGACGCCGGCCGGGAGTTGTTCAGCGAACCAGGGGCACGTGTTCTTTTTGTGGGCGCGTAGCCGGCGCCGGAGGCCATAAAGCCGCGCCAGAACAGCGCAGAACGGGGTGATATGTCAAAAACCTGCATGTTTACTTAATCAATCTTGCATTTATTCCTATTGTTTTTCATAATTCCGCCTGTTGGCCTTCACTCAACAATGCGAGGGAATTATGACCGCCAGAACCATCGACACCCCTAATGCTCGCCGCCTGGTCGATGCCGCCGCCGTACGTGGCGCGGCCATCGTCGGCCAGCCTGGGGGCTGGTGCGTCATGCTCAAGATCGGGACGCAGGAAACCCCGCTGGGCACGCAACGCACCGACAAGCCGCGCACCTGGAGCAGCTTGGATACCTGCATGCAGTACCTACGCGACGAGCTGCACATCGTCCGTCTGGATGGCATCGACGCCAGCAATTACAGCGCCGCCGCCGACCACCGAAAACGCCAGGACGCATCCGAACGGATGCGGGCCGCGCACGAGGCCGCCGCTTATAAGGATTGGTTGGCCGGCGAGGTCGACGCGGCCATCCAGGGGCCGGGCGAGAGCATCTCCCACGCCGCGGTTATGGCCGACGCTCAGGCCGTGATCGACAAGGCCCGCGCCAAGGCCAAGAAGACGAGGCCCGCGAAGTGATCGACGCCGGCCCGAAGTGGACCCAGGACGAGGCTGTCGCCTTTGAGTGCGCACACGAAACCATTACCGATCTCATGGCGATCCGGACAAGCGAAATAGCCGACGAGGCCGCCAAGCCGATGCCCGACGCCGCCCGCATTGCTGGCCTTCGGGCCGAGCGTTCACGCTTGGCACGGGAGCGCGCAGGCTTGCACTGGGACAACCATTTCGAGATTGCGCGAATCCGTGCCGATTACGGGGCATATATCCGCGCATGGCGTGAGGCCGAGCGATGCCGTTAACCCTCAATTGGCGGCCGATGGCCCGCGCCGATTTGTTGGCCATCGTGGAGTACATCGCCGCCGATAATCCCGACGCCGCCCAGGAGCTTAAAGACGCCATCGAGGCCAAGGCCGCCGCCCTGGTGGAGCACCCGAAGCTGTATCGCCCAGGGCGCGTTAAAGGCACGCGCGAGCTTACGGCGCACCCTAACTACATCGTGATTTATCGCATTGTCGGTAAGTCCGTGGAAGTACTTCGCGTCAAACATGCCGCGCAGAAATGGCCCTGACAAGAAACAAACGGCAAGGGGGCTCGCCCTTCCCCCGTTTTTGGTGACAGCCCTTCCCCGGCGCCGGCCGCGATCCGCACCTTGCCTGTCACCAATGAACCCATTGGTGACAATTTCAACTCGCTGGCGGCAGGTCTTTGACACCATGGCCATCAAGCGTCTGTGTATTCGTCCGACGCTTTATGCTAGCCGCTTCGCCAAGTCTTCTGCACGAGGATGGTAGTACCGCATGAGCATACGCGGATCTCTGTGGCCCGTGATTTTCGTCAGTTCGTGCATGGGGAAAATTGAGGCCAGGCGCGAAGTGGCTTCATGCCGCAGATCGTGAAAGCGAAGGTCTGTCAGGAACTTGACATCAAGCCGCACCTTGGCCACCGAACATTCCAGAATGTAAAGCTTGCGCGCACGCGCTACAGCCCGCTCAAAGGCCCTGGTAACGGCATCGCTCCGAATCTCAAACACACGGCCGGCGCCATCGTCAGATTCATCCCAGGCGGCATCACGGGTGTCCTTCAAGGTTTGCAGCACCGTAACGGCTCGCGAGGACAGGGGCACATCACGGGCGCTGCCGTTCTTTGTGGCCGGAAGGTGCGCGACACGGCGTTTCAGGTCCACATGCTCCCAGCGTAGCGTGACGATTTCACCCCGCCGCATCGCCGTTTCAACGGCAAGCCAGATGATGGACGGCAGCAGCGCCGAGCCGCTGGCCGCTACTACCCGCTCAAGCTCGCCATCCTGTGTGCCACGATCCGACTCGACATCATCTATGCCCGGCGCATTAGAAGCGGGGTTGCCGGCGGCGATGCGCCGAGTCCGCGCGTTATTGGGCTGCGGCTTGCGTACCAGCTCCACCGGATTCGAAAGACTTTCCATCCCCCACTCCTTGCGAGCGATGTTAAACACGTGGGACAGGATGGCCAGACGGCGCAGCACCGTCGCCGGTTTGTAGTCCTTCAACCACTCGTCACGGAGCTTCGCCACGTCGGCGCTACGGATCGCAGCCAGGGGACGCTTTGCCAGGTCGACGGCCTTGCAGGTCTTGAGGACGGACGATTCCTGCGCCGCGCCCTTCTTCGCGGGAGAGACTTCTTCCTCGTAGCGCGTCAGCGCCTCATAGAGCGTGGTCGCCTCTGCTTCGCTGCGGCTGACCCACACGCCGCGCGACATTTCCGATTCAATCATATTGGCCCAGGCTTCCGCCTCGGCCTTGGTCTCAAAGGTCTTGCTTTGCGCGGGGTAGCCACGCCGGCGTATCTGCGCTTCCCATTGGTAGGGGCCACGTTTACGAAAAGTTGCCATCAGCCTCGCCAGTCGTTCTTGAGTGTGGCAGCATTGTGGCAAATATTACCTTATAAGGCTACGGGCCTATATTCTGCCATATATGTTTTTACATTCGCAATGCAGAGGTCGGGAGTTCGATCCTCCTTCGGTCCACCAACTCCAGGAACGCTGTTTCGACAGCGTGACTCAAGCACTAAATGGCCTGACTAACTGTCGGGCCATTTTTTTGCCTAATCAACCTCCCCCATGCCGGATCTTCGGGTGGGTAGCGCTTCGGCATCAATGGCGCACCACAAGCCGCCACAGTGAGGTTACTTCCGCCGCGCGTGCCGCGTGCAGTGGATCACTCGCGTCCGAGGCGCGGGGGTGATGCGGCCGGACATCGCTGCGCCCGATAACGTTCAGCCCCGCCGCATCGAAAGCCGCAAGCAATTCGTTGCGAGAGCGCAAGCCAAGGTGTTCAGCCAGATCCGAAAGCACCAGCCAGCCTTCGCCATCCTCGGTCAGATGCTCTGCCAGGCCGGCAATGAAGCCGCGCAGCATGCGACTGTCGGGGTCGTAGACCGCATGTTCGAGCAGTGAACTGGGCCGCGCCGGCAACCACGGCGGATTGCAGACCACCAGCCCCGCCCGGCCTGCGGGAAAGAGATTGGCGGCCACGACGTCCACCCGTGCGGCCAGGCCGAGCCGGGCCAGGTTCTCACGGGCGCAGGCCAAGGCACGGCTATCCAGGTCGGTCGCCACGACGTGCGCGATGCCCCGCCGGGCCAGGAGCGCGGCCAGGACGCCGGTGCCGGTGCCAATATCGAATGCCAGGGAGGTGGCGGGCAGCGGCGCCTCGGCCACCAGGCCGACGTACTCGCCCCGTATCGGCGCAAACACGCCGTAGTGCGGCTGGATACGTTCCCCCAGCGCTGGAATCAGGACCCCTTTCCTGCGCCACTCGTGTGCACCGATCAAGCCGAGCACTTCTCTTAGCGATACCACTGAGGCGCCCTCACCTGGCGGCCCGTAGGCCTCAGCACAGGCCTCCCGCAGATCGGGGGCGCGCCGTAACGGTATGCTGTAGTCGCCTTCCAGGGGCAGCAGCAGCATCGCCAGGGTCCGGGCGCGCAGCGCTTGTGCCTGGCGATGCCGGTGGAATGCCTCGGCTGGCGAAGTGGCCGTTGGGTTCGACGCCTTGGTCTTCTGGCTCGGCTTGCGATCGGCACGTCGCGCCAGCGCATGCAGCATCTGCTTGGCGTTTTGAAAATCGCCGCGCCAGAGCAGCGCAGTGCCCGCGCAGGCATGACGATAGGCGGCATCGGCACTGGTTTGATCGTCACCGATAAGCACGCGCTTGGGCGGCTGAAGTCCGCTCTCTGAACGCCAGCGCGCCGAATGGGCCGTGCCTGCCTCGGTCCAGTGCATGTTCGGAAATGTTCCAGAGTTGATATTCATGCCGGCCCTTTACCCTTCCTAAGGAAACCCCGTGAGCCTGTCTGTCTGGCTTGGCACGCTAGGAGCGAAGTGCAAGCCTTATGACTTGGTAAATAGAAAAAGCCCGGTCTCGGGCTTTCTCTATTTTCTGGTTCAGTGGTTTTTCACCAACTTGGCAGAGTTTTCACTTTCCGTGTCGCCCGACAAAAATCTCAAACGTCGAGGTTGCGGACACCGAGGGCATTGGTTTCGATGAAGTTGCGCCTTGGCTCCACTTCCTCGCCCATCAGGGTGGTAAATATTTCATCGGCCGCGATGGCGTCCTCGATCTGCACCTTGAGCAGGCGCCGCACCTGCGGGTCCATGGTGGTTTCCCAGAGCTGGTCCGGGTTCATTTCGCCGAGACCCTTGTAGCGCTGAATGCCGAGATTCCGTTTGGCGTCTTCCAGCAGCCATTCCAGGGCCTGCTTGAAATCGTAGGCCGCGGCACGGGCCTCGCCGCGGCGGATTTCGGCGCCAGGCCCGATCAAGCCGGCCAGCAACCCTGCGGTTCTTTTCAGTTGTACATAGTCACCGCTGGCAATGAATTCCTGTTCCAGATGACTGACCAGATGGATACCGTGCCTTAGTTTGCTGATCTGCAGACGCCAGCCCTCCTCGACCGGCTGGGCCTTGACGCTGACCGGACCCAGCTTGATCAGCTGGTCCGCCAATTTGCTGGCGGCTTCGTTGGCGCCGGCTTCGCTGCCTATATCGATCACGGGAATATGCAACAGGCTGTGCAGCACGTCGTAGTCCAGGCGTCGGGACAAGCGGTCGATGACGGCTTCCGACACCAGATAATCGCGCGCGATGTCCTCGAAACTTTCCTTGCTGAGCGGCTGGGCACCCTCGGTGGGCACCAGTTCGGCGCCGTTCATGGCCGCGCGCAACAGGTATTGCTTAAGCTCGTAGTCGTCCTTGAGATAGGTCTCGTTGCGGCCCTGCTTGACCTTGTACAACGGCGGTTGGGCGATGTAGATATGGCCGCGCTCGACCAGTTCGGGCATCTGCCGGTAGAAGAAGGTCAGCAACAGCGTGCGGATGTGCGAGCCGTCGACGTCGGCGTCGGTCATGATGATGATGCGGTGATAGCGCAGCTTGGCCGGATTGTAGTCTTCCTTGCCGATGCCGGTACCCAGTGCGGTGATCAGGGTCACCACTTCCTGCGACGACAGCATCTTGTCGAAACGGGCCTTCTCGACGTTGAGTATCTTGCCCTTGAGCGGCAGGATGGCCTGGAACTTGCGGTCGCGGCCCTGCTTGGCGGAGCCGCCGGCGGAATCGCCCTCGACCAGGTAGAGTTCGCACAGGGCCGGATCCTTTTCCTGGCAGTCGGCCAGCTTGCCGGGCAGGCCGGCGGAATCGAGCACCCCCTTGCGCCGGGTCATGTCGCGGGCCTTGCGGGCGGCATCGCGCGCGCGCGCAGCCTCGACGATCTTGGCGCAGATCAGCTTGGCGTCGGCCGGCTTCTCCTGCAGGTATTCGCTCAGCTTGGCGGCGACCACATCCTCGACCGCCTGGCGGGCTTCGCTGGATACCAGCTTCATCTTGGTCTGCGAGGAGAACTTGGGATCGGGCATCTTCACCGACAGCACGCAGGCCAGGCCTTCGCGCATGTCGTCGCCGGTGATCTCCACCTTGGCCCGCTTGGCGATCTCGTGTTCGTCGATGTACTTGTTGATGATCCGGGTCATCGCCGCACGCAGTCCGGTCAGGTGGGTGCCGCCATCCGACTGGGGGATGTTGTTGGTAAAGCAGAGCACCTGCTCCTGGTAGCCGCTGTTCCACTGCATGGCGACCTCGGCGCCGATGGTGACGCCGTTGAGGACGCTCTCGCCGGCCGCGTTGACCACATTGGGATGCAGCACGGTCTTGCTGCGGTTGATGTACTCGACGAAGCCCTTCACGCCGCCGGAGAAGGCGAAGTTCTCGTGGCGACCGTCGCGTTCGTCGATCAGTTCGATCTTGACGCCGTTATTGAGGAAGGAAAGTTCGCGGATACGTTTGGCCAGGATTTCGAAATGGAAATCCACGGTGCCGAAGATCTCCTCGTCGGCACGGAAGTGCAATTCCGTGCCCGTGCGCGTGGTTTCACCCAACACCTTGAGCGGCGAGACCTCGACGCCATGCTGGATCTCGATCAGACGCTCCTGGGGCACGCCGCGGTGGAACTCCATGAAATAAGCCTTGCCATCGCGCCGGATGATCAGCTTGAGCCAGCGCGACAGGGCATTCACGCAGGAAACGCCGACACCATGCAGGCCGCCGGAAACCTTGTAGCTGTTCTGGTTGAACTTGCCGCCGGCATGCAGGACGCACATGACGATTTCCGCCGCCGAGCGTTTCGGTTCATGCTTGTCGTCGAATTTGATCCCGGTCGGGATGCCGCGGCCGTTGTCGTAGACCGAGATCGAATTGTCCGCGTGGATGATGACCTTGATGTCGTCGCACCAGCCGGCCAGCGCCTCGTCGATGGCGTTGTCGAGCACCTCGAACACCATGTGATGCAGGCCGGTACCGTCCTGGGTGTCGCCGATGTACATGCCGGGGCGCTTGCGCACGGCTTCCAGGCCTTCTAGTTGCTGGATGCTGTCTTCGTCATAGCCGCCGTTGCCGGCGCCGTTTTCTTGTTCCACGTGAAACATTCCTTATCGGAGGATGGAAAACCTTGCGGATGGCGTCCTGCCTGCCTAAATACGCATCGGCATGACCACGTAGCGGAAATTCTCGTCGCCGGGCACGGTGATCAGCATGCTGCTGTTGGCGTCGCCAAACAGGCAACGGACCGACTCACAATCCAGGTTGTTGAGCACATCCTGCAGATACTGGACATTGAAACCAATATCCAGCGGATCGTAGCTGTAGTCGATTTCGATTTCTTCCTGCGCTTCTTCCTGCTCGTTGTTGCTGCAGGCGATGCGCAGGCCGCCCGAGGTCATGGCCATGCGGACACCGCGATACTTGTCGTTGGTCAGGATGGCGGCACGGGTCAGCGCCTGGTGCAGGCGCTGGCGATTCATGTCGAAATGCTTTTCATAGCCGACCGGCACCACGCGCTGGTAGTCGGGGAATTTCCCGTCCACCACCTTGCTGCGCAATTCGAAATTGGGGTGGCGGAAGACCACCTGGTTGGCGCCGATCTGGATCGCCACATTTTCTTCCGTCTCGCTCAACAGCTTGATCAGTTCCATGACTGTCTTGCGGGGCAGGATCACCTCCACCGGCTGGGCGACTTCGGCTTCCAGTTCGATTGCATCGACTGCCAGGCGGTGGCCGTCGGTCGAAGCCACTACCAGCTTGTTGCCTTGCAGCTGGAACAGCATGCCGTTCAGGTAATAGCGGATGTCCTGAACCGCCATGGCGTACTGCGCCCTGGCCAGCAGCTTGCGCAACTTGCTGGCGCCCACTGCCAATTCAACGCCCTCCCCTTCTGCACTCTGCAGCTTGGGAAAATCCTTGGCGGGCAGGGTCTGCAGGTTGAACCGGCTTTTGCCGGCCAATATCCGTACCTGTTCGTTGTTGAGATCCAGCGCCATTGCGGTTTCGTCCGGCAGGGACCGGGTGATGTCGAGCAGCTTACGGGCCGATACCGTGAAGGCTGAATCTTGTCCAGCCTCGCTTTCCATCCAGGTGGTGATCTGGAGTTCCAGATCGGTAGCGATCAGCGCGGTCTTGCCGGCAATGTTTTCTACCAGGATGTTGGAGAGGATGGGCAGGGTATGTTTGCGCTCTACCACACCCACGACAGCCTGTAGTGGCTTGAGCAGGGTTTCCTTCTGGCAGTTAAGTACAAGCATGATATCTCTTTAGTTAGTAGTAATTAGCGTTTGATGTAGACCTGTATAAGTCAACATTCTCAATAATAATCAACAAATTATAACAGCGTAATGGCTGTGGATAAACGCTGTACTGACGGTGGACGGATTGTGGATAAAACCACACTTGGCCGAAAGTGGCCAAACCATCCACAGCTATTCAGGCCTGTCGTCCACACAGTTATCCCGTCAGCACCTGGATCAGCAGGCTGTAGTCCTTCCTGAACTCGGGCTCGGTATTCTTCAGCTCTTCTATCTTGCGGCAGGCATGCAATACCGTCGTGTGATCCCGGCCGCCGAAGGCCTGACCGATTTCGGGCAGCGACAGGTCGGTCAGTTCCTTGGCCAGGTGCATGGCCATCTGCCGGGGCCGGGCGATATTGCGGGTGCGCTTTTTCGAGAACATGTCGGCGACCTTGATCTTGTAATAGTCGGAGACGGTCTTCTGGATGTTCTCGATGGAAACCTGGCGGTTCTGCACCGCCAGCAGGTCTTTCAAGGCCTCTTTCGCCAATTCGACGGTAATCGGCAACTTGTGGAAGCGGGCATAGGCCATCACCCGTTTCATGGCGCCCTCCAGCTCGCGTACGTTGGAACGCACCTGCTTGGCGATGAAGAAGGCTGTGCTTTCACCCAGATGCTCGCCTTCCTGCTGGGCCTTGTTGAGCAGGATGGCGACGCGCATCTCCAGCTCCGGGGGTTCCAGCATCACGGTCAGGCCCCAACTGAAGCGCGACTTCAGGCGTTCCTCGATGCCTTCAAGGTCCTTCGGGAAGGTGTCGCTGGAGATGATGACCTGCTTGTGCGATTCGATCAGGTTGTTGAAGGTGTAGAAGAATTCTTCCTGGGTGCGGCCCTTGCCGGCGAAGAACTGGATGTCGTCGATCAGCAGGATGTCCAGGCTGTCGTACTTGCGCTTGAATTCGTCGAACGATTTATGCCGGAAGGCCTTCACCATGTCGGATACGTAGCGCTCGGCATGGGTATAACGGATGCTGGCCTTGGGGTTGTTCTCGAGCACCTTGTTGCCGATGGCCTGCATCAGGTGAGTCTTGCCCATGCCGACGCCGCCATATACGAACAGCGGGTTGTAGCTCGACCCCGGATTGTCGGCGACTTGCAGCGCAGCGGCCCGGGCCAGGTCGTTGGCCTTGCCGCGGACGAAACTGGAAAAGGTGAAATTGGGGTTGAGGCGCGACTCGTTGAGCGGGACCTTGCCCGGGGGAAGCGCTAACGTCGGTTCCGGTTTGGTGACAGCGGGTATGGCCGGGTCGGCATCCGCTTTTGTCGCCTTCGGCTTGGCTGCGATCACTATGTCCAGGCTGGTCGGCTTGTCGAAGTAGGCGGCAGCAAGACCCTCGATCTCGGACAGGAACTTGTCCTTGATCCACTGGGCTACGAAACGGTTGGGTGCGCTGATCTGGACATGCCCGTCATCGATGCTCACCGTCAGGGGTTTGATCCAGGTGTTGACTTGCTGGGCGTTGAGCTTTGCCTGGAAATGCCCCAGACAATGGGACCAGAAATCGTGCATGGGCAGCCTGAGTCAACAAAGGGGAGGGAGAGCGGGAACCCGCATTGTAGCATCGCAAGCAAGGCCATGAAGGCGCGAAATGTTTGACAAATTAGGAGCTTAAAAGGTCTAATACGCCGCTTTTACGTATAGTCGTAATTTAGGAATAACCATGAAACGCACTTATCAGCCCTCCGTTGTCCGCCGCAAGCGCACCCACGGCTTTCGCGCCCGCATGAAGACCAAGGGTGGTCGCGCAGTCATCAACGCCCGCCGCGCCAAGGGCCGCACGCGTCTCGCCGTTTGACGGACAGGACGCCCCGGGGGCTTTACGCTTTCGGTTGGGACAGCAAACTTAGAAAAACGGATGATTTTTCATCCGTTTTTCGTTTCAAACGGGTCCAGCGGGGCACCTGTCTGGACATATTTTCTTGCCAGAATGGCTTGCCGTATTCCCGTCTGGGTCTGGTGGTACCGAAAAAGATACTGCCCAGGGCAGTCGATCGGAATCGGGCCAGGCGGATATTGCGGGAAGTTTTTCGGCTCAGTCAGCCTCGCTTGGCCAGCCTGGACGTGATCATCCGGGTCAAGGCCGCCGGTCGGGATGCCGATTTCCGGGCGCAATGGGATTTGTTCGTGCGCAAGTACGCCACGAAACCTGCTAATGCGGCCGCGCAACAAATGAACGGGTAGAACATGGATCTGCAACGTATCGTCGCCTTTGTCGTGTTTTCCTTCTCCTTGCTGATGCTATGGAATGCCTGGCAGGACTATAGCCATCCGAAGCCGGCCGGAACCATCCAGGCCCCGGGCCAGCAAGCGACAAATCCCGCCCTGCCGACCCCGGGCCAGGCGATCCAGGCGCCGCAGCAGGCCCCGGTTACCAGTCAGGTGACCGTGGGCGCGCGGGCCGTGGTCAAGACCGATGTCCTGACCGTGACCGTCGATGCCAACGGCGGCGATATCCGCGACCTGGTGATGACCGCCTATCGCAGCAACGAGGACAAGACCAGGCCGTTCAAGCTGTTCGAGGAGCAGCCGGGTCGCAACTACTTCGCGCAGTCCGGGTTCATCGGTGATGGCCTGGTCAACCACAAGACCATGTATGAGCTGACGCCCGGCGAATATGATTTGCAGCCGGGCCAGGACAGCATCAAGTTGAGCATGAAGGCCACGGTGGGCAGCGTGGAGGTGGTGAAGACCTATACCTTCAAGCGCGGCAGCTATGTGATCGACGTCGACTACAGTGTCCACAACCTCGGCGCGGCAGCGGTGGAGGGCTATCCCTACTACCAGATGCAGCGTAACGGGCATGCACCCGAGGGAGAGTCTTCGTTCGTCCACACCTTTACCGGCCCGGCCATGTATACCGAGGCGGGCAAATTCCAGAAGGTGGCTTTCTCCGATATCGACAAAGGCAAGCAGGACAATGTCAAGGCGGCGCAGGATGGCTGGATCGGCATGATCCAGCACCACTTCGTCGCGGCCTGGCTGGCGCCCTCCGACGACAAGGACAAGCGCGAGTTCTATACCCGTGCCCTGGGCAATGGCGAATACAGTGCCGGCATGATCCTGCCCGCCCTGCAGGTCGGACCGGGTGAAACCAAGTCCACTACCCCCATGCGCCTCTATGCCGGTCCCCAACTGCAGGAAAAACTCAAGGAACTCGCGCCCGGCCTGGAGCACGTGGTCGATTACGGCTGGCTGACGGTGCTGGCCTACCCGCTGTTCGTGCTGCTGAAATGGCTGCATAACCTGGTGCACAACTGGGGCGCCGCGATCATTCTGCTGACGGTGCTCATCAAGGGTGCCTTCTATCCCTTGTCCGCCGCCAGTTACAAGTCGATGGCCCAGATGCGCAAGATGGCGCCGCGCCTGCAACACCTCAAGGAGCGCTATGGCGACGACCGCCAGAAGCTGCATGAGGCGATGATGAAGGTCTACAAGGAAGAGAAGATCAACCCGCTCGGCGGCTGTCTGCCCATCGTGGTGCAGATCCCGGTCTTCATCGCGCTGTACTGGGTGCTGATGGGTGCGGTCGAATTGCGTCAGGCGCCGTTCGCACTCTGGATCACCGACCTGTCGGCCGCCGACCCGTATTACGTTTTGCCGGTGATCATGGCGGCCACCATGTTCATCCAGCAGCGCTTGTCGCCGACCCCGCCCGATCCGGTTCAGGCCAAGGTGATGATGTTCATGCCGATCGCCTTCTCGGTGTTCTTCTTCTTCTTCCCGGCCGGGCTGGTGCTTTATTGGCTGGTCAACAACGTGCTCTCCATCCTGCAGCAATGGCGCATCAATCAAGTGATCGAGCGCGCCGGAAATGCCAAGCCCGCCAGCAGGTAACGATGTAATTGCCGCCATCGCCACCGCCCCGGGCCGGGGCGGCATCGGCGTGGTACGGGTATCCGGCCGCGACCTCGCGGCCATCGTCGACGGCATCGTCGGCCGATCGCTCAAGCCGAGGTACGCGTCCTATGCCCGGTTCAAAAATGCCGAAGGCGAGACCCTCGACGAAGGTATAGCGCTGTATTTCCAGTCGCCCCATTCGTTTACCGGCGAGGACGTCCTCGAACTGCAGGGCCATGGCGGCCCCCAGGTCTTGCAGCTGGTCCTGGAGCGCTGCCTGGAACTGGGCGCGCGCGCGGCCGAACCGGGTGAATTCAGCCGCCGAGCCTTCCTCAACGACAAGATCGACCTGGCCCAGGCCGAAAGCATTGCCGACCTGATCGACGCCCAGAGCCGGGAGGCGGCCCGTTCAGCCGTGCGCTCCCTGACCGGGGAGTTTTCCAGCCATGTTCACAAGCTGGTCGAGGGGCTGGTCGATCTGCGCATGCTGGTCGAGGCCACGCTCGACTTTCCCGAAGAAGAGATCGATTTCCTGGCCAAGGCCGATGCCTTCGGCAAGCTCGCCGGCATCGATGCCCATCTGACCGAGGTAATGCGCCAGGCGCGCCAGGGCGCGCTGCTGCGGGAAGGCCTGAATGTCGTGCTGATCGGGCAGCCCAACGTCGGCAAATCCAGTCTGCTTAACCGCCTGGCGGGTTATGAAGCGGCCATCGTCACCGAGATTGCCGGCACCACCCGGGATGCCCTGCGTGAATCCATCCAGATCGACGGCATTCCGCTGCATGTCACCGATACCGCAGGGTTGCGGGAAACCGACGACCCGGTGGAGATCATGGGCATAGCGCGCGCCTGGAAAGCGATAGAACACGCGGACGTGGCCTTGCTCCTGATCGACGCCAGCCATGGCGTCGGTGCCGAAGAAGCCGCCATCCTGGCCAGGCTGCCCGCGATTCCCCGTTTGACCGTGCACAACAAGACTGACCTGGCCGGCGGAGCAGCCAGGCTTTCACCGGCCGGTGACGAAATCTGGCTGTCCGCCAAAACCGGGGCCGGCATGGACCTGCTGCGCCAGCGTCTGCGTGAGTTGGCCGGCTGGCAAGCGGCCGGGGAAGGCGTGTTCATGGCGCGCGGGCGTCATCTGGTCGCGCTCGCCGAAGCGGCAGGCCATTTGATCCAGGCACGGCAAAACCTGCCTGCGCTGGACCTGTTTGCCGAGGAACTCCGCTTGGCGCAGATCGCCCTGGATGCCATTACGGGTGAGTTCAGTGCCGACGATCTGCTCGGCGAGATTTTCAGCCGATTCTGTATCGGCAAGTAAGGATCAAAGGCCGCCGAAGCTGAAATCGTCGGGAGGAAACTCGACCCCTTGTTCGTTGAAATGCCGGCGCTTCCAGTTCAGATCGGAGATGAACATCAGTTCATCGAATACCGCCGCAGGGAAGCCCGCCCTTCCGTCCCGGTCATCCACCAGGATCGACTGCAAAAAATGGTCGGTGGCGACAGGATCGATCCAGGACGTCTGCAAGCCCTGTACGATATGTGGAAAGTGCTGTTCCAGCATGCTCATGGTTTCCATGAAGCGTGGCCTCCGTTGGGAATACGCTCGATTATTGTAGCGTCCTTGTCGGGCGCATGCTTTTTATAATCCCTAATATCTTTTTAAGACAAGGTCCAGCATGACTGAGTCCGATCCGGTTCGGGGTCCTGACATACTTTCCTGGCGCGGCATCCTGAGCGAGGTCATGAGCCATCGCCGCAAGCTGGTGCTGGCCAATCTGGTGGCCGTGCTCGCCGTCATGGCGGCGGTGCCGGTGCCTCTGGTGTTGCCTATCCTGGTCGATGAAGTCCTGCTCAACCGGCCGGGCCGTTTCATTGCCGCCGTCGCGCCGCTGTTTCCGCCGGCCTGGCATGGCCCGGTGCTGTTCATCGGCAGCGCCCTGTTGCTGACCGTCGTTCTACGCCTGATCGCCATTTCACTGAACGTCTGGCAGGGCCGCAGTTTCGCCCTGGTGGCCAAGGAGGTGGTGTTCAACATCCGCCGGCGTCTGCTCGATCGCCTGTCGAAGATTGCCCTGTCGCAGTACGAGACGCTGGGCTCCGGCAAGGTGACCTCGCATTTCGTGACCGACCTCAATGCCATCGATGGTTTCCTGGGCGCTTCCATTTCCGGCTTCCTGGTTGCCGTATTGTCATTGCTGGGCGTGGCCGTCGTGCTGTTCTGGATGAACTGGCAACTGGCCTTGTTCATCCTGTTGCTCAACCCGGTGGTGATCGGGTTTTCCACTCGCCTGGGCAAGCGGGTGAAGGAATGGAAGCGGCGCGAGAACTCGGCCTTCGAGATCTTCCAGGAGGCGCTGACCGAGACCCTGGATGCCCTGGTCCAGATCCGGACGATGAACCGGGAGCGGCATTACCTGGCCAGGGTGATCGACAAGGCCGGCGACATTCGCCGCCATGCCGCCGACTATGCCTGGAAGTCGGATGCCTTGGGCAGGACGTCCTTTTTCATCTTCCTGGTCGGCTTCGATATCTTCCGGGCGGTTTCCATGCTCATGGTGGTCTATTCCGACCTCAGCATCGGCGAGATGCTGGCGGTATTCGGCTACCTCTGGTTCATGATGTCGCCGGTACAGGAGATCATCAATATCCAGTACGCCTGGTTCGCCGCCAATGCGGCGATGGCCCGGGTCAACGGACTGCTGGCCCTGGAGGCCGCCGAGGAAGGTGGCGGCGGCCGCAATCCGTTTGCCGGGGCGGATACCGTCGGCCTGGAACTGCGCAACCTGAGCTTTGCCTACAGCGAGGGCGATATCGTCCTGGATGATGTCAGCCTGAATGTGCGTCCGGGCGAGAAAGTGGCCCTGGTCGGGGCCTCGGGCGGCGGCAAGTCGACCCTGGTCCAGGCCTTGCTCGGGCTGTATCCGCCCAGCGCGGGCAGCATACTCTACGGCGGCGTCGAGGTCGCCGAGATCGGCTGGCCGACCGTGCGCGACCATGTCGGCGTGGTCCTGCAGCATCCAATCCTGTTCAATGCCAGCGTGCGCGACAACCTCACCATGGGCCGGGACTATCCGGAAGAACAGCTATGGCATGCCCTGGCGATCGCCCAACTGAAGCCGCTGATCGAGGATCTCTCCGGGGGCCTGGATGCCATCGTCGGGCGTCACGGCGTGCGCCTGTCCGGCGGCCAGCGCCAGCGCCTGGCGATTGCCCGGATGGTGCTGACCGAGCCCAGGGTGGTGATTCTGGACGAAGCGACCTCCGCCCTCGACACCGGGACCGAACGGACGCTGCATCACGCCCTGGCCGATTTCCTGCGTGGGCGCACCACCCTGATCATCGCCCACCGGCTGTCGGCGGTAAAACAGGCGGATCGGATCCTGGTGTTCGAGAATGGCCGGGTGGTCGAGGAAGGCGAGCATGCCGCCCTGATGGAAAAGGGCGGCCTCTATCACAAGCTATACGCGCACGCCTGAGGCCGCCTGGTGGCTGGAGATCCAGTTCGCGGTGGCCCAATCCATGGTCTGGATATGCTGGATGAACCAGGCGGGGATGTCGTGTTCGATGACCCCTCTGACCGTTTCGATGTCGGCTCCGCCAGACGCGATACTGTCGGCAAGGCCATCCAGCCAGGCCAGTGCGCGGTCGTGTTCGCCCTTGTGCACCGTATAGGGCGGGAAGCCGGTGACCTGCATGGCCTCCTCTTCGCGCGCGAAATGTTCCCGGTTGTGGTCGATGAAGGCGCGGCAGGCCTGGGCGAGCGTGGCGTGATCGTCGGCAAAGGCCGGCACGGCAGCCCGCATGGCGGCAAGTTGCTCGGCGGCATGGTCATGGTCTTCATTCATGAAGTCGACCGGCAAGCGGGGTATATCAATGTGCATCTATGACACCTCGGGTTGGGGCAATAGCGACTATCATAGTCAGCGCGCCGACGTCGAACCATGACATTAATCATGGCCGTGACGATGTTTCACGTGAAACAGAGGGCGAATTTGCGTAGAATCCCGCTCCCTCCAGGCGCCAGAATTCCCGAGATAACTCGATGATTTTTCCGGATATATTCGATGTAATCGTGGTCGGTGGCGGCCATGCCGGCACCGAGGCGGCACTCGCCAGCGCCCGTATGGGCGTGCGTACCCTGCTGCTCAGCCACAACATCGAAACCCTCGGCCAGATGTCCTGCAACCCGTCCATCGGCGGCATCGGCAAGGGCCATCTGGTGAGGGAGGTGGATGCCCTCGGCGGGGCCATGGCGATCGCCACCGACGAGGCCGGCATCCAGTTCCGCACCTTGAACTCGTCGAAGGGGCCGGCAGTACGTGCCACCCGGGCCCAGGCCGACCGCCTCCTGTACAAGCAGGCCATCCGTTCCCGGCTGGAAAACCAGGCCAACCTGACCCTGTTCCAGCAGGCGGTCGACGACCTGGTCCTGGAAGGCGACCGGGTGGTCGGGGTGAAGACCCAGCTCGGCCTGGTGTTCCGTTGCCGCGCGGTGGTGCTGACCGCCGGCACCTTCCTGGCTGGCCTGATCCACGTCGGCCTGGAGCACTTCCCGGCCGGCCGCATGGGCGATCCGCCGGCGGTCTCGCTGGCCGCCCGCCTGCGCGAACTGCAACTACCGGCTGGCCGCCTGAAGACCGGCACGCCGCCGCGCATCGACGGCCGCAGCATCGACTTCTCGGTCACTCAGGAACAGCCGGGCGACGACCCGATGCCGGTATTCTCGTTCATGGGCGACCGGGCGATGCACCCGCGCCAGCTGCCCTGCTGGATCACCCACACCAACCAGCAAAGCCACGAGATCATCCTCGGCGGACTCGACCGCTCGCCGCTTTATACCGGCGTCATCGAAGGGGTCGGCCCGCGCTACTGCCCGTCCATCGAGGACAAGATCAAGCGCTTCGCCGACAAGGATTCGCACCAGATCTTCCTGGAGCCGGAGGGCCTGACCACCCACGAGTACTACCCGAACGGCATTTCCACCAGTCTGCCCTTCGATGTCCAGCTGGCCCTGGTCCGTTCCATCCGGGGCCTGGAAAAGGCCCATATCCTGCGCCCCGGCTATGCCATCGAATACGACTTCTACGACCCGCGCGGACTGCGGCCCTCGTTGGAGACCAAGGCCATCGCCGGCCTGTTCTTCGCCGGCCAGATCAACGGCACCACCGGTTATGAGGAAGCGGCGGCCCAGGGTCTGCTCGCCGGCCTCAACGCCGGGCTGCAGGTACGCGACATGGAAGCCTGGTGGCCACGCCGCGACGAGGCCTATCTGGGGGTGCTGGTCGACGACCTGATCACCCGCGGCGTGTCCGAGCCCTACCGCATGTTCACCAGCCGGGCCGAGTACCGGCTGTCCCTGCGCGAGGACAACGCCGACCTGCGACTGACCGAGACCGGCCGCCGCCTGGGGGTGGTCGACGATGCCCGCTGGCAACATTTCGAGGAAAAGCGCGAGGCCATCGCGCGCGAGTCTGAACGCCTGAAGTCGACCTGGGTGCACCCAGGTCGATTGGCGGAGTCGGAGGCGTTGCGGGTACTCGGCAAGCCGATCGAACACGAGTACTGCCTGTTCGACCTGCTGCGCCGCCCGGAGGTCGATTATGCCAAGCTGATGACCCTGCCCGAGGCAGGCGAGCCGGTGGCCGACCCGGAGGTGCGCGAGCAACTGGAGATCCAGGCCAAGTATTCCGGCTACGTGGACCGCCAGGTCGAAGAGATCGCCCGCCAGCGCCAGTTCGAGGACAGGCTTTTGCCCGCCGATCTGGACTATTCCAAGCTGCTGTCGCTGTCGATCGAGGTGCGCCAGAAACTCGCCCAGGCCCGCCCGGCCACCCTGGGCCAGGCCGCGCGAGTTTCCGGCATCACCCAGGCGGCCATTTCGGTATTGATGGTGTACTTGAAGCGGGCCGAGAAGACCCGGGAGCGTGCATGAAAGATCGACTGAAGACGGCGCTGGCCGCCATGGGGCTGGCCATCGACGCGGACCAGCAGGACCGCCTGCTGGCTTACCTCGCCTTGCTGCAGAAGTGGAACCGGACCTATAACCTGACCGCCATCCACGAGCCGGACCGGATGCTGACCCATCACCTGCTCGACAGCCTGGCGGTGCTGCCCTATGTGACGGCAGGCCGCCTGCTCGATGTCGGTGCCGGCGCCGGCCTGCCGGGGATCCCGCTCGCCATCGTCCGGCCGGACCTGGAGGTGACCCTGATCGATTCCAGCCACAAGAAGGCGGCCTTCATGCAGCAGGCCGCGATCGAGCTGAGGCTCGGCAACGTGAAGGCGCTGCATGGCCGGGTCGAGGACCTGCACCCGGAGGCCCCGTTTCCCCAGATCGTTTCCCGCGCTTTCAGCGACCTGTCCGATTTCGTCCGCCTGACCCGGCACCTGCTGGCCGAGGACGGCGAATGGCTGGCCATGAAGGGACTCTGCCCGCACGAGGAGATCAGCCTGCTCAAGGGGGCGCGGGTCAAGCGGGATGTCGAGTTGCAGGTGCCTGGCCTGGAGGCTGATCGGCATTTGATTGTTCTGGAGTCGGCATGAGCAAAAAGATTGCGCATATTCTTGCCATCACCAACCAGAAGGGCGGTGTCGGCAAGACCACCACGGCGGTCAATCTGGCGGCCGGCCTGGCCAACCTGGGCCAGAAGGTGCTGCTGGTGGATCTCGATCCCCAGGGCAATGCCACCATGGGCAGCGGGGTGGAAAAACGGGACTGCCATCAGACTATCTACCATGTCCTCCTGCGCCAGGCCGTCTGCCGGTCGGTGCGCCGGCCGGCCGGCAATGCCGGGTTCGATCTCCTGCCCGCCAACCGCGACCTCGCCGGCGCGGAGATCGAACTGGTCGCGGAACCGGCGCGCGAACACCGGCTGCGCGAAGCGCTCGGGACGGTCAGCCAGGAGTACGACTACATCCTGATCGACTGTCCGCCCGCGCTCAACCTGTTGACCGTCAATGCCCTGGCCGCGGCGGACGCGGTCCTGATCCCGATGCAATGCGAGTATTACGCCCTGGAAGGCCTGTCCGATCTGGTCAATACGGTGAAGCGGGTGAAGGCCAGCCTGAATCCTGGCATTGAGATCGAGGGCCTGCTGCGGGCCATGTTCGATCCGCGCAATACCCTGGCCCAGCAGGTATCCGAGCAACTCAAGCGGCACTTCGGCGACAAGGTCTACGACACCGTGATCCCGCGCAATGTGCGGGTGGCCGAGGCGCCCAGCTATGGCCTGCCGGTCCTTGCCTATGATCGCAATTCCAAGGGCGCCCAGGCGTACCTGCACCTGGCCGGTGAAATCGTCGAACGCCGCGCGCGGCAACTCTCGGAGGCATGATGGTAAAGATGAAAGGTTTGGGGCGGGGCCTGGATGCCCTGTTGTCGGAAGGCGAAACCCCTGAGGGAGAACGTCTGTTGACCCTGCCGGTCGGCAGCCTGACGCCGGGCCGCTATCAGCCGCGTACCCGGATGGACGAGGCGGCCTTGGCCGAACTGGCCGGTTCCATCAAATCGCAGGGCCTGATGCAGCCGATCCTGGCGCGCTCCATCGCCAGCGGAAAATACGAGATCATCGCTGGCGAACGGCGCTGGCGAGCCTGCCAACTGGCCGGTCTCAAGGAAGTCTCGGTGCTGGTGCGCAATGTGCCCGACGAGGCGGCGCTCAAGATGGCCCTGATCGAGAACATCCAGCGCGAGGACCTGAACCCGCTGGAAGAGGCCCAGGGGCTGCAAAGGCTGATCAGCGAGTTCACCATGACCCATCAGAGCGTGGCCGAGTCGGTCGGTCGCTCGCGCGCCGCGGTGACCAACCTGCTGCGCCTGCTCAACCTGGCCAAGCCGGTGCAGACCTTGATGATGGATGGCCAGATGGACATGGGCCACGGCAGGGCCCTGCTCGGGCTCAGCACGACCCGTCAGGTCGAGGCCGCGCACGAGGTGGTCAAGCGTGATCTCTCGGTCCGGGAGACCGAACGCCTGGTGGCGCGCCTGCTCAAGCCGGCCGCGCCCAGGCAGGAAGAGAAGAAGGACCGCGATGTGGTCCGCCTGGAGGAAACGCTGTCGGAAAAGTTTGCCACCAAGGTTTCCATCCAGTCCAACCGGAAAGGTGCGGGCCGCCTGACTGTGGAATTCGGCAGTCTGGACCAGTTGGACGAAATCCTGAAACGGATCTCCTGAGTGGTGCGGAAATAACGGAGTGATGTGTCCATTAATCATCAAAGCATTTGATAATTGCATTAACCACTCTAATTCCTTTATCATAATCGTCTAATGTTGATTGCTGTGCTACGTTTACTGATGTTGCAGTCGGGCACAGTCGGGCTGGCTGCCTTTGTGGTCGGCCTGTTCGGTGAAGTGGGGATCGCGCTGGCTGTTCTGTATGGCGGAGGGGTTTCGATTGCGAATACCTCGATGCTGATCTGGCGCTGGCACAAGGGTTCTGGGGATTTTCATTGCGACGCCGGTAGACATTTGAGTTCGTTTTACCGTTCCGGTATGGAGCGGTTTTTTGTTGTCCTTTTATTGCTGGCAGTCGGATTTTTCTGGTTGGGTGATTACCCACTGGCCCTGCTGGCTGGATTTGTAGTTGGGCAGATGGCCTGGATGCTGGCTAGCCTGACCTTGCGTGAGAGAACTTGACCATGGCTGCGGAAGCCCCAACTTCTACCGAATATATCAAGCATCACCTGCAGAACTTGACCTATGGCAAGTTGCCTGCCGGCTACCAGCGTCACGACGGCGAAACGCTCCAGGCGGAAACCTGGACCCTGGCGCATTCCCCCGCGGAAGCCAAGGATATGGGCTTCATGGCGTTCAACGTCGATACCCTGGGCGTCTCCCTGGTCCTGGGCGTGCTGTTCCTGTTCCTGTTCCGGCGTGTGGCCAAGAGTGCGTCCACTGCGGTTCCGACCGGCGGCCAGAACTTCGTCGAGTGGATCATTGAATTCATCGATAGCAGCGTCCGCGGCTCCTTCACCGGCCGCAATTCGATGGTGGCGCCGCTGGCCCTGACCATCTTCATCTGGATCTTCATGATGAACTTCATGGACCTGGTGCCGATCGACTGGCTGCCCAAGCTGGCGGCCTGGCTCTCCGGGGACCCGCACCTGTTCTTCAAGGTCGTGCCCACCACCGACCCCAACGCCACCTTCGGCATGTCCATCTCGGTCTTCCTCCTGGTGCTTTACTACAGCGTCAAGATGAAGGGTGTCGGCGGCTTCGTCGGCGAGCTGACCCTGCAGCCCTTCGGCAAGTTCGGTCTGCCCTTCAACCTGTTCCTGGAAGGCGTCAACCTTATCGCCAAGCCGGTATCCCTCGCCCTGCGTCTGTTCGGCAACATGTACGCCGGCGAAATGATCTTCATCCTGATCGCCCTGATGGGTGGCGCCTGGGCCGGCTTCAGCGTCGGCAACGCCACCCTGTTCGGTTCGCAGATACTGCTGTCACTGGGATGGGGCATCTTCCATATCCTGATCGTCACCCTGCAGGCCTTCATCTTCATGACGCTGACCATCGTCTATCTGGACATGGCGCATCAGGAACACCATTAAGCAAATCCTCGTTATCCGACTTTAAATCTTTAGGAGAAAACCATGACTGAAGTACAAGCCCTGCTGTTCATCGCCGGCGCCATCATGATGGGCCTGGGCGCGCTCGGAGCCTCCATCGGCATTGGCATCCTCGGCGGCCGCTTTCTGGAAGGCGCTGCCCGCCAGCCCGAATTGATCCCGATGCTGCGCACCCAGTTCTTCATCGTCATGGGTCTGGTCGATGCCGTGCCGATGATCGCTGTCGGTCTGGCCATGTACGTTCTGTTCGCGGTTGCCGGCTGATCCCTGAGTCGCCCGCTAACTGGCAAGAAAGGCTTTTTGCATGAACATCAATGCAACCCTTATCGCGCAAGCGATCATGTTTGCCATCTTCGTATGGTTCTGCATGAGGTTTATCTGGCCGCCGATCGTCGGTGCCCTGGAAGCCCGCAAGAAGCAGATCGCCGATGGCCTGGCCGCCGCCGACCGCGGCAAGCACGAACTGGAGCTTGCCGCCAAGCGCGCCAGCGAGTCCATGCACGAGGCCAAGATGAAGGCTTCCGAGATCATCGCCCAGGCTGAAAAGCGCTCGGCGCAGATCGTCGACGAAGCCAAGAACGCCGCCAAGGCCGAAGGCGACCGTATGCTGGCCGCCGCCAAGGCCGAGATGGATCAGGAAGTTTTCCGCGCCCGTGAGCAACTGCGCGGCCAGGTCGCTGCCCTGGTGGTGGCCGGTGCCGAGAAGGTGCTCCGCCGCGAGGTCGACGCCAAGGCCCATGCCGACCTGCTCGAGGCCGTGAAGAACGAGCTCTGACCATGGCCGAAATCACCACCATCGCCCGCCCCTACGCCGAAGCCGTCGCCAAACTGGCCGGCGAAACCAGCAGCTGGACGGCCTGGTCCGACATGCTGGCCCTGGCCGCCCAGGTGGCCACAGACCCGCAGGTCGCTGATCTGAGCGGCAACCCGGCCGTGCCGGCCGAACGCGTGGCCGACCTGATCGTCGCCGTTTGCGGCACGGCCCTGAATGCCGAGGGTGCCAATTTCGTCCGCCTGCTGGCCGAGAACAAGCGTTTTTCCAGCCTGCCCGAGATCGCCCGCCTGTTCGAGGAGATCAAGGCCGTCCAGGAAGGCGTGCTGGAGGCCCGCATCACCACGGCGTTCGAATTGAGCGCCGCTCAGATGACCGGCCTGATGGCAAAACTGGAAGCGAAGTTCGGCCACAAGATCAACGCCAGCCAGGAAGTGGACACTTCGCTGATTGGCGGCGTGGTGATCCAGGTCGGCGACGAAGTCATGGATGCGTCGGTGCGCGGCAGGCTAGCAAGCATGGCCGCCACCCTGAAAGCTTGATAAGAGAATCTGGAGTCCCTAATGCAACTCAATCCGTCTGAAATCAGCGAGCTGATCAAGAGCAAGATCCAGAGCCTGGAAACCGGCTCCGAGCTCCGTACCCAGGGGACGGTGGTATCCGTCACCGACGGCATCGTGCGCGTCCACGGCCTGACCGAGGTCATGCAGGGTGAAATGCTCGAATTCCCCGGCAACACCATGGGCATGGCCCTGAACCTGGAGCGCGACTCCGTCGGCGCCGTGGTGCTGGGTGAATACGAACACATCACCGAAGGCGATATCGTCAAGTGCACCGGCCGCATCCTGGAAGTGCCGGTCGGCGAGGCCCTGCTTGGCCGCGTGGTGAACGCCCTCGGCCAGCCGATCGACGGCAAGGGCCCGGTCGACTGCAGCGAGACCAGCCCGATCGAGAAGATCGCCCCCGGCGTGATCGCCCGCCAGTCGGTGTCGCAACCGGTGCAGACCGGCCTCAAGTCGGTCGACGCCATGGTGCCGATCGGCCGCGGCCAACGCGAACTGATCATCGGCGACCGCCAGACCGGCAAGACCGCCGTGGCCATCGATGCCATCATCAACCAGAAGGGCACCGGCGTTAAGTGCATCTACGTCGCGGTCGGCCAGAAGGCCTCTTCGGTCGCCAACGTGGTGCGCAAGCTGGAAGAGCACGGCGCCATGGGCCACACCATCGTCGTGGCCGCCACCTCCTCCGATCCGGCCGCCATGCAGTTCATCGCGCCTTACTCCGGCTGCACCATGGGCGAATATTTCCGCGACCGCGGCGAAGACGCCCTGATCGTCTACGATGACCTGACCAAGCAGGCCTGGGCCTATCGCCAGATCTCCCTGCTGCTGCGCCGCCCGCCGGGCCGCGAAGCCTACCCCGGCGACGTGTTCTACCTGCACTCCCGCCTGCTTGAGCGTTCCGCCCGGGTCAATGCCGATTACGTCGAGAAGCTGACCAACGGCGCCGTCAAGGGCCAGACCGGCTCGCTGACCGCCCTGCCGATCATCGAGACCCAGGCCGGCGACGTCTCCGCCTTCGTGCCGACCAACGTGATCTCGATCACCGACGGCCAGATCTTCCTGGAGTCCGACCTGTTCAACGCCGGTATCCGCCCCGCCATCAACGCCGGCCTGTCGGTGTCCCGCGTCGGCGGTGCCGCCCAGACCAAGATCATCAAGAAACTCGGCGGCGGCGTCCGTCTGGCCCTGGCCCAGTACCGCGAACTGGCCGCCTTCGCCCAGTTCGCCTCCGACCTCGACGAAGTGACCCGCAAGCAGCTCGAGCGCGGCAAGATGGTGACCGAACTGATGAAGCAGCTGCAGTACGCCCCGTTGAGCGTGGCCGACATGGCTGTCACCCTGTTCGCCGTCAACCGCGGCTACATGGACGATGTCGAAGTCCCGCGCGCGCTGGCCTTCGAAGCCGCCCTGCAATCCTTCCTGAAGGGCAAGTACGCCGACTTGCTGGGCCGGATCGCAGAGACCAATGACCTCGACGCCGACAGCGAGAAGCAACTCGCCGCCGCCATCGAGGACTTCAAGGCCTCCGCCGCTTACTGATCGGAACTGAACGATGGCCGCCGGAAAAGAGATCCGCACCAAGATCAAGAGCGTGGAAAACACGCGCAAGATCACCAAGGCGATGGAAATGGTCGCCGCCTCGAAGATGCGCAAGGCGCAGGAACGGATGCGGCACGCCCGTCCCTATGCCGAAAAGATCGCCAACGTGGCGGCCCATTTCAGCCAGGCCCACCCCGAATACCGGCATCCGTTTGTCGAGCATCGGGAGCAGATCAAGCGCGTCGGCCTGATCGTGGTGACCACCGACAAGGGCCTCTGCGGCGCCTTGAACACCAACTCGCTGCGCCTGTCCCTGAACAAGATGAAGGACTGGGATGGCCAGAAGGTCGAGGTCGACGTTACTGCCATCGGCACCAAGGGAGCCGGCTTCATGCAGCGCCTGGGCGCCAACATCGTGTCCCAGGTCACCGGCCTGGGCGATACGCCGCACATGGAGAAGCTGATCGGCCCGGTTCAGGTGATGCTGGACAACTTCAAGTCCGGCCGCATCGACGCCCTCTATCTGGTCTACTCCCGCTTCATCAACACCATGAAGCAGGAAGTCACCCTCAACCAGCTGCTGCCCCTGGCCGCCGAGATTCCGGCCGAGACGACCCACTGGGACTACATCTACGAGCCGGAGGCCAAGGGTGTCGTCGACGGCCTGATGGTGCGCTATGTCGAGGCGCTGATCTATCAGGCCGTGGCCGAGAACATGGCCTGCGAACAGTCGGCCCGGATGGTGGCCATGAAGTCCGCCTCGGACAACGCCAAGACTGTGATCGAAGAGCTCAAGCTGGTCTACAACAAGACCCGCCAGGCGGCCATCACCAAAGAATTGTCCGAGATCGTCGCTGGTGCGGCGGCCGTGTAACAGATTGAAAACTTGTCAGGAAATATTGCGATGACCGAAGGAAAAATCGTTCAAATCATCGGCGCGGTGGTGGACATGGAGTTCCCCCGTGGCCAGCTGCCCAAGGTCTACGATGCCGTCAAGATGGACAGCCCGGCGCTCACCTTCGAGGTGCAGCAGCAGCTGGGCGACGGTATCGTGCGGACCATCGCCATGGGCTCCACCGATGGCCTGCGGCGCGGTCTGATGGTCAAGGACACCGGCGCACCGATCCAGGTGCCGGTCGGTCAGGCCACTCTGGGCCGGATCATGGACGTCCTGGGTGAGCCCGTCGACGAAAAGGGTCCGGTTGGCGCCGAGGTCCACATGCCGATCCACCGCAAGGCCCCGGCCTATGCCGACCAGGCCGCTTCGGTCGAGATTCTGGAAACCGGCATCAAGGTCATCGACCTGATCATGCCGATCGCCAAGGGCGGCAAGATCGGCCTGTTCGGCGGCGCCGGCGTGGGCAAGACGGTGACCCTGATGGAGCTGATCCGCAACATCGCCGTCGAGCACAGCGGCTTCTCGGTATTCGCCGGCGTCGGCGAGCGCACCCGCGAGGGCAACGACTTCTACCACGAGATGAAGGAAGGCGGCGTGCTGGACAAGGTCTCCCTGGTCTACGGCCAGATGAACGAGCCGCCCGGCAACCGTCTGCGTGTCGCCCTGACCGGCCTGACCATGGCCGAGTACTTCCGCGACGAAGGCCGCGACGTGCTGTTCTTCGTCGACAACATCTACCGCTACACCCTGGCCGGTACCGAAGTGTCCGCCCTGCTCGGCCGGATGCCGTCCGCCGTGGGCTACCAGCCCACCCTGGCCTCGGAAATGGGTGCCCTGCAGGAGCGCATCACCTCCACCCGCACCGGCTCCATCACCTCGTTCCAGGCCGTGTACGTGCCTGCCGACGACTTGACCGACCCGTCCCCGGCGACCACCTTCGCCCACCTCGACGCCACCCTGGTGCTGTCCCGCCAGGTTGCCGAGCTGGGCATCTACCCGGCCGTCGACCCGCTCGACTCCACCTCCCGGATCCTCGATCCCCTGGTGGTCGGCGAGGAGCACTATTCGATCGCCCGCGCGGTGCAGTCGACCCTGCAGCGCTACAAGGAACTGCGCGACATCATCGCCATTCTGGGTATGGACGAACTGTCGCCCGAGGATAAGCTGGTGGTGTCCCGTGCCCGCAAGATCCAGCGCTTCCTGTCGCAGCCGTTCTTCGTGGCCGAGGCCTTCACCGGCGCCCAGGGCAAGTACGTCTCGCTCAAGGACACCATCGTCGCCTTCAAGGCGATCGTGGCCGGCGAATACGACCACCTGCCCGAGCAGGCCTTCTACATGGTCGGCACCATCGACGAAGCCGTCGAAAAAGCCAAGACCATCCAGTAAGCCAAGGTTTGGAACATTAAGGAAAAGCCCTCATGGCAATGACCCTCCACCTGGATATCGTAAGCGCGGAAGCCTCCCTCTACTCGGGCCTGGCCGAGTTCGTGGTGGTTCCGGCCGAGATGGGCGAGGTGGGAATCTATCCCCGCCATGCCCCTCTGCTCACCCGGATCAAGCCCGGTTCGGTGCGGATCAAGTCGCCGGACAAGGTTGAGGAAGACCTGATCTATGTCTCCGGCGGCATCCTCGAGGTGCAGCCCGGCGTGGTGACCATCCTGTCCGACACCGCCATCCGCGGCGCCGACCTGGATGAAGCCCGGGTCCTGGAGGCCAAGAAGCAGGCCGAGGAGGCCATGGCCAACCGGACCGGCGCCATGGAATACGCCCAGGCCCAGGCCGAACTGGCCCAGGCCGTGGCCCAGTTGCAGGCGATCGACAAGCTGCGCCGGCATCGCCACTAACATGCCTTGCGGTAAGCAAAAGGGCTGCCCAGGCTGCCCTTTTGCATTTTCCAAACCGTATAATTTCGGGACTGAAGCACCGGATTGCCGGACCTAATGACCTCTCCCCTTAATGTAGTCATCCTTGCCGCCGGCAAAGGTACCCGGATGAAATCCGAGCTGCCGAAGGTGTTGCATCCGCTGGCGGGCCGGTCGCTGATCGGCCATGTCCTGGCCGCTGCCGACTCCCTCAGGCCGGAACGGGTCTGCGTCGTCTATGGCCACGGCGGCGAGGTGCTGCCCAAGGCGGTCGACCGTACCGATATCGCCTGGGTACTCCAGCAACCCCAACTGGGCACGGGTCACGCGGTCCAGCAGGCCATGCCGCATGTCGATACTGGCGGTAATGTCCTGATCCTGTATGGCGATGTGCCCCTGATCCGGCCGGAAACCCTGCAGGAAATGGTCCTGATTGCCGGCGAAGGCGCGCTCGCCCTGCTGACCGTCAAGCTGGACGATCCTTCCGGCTATGGCCGCATCGTCCGCAACCCCCGCGGCCAGGTCGAGCGCATCGTCGAACACAAGGACGCCAGCCCCGAGGAGCTGGCCATCCATGAGGTCAACACCGGGATCATGTGTCTGTCCGGCGCCAAGCTGGCCGGTTGGCTGGCGCGCCTGACCAACGCCAATGCCCAGGGCGAGTACTACCTGACCGACGTGATCGCCATGGCGGCCGCCGAAGGTGAGCACATACTACCGTGCCATCCCGCGTCGGAATGGGAAGTGCTCGGCGTGAACAGCCGGGCCCAGTTGGCCGGGCTGGAGCGGCGATTGCAAGCCAGCCTCGCCGAGGTGCTGATGGCCGAGGGCGTCACCCTGATCGATCCGGCCCGACTCGATGTCCGCGGCAGCCTCAACTGCGGCCGCGACTGCCTGATCGACGTCAACTGCATATTCGAAGGCCGGGTGGTCCTGGGCGATAACGTGAGAGTGGGCGCTAACTCAGTGCTGAAGGACGTGGAAATCGGGAACGGGGTCGAGATCAAGCCGTTCTGTCATATCGACGGCGCCCGCATCGGCGCCGAGGCCATCATCGGCCCCTACGCCCGCCTGCGTCCGGGCACCGAACTGGCCGAGGCGGCCCACATCGGCAATTTCGTCGAACTGAAGAACGCCCAGGTCGGCTTCAACTCCAAGATCAACCACCTGTCCTATGTCGGTGATGCCACCGTGGGCCGCAAGGTCAACATCGGCGCCGGCACCATCACCTGCAATTACGATGGCGCCAACAAGCACCGCACCGTGATCGAAGACGAGGCCTTCATCGGTTCCGACACCCAGCTGGTCGCGCCGGTCACCGTCGGCAAGGGTGCCACCCTCGGCGCCGGCACTACCCTGACCAAGGATGCCCCGCCGGGGCAACTGACCCTGTCGCGGGCCAAGCAGCTGACCTTGCCGGGCTGGCAACGGCCAGTGAAAAAACCAAAATAAGGAAGTTTTCATTCATGTGCGGAATCGTCGGGGCCATTGCCCAACGCGACATCGTCCCGATCATCGTCGAGGGCCTGAGGCGGCTTGAATACCGGGGCTACGACTCGGCCGGCGCGGCGGTACTGCATGATGGCCGGCTGGAACGGGTGCGCCGGGTCGGCCGGGTGGCCGAGATGGCGGCCGGCGCCGCCGCCCAGGGCCTGGCCGGGCCGCTCGGCATCGGCCATACCCGCTGGGCCACCCACGGCGGCGTCACCGAATACAACGCCCATCCGCATATCTCACGCGAAGAGATCGCCGTGGTCCATAACGGCATCATCGAAAACCACGAGGAACAGCGCAACCGGCTGACCGCTCTGGGTTATGTCTTCGAGTCGCAGACCGACACCGAGGTGATCGCCCACCTTGTCCATCATTTCTATAGCCAGTCCGGCGACCTGCTGGAGGCCACCCGCAAGGCGGTGGCCGAATTGCGCGGTGCCTACGCCATCGGCGTGGTGGCCCTGGCCTCGCCCGACCTGGTCTGTTGCGCCCGCATGGGCTGTCCGTTGCTGATCGGCCGTGGCGAGGGGGAAAACTTCTTCGCCTCGGACGTCTCCGCCCTGCTTTCGGAAACGCGCCGTGTGATCTACCTGGACGAGGGCGATGTCGCGGCCGTGACCCGCGACGGGGTGCACATCGTCGACCGCGACGGTCAACCGGTAGAGCGCGAGGAACGCCTGTCAGCGGTCTCCGCCGACGCCATCGAACTGGGCCCGTACGACCACTACATGCAGAAGGAGATCCACGAACAGCCGCGCGCCACCGCCGACACCCTGGAGGGCGTGATCGACGCCGGCATCGATCCGGCCCTGTTCGGCGCCGGGGCGGGGGCGGTGTTCGAGCAGGTCGACAGCGTGCTGATCCTGGCCTCCGGGACCAGCTATTACGCCGGCCTGGTCGGCCGCCAGTGGCTGGAGACGCTGGCCCGCATCCCCTGCAACGTCGAACTGGGCCACGAATACCGTTACCGCGACTCGATTGCCAACCCGCGCCAGCTGGTGGTCACCATCTCCCAGTCGGGCGAGACCCTGGATACCATGGAGGCGCTGAAGCGCGCCAAGTCGCTCGGCCACCAGCACACCCTGTCGATCTGCAACGTCCAGGAAAGCGCCCTGCCGCGCGCCTCGAAACTGGTGTTCTATACCCGCGCCGGGGCCGAGATCGGGGTCGCCTCGACCAAGGCCTTCACCACCCAGTTGTGCGCCCTGTACATCCTGGCCCTGACCCTGGCCAAGCAACGCGGACATCTCGACAGCGCGGCCGAACAGAGCCACATCGAGGCGTTGCGCCAGCTGCCCGGCAGCGTCCAGCACGCCCTCAACCTGGAGCCGCAGATCAAGGTCTGGGCCGACCAGTTCGCCGACAAGGACCATGCCCTCTTCCTGGGCCGCGGCCTGCATTATCCGATCGCGCTGGAAGGCGCCCTCAAGCTCAAGGAGATCTCCTACATCCACGCCGAGGCCTATCCGGCCGGCGAGTTGAAGCACGGCCCGTTGGCCCTGGTCGACGAGAAGATGCCGGTGGTGGTGATCGCCCCCAACGACAGCCTGCTGGAAAAGGTGAAGTCGAACATGCAGGAGGTGCGTGCACGCGGCGGCCAGCTCTACGTCTTCGCCGACCTGGACAGTCATTTCGGCGAGGCGGAGGCGGTGCATGTGATCCGCACCCCGCGCCACGCCGGGCTGTTGTCGCCGGTGATCCATGCCATCCCGGTGCAGCTATTGGCCTATCACGCCGCCTTGAGAAAAGGCACCGACGTAGACAAGCCCCGCAACCTCGCGAAATCGGTGACCGTTGAATAATGGCCAAGCCTTGTTGAAACGCGTGCTGGAGACAAATAAGGTCCGTCGGGCTGTTCAAGCCTGAGGATCGCGACGGATCTCCGTTTCGTTGCCACTCCGCCTCGACGGTTCATACTGGTCCTTCTCCTTGAATTTGCCTGGTACTCCTGATTAGACTGACCCCACTGAGGGGTCAGAATGCCTGGAATGCGTTTGTCACGGAGATTGTGAGTTGAAGTTCTCACTGATGGGATTCCCGGCGGCTCCGATGCGTCCGAATACCGCGAAGCCCTGCTTCAGGGCAACGTGCTGGGCAAGGGATGCTACTGTTCAAATACTTCGCGACCACGACAGTAGGCAGGCGCCATGAACCCACCCAACGCCCCACCACATTCATCGATTCGCGTTGCGCTGAACCTGCCTTTCCGCACCGTCGAAGTGGCCGAATACCTGCTACGAACCGACGTTCTGCCGTACTGGTTGAGCAACGATTCGGTGTTGCTTCCCAAACTGGCCTCGTTCGCCCGATTGCCCCACGCCGTCGCAGTCAACGGGGGCATTGAATACAGCACCCCGCTGAGCGGGACAGTGACCTCACTGACCTGGCCCGCTGCCGCCACAGATGCAGACACAGACACCGGCCAAGCGCCCGACAGCGAGACCTTCGAGTTGGTCGTCACGCTCGATTCAGCGCCAGCGACTCGGCGCGTCACGTTCAGGCTGACGCCCCGGGCAGGGCAGGCCAGTCGAATCCGGATCGAACACAGTGGACTCACGAACGTCGGTGAAGTGCACTCCAGCGTCAAGGTCTGGCAGGGTGCCCTGAACAGAATCGGCCGGCTGATGGCCCGGGCAGACAAGAGTCGTCGCCGCGAACGCCAGGCCGTGATTGTCGTGCACGGTATCGGCGAACAGCGTCCAGGGCAGTTGCTTCGGCAGTTCGTCACGAACGTCTTCGACCGAGCGGCCGGTGAGGTGCATTTCGTCAAGCCCGACTACGTCGCCTCGCTGTTGGAGATGCATATGGCGACCGTGCCTCGTAACGACGGCACGCGACCGACGACGGACGTGTACGAGCTCTATTGGGCCCATCTGATCCGGGATACCACGGTGGCGCAGGTCTATGGCTGGATGTTCCGGCTGATGGCCTCATGCGATGACAAGATCCCGCGGACCTTGATCCGCCTTGTCTGGGGTCTCAGGGCCACAATCGTGGTCGCGCTTCTGGTCTTTGCCTGGCTGATGACCCAAGACGTGTCCGCCTGGCTCACGGGCCTGGGGCTGGGTTCGCTGGCCGCCCTGCCAGCGCTTGCCGCGACCGCTTTGAAGGTATTCCGGGACCAGTTCATCGTCGGGTATGCCGGTGATGCGGCCCGCTATCTCGAGCCCAGGCCGGAGAACATCGCCAGGCGACAGGAGATACGAGAAGCCGGCGCACAACTGCTCGATGCCTTGCACGACAAAGGGCGCTACGCGCGGATCATCGTCTATGGCCACAGCCTCGGAAGCGTCATCGCCTACGACATCCTCAGCCATGCCTGGACCCGGAGATCGCGGCGCCGCGGTGCGCAACCGAAGACCAGCAGCCGGGCGCTGCGGGCGCTCGAAGACCTGCTCAACCCGCGCCCCAGGAAAACGGCCGCGGTCAGCGCCGAGGACGTGCAGCCCATGCAGCATGCCGCGTGGCTCGAGTATCGGCGCAACGGCTTCGATTGGCTGGTCAGCGACTTCGTGACCGCGGGCTCGCCGTTGAGCCATGCTCGATGGCTCCTCAACCTGGACGCGAAGACACAGTTCGCGGACCTCGTGCGCGAGCGCTCATTCCCGACCTGCCCGCCGCAGACGGAAACCATCGCGAGTCCAGTGCCGAATGTGCATCGCCAGGCTTTTACCTTCACGCATGCCTATGTGGACGAACAGAACCTGCGGGCGAAGCGGTCGGTCCAGGTGCCGCATCACGCCGGGCTATTCGCGCTCACGCGCTGGACGAATCTTTATTTTCCGTACTCCGGACTGATCGACGGCGACCCGATTGCAGGACCACTCGCCGAGGAGTTTGGTGCCTGGGTCCGGGATGTCCGGCTCAATGACGCGAAGGGCTTCGCGCACAGCCGGTACACGGATCGCGACCTCGATCCCGAGGCCGTGCTGCAGGTGCGCGCAGCGCTGAACCTGCCGTTCCAGCGCCCGCTGGCGGACTACGCGCCTGCGGGGCTCCATCCCTCGGTACTGGATTGAGTGCCGCCGGCGCGCCCTGGCATCGCGCCAGTAGGCACGAAACAGATGAGTCGCAACTCCGGGCTACATCCGGCGGCGTGGTCAGTATAGCTGCCGGGTGGTTGGTCGAGGCGGATATGATGTTGAATCAGGGGTAGTGATGGGGGATTCAAATGGCCCTCTCGTGTCCGTGGCCAGCCAGCCACGCTGCGATGTCGCTTACGGTTCAAGGCACCGGCCGCATCG
Organism: Gallionellaceae bacterium; assembly: GCA_028714735.1. Taxonomy (GTDB): domain Bacteria; phylum Pseudomonadota; class Gammaproteobacteria; order Burkholderiales; family Thiobacillaceae; genus Parasulfuritortus. The sequence goes on along the minus strand of JAQTLU010000009.1, from coordinate 3,644 downwards.
TCCAGCGAGAACAGGTGGAGCGTCCGCTGGCACGACGACGCTTCCATTTTGCGTCAGAGCAGATGGCCACGTTCGATCATAACGCGTGGCAACATGGCTTCGTTTGGCGGCCTCACGCGCGAGGCGTGCAATGCAGGCTTGGTTGGGCGCGGCCAGGGTTGAGGCGGCGAGAGCCGCCGGCCGGAACTACAAGCCCCGAAATCTGGCAAAATCGGTCACTGCGGAATAAACCTCACCAGGAGCAGCTTGCCATGGCAGTCATCGCAGTATTCAACCAGAAGGGCGGCGTCGGAAAAACGACGACGACGCTCAACCTGGCGGCGGGCCTGGCCATGCTGGAGCGCAAGCCGGTCATCATCGACCTCGATCCCCAGGCCCACGTCAGCCTGGCCGCCGGGGTGCGCAATGCCCCGTCGAACCTGTGTTCCTGTGCGTTTTTTCGCCACGACACCCCGCTCATGAGTCTGATGCGCAGCCAGCCTTCCGGCGTCCGCGTGATACCGGCGCATCCCGACCTGTCCAAGATCGACGCCCTGATGGGCAGCACTCCCGGAGTGGCCGGCAAGCTGCGCAAGGGCCTGGAGGCCGGGCTGGCCTGGGAGGAAGACCCGATCCTGGTCGATTGCGCACCGTCGCTCGGGGTGTTGTCGCTGAATGCGCTCTTGGCGGCCGACCGGGTGCTGGTGCCGGTGACGCCGGACTTCCTGGCCATGCAGGGGCTGACCCGTCTCGACCTGGCCCTGCGGGTGCTGGAACAGCAGGTACGGCGCCGGATCGAGCGCCGCATCGTGCTGACCCGCTTCGACGAGAACAAGGCCCAGAGCCGCGAGGCCCTGGCGACGCTGAAGCAGCGCTACGGCGATGCCCTGTGCGACAACCATATCCCGGACGATCCGGCCTTGGCGGAAAGTCCGGCCCACGGCATGGATATCTTCGCCTACGCGGCCGATTCGGCCGGCGCCCATGCCTATCGCATGCTGACCATGGAGCTGCTGGCCAAGGGCTTTTTCCAGTAGCCGGACCGGCTCAGGCGGCCCGGCGGTTCTTCGCCACGCCCCAGAGTTCTTCCAGGTTGTAGTGCTGCCGGGTGATCGGGTGCATGACGTGCACGATCACGTTGATGGCATCGACCAGCACCCACTCGGAGGCCTTTTCCCCTTCGGTGCCGAGGATCTCGCCGCCGGCCTCCCTGATCTTGTCGCGGACATGGTCGGCCAGCGCCTTGACCTGGCGGCTCGAGTCGCCGCTGGCGACGATCATGGTATCGAACAGCGAGGTGAGGTGGCGCACGTCCATCACGGTGATGTCCTTGGCCTTGATGTCTTCCAGGGCGGCGACGGCGATGCGGGTAAGTTCGGCGGTGTCCATAAGTTCCTTTATTGGTACAGACGATGTTGATCGATGTAGTTCAAGACCGCGTCGGGCAGCAGATAACGCGGGCTGCGCCCGGCGGCGACGTGTGTGCGGATATGGCTGGCCGAGATGTCCAGCTGGCTGATGGCGTGGCGGAACACCTTGCCCGAAGGGGCCGCGGCCAGAGCGTCCGGGTGGCGGGTCAGGCGCGTTGCGCAGACCGTGGCGAGGGCGCTGGGCAGGTCGCGCGCAAGGTCGTAGCCCGGCCGTTCGGCTACCGCGATGTGACACAGGGCAAACAGCCGGCGCCATTGGTGCCAGCTCTCCAGCCCGGCAAAGGCGTCGGCGCCGAGCAACAGCACGATGGGCTGTTCGTCACCCAGTTCGCCCCGCAGTTCGGTCAGGGTATCCACCATGTAGCAGGGCACGGTCTTGTTGACCTCGTGCGCGTCCAGCCGGAAGCGTGGGTTGCCGGCGATGGCCAGCTGCACCATGGCCAGGCGGTCGGCCGCACTGGCATGCGGGCGAGCGCGATGGGGCGGCGTGCCGGCGGGCAGGAAGCGCACGGCTTCCAGGCCGAGCGCCTCCGCCATCTCCTCGGCCAGACGCAGGTGACCGATGTGGATGGGATCGAAGGTGCCGCCCAGCAGCCCGATGGGCTTCAATGTGGAGCCTGTCTCAGTAGGAGGCATGCCATGCGTTGCGGCCTGGAACGGATGGATGCAAGGCGCGTCGCGCGGCGAATGGTCATTCCATTCGCAAGCGGCGCAACGCCGCAGACGCCATTCCAGGCCACAACCCGGAGGGGCAAGGCAATGCGGGCGCATCGCCGCGTTGCGGCTCGTCGCCGTGGAATGACCACTGTCTCCTCGCCGCGCCTTGCGCTGCATCCCGCATTGTCTTGCCGCATGGCATGCCTCCTACTGAGATAGGCTCCTAGCCCCGGACGTGGCCGTCGCCCAGCACCACCCACTTCTGGCTGGTCAGGCCTTCCAGGCCGACCGGGCCGCGGGCATGGATCTTGTCGGTGGAGATGCCGATCTCGGCGCCGAGGCCGTATTCGAAGCCGTCGGCGAAGCGGGTCGAGGCATTCACTATCACGCTGGCCGAGTCGACCTCGCGCAGAAAGCGGCGCGCGCGGCCATAGTCCTCGGTGACGACGGCGTCGGTGTGGTGGGAGCCATGAATGTTGATGTGGTCGATGGCGGCATCGAGTCCGTCGACCACCTTCACCGCGATGATCGGGGCCAGGTATTCCTCGCCCCAGTCGGCCTCGACGGCCTCGCGCAGACGGGCCTCGTCGACGCCGGCAGCGCGCAGTATGGCGAGGGCCTCGGCGCAGGCGCGCATCTCGACGCCCTTGCCGGCCAGCATGCGGCCGATCTCGGGCAGCATGGCGGCGGCCACCGGGCGGGCGACCAGCAGCGACTCGGTGGTGTTGCAGGTGCCGTAGCGCTGGGTCTTGGCGTTCTCGACGATGCGCAGCGCCTTGCCGGCGTCGGCGCGGTCGTCGACGTAGACGTGGCAGTTGCCGTGCAGGTGCTTGATGACCGGGATGCGCGCCTCGCTGGTGATGCGCTCGATCAGGCCCTTGCCGCCGCGCGGCACGATGACGTCGACATAGTCCTTCATGGTGATCAGCTCGCCGACCGCGGCACGGTCGGTGGTCTCGACCACCTGGACGGCGGTGTCGGGCAGGCCGGCCGCGGCCAGGCCTTCCCTGACACAGGCGGCGATGGCCTGGTTGGACCGGATCGCCTCGGAGCCGCCGCGCAGGATGGCGGCGTTGCCCGATTTCAGGCACAGGCCGGCGGCATCGGCGGTGACGTTGGGACGGGCCTCGTAGATGATGCCGATGACCCCGAGCGGCACCCGCATCTTGCCGACCTGGATGCCGGAGGGCCGGTACTTCAGGTCGGTGATCTCGCCGACCGGGTCGGCCAGGGTGGCGATCTGCTCCAGGCCCTCGGCCATGCCGGCGACGGTCTTCTCGTCGAGCGCGAGACGGTCGAGCAGGGCCGTGTCCAGGCCGGCGGCACGCGCGGCCTCGACGTCCTGGCGATTGGCTTCGATCAGCCGGGCACTGTCGCGCCGGATGGCGCCGGCGATGGCCAGCAGGGCCTTGTTCTTGGCGTTGGTGTCGGCGGCGGCCATCGCGCGCGAAGCGGCGCGGGCCTGGCGGCCGAGGGTTTCCATGTATGACTTAATTTCCATATCCGAACTCGTTCCGTAGAGTGGTCTTGCCCATCAGGCCAAGGCCCAATTGCTTGAGCATCTGCCAGCCATCTTCC
>JAQTLU010000008.1:127559-145750 GCA_028714735.1 Gallionellaceae bacterium | reverse complement strand
AACACCCCGAGCGAATCTGCTGGGGCTGCGACAAGTATTGCCCGGCGGATTCGCTCATCTGTGGCAATGGGTCCGGCCGTACCGAGCACCCGGCCGAGGCATTCGGTGACGATTGGTACAAGTGGGGAGACTGGGCCATGGACTTTGACCCGGAAGCGGAAAAGCCTGCGGACCCGACAAGCTGAGTCGATACTTGGCGAATGGCGTCCGGCTATCAACTAAACATCGGGAGGTAACTTGATGTTCAATATGGACTATCTGCACACCCTTGGCATCATGTCGCCTCATACACAGTAGGCATTCAATGCCTTAGCAATTACAACTCAAATATTGGGAGGAAAAGCATGGCATCTATTCCTAAGAAGGTCGCCGAGCGCTTAGTAGCTGGAATCAAGAAATATCAGCCCATTCTCACTTCCGCTAAAGCACGTGATGTTGGCGAAGCTGATACCGTCACAATAATCAAAGACATGCTGAGTGATGTTTTCGGATATGACAAATACTCTGAACTAACGTCTGAATACGCCATTCGCGGAACATACTGCGACCTTGCGACAAAGATCGATGGTGTTCTGCAAACGCTTATTGAGGTCAAGGCCATCGGGCTTGATTTAAAAGATCCGCATGTCAAGCAAGCAATTGACTACGCTGCCAACCAAGGGGTTGAGTGGGTTCTGCTTACAAACGGATTGTGCTGGAGGGTCTACCACCTGACATTTTCGAAACCTATTGATTATGAACTCGTCGTCGACATCGATTTTTCAACCCTCAACCCACGCTCGGAACATGACTTGGACCTCATTTATCTGTGGTGTAAAGAGGGTTGGCAGAGGTCCGTGCTCGACGAATACAACACGCAAAAACAGGCCCTGTCTCGGTTCTTCGTCGGAGCAATGCTCCAGACTGAGCCCGTTCTCGAAGTAATTCGCCGAGAGCTTCGGCGCCTTTCTCCGGACGTTCGCATTAATGTCGATCAAATCAAGTCAGTTCTACTGAGTGAGGTAATCAAGCGGGAGGTAATTGAAGGGGACAAAGCAGACGAAGCGCGAAAGAAGATTGCCAGAGCAGCCACAAAAGCGCTACGCGCATCCAGCTCGAAACCAAGTCGCAGCGAACCTGAAGATGCTGCGCCAGCAAAGCTGGAGGATGCAAATGACAGCGATTAGAACCCTATTTGCCTTGTCCCTCTGTTTCCTCCTCAGCGCCTGCGTGGAATCGGAGTCGCCGCTGTCGCCACCCGCACCGTTGCCTGCGGACAACCCCTTGATCGGATCATGGCTGTTCCAGGACAAGGGCGAGACCGCCTATCTGCACATCGGCAACGAGGGGCAGGACGTGAAGATGGTCGAGGTCGAGATCTATCCGGATGGCAGGATCAAGAGTGAAATCTATACGGCCTCGGCTACAACCGTCGGCGAGCATGCCTACCTGAGCGTGCAGACTCCGCGCGACGGCCGCCCCCTGTATACCTTGATGAAATACCGCCTGGTCGACAAGGACACCCTGACCCTCGCGCTCGCCAACTACAAGTTCATGGAAAACGCGGTCAAGGACGGATCGATCGCCGGCACCCTGGACTCAAGCGCGCCGGGGGTCCTGCTGACTGCCGGCCCGGACGCCCTCAAACGCTTCGTGCTTGACCACGACAAACAGATCTTCCCGGAAACCACTTCGGAACTTCGGCGCCTGCCCTGATGCCCTTGCCCGGAGCAGGCGGCGCAGGCGCCAGGGTGACGCCGATTGATCCGGCTGCTCAGCACTGCTCCCACGGCAGGCCGTCGTAGCGCCAGCCGTTCTGGGTCGAGCGGTGGTGGTGCTCGTCCAGTTCGCCCTCGAAGCCGTAGGTGACGTTGTAGACATCGGTGAAGCCATTCTTTTCCAGGAACTCGCCGGCCTCGCGCGAGCGGTTGCCGGAACGGCAGATCAGCACCACCGGGCGGTGATGCGAGCCGGCGGCGCGCACTTCGCCCAGGAAGCGCGGGTTGAGGTCCCAGTTCTCGCCTTCGTACCAGGCGATCAGCAGGCTGTCCTTGGGGTGGCCGACGAACAGGAATTCCCATTCCGAACGGCAATCGATGAATACCGCGTCGGTGTTCGCGGCGAGGAAGTCGTAGGCTTCCTTGGGGGTCAGGTGTCGCATGGCGATCTCCTCTGTATGGGTGCTGGATGGGGTCGGTGTGGCGGCGGAACGCGGCAACATCGGAATATCCAGGCGGGCGGGGCGTAGCGGCTCATGATCGGTACGGTTGGGGACATGAGTCCATTCTATTCAAACGCCTTATGGGTATAGAAATTTATTCTATTTATAACGGGGTCCGTAACAACCGGTCCGGCGCCCGGCCCCGACTCCGCCGGTCCGGCCAGGGTTCGGGGCGGCTTGACGGGACGTGTACAATTCACATCCCCCGCCAGTAGCGTCCCATCATGTCCGACCGCACTTCCGAACTCGCCGCCCTAGCCGCCCGCCGCATCCTGATCCTGGACGGCGCCATGGGCACCATGATCCAGCGCTACGGCCTGGCCGAGGCGGACTATCGCGGTGCGCGCTTCGCCGACTGGCCGAGCGACCTGCGCGGCAACAACGACCTGCTGCTGCTGAGCAAACCCGAGGTGATCCGGGAGATCCACGGCCAGTACCTGGCGGCCGGAGCGGACATCCTGGAGACCAACACCTTCAACGCCAACCGCGTGTCCATGGCCGACTATGGCATGGAGTCGCTGGTCTGGGAACTGAACTACGAGGGTGCCCGCCTGGCGCGCGAGGTGGCCGACCAGTATTCGACCGCCGACCGGCCGCGCTTCGTCGCCGGCGTGCTGGGGCCGACCTCGCGCACCCTGTCGCTGTCGCCCGACGTCAACGATCCGGGCTACCGCAACGTCTCCTGGGACGAACTGGTCGCCACCTATTACGACGCCACCGACGGCCTGGTCAAGGGCGGCGCCGACCTGATCCTGATCGAGACGGTGTTCGACACCCTGAACGCCAAGGCCGCCGTGTTCGCGGTGAAGAAGTACTTCGACGAGGCCGGCCTGACCCGCCCGATCATGATCTCGGGCACCATCACCGACGCCTCCGGCCGCACCCTCTCGGGCCAGACCGCCGAGGCGTTCTGGAACTCGCTCGCCCACGCCGAGCCGTTCTCGTTCGGCTTCAACTGCGCCCTGGGCGCCAGGGAGCTGCGCCAGCACATCGACGAGATGGCCGCCAAGGCGAGCTGCCTGATCTCGGCCCACCCCAACGCCGGCCTGCCCAATGCCTTCGGCGGCTACGACGAGAGTCCCGAGGCGATGGCCGGCGATATCGGCGAATGGGCGCAGAGCGGCCTGCTCAACATCGTCGGCGGCTGCTGCGGCACCACGCCGGATCACATCCGGGCCATCGCCGAGGCGGTGGCCGGCTGCGCCCCGCGCAAACTGCCGGAGATCGAGCCCAAGCTGCGCATCTCCGGCCTGGAGCCCTACAACCTGGGCGCCGGCGACCTGTTCTGCAACGTCGGCGAGCGCACCAACGTCACCGGCTCGGCCAAGTTCAAGCGCCTGGTCATCGACGGCAACTACGACGAGGCCCTGGCCATCGCCCGCCACCAGGTCGAGAACGGCGCCCAGGTGATCGACATCAACATGGACGAGGCCATGCTGGACGGCCAGGCCGCCATGGTGCGCTTCCTCAACCTGATCGCCTCCGAGCCGGACATCGCCAAGGCGCCGATCATGATCGACTCGTCCAAGTGGGAGATCATCGAGGCCGGCCTGAAGTGCGTGCAGGGCAAGCCGATCATCAACTCGATCTCGATGAAGGAAGGCGAGGCCGCCTTCGTCGAAAAGGCCAGGCTGGCCCGCCGCTATGGCGCCGCCGTGATCGTCATGGCCTTCGACGAGCAGGGCCAGGCCGACACCTTTGCCCGCAAGACCGAGATCTGCGCCCGTGCCTACAAGCTGCTCACCGAGCTGGTCGGCTTCCCGCCCGAGGACATCTGCTTCGATCCCAACATCTTCGCCATCGCCACCGGCATCGAGGAACACGCCAACTACGCGGTCGACTTCATCGAGGCGACGCGCTGGATCCGCCAGCACCTGCCGCATGCCCACATCTCCGGCGGCGTCTCCAACGTGTCGTTCTCGTTCCGCGGCAACGACCCGGTGCGCGAGGCCATCCACACCGTGTTCCTCTACCACGCCATCCGGGCCGGCATGGACATGGGCATCGTCAACGCCGCCCAGTTGGGCGTCTACGACGAGATCGAGCCGGAACTGCGCAGCCGTGTGGAAGACGTGGTACTCAACCGCCGGCCGGATGCCGGCGACCGCCTGGTGGAGTTCGCCAACACCGTCAAGGGTTCCGCCAGGGAACAGGTGGAAGACCTGGCCTGGCGCGACCAGCCGGTGGAAAAACGCCTCGCCCACGCCCTGGTCAAGGGCATCACCCAATACATCGAGATCGACACCGAAGAAGCGCGCGCCACCCTCGGCCACCCGGTCAACGTCATCGAAGGCCCGCTCATGGCCGGCATGAACGTGGTCGGCGACCTGTTCGGCGCCGGCAAGATGTTCCTGCCCCAGGTGGTCAAGTCGGCCCGGGTCATGAAGCAGGCGGTGGCCTACCTGACGCCCTACATCGAGGCCAGCAAGACCGCCGAATCCAAGCCCAAGGGCCGCATCCTGATGGCCACGGTGAAGGGCGACGTGCATGACATCGGCAAGAACATCGTCGGCGTGGTGCTGGGCTGCAACGCCTACGACGTCATCGACCTCGGCGTCATGGTCCCGGCCGACAAGATACTGCACACCGCCCAGGAGCAGAACGTCGACATCATCGGCCTGTCCGGTCTGATCACGCCCTCGCTGGAGGAGATGAGCCACATCGCCAGGGAGATGCAGCGACTGGGCATGAAACAGCCCCTGCTGATCGGCGGCGCCACCACCAGCATCGCCCACACGGCGGTGAAGATCGACCCCCATTACGAAGGCCCGGTGGTCTACGTCAAGGACGCCAGCCGCGCTGTCGGCGTCTGCACCCAGCTGCTCTCAGAAGGCCTGCGCGACGACTATGTGGCCCAGACCAAGGCCGACTACGCCGAGGCGCGCGAGCGCCATGCCGCCCAGCGCGGCGAGGCCAAGCGGGTGGCGTTGGCCGAGGCACGGGCGCACGGCCTCAAGACCGACTGGTCGGCCTATATACCGCCCGTCCCGAAGCAGCTCGGCATCCAGGTATTCAAGGCATACGACCTCGCCGACCTGGCCAGGCTGATCGACTGGACGCCCTTCTTCCAGGCCTGGGAACTGCACGGCCGCTACCCGAAGATCCTGCAGGACGCGGTGGTCGGCGAGGAGGCGCGCAAGCTGTTCGCCGATGCCCAGGCCATGCTCGGGCAGATGATCCGGGAGAACTGGGTCGAGGCCCGCGCCGTGGTCGGCCTGTTCCCGGCCAACACCGTGGACCACGACGACATCGCCCTCTACGCCGACGAGCAGCGTGAGCGCCCACTTACGGTCTGGCACAACCTGCGCCAGCAGATGCAGAAGCCGGCCGCGCAGCCCAACCTCTGCCTGGCCGACTATGTCGCACCGGCCGAAACCGGCGTGAAGGACTACCTGGGCGCCTTCGTCGTGACGACCGGCGTCCGCGAAGACGAGAAGGTGAAGGCCTTCGAGGCCGCCCACGACGACTACTCCGCGATCCTGTTCAAGGCCCTGTGTGACCGCCTCGCCGAGGCCTTCGCCGAACGCATGCACCAGCGCATCCGCACCGAATACTGGGGTTATGCCCCCGAGGAAATCTCAGGCAGCGAAGCGCTCAGCAACGAGCAACTGATCAACGAGGAATACCGCGGCATCCGCCCGGCACCCGGCTATCCGGCCTGCCCGGAGCACAGCGAGAAGGGCCCGTTGTTCGACCTCCTCAAGGTGCCGGAAAACATCGGTGTCACCCTGACCGAAAGCTACGCCATGCTGCCCATGGCCTCGGTATCCGGCTTTTACTTCAGCCACCCGGACAGCCGCTACTTCGCCGTCGCCCGCATCGGCAAGGACCAGGTCGAGGACTACGCCCGCCGCAAGGGCTGGGACCTGGCCACGGCGGAACGCTGGCTGGCCCCCAACCTGGGCTACACGCCGGAATGAGCCTGCCGGATCTGTTCGCCGCGCCGGACCGCCTACGCGCGGGCTTCGTCTCCGGCCTGGAACGCCAGTTGACCGATTGAGGTAAAGAATGAAAGGCGCGGCTTATGAATATCTTGTGACGTCGCTGGTACAGCGACTCGTTCAAGATACGCGACTGGCATCATTCAAAATCGGAAATGGACGGAAGAATAGAATCTTCGGAGCTTCCGGTTATGGCCACCAGATCGACGTATCCATCAGCGGGCCATCTTTCCTATGCCTTATCGAAGCAAAACATTGGAACAAACCTATCGGGGTTGATTCCATCCTTGTGTTGGCATCGAGAATCGCAGATATCCAGGCCAAGATACCAGCTACGAAAATTCACGCATCCATCGTCTCAACAAGGAAAGAAACCCGTGGCGCCGCACAGTTGGCACCACATTTCGGCATCAGCGCTGACGTTGTATCCAACCAACGTGAATTCGCAGTACGGATTGCTGAGCAAGTTTTTATTGGCTTTGAGGAAAGGCTAACCGCCACCAGTTGGATGGATGCGGAAGTTATTCGAAAGAAATAGGGATCTCGATCCAAACCGTCCGTCTTGCTTGAATCAAGAGAAAGACCTCACTAGACTTGGTTGCACCTATTGCAACCTGGAGCCCGTCATGAGCACCACCACCGTCGGCGTCAAGCTGGACGACGAGACCCGCCAGCGACTCAAGGCCGTGGCGGACGGGATCGACCGCACCCCGCACTGGGTGATCAAGACCGCCCTGGCCGAGTGGCTGGACCGCGAGGAGGCCGCGCTCAAGGAGCGCCAGGAAGACGAGGCCCGCTGGGCGCGCTACCAGGAAAGCGGCGAGGCCATCCCGCAGGCGCGCGTCATGCAATGGCTTGACGCCCTGGCAGAGGGACGCAAGGAAGCATGTCCGAAGTAATCTGGCTGCCCGAGGCGCTGGCCGACATCGAACGCCTGTACGCCTTCCTCGCTGACAAGAACCCCCAGGCCGCGCGCAACGCCATCCTGTGCATCCAGGCCGCCGCGCGGCAACTGGAAACCTTCCCGGAGATCGGCCATCCCATGCGCGACGACAGCCCGCGCCGGGAAATCTTCGCCGCCTTCGGCGCCGGGGCCTATGTCCTGCGCTACCGCCTGAACGATACCGGCCAGCCCGCGGTGATTCGGGTCTGGCATACCCGCGAATGGCGGCAAGACTGAGAATGCAATGAGCCTGCCATCTCTGTTCGAGTCGAAAACCCACTTGCAGGACGCCTTCGTCGCCGGCCTGGAACGGCAACTGGCCGAGCCCGGCCTGGGCACCTACATCCTGGTCCTGGCCAATGCCAGCTTCGACCCGGCGATCTGGCCGGTCCTGAATGGTCGCCTGGCCGTCCGCTTCGCCGAACTGGCCGCCGAGGTGAGCGAGGGCCTGTGTTCCGGACGCAGGCTGGCCTATCCGGACGACGACCTGATGGTGTTCCTGAAGCTGATGGCGATGGGCTTCGCGGCCATCTCCGGCACCGAGTGGCGCCGCGCCGGCCCCTGGGAGGTCCAGTACAACCCGCTGCGCGCCCTGCGTCCGGCCCGGGCCAGCGGCCAGAAGGTGGACGGCTGCCAGCCGCCGGCCTTCAATCCGAACGGCTTCCAGTTCAACAAGCCGTTCCTGAAGCCGGAGATCCTCTGGCAGGGCGAACTGCGCCGGCATCCGGCCCGCCTGCTCTACAACAAGTTTCCCTTCGCGCCCCTGCACGGCCTGCTGGTGCCGGACCCGGAGCGGCAGTTGCCGCAGCGGCTTTCCCAGGACTGGCACCTGTACGTCTGGCACCTGGCCGAGGCGCTGGCGGAGACCCTGCCCGGCGCAGTCCTGGCCTACAACAGCTACGGCGGCCAGGCCTCGGTCAACCAGCTGCATTTCCAGACCTGCCTGCGCGAGCAGCCCTTGCCGGTCGAGGACGCCAAGTGGCGCCACAACGGCGGCGATATCGACTACCCGCTGCCCTGCCGGGTCTTCGATTCGGCCCTGGCGGCCTGGTTCCACATCGAGGAACTGCATGGCCTGAACCGGCCGTACAACCTGATCCATGCCGGCGGCAAGATGTACTGCCTGCCGCGCCGGCCGCAGGGCAGCCACGCCGCCGCAGCCTGGAGCGCCGGCCACGCCTGGTACGAGATGGCGGGCGGCGTGACCACCTTCAACCGGGACGACTTCACCCGCCTGGACGCCGCGGCGATCGCCGACGAACTAACTGCCCTGACCCCAGTCCGTTCTTGAACGCGGCCCTTTCTTTCGCCGCCACGGCGTGGCATTGTTGTGTAGCACGCTGAACCGTACCTTTCCGGCACTCAATGAAGTCATTCCTCCATCACCTGTATCACTACGCCGTCTACCTGGTGGGCGCGGTGGTCATCGTGATATCGACCATCGCCCTGGTCCTGCGCTTCCTGATCATGCCGGACATCGACAGCTACAAGGCCGACATCGAGGCCGCCGCCAGCCGCGCGGTCGGCGCCCAGGTCCGCATCAGCGCCATCGAGGCCGACTGGTGGCACATCAACCCGCGCGTCAGCCTGTCCGGCGTCACCGTGGCGCCGCCGGGCCAGCCGGTATCGCTCAACCTGGTTCGGGTCGACGCCACGCTGTCCTGGCTCAGCCTGGCCTTTCTGGAGCCGCATCTGGCCCAACTGGATTTCCACCAGCCCAGCCTGGAGATCCGCCGCGACGCCAGCGGCAAGCTGTTCGTCGCCGGCATCCCGATCCGGACCGAAGGGCCGCCCAGCCCCTTCCCGGACTGGCTGCTGCGCCAGCGCATGGCCACCGTATCGGACGGCCGCCTGACCTGGATCGACGAACAACGCGGGGCGCCGCCCCTGGTACTGGAACAGGTCAATCTGGTCCTGCACAACCTGTTCGACCGCCACCGCTTCGGCCTGACCGCCCAGCCGCCCAGCGCGGCCGCCCGCCATCTGGACGTACGTGGCGACTTGCGGGGCACCACCGTGAACAAGCCGGAAAACTGGATCGGCCAGATCTACCTGGCCACCGAAGGGGCCTCCGCCGATGCCCTGAACACCTGGTCGCCCTGGTCGCAGTCCGCGGTCCGCCGCAGTACCGGCGACCTGCGTTTCTGGATGGATGTCGGCGGCGGCCTGGTCCGGGGCGTGGTGGGCGACGTCAGCCTGAGCAACGTCGCCGTGTCCCTGGCCGACGACCTGCCCGAGATGGCCTTTGCCCGGGTGTCCGGCCGCATGGGCTGGCGGCGCCAGGGGCCGGACCAGATCTACCACGTCGAAAAGCTCCGTTTCGTCACCCCCGACGGCCACAGCGCCGAACCGGCCAGCGTCAAGGTCACCGTACGCCCGACGGCCGAGGGCAAGCTGGAGACCGCCAAGATCGAGGCCGACAGCCTGCGCCTGGAGGCGCTCACCGCGCTGTCCGGCTCGCTGCCGCTGCCGAAGCAGGCGCATGACTGGATCGCGCGCATCAACCCGCGCGGTTTCGTCGAACACCTCCTGTTCGACTGGCTCGGCAAGGAACGCTTTCGCGCCCAGGCCCGCTTCCGCGAAGGCGGCATGAATGCCACCGCCAGCCTGCCCGGCTTCACCGGCCTGTCCGGCGAGATCGACACCGACGAACACAAGGGCCAGGCCCGGCTGCACAGCGAATCGCTTCACTTCGACTTCGAAAAGGTGTTCCGCCAGCCGATCGATTTCACCCGGCTCGACGCCGAGCTGAACTGGACCGGCATCGACAAGGGCGGCTACCGGTTCAAGCTGGTCAATGCCGATATCGGCAATGACGACCTGGACGGCGAAGCCGCCGGCGAGCTGACCTGGCGGCCGGACCAGGCCCCGTCGATCGACCTCAAGGCCCACCTGAGCCGCGGCAACGGCAACGCCGTCTGGCGCTACCTGCCCAGGGCGGTCGGGGACGACGCCCACGACTGGGTCAAGAACAGCGTCATCGCCGGGACCTCGCCGGATACCCGCCTGGTGTTGCGCGGCCCGCTCGACCGCTTCCCGTTCGACCAGGGCGGCGGCGAGTTCCAGGTCGACGTCCATATCCGCGACGCCACCCTGGCCTACGCCCCGGACTGGCCGCACATCACCGGCATCAACGGCCTGCTCACCTTCAAGAACCAGGGCATGCTCATCACCGCCGACACTGGCGACATCCTCGGTGCCCGCCTGAGCAAGGTCAAAGGCATCATCCCCGACCTGCAGCATTCGCTCGACGAGATACTGACCATCGACGGCCAGGCCAGCGGCGCCACCCCGGCCTTCCTGGAGTTCGTCCGGCAAAGCCCGGTCAACGAGCACAGCGGCCGCTTCACGGAAACCCTGCGCGCCGCCGGCAGGACCAACCTGGCCATCCAGCTCAAGCTGCCTTTGCGGCATATCGCCGACAGCCGGGTCGCCGGCCGGATCACCCTGGTCGACAACCAGGTCCAGCTGGGCGGCAAGCTGCCTGCGCTGAGCCGGGTCAACGGCAACCTCGGCTTCACCGAGGACTGGGTCCGGGGCAACGCCATTGCCGCCCAGTTGTACGGCCAGCCGGTCAGCCTCAACCTGGCCAGCGAAACCGGCGGACGGGTGCGCGCCAACCTCAGGGGCAGCATGACTGCCGCCGCCCTGGCGCAATGGTTGCCGGCGGCGCTGGCCAAGCGGGTCAGCGGCAGTACCGACGTCCTCGCCGAGATAGCCCTGAAGCCGCACGAGATGGGCTTCGACATCAAGTCCGACCTCAAGGGCCTGGCCATCGACCTGCCGGCGCCGCTGGGCAAGAAGGCCGAGCAGACCATGCCGACCAGCCTGACCGGACGCGATTCCGAGCGTCAGCCGACCACGCTCGCCTTCCGGCACGGCAACCTGCTGGCCGGGGCGCTGACCTTGCCCGACCGGGGCACCCCCCGGGTCGGCCTGATGTTCGGCGGCGAGCAGGCCGTGTTGCCGAAGGAGCCCGGCCTGGCCGTGCAGGGCAGCCTGCGCCAGCTCGACCTCGATGCCTGGCGCGCGCTCGACTTCAAGACGGGCGGGGGCGACAGCCTGCCGATCCGCGACATCAGCCTGAGCTTCAACGAGCTCAAGGCCTTCGGACGCAAGCTGAACGAAATACATGTCCAGGCCCGGCCCGACAAGGAGACCTGGCACCTGAAGCTGTCGGGCCAGAACGTGATGGGCGAGGTGGAATACGGTCCCCGCGCCGACCAGCCAGGCAATCGTTTTGCCGGTCGTTTCAGCAAACTCGCCATTCCCAGGGAAGAGGCCGGCCCGGCCAACCCGGTGCAAGGCAGCACCGACCTGGGCGAACTGCCGGCCGAGGTCGACCTCACTGCGCAGTCGTTCAGCTTCCGGGACCGCGACCTGGGCGAGCTGAACCTGTCGTTCCGGGTCGAGAAGACC
Source organism: Gallionellaceae bacterium (assembly GCA_028714735.1). Lineage (GTDB taxonomy): Bacteria > Pseudomonadota > Gammaproteobacteria > Burkholderiales > Thiobacillaceae > Parasulfuritortus. The sequence continues at coordinate 134,247 of JAQTLU010000008.1, read as the reverse complement.
GGCCTGCGCATCGACACCCTCAAGCTGGTCAACCCGGACAGCCGGCTCGAAGGCGGCGGCTGGCTGTCCGCCTCGGCGCTCCGGACCACCGAGCTCGACCTCAAGCTGACCTCGCCCAACCTGGGCCGCCTGATGAAGCGGCTGGGCTACACCGAGGCGGTGAAGGGCGGCGACATGAACGTCCAGGGCAAGATCACCTGGCTGGGCCGCCCGGAGGATTTCAACCTGGAGCAGCTCGGCGGCCACCTCAACCTGAACATCAAGAGCGGCCGTTTCACCCAGCTCGATCCGGGCGCCGCCAAGCTGCTCGGCATCCTCAGCCTGCAGGCCCTGCCGCGCCGGATCGTGCTGGATTTCCGCGACATCTTCTCGGAAGGCTTCGCCTTCGACGAGATCAAGGGCGACGTCCATCTGGAGCGTGGCGTCGGCTACCTGCCCGGCCTCGCCATCAACGGCCCGGCGGCCAATATCCGCATGAACGGCAAGATCGACCTGGTCCGCGAAAGCCAGGAACTGCGGCTCTACATCCAGCCCCGCCTGGATGAAGGCGTCGCGGTCGGCGCGGCCCTCCTGGGCGGGCCGGTGGTCGCCGTCGGCGCCCTGGTCGCCAGCAAGATATTGAAGGACCCCATCGCCAAGGCCGCCAGCTTCGAATACCTGGTCGGCGGCACCTGGGCCGACCCGCAGGTGAAAAAGCTGCCGCGCGCCGTGGCGGCAACGCCGGAAACCACGCCCTGAACCGGCGCCAACCCGCCGCCCCACTGCCTCGTCGGTCCTTCATTGTGATAAGTTTCGGCAATAGTACTCAGCATTGGATGACCCCGTGACCAGCAAACCCAGCTCCAGTTTCGCCAAGCCCCGCCGCCGCGCCACCCCAAAGACCGAGAAGGAGACCGGCGGCATCCTCCGCGTCGCCGCTATCCAGATGGCCTCCGGCCCCAACGTGCCGGCCAACCTGGCCGAAGCCGAGCGCCTGATCCAGCTCGCCGTCGATGCCGGCGCCAAGCTGGTCGTGCTGCCGGAAAACTTCGCCATCATGGGCATCAAGGAGACCGACAAGGTCGCCGTGCGCGAACACCCGGGCAAGGGCCCGATCCAGAAGTTCCTCGGCGCCCAGGCCAGGAAACATGGCATCTGGCTGGTCGGCGGCTCGGTGCCGATGGAGTGCGACGACCCCGACAAGGTCTACAACAGCTGCCTGGTCTACGACGACAAGGGCAAGCAAGCGGCCCGCTACGACAAGATCCACCTGTTCGGCCTCGACCTCGGCAACGAGCACTACCGGGAAGAGAACACCATCCAGCCGGGCGATGACGTGGTGGTGCTGGACAGCCCGTTCGGCCGCATCGGCCTGTCGATCTGCTACGACCTGCGCTTCCCCGAGCTGTACCGCGCCATGGGCAATGTCGACATCATCCTGGTCCCGGCCGCGTTCACCGCGACCACCGGCAAGGCCCACTTCGAGACCCTGGTCCGCGCCCGTGCGATCGAGAACCTGGCCTATGTGATCGCCCCGGCCCAGGGCGGCTATCACGTATCCGGGCGCGAGACCCATGGCGACACCATGATCGTCGACCCCTGGGGCAACGTGCTCGACCGCCTGCCGCGCGGCTCCGGCGTCGTCGTGGCCGGCGTCAACCGGGCCTACCAGGCCAGCCTGCGCAAGAGTCTGCCGGCCCTGAAGCACCGCTCGCTGGATTGCACCAAGTGCATGCGGCGCCAACTGACCAAGGCATGAAGACGACCATGAACCACGCCCTCGACACCGCCGCCGCCACCCTGCTCGCCCCGAACGGCCTCGATGACGGCAAGCTCGACACCGCCATGGGCTGGCTGGCCAGCCACAAGCTGGACGACGCCGACCTCTACTTCCAGTACTCCCGCTCCGAGGCCTGGAGCCTGGAGGAAGGCCAGGTCAAATCAGGCAGCTTCAACATCGACCAGGGCGTCGGCGTGCGCGCCGTCTCCGGCGAGAAGACCGCCTTCGCCTATTCCGACGACATCAGCCTGCCGGCCATCGAGCAGGCCATCCGCACCGCCCGCGCGATCACGGCCGTCGGCGCCGACGGCCGTGTCGCCTCCGGCCACGCCGTCGTCGGCCGCAAGCTGTATGCCCCGCTCGACCCCATCGCCAGCCTGGCCGAGGCCGACAAGGTCGCCCTGCTGCACCGCCTGGAGGACTATGCCCGCAAGCTCGACCCGCGGGTCAACCAGGTCATGGCCAGCCTGGCCGGCGAATACGAAGTGATCCACATCGCCCGCCTGGACGGCCGCCGCGCCGCCGACGTGCGCCCGCTGGTACGCGTCTCGCTGCAGGTCATCGTCGAACAGGACGGCCGCCGCGAACAGGGCAGTGCCGGCGGCGGCGGCCGTTTCGACTATGCCTATTTCAGCGATGAAATCCTCAAGGACTACGCCGAAAAGGCCGTCCACCAGGCCCTCACCAATCTCAACGCCAAGCCCGCCCCGGCCGGCACCATGACCGTGGTGCTCGGTTCCGGCTGGCCCGGCATCCTGCTCCACGAAGCGATCGGCCATGGCCTCGAAGGCGACTTCAACCGCAAGGGCAGCTCGGCCTTCTCGGGCCGCATCGGCCAGCGCGTCGCCGCCAAGGGCGTCACCGTGGTCGACGACGGCACCATTCCCGACCGGCGCGGTTCATTGAACATCGACGACGAAGGCACCCCGACCCAGTGCACCACGCTGATCGAGGACGGCATCCTCAAGGGCTACATGCAGGACAGCCTGAACGCCCGCCTGATGGGCATGGCCCTGACCGGCAACGCCCGCCGCGAGTCGTTCGCCCACCTGCCGATGCCGCGCATGACCAACACCTGCATGCTGGCCGGCGACAAGGACCCGCAGGAAATCATCGCCTCGGTGAAGAACGGCCTCTACGCCGCCAACTTCGGCGGCGGCCAGGTCGACATCACCAGCGGCAAGTTCGTCTTCTCGGCCGCCGAGGCCTGGATGATCGAGGATGGCAAGCTGACCTACCCGGTCAAGGGCGCCACCCTGATCGGCAACGGCCCGGATGCCCTGACCCGGGTGTCCATGATCGGCAACGACATGCAGCTCGATCCGGGCGTCGGCACCTGCGGCAAGGAAGGCCAGAGCGTGCCGGTGGGGGTTGGCCAGCCGACGTTGCGAATCGACGGACTCACTGTCGGCGGGACGCAGTAGGGAACACGCTGCACACCCTGTCCAAGCTATAACAAAGACTCTTCAGGGAGGTTGAACGAGCTTGGCTATTCCAGATAGGACATCAGAGGAATCTGCCAGAAACATACTCGGCAGGTTGATTCCAGACGATCACCTACGGCAAGTGATATGCCGCAGCCTGGCCTTGTATTGGCGGTATGCAAAACAGAATTGCCCTGAGAAAGCCTTTGTAACGCTGGCATCAAACTATGTGAGGCTTAATGCCGGCATGGTCGAAGTCTTTGTTGTCCATCCCGATGGAGTATTGGTTGTGGTGGACAGATTGCTCTGTGAACCTGTCCTTGACGGCGGGCACTATGCCAGCGAGCCCGATGCTCATCCAATTCTGCTCAGTCACATGGCTTACGCCGAACAAGCCGAGCATTTTCATTCAGCGGTATTTTCCATCGTCAACAAACTCGGTAAAACCCGGAAGCACCCCACCGCTACCAAAGCCCACTCCCCAAACCTTGCTGCTTTGCTCGAACAGGATTTCCCCTACGATACCGCCCTCGACCATCCCGAGGAGATACCGGTCGAGTACAGGGAGGGCAACAGCATTCAGGTGTTCGTTAGCAGATATGAGCGTGATCCGAGGGCACGTGAAGCTTGCATCCATCACTTTGGCACAAGTATTTGCCAAATATGCGGCTTCGATTTTCTGGCTGCATATGGCGAGATTGGCCGTGAATTTATCCATGTTCACCATCTTCGGCCTCTCGCCAATTCCAAAGACGATCGGCTGATTGATCCCGTAGCAGAATTGCTACCCGTCTGTCCGAACTGCCACGCCATGCTTCACACGAGGAAACCGAATCCTTGGACGCCAGAGGAATTGGCCGCAATGATGGCCATAGCGAAAACAACAGTGAGTTAACCGGTATCCTGCCAGCCAACTCATCGCTGCTTACGCGACGCTTTTAACCCCCTTCAGCCGGAGCCGGGTTTTTCGGGCTTGGCCGGGGGAAGTCGGCGAAAGGTGTTTGAGCGAAGCGAGTTCTTTCGCCGCCCGGACAAGCCCGGAAAACTCGGGGTTTCGACGGATGCGGGGCGTGCTTTCTTTGATTACTTTCTTTGCACGAGCAAAGAAAGTAATGCGCCTGCCGGGCGCCTCCGGCCTGAGCCGCTCAGCTAACTTGATCCCCTCTGGATTCCCGCCTGCGCGGGGATGACGGCTAGTTAGCCGGTCGGCTATTCCGCCCCACCCCACGGCAAGCCGTTGCCTTCCTTCGGCATCGCCGCCTCGTAACAGGCCTGCAGATCCCCCGCCACCAGCGCCACCACCTCGCCGTCGAGCTTGCCGTCATCGCGCATCTTCACGAGCAGGGATAGCACATCCTGCGGCGACATGCCCTTGCGATACGGCCGGTCCTGCGCCAGCGCCTGGAACACGTCGGCCACGGCAATGATGCGCGCCTCACGCGGCAACCGGCTGGCCTCGTACTGGAACGGGTAACCGTCGCCGATCAGGGTTTCGTGATGGCAGCCGGCCCAGCCGGCGATCTCTTCCATGCCCCGGATGCGATGCAGGATGCGGAAGGTGTCGTAGCTGTGCCGGTGCATGATGGCGCGCGAATCATGGTCGAGCGGCGCGCTGGATTCAAGTATCTCGTCGGGCACGCCGAGCTTGCCCAGGTCGTGTAGCAGGCCGGCGATCTCGACCTGGCACACTCGCTCATCGGACAGGCCGTCCAACTGCGCCAGCCGGGACGCCAGCCGGGCCACGCCGCGCGAATGCTCGTAGGTGTAGGGGCTCTTGGCGTCGACGATATGGGCGAACAGGCTGGCCAGGTCATGCAGGTCGCGCCGGCTTTCGATCCGCGGCGCGCCCGGATTGTCGAAATGGAACACATATTCGGCCACGTCGAGCGGCTCCAGGGCAAGCCAGAAGGCCTCGCCCCGGGAGCATTCCAGGAAGGCATCGACCAGCGACGGGGCGAAGAAAGCGCCGGACAGACTGGCCAGCTTGTCGCGTATCCGGTCAAAGGGGGCCGGATCGCCGCCCCTGCGGTACTGCGCCAACAGGGCGTCGGCCCGATCGACCAGATAGATGAGGTTGCTCATCAGGGCGATCTTCTCGTCGACATCCGTGTTCGCCGAGAGGACGCTCCAGTGGCTGTGATGCCAGCGGATGACCGGCGCCAGGTGCGCCAGGGGGCGGAAGGAACCCAGGTAGGCCGCGCCGATCTTGCAGTGGCGTTCGGAGCCGTCCCAATCCAGCTCGCTGACCAGCCGGGCATGGACCCGGGTGGAGGAGACGCCGCAGTCATGCAGCAAGCCGGCGTGCAACAGGTCCGACAGGGCCTCGCCCTGCCAGCCCAGCCTGCGCGCCGTTTCGGTGGCCATGCAGGCCACCCGCTCGCCATGCTGGCGCTCGTCGACACCGACCAGGTTGAGCGCCTCGGTCAGGCAGCAGATGGCCTCGCGCAGGTCGATATCGAGGCCCGATACCGATAGGTTTGTAACAGGGGCGTCCATCCGTCTTCCTTGATATGGCTTTGGTTATAGATCAGAACGCCCAGGGATGGATGCCGCCAGCCTATCGCTACGGTGCCGCCACGACGGTCACCTGCTTGATGACCACGGCCGTCCGCGGCACGTCGGACTCGAACGGTCCGCCCGGCCCGGTTTGCTGGCTGGCGATCTTCGCCACCACGTCCTTGCCTTTGACGACCTTGCCGAACACGGTGTAGCCATAACCCTGCACATCCGGGCTGCGGAAGTTCAGGAAGGCGTTGTCGGCCACATTGACGAAGAATTGCGCGGTGGCGGAATGGGGATCGCCGGTGCGCGCCATGGCCACGGTATAGGGCGTGTTTTTCAAGCCGTTATCGGCCTCGTTGCGGACCGGCGCGCGGGTTTCCTTCTGGTTGAACCGGGTATCGAAACCGCCGCCCTGGATCATGAAGCCGTCGATGACGCGGTGGAACACGGTGCCGTCGTAGAAGCCCGTCTTCACATAGCCGAGGAAGTTCTTCACGGTCTCCGGGGCCTTGTCCGGGTACAGTTCCAGGCTGAAGGCACCCAGGCTGGTGCGGATCTCGACGGTGGGGTTGCCGGCTTGGGCAAAGTTGGCGGCCAGAAGGACGCAGGCGAGGAGCAGCGATTTCAGCATGTTGGTTTACCGTGGCAATGATGGAAGCCGCATTATCACCGCATGGCTTTTCCCTTGTCGCCTGCTCGCGGCCTCTGTTAGCATCCGGGCATGACTTGCATCCGCAACCGATTCTTTCGATTTAACTTTTATCCCACGCCCCTGGCGGTCGGGAGAGGCTGACGCGAAGCAAGCACTCTGAATTCCCCGAAAACCGCCAGGCCCCCTGGCGGTTTTTTCGTTTTGGGGATTCCGGCACCGACACTTAGGAGATTGACCATGGCGGGCTACCGCACCGACGACACCCGAATCGAACAGGGTGACGAATTGTTGGCACCGATGCAGATCATGCGCGAACTGAAGGTCAGCGAAGCGGCCCAGAAGACGACCTTC
>JAQTLU010000008.1:0-127459 GCA_028714735.1 Gallionellaceae bacterium | reverse complement strand
TAGGAGATTGACCATGGCGGGCTACCGCACCGACGACACCCGAATCGAACAGGGTGACGAATTGTTGGCACCGATGCAGATCATGCGCGAACTGAAGGTCAGCGAAGCGGCCCAGAAGACGACCTTCGTCGCCCGCAGCGAGATACACGACGTGCTGCGCGGCGCCGACGACCGCCTGGTCGTGGTGGTCGGCCCCTGTTCCATCCACGACCCCGAGGCCGCGCTCGACTATGCCCGCCGGCTCCGGCCGCTGGTCGAGGAACTGCGCCACGACCTGGTGATCGTGATGCGGGTCTATTTCGAGAAGCCGCGCACCACGGTGGGCTGGAAGGGCCTGATCAACGACCCGCACATGAACGAAAGCTTCGACATAAACGAAGGCATCCGGCTGGCGCGCAAACTGCTGCTTGAGATCAACGAGATGGGCCTGCCCTGCGGCACCGAATTCCTCGACCTGATCTCGCCCCAGTACATTGCCGACCTGGTCGCCTGGGGCGCCATCGGCGCCCGCACCACCGAGTCGCAGTCGCACCGGCAACTGGCCTCCGGCCTGTCCTGCCCGGTCGGCTTCAAGAACGGCACCGACGGCAACCTGCGCATCGCGGTCGACGCGATCAAGGCGGCGGCGGCACGGCACCACTTCATCTCGATCACCAAGTCCGGCCATGTCGCCGTGTTCAAGACCGCCGGCAACGAGGATTGCCACGTCATCCTGCGCGGCGGCAAGCAGCCCAACTACGACAGCGACAGCGTCGCGGCGGCCTGCAAGGAATTGGCCGGGGCCGGCCTGCGCCAGCAGGTGATGATCGATTTCTCGCACGCCAATTCGAGCAAGCAGTACCAGCGCCAGATGGATGTCGGCCGCGATGTCGCCGGCCAAATCGCCGGCGGCGAGACCCGCATCACCGGGGTGATGATCGAGAGCCATATCAACCCCGGCCGCCAGGACCTCAGCCCGGACCAGGCGCTGGCCTACGGCGTTTCCGTCACCGACGCCTGCCTGGGCTGGGACGATTCCGAGCCGTTGCTGCGCGAGCTGGCCCAGGCGGTGCGCAGCCGCCGGGTCGCCGCGCCGACCGACGAGCAGTAGCCGGAAACGCGCATGTCGGCTTCAGACATGCGCGTTATCTGATATACAATGCGCCGTGGCGGGTCTCCCCGCATGGCTACGCCGTGAACCTGGTCAGGTCCGGAAGGAAGCAGCCACAGCGGAAGATGCCAGTGCCGGGGGTCAGGCTCGCCACCCCCTCAACACCGAGGGTATACCCGAGGAGACGACGAGGATGAAACACAACGCATTAACTTTCTTGTTCGCCAGCCTGGCGGCCACCGCGCCGGCCATGGCGGTCGACGGCTATGTCGTCGAGGTCGGCGGTGCGGATCGTGTCCAGTCCCTGCGCGTCGGCATGATCCGGCAATGGGCCGACCAGTGGTTTGCCGAGGGCAACTGGCACCTGACCGGCTACTGGGAAGCCACCCTGGCCTACCTGAACAGCAACCGTCCCGAAGGCAAGAACGCAGCCGATGCCGGCGTGTCGCCGGTGTTCCGTTTCCGACCCAATGCCTCCGGCGGCGCCCAGCCCTATTGGGATGTCGCGCTTGGCCTGCACCTGCTGAGCCGCACCCGCCTCGACAGCAAACACGACCTCGGCAGCGCCCTGCAACTCGCCCCCCTGGTCGGGGTCGGCGTCACCTTCGGCGAGAAGAGCCAGTACGATCTCGGCTACCGCTACCAGTTGCTGACCAACGCCGGCCTGAAAGAGCCCGACGATGGCCTCAGCCTGCATCAGGTCCGCCTGACCTACCTCTATTGAGTGCCGGCCGCCCTGGCCGGCTCTGCTATCAGCCTGCCGGACTTTGGCCGTGGGTGCGCCGGGGTCACTTTTTTCGTAGGGCAAGGCGCGGCGAAGCGCCGTTTGGTCATTCCAAACAAGTGAGCCGCAACACCGCCATGCGAAAAAAGCGGCCCGGCCCTTCGGGTTGGGCGTCTGGGCGACGTCTGCGGCGTTGTGCCACTTGGCCATGGAACGACCATGGCCTGCGCGACGCGCCTTGCATCCATCCGCCCAGACACCCAACGCATCCCGCGTCCAAAGTCCGACAGGCTGATAGAATCCGGCCATGAGTTATCAAGTCCTGGCCCGCAAATGGCGGCCAAAATCCTTCGCCGAACTGGTCGGCCAGGAGCACGTCGTGCGTGCCCTGTCGAACGCCCTCGAACAGGGCCGGCTACACCATGCCTACCTGTTCACCGGCACCCGCGGCGTCGGCAAGACCACCCTGGCGCGCATCCTGGCGCGCTGCCTCAACTGCGACACCGGCGTGTCGGCCACGCCCTGCGGCGTCTGCCCGGCCTGCCAGCAGATCGACTCGGGCCGCTTCGTCGACCTGATCGAGATCGATGCCGCCTCCTACACCGGCGTCGACAACATGCGCGAGGTGCTGGAGAACGCCCAGTACGCGCCCACCACGGGCCGCTACAAGGTCTACATCATCGACGAAGTGCACATGCTCTCGAAGAGCGCCTTCAACGCCATGCTGAAGACCCTGGAGGAGCCGCCCGCCCACGTGGTCTTCGTGCTCGCCACCACCGACCCGCAGAAGGTCCCGGTCACCGTGCTGTCGCGCTGCCTGCAGTTCAACCTCAAGCAGATGCCGCCCGGCCATGTCGCCGGCCACTTGCGCAAGGTGCTGGACAGCGAGGGCATCCCCTACGAGCCGGGCGCCCTCAGCCTGCTCGCCCGCGCCGCCGCCGGCAGCATGCGCGACGCCCTGTCGCTGACCGACCAGGCCATCGCCTACGGCAGCGGCACGGTGCACGAACAGCAGACCCGGGACATGCTCGGCACGGTCGACCAGGCCTACCTGTACCCGCTCCTGGAAGCCCTGACCGAGTCCGACGGCGCCCGCCTGATGCGGGAGGCCGAGGCCATCGCCGAGCGCAGCCTGTCCTTCGACGCCGCCCTGCAGGATCTGGCCCTGCTGCTGCAACAGATCGCCCTGGCGCAAACCGTGCCGGAAGCGGTGGCGGAAGACGTGCCGGAACGGGCCCGGATGTTCGAACTGGCCGACCGCATCGACCCCGAGACCGTGCAGCTTTACTACCAGATCGCCACCCTGGGCCGGCGCGACCTGGAACTGGCCCCGGACGAATACGCCGGCTTCAGCATGACCCTGTTGCGCATGCTGGCCTTCGCACCGGGCAAGGAACCGGCACAGCCGCCGACGACCCGGCCCAGCCCGCCGCGCGCCGCCACCCCCGGCGCGGATAGGCCATCGGCACCCGCGCCGGACTGGCCCAGCCAGGAAACGCGCGCCCCATCCCCCGCTGCGTCCAGCCCGCCCGCCGCCTTCAACGGCGACTGGTTCGCCCTCAGCCGCCGCCTCAATGGCGGGGTCAAGATGCTGGCCGCGCAATGCGAACTGGCCGAGCACGGCGCCAACCTGCTCAAGCTGCGCCTGCCGGGCGACAAGAAGAGCCTGCTCGACAGCCTGGGCGACAAGCTCAGGGCCGCGCTGCGCGAACTGCTCGGGCCGACCATGCGGATCGAATTCGAACTGGGCGCGACCTCGGGCGATGCCCCGGCCGAGATCGTCGCCCGCCACAAGGCCGTGCGTCAGAGCGAGGCCGAGGCGGCGATCATGGACGACCCGTTCGTACAAACCCTGGTGCGCGATTTCGACGCGACCGTGACCAACATCAAACCCATCGGAGAACAGACACCATGATCAAAGGCGGAATCGGCAACCTCATGAAACAGGCCCAGCAGATGCAGGAAAACCTGCAGAAGGCGCAGGCCCTGATTGCCGAAATGGAAGTGGAAGGCGCCGCCGGCGCCGGCCTGGTCAAGGTGACCATGACCGGCAAGCACGATGTCCGCCGGGTCAGTATCGACGCCTCCCTGATGGGCGACGACAAGGAGATGCTGGAAGACCTGATCGCCGCCGCCGTCAACGACGCCGTGCGCAAGGTCGAAACCGTGACCCAGGAAAAGATGTCCTCGGTCACCGCCGGCATGCCCCTGCCGCCCGGGATGAAGCTGCCTTTCTAGGTTCAAGACACAAGAGACAAGGTTCAAGAGCCTCTTGAATCTTGCCCCTTGCCCCTTGCCCCTTGCCTCTGATGACCCCCACCGTTCTCGCCAACCTGATCGACGCGCTGCGCGTGCTGCCCGGCGTCGGCCCGAAGTCGGCGGCGCGCATGGCCTATCACCTGCTGCAGCGGGAACGGCCGGGTGCGGCCCGGCTGGCGGCCGGCCTCGCCGCGGCGCTGGAGCACCTGAAACCCTGCGCGCGCTGCAACAACTACAGCGAGACCGAGGTCTGCGACAGCTGCGCCGACCCGCGCCGCGATCCCAGCCAGTTGTGCGTGGTCGAGATGCCGGTGGACCTGAACCGGATGGAAGAGACCCATGCCTACAAGGGCCTCTATTTCGTCCTCATGGGCCGGCTGTCGCCGCTCGATGGCGTCGGCCCGCGCGAGATCGGCCTCGATCGCCTGATCAAGCGCGCCCAGGACGGCGTCACCGAGGAAGTGATCCTGGCCACCAACTTCACCGTCGAGGGCGAGGCCACCGCGCATTACCTGGGTGAACTGCTCAAGGCCAAGGGGCTCAAGGTGACCCGCATGGCACGCGGCCTGCCGGCCGGCGGCGAACTGGAACACGTCGACGCCATGACCGTGGCGCAGGCCCTGCTCGACCGCAAGACGATATGACCGGCTGGCGCTACCGGGTCACCCTGGCGCCGCGCCGGAAGAATGCTTAACAAAGGAAACACCATGGAACTGACCGCCCTCACCGCCCTGTCCCCCCTCGATGGCCGCTACCGCCGCAGCGGCGCCAGGCTGGCGCCCTATTTCAGCGAGTTCGGCCTGATCCGCTACCGCGTCCTGGTCGAGATCGAATGGCTCAAGGCCCTGGCCGCCGAGAAGGCCATCAAGGAAGTGCCGGCCTTTTCCGCCGCCACCGTCAAGGCGCTCGACGCCATCGCCGCCGACTTTTCCCTGGCCGACGCCGAGGCGGTGAAGGCGCACGAGAAGGTCACCAACCACGACGTCAAGGCGGTCGAATACTTTTTGAAAGACAAGACCGCCGGCAACGCCGAGGTCACCAGGGTGTCCGAGTTCATCCACTTCGCCTGCACCTCCGAGGACATCAACAACCTGTCGCACGCCCTGATGCTGCGCGACGCCCGGGCCGAGGTCATCCTGCCGGCGCTGAAGCAGGTCGAGCGCACGCTCACCGCGCTGGCGGTCGACCTGGCCGACCTGCCCATGCTGGCGCGCACCCACGGCCAGCCGGCGACGCCGACCACCCTGGGCAAGGAGGTCGCCAACGTGGTCTACCGCCTGCGCCGCGGCATGCAACGCCTCTCCGCGGTCGAGTGCCTGGGCAAGATCAACGGCGCGGTGGGCAACTACAACGCCCACCTGGCCGCCTATCCGAAGTTCGACTGGGAAGGCTTTGCCGAGCGCTTCGTCACCGGCCTGGGCCTGGGCTTCAACCCCTACACCATCCAGATCGAGCCGCACGACTACATGGCCGAGTTGTACGACGCCTGCGCCCGCATCAACACCATGCTGGTCGACCTCGACCGCGACGTCTGGACCTACATCTCGCTCGGCTACTTCAAGCAGAAGACCAAGGAAGGCGAGGTCGGCTCGTCGACCATGCCGCACAAGGTCAACCCGATCGACTTCGAGAATTCGGAAGGCAACCTCGGCCTGGCCAACGCCCTGCTGCGCCACCTGTCGGAGAAGCTGCCGATCTCGCGCATGCAGCGCGACCTGACCGACTCGACCGTGCTGCGCAACATGGGCAGCGCCCTCGGCTATGCCCTGCTCGGCTACGACAGCCTGCTGCGCGGCCTCAACAAGCTGGAAGCCAACCCGGCCCGCCTGGCCGAGGACCTCGACAACAACTGGGAAGTCCTGGCCGAGCCGATCCAGACCGTGATGCGCCGCTACGGCCTGGAAAAACCCTACGAACAGTTGAAGAAGCTGACTCGCGGCAAGCGCATCACCGCCGCGCGCATGGCCAGGTTCATCGAGGGCCTGGCGATCCCGGCGGCGGCCAAGAAGGACCTGCTCGCCCTGACTCCGGCCGGCTACACCGGCAAGGCCGCCCAACTGGCCAGGCGTATCGCCAAGGCTTGAAATCGGCCGCCTCCGCCACCAGTATCCAGGCAGCACCTGAACGCCGTTCCCGCCTGCGCGGGAGCGACCAAGCACCCATTCCGCTCACCTACAGGACCCGACCATGGCTCAGTTTTCCTTCGACGTAGACGCCAGCAACTTCCAGCAGATCGTCGTCGACGGCTCGATGCACGCGCCGGTGCTGATCGACTTCTGGGCCGAGTGGTGCGGCCCCTGCAAGGCCTTGAAACCGATCCTGGAAAAGCTGGCCGAGGAATACCAGGGCAAGTTCATCCTGGCCAAGATCGACTCCGACAAGAACCAGGAACTGGCCGCGCACTTCCAGGTAAAAGGCATCCCGGCCGTGAAGGCGGTCTTTCAAGGCGAGATCGTCGACGAATTCTCCGGCGCCCTGCCGGAATCGGCGGTGCGCGAATTCATCGACCGCCTCATCCCCTCGCCGGCCGGCGACCTGCGCATCCAGGCCGCCGCCCAGCGCGACGCCGGCGACTTCGACGGCGCCCTGGCCACCCTCGGCCAAGCCTCGCAGGCGGCCCCCAGCGACGAGAATGTCCGCATCGACGCCGCCGAGATACTCGCCCACCTGAACCGGATCGACGAGGCCAGCCAGTTGCTCGATTCGCTCTCGCCGGAGATGAAGGCCGACGAGCGGGCGGCCCGCCTGCGAACCAAGCTGGACTTCGCCCGGTCCGGGGTCAAGACCGACGAGACCGCCCTGCGCGCGCAGATCGCCGTGCAACCGGACGCCATGGAGGCACGCCTGGAACTGGCCAACTACCTGATCGCCTCGGCCCGCTACGCCGAGGGCATGGACGAACTGCTGGAAATGGTCCAGCGCGACCGCGCCTGGAACGAGGACGCCGCGCGCAAGACCCTGCTGTCGGTATTCAGCCTGCTCGGCGGCGACCCGCTGGCGGCGCAGTACCGGCGCAAGCTGGCCAGTGCACTGAACTGACGGCGCCGGGCCGGCACGCCGGCCTCGACCAAAAACCCGGGCCGTCGTCGTCCAGGTCTAGCGGCGAATGGCGCGTTGCCCGCCACGGCGGCGGTCCAGCCACCAGGCCAGCAGGGGTATGAGGAAAAACGACCCCGGCAGCAGCAACACCAGCAGATACGTCGACAGGTGCGACAGGCTGCGCAGCCGCTGCAATAGATAGTCTTGTTCCTCGACGGTCCAGTGCCCGCCATTGCGCCGCTTCATCAGCAAGGGCATCACATCCTTCGCCTTTGACAGTTCCAAGCGAATCAGGTCCTGCTCGCGCCTAAACGCTGCCACTGCGCCCCGACCTGGAGCGCCTTCGACAGGCGCGAGTCGGCTGGCGGGAGCCTGCTTCAGGGGTGGCGAGTTCGGGTCGTGCACTTTGGCTAGGGAAATGAACCAGTGAATAGCATGGAAAATATCCAACTCATTGACGATAGCAGGCATCGGAAAAATGAGGCGCCAATCGCCGGATGAACGCCGGACATACACAGGCCAATACTATCTGAATCCCGATGACGGCGTCATGTCATGGCAGCGCCGCCCGGAAGGTCTGATTCGCCGTTGTTTGCTGGACGCGCGAAGTTTAAGATCGCCCCGAGAACGACAACAGGGAGTTATCGCAGATGACCTGCATCCATCCATCACAAAGCGCGGCGTGATGTCGAATTTACGTTAACCCGCATGGATACCGTATCGCGTAGGCCATTTTCAACATGAAATGTCTTGTCGTAGTTGCCCATCCAATCGCCGACAGCCTGTGTTATTCCTTGGCGCAATCTGCTATCCAAGCGATGACCGAGGCTGGGCACGAGGTACTGGTCGAAAATCTCTACCAAGCTGAGTTTTCGCCTTCGCTTACCGCCAATGAGCGCCAGAGCTACTACCAGCATCCGTTTGACTCCTCGGCCGTGCATTCTCAGATCCAGCATTTGCTCTCTGCTGAAGCGCTCGTTCTGGTGTTTCCTACTTGGTGGTTTGGCTTTCCCGCCATCCTGAAGGGATGGTTCGACCGTGTCTGGGTTCCTGGCATCGCCTACGACCACGCCACCGATCTTGGCCCAATCAAACCAAGGCTCCACAACTTGCGGCGAGCACTTGCCATTACCTCACTTGGCTCGCCGTGGTGGGTGGATCGCCTACTGTTGTGGCAACCTGTGAAACGGGTGTTGAAAACAGCAATTTTTGGAACATGTGCGCCCGCATGCCAGTTCGAGATGTTGTCGCTCTACAAGGCTGAGTGCCTTTCTGCCAAAGAGGTTGAGGCATTCTGTTCGCGTATTGAAAGGGGGCTTGCCAAATGGTTTTAGCTCGTTACCCAATCTGCTGACCAACCCGCCTGCATCATGACCATGACACTCAACGTGAATGTCAAACCACACAACATGCAAGCACCGCAATTCGCCGCACTTGTCATCGGTGCGATGTTCGTTTCGATCAACGTTCACGCCTCGGGCGGAACCGGCGAGTACGAATTGGATTGGCCGGCGCGGGGGGAAATCCTTGTCTACCATTCCTGCGGCTGCGCCGATTCATGCTGGGTAGCGGAAGTCCGCAGCGTACGACCGAAAACCGTCAGATCACGTCTGCGCTGCGATTGCGAGAAGCTGTACTTTTCTCATCCCGGACGATCGCGCGAGCGCATCGTCTCCGACAGTTGCCGTGGCATCAACGAAAGCAAGAACAAGCCCGATGCAATTCGCCGGAATATGGAGCGTCTGCTCCAGCCCTAAGTGGGCCATGCGCAGCCAGGGTGGAGTGGCCTCGCCCGTAGTGCGCCCCATAAGGAAGCCGCTGCGCCTACCGTTGCTTTCAGGTTGTGGATAGACTTCCGCCATGACCGACAAACCGTTTTTCTGGACCCTGCGCACTTACTCGCAGAAGGTGGCGTGGCGCTGCCGCAACCCGGACCGGCGGGTCGATTACCGGACCTGGGCGGACAAGCATCTCGCGAAGGCGATTGCCCGGCCTCATTTCAAGGTCGCCGAATCCTACCTCGTCGTAACGCACCCCGATGAGATCGATATTGCCCGCCTTCCGGCCACCTTCGTCATGAAGGCCACGCATGGCTGGGACATGTCCCTGCTGGTGCGGGACGGGGTGGTCCAGGGCGGCAACCGGAGCCTGACCGGCGCAGGCCGGAGCGCCGATACGGCATTCCTTCGACAACTGGCCCAGACCTGGCTGGATTCGAAAAAGGAGGCCAGGCGTCGCGCCCGGGAACGGCATTACGGCCGCGTCGATCCCGGCATCGTGTTCGAACAGTTGATCGAGCCCATCGATCATGAACTGCAGCTGTTCCTGTTCTCCGGAGAATTCCGTTTCGCACTGGTCGGTTACCGCGGCTTCCATCATTCGGGGGCGACGCACCGCGTTTACGACCAGCACTGGCTGCG
The DNA here is from genome assembly GCA_028714735.1 of Gallionellaceae bacterium. Lineage (GTDB taxonomy): Bacteria > Pseudomonadota > Gammaproteobacteria > Burkholderiales > Thiobacillaceae > Parasulfuritortus. Next base: position 117,927 of record JAQTLU010000008.1, on the reverse strand, counting down.
CCTGCCGCCCGGCTCAGAGGAGGCCGCGACGCGCTACGAACGGGAGGCGCCGGAAACGCCTCGACCGCCGGCGGATTTGCTCGAAGCACTGGGAAGATTGTGTCGACACATCGACCACGTCCGGGTCGATTTCTTCGTCTGCGACCAGCAGTACTATTTCGGCGAGTTCACCTTCACCCACAATGCCGGCAAGCCGGGATTCATCGGCAGGTACGATGCCGCGTTAGGCCGCTTCTGGCTGGATTGACGCGTCCCGGGCCGGGACCGGCCGCCAGACGAAGGGCATCAGCAGCAGACGGTCGAGGCGGCCGTCCCGCGGGGCTCGAAATGAATCCAGGCCGATCGCCATGGTCGCATGCTCGGCATACGGCCGGTTGCGCGCGGTGCCGAACAGGTAGTCGAACACCGGAAACGCGGCCGAGTAGTTGCTGTCGGTGAAGCGCCGCTCGCTGCAGTGGTGCAGGCGGTGGAAATTCGGCGTCACCAGGACAAGGCGCAGGATGCGGTCTGCGGCCGGGGACAACCGGAGGTTGCTGTGGGCCAGCACGCTGATGCTGGTCTTGAGCAACTGGTAGAGCAGCACGGTCACGATGGGGAAACCGAACACCAGGATGACCGGGATGGTCAGCGGCGCATTGACGTACAACTCCAACGGGTGGTTGCGGTAGGTGGTCGTGAAGTCCAGCTCGGTGTCGCAGTGGTGCACGGCATGGATGCGCCACAGCCAGGGGATCGTGTGCAGGGCGCGATGGAACCAGTAGGCGACGAACTCGAACACCAGGATGGCCAGCAGCAGCGAGGGGACGAGCCCGAGGTCGACCTGCCTGAGCAGGCCGATCTTTTCCTCGCCGCCCCACCAGGCCAGGACCAGCGCGACAGCACCCGAAAAAAAGGTGATGTTGACCTGGTTGAGGGCGGTGAGGCCGATGTTGTTGGCCCAGCGCCGGTTGATGTCCGCGCGCTCGGGCTGGCGCGGAATCAGCGCCTCCAGGATTGCCGCCAAAACAAGCGCCGACACCATGCCCACGAACAGGACTACGTCTTCATTGTTCTGAAGAAGGGCCTCCATGGCTGGGGGTGCCGACGCCGTTTCGGACTCGGGCCGGGCAGTGCGTTACTGCTGACCGCCCTTGCGCCGGAGGACGCGAACCGCGATCACCGCGGCCAGTGCCGACAGGCCGGCAACCATCAGGACGGGATCGACCATGGGGGCGCCGCCCATGTGCAGGGTCACGATGGGCAGGGCATAGGACGGCGCAGCGACAAACAGGGCAGCGATCGGGGCCAGCAGCTTTTTCATGTCTATCTCCTCGGTATGGTCTAGTGGGCAAAACAGATGCCGGGTGAAATTAGCATCCGTGTTTTTGGCTGTCAACCGAGGCCAGGCCGCGGGCTTTTGCCCAACCTCGCCGCCTAGTCCTTCCTGGCGACCTGGACATAGAGCCGGGCCAGGTGCAGCTTCACCCGCTCCGAGGCGCGGGTGTAGTCGCCCGAGCGCAGCTTCTGGCTGGCGCCTTCCTTGTCGCCGGCCACGCAGCAGGCCAGGACGTCGCCGGCGCAGAGATGGAAACGCGAGTGCTCCATCTTCATTTCCTGGAACTCGCGCAGGTTGCCGAAGCGCTCGCCGCCGACGCCGTGGATCCACTTGCCGAGCGGACATTGATCGTCGCGCGAGATGGTGTCGACCTGGAGGCCTTCCTCGTTGTCGGTGTCCAGGCACCGTTCCAGGCGCACCTTCCACTTCATGTGGGCATCGATGGCGGTCTTGAAATCGAGGCCGGCCACCGTACCCTCCTCTTCCCGCTCGGGCATGCTTGCCGCAGCCTGCGACGCCGGGGTGGGCACCGCCTCCGGCGATTCACCGGCCGGCTTGCCTGACGCCAGGGTCTTGAACCAGTCCAGCCATCCCATGATTGCTCCTCCTTGTCGACCTTACCGAGCGAGGCTTGGTCTGTTATCGAAGATGCTGATTCCGTGCGGATTTTCAGACCGCCAGGGTACTTCTACCGGCAATCATAACCGTCAATCCCGGGCGCCGCGATAGTCCGCCGCCCATTCGACGTAATGCTCGGCATGCGCCCGCAGGCCGGCGATCTCCACCTCGGTCAGTTGCCGGACCGGCTTGGCCGGCCGGCCGACATAGAGCCAGCCCGATTCCAGCGTCTTGCCCTCCGGCACCAGGCTGCCGGCCCCCAGCAGCACGCGCGGCTGCAGCACCGCCCTGTCCATGACGATCGCGCCCATGCCGATCAGGCATTCGTCGCCGATCTCGCAGCCGTGCAGGATGCAGGCGTGGCCGACGGTGACATGGCGGCCGATTACCAGCGGCGCGCCCTCGGGGTCGAGCGGGCTCTTGTGGCTGACGTGCAGGACCGAGTTGTCCTGGACGTTGCTGGCCTCGCCGATGCGGATGCTGTTGACGTCGCCGCGGATCACCACGCCGGGCCAGATGGAGGCGCGCTCGGCCAGCACCACGTCGCCGATGACGGTGGCCGAGGCGTGGACATAGACATCCCTGCCGAACACAGGGTTAAAACCTAGGTAGGATTCGATCGCCATGGGGTTGGATTCGCATGCAAAGGCCCAAAGTATAATCCTGTCCAATTACCCTATCCGAGTCCGCCATGAACCCCCTGCTCGACTTCTCCGGCCTGCCCCGTTTCGCCGAGATCAAACCCGAACACGTCACTCCGGCCATCGATCGCTTGTTGGACGAAGGCCGCGCCCTGGTCGCGCAACTGGCCGCCGCCGAGGCCGCGCCCGACTGGGACGGCTTCGTCGCCCCGCTGGAAGACGCCAACGAGCGGCTGGGGCGGGCCTGGGGCCAGGTCTCCCACCTGCACTCGGTCATGGACAGTCCCGAGCTGCGCGCGGTCTACAACGAGAACCTGCCCAGGATCACCCAGTACTACGCCGAACTGGGCCAGCACGCCGGCCTGTTCGCCCGCTTCAAGGCCCTGCGCGCCCAGCGCGAGTTCCCGGACCTCTCGGACGCCCGCCGCAAGGTGGTGGAAAACGAACTGCGCGATTTCCGCCTGGGCGGCGCCGACCTGCCGGAAGACCAGAAGGTCCGCTTCCTGGCAATCCAGGATGAACTGGCCAAGCTGTCGGCGAAATTCGAGGAAAACCTGCTCGACGCCACCAACGCCTGGAGCAAGCTGATCGAGGACGAGGCCGAACTGGCCGGGGTGCCCGACGACACCCGGGCGATGTTCCGGGAGATGGCCGAAGCCGACGGCAAGACCGGCTTCAAGCTCAACCTGCGCGGACCGTCCTATCTGCCGATCATGCAGTTCTGCTCGAACCGCGCCCTGCGCGAGGAGATGTACCGGGCCTATGTCACCCGCGCCTCCGAGTTCGGCCCCGAGAAGCTCGACAACACCAAGCTGATCGACCGCATCGTCGAACTGCGCGGCGAGGCCGCCCGCATGCTCGGCTTCGCCAACTACGCCGAGCTGTCGCTGGAGCCGAAGATGGCGCGCACCCCGGCCGAGGTGCTCGACTTCATGGAGACCCTGGCCGGCCGGGCCAAGCCCTATGCCGAACGCGACATGGCCGAGATTCGTGAATTCTCTGGCAAGGAACTCGACCTGGCCGACCCCCAGGTGTGGGACGTCGGCTATGTCTCCGAGAAGCTGCGCGAAGCGCGCTATGCCTTCTCGGAACAGGAGGTGAAGCAGTACTTCCCCGAGCCGGTGGTGCTGGCCGGCCTGTTCCGCCTGATCGAGACCCTGTACGGCCTGGAGATCAGCGCCGACCAGGCCCCGGTCTGGCACGACACAGTGCAGTTCCATTCCATTCGCGACAAATCCGGCCAGTTGGTCGGCCAGTTCTACCTCGACCTCTACGCCCGCGAAAGCAAGCGCGGCGGCGCCTGGATGGACGACGCCATCACCCGGCGCAAGAAGAACGACGGCATCCAGACCCCGGTCGCCTACCTGACCTGCAACTTCACCCGACCGATCGGCGACAAGCCGGCCCTGTTCACCCACGACGAGGTGATCACCCTGTTCCACGAGTTCGGCCATGGCCTGCACCACCTGCTGACCCGGGTCGAGGAACTGGGCGTGTCCGGCATCAACGGCGTCGAGTGGGACGCGGTGGAACTGCCGTCGCAGTTCATGGAGAACTTCTGCTGGGAATGGGAGGTGCTCAAGCACATGACTGCCCACGTCGACACCGGCGTGCCGCTGCCGCGCGACCTGTACGACAAGATGCTGGCGGCGAAGAACTTCCAGGCCGGCATGCAGACCATGCGCCAGGTCGAGTTCGCCCTGTTCGACATGCACCTGCACAGCGACTTCGACCCCGCCCGGCAGACCCCGCAGGCCTTGTTGAACGCGATCCGCCAGCGCTTCTCGGTGGTCATCCCGCCCGAATACAACCGCTTCGCCAACAACTTCTCGCACATCTTCGCCGGCGGCTACGCGGCCGGCTACTACAGTTACAAGTGGGCTGAGGTGCTGTCGGCCGACGTCTACGCCCTGTTCGAGGAGAACGGCGTCCTGAACCCGGTCATCGGGGAGCGCTTCTGGAGCGAGATACTCGGCGTCGGCGGCAGCCGCGACGCGATCGACTCATTCAAGGCCTTCCGCGGCCGGGAACCTACCATCGACGCCCTGCTGAGGCATAATGGCATGGTCTGATCCTGGATCGGGAGGTACACCATGAACCGCACCGCCGTTTTCCTGCTCGCCCTGGCCTGCGCGGCCCCGGTCGTTGCGGCCGATTTCTACCGCTGGGTCGACGAAAAGGGTGGGGTGCATTACTCCGACCTGCCGCCGCCACCCAGCATCAAGTCCATGAAACGCATCGGCATGTCGGGCTCCGACACGGGTGAGCCGGCCAAGGCGCGCCCGCCGGTGGTGCTCTACAGCTCCAATTGCGGCGCCACCTGCGACCAGGCCGCCGACTACCTGCGCCAGCGCGGCGTGCCGTTCACCCTCAAGAACGTCGACAAGGACAAGCTCCAGGCCGCCGAACTGAAGAAGCGTACCGGCGCCTTCGAAGTACCGGTGCTGTTCGTCGGCGAGTCGATGCAGCGCGGCTACTCGCCCTCGGTGTGGGACAAGATGCTGGAAGTCGCCGGCTACGCCGCCCCGACCGTGAAGGAAGACCAGACCGGGACCGCCGCCGCGCCGCCGCAAGACCAGCCATGACCATCGAGACCCTGCCGGAACTGGCCGAGGCCGTGCGCGCCTTCGGCCGCGAGCGCGACTGGCACCTCTACCACACGCCGAAGAACCTCACCGCCGCCCTCATCGTCGAGGCGGCGGAATTGCTGGAGCCGTTCCAGTGGCTTACCCCCGAGGAAAGCCTGAACCTCTCCGGAACCAAGAAGGAGGCGGTGCGCCAGGAAATGGCCGATGTGCTGATCTATCTGGTCAGCCTGGCCAACTGCCTGGAGATCGACCTGATCAAGGCCGCCGAGGACAAGCTGGCCATCAACGCCGCCAAGTATCCGGTCGAGAAGGCCAGGGGCAACGCGGCCAAATACGACGAACTGACATGAGCCACTACCGCCACCACCTGTTTTTCTGCCTCAACCAGCGCGAGGACGGCGCGGCCTGCTGCGCCGACCACGACGCCGAGGCCATTTTCGAGCACGCCAAGAAGCGGGCCAAGCAGCTCGGTCTGCACGGCAAGGGCGGCGACTGCCGGATCAACCGCGCCGGCTGCATGGACCGCTGCGCCGAAGGCCCGGTCTGCGTGGTCTATCCGGACGCGGTCTGGTACACCTACGTCGACCAGGCCGACATCGACGAGATACTGGAATCGCATTTGCGCGACGGCAAGATCGTCGAGCGCCTGAAGATTTGAGAACGCATCGACTCAAGATCGAGTGTCCGGACGCCATCGTCGAGACGCTGGTCGAGGACCCTGAAGTCGAATTGCGCGGCCTCGCCCTGGTCGCCCACCCGCACCCCCTGCACGGCGGCAGCCTGGACAACAAGGTCGCCCACACCCTGGCCCGCGCCGCCCTGGCCTGCGGCTACGTGGCGGTACGGCCGAATTTCCGCGGCGTCGGCGCCAGCACCGGCCAGTACGACCATGGCATCGGCGAGACCGAGGACCTCGTCGCCATCGCCGAGCACATCGCGCCCCAGTTCGGCTACCTGCCCTGGACCCTGCTCGGCTTCTCGTTCGGCTCCTATGTCCAGCACCGGGTCGCCCGCCGGCTCGACGCCCGCCAACTGATCATGGTCGGGCCGGCGGTGTCGATGTACGATTTCGCGCCGCCGGCCATCGCCACCACCATCATCCACGGCGAGGAGGACGAGTTGATCCCGCTCGCCGCCGTGCAGGACTATGCCCGCGATCACGGCACCCGGTTGCTGACGATTCCCGGCGCCGGCCACTTCTTCCATGGCAAACTGACGCAACTGAAGACCCTGGTGGAAGACCTGCTGCAACCATGACCTCCCCGCTCACCATCACCGGCCTGAGCAAGCGCTACGGCGGCGTCGCCGTGGTGGACGGCGTCGACCTGGCCATCGCGCCGGGCCAGTGTCACGGCCTGCTCGGCCCCAACGGCGCCGGCAAGACCACCACACTCAGGCTGGCCCTGGGCCTGATCGAGGCCGATGCGGGCGAAATCCGCCTGCTCGGCCACAAGATGCCGGAAGGCGGCCGTGCCGCCCGGGCCCGGGTCGGCGTGGTGCCCCAGGTGGACAGCCTGGACCCCGACTTCACGGTACGCGAGAACCTATTCGCCTATGGCCGCTATTTCGGCCTCGACCGCGCCGAGGTCGAGGCCCGGGTGCCCGGCCTGCTCGACTTCGCCGGCCTCGCCGGCAAGGCCGACGCCCGCGTGCCCAGCCTGTCCGGCGGCATGAAGCGGCGCCTGACCCTGGCCCGCGCCCTGATCAACGACCCCGACCTGGTGGTGCTCGACGAGCCGACCACCGGCCTCGACCCGCAAGCCCGCCACCTGGTCTGGCAAGGCCTGCGCCGGCTCACCGCGCGCGGCAAGACCCTGCTCCTGACCACCCACTTCATGGACGAGGCGGAGCGCCTGTGCGACCGCATCAGCATCATCGACAAGGGCCGCATCATCGTCGAGGGCTCGCCGCGCGAGCTGATCCGCAGCCACATCGAACCCCAGGTGGTCGAGGTCTATGGCGAGGCCCTGGCCGACTGGCGGGTCTGCGCCCAGGACCTGTGCAAGCGCTGTGAAACCGCCGGCGAGACCCTGTTCTGCTACACCGACAACCCCGATCCGGTGATCGCCGAACTGGATAAGCAGCCGGAACTGCGCTACCTGCACCGGCCGGCCAACCTGGAAGACGTGTTCCTGAAACTGACCGGCCGCGACCTGAGGGACTGAACATGAACTGGTTCCCCGTCTGGCACCGCAACTACCTGGTCTGGAAGAAGCTGGCCCTGCCCTCCATCCTGGGCAACCTGGCCGACCCGCTGCTGTACATGCTCGGCCTCGGCTACGGCCTTGGCCAGTTCCTCGGCGACATCAAGGGCGTGCCCTACCTCAACTTCCTGGCCGCCGGGACCCTGGCCTACAGCGTCATGAACGCCGCCACCTTCGAGACCCTGTATTCGTCGTTCTCGCGCATGCACGTGCAGAAGACCTGGGACGCCATCCTCAACACGCCGCTGTCGCTGACTGACGTGCTGGTGGGGGAATGGCTGTGGGCGGCGTCGAAGAGCCTGCTCTCCGGCCTGGCCATCCTGGCGGTGATCTGGGGACTCGGCCTGTACACCGACTTCGCGCTGACCCTGTGGCTGCTGCCGGTGATCCTGCTGACCGGCCTGTGCTTCGCCGGCCTCGGCCTGATGGTCAACTCGGTGGCGCCCAACTACGACTTCTTCATGTACTACTTCACCCTGGTGATCACCCCCATGGTCCTGCTGTCCGGCGTGTTCTACCCGCCCGACGCCCTGCCGGCCTGGCTGGCCGGCTTCGCCGCGGTGCTGCCGCTGACCCACGCCATCGAACTGGCGCGGCCGCTGGCACTGGGGTCGGCGCCGCCGTTGCCCCTGCTGCATGGCGCGGTGCTGCTCGCCTACGGCCTCGGCGGTTTCGCCATCGGACTGGTCCTCACGCGCCGTCGACTGTTGCGCTAAGGCATTGTCAGCACGACCGTTTATTGCTATCTATCGGTCATGAACCGCTTGCTGCTCTTTCTGGTGCCGGACAAGCAGGCCACCCTCCTGGCCGCCGCACTCTCCGCGGTCGCCTTCCTGCTTGCCCTGCTCGACATGCTCAGCCGGGACTTCGATTCCGCACGCCTGCACCTGCATCTGTCGGTCGGCATCATGGCCTTCCTGTTCGTGCTGAAGTTCATCAGCATGCGCGCCACCTACCAGGTGGCCGAGCACGCCCAGACCCAGTTGCACCAGCGCATGCGCAAGATCAGCCGGACCCCGCGGCCGACACACCAAAGCGAGGCCGAGATACTGGCTCAGGAGAAGGCCGAGATGGCCGAGTTGGCCGGTGCGCTGAAACAGGCCCTCAACAACATCGCACCGGATTCACCGGTACGGCCGAAATACGAGGCCACGCTGGAAATGATGGAGCGCATGAACAGCAAGGCCGGCGCCTGAATCCAGGTCAAAGCCTGGCGGCAGAAAAGGTATCGCAGCCGGAAACCCGACCCTGGTCCATGCCGCGGCGAAACCAGCGCATCCGCTGTTCCGAACTGCCATGGGTGAAGCTGTCCGGCACCGCGTAGCCCTGGGCCTGCTTCTGCAGACGATCGTCGCCGATGGCCGAGGCGGCGGTCATCGCCTCCTCCACATCGCCCGCCTCCAGGACATGGCGCGCCTGGTCGGCGTGGAATGCCCACACCCCGGCCAGGCAGTCGGCCTGCAGTTCCAGCTTTACCGACAGGCGGTTGGCCTCGGCCTTGCCGGCCCGCTGCCGGGCCTGCTGCACCTTGTCTGAAATACCCAGCAGGTTCTGCACGTGATGACCCACCTCGTGGGCGATCACATAGGCCTGGGCGAAATCGCCCGGGGCGTGGAAACGATCCTTCAGGTCCTGGTAGAAGGCCAAGTCGATATAGACCTTCTGGTCGCCCGGACAATAGAACGGCCCCATGGCCGCCTGGCCGGTGCCGCAGGCAGTCGGCGTGGTACCGGTGTAGAGCACCAGCTTGGGGTCCCGGTAGACCTTGCCGGACTTCTGGAACAGGGCCTGCCAGGTGTCTTCGGTATCGGCCAGAACCATCGAGACGAAGCGCGCCATCTCGTCGTCGGCCGGCGGCGCCGCCTGCCGGACGGCGGCCGGTTGCTCCGGGGCCAGGCCATTGAGCACGACGCTGGGATCGACGCCGAAATACATGGCGACCAGCGCGATGACGAGGGTCCCGATGCCGATGCTGCGTCCCCCGATCGACCCACCGCCGCGGCGGTCCTCGACGTTGCTGCTCTCCCTGCCCTGGCCGAAACGCATCGCGACCGCCTCGAATCAGCCGTGATTCGACTTGAAGTCGATGTGGCCGTCGATGACGGTGTAGCGCACCCGGCCCTGCAGTTCCATGCCCAGGAAGGGCGAATTCTTGCCCAGGCTGGCCAGGGTCTTGTTGCTCACCGTCCAGCCCGCCGCGGGGTCGAACAGGCACAGGTCGGCCGGCTTGCCGACCGCCAGCTGGCCGGCATCGACGCCGAGTATGGCGGCCGGCCGGCGGGTGACCCGGTCGAGCGCCTGGGTCAGCGACAGACCGGTCTCCGCCGCCCATTTCAGGGTCAGCGGCAGCAGCAGTTCGACCCCGGTGGCGCCCGCCTCGGATTCCTGGAACGGCTTTTCCTTGGCGTTGGCGTCGACCGGCGCATGGTCGGAACAGATGCAGTCGATGACGCCGTCCTTGAGGGCCTGGCGGATGGCATCGCGATCGCGCTGGCTGCGCAGGGGCGGAATCAGGTGGCAGTTGGCGTTGAAGTCGGAGGTGTCCATCTCGGACAGGTGGACGTGGTGGATGCCGACGTCGCAGGTCACCGGCAGGCCGTCCTCCTTGGCCCGGCGCACCATCTCGACGCCGGCCCGGCTGGACAGGCGGCACAGGTGCACCCGTGCCTTGGTCTCGCGCACCAGGAGCAGGATGGTCTGCAGCGCCACCGTCTCCGCCGGTACCGGGATCGAGGGCAGGCCGAAGCGGGCCGACACCACGCCGTCATGGACCACGCCGTCGCGCGCCAGGTAATAGTCCTGCGGCCGCAGCCAGAGCGGGAAGCCGAAGGTGTAGGCATACTCCATCGCCCGCAGCAGGACCGTGGTGTCGACGATCGGGGCGTCGGCCTGGCTGAACGCCATGCAGCCCGCTTCGGAGAGCTCGGCCATCTCGGTCAGGCGCTCGCCCTTGAGCTTCCAGGTCAGGGCGCCGATCGGATAGACGCGCGGGCCGGGGCTGTTCTTGGCGCGGAACTTGAGCATCTCGACCAGGCCCGGCTCGTCCAGCGGCGGGTCGGTGTCGGGCGGGCAGGCCAACGAGGTGATGCCGCCGACGGCGGCGGCATGCATCTCGGATTCCAGCGTCGCCATGTACTCCAGGCCAGGCTCGCGCAGGCGCACCGAGAGGTCGACCAGGCCGGGGCAGACCACCAGTCCGGCGGCGTCGATCTCGGCGTTGGCGTGAAAGTTGGCCGGCGCAGAACCCATGCCGACAATGTGGCCGGCGCTGATGTAGATATCCAGCTGCTGGTCGATAGCGCTGGCGGGATCGATCACCCGGCCGTTCTTGATGTGGATTTTCATGCCCCGCCTCCCGACACCATGCTCATTACCGCCATCCGCACCGCGATGCCGAAGGTCACCTGGGGCAGGATCACCGAATGCTTGCCGTCGGCGACGCCGGAATCGATCTCGACGCCCCGGTTCATCGGCCCGGGGTGCATGACGATGGCATCCGGCCGGGCCAGTTTCAGCTTGTCCTCGGTCAGACCCCAGTATTTGTAGTACTCACCGGCGGAAGGAAGCAGCGCACCCTGCATGCGCTCGTTCTGCAGGCGCAGCATGATGATCACGTCGCAGTCCTTGATCCCGGTCGCCATCGTGTAGTGCACGTGCACGCCCATGCTGTCGACGTCGCGCGGCAGCAGGGTGCGCGGCGCCACCACGCGCACCTCCGGGCAGCCCAGGGTGGTCAGGGCGTGGATCTGCGAGCGGGCGACACGCGAGTGCAGGACGTCGCCGACGATGGCCACGCGCAGGTTGTGGAAGCCGCCCTTGTAGTGGCGGATGGTGAACATGTCGAGCAGGCCCTGGGTCGGGTGGGCGCAGCGGCCGTCGCCGGCGTTGACCACCGAGATGTGCGGCGCGACGTGGCGGGCGATCAGGTGCGGGGCGCCACTGGAAGCGTGGCGGACGACGAACATGTCGGCCTGCATGGCCGACAGGTTGGCCACCGTGTCGAGCAGGGTCTCGCCCTTGTTGGTCGCCGAGGTGGCGATGTTGAGGTTGATGACGTCGGCCGACAGGCGCTTGGCGGCGATCTCGAAGGTGGTGCGGGTGCGGGTGGAGTTCTCGAAGAACAGGTTGAACACCGCCTTGCCACGCAGCAGGGGCACCTTCTTCACCTCGCGCTCGCCGATCGAGACGAAGGACTCGGCGGTGTCGAGTATCTGGGTCAGGATGCGGGCCGGCAGACCTTCCAGCGTCAGCAGGTGGCGCAGCCTGCCGTCCTCGGTCAGTTGCAGATTGGCTGTCACGTCGCCTCCCCTTTCAACTCCAGCTTGAGTTCTCCGGCGTCGTCGCGGATCAGGGAGACATGCCGCCCCAGGTCCAGGGTCGCCCCCACGTATTGCGCGCAGATCGGCAGTTCGCGGCCGCCGCGGTCGACCAGCACCGCCATCCTCAGGCTGGCCGGCCGGCCGTAATCGAACACCAGGTTCATCGCCGCCCGGATGGTGCGGCCGGTATAGAGGATGTCGTCGACCAGCAGGATGGAGCGCCCTTCCACCTCGAACGGGATGCTGGACGGTTTCGCCTCCGGATGCAGGCCGATGCGGGAGAAATCGTCGCGGTAGAAGGCGATGTCGAGGACGCCGCGCGGGATGTCGCCACCCAGCCGTTCGGCCAGGGCCTCCATCACCCAGACGCCGCCGGTATGGATGCCCAGCATCGCGGTACCCGGTTTGAAATGCGGCCGGATCTTCTCGACCAGGCTGTCGATGAGTTGGTTCGGATCGGGTAGGTTCATGACGTGCTCGAAAAATGGTCCTGCAAGATTTCCTGGGCGGCCAGACTGTCGACCGCCGTCTTGTTGTTCCTGACCGAGACGCCCGCCTCGCGCAGCCGGCTTTCCGCCGCCACCGAGGTCAGGCGCTCGTCGACCAGACGCACCGGCAGGCCGAAACGGCCGTTGAGCTGGTTGGCGAAGCGGCGGCAACGCCGGCTGAGCGCGTGTTCCTCGCCCTCCAGGCTCATCGGAAGACCCACCACCAGTTCAACCGGCCGCCACTCACCGATCAGTTCGGCGATGCGGGAAAAGCGGACGGCATTAGCCTCCCCGGCGATGGTCTCCAGCGGGTGCGCCGACTGCGTCTCCCACTCGCCCACCGCGACGCCGATCCGCTTCTCGCCGAAATCGAAGGCCAGCACGGCACCTTTCATCAGGCGTGGCCGGCATCATCCGACAACATCGAGGGGTCGATGCCGAGCAACTGCATCGCGGCGACGAAACGCTCCTCGGGCGGCAGGTCGAAGATCAGCGCCGGATCGGCCGCCACGGTCAGCCAGGCGTTCTGCTTGATCTCGGCTTCCAGTTGGCCCGGCCCCCAGCCGGCATAGCCCAGGGCGACGATGATCTGTTCCGGGCCGTCGCCGTGGCCCGCCGCCTCCAGGATGTCCTTGGAAGTGGTCAGGCCGACCCGGTCGTTCACCGACAGGGTGGAGTTCCAGTGGCCGAGCGGGCTATGCAGCACGAAGCCGCGCTCGACCTGGACCGGGCCGCCGAAATAGGCCGGCAGTTCCTTCAGCCGCTCGTCTTCCAGGGTGATGCCGATCTGATCGAACAGCTTCGCCAGGGACAGGTCGATCGGCCGGTTCACCACCACGCCCAGGGCGCCGTCCGGATTGTGGTCGCAGATATAGGTCAGCGCCCCGGCGAAGTTGGGGTCGGTCATGTTGGGCATGGCGATCAGGAAGTGATCGGTGAAATTGGCGTCGTCCATGAAGGCGGATTGTACCCCTCCGGACCGGGCCGCAACATGGCGATAGAATGGCGCGATGAATGCTGAACTGCTCCGCCACCCCAAGACGGATTGCCCGGCTGCGGCCGGCATCGGCGTCGATCTGTCCTGGCACTCCGACGGCCGCCTTGAACTGGTCTACACCCTGGCCGGCGATCTGGCCGGGCTGCGCATCCCGGCCCCCGGCGCGTCCGGCCGTCGCGACGGCCTCTGGCGTCACACCTGTTTCGAGGCCTTCGTGATGGCGGAGGACGGGCCGGCTTACCGCGAATTCAATTTCTCGCCCTCGGGCGAGTGGGCGGCCTACTGCTTTGCCGGCTATCGCGAAGACGGAGCGGACCTGGCGATGGCCGCTCCGGCCCTCGCCTGCCGCCAGGAGGCTGGCCGACTCGAACTGACCACCCAACTGCCCGCCGCCGCCCTGCCGGCAGGCGCCCGGCTGCGCCTGGGGCTGTCGGCGGTGATCGAGGATACAGAAGGCAAAATCGGCTACTGGGCGCTCCACCACCCGCCGGGCCGGCCCGACTTCCATCATACTGACGCCTTCGCTCTGTTGCTTTCCCGCCCATGAAATTCGGCCTCGACCGCCTGCTCGAAGACCCGGCCCTGCGCGCCCCGCTCAAGGGCCGCCGCGTCGCCCTGCTCGCCCACCCGGCCTCGGTGACGGCCGACCTCACGCACGCCATGGATGCCCTGGCGACCGGGCCTGATATCCAGTTGAGCGCCGCCTTCGGCCCCCAGCACGGCCTGCGCGGCGACAAGCAGGACAACATGATGGAGTCGCCCGACTACCTCGATCCGGCGCTGGGCATCCCGGTGTTCAGCCTGTATGGCCAGGTGCGCCGGCCGACCGACGCCATGATGGCCAGCTTCGACGTCCTCCTGGTCGACCTGCAGGATCTCGGCTGCCGCATCTACACCTTCATCACCACCCTGCGCTACGTCCTGGAGGCCGCCGCCCGGCACGGCAAGGCGGTCTGGGTTCTCGACCGGCCCAATCCGGCCGGCCGGCCGGTCGAGGGCCTGACCCTGCGGCCGGGCTGGGAGAGCTTCGTCGGCGCCGGGCCGATGCCCATGCGGCATGGCCTGAGCCTGGCCGAGATGGGCCGCTGGTTCATCCGCACACTGAAGCTGGATCTGGACTATCGCGTCATCGGGATGGCGGGCTGGCAGCCCGGGGCGGCGCCCGGTCACGGCTGGCCCCTGCTGGAACGGACCTGGATCAACCCGAGCCCGAACGCGCCCAACCTGGCCATGGCGCGCTGCTATGCCGGCACCGTGATGCTGGAAGGCACCACCCTGTCGGAAGGGCGCGGCACCACCCGGCCGCTGGAAGTGTTCGGCGCCCCGGACATCGATGCCCGCAAGCTGATGGCGAAGATGCACGAGATCGCGCCACACTGGCTGCAAGGCTGCGGGCTGCGCGAGTGCTGGTTCGAGCCGACCTTCCACAAGCATGCCGGACAGTTATGCGCCGGCGTGCAGATCCACGTCGAGCACGATCACTACGACCATGCCGCCTTCCGGCCCTGGCGCCTGATGGCCCTGGCCTTCAAGGCATTGCGCGCCCTGCAGCCCGACTACCCGCTCTGGCGCGACTTCCCCTACGAATACGAACGCGACCGCCTGGCCATCGACCTGATCAACGGCGGTCCGCTGTTGCGCGAGTGGGTCGACGACCCGGCTGCCCGGCCAGGCGATCTCGATACCCTAGCCATGGCCGACGAGGCGGCCTGGGTGCAGGAAAGCGAACCCCTCCTGCTTTATCGTTGAGCAACGACCACGCTGGCTGAATGCGGCCGTTCAGGGATAGAGCGCCGTCAGCCGGTTCTGGCTGACGCAGTGCTGCACCCGGCTGCCGATCGAGGTCACCAGCACACGGACCTCCCCGGGCGTCAGGTCGGCATAGCGCTCATGCACCATGCGCAGGGCCACGTAGTCGATCGACGACCCGGCCCAGTCGTCATGCGCCCCGAACAATTGGTGCAGATGTTCGGCGGCATCATCGTAAACGGCGCGCAGTCTGCCGTTCACTCGCCGGTCGGTGGTCGGAGTATTCGTCGTATCCGTAGGCATCATCTCTCTCCTCTCAAGCGCGAGCCGCGCAGGCCCAGCCCGCCGGCCGCAATTACCAAGTCTCCGCAGCCATCCGCCCGGACGGCATGCGCGTCTACTCATGTTAGTCCAGGTTCCGCCCGGTCCGGTTCGATTGCCGGCCGGGCGGTCAGGGACGCAAGCCCCCGGGATAATCGAACGGCGCGCTGCGCATGACCGGCAAGGCCATCGCCCTGGCCTGCCCGAGCGGCCCGGCCAGTTCGCGACCCAGACCCGACGCCGCCAGCGCCTCGGTCAGCGCGATCAGGCGCGCCGAGGCCGAAGGCATCATGTCATCGCTCAGTGCGGCTTGTGGACGCAGGGTGGCCAGCAGGGGGCGTTCCTCGCGCCGCCAGCCCGCGGCCGAGAAGAAGCGCCGCCAGGCCTGGCGCACCAGTTCGCGCGCCTGGGCATCGGCGGCGGCATCCCGGTACACCCGGGCATAATCGTGCAGGCCCGATGCCAGGAAGACATAGTCGTCCAGTTCCGCGTCGGCGAACACCTGCTGGCCGACCCGCGTCTTCACCAGACGGCCGTCCACCAGCAGACGGCTGCCGACGAAGGCGCGCAAGGCGCGCGCGGCGGCCTCGAAACGCGGCACCCCCTGGCCGGCGACGCTGAACGCCGACAAGGCCAGGCCGTTGAGCGCCGCGTTGACCTTGCCGTCGCGCGGCACCTCGCGCAGCCGTTCGACCTGCCGCAGTTTGGCCAGGATGGCCCGCAGCCGGCCCTGCTCCGCTGCCGTGGCCGCCTGTTTTGCCATGGGCAGATAACCCAGCTCGAATGGCGGCGGCGCGTCCAGGCCCCAGAGCCGCTCCACCAGTTCGAACTCTGCCCCGGTCAGCTGCTTGCGCAAGGCCTCGGCCGACCATAGATACGCCCCGCCCTCGCGGCCCTGGCGGTCCAGCGCCGAGGTCGCGGTCTGGAAGCCGCCCTCCGGGGCCTGCAACGCGTCGAGAAGGAACCCCAGCGTCGTGTGTGCTACCGCCCGGTAATCCGGCCGCCCGAACACCTCCGCGGCGCGGTGGTACAGCAGCGTCAGTTGGGCGTTGTCGTAGAGCATCTTCTCGAAGTGAGGCGTGGCCCAGTCCGGGTCCACGGTATAGCGGAAGAACCCGCCGTTGACGTGATCGTGCAGGCCCTGGCTGGCCATCCGGTCCAGGGTCAAATGGAGAAATTCGCCCAGGCGGGGGTCGCCGTCGCGCCGGTAGAGCGCCAGCAGGACCCCCAGGTGCGTCGGCATGGGGAACTTGCTGACCCGGTTGAAGCCGCCTTGCAGGGTATCCGCCTCGCGCCAGGCCGCCTGCAGGAAGGCCTGTTCCAGTTCGCTCAGCGCCCCGGCCGTGACCGGCGCCTGCGGCGGCACCCCGGCGGGGGCCTCACCCGCCTCCCGCGCGGCGCGGCTGAAGGCCTCGCCATCCCGCTGCCAGACCGCGGCCAGGCGCTTGAGCATGGCCCTGAACTCGGCGGGCGGCTGGTACAGGACGACATAACCCGGATAACCCTCCGGCGTCACGAAGACGTTGAGCGGCCAGCCGGCCACGCCGATCATCCGGTGCGCGAACCCGATCAGCGCGGCGTCGAGCGCGCCGTTCAGTTCGCGGTCGACCTTGACCGGGATGAAATAGCGGTTCAGCAAGGCCGCAATGGCCGGGTCGCGATAGCTCTCCCGCTGCATGACGTGGCACCAGTGGCAGGAAAAATAGCCCACCGAGACGAACAGCAGCTTGTGCTCGCGCTGCGCCCGCGCCAGGGTCTCGGCGTTCCACTCCTGCCAGGCCACCGGGTCGCCGCCATGCAGGGCCAGATAAGGCGAGGCGTGACCGCGCAACTGGTTGCTCAGGCCGGCCGGCCACGCCGGCGCGGCCAGGCTCGCCAACAGCCAGCCGGCAATGAGCAACAGGGAAGGCAAGCGATGAATCATGGCACCTCATCCGTGGCAACGTCTTCCCGTTATAGGCTCGATCACCGACCCGCCAGGGCAAAGACGGTCAGGCAATCGGCGCACGGCACGCCTTGACAGGGAGAACCAGAGGCATAAGATAGTAATCGTTTACTATCTTTATTGGTTTCGCCATGGACACACACCCCAAGCACCTTCCCGCCGACGAACGCCGCGCCGTGACGGTCGAGGCCGTGGTCGAGCTGGCGGGGTCGGTCAACCCAAGCGAGATCACGACGGCAGCCATCGCCAAGCACATGAAAGTGACCCAGGGCGCGCTGTTCCGCCATTTCCCGTCCAAGGATGCGATCTGGCGGTCCGTCATGGAATGGGTGGCTGAGCGCCTCCTGGCCCGGATCGACCGCGCCGCGTCGGGCATCGAGTCGCCCCTGGACGCCATGCAGGCGATGTTCATGAGTCACGTCGAATTCATCGTCGAGCACCCGGGCGTGCCCCGGATGATGTTCGGCGAATTGCAGCGCGCCGAAGCAAGCCCGGCCAAGCGCATGGCTCAGACCCTGATCCAGCGCTATGGCGAACGCCTGCACGCGCTCATCGAACGGGGCAAGGAGAGCGGAGAGATCGCCGCGGAAGTAAACAACCAGGCCGCCGCGACGCTGTTCATCGGCACCATCCAGGGCCTGGTCATGCAATCCATGCTGTCCGGCGACATCGAACGCATCCGCAGCGACGCGCCCGGCGTGTACGCGATCTATCAACGCGGGATAAGGGGCCGGAAATGAGGAAATTCCTGTCGACCAAGGGCAGAAGCCTGGCCCTGATCGGGGTCCTGCTGCCCTTGCTGGGCCTGTTCGTCTATGTCGCCTTGCGCTCGGGTCCGTTGGCACCGGTGCCGGTGACCGTGGCCACGGTGGCAGAGCAGGCCATCGCGCCCGCCCTGTTCGGCATCGGCACGGTAGAGGCGCGGTATACCTACAAGATCGGGCCGACCATCGCCGGACGGGTCAAGTCGGTGGCCGTGCAGGTGGGCGACCATGTCCAGGCCGGCCAGGTGCTGGGCGAGATGGACCCGGTCGACCTGGACGACCGCATCGGCGCCCTGGCAGCCGCGCAGATGCGTGCCCGGGCCAATGTGCTGGCCGCCGAGGCCCAGCTTGAGGACGGCGCGGCGCGCAGGCGCTATGCGGAAACCCAGGCGCAGCGCTACGAAAAGCTGCTGGAAGCGCGCTCGATAAGCGTGGAGGCCGCCGAGGCCAAGCGCCAGGAACGCCAGATCGCCGAGGCCGGATACCAGGCCATGCGCGCCAACCTGGATGCGGCGCGGCAGGAACTGCTGCGCAGCCGTGCCGAGCGCGCTGGCCTGATCCGGCAGCGCGCCAACCTGGACCTGCTGGCCCCGGTCGCCGGACTGGTCAGCGTGCGCGCCGCCGACCCCGGCACCACCGTGGTCGCCGGGCAGGCGGTGGTGGAGGTGATCGACCCTGCCAGCGTGTGGATCAACGTCCGCTTCGATCAGTTGCGTGCCGCCGGCCTCAAGGCCGGGCTGACGGCCCAGGTGGTGCCGCGCAGCCTGGCTGAGCAATCCCTTGCCGGGCGTGTCTCCAGGGTGGAACCGGTGGCCGACGCGGTGACCGAAGAGAGCCTGGCCAAAGTGGTGTTCGACGTCCTGCCCGAGCCGCTGCCGCCGGTCGGCGAACTGGCCGAGGTGACCGTGGCACTGCCGGCCCTGCCGGTGCGCCCGGTGGTCGGTAACGCCAGCGTGCGCCGGCTGGGCAATCAGATCGGCGTCTGGGTGGTGACGGCGGACGCCCTGGCGTTCAGGCCGGTCAAGCTGGGTGCAAGCGATCTCGATGGCCGCGTGCAGGTACTGGAAGGGCTCAAGGCCGGCGAGCGCGTGGTGGTCTACAGCCAGCGCGCCCTCGCCGCCGGCAGCCGTTTCAAGGTGGTGGACAGCCTGCCGGGAGTGGCCCCGTGATCAGCCTGGCCGGACGCGACATCCTGCATGCCTGGGGCAAGTTTGTCTTCACCGGGATCGGCCTGGGGCTGCTGATCGGCGTCACCCTGACCATGGCCGGGGTCTACCGCGGCATGGTGGACGACGCCAGGGTCCTGCTCGACAACAGCGGCGCCGACCTGTGGGTGGTGCAGCAGGACACCCTGGGGCCCTATGCCGAATCCTCCAGCCTGTACGACGACACCTGGCGCCGCATCCTCGGCATGGACGGGGTCGCCCGGGCGGCCAACATCACCTACCTGACCATGCAGGTGCGCCGGGTGGCCGGGCAGGACCCGCGCGACGTGCGCGCCATGGTCGTCGGTGTCGTCCCGGGCGGCCCCGGCGAGCCCGGCCAGCCCGGTTATCTCGTCGCCGGCCGGCAGATCACGCGCGGCCATTACGAGGCGGTGGCGGACATGGCGAGCGGCTTTGCCCTCGGCGACCGCATCCGCATCCGTCGCAACGAATACCGGGTGGTCGGCCTGAGCCGGCGCATGGTGTCCTCCGGCGGCGATCCCATGGTGTTCATCCCACTGAAGGACGCCCAGGAGGCGCAATTTTTCAAGGACAACGACGCCATCGTCCGGCAGCGCGCCCGCACCGCGGCAAACCCCGCCCTCAACCGGCCGGAGGTGCTGCAGGCGGTGCTCGCCAGCCAGAGCGTCAACCCGTTCGTCAACGCCGTGCTGGTGCAGATCAAGCCGGGCTTCGACCCGGAGGCGGTGGCCGAGCCGATCCGGCGCTGGCAGCGACTGACCGTCTATACCCGCGCCCAGATGGAAGAAATCCTGGTCGCCAAGCTGATCGCCACCTCGGCCCGGCAGATCGGCATGTTCCTGGTGATCCTGGCCATCGTCAGCGCGGCCATCGTCGCCTTCATCATCTACACCCTCACCCTGGGCAAGATCCGCGAGATCGCGGTACTCAAGCTGATCGGCACCAGAAACCGCACCATCGCCGCCATGATCCTGCAACAGGCCCTCGGCCTGGGACTGATCGGCTTCGTGGTGGGCAAGGTCGCCGCCACCTTCTGGGCGCCGATCTTCCCCAAATATGTCCTGCTCGAACCGGGCGATGCGGCGCGCGGCTTCGCCGCGGTGATGGTGATCTGCGTATTGGCCAGCGTGCTGGCCATCCGCGCCGCGCTCGAGGTCGACCCGGCGGAGGCCATCGGTGGATAAGGACATGAGACATGACCAGGGCATCCGCATCGAAGGCCTGAAGAAGCGCTACGGTGCGGGCGACACCGCCGTCGATGCCCTCAAGGGCGTCAACATGGAGGTCGCGCCGGGCGAGGTCGTCGGCCTGATCGGCCCTTCCGGATCGGGCAAGAGCACCCTGCTCAAGTGCCTGGGTGCGGTGATCGAGCCCAGCGCCGGACGCATGACCCTGGGCGGCCAGGTCATCTATGAAGATGCCTGGAAGCTTCCCGACCTGCGCGCGCTGCGCCGGGACAAGATCGGCTTCGTATTCCAGGCGCCGTACCTGATCCCCTTCCTCGACGTGACCGACAACGTGGCCCTGCTGCCCATGCTGGCCGGCCGGCCCAACAACGAGTCACGCAAGCGGGCGCTGGAATTGCTGGATGCGCTCGACGTCGGCCATCGCGCCCGGGCGATGCCGGCGCAACTCTCCGGCGGCGAACAGCAGCGCGTCGCCATCGCCCGCGCCCTGGTCAACCGGCCGCCGGTGATCCTGGCCGATGAACCGACCGCGCCGCTGGACAGCGAGCGCGCGCTGACCGTGATCCGCATCCTGGAGGAGATGGCGGGCCAGTTCGCCACCGCCATCATCGTCGTCACCCACGACGAGAAGATCATTCCCACCTTCAAGCGGATCTACACCATCCGCGACGGCCGCACCCACGAGGAGGCCGGCGAGGGCCGGTCCGTCGAGGGCGTCAAGGCACAGCCATAGACCACCCACTAAACCCCTGGAGGATCCGACCATGAAGCAATCCCTGATCGCCGCATTGACCCTGACCCTGGGCTGCGCCCTGGCCGCGCCGGCCCTGGCCGAAGCCGAAGCCGGCAAACCGCTCGCCCTGCGCGGGATAATGCAGGACCTCGGCCGGCACATGCAGACCACCAGCCTGGCCATCGCCCGCGAGGACTGGGCCCTGGTCGAAAAGACCGCGCCCCTGATCGCCGAGCACACCCAGCCGCCCGTGCTGGAAAAGACCCGCATCATGGCCTTCATCGGCACGGGCATGGGCCGCTTCAAGGGCCACGACCAGAAGACCCATGAGGCCGCCAAGGCCATGGCCCAGGCCGCCGCAAACAAGGACGGCCAGGCGGTCATCGCGGCCTTCAAGGACATCCAGATCGGCTGCCTCGGCTGCCACCAGGAATTCCGCAAACCGTTCGTCGAACACTTCTACGGGGCGCGCTGAGTCCGCCGGGAGATCAACATGCAAGCTGACCACGGCAACAACTTCGCGTCCGCATATTTGCTGGAATGGTGGCAAACCACGCTCGACTACCTGCGTGCGGACCTGGACGGCGTAGCGGATGCCGGCCCGGTCGAGGCAGCATGGTCGCCGCCGGAGGCCGCCAGCACGGGCGGTCGCAAACGCTACATCGCCCGGGTGCGGGGGACCGTGTTGCGCAGGCTGGGACGCAGCGGGCAAGCGCATCCGCTGCGGGAACTGGAGCGCGCATTCCAGTTGCAGATCGCCTTCATCGCCCGGCACCCCGAGGTCCCCAGGCGCCTGCTGGCCTGGCTGGCGCAGGACGGCGACACCCGCCTGCAGAGGCGGGGGCGCAAGGTCATCGACCATTACGCCGGACGCCTGGCGCGCATCATCGGCCGGGCCAGGCAGCAAGGCCTGGTCAGGGCCTACGTCGAGCCGCAGGCCGCGGCAAGGCGCCTGATCCGGATCATCCAGGGCCTGACGCTCGGCATCGATGCCGAGCGACGGGAATGCCTGCTCGCCGAGGCAGTCAAGGCCTACGCACGCTATCGCACCGAACTGGTTTCCCCATGGCCAGGATGACAATGGAGCCGCCCATGAAGGCAGATCACCACCTACCGCCCCCGCGCACCCCGCTTCACGCCACCGGCGCGATACTGTGCCTGGGCCTGCTGGCCGGCTGCGCCGCCGGCCCTGATTTCCAGTCCCCGGCCGCACCCGGTGTCGCGGGCTACACCGCCACGGCGCTGCCCGCCCAGACCGCAACCGCCGCCACCGCGCTGGGCGGTGCGCAACGGTTTGTCGAAGGCGCGCCGGTCGATCTGCAATGGTGGCGGCAATTCGGCTCGGCCAGGCTCGATGGCCTGGTCGATCAGGCACTGCGCGCCAGCCCCACCCTGGAAGCCGCCGAGGCCACCTTGCGCCAGGCCCGGCTCGGCTACGAGGCGAAGGCCGGCGCCACCCGCTATCCCCAAGCCAACGCCGGCCTCGGCGCGCAGCGCCAGGACACCAACAATGCCGCGGCGGGCCTGCCCGGCGGCGAGCGCAGCTTCAACCTGTACCACGCCAGCGTGGCGGTGAGCTACGACCTCGACCTCGCCGGCGGCAACCGGCGCGCACTGGAAGCCCTGGCGGCGCAAACCGAGTATCGGCGCTACCAGCTCGAAGGGGCGCGCCTGACCCTGATCGGCAACGTGGTCACCACGGCCGTCGTCCAGGCGCAACTGGCCGGACAGATCGAGGCCAGCGAGGCCATCCTGGCGACCCAGTCCGAGCAACTGGAGTTGACCCGCCGCCGCCTCGCCCTCGGCGCCACCTCGGAGCGCGAGGTGTTGGCCCTGCAAACCCAGGTGGCGCAAACCCGCGCCGGCATCGTGCCGCTGCGCAAGCGCCTGGATCAGAGCAACCATCTGCTGGCGACCCTGGTCGGCCAGGCGCCGGGGGCCGCCGCCATGCCGCAATTCACCCTGGCCGACTTCAGGCTGCCGGGCGAACTCCCGGTACGGCTGCCGTCCGAGCTGACGCGCCGGCGCCCGGACATCCAGGCCGCCGAGGCCCTGCTGCATGCCGCGGCGGCGCAACACGGAGTGGCCGTGGCGAAACGCTATCCGCAGCTCACGCTGAGCGCCCAGCTCGGCTCCCAGGCCCTCACCGCCGC
Source organism: Gallionellaceae bacterium (assembly GCA_028714735.1). Taxonomy (GTDB): domain Bacteria; phylum Pseudomonadota; class Gammaproteobacteria; order Burkholderiales; family Thiobacillaceae; genus Parasulfuritortus. The sequence continues at coordinate 94,718 of JAQTLU010000008.1, read as the reverse complement.
CAGCCTGTTCGGCAGCGGTTCGCTGGTGTGGGGGCTGGCGGGGCAACTGGCGCAGCCCCTGTTCAATCCCGGCCTGCGCGCCGAGGCGCGGGCCGCCGAAGCGGGATTCGACGCCGCCGCCGCCAACTATCGGCAGTCCGTCCTGCAGGCCTTGCGCGAAGCCGCCGATGTCTTGCGCGCGCTCGAACACGACGCCCAGGCCCTGGCGTCTCTCGCCGACGCCGACGGCAGCGCGCAGGCCGCGCTAGGTCTGGTGCAACAGCACTATGCCCTGGGTGCGGCCAGCTATCTCGATCTGCTCATCGCCCAGCAGCAGGCCCAGCAAACCCGGATCGACCGGGTGGCGGCACAGGCGCTGCGCCTGGCCGACACCGCCGCGCTGTACCAGGCCATGGGCGGCGGCTGGTCGCAGGACCGCCCCGTCGACCTGCCGGCGCCCGTGCAATAAGCCCGATCAATCCGTGTCGAACAGGGCGACCCGCACGTTCGGATAATGTAGCCGGTAGCGCAGCTCGCCCTTGATCCGGCCATTGCTCAGGCGCCTGGATTCGGACAGGAAGCTGCGCATGGCCGGGGTCACTGCCGCCATGACCGCCTCCCTGGGCAGCCGGGGCGGCCGCGCCACGCCGAGGTAATCGGCCACCACGTCGAACCAGTCGCCCATCTTCAGGCCGCTGTCGTCGACCGCGTTGTACAGGCGGTTGCGGCCGGCGCGGAACAGCGCGGCGACGGCCAGGCCGGCGAGGTCGTCGGCGTGGATGTGGTTGGTGTCGATGTCGTCGGCCGGAAGCAGGGCGGGCAGGCCCTTCTTCACCCGTTCCGAGGGCAGGCGGTCGCGCGCGTAGATGCCGGGCGCGCGCAGGATGGCAAGGCCGACGCCGGTATCGGCGGCCCAGCGACGCAGGGTCCGTTCGGCGGCCTGGCGCCGTTTCGCGCGGGCGTTGTGGGGGCGGGCGGGACGGGTCTCCGGCACCGCCGCACCGGCACAATCGCCATAGACACCGCTGGTGCTGACGTAGATCAGGGTGCGGGGTAAACTTGCGCCCCGCCTGGTCGATTCGCCTGAAGACAGGGCCGCGACGAGACGGCGGGTGCGCGGATCGTCTTCGCCATCCGGCGGCGGCGGGGCGAAGTGGAACACCACGTCGGCCAGCCCGGCCAGGCGCTTGAGGCTGCGCCGGTCGTCGAGGTCGCCGGGCACCGGGATCACCCCGGCAGCGCGCAGTTCATCAGCCCGCTCGGGCGAGCGCAACAGGCCATAGACGCGGGCCTTGCCGCGCAGCATGCGGGCGGCACGCAGGCCGACGTCGCCGCAACCGACTATCAGTATTCGCAACATGTTTCAGCTTTGAGAAGAGGATTAACGATGTCTCACCAGGTCACCATCCAGCCCAGCGGCCACCAGTTTACCGTGCAGGACGGCGAAACCGTGCTTGAAGCCGCGCTGCGCGAGGACTTCGCCCTGCCTTACGGGTGCCGCAACGGCGCCTGCGGGGCCTGCAAGGGCAAGGTACTGGAGGGCGAGGTCGACTACGGCGCCCACCAGCCGGCCACGCTGCCCAAGGATGACAAGGCCAAGGGGCTGGCCCTGTTCTGCACCGCCAAACCGAAGACCGACCTGATCATCGAGGTGAAGGAGATCGGCGCCGCCAAGGACATCCCGGTCAAGACCCTGCCCTGCCGGGTCGAGAAGATGGAGAAACTGGCCGCCGACGTCATGGCCGTCTGGCTCAAGCTGCCGGCGAGCGAACGCCTGCAGTTCCTGCCCGGCCAGTACATCGACTTCCTGCTCAAGGACGGCAAGCGGCGCAGCTTCTCCCTGGCCAACGCGCCGGAAGAGGACCAACTGCTGGAACTGCACATCCGCCACGTGCCCGGCGGCCTCTTCACCGACCAGGTGTTCGGCGGAATGAAGGCCAAGGACATCCTGCGCATCAAGGGCCCGCAGGGCAGCTTCTTCCTGCGCGAGTCGGACAAGCCGATCCTCTTCCTGGCCGGCGGCACCGGCTTCGCGCCGATCAAGAGCATCCTCGGCCACGTCTTCCACCACGGCATCGACCGCGAGATGGTGCTGTACTGGGGCGCCAAGACGCTGGCCGATCTCTACCTGCCGGCCCCGCCGTCGCAGTGGCAGCAGGAGCACGAGAACTTCAGCTTCATCCCGGTGCTCTCGGAACCGCTGCCGGCCGACCACTGGCCGGGCCGCACCGGCCTGGTCCATCAGGCCGTGCTGGCGGATATCGCCGACCTCTCAGGCTGGCAGGTCTACGCCTGCGGCGCGCCGGCGATGATCGAGGCGGCGAAGCATGATTTCCTGGTCAGGGGACTGCCTGAAGACGAGTTCTTCTCGGACGCCTTCTCGTTCCAGTAGGGGTGCCTTAAGCGAAGCGCCCTAGGCCGGCGGGATTTCCAGCGGCGCTGCAATGACCTCGGCTTCGGCCAGCTTCGCCTCGGCGGCCTGGCGGGCCGCGGTCAGTTCGCCGGGGTCGGTCTCCAGGCCATCCAGATACAGACTCGCGGTCGCGCGGTCGCCCTCGGCCAGGGCGGCGTGCGCCGCCACCAGCGCGGCCATCGGCCGGCGCTCGCGCTTGTAGGCGCTGGTGGCCAGCTTCTGGGCATGGGCCGGCTGCCCGGACAGGTAGGCGGCGATCGCCCGGGTCAGCTCGTCATCGGCCTTGTCGCTGCGCCGCCGGTTGCGCCAGGCGCGCACGTCGGTCGGCAGGCTGAGCGCCAACCGCAGTATCCGCACCACCAGCCAGATCGCCCCGTACAGGGCCAGCATCGACACCGCGGCCAGGACGAAGGACATCTCCAGCCGCCAGGGCGGTATCACGACCAGGACGTAGCCCTCGTCGAACCGGGCCGCCAGGGTGATCGCCACCGCCAGGGCGAACAGCAGCAACAGCCAGAGGATGGGCCGCATCAGCGATCCCCGTGGGTCAGGCTGCGCAGGACCTTGAGGCTTTCGCGCAGGTCGGCATTCTGGAGCGCGACTGGCATCCCCGCCATGGCCTTGAGGTCCTTGACCATGGCGACGCTCAGGGCGTCGGATCGGCGGAAATAGCGCTCGACCCAGGCCTGCGCCGCGGCGATGTCGGCGCGGAAGGTCGCCTCGTCGCGCTGCAGCACGGCCAGGCGCGCCGAGAGCAGGCGCAGCTTGAGGTTCTCGCGCAGGAAATAGACCTGCGTGGGCGCCAGCAACTCCACGTTGGGGTTGTCCAGGCGGCGGATGCGGACCAGTTGCTTGATCTCGGTCCAGGTCTCGCGGCCCAGGCGCCCCATCCAGTCGACCGGGTCCACCTCGGGTTTCGGCAGCGGTTTCGCGACGGCCTCCGGCTCCATGTCCAGCTTCAACTGGTCGACATTGAGCAACAGGGCGTCGATGTGGGCATTGATGCCCTGCACATCGGCCGCCGGCATCAGCTTGAGCCGGGCCGAGTCGCGCGCGATGGCCTCACGCAGGCGCTCGAACTGGGGCTTCTTCATCCGCACCAGGCGCGCCTCGGCGGCATCGAGCCCGAGCAGGGCGGCGCGCACGTTGCCGGCCATCTGGAGTTGCTGGTCGGCCAGCAGCAAGGGCTGTTCGATATCGGCCAGCATGCGTTCGTCCTGGCTCCGGGCCAGGTCCTGGTAGACCGCCTCCAGGGCCAGTTGCTGGTTCTGCGCCTCCAGCGCCTTGGCCTCCAGGGCGCCGATGCGGACCACCACGTTCTCGATCGAGGCGCGCGCCTCCTTGGCGGCCGCACGCGCTTCCTGGCTGGAGGTATCGAACTGGCCGATGCGCCGGGCCAGTTGCACCTCCAGGTCCTGCATGCGCATCTGCATGTACCAGAACACCCCGCCGGTGGTGGCGAAGGCGAGCACGGCCAGGATCAGGGCCAGGGGCAGGATCCAGCCGTGCCGGGCAGGGTTCGGCGCGGGGGTCTGGACGGGCGTTTCGGGTGGGGTCGTTTCAGCCATGCCGTCGATTGAACCAGTCTGTCAGGCCGGACACAAGCCCGGCGTCGCCCGGCGGCGTCGTCACCACCTCGGCGACACCCCACTCCCGCGCCGCCGCGGCGATCCGCTCGTGCGGCGCAAACAGGGGGGTGGCGCGCAGCAGCGCGGCACCGGCCGCGCCCAGCAGGTCGACCAGATTGGTGAACACCTCCCGGCTGGTGACGGTCACCGCGGCGATGCCGCCGTCCCGCCACAATGCCAGCAGCGGCGCGGGCTCGGCCTCGGGCCGGAGCCGGCGATAGCACTCGGCATAGTCGACCCGGGCGCCACGCCGGCGCAGGGTGTCGGCCAGCACCTCGCGGCCGCCTTCGCCACGGATGATCAGCACGCGCTTCCCGGTCATGTCGCCGAGTTCGGCCAGCGCCAGCAGGCTTTCGCTGTCGGCACCGTCCTCGGCGTAGAGGACGTGCTGGACGCCGTATCGTGCCAAGGCCCGCGCCGTGGCCTGGCCGACCGCCGCCGGCGCGACGCCATGCGGCCAGCCGCCGTGGCGTTCGAGGATCAGGGGCCAGGCCCGCTCCACGCTGGTCGGGCTGATGAAGATGGCGAGGTCATCGCCCGGCAGGCTGCCGATGGCGTGGGACAAGGCGACCGGATCGGTCGGCGGAGCAATTTCCAGGGTCGGGAACAGGATGGCGTTGCCGCCCAGTTCGGCGACGCGTGTCGCCAGTCCCTCCGCCTGCCCGGCCGGGCGGGTGATCAGGATGCCGCGCCCGGCCAGCGCTCCAGCAGACATCAGTCCCGGTGGATCAGCTCGGCCAGCAGGCGGTCGGCGCCCTGGCCGATCAGGGCCTCGGCGACGCGGTGGCCGAGCGCCTCCGGATCGGCCATGACGCCTTCCGCCTCGGCACGGTAGAAGCGCACGCCTTCGAGGTCAGCGACGAAACCGCGCAGGTGCAGCGTGCCGTCCTTTTCGACGCAATAGCCGCCGATGGGCGCCTGGCAGCCGCCCTGGAGCAGCCGGCTCATGGCCCGCTCGGCGCGCACGCAGGCGGCCGTGATGGGGTCGTTGAGCGGCGCCAGCAGGCGGGCGACCTCAGGCTGTCCGGTCCGGATCTCGATGCCGAGGGCGCCCTGGCCGACCGCCGGCAGGCTCTCCGCCGGGCTCAGGGAGGCGGCGATGCGCTTGCCGAAACCCAGGCGCTTCAGCCCGGCCGCGGCCAGGATGATGGCGTCATACTGGCCTTCGTCCAGCTTGCGCAGGCGGGTGTTGACGTTGCCGCGCAGGGTGTCGACCACCAGGCCGGGATGCTTGGCGCGCAACTGGGCCTGACGGCGCAGGCTGGAGGTGCCGACGCGGGCGCCCGAGGGCAGGTCGGCAAGCGCCTTGTAGTGGTTCGACACGAAGGCGTCGCGCGGATCTTCCCGCTTGCCGATCGCCGTCAGCTCGAAGCCTTCCGGCAGGTCCATCGGCACGTCCTTGAGCGAGTGCACGGCCAGGTGCGCGCGACCCTCCTGCATGGCCTGCTCCAGTTCCTTGACGAACAGCCCCTTGCCGCCGATGCGGGACAGGGGGGAATCGAGTATCTGGTCGCCCTGGGTGGTCATGCCCAGCAGTTCGACGGTCAGGCCGGGGTGCAGCGCCTCGAGGCGGTCGCGGATGTGGTGGGCCTGCCAAAGGGCCAGTTGGCTTTCCCGGGTGGCGATGATCAGTTTATTGGTCATATGTGCGCGGACGTGATGGAGAGATAGAATCCGGCCAGGAGAAGGAGTCGATACGATGACGAAACAAATACTTGCCTGGCTGTTAGCGATTCTAGCATGGGCCTCGGCCGCCGCCGGGGCCGTCGGAAGCGTACCGGACGCCCGCGACCTGCAGAAGGACGCCGCCGCCGCACGGGCCGTCGACGGCGCCCTGCTGGTCGTCCTGACCGGCCAGCACTGCACCTATTGCGAACGCGTCCTCAACGAATTCCTCATCCCGATGAGCGGCAATCGCCAGTACCGGGAAAAGGTGGTGATGCGCCGGCTGGTGGTATCGGACGACAGCCCCATCCGCGATTTCGAGGGCCGTCCGACCACGCCCAGGAAACTGGCCCAGCAATACGGCTACAGCCTGGTGCCGACGGTGCTGCTGCTCGACGGCAAGGGCCGCATGCTGGCCAAGCCGGTGATCGGCCTGACCACGGTGGACTACTACGGCATGTACCTGGACGAGGCCATCGACCTGGCCGTCGGCAAGATACGCGGCAAGACCAACGCCCCGGCCCCGCTATAATCCGCTTTTTTCCTGCCCAGCCATCGCCATGTCCAGCACCGACAAAACCTGGTCCGAACGTTTTTCCGAACCCGTCTCCGAGCTGGTCAAGCGCTACACCGCCTCGGTGTTCTTCGACCAGCGCCTGGCCCGCCATGACATCAAGGGCTCGCTGGCGCACGCGCACATGCTGGTGCGCCAGGGCATCATCCCGGCCGCCGACCTGGCCGCCATCGAAGGCGGCATGGCCACCATCCTGGCCGAAGTCCAGCGCGGCGAATTCGTCTGGAACCTCGACGACGAGGACGTCCACCTCAACATCGAAAAGCGCCTGACCGGGCTGATCGGCGATGCCGGCAAGCGCCTGCACACCGGCCGCTCGCGCAACGACCAGGTCGCCACCGACATCCGGCTCTGGCTGCGCGACGAGATCGATACCATCGTCGGCCTGATCGGCGCCTTCCAGGCCGCCCTGCTCGACCTCGCGGAAAAGCATGCCGATACGCCGATGCCCGGCTTCACCCATCTCCAGGTCGCCCAGCCGGTCACCTTCGGCCACCACCTGATGGCCTATGTCGAGATGTCGAGCCGCGACCGGGAACGCCTGCTCGATGCCCGCAAGCGGGTCAACCGGCTGCCGCTCGGCGCCGCCGCCCTGGCCGGCACCAGCTACCCGATCGACCGCGAGTCCGTGGCCGCCGAACTGGGCTTCGACTCTGTCTGCGAGAACTCGCTCGACGCCGTCTCCGACCGCGACTTCGCAATCGAATTCACCGCCGCCTGCGCGTTGCTGATGACCCATCTGTCGCGCCTGTCGGAGGAGCTGATCCTGTGGATGAGCCCGCGCTTCGGCTTCATCGACCTGCCCGACCGCTACTGCACCGGCTCGTCGATCATGCCGCAGAAGAAGAACCCGGACGTGCCCGAGCTGGTGCGCGGCAAGACCGGCCGGGTCAACGGCCACCTCGTCGCCCTGCTCACCCTGATGAAGTCGCAGCCCCTGGCCTACAACAAGGACAACCAGGAGGACAAGGAACCCCTGTTCGACACCGTCGACACCGTGGTCGATACCCTGCGCATCTATGCCGACATGCTGGCCGGCCTGACCGTGAAGGAAGACGGCGTGCGCACTGCGAACATGCGCGCCGCGCTGACCCAGGGCTACGCCACCGCGACCGACCTGGCCGACTACCTGGTCAAGAAGGGCCTGCCCTTCCGCGACGCCCACGGCGCCGTGGCCAAGGCGGTGCGCATCGCCGAGACCACCGGCCGCGACCTGCCGGAACTGAGCCTGGAAGAACTGCGCGAATTCTCGCCGCTGATCGGCGAAGACGTGTTCGAGGTGCTCACCGTGGAAGGCTCTCTGGCCAGCCGCGACCATATCGGCGGCACCGCGCCAGCGCAGGTGCGCGCTGCCATCAGGCGGGCGCGCGAACGCCTGGCCTAGCCGGCCGGATACAGCTTCCCGAGCAGGTCGCGCAAGGCCAGGTGGCGGGCCTTCAGGTCCCAGGCCAGGTGGCTGGCGATGACATGCTGGAAATGGCAACCCAGGGCGGAGTTGGGCTGGTATAGCAGCAGGAAGGCCGACAAGGGCAGGCTGGCCACCTTGACGTCGCCGTCCGCGGCATAGTTGGCCATGACCGGCTTGCTGTCGACCAGCGACAGGCCGCCGAAGAATTCCCCCGGCTTCAGCATCCGCACCGCATGGTAGCGATTCAGGCGGCCGTAATAACCGACCTTGACCGCACCTTCGAGCAACAGATGGAACGCGCGCGCCGGTTTGTCCTGATACAGGAAGACGTGGCCCTCCGGGTATTCCTCGACATCCATCGCGCTGGCGATATGGTCGAGATCCTCCTCGGTCATGAAGGCGAAACCGGGCAGCGTGCTCAGATATTTCTTCAGCAGCATCAGCGTATCCCCGTCAGTTTGCGGATGAAATCCAGCACGCCGCCATGGTGGAGCGGTTGCTGGTCGATCGGTATCGACAGGTCGCCCAGCATCAGCAGGCGGCCCTCGGGGTCGAGCACCGGATCGTTCACGGTGGCGCGCAGGCGTTGTACCTGCATGGCGATCAGCAGATGGGTCAGCCGGCAGGCCACTTCGGCCTGGCTCCTGACCAGATCGGTATAGGCCTCGAACGGCAGCCGCAACAGGGTGCTCATCTCCAGCGCCATCACCGTCGAACAGGCGGTGTCGCAATGCGTGTAATAGGCCACTTCGCCGACCCAGTTGCCGGCCTCGATCTCGCCCAGCCGGATGGTGTGCGTGTCGAGCTCGATATGCACTTCCAGCCGGCCCGAAAGCACCAGGTACATCGAGTCGGTCGGCTCGCTGTCCTTCAACAGCACCTGTCCGTTATCGATCGCGACCGGCGCGGCACGGTCGAGCAACGGGGCCAGATCGTCGGTACCCAGCAGGTCGGCCAGGAGGTCCCGATATTCCGCCCAGATGTCTTCGCTCATGAGGGCTCCCCGTTCAGCGCGACAGTCCGGCCGGCCTGGCTCGACGCCATGGTCGACAGGGTGTCGTACAACTCGCCGCCGCCGCGGGTATCGTGCCAGGCGCCGTCCTGCCAGCGATAGTGGAAGCCGCCGCTCTTGGCGGCGACCCAGATTTCCCGCATCGGCGTCTGACGATTGATGATGATCTTGGAGCCGTTGTCGAACTCGATCTCCAGGATGCCACCCGCGGCCAGTTCGTAATCCAGGTCCGCCGCTTCGAGGTCGTGTTCCAACTTGTGGAACAAGGCATCGGTCACCTGGATGTATTCGCTTTCGGTCATTCGTCTTCCTCGCGCGTGATAGACTTTCCTGCACCCATTTTAGCCACATTCGCCATGCGTCTGATCGCCGCCTTGCTCATCGCCATCCCCCTGCTTGCCGGTTGCGGCAAGAAGGGCGCGCTCTACCTGCCCGACCAAGGCCAGCCCACCTCTACCCAACAATCGACGAAATGAATCCGTTCCCCCGCCGCGACGGCCTGCTGCATTGCGAGGACGTGGCCCTGGATGCCATCGCCCGCGAATTCTCCACGCCCTGTTATGTCTATTCCAGCGCCGCGCTGACCGAGGCCTATCGCGCCTACGACGACGCCTTCGCCGCGCACGACCACCTCATCTGCTATGCCGTGAAGGCCAATTCCAGCCTGGCCATCCTGAACCTGTTCGCCCGGCTCGGCGCCGGCTTCGACATCGTCTCCGGCGGCGAACTGGCGCGCGTGCTGGCGGCCGGCGGCGACCCCGGCAAGGTGGTGTTCTCCGGCGTCGGCAAGACCGAGGCGGAAATGGAAGCCGCCTTGAATGCCGGCATCCACTGCTTCAACGTCGAATCGGAAAGCGAACTCGCGCGCCTGAACGCGGTCGCCGAACGGCTCGGCAAGATCGCGCCGGTGAGCTTCCGGGTCAACCCGGATGTCGACGCCAAGACGCATCCCTACATCGCCACCGGCCTGAAGGAAAACAAGTTCGGCATCGCCTACGACGAGGCGCCGCGCCTGTATCGCGAGGCCGCCGGATTGGCCCACCTGCGTGTGGTCGGCGTCGACTGTCACATCGGTTCGCAACTGACCGAATCGGCGCCCTTCGCGGAAGCGCTCGACAAGGTGCTCGACCTGGTCGACCGCCTCGCCGCCGACGGCATCGGGTTGCACCACATCGATCTCGGCGGCGGACTCGGCGTGCGCTATCAGAATGAGACCCCGCCGGCGATGTCGGAGTACGCCGCGGTGCTGTTGTCGCGGCTTGCCGGACGCACGCAGAAACTGATCCTGGAACCGGGCCGCTCGCTGGTCGCCAATGCCGGCCTGCTGCTGACCAAGGTGGAATATCTCAAGCATGGCGAGACCAAGGACTTCGCCGTCGTCGACGCGGCGATGAACGACCTCATGCGGCCCTCGCTCTACGACGCCTGGCACGATGTCCAGGCGGTGCGTGAACGCGCGGGTCAAAAACGCCGCTACGACATCGTCGGACCGGTGTGCGAAAGCGGCGATTTCCTGGCCCGCGAACGCGACCTGGCATTGGCCGAAAACGACCTGCTGGCCTTGCTTTCAGCGGGTGCGTACGGCATGAGCATGAGCTCGAACTACAACACCCGGCCACGTGCAGCGGAGGTATTGGTGAGCGCCGAAAAGGTCCTGCTGACGCGGCGTCGTGAACGTGTGGAAGCACTGTTCAGCGATGAAATCGTCCCGCACTGACAACAGGCGAAATTAACTTTTATAAAAAAGCCTCGACACCCTTGCAGCATTACGTTTTTTTTGCTCTAGAATGACGTTCAACACGCGGTATAGCGTGGAACCGATTGAGGCATAAGGCTTTCCGGCCTTCCCAAACCAAAGGAGTGAGACATGCCCGCTGCTAAATCCACCGCCAAGTCCACAACCAAGGCGAAAGCTGCCGCCAAGCCCGCCACGGCGGAAGCTGCCGCCAAGCCCGCCGCTGCCGCTGTTAAACCCGCCGCTGTGAAGAAGGTCGCCGCTGCCAAAGCCGCTGCCAAACCCGCCGTCAAGAAGGCCGCCGCGCCCAAGGCTGCTGCCGCCAAACCCGCTGCCGTGAAGAAGGCCGCTGCGCCCAAGGCCGCTGCCAAACCCGCGGCTGCGAAGAAGGCCGCTGCGCCCAAGGCTGCTGCCGCCAAACCCGCGGCCGTGAAGAAGGCCGCTGCGCCCAAGGCCGCTGCCAAACCCGCGGCTGCGAAGAAGGCCGCTGCGCCCAAGGCCGCTGCCAAACCCGCGGCTGTGAAGAAGGCCGCTGCGCCCAAGGCCGCTGCCAAACCCGCGGCTGTGAAGAAGGCCGCTGCGCCCAAGGCCGCTGCCAAACCCGCGGCTGCGAAGAAGGCCGCTGCGCCCAAGGCTGCCGCTGCCAAGCCCGCCGCTGCGAAGAAGGTTGCTGCACCCAAAGCTGCCGCCGCCAAACCCGCGGCTGCGAAGAAGGCCGCTGCACCCAAGGCTGCCGCCAAGAAGTAAGGCCTTATCGCCACACACTGCTGTCAGCAGAAAAGCCCGTCCCTGACCGGACGGGCTTTTTTCATTTTCCGTCCCCCTGCCGGCAAACCCACAATCCCTTCGGGGCCTTGCCAGTACTTGCATCCAGCAAGTCCAAGGCTGGCATAATCAGCCACTCAAACAACTACACACCCCGAGACCAGAGGAGTCGACATGTCCATTCCCGCACCCGCCATCGCTTCCTTCCAGCCGCCCCGCCGCACCCTCATGGGCCCCGGTCCGTCCGACGTGCCGCAACGCATACTCGACGCCATGGCGCGGCCGACCATCGGCCATCTCGACCCGGCCTTCACCACCATGATGGAAGAAACCAAGACGCTGCTGCGCTATGCCTTCCAGACCGAAAACAAGCTCACCTTCCCGGTCTCCGGTCCCGGCTCGGTCGGCATGGAGTCCTGCTTCGTGAACCTGGTGGAACCGGGCGACAAGGTGATCGTCTGCGTCAACGGCGTGTTCGGCGGCCGCATGGTCGAGAACGTCAAGCGCACCGGCGGCGTGCCGGTGATTGTCGAAGACGCCTGGGGCGCGCCGGTCGATCCGGCCAAGGTCGAGGCCGCCTTCGCCGCCAACCCGGACGCGAAGATCTTCGCCTTCGTGCATGCCGAGACATCGACCGGCGCGCTCTCCGATGCCGCCGCTCTGGCCGCCATCGCACGCAGGCACGGCGCGCTCACCATCATGGACTGCGTCACCTCGCTCGGCGGTGTGCCGGTACTGATCGACGAGTGGGGCATCGACGCCGCCTATTCCGGCAGCCAGAAGTGTTTGTCCTGCACGCCCGGCATCTCGCCGGTCACCTTCGGCGAGCGCGCCATCGCCAAGGTCAAGGCGCGCAAGACGCCGGTGCAAAGCTGGTTCATGGACCTCAACCTGGTGCTCGGCTACTGGAGCGGCGAAGGCAAGCGCACCTACCACCACACCGCGCCGATCAACCCGCTCTACGGCCTGCACGAGGCCCTGGTGATGCTGGCCGAGGAAGGCCTGGAAAACGCCTGGGCGCGTCATCGCAGCATGCACGAAAAACTGCGCGACGGCCTGGAAGCGATGGGCATCCAGTTCGTGGTCGATGAAGCCGCCCGCCTGCCGCAACTCAACTCGGTCTACATCCCCGACGGGGTCGACGATGCCGCCGCGCGCACCCGCCTGATCAACGAATTCAACCTGGAAATCGGCGCCGGCCTCGGCGTCCTCGCCGGCAAGATCTGGCGCATCGGCCTGATGGGCTACAGTGCCAAGCAGGAGAACGTGGACTACTGCTTGAAGGCGGTTAAGGCGGTGATGGGCTGAACACCCGGCTTGGGTAGGCGGCGCAGTAAAGGTCAGTGTCTGTCAGGTCATCAACACGCAATGCGACTCCGACCCTTTCGATTGCGGCAGTTACACTGTTCAACCGGCTTGATACCTCATTGCTGCGCCGCCTTGTCGGTCCATTCCCGTGCCTGAGTCGTGTCGGCGGCAACGCCTTCAGCACCCTGCCCGAATATCCGCGCCAGGGCGCGCATTGCCCGGTGGTTTCCAGCGGCGGCCGCCCTCTGGTACCACTGCACGGCCTCCGGTACATTCTTTGCCCTGCCCGGGACACCATGTTCCAGGCCAATCCAGGCAAGGCGCCAAATCGAACTATTCTTCATTCCGAAGATCCCTGGCCGTTGTTTAGACGGCCATTATTAGGTTGGGTTTGGGACCGGGAAACTTTGCCCGTGCGCCGCGAACCGATAGGTGGGGCCCGACGTCAGGAACATCACAGTTCAACGGGCCAGACTCGATTTCTCACTCAGTTCGGTTCGCAGATGCCGAATAGCTCGCCTCGTCGCTGCGGATCGGTGTCGAGCCTGCAGGTCAGGGCGATGGGCTTGCCATCGAGTTCGCCATTGTTGTCATAGTCACTTTTGAACAGCATCCAGGCCTGATACGCCTTGCCAGCATGGTTGATCGTGATCGTTTGCTTGACCAGGGGCTCGTGCGGCAGAAGCGAGCCAAGGAACGAACTGCGCGTGATCGCCGGCAGTGCGAAATGGCCCTCGGCGTTTGTGCTCGTACCATCGTGTCCTTTCTCGCTCTTCCAGGCCCAGTCGAACTCCCGGTCGACCTCGGCTCCAGCCACTGGCTTGCCGTCCAGCAGCACGGTGCCACTCACGGCGGAAAACAAAACCATATTGCCCATTGCAAGTCCTCCCGTGCAAGCGTCCAACGCCATGGCGGCTGCGAGCATCAAGATGATGCGGTGGCACTTGCCGCTCGAGTGATATGCATTCATGCGGTGTTCTCTCACAAATCCATACTCGAACCCCTCATCACTCGCGTTCACATGCACCCGTTCGATCAGCTTGCCTTCAATCATTCGCTTGAGAGGAATAATTCGAACCCTTTGGCCTCAAGCGATAGGTGTCATCGCGCCGGCTTCCGAAGCGCTACGGCCGAGAAGGCCGAAATGATTGCAATGGGCCAATAATAGAGCCAGCCCAATGCGTTCGAGTTATCGATACAACATGCGAACAAAATCGCGAGCACAAGAAGAGTCGAAGTAACACCGAGGCAACCAACATCCACGGCGGCGGCTGGAAGATGCCTTAGCCTCGATATGGCGATCCAGGCAATGAGTGGTGCAATGAAGAACAGGTAATTTGGGGGTAGAAACGTCAATAGATCTTGGAGGTCAACAGGACGGTCCCGATGGTGGACGATTGTCGGCAAGACATAGACGAAGGCTGGGGCTGCAAGATGGCCGGCTAATACGGAGCTTTTCATAGTGCACTAACGAATAGTGTTTATCCGCCGCCCTCCCGCACCTGCATCCGGCGCGGGCGGCCCGGCGGCGGATAAACCTTGTTGGACTGAACCGCGGGTGAGGCGGTTGTTATAGGGGGATTGTAAGCTTGGCGCTGGGGCGGTCAATCGGCGAAGGGGTGTGAAGCGAGCTTTGCACTGACCACGGCTCGCTCTTTCCGAACCCCAACCTCGTTGAGCGCTTCCAGCCAGTGCATCACAGGCAATTCAGATGTGCCGGACAAATGCATCTGGCAACCGACATTCGCAGTGACGATGACATCGGGTCTGCCGGCCTGCAATGCCGCCAGCTTGTTATCGCGCAACGCCTCCGCCATCTCCGGCTGCAGCACCGAATAGCTCCCCGCCGAACCGCAGCACAGATGGCCATCCGCCACCGGCGTCAGTTCGAAATCCACCGCGCTCAACAGCGCCTCGATCCGGCCATCCAGGCGCTGGCCGTGTTGCAGGCTGCAGGGACTCTGGAAGGCGATGCGCCGGCCGTGGCCCTTGATGCCGAGGCGGATCAGGTCGTCGGCGGTCAGCACTTCGCAGGGATCGCGCGCCAGGTCGGAGACCCGGCGCGCCTTGTCGGTGTAGCGCGGGTCGTCGCGCAGGGCCTCGCCGTAGTCCTTCACCATGACGCCGCAGCCGGAGGCGGTGACCAGAATGGCCTCGGCGCCGGCCTCGATGTGCGGCCACCAGGCGTCGATGTTGCGGCGCATCTGATCCTGGCCTTCCTCGTGCGCAGACAGGTGGGTGCTCAGGGCACCACAGCAGCCGGCCTCGGGTGCGGCGATCAGGCTGACGCCGAGGCCGTCGAACAGGCGCCTAGCGGCGGCGTTGACGTTGGGGGTTACGACGGACTGGACACAGCCTTCGAGGATCAGCATGGTGCGTGGATGGCGTCGTGCAGGAGTAGCGTGGCTTTGGGTTTCGTCATGCCCGCGCAGGCGGGCATCCAGTTCAATAGGGCTGGGTTCCCGCCTACGCGGGAACGACGGCAGTTGCCTCGCATAGCGAATCGGCAAAAGCCAGCGTAGGCGATTTAGCACGGCCAACAAAGTTCGGAATCGCACCGGCTCAGGCACGGCCCAGCGCAACGCCCGGCGCTTGATCCGGTCGGCCAGCGGGCGCGGGCTCAGCGTCTCGGCGACCGCGCGGCCGATCTCGGCCAGGCGGCCATAGCGCACGCCGGACGGACAGGTCGTTTCGCAACTCCGGCAGAGCAGGCAGCGGTCGAGGTGATGCAGGGTGACCGCGCCCGCCGTGCCGGTCTCCAGCATCTGCTTGACCAGGTAGATGCGGCCGCGCGGGCCGTCCAGTTCGTCGCCGGTGAGCTGGTAGGTGGGACAGGTGGCGGTGCAGAAGCCGCAGTGGACGCAGGCGCGCAGGATGGCGTCGGCCTCGCGGCCGGTGGCCGTGTCGCGGATGAACTCGGCCAGTTGGGTCTGCATCAGAGCTCCGGGTAGAGCCGGCCGGGGTTGAGGATGCCGGCCGGGTCGAAGGCCTGCTTCAGGCGGCGCTGCAGCGCCAGCATGGCCGGCACCAGGGGATGGAAGACCGGACCGTTGCGGTCGCCGCCACGGAACAGGGTGGCGTGGCCGCCGGCGGACTGGGCGGCGGCGCGGATGTGGACCGGGTCGAGCTCGCCGCGCAGCCAGCGCTGGCCGCCGCCCCATTCGATCAGCCATTTTCCCGGCAGGTCGATGGGCGGCGTCGGGCCCGGCACGGCCAGGCGCCAGAGCGGCATCTCACCGGCGAAGTAGCCATGCCGGTGCTCGCGCAGCTCGGTCCAGAACCGTTCGCCGTCCGCCATGGCCTCGCCGCCGAGGCGCACCGCGGCCGAGTGCACCGCGGTCTCGGCGCCGGCCAGGCGCATGACCAGGCGGATGCCGTCGAAGGCGGCGGCGCTGATCGGCAGCGGCCGGCCGGCCCAGGCGTTCATCGCGGCGATGGCGTTGCCGGCCGTGCATTCCTTGGCCAGGGTGAGCTCGCAGGCCGGGCGCGGTAGCACCTTGAGGCTGACGTCGAGCAGCACGCCCAGGCTGCCGAGCGCGCCGGCCATCAGGCGGGAGACATCGTAGCCGGCGACGTTCTTCATCACCTGGCCGCCGAATTCAAGCACCTCGCCCTGGCCGTTGACGATGCGGGCGCCGAGCACGTGGTCGCGCGCCGAACCGGCATAGGGCCGGCTTGGGCCGGACAGGCCGCAGGCGATGCTGCCGCCGAGCGTGGCGCTGGCGCCAAATGCCGGCGGATCGAAGGGCAGGCGCTGGCCGTTTTCGGCCAGCACGGCGACGATCTCGGCCAGCGGGGTGCCGGCACGGGCGCGGATGACCAGCTCGCTCGGCTCGTAGTTGAGGATGCCGGCATGGCCGGCGAGGTCGAGGCGTTCGCCGACCGGCGTGCGGCCGTACCATTCCTTGCTGCCGCCGCCGACGATGGCGAGCGGCGTGGCCTGCGCGGCGGCCTCGCGCACCCGTTCGGCAATCGGCTGTTCGAGGTCGCGGCTCATGTCAGAACCTCGGCAGGTCCGGGAACTTCAGTTCGTTGTGGTGCACGTGCATGGCGCCGAACTCGGCGCAGCGGTGCAGGGTCGGCACCGCCTTGCCGGGATTGAGCAGGCCGTCCGGGTCGAAGGCGGCCTTGACGGCATGGAACTGGGCCAGCTCGGGGGCGGCGAACTGGCCGCACATGGCGTCGATCTTCTCCATGCCGACACCGTGCTCGCCGGTGATGGTGCCGCCGGCATCGACGCAGGCCTGCAGGATGCGGGCGCCGAATTGCTCGGTGCGTTCGAGTTCGCCCGGCCGGTTGGCGTCGTAGAGGATGAGCGGGTGCAGGTTGCCGTCGCCGGCGTGGAACACGTTGGCCACCGCCAGGCCGTATTCCACGGACAGTTCGCGGATGCGGGTCAGCACCTCGGGCAGGCGCCGGCGCGGGATGGTGCCGTCCATGCAGTAGTAGTCGGGCGAGAGGCGGCCGACCGCCGGGAAGGCCGACTTGCGCCCGGCCCAGAAGCGCTGGCGCTCGGCCTCGTCGCGCGCGGTGCGCACCTCGGTGGCGCCGCAGCGCAGGAGTAACTGGCGCACCTGCATGACGTGCTCGGAGACCTCGTCGTTGGTGCCGTCCAGCTCGCACAGCAGGATCGCCTCGGCGGCGACCGGGTAGCCGGCGTGGACGAAGGCCTCGGCGGCCTGGATGGCCAGCTTGTCCATCATCTCCAGTCCGGCCGGGATGATGCCGGCGGCGATGATCTCGCCCACCGCGGCGGCCGCCCTGGCGACGTCGTCAAAGGCGGCCAGCAGCACCTGGGCGCGCTCGGGCAGCGGCAACAGGCGCACCGTGGCCTCGACCACGATGCCGAGCAGTCCTTCCGAACCGGTCATCAGGGCCATGAGGTCGTAGCCGGGCGCATCGGGCGCGTCGGAACCGAGGCTCAGCAACTCGCCCTCGGCGGTGACCACCTCCAGCCTGAGCAGGTTGTGCACGGTGAGGCCGTATTTCAGGCAGTGCACGCCGCCCGAGTTCTCCGCCACGTTGCCGCCGATGCTGCAGGCGATCTGCGACGACGGGTCGGGCGCGTAGTAGAGGCCGTGCGGCAGCGCCGCCTGCGAGATGGCCAGGTTGCGCACGCCCGGCTGGACCCGTGCCGTGCGCGCCACCGGATCGAGGTTGAGGATGGATTTCAGCTTGGCCAGCGAGAGCAGCAGACCATCCGAAAGCGGCAGGGCGCCGCCCGACAGGCCGGTGCCGGCGCCGCGCGGCACCACGGGAATCCTGAGGCGATGACACAGGCGCATGATGGCCCGGACCTGTTCGACGCTACTCGGCAAGGCGACCGCCATGGGCAGGCGGCGGTAGGCGGAAAGACCATCGCACTCGTAGGGCCGGAGGGCCTCGGCCAGGTGCAGCACGGCATCGGCAGGCAGGATGTCGAGCAGGCCGCGGACGAGTTCGTTACGGCGGACTGTGAGGGCGTCGGTCGTCGTCATGGAGCCCCATTTCAACACGAGTGATGGCGACCGCCAAGCCGGAATTTCCGCCCGCGGCGGCGGCGGGAGAACCTAGCCGGTAAAGCCCGGGTCGAGATAATTCAGCCGGGTCATCTCGCGCAGCATGGCTTCCTCGCGCAGGAAGGTTGCCACCGCGACCGGATCGAACTGGCTGCCGGACTTGTCGACGATCTCCGCCTTGGCAGCATCGAAGGGCATCGCCCGCCGGTAGGGCCGATCGAAGGTCATGGCGTCCAGGGTGTCGATCACCGCGAACAGGCGGGCGGGGAAAGGGATAGCCTCCCCTTGCAGGCCGCGCGGATAGCCGGTGCCGTCGTGGCGTTCTTCATGGCACAGGACGATCTCGGCGGCGAGTGCGAAGTGGGGTACCTTCTCCAGGATGCGGGCGCCAAAATCCGGGTGCTGCTTCATCACCAGCCATTCCTCCCCGGTCAGCGGCCCAGCCTTGAGCAGGATCGCATCGGGCACGCCGATCTTGCCGATGTCGTGCAGCAGGCTGCCCCAATAGATCTCGCGCAGGGTGGCCTGGTCGGAATAGTGATGCCGCGCCAGGACCAGGGTATGCGCCGCGACGCGCTTGGAGTGCAGCCCGGTCTCGTGTTCGCGCAGGTCGAGGGCGCCGGCGATGGACTCGGCGAATTCCTCATAGGGATGCACGTCGAGCAGCCCGACCAGTTTCTTGCGCGCATCGAGCAGGCAATGCTCGCAGGTCGATTTGCCGTCGATGACATGGTACTGGCGGTTGCCGTTGCGGGCGCCGCAGACGGCGCACCCGGCAGGCCCATGGGGCAAGTCTCCAGCCGATTCAGCAACTGCCATGATGTTCGCCTCCGACGAATGGCCTGTTCATCAAGACTGCGCCCAGGCGGCTAAGTTCTGCCCACCCGGTCAGGAGTGAACTCGGCGCCGGCCAGACGATCAATATCAGCCTCAGCCCTCCGCTTGCCTGGACAGGATACCGAAATGGAAGAACGCGCCGCCCTGGATGCCGTGATCGATACCGCAAGCGTCACGCTGCACGATGAACACCTCGTCGCCAGCCTCATCGTCGAGGACGAGTCGCATATCCGGCATGTCTTCTATGTCACCTGGAAGCCCGGCCATGAGGCGGACTGGACCTGGCAGGGCGAAGATTCCTGGCTGCAGACCGAGGTCAACGCCGAGCACCTCGGCATCGAGCCGGCGCGCCTGATCGCCCTGGCCGAGAAGGCCGTGGCCGATGCGGCCAGGGCCTTCCAACCCGCCCGTCAGTCGGCCTGATCGGAGCTTGGCAGCGGGGTCCAGTCGCTGAAGGCGGCGGCCTGGCCGACGACCCGGCCAGCCGCCTCGACCAGGTTCCAGACCCGGGCGTTGGCGACCTGGAAGCGCTTGCCGCTGGCGGACACCCGGACGCCGGCGTAGTCGTCGATAAAGCCATGCTGGGCCACGCGGTCGAGCAGGCGCTGCCTTTCCCCGCGCGCCAGCGGCTCGGCAGAATAGCGCGAAGGCAGGCGGACGATCTCGGCCCAGACCATCTCGAACAGGCGCTGGGCGGCCAGGTTGGCGTAGAAGAACACCGGATCGTCGGCCGTGTCGTGCGCCAGGACGACGAAGGGGGCGTGGTAGAGGCGGCGCGCCAGTTCGACCGGATCGCCGGCCTCGGGCAGCAACTCGCGCTGCAGCAAGCACAGATGGCTGCCGACGATCAACGCGGCATGCCCGGCCTGGTACCGGTTGCCGGCGGAGGGCTCGGAACGGTCAGGGTTCAGCTCGGGAGCGATGGGCGGCGTCATGGAACGCGATTTCAACATGGCCGGCCACAACCGCCAAGCCGGCGCGGAACTATCCCGGGTAATATCCGTCAGCCAAAGCTTCGTCGATTGCATCAACATCCAGACCCCATACCCGGCATGAGCCGTAACCGCATCTTTATCGTCGTGCTAGCCCTGCTGGCCCTGTTCATCCAACAGGGCGCGCTGCTGCATGATCTCGATCACGCGCTCGAACATACCCGCTACAGCCAGCACGACAAGCAGCACCCGGGCGGGCCGGCGGACGTCTGCGACCGCTGCGCCGCGTATGCGCCGGGCGGCAACTCGATCCCGCCGTCGCCGTTCGATATCGCGGCCCTGGCACCCGCACCGCTGAAGCTTCAAAGCGGCCCGTCGACCGGCTTGCATAGCCGGACTGACGTCCCCTACCTGTCGCAAGCCCCGCCCCGATCCCTCGCCTGAACCCGCTTTGAACCGCCCGGCGCGCACCCTCGTGCCGGGGTATTGCATCGTTCTGACGAGGAAACCACATGCACTTGCGCACCCCACTTGCGCTGGCCCTGGCGCTCGCCCTTGGCCCAATTTCCGCCTTTGCTGCGGATGACCTGCAACAACTGCATCAGGAAATCGAGGCACTGCGGCAATCCTACGAATCCCGCCTGTCCGACCTGGAGGCCCGACTAAAGCAGGCCGAGGCCAGGACCGAAGCGGCACAGAATGCGGTGGCCCAGCAAGCCGCCACACCGCCTGCTGCCGAGGCACCGGTGGCAGACGGCCCGGCCGCGGCCGCCAACGCCTTCAACCCGGCCATCTCGCTGGTCCTGTCGGGCCTCTATGCCAACCTGTCGCACGACCCCGCCGATTACCGCATCAGCGGCTTCATTCCGGGCGGCGAGATCGGCCCCGGCCAACGCGGCTTCAGCCTCGCGGAATCAGAACTGGGCGTTTACGCCAACGTCGACCCCTGGTTCTATGGCGGCCTCAATTTCGCCATCCACCCGGACGACACGGCCTCCGCCGAAGAGGCCTTCCTGCAGACCACCGCGCTGCCCGACGGCGTACGCATCAAGTTCGGCCGCTTCTTCTCCGGCATCGGCTACCTGAACGAGCAGCACGCCCATACCTGGGACTTCGTCGATGCGCCCCTGGCCTACCAGGCCTTCCTGGGCGGGCAGATGGGCGACGACGGCGTCCAGGTCAAATGGCTGCTGCCCACCGACCAGTTCCTGGAACTGGGCGCCGAGGCCGGACGCGGGCGCAACTTTCCGGGCTCGGACCGGGACCAGAATGGTCTGGGCTCGGCCACCCTGTTCGCCCATACCGGCGGCGACATCGGCGACAGCCACAGCTGGAGCGCCGGCCTGTCCTGGCTGAGCACGTCGCCGCGCGACCGCCAATATGACGACACCGACCTGTTCGCCACCCCGGTGACCAACAGCTTCGATGGCAGGAGCCGGCTCTGGCTGGCCGACTTCGTCTGGAAGTGGGCGCCGCACGGCAACGGCGAGCGCGTCAATTTCAAGCTGCAGGGCGAATACTTCCACCGCAACGAGTCCGGCGACCTGACCTACGACGTCAACAGCGACAGCACAGGCAGCCACACCGACCGCTACCGCAGCGCGCAGTCCGGCGGTTACCTGCAAGGCATCTACCAGTTCATGCCCGCCTGGCGGGTGGGTCTGCGCTATGACCGCCTCGACATCGGCAGCGTCAACCTGGCCTCGAATGCCGGCAACCTCGCCAACTCCGACTACAAGCCGTCGAAATACAGCCTGATGGTGGACTGGACGCCGAGCGAATTCAGCCGCGTTCGCCTGCAGTTCGCCCAGGACAAGTCGCAGCAGGGCATCACCGACAACCAGATGTTCCTGCAATACCAGATGAGCCTCGGCGCCCACGGCGCCCACATTTTCTGAGACCACCGAGATGAAGACACCGATGAACAAGACCCTGCTTGCCCTGCTCGCCCTGGCCACCCTGGGCCTCTCGCAGGCCAGCCACGCCAGCATCAAGATCGTCGCCTGCGAACCCGAATGGGGCGCCTTGGCGCAGGAACTGGCCGGCGACAAGGCCCGCGTCTACAACGCCACCAGTGCCTTGCAGGACCCGCACCACATCCAGGCGCGCCCCAGCCTGATCGCCGCCGTGCGCGACGCCAACCTGACCGTCTGCACCGGCTCCGAACTGGAGGTGGGTTGGCTGCCCATACTGCTGCGCCAGTCGGGCAACCCGGCCATCCAGCCCGGCAAGCCGGGTTCCTTCGAGGCGGCCAGTTACGTCCACAAGCTGGAAGTTCCGACCCGCCTCGATCGCGCCGACGGCGACGTCCACCCGGGCGGCAATCCGCACATCCAGACCGACCCGCGCAACATCGGCCTGGTCGCGGATGCCCTGGCCCAGCGCCTGGCCGAGATCGATCCGGCCAATGCCGGCTACTACCAGGCCCGCCACAAGGACTTCGCCGCCCGCTGGCAGAGCGCCATCCAGCGCTGGGACAAGCTCGCGGCGCCGTTGCGCGGCGAGGCCATCGTCGTCCAGCACAAGGC
This sequence comes from Gallionellaceae bacterium, assembly GCA_028714735.1. Lineage (GTDB taxonomy): Bacteria > Pseudomonadota > Gammaproteobacteria > Burkholderiales > Thiobacillaceae > Parasulfuritortus. The sequence continues at coordinate 72,436 of JAQTLU010000008.1, read as the reverse complement.
CTTTCCCTACCTGGAAAACTGGCTCGGGCTGACCGAGGTCGCCACCCTGGAGCCCAAGCCCGGCGTGGAGCCCACCAGCACGCACCTGAGCGAGGTCGAGGCGCTGCTGAAACAGCATCCGGCGCGGATGATCGTGCGCGCCGCCTACAACGATGACCGCGCCTCGGCCTGGCTGTCGCAGCGCACCGGAATCCCGGCCGTCGAGCTGCCGTTTACCGTCGGCGGCAGCGACAAGGCGCGCGACCTGTTCGGCCTGTTCGACGACACCATCGAGCGCCTGCTCAAGGTGACACGATGAACTATGCCGGACTGGATGCGGGCATCCTCGGCCCGGCGATGGTCGCCGGGCTGCTGGTGCTGGCCACGCACGTCCCGCTGGGTCTGCAAGTGCTCAAACGCGGCATCGTCTTCATCGACCTCGCCATCGCCCAGATTGCCGGCATCGGGGTGATTGCCGCCGATGCCATGGGCTGGGAGCCGCAGGGCTGGGCGGTGCAGGTGGCCGCCGTCAGCGCCGCCCTGCTCGGCGCATTGGTCCTGACCTACAGCGAAAAGCGCTGGCCACAGATCCAGGAGGCCCTGATCGGCGTGTTGTTTGTCCTGGCCGCCTGCCTGGGCATCCTGTTGCTGGCGGACAACCCGCATGGCGGCGAACACCTCAAGGACTTGCTGGTCGGCCAGATACTCTGGGTCAACACCAGCCAGCTGGTGCTCATGGCCGGCCTGACCGCGGTCCTGCTCGGACTCTGGTTCGGTCTCCGGGATCGCCTGGGCAGCCTGGGCTTCTACGTCATCTTCGCCATGGCCGTCACCGCCTCGGTGCAACTGGTCGGCGTCTACCTGGTCTTCGCCAGCCTCATCCTGCCTGGCCTGGCCACCCGTGGCCTGCACGGCAAGCCCAGGCTGGCCGCCGCCTACGGCATCGGCGCCGCGGGCTACGCCGTGGGACTGGCCGGATCCGCCCTGTTCGACCTGCCTTCAGGCGCCGTGGTGGTGCTGGTCATGGCATTGATCGCCGGCATCGCCAGCATCCGGTGGGGCGGCGCACACAGTTGACCGGCCTTGGCCCGCCGGGCGGTCAGCCCTGCCGGCCTCGACTGGCCAGTGCCGGCGCAACGGCATTTCCTGCCTTGGCGGCGGGAACCCGTTTTTGCCACCACCACCAGACCCGCAGGCCCAACAGGAGGCTCAGCACGCTGGCATAGATGACCGGCTGGGTGACGTCCAGCTTGACCAGCCAGTAGTAGTGCAGCACGGCCAGGATGGCGGCCGGGTAGACCAGCTTGTGCAGCCTGGCCCAGTTGCGTTTCAGCGCCCGCACCGAGCGGTCGTTCGAGGTCACCGCCAGCGGCACCAGGAGCAGGAAGGCGGTCATGCCGAAGGTGATGAACGGCCGCTTGTAGATGTCCTTGAGGATGTCGCCCCAGTCGAAGAACTGGTCCAGCCAGAGGTAGGTGGTCAGGTGCAGCATGCCGTAGAAGAAGGCGAACAGGCCGAGCATGCGCCGGTAGCGCAGCCACTGGCCCTGGCCGGTGAAGCGGCGCAGCGGCGTGATGGCCAGGGTGATGAGCAGGAAGCTCAGGGTCCAGGTACCCAGCGAGCGGGTGACGAACTCGATCGGGTTGGCGCCCAGGCCGTGGCTGAAGCCGAGCACGAACAGGCGCGCCAGCGGCACCAGGCAGACGACGAACAGCAGCACCTTGAGGGTCCTGGGCGAAAGGCGGGACCAGAACGGCGCCGCCACCGGTCGGAATGCCATGTCCTTAGCCGCCATCACGCCTGTTTCGACTGGTCTCATCGCTCACGCCCTCAAAAATACTTCTTCAGGTCCATGCCGGCATACAGCTGCGCCACCTGGTCGCCGTAGCCGTTGTACATCTCGGTCTTGCGCTTGAAGAACTCGCCGATGCGGCGCTCGCGCGCCTGGCTCCAGCGCGGGTGGTCGACCTCCGGATTGACGTTGGAGTAGAAGCCGTACTCGTTCGCGGCCGCCGCGTTCCAGGCCGTGGTCGGCTGCTTTTCGACGAAGCGTATCGTGACGATGGACTTGGCACTCTTGAAGCCGTATTTCCAGGGCACCACCAGGCGGATCGGGGCGCCGTTCTGCTTCGGCAGCTCCTTGCCGTAGATGCCCACCGACAACAGGGTGAGCGGATGCATCGCCTCGTCCAGGCGCAGGCCCTCGACATAGGGCCAGTCGAGCACCGGCCAGCGCTGCCCGGGCATCTGCTTGGTATCCTTCAGGGTGACGAATTCGACGTACTTGGCCTTGCCGGTCGGCTGCGCCTGCTTGATCAGTTCGGCGAGCGGGAAGCCCAGCCAGGGGATCACCATCGACCAGCCCTCGACGCAACGCATCCGGTAGATGCGTTCCTCGAGCGGGAAGGCCTTGGTCAGGGCGTCGATGTCCCAGGCGCGCGGCTTCAGGCATTCGCCCTCGACGCTCACCGTCCACGGCCGCGGACGCAGGCTGCCGGCGTTCTTGGCCGGGTCTTCCTTGCTGGTGCCGAACTCGTAGAAGTTGTTGTAGGTGGTGACCTCTTCCCAGGTGTTGGGCGACTCGTCGCGGCCCCAGGCGGTCTTCCGCCAGGCCGGCAGGGCGGCCTGCACCGGCAAGCTGGCGAACAATGCCAGGGCCAGCGAGCCTTTAAGGAACTCCCGGCGCTTTTCGTATACGCTCTCGGGGGTGATTTCGGTCGGCACTATGCGGGGTGTGGAATCGGCGGCCATGATGGCGAGCTCCTGTTGCGTTCGGGGTTATCGGTTAGTCGCACCGGCGATACAAAACTGACACCCGATTGCCGAAATAATTCCTGCGAGGCTATGCATGCGGTTTTTTCTCAAGGCGTTCATCGTAATCCTGGTCCTGGCCGGGGGCATCTATCTTTACCTGCGCCCGGCGCCCGCCGACCCCGCCGCCGGCAAGAAGGACAACGCCCCGGTGCCGGTGCTGGCAGCGCGCAGCGAGACCGGCGACCTGGCCATCGTGGTCGACCTGGTCGGTCGCGGCGAGGCCTATGAATCGGTCTCGCTCAAGGCGCGCGTGGACGGCCAGGTCCAGGCCGTGCCGTTCCGCGAGGGCCAGCACGTCAAGGCGGGCGAGATCCTGCTGCGGCTCGATCCGGCCGACTTCAATGCCCGGCTGCGGCAGGCCGAGGCCAACCAGGCGCGCGACCAGGCCCAACTGCAGAAGGCGCATGCCGACGTGACCCGCTACCAGGCCCTGCAGCAGCAGGGCTTCGTCTCGGTGGAAAAGCTGGCCGACCTCAATGCCGTCCTGGCCGCCGCCGAGGCCACCGTGCAGGCCGACCGTGCCGCGACCGAACTGGCCCGGCTGCAACTCTCCTATGCCACCGTGCGCGCGCCCATCGACGGCGTGGTCGGCGCCCGCCTGGTCTTCCCGGGCACGGCGGTGAAGACCAACGACACCGTGCTGGCGGTGGTCAACCGCATCCAGCCCCTGCTGGTCAGCTTCGCCCTGCCCGAACGCCACCTCGGCCCGTTGCGCGCCGCCCTGGCCAAGGGGCCGATCGCGGCTACGGTGAGCACGCCCGACGGCGCCGGCCAGGCCCTCACCGCAGCCGTCAGCTTTGTCGACAACGCGGTCGACCCGGGCACCGGCACCCTGCTCATGAAGGCCAGGCTGGACAACCGCGACGAGCGCTTCAGCGCCGGCCAGTACCTGCGCGTCGAACTGGTGCTCGACACCCTGAAGGACGCCGTGACAGTGCCGACCGAGGCGATCCAGCAGGGCAGCAAGGGCACCGTGGTGTACACGGTCACGCCGGACATGGGCATCGACATCCGGCCGGTCAGGATCGTCGCCGAGCGCAGTGGCCGGGTCGCGCTGACCGGCCTGCTGGCCGGCACCATGGTGGTGACCGACGGCCACCTGCGCCTGACCCCGAAATCCAGGGTGAAGATCAATATGCCGGAGGCCGCCCCTCCCCTGCCCGCCGCCGGCCAGGCCCGATAAGCCATGCAACTGCCCGAACTGTGCATCCGCCGGCCGGTGATGACCACGCTGCTGATGGCGGCGTTCCTGGTCTTCGGCCTGATCGCCTATCGCAGCCTGCCGGTCTCGGAACTGCCCAACGTCGACTTCCCGACCATCTCGGTCTCGGCCAGCCTGCCCGGCGCCTCGCCCGAGACCATGGCGGCGGCGGTGGCGACGCCGCTGGAGGCGCAGTTCTCGACCATCGCCGGGGTCACCTCGATCAACTCGACCAGCGCCCAGGGTTCGACCTCGATCACCCTGCAGTTCGAGCTCGACCGCAACATCGACGCCGCCGCCCAGGACGTCCAGTCGGCCATCGCCGCCGCCCAGCGCAAGCTGCCCACCGACATGCCGTCGCCGCCGTCGTTCCGCAAGGTCAACCCGGCCGACTCGCCGATCTTCTACATCGCCATGCGCTCGGACAGCCTGCCGATGTCGGTGGTCAACGAGTACGCCGAAACCCAGCTCGCCCAGCGCATCTCCACCATCCCCGGGGTCGCCCAGGTCAACGTCTACGGTTCGCAGAAATACGCCGTGCGCATCCAGGCCGACCCGGACCGCCTGGCCTCGCGCGGCATCGGCCTGGACGAGCTGTCCCTGGCGATCCAGTCCGGCAACGTCAACCAGGCCACCGGCAGCCTGGACGGCGCCAAGCAGACCTTCGCGATCAAGGCCGACGGCCAGCTCAAGACCGCCGCCGCCTACCGGCCCCTGATCATCGCCTACAGGAACGGCGCCCCGGTGCGCCTGGAGGAAGTGGCCAGCGCGCTCGACGACGTCGAGAACAACAAGCGCGCCAACTGGCTGGTCGACCAGCGCGCCATCGTCCTGGCCATCCAGCGCCAGCCCGGCGCCAACACCCCGGCCACGGTGGCGGCGATCGACAGGATCCTGCCCAGCTTCCAGGAGAGCCTGCCGGCCTCGATCGAACTGTCGGTGCTGTACGACCGCAGCGTGTCGATCCGCCAGTCCATCGACGACGTCCAGTTCACCCTGATCCTGGCCGGCTGCCTGGTGGTGCTGGTGATCCTGCTGTTCCTGCGCAACCTGTCGGCCACCGCGATCCCAGCGGTGGCGCTGCCGCTGTCGGTGATCGGCACCTTCGCCATCATGTATGGGCTCGGCTTCAGCCTGGACAACCTGTCGCTGCTGGCGCTCACCCTGTCGGTCGGCTTCGTGGTCGACGACGCCATCGTCATGCTGGAGAACATCCACCGCCACATCGAGGCCGGCGAACCGCCCTTCCAGGCCGCCATCGTCGGGGCGCGCGAGATCGGCTTCACCATCATCTCGATGACCCTGTCCCTGGTCGCGGTGTTCATCCCGGTGCTGTTCATGGGCGGCGTCATCGGCCGCCTGCTGAACGAATTCGCGGTCACCATCAGCGCCGCGGTGCTGGTCTCCGGCTTCGTCTCGCTGACCCTGACGCCGATGCTGGCCAGCCGCTACCTGAAGCATGACGAAGGCCGCCACGGCCGGGTCTGGAACGCGCTCGAACACGGCTTCGAGGCGGTGCGCGAGGCCTACCGGGCCAGCCTGGACCGGGCCCTGGCGCGGCCGCGCTCGGTGCTGGCGGTCTTCTTCCTCACCATCGCGGCGAGCGCCTGGCTGTACGTCAACATCCCCAAGGACTTCCTGCCCAGCGGCGACTCCGGCCAGGTCATCGCCTTCACCGAGGCCGCGCCCGACGTCTCCTTCGCCGGCATGGTCGCCAAGCAGCGCCAGGTCGCCGCCATCGCGGCCCGGGAGCCCGACATCGAAACCTTCATGTCGGTGGTCGGCGCCGGCGGCTCGCGCGCCGCGGCCAACTCCGGCCTGATGCTGTTCAAGCTGAAGCCGCGCGACCAGCGCAAGCACTCGGCCGACGAACTGGTGCAGCTGCTGCGGCCCAAGCTGTCGGTGGTGCCCGGCATCAAGGTCTCGCTGCAGAACCCGCCGCCGATCCGCCTGACCGGCCGACTGACCACGGCCAAGTACCAGTACACCCTGCAAGGCCAGGACCTGGACGAGCTGTACGGCTGGAGCGAGACCCTGCTCGGCCGCATCCGCCAGCTGCCCGGCTTCGTCGACGTCAACAGCAACCTCAACAACAAGAGCCCGACCGTCAGCCTGGACATCGACCGCGACCGCCTGGCCCCGCTCGGCCTCAGCTATGGCCAGGTCGAGGATGCCCTGCAGTCGGCCTTCAGCTCGCGCCAGATCTCGACCATCTACGCCGCCACCAACCAGTACCAGGTGATCCTGGAACTGGCCCCGGAATTCCAGGCCGATCCCGCCATGCTGTCGCGCCTGCATGTCCGTTCCAGCAACGGCCAGCTGGTGCCGCTCGACAGCGTCGCCCGGATGCGCCGCGGCAACCAGGCCCTGACCGTGAACCACCTCGGCCAGCTGCCCTCGGTGACCTTGTCGTTCAACCTCGAAACAGGCATCTCGCTGGGCGAGGCGGTCGGCCGCATCCGCGCCCTGGAGCGGGAACTGCGCCTGCCCGCCACCCTGGCGAGCAGCCTGGAAGGCACCGCACAGGCCTTCGAGGACTCGCAGAAGGGCCTCGGCCTCCTGCTCCTGGTCGCCGTGCTGGTGGTCTACATCGTGCTCGGCATCCTGTACGAGAGCTTCGTCCATCCGCTCACCATCCTGTCCGGCCTGCCCTCGGCCGGCCTGGGCGCCCTGCTCACCCTGTGGCTGTTCAAGGTCGACCTGTCGCTGTACGCCTTCGTCGGCGTCATCATGCTGATCGGCATCGTCAAGAAGAACGCCATCATGATGATCGACTTCGCCCTCACCAAGCAGCGCAAGGACGGCGCACCCGCCGCCGAGGCGATCCGCCAGGCCTGTTTGATCCGGTTCCGGCCGATCATGATGACCACCCTGGCCGCCCTCGCCGGCACCCTGCCGATCGCCCTCGGCCTCGGCGCCGGCGGCGAGGTCCGCCAGCCGCTCGGCCTCGCCGTGGTGGGCGGCCTGCTGCTGTCGCAGTTCCTGACCCTGTACATCACCCCGGTGATCTACCTGTACCTGGAACGCTTGGCCCCGAGCCGCCCGGACGCCTAGTCGAGGCCGGACCCGCCCTGCTCCACGCCGCCAGATGCGCGTCCCGAGCCAATTTAAGCAAACACTGATATAGGTTCCGGGAGCACGTCGTGTTAAGGTTGCGGGCGTTGCGCAGCACGCCTATTTCCCTTATGGAGTCCATCATGGCCGTCATCGACCTCTCCGAAGAAAACTTCGAACCCACCATCCTCAACAACGACTTCGTCATCATCGACTTCTGGGCGCCCTGGTGCGGCCCCTGCAAGGGCTTCGCGCCGGTCTTCGAGGCGGCCGCCGAGAAGCATCCCGACATCGTCTTCGCCAAGGTCAATACCGAGGTCGAGCAGGCCATCGCCGGCCACTTCCAGATCCGTTCCATCCCCACCCTGATGATCTTCCGCGAGAAGGTCATCATCTACGCCCAGCCCGGCGCCCTGCCGGCCAGCGGTTTCGACGACCTGATCGCGCGCGCCAAGGAAGTCGACATGGCCCAGGTCCACGCCGATATCGCCAAGGACGACGGCGGCCAGGCCGAAGCCTGACCCTCTGCCGCCCCGCCCAAACGGGCGGGGAGACGACCGGGAACGCATCCGTGACGCCCGCGCTGACCGTCGTCTACCGCGACGACCGCCTGGTCGCCATCGACAAGCCGGCCGGCCTGCTGGTGCACCGGTCCGACCTCGACCGTCACGAAACCCGCTTCGCATTGCAGCTCCTGCGCGACCAGATCGGCCAGCCGGTCTGGCCGGTGCACCGGCTCGACAAGGGCACCTCGGGCATCCTGCTGTTTGCCCTCGATCCGGCCGCCGCCGCCGTACTGGGCAGCCAGTTCGAGCGCGGCGAGGTGGCCAAGCGCTACCTCGCCGTGGTGCGCGGCCACCCCGACGAAGCGGGCGAGATCGACCACCCGCTCGGCCGCATGGCGGACGAATACGGCTATCGCGGCGACAACGACATTCCGCAAGCCGCCGTCACCCGCTACCGCCGCCTCGCCACCGTGGAACTGCCCTACCGGGTCGACCGCTACCCGAGCAGCCGCTACGCCCTCATGGAACTCACCCCGCTGACCGGACGCAGGCACCAGTTGCGCCGGCACATGAAACACATCGCCCACCCCATCGTCGGCGACGCCACGCACGGCAAGGGCCGCCACAACCGGCTGTTCCAGGACAAGTTCGGTTGCCACCGCCTGCTCCTGGCATCGGTGAGCCTGGGCTTCCGGCACCCCGGCGACGGCCGGCCGGTGGTACTCTCCGCCCCGCCCGGCGCCGACTTCGCCGACTGCATCCGGCAACTCGGCTGGACCGATCACCTCTAGGAACCGACCCATGGCACTCAAGGCCACCATCCACAAGGCCGATCTGCAGATCGCCGACATGGACCGCAACTACTACGCGGACCACGCGATCACCCTCGCCCGCCACCCCTCGGAAACCGACGAGCGGATGATGGTCCGCCTGCTCGCCTTCGTGCTCTACGCCTGCGACGGCCTGGGCTTCGGCAAGGGCCTGTGCGTCGACGACGAGCCCGACCTCTGGCTGAAGGACCTCACCGGCACGATCAAGCTCTGGATCGACGTCGGCCTGCCGGACGAGAAATGGCTGCGCAAGGCCTGCAACCGTTCCGAGCAGGTCGTGCTGATCAACTACAACGGCCGGCCGTCGGATATCTGGTGGGAGCAGAACAGGAACGCCCTGGCCCGCCTGGACAAGCTCACCGTGCTGAACCTGCCGACCGAGTCGGTCGACGAACTGCGCGCCCTGGCCAGCCGCTCCATGCGCCTGCAATGCACGGTCCAGGACGGCCAGGTGATGCTCACCGACGGCAAGCACACCGCGCACATCGAACCGGTCAAGCGGGGGGGCTGACCGCTCAGCGGCGCCGGCCCCCGCCGCCCTGGCGCGGCTGCGACTCGTTGACCGTCAGCGGCTGGCCGTTGAGGTCCTTGCCGTTGAGGCCGGCCATCGCATTCAGGGAATGCTGCCGCCCCGGCATCTCGATGAAGCCGAAGCCCTTGGAAACGCCGCTGAACAGGTCGCGCTTGATCTGCACCGAGCGGACCTCGCCAAAGGTCTTGAACAGCGCCGACAACTCGTCTTCCGAGGTTTGCGGGGCCAGATTGCCTACGAAAAGATCCATGTAGCCTCCCGATGGAGTGTGACGGCCGTCGCCGTTCGCTTGCGCGCGCGACGGGCCGTTCTGAATGGACTGACTTCGTCCCGATGGCGGGCACGGCGGCAAGGCAACCGTGGGGAGAACCGGTAAGGACGCCCTGACGGGCAGAAACCGGATGGCCAGGTCATTCTACGCCGCCGATCTCGAAGCCTGCCCGGCATCTTCGCTTGTCCACATCGGTCCGGCCCCCTTCAGGCATCCTGCATCCGCCCCTGGCCTGGCCCCGGTTTGCCTGGAAAACCTTTTTGTATCAAGGGTTACCGAACGGGAATGGTGTTAGCATCAGGAGGCGATAAATCGGCGCTGTCGCAAAGCAGGTCAACGGCTTCCCCTGCACGGGAACCCGGATCTTGAACTAGCATTTCCATGATGGGCAGGGCAAAAGCAGCGCCCCGGATCTTGTACCTGCACTGCCCATTTACCATCCCCCCATGAATGGGAGCGTGGGGTCGATGGACCACAGTGCGCGTTTCAGGTTGATAGAGGGGATATCAGATGGTTATCGTCTTGCCCGTCCTTGCCGCCGATCGATCGCCCTGCCTGCGCCTCACGGCCTGCGCCGGCGCGCTGCTGCTTGTCCTGGCCACCCCCGCGAGCGCCGAGGAAGCCGCCGACCTGACCCAACTTTCGATCGAGGAACTGCTCTCGGTCGAGGTCTACAGCGCCAGCCGGTTTGCCCAGAAGACCACCGAGGCCCCGGCCGCGGTCAGCATCGTCACCGCCGCCGACATCAGGAACTACGGCTACCGCACCCTGGCTGACATCCTGGGCAGCCTGCGCGGCCTGTTCGTCACCAGCGACCGCAACTACCGATACGTCGGGGTGCGCGGCTTCAACCGTCCCGGCGACTACAACAGCCGCATCCTGTTGCTGGTGGACGGCATCCGGGTCAACGACGCCAATTACGACACCGCCTCGATCGGCAACGAACTCTTCCTCGACGTCGACCTCATCGACCGGGTGGAAGTGGTGCGCGGACCGGGCTCCTCGATCTACGGCAGCAACGCCTTTTTCGGCGTGGTCAACGTCATCAGCAAACGCGGACGCGACTACAACGGCTGGGAGGCGGCCGGGTCGGCCGCGAGCTACGGCACCGGCAAGGGGCGCCTGACTTATGGCCGGCAGCTTGATAACGGTGCCGAAATCCTGTTGTCGACGAGCTATTCCGACAGCCGGGGGCAGAACCTGTATTTCCCGGAGTTCGACAGCCCGGACACCAACAACGGCATCGCCCGGAAACGGGATCATGGCAGCTACCAGAACTTCTACGGCAAGTTGTCCTATGCAGGTTTTACCCTGACCAGCGCATATTCAGAAAGCACCCAAGGGGTACCCACGGCCTCCTTCGGCAGCGTGTTCAACGACCCCCGCACCCAGACGGTGGATTCCCAGGCCGTGCTCGACCTGGCCTACGCCGGCAAGCTGGGCGAACGCCTCGACCTGTCCGGCCGGGTGTTCTACGGCGGCTATTTCTACGACTCCGTCTTTCCTTATGACGCGCCGCCGGTCACCCTCAACAAGGACCAGGCCTGGGCCGAATGGTGGGGCGCCGAAGCCAGGCTGGTCGGGCAGTTCGATCGCCACAAGCTGGTATTCGGGGCGGAGTACCAGGACAACTTCCGCCAGGACATGAAGAACTACGATCAGGCGCCCTATGAGGTCTATCTGGATGAACAGCACAGCAGTCAGCGCCAGGCCGTGTACATCCAGGATGACCTGCCCCTGGGCGAGCGACTGCGGCTCAATGCGGGACTGCGCTACGATCACTTCTCCACCGTGGGCGGCACCTGGAACCCGCGCCTGGCGCTGATCTACACGCCGCAGCCGGAGACGGCGGTCAAGCTGCTCTACGGCACCGCCTTCCGCGCCCCCAACGCCTACGAGATGTACTACTCCAGCGCCAGCCTGGGCTCGAAACCGAGTGTCGGCCTCGAACCGGAGGAGGTCACCAGCTACGAGATCGTCGTCGAGCACCAGTTCCAGGCCAACTTCCGCGTTTCCGCCTCCGTCTACCAGAACGAGATCAGCAACCTGATCAGCCAGATCACCGACACGGACGGCTACAACGTCTTCCGCAACATCGGCCAGTTCAAGGCCAACGGCGCCGAGTTCGAGGTCGAGCGCGCCTGGGCCGACGATACCCGGCTGCGGGCCAGCTACGCCTGGCAGATCACCCGCTCCCAGGATACCGGCACGACCCTGGAGAATTCGCCCCGCCACCTGGCCAAGCTCAACTATTCCATGCCCCTGTTCGGCGAGGCCTGGCGGGCCGGGATGGAACTGCAGTACACCAGCGCCCGCAAGACCCTGGCCGGCGCCAGGGCGGGCAGCTACGCCATCGCCAACCTGACCCTGTTGAACCGGAAGCTGGCCGAGGGACTGGAGGTCTCCGCCAGCGTCTACAACCTGTTCGACCGGCACTATGCCGACCCCGGCCGCCCCGAGCATGTCGAGGACCTGATCGGACAGGATGGCCGCAGCTTCCGGCTCAAGGCCGTCTATCGTTTCTAGAGCCGGGGGCGCCACCTTGAAAACCTCCCTGAACCGGCCGCTCGCCATCCTCTGGGCCGCGCTGCTCGCGCTGTACTGCGCGGGCGTGCCGGCGGCACCGCTGGCGGAGTACGAAGTCAAGGCCGCCTTCGTCCACAATTTCGCCAAGTATGTCGAGTGGCCGGCCGCCATCAAGGCGCGTTCCAGCCTGCGCCTGTGCATCCTGGGGCAGGGCCAGTTCGCCGAAGCCGCCGAGGGCTTGCGCGGCAAGCGGGTCGGCGGCGCGGCCTGGGAGGTGGTGCCGGTCGGCAGCCGCAGCGACCTGGGCGAATGCCAGGTGCTGTTCATCGAGGCCTCCGAGGCGGACAAGCTGCCGCGCCTGCTCGACGGCCTCAAGGGCAGCCCGGTCCTGACCGTGGCCGACAGCGAGGGCTACGCCGCCCAGGGCGTGGCGATCAACTTCTACCTGGAGCAGAACAAGGTGCGCTTTGAAATCAATCCGGCCGCCGCCGGGCGCGCCGGGCTGAAGATCAGCTCGCAACTGCTCAAGGTGGCCCGCATCGTGGCGGAACCGGGCGGCCGGCAATGAGACTCCCTGCCGCGTTCAAGGACGCCTCCATCCGCGGCAAGCTGATGTTCACCGCCTTTGTCGCCACCGTGGCGGCGACGCTGTTTGCCATGCTGGCATTGACGGCCCAGCAGTGGTTCCAGCAGCGCAATGCGCTGGAACGGAATGTCTACGCCCAGGCCAGCATCGTCGCGGCCAACAGCACGGCGGCCCTGGCCTTCAACGACCGCGAGGCGGCGGAGCAAACCCTCGATGCCCTGGCCGTCATCGACAACATCGAGTTTGCCGAATTGTTCGGCAAGGATGGCCAGGATTTGGCGGCCTATGTACGGCCGGGGTCGGCCATGCCGCCCCATCGTCATCATGGCGCTGAGGGGATGGGCAACATCTACACGATGACCCACTTCGAAATCGTCCTTCCCGTGGTCCTGAAGCAGGAGCGGCTCGGTTCGCTCCATGTCCGTTCCAGCATGGCACCGGTGTACGAGGCCCTGGCGTGGAGCCTGCTGATGATCGTCGTCGCGTCGACGGGCGCCTTGCTGGTGGCGGTGACGCTGGTATTGCGCCTGCTTCCGGCCATTACCGACCCCTTGCAATACCTGGTCGGACTGATGAGCACCGTCTCGCGGGAAAAGAACTATGGCCTGCGCGCGGAGTTGACCGGCAAGGACGAGGTGGGAACCCTGGCGCAGGGTTTCAACGACATGCTGGTGCAGATCCAGATCCAGGACGACGAGCTGGCACAACAACGCCAGCAACTGGAGGAGAAGGTCGTCCAGCGCACCGCCGAACTGCGGCAGACCAACTCCTTGCTGGAACAGGAACTGGTCCAGCGCCGGCAGGCGGAAGAAAGGATCAGTGAAAGCGAGGCCCGCTACCGGGGCATCTTCGAATACGCCGACGACATCATCTACCTGCTGACGCCGGAGGGAAACATCCACTCGCTCAACCCCGCCTTCGAGCACCTGACCGGCTGGCCGGCCGAAGAGTGGCTCGGCAAGCCCTTCATGCCCATCGTCCACCCGGACGACCAGCCGCGTGCCGCCGAGATTTTCCGGAACACCCTGGCCGGCCAGTCGACGCCGGTGTTCGAACTGCGCCTCGCCCGTAAATCGGGCGGTTATTTCGATTCCGAACTGAGCATCGTCCCGGTCGGCCCGGGCAGCAAGATTGCCGCCATCGGCATCGCCCGGGACGTCACCGAGCGCAAGCGGGCGGAGGAGGAAATCCGCCGGCAGCAGGAACTGACCTCACTGATCATCGAGACCATCCCCATGCGGGTGTTCTGGAAGGACCGCGACCTGCGCTACCTGGGTTGCAATACCCTGTTTGCGCACGACGCCGGGATGGCCGATCCGGACACGATGATCGGCAAGACCGACTTCGACATGGGCTGGCAGGACCGGGCGGAGCTTTATCGGGCCGATGACCGCCGGGTAATGGATACCAACAACCCTACACTCTCCTACGACGAGCCGCAGACCACGCCGGACGGCGGCCGCATCTGGCTGCGCACCTCCAAGGTGCCCTTGCGCAACGAAGCCCATGAAACCATCGGCGTGATGGGGGTCTACGAAGACATCACCGAGAGCAAGCTGGCCGCGCAGGCCCTTGAGGAGTCCGAACTCAGGTTCAGGACCATACTCGAGTCCGCCGTCGACGGCATCCTGGTGGCGGATGGCCATACCCACCAGTTCGTCATCGCCAACCAGGCGGTCTGCGCCATGCTGGGTTACACGCAGGAGGAGTTGTACCGGCTCAGCATGGAAGACATCCACCCGGCAGAGGCGCTGCCTAACGTGCGGCAGCAGTTCGAACGCCAGTTGAAAGGCGAGATCCGGGTGGCGCTCAATCTGCCGGTGCAACGCAAGGACGGTTCGGTATTCTTTGCCGATGTCAGCGCCTCGCCCATGACGCTTTCGGGACATCCCTTCCTGGCCGGCATCTTCCATGACGTCACCGAGCGCAGGCAGGCGGAAGAAAAGGTCCGCCGGCTCAACGAAGAACTCGAAGAAAAGGTACAGGAACGCACCCGACAACTGCTGGCGGCCCAGGAGGACCTGGTGCGGAAGGAGAAACTGGCGGTGCTGGGCCAGGTGGCCGGCAGCGTCGGCCACGAGTTGCGCAACCCGCTCGGGGTGATGAACAACGCGGTGTACTTCCTGCAGACCGTGCTGTCGGAGGCCGACGCGACCACCCAGGAATACCTGGTCCTGATCAAGACCGAGATCGCCACGGCCGAACGCATCGTGTCCGATCTGCTCGACTCGGTGCGCACCAAGCCGCCGCAAGCCGGAACGGTCTGGCTGGCGGAACTGATCGGCCAGACCCTGCGCAAGCTCCCGGTCCCCGACGGCGTGACCGTCGAGCAGGCCATCCCGGCCACGCTGCCGCCCCTGCGGGTGGACCCGCAGCAGGTCCAGCAGGTGTTGCGCAATCTGATCAGCAACGGCATCGACGCCATGGCCGAAGGCGGCACCCTGACCATAACGGCGGCCGCCGATGGCATGAGCGTGGCCGTCAGCGTGCGGGACACCGGCAGCGGCATCGCGCCGGAGCAGATGGCCCGGCTGTTCCAGCCCCTCTACACCACCAAGGCGCGCGGTATCGGCCTCGGCCTGGTGGTGGTGAAGAACCTCACCGAGGCCAATGGCGGCAGGATCGAAGTGCAGAGCGAACCCGGCCGGGGCACGGTCTTCACGGTCACCCTGCCCTGCGCCGGTCCGGCCGAAGAGGCGACGTGATGCGGTATCCGAGCAAAGGATTTGATATGTCGTTAACCAAAAAAAAATACAGGGTGGCACTATCCTGCGTCCTGGCCATCGTCGGTTGCCTGACGGCGCAGCCCACCCTGGCCGGGGAAACGCTCACGCTCGGAGGCAACGGCGGCGCCCTGGGCACCATGAAGCGGCTGGGCAGCGCTTTCGAGCAATCCCATCCCGGCTACACGGTGGTCGTGCTGCCCAGCCTGGGTACCAGCGGCGGCATCAAGGCGGTCGCCAAGGGGGCCATCGACATCGGCCTGAGCGCCCGATTACTGACCGACCAGGAACAGAAGCTGGGACTGGACGTCACCGAATATGCGCGGACCCCGCTGGTTTTTGCCGTCAAGGCTGGCCATCCCTTGACGGGCCTGAGCGAGGCCGGGTTCTTGAACATGCTCAAGGTCGGCCGGCCCCAAGGCCAGCGCATGCGGCCGATATTGCGCCCGACAAACGATGCAGAGTCCACCCTGATCAGCAGACGCTTTCCCGAAATCGGGGCTGCCATCGAGCGCAGGCTCGCCTCGCGCGCGGACGCAACGGTCGCGCTGACCTCGCAGGAGGCCGCCGATCTGATAGAAAAAATTCCGGACGCCATCGGGTTTTCGACCCTGAGCCTGATCCGTTCCGAAAACCGCCAGATGAAGGTTCTGCCCTTCAATGGTGTCGTGCCCAGCGCAGCGAACATCGCCAACGGTACCTATCCGCTGGTCATGGGCTTATATCTGGTCACCCAGCCCAACCCGCCCGAACGGGTGCGAAGATTCATCGAGTTCGTGCATTCGCAACCTGTCGCACGGCTACTGGATGAGTTAGGGAACTACGTCGTCGGGCCGCGGAAGTAAGCCATGGCCCCCACGGCCAACCTGGCTCGCACCGTGGCATGGCTGGTGGCGCTATTCGTCGGCGTCACCGTGCTCGCCGTACCCGCGGGCTATTCGTATATCACTTATCGCTACATGACCGGGAGCCTGGAAAGCGAGACCGAGGTCATCGCCCATGCCATCACCCAGAACATCGTCAGCCGGAATCCGGTTTATTGGGAATTCGAACAAGTGCGGATGGAGGAGTACTTCTCGCGCCTGCTGTCTTCGGATGAGAGCCAGGGCGGACGCATTTTCAACCAGAAAAAAGAGGTTATCGCCAGGATAGCCGGCGTCCCGAAATTTCCGGTCATAAGCTGTTCGCGTACCCTGACCGATGCCGGCGGCGTCGTCGGCCAGGTCGAGATCTCGCGTTCCCTCCGGCCCCTGCTGTTGCAGACCGGGCTGCTCGGATTGATCGTCATCGCGGCCGGCCTGGGCATGTTTGCGGTGCTCTGGCATCTGCCGATACGCAGCCTGTATCGGGCGCAGAACCTGGCCAGGCAAAGCGAGGCCCGCTACCGCGGCATTTTCGAGTACGCCGACGACATCATTTGCCTGCTGGCGCCGGATGGCAGGTTCTGCTCGCTCAACCCGGCGTTCGCGCGCCTGACCGGCTGGCAACCCGAAAACTGGCTCGGCAAGCCCTTCGCGCAGATCATCCACCCGGACGACCTGCCGCGGGCCATCGAGGTCTTCCGGAACACCCTTGCCGGCCACTCCACGCCGGTTTTCGCACTGAAGATCGCCAAGGCGTCGGGCGAATATTTCGATTCCGAGCTGAGCATCGTGCCGATGGACCCCGGCGGTGAAATTGCCGCCATCTGCATCGCCAGGGACGTCACCGAGCGCAGGCAGGCGGAAGAACAGGTCCGCCGGCTCAACGAAGAACTCGAAGAAAAGGTGCAGGAGCGCACCCGACAACTGCTGGCGGCCCAGGAGGACCTGGTACGCAAGGAAAAACTGGCGGTGCTGGGCCAGGTGGCCGGCAGCGTCGGCCACGAGTTGCGCAACCCGCTCGGGGTGATGAACAACGCGGTGTACTTCCTGCAGACCGTGCTGTCGGAGGCCGACGCGACCACCCAGGAATACCTGGTCCTGATCAAGACCGAGATCGCCACGGCCGAACGCATCGTGTCCGACCTGCTCGATTCGGTGCGCACCAAGCCGCCGCAAGCCGGAACGGTCTGGCTGGCGGAACTGATCGGCCAGACCCTGCGCAAGCTCCCGGTCCCCGACGGCGTGACCGTCGAGCAGGCCATCCCGGCCACGCTGCCGCCCCTGCGGGTGGACCCGCAGCAGGTCCAGCAGGTGCTGCGCAACCTGATCAGCAACGGCATCGACGCCATGGCGACAGGCGGCACCCTGACCATAGCGGCAGCCGAGGCGGACGGGGCGGTCAGCATCAGCGTGCGGGACACCGGCAGCGGCATCGCGCCGGAGCAGATGACCCGGCTGTTCCAGCCCCTCTACACCACCAAGGCGCGCGGCATCGGCCTCGGCCTGGTGGTGGTGAAGAACCTGACCGAAGCCAACGGCGGCAGGATCGAAGTGCAGAGCGAACCCGGCCGGGGCACGGTCTTCACGGTCACCCTGCCCTGCGCCGGTCCGGCCGAAGGGGCCGCCTGATGCGCTTCGCCAATAAAATCGGCCTCAGCGCCGCCACGGCGGCGCTGATCATCGGGCCGCTGCTCGGGGCCGCGGTGTTCTTCCAGGCCCGTTTCATATTGCAGGAACGCATCATCCAGGAGCAGGTCCAGAGTGCCCGGGGCATCATGCGCGAGATCGATACCGCCATGTACCATGCCTACCAGGGCGTCAGCACGATCGCCGCCGATGAACTGCTGGCCGGGTTTCTCGAGTCGCCCTCCAATCGCGCCATGGCCGGGATGGTGGCGGACGAACTGGAAGAGCGGGAACGCCTCACGGGCCCCTGGGACGCACTCGCGGTGTTCGATGCCGATGGCCACGCCGTAATTGCGCCCAAGCCGCTGGGCGATGAAACGGCCATTTCGGCCTATGTCACCAGCGTGCCTGGTTTTCAACGCGCCCTGAACGGCGAAATCAACTATACGGACCGGGTGGTCCGTCGCCGCACCGGGATGCCGGTGGTGATCTTTGCCGCGCCCGTTTATGGCCAGGCCGACCGGAGCCGGGTGGTGGGCGTGGTGGTCGCCCATTACCGCTGGGCGGACGTCCAGGGCATCCTCGATCACACCGACCCGGCCGCCACGGTCCACCTGCTTGACCGCGCCGGGGCTGTGATCGCCAGGCGCAGCGTCGATACCGTCAATAACGAATTGACGGCCCCTGCGGAGCGCGTGGTCGCCGAGGAAGAAAAGTCCGGCTATGCCATAGCGCCCCACGACAGCCACGGCGCCGGGGAAGCCCTGAAGGTGGAAGTGGCGCAAGGCGGGGTGCAGGACTATCGCGGCAGCGGTTGGCGCCTGGCGCTGGAACAGCCGTCGGACAAGGTCTTTGCCCCGATCCGGCGTATGGCCATGGCGACGGCGGTGCTGGTGTTCGCCGTGCTGCTGGTGCTGGCCGGACTGTACAGCCTCATCGGCCGGCACTTCCTGAGACCGCTGGGGGAACTGGTGCGAGGCGTGCGGCAGGTGGCAGGCGGCAAGCTCGATAGCAGGCTGGTCGTGCGCAGCGAGGACGAGTTCGGCGAACTGGCGGCCAATTTCAACACCATGATCGACAAGCTGCGGCCCGCCCAGGACGCACTGGTAAAAAGGGAGAAGCAGGCGCTGCTGGGCCAGGTCGCGGCCAGCGTGGGGCATGAGTTGCGCAATCCACTGGCGGCGATGAGCAACGCGGTGTATTTCCTCCAGTCCACGAATGCTGGCTCCGACGCCGACGTAAAGGAATACCTCGGCATCATCCGGGACGAGATCGCCCGCTCGGAGCGCATCGTGACCGATCTGACGGATGCGGTGCAAACCCGGCCCCCGATGCCCGCCTCGCATGGCGTGGCAGTTCTGGTCGAGCAGGTCTTGCGCAAATGCGTCCCGCCCGCCGGGGTGACCGTGCGCCTGGACATTCCCGCCACGCTGCCCGCCGTCCGGGTCGATGCCAGCCAGATCCGGCAGGCCTTCGAGAACCTGGTCGGCAACGCGGTGGACGCCATGCCGGAGGGCGGCGTGCTGGAAATCCGGGCGGCCGCAGACGGCAAGGCGGTCATCGTCAGCGTGCGCGACAGCGGCGGCGGCATCGCGCCGGCAGACATGGCCAGGCTGTTCCAGCCCCTGTTCACCACCAAGGCGCGCGGCATCGGCCTCGGCCTGGTGGTGGCCAGGAACCTGGTCGAGGCCAATGGCGGCACGGTCGAGGCCGCCAGCATCCAGGGCAAAGGCACGGTATTTTCAGTCACCCTGCCCGCAGCGGATCACGAGGAGAAATGACATGCCGGATATCTTCAACCGGGTCATGAAACAGGCGGTTCAGCGCCTGCTCCGGATCAGTTCGAGGCGCTTTGCCGTGCTGTTCCTGGGTGTGGCCGTGCTGGTCTCGGTGCTGATCGTCCTGACCATCGATCTGCTCTGGGACGGCCGCCTGAGCGCCGAGTTGGAGTTTGCCGGGGTGGTCACGCCCTTCCTCGACGGCCTGGTCCTGGTGGCCTTCGTGATTGCCATGCTCGATACGATCCGAGACGAGGCCGGACGGCGCCAGCAGGCCGAGATGGAAACCCGCAGGCTGAACGCCGAGTTGGAGGCGAAAGTGGCGGAACGCAGCCGGCAGGTGCTGGCGGCCCAGGAGGAACTGCTGCGGTCGGAGAAGCTGGCGCTGCTCGGCCAGGTGGCGGACACCGTGGGGCACGAACTGCGCAACCCGCTCGGAGTGATGAACAATGCCGTGTACTTCCTGCAAACCGTGCTGGCCGACGCGGACGCGACCACACTGGAATATCTCGGCATCATCAAGGGCGAGATCGCGGACGCGGATCGCATCGTGTCCGACCTGCTGGATGCGGTGCGCACCCAGCCGCCGCACCCGGCGCTGGTCAACCTGGCCGAGGCGCTCGCCCAGACCCTGCGCAAGTGCGACATCCCCGCCGCTGTCACCGTCAGGCAGGACATCCCGCACACCCTGCCCCTGATCCGGGTCGACCCGATGCATCTGCATCAGGTGTTGTGGAACCTGGTCACCAATGCCGTGGAGGCGATGCCGGAGGGCGGCGAACTGGCCATCAGGGCGAGTGCAGATATAGTGGCGGATACCGTGACGGTCGCCATCGAGGACAGCGGCAGCGGCATCGCGCCGGAACACCAGGCGCGCCTGTTCCAGCCGATGTTCACCACCAAGGCGCGGCGCGTCGGGCTGGGCCTGGTGGTGGTGAAGAACCTGACCCTGGCCAACGGCGGCAGCGTCGTGGTGGTCAGCGTACCGGGCCAGGGCAGCGTGTTCAGCATCACGCTGCCAGGGCAGACCGTGGGTAGTCGCAAGAATGAATTGTCCTAAAGCAAAATAACGAACGGGGGGTAGGCAATGAGGATACTGGTGGTGGACGACGACCGTCGCATCGTGCGAACGACCTGCGACATCCTGAAGATCAAGGGCCACGAAGCCATTCCGGCCTATTCGGGAGAAGAGGGGGTGGAGCAGGTCAGGAACGATCCGCCCGATTGCGTGCTGATGGACATCAAGATGCCCGGCATCGACGGGGTCGAGGCGCTGAAGCGGATGCGGCAGATCGTTCCCGCGCTCCCGGTGGTCCTGGTCAGCGCCTATGCGGCGGACGATCTCCTGGACGAGGCGAGACGCGCCGGCGCCTATGCCATCCTGTGCAAACCGCTCAACTTCCCCATGGTCCTGTCCTTCCTTTCCCTGCTGGACAAGGAGGAAAGCATCCTGGTGGTCGACGACGACCCCGCATTCTGCCGGACGCTGCAGGACATCCTGGCCATGCGGGGCTACCGGGTCGAAACCGAGAGCGAACCGGAACGGGTGATGGATCACCTGGAACAGGACTACAAGCTGGCCATCGTCCTGCTCGACCTCAAGCTGGGCACGGTGAACGGCGTCGATGTCATGGAAGAAATCCAGGCCCGCTACCCGGGCAAGCCGGTGGTGCTGATGACCGGCTACCGCAAGGAAATGGCGGATTCGATCGAGCTGGCGCGCAGGATCGGCGCCTATACTTGCCTGTACAAGCCCCTGGAGCTGGATGACCTGTTTCTCCTGATCGAGGAGATCCGGCTCAAGAAGCTGAAAAGCATGCTCGTCTCGGCCTGACCGGAGAAGGACGGTGAAAGCGAAGGAAAAGATCCTGGTGGTGGACGATGACCCCAACCTGAGGAAGACGCTGTCCGACATCCTCAGCATCAAGGGCTATGCCACGCAGGCCGCCGCCAACGGCTCCGAGGCGATCGCGGCGGCGGACCGGGAAACCTTCGCCCTGGCCCTGGTCGACCTGATGCTGCCGGACCTGTCCGGGCTGGAAGTGATGGCGCGCATCAAGGCCAACTCGCCGCTGACCGAGGCGATCATCCTGACCGGGCATGCCTCGATGGACACCGCCATCGAGGCCACCAGCCGGGGCGCCTTTTCCTACCTGCTCAAACCCTACCAGATGGATGAACTGCTGCAGAAGATCCGCCACGCGGTCGAACGCAAGCAGGCCCAGGAGGAGATACTCCGCCTGGCCTCGTTCCCGCGCCTGCTGCCCAGCCCGGTGATCGAGCTCGATCCGGCCGGCGAGGTGACCTACCTCAACCCGGCCGCCGAGAGGCTGTTTCCGGATCTGGCGGCGCTGGCGATGACGCATCCCCTGCTGCACGGCTCGGCGGCCCTGTTCGCCGCCTTGCAGCAACACCGGCTGTCGGGCGAGATGGTGCATGAGGTCAGTATCGACGGGGCGACCTATGAACTGCATATCTCCTACGTCCAGGAGGTCGGACTCATCCGCATCTACGTCCTGGTGATCACCCAACGCAAGCAGGCCGAGGAGGAAATCCACCTGCTCGCCACCACCGACAGCCTGACCGGCCTGATCAACCGGCGCGAGTTCACCACCATCCTGAGCCGCGAGGTGGAACGGGCAAAAAGATACGGCGTGCCCATGTCGCTGCTGATGTACGACCTCGATTTCTTCAAGCGGGTGAACGACACCTACGGCCATGACGTGGGCGACCAAGTCTTGCAGGAGGTCACCCGCTTGGTGCGGCAGAACACCCGTGCCGCGGACGTCCTGGCGCGCTGGGGCGGGGAAGAATTCATGGTGCTGATGCCGGAATCGGGCCTGCCGGCCGCCAGGGAGGCGGCGGAGAAGTTGCGCCTGGCCATCGCCGGGCACCCCTTCGACCGCATCGGCCAACTGACGGTCAGCTTCGGGGCCACCGAATTCGCAGTCCGCGACGATCTGAATTCGCTCCTGAAGCGGGTGGACGATGCCCTCTACCGGGCCAAGGCGCAGGGCCGGAACCGGGTCGAGACCCTGTCTGGCCAGGACGCTGCCGAATGACCGGCAAGCCCAGAATCCTGGTGGTGGACGACGACGCCAACCTCAGGCGGACGCTCTCCGACATCCTGCGCATCAAGGGCTATGACGTGGCCGCCGCCGGCAGCGGGGCCGAGGGGATCGCCGAGGCCGGGGGCGCGCTGGTCAGCGTGGCGTTGATCGACCTCATGCTGCCCGACATGTCCGGCATCGAGGTGATGGGCCGGATCAAGCTCGCCACCCCCCTCACCGAGGTCATCATCCTGACCGGCCATGCCGCCCTGGAAACGGCCGTCGAGGCGACCAACAAGGGCGCCTTCTCCTACCTGCTGAAGCCCTACGATATCGACGACCTGCTGCAGCACGTCCGCCATGCCGTCGACCGCCAGCTTGGCCAGCAGGAAATCCTCCGCCTGGCCTCCTTCCCCAGGCTGAATCCCGACCCCGTGTTCGAGATCGACAGCTCCGGGGCGATAACCTTCCTCAACCCGGTCGCCGAATGGCTGTTCCCGGACCTGGCCACGCAGGGGATACGGCACAACCTGCTCGACGGCCTGCAAGAGATGTTTGCCGCGTTCTGGAACGGCGAACTGCAGGAAGCCATCCACGAGGCCATGTTCGCGGCGGCCGTCTACGAACTGCGCATCTATTTCGTCCCGGAAAGCCATCTGATCCGGGTCACCGCGCTGGACATCACCACCCGCAAGCAGGCCGAGCTGGAGTTGCAGCGCGAGCACGACCGCAACCAGCAGTATCTCGATACGGTGCAGTCCTTCATGGTGGCCCTGGACAGGGAGGGCAGGATCACCATGATCAACCGCGCCGGCTGCGAACTGCTGGGCCAGGAGGAAAGCGAGCTGCTCGGGCGCAACTGGTTCGCAACCTGCCTGCCCCCGGGGGATAGCGAGGAGGCTCTTGCCGTATTCCAGCACATCCTGGCCGGCGAACTGTCCGCGCTCGAGTACAACGACAACCACGTCGTCAGCCGCGACGACCGCCGGCACCTGGTGCGCTGGCACAATGCCCTGCTCCTGGACGACGCCGGCCACATCGCAGGCAGCCTCAGCTCGGGCGAGGACATCACCGAGAGCCGGCAGGCCGAAGAACAGTTGCGCAAACTGGCCCAGGCGGTGGAGCAGAGCCCGGAGAACATCGTCATCACCGATCTCGGCGCCCGCATCGAATACGTCAACGAGGCCTTCCTGCACAACACCGGCTACGGCCGCGAGGAGATCATCGGGCAGAACCCGCGCATCCTGCAGTCCGGCAAGACGCCGCGGGCGACTTACGAGGCCATGTGGGCGGCCCTGAGCCACGGCCAATTCTGGCAGGGCCAGTTCATCAACCGGCGCAAGGACGGCAGCGAGTACACCGAGTTCGCCATCATCACGCCGATCCGCCAGGCCGATGGCCGCATCAGCCACTACGTCTCGGTGAAGGAGGACATCACCGAGCGCAAGCGCAACGCCGAGGAACTGGATCGCTACCGTCATCATCTTGAGGAGCTGGTCGACAGCCGGACCCATGAACTGGCCCGGGCCAAGGTCGCGGCCGAGGCCGCAAACGAGGCCAAGAGCGCCTTCGTCGCCAACATGAGCCATGAGATCCGCACCCCCCTGAACGCCATCATCGGGCTCACTCACCTGTTGCGGCGCGACACCACCGATTTATCGCAACGGGTCAGGCTGGACAAGATCGTCAGTTCCTCCCAGCACCTGCTCTCGGTCATCAACGACATCCTCGACTTTTCCAAGATCGAGGCGGGCAAGCTGGCGCTCAACATCACCGATTTCGCCTTCGACCGCATGCTCGACAACGTCATCTCCATGATCGGCCCTAAGGTGCGCGAAAAGGGGCTGACCATCGTCCTGCAGCGGGATGACCTGCCGGCGGTGCTGGTGGGCGATGCCACCCGGCTGGCGCAAGCCCTCCTGAACTACCTGTCCAATGCCGTGAAATTCACCGGGCAGGGCCAGGTCGACGTGCGCCTGAGCAAGGAAGGCGAATCGGAGACCGACCTGCTGGTCCGCTTCGAAGTGAGCGATACCGGCATCGGCATCGCCCCGGAAAAGCTATCGAGCCTGTTCGCGGCCTTCGAGCAGGTCGATGCCAGCATTTCCCGCCGCTACGGCGGCACCGGGCTCGGCCTCGCCATCACCCGGCGCCTGGCGCGCCTGATGGGCGGCGAGGCCGGCGCCCACAGCGTGCCCGGCCAGGGCAGCACCTTCTGGTTTACCTGCCGCCTCGGCAAAAGCAGGCTCAGCCCGGGCGACCTGGCCGAGGCGGCGGCGGCGACCGCACCGGGGCCGCAGGCACTGCGGATGGGCGCCCGCCTGCTCCTGGCCGAAGACAACCGGATCAACCAGGAAGTGGCCGTGGAACTGCTGACCAGCCTCGGGTTGCAGGTGGAGATCGCCAACGACGGGGCGGAAGCGCTTGCAAAGGTGCGCAACGGCCGCTACGACCTCATCCTGATGGATATGCAGATGCCGGGGATGGACGGCCTCGAAGCCACCCGCGCCATCCGCGCCCTGCCCGGCCATGCGGATCTGCCCATCCTGGCGATGACCGCCAACGCCTTCGACGAGGATCGGGAGCGCTGTCGCGAGGCCGGCATGGACGACTTCATCGCCAAGCCGGTCGATCCCGACGGGCTTTACCACACCCTGCTGCGCTGGCTGCCGGGTGCCGGGATTCCGGCGCCGGTCGCCGCCCCGGAGGCGGCCGCGCTGCCGGCCGGGCTCGCAGCCATCCCCGGACTCGACGCCACCCAGGGACTCGGGTTGCTGAACGGCAATCTGGGCGTCTACCTGCGCCTGCTGCACACCTATCTGGTCGATCATGTCGACGACATGAGCCGGTTGCGGGAACACCTGGCCAAGGCCGATCAGGAAACGGCGCGGCGGCTGGTCCATACCCTCAAGGGCACCTCGGCCAACCTGGGCATGACCGGCGTGCAGCGTCTGGCCGCCGAGCTGGAGAAGGCCATCAAGGCGGGCCAGGAAGCGGGCGCGATAGAACGGCTGAGCGATGCCGTGGCAGTCGAGTTGCATGGGCTGGCCGCGGCCATCCGCGCCGCCCTTCCCGAGGAAGCGGCGGCGTCCGCTGAGGACACCGTGGACTGGACGCGGGTCGGCCAGGTGCTGACTGAACTGGCCGCCATGCTGGCCGATTCCGACGTGCTGGCAAACCGGCTGGTCGAGAGCCATGGCGCGCTGCTCAAGGCCGCATTCGGTCCCCTGGGCGAGGAACTGGAGCAGCGGATCACACATTTCCTCTATGCCGAGGCGGAGGAGACGCTGGCGCAGGCACGCGGGGAAATGGCCTCGCGCGGCCTATTCGTCGACCCGCCCGCGGCCTGACTTCACGGCCGCCCGGCGCGCCTTGCCCTCCAGCCGCTTCTTGACCGACGACCGGGTCGGTTTGGTCGGCCGGCGCGCCTTTGGCACCACGGCGACACCGGCAACCAGGTCTTCCAGGCGGCGCATCGCCTCGGCGCGGTTCTTCTCCAGGCTGCGGAATTCCTGCGCCTTGATGATCACCACGCCGTCCTTGCTGATGCGCTGGTCGCCGAGCCTGAGCAGCCGCTCGCGCAGCGCCTCCGGCAGCGACGAGGCGGCGATGTCGAAACGCAGGTGCACGGCGTTGCTGACCTTGTTGACGTTCTGGCCGCCGGCACCCTGGGCGCGGATGGGGGTGATCTCGACTTCCTCGGGCGGGATGGTGATGCGGGGACGCATCGTCGTCAGCGCATTTCGCGCAGCCGCCGGGCGGCCGCCTGGGCGCCGTCCGCCGCCACCGGCGACGGCGTCGGCAGGTCCCACAGCGCCGCCAGGGGGGCGGCCAGTTCGCCCGACAGCAGTTGCTCTTCGCGGATTTCCAGGGCCCGCGCGTTTGCGGCCAGCCAGCGATTCAAATAGGGCGCCTCCGGCCAGTCCGGCCGGGGGATATGGAGCACCGGCACCCCGGTCGCGGCGGCCTCGGCATAACTGCCGTAGCCGGGCTTGGTGACCAGGGCGTCGCTCGACGCCAGCACGTCGCGGAACACCATGCCGGTTTCGTGCAGGGCACGCAGCCCGGAGTGGCCGGCCTGCCAGTCGTCCGGCGCCAGGAAGACCACGCCGGGAATACGAGGCCAACGCTCCGCCGGCGGCCGGTAGCCGATGCCGCCCATGCCGACCAGGACCAGCCGGTCAGCGGGCGCGAGGCCGAGCCGTTCAAGCAGCTCGCTGCGCCGGTTGCGGCCGGCCTGGGCCACCGGCGGGATGGCGACGGCATTGGCCAGATCGGCCATCGGCATCGCCGGCTCCGGGCGCAGGAAGGCGCGCGCCCCGGCATAGGCCGCGGCCATCTGGTCGAGGATGGCGCAGGCCTCCGGCTCATGGCCGAGGTAGTGGCGGAAGATGTCGGCCCAGTTGAGCGAGCACATCGCCGCCGCCGGCAGGCCGGCCCGGTGCGCGGCGGCCAGGGGCAGGTAGCCGACATTGCTGAACACCGCGTCGACCTTCAGGTCGGCAAGCTGCTCCGCCTCGGCAGCGACCTTGCGCGGCCAGTCGCGGTGGAAATCGCGGTAGGCGGCCAGGCTGGCCGGCAGGTCGGCGCGGATGGCGTCGTGCATGACCAGGTTGCAGTCGGACGCCGCGGGCAGGTGCTCGAACGGCATCGCCAGGCGCAGATCCAGCGCCGCGCGCGGCAGGGCGGTGCGCAGGACGAACCCGATGCCGGGGTCGAGCGCGTGCAGCGCGTTGAGCACCGGCGCGGTCTGCGCCAGGTGGCCGAGACCGTGATGGCTGATGGCGACGTAGAGGCGCTTCACGGCCGCGACTGCAGCCACTCCCGCACCAGCGGCACCGTGACCGGCCGCTTCAGGCTGAGCGAATAGGCGTCCAGGGCGTCGACGCTGGCGAGCAGCGAGGGCAGGTCGCGGCGGCCGTGGCTGAGCAGATAGCGCACCACGTCCTCGGACAGGTGCAGGCCGAGGGCGCCGGCCCGCTCATGGATGGCGGTGGCCCGCTCGGCCTCGTTGAGCGGGCGCAGGCCGAATACCAGGCCCCAGCCCAGGCGCGTGGCCAGGTCCGCCCGCAGGGCCAGTTGCGCCGGCGCGGCCGGGCCGCCGGCCAGCACCGTGCCGGCGCCGTCGCGGGCCTGGTTGATCAGGGAAAACAGGCGCACCTGGGCCTCGGCGTCGAGGCGCTCGCAATCGTCCACCGCCAGGATGCCGGCCAGTTCGTCGGGCAGTTCCTCGCCGGCCGCGAGGTAACGGGCCGCACGGCCATGCAGCCCGGCCTCGGCCACGGTGGCCTTGAGCAGGTGGCTGCGGCCGCTGCCGGGATTGCCCCAGACGTAGACCACCGCTTCCGGCAACTCGCCCCGGGCCAGGGTGTCCAGCGCCAGCAGCAGTTCCAGGTTGTCGCCCGGCATGAAGTTGTCGAAGCGCGGCGCCGCCTCGGGCCGGATGTTGAGGATGAGCTGGCGGATGGCCGGCATCATCGGCGCTCGGGATAGAGGGACAGCAGCCCCTCGTGGCTGGCCGGGCAGACGCCGCGCTCGGTGATCAGGCCGCTGACCAGGCGGGCCGGGGTGACGTCGAAGGCCGGGTTGGCGGCCGGGCTGCCCGCGGGGGTGACCCGCACCGTGACCACCGCGCCGGACTCCGTCTCGCCAGCGATGCAGGTGACCTCCTCGGCGCGGCGTTCCTCGATCGGGATGGCGCGGCCGGAGTCCAGGCTCCAGTCGATGGTCGGGCCGGGCAGGGCGACGTAGAACGGCACCCCGTTGTCGAACGCCGCCAGGGCCTTGAGGTAGGTGCCGATCTTGTTGGCGACGTCGCCGTTGGCGGCGGTGCGGTCGGTGCCGACGATGCACAGGTCGACCCGGCCGTGCTGCATCAGGTGGCCGCCGGCGTTGTCGACGATGACCGTGTGCGGCACGCCGTGCTGCTTGAGTTCCCAGGCGGTCAGGCTGGCGCCCTGGTTGCGCGGCCGGGTCTCGTCGACCCAGACGTGGAGCGGCACACCGGCATCGAAGGCGGCGTAGATCGGCGCCAGGGCGGTGCCCCAGTCCACGGTGGCCAGCCAGCCGGCGTTGCAGTGGGTGAGCACGTTGACCGGGCCGGGCTTCTGTTCGGCCACGGCGCGGATCAGGGCGGCGCCGTGGCCGCCGATGGCCTGGCAGAGCGCGACATCCTCGTCGCAGATGGCCGCTGCCTCGGCCCAGGCCGCCGCGCGGCGTTCATCCGCGGCCAGCGGCGCCAGCACGGCCCGCATGCGCGCCAGCGCCCAGGCCAGGTTGACCGCGGTCGGCCGGGTCGCCGCCAGGGTGGCGCAGGCCGGGTCGAGGTCGACCCCCTCGTTCATCGCCAGGGCGACGCCATAGGCCGCGGTGGCGCCGATCAGCGGCGCGCCGCGCACCTGCATGACCGAGATCGCCTCGGCCGCGTCGGCCAGCGTGCGCAGGGTCAGCGACTCGTAGCGGAAGGGCAGCCGGGTCTGGTCGATGATGGTCGCGCCGCTCAGGTCCGGCAGCGGGGCGATGGTGCGGGTGGGCAGGCCGTTGACGTTCATGGCGCGTGATTATCCCGCAATGCAATACAATCCGCCCCATGTTCTCTGCCGCCACCCTGCTCTCCCTGATCGACCGCCAGTTGACCCACCAGCCGGGCGCCCGCGCC
The DNA here is from genome assembly GCA_028714735.1 of Gallionellaceae bacterium. Lineage (GTDB taxonomy): Bacteria > Pseudomonadota > Gammaproteobacteria > Burkholderiales > Thiobacillaceae > Parasulfuritortus. The sequence continues at coordinate 43,439 of JAQTLU010000008.1, read as the reverse complement.
TGCCTGGCAAGGCATGCCGGCAAGCAGGCCCGTTTGCGTCTGCCGCTGTTCAGCGTGGATTTCAGGGTGACCGAGGACGGCGGCCTCAGCGCGATCGACCCGGAGGCCGGAATCGCCACCGAGATCGGCGTCGGGGCGGAAATCCTGATCGCCCTGGCGCTGGGCGAACGGGACGCCTTGAGCCGCGCCGCCGTCTCCGGCGACGGCCTGCTGGCCACCGACATTTCGGCCGCGCTCGGACAGTTCGACTGGGCCCTGGCCCTGCGGCCCTATCTGGGCGACATCCTGGCCGCGCGCGCCGCCCAGGCCTTCGCCGGGTTCGGCCGCTGGCGCGCACAGGCGCACGAATCGGCCGGCCGGACCCTGGCCGAATATGCCACCTACGAGACCGACCTCCTGGCCGACAAGCACGCGGTGCGCCGCTTCGTCGCCGACGTCGACGCACTGCGCGACGACGTCGCCCGCCTGGAGGCGCGCCTGGCCCTGCTTGAACAGAAAGCCAAATGAGAGCCCTGCGCCTGACCCGCATCATCTTCACCGGCGCCCGTTACGGCCTGGACGAATTCTTCCTCGGCCACGAGCGGATCAGGGCCCTGCGCTGGCTGGTCAACCTGCTGTTCTTCTGGCGCCCGCTCAAGCAAGCGCGCGCGGTGCGCCTGCGCCTAGCCCTGGAAGCGCTGGGACCGATCTTCGTCAAGTTCGGCCAGGTCCTGTCGACCCGGCGCGACATGCTGCCCAACGACATCGCCGACGAACTGGCCAAGCTGCAGGACCGGGTGCCGCCGTTCCCGTCCGACCAGGCCCTGGCCGTGCTGCGCCGCGCCTACGGCCGCGACGCCCACGACGTCTTCGCCGAATTCGACCCGGTGCCGGTGGCCTCGGCCTCGGTGGCCCAGGTCCACCGCGCCACCCTGAAGACCGGCGAGGCGGTGGCGGTGAAGGTGCTGCGGCCTGGCATCGGACCGGTGATCGAGAGCGACATCGCCTTGCTCGACAGCCTGGCCGGCCTGCTGGAGATGCTCTGGTCGGACGGCAAGCGCCTGAAGCCGCGCGAGGTGGTGGCCGAGTTCGCCAAGCACCTGGCCGACGAACTGGACATGGTGCGCGAGGCGGCCAACGGCTCGCAGCTCCGGCGCAACTTCGACGGCTCGCCCCTGCTCGCGGTGCCCGAGGTGTACTGGGACTACTGCGCCACCGAAGTGATGGTGATGAGCTGGATGGACGGCACCCCGATCTCGCAGATCGACGAGCTGCGCCGGCGCGGCGTCGACATCAAGAAGCTGGCCCGCGCCGGGGTGGAGATCTTCTTCACCCAGGTGTTCCGGGACGGCTACTTCCACGCCGACATGCACCCCGGCAACGTCCTGGTCACCGATGCCGGCAAGTACATCGCCCTCGACTTCGGCATCATGGGCACCCTGAACGACATCGACAAGAACTACCTGGCGCAGAACTTCCTGGCCTTCTTCCAGCGCGACTACAAGCGGGTCGCCCAGACCCACCTGGATTCCGGCTGGATCTCGGCCGACACCCGGGTGGACGAATTCGAGGCCGCCATCCGCGCGGTGTGCGAGCCGGTGTTCGACCGGCCGCTGAAGGAGATCGCCTTCGGCAAGGTCCTGCTGCGCCTGTTCCAGACCTCGCGCCGGTTCGGCATGGAGATCCAGCCGCAACTGGTGATGCTGCAGAAGACCCTGCTCAACATCGAAGGCCTGGGCCGCCAGCTCGACCCCGACCTCGACCTCTGGTCCACCGCCAAGCCCTTCCTGGAGCGCTGGATGAGCGAGCAGGTCGGCTGGCGCGGCTGGGCCCGCACCCTCAAGGAAGAGGCGCCCTACTGGGGCATGCTGATCCCGCAACTGCCGCGCCTGGCGCACCAGGCCATGAAGACCGACCGCCTGGAACGGCTGGAGCTCGGCCTGGAGCTGATGCTGCGCCAGCAGCAGGCGCGCAACCGCTGGCTGGCGCTGATGGCCATCCTGATGGCCTTGTTGCTGGCGGCGACAATGCTGCGCTAGCGATGCGGACCGGGGCCGCGCCGGGATGAAGCGGGGCAATATACGGCTCATCGGCGTGGCCTCGGGGCTTGGCGCCCAGGACCCGGGCTGCGAGAAAGGCCCCTGGGCGCTCAAGCACAGCCACTGGATGCACCGCCTGGCCGAGGTCACCGAATGGTCCGACCTCATCTATCCCCATGACGGACTCGAGCGCTGGACACGCCTGGCCGACCTGGCCCAGCGGGTCGGCCATGAAGTGGAGCGCACCCTGTTCGACGGCGACTTCCCGGTCGTGGTCGGCGGCGACCATTCCTGCGCCATGGGCACCTGGAGCGGCGTCGCCCGGGCGCTTGCCGGTCGCGGCCCGCTCGGGCTGCTGTGGATCGACGCCCACATGGACAGCCACATCCCGGAGACCTCGGCCAGCCACGCCGTCCACGGCATGCCCCTGGCCGCCCTGCTCGGCCGCGGCCAGCCGGGCCTGGTCGCGCTGGCCGGCAAACAACCGGTCGTGCAGCCCGAACACGTCTGCCTGCTGGCCGTGCGCAGCTACGAGGAAGACGAATCGGTCCTGCTGGACCGACTGCAGGTGCGCGTCATCAGCCAGGCCGAGGTTCAGGAACGCGGCCTCCGGGCCACCCTGGCCGAGGCCCTGGCCCGGGTGACCGTGGGCACGGCTGGCTTCGGTATCAGTTTCGACCTCGACGCCATCGACCCCGGCGAGGCCCCCGGCGTCGGCAGCCCGGAACCGGCCGGACTGCCGGCGCATGAATTCCTCGCCGCCCTGACGCCGCTGCTGGCCGATCCCCGCCTGGTGGCCCTGGAGATTGCCGAATACAACCCCGAACACGACCGCGCCCAGGCCACCCTGCAACTCATCGTCGAGGTGCTCGACCGGCTGGCGAAGGGGCGCGGCGGGCACGGCTGACGTGGCACACGTATGCCCGCCAGGCCCCCATTTCGTCGTTCCCGCGCAGGCGGGAACCCAGTTAAAACACTGGATGCCCGCCTGCGCGGGCATGACGGAGACTGATGGCGCCCTCATGGTAAGCGCCGGAGTATCCCGTATACATAGGCAAAATCGACACGTTGCCACAAAACCGGATAAGGACTAAATTCGGTCTTGTTTGCCATCCAAACGGGGCACTGCCATGAACTTCTCCACCCAGATCAAGCCCATATCCTGGCTCAAGAGCCATGCCGCCGAGGTCGCCAAGACCATCAACGAGGACCGCCAGCCCCTGCTCATCACCCAGAACGGCGAAGCCAGGATGGTGGTGATGGACATCCGGTCCTACGAGGAGCACGAGGAAACCCTGGCTCTACTGAAAATCCTGGCGATGGGCAACCAGCAGATCGAAGCCGGCCAATACCGCAACGCCGATGACGTCTTCGCCGACCTGGAAAACGAAGACCGGGCATGACCTGCCGCATCGTCATCCTGCGGCAGGCCGAACAGGATTTGCACGAACTGAAGGCCTACCTGACCAGGAACTTCGGTCGCGATGTCTGGCTGGACAGCTACGCCGGCATCAAGGCCTCCATACGCGATCTAGCGGCCTTTCCCCACAGTGGCGCCATCCCGGAACCCCTCGAACAGATCCAACTCGGCCAGTTCCGGCAGATCATTTCGAACCAAAACAGGATCGTCTACGAAGTCCGACAGCAAACCGTTTACGTGCACCTCATCGCCGACTGCCGCCGCGACATGAAATCATTGCTGCTGCGTAGATTGTTGAAAACGATGGAATGAGCTGCACGGCAAGGCAGAGGGAGGCACCCGAGCCTGGCCCCTTTACCCATGTTTCCTCTGCTTAACTGCCCGTCAGATCAAAAGTGGTGGTTGTAGCCGACCATGCCCGACAGCTGGCTATGGGTGATGGTCATGCCGCTGCCGTTGACGTCCGATACCTCCGGCGCGTAGGACAGCGCCACGGCGATGCAGCCCTGGTCGCCGAGGCGATAGTCGAATCCCGCCGTGTAGTGCCGCTCAACGGTGGCGGGAAAGAGCGGATTCAGCCAGGTTTCCGGCACCGGATTCTTGCCGTAGTTGAAACCCGCGTGCAGGCCCAGCCTGTCGTCCACACGGTACTGCACGCCCAGCGAATAGACGTTCTGGTCGCGCCATTCCTGGGGCATGGTGAACCCCGCTCCCGAGAAGGACATGCGGAAATTCTGCATGGCATCGGACCACATGAGGCGGCGGACATCGGCCGCCAGCATCAGCTTGGCCGTGGCCTGCCAGGCCAGGCCGGCCGCGTAGGTCTCCGGCCACTGGAAATCGATGACGGACATCTTGCCAGCCTGCGAATAGAACGGCGTCGCGCCGTTGTACAGCGTCATCGAAGCCCCGTTGCCCGAGGTCTTGAGGTCGCTCAGGCTGGTCTTGCTGTGATAGGCCGCCCCGACCGTCAGGATCGGACTGAGCTTGTAGGTCAGCCCCAGCTTGCCGGCCCAGCCGCTGCCCTTGGCCTTGCCGGTGAAGTCGTTGTCGTCCGAGAAGGAGATGTAGGCGGTGTTGCCGGGACCGATATCCATGCCGCCATTGGTCATGCCCTGGACCTGCTCGCGCGTCGCCACCATGCCGAGATCCAGCATGGCCCAGACGTAATCGAGCGAGGCGCCGAGCGCCAGGTCCGGCGTGATTTCATAGGCCACCGGGAAGATCAGGCGGCCGACCCCCAGTTCCGAACGCACTTCCTCACCCGTGCCCATGGAAAACGGTGAGTTGCGGCCATATTCGGTGCCCATGCCGCCCTGGGCGAACATGCCGACGCCATAGGTCAGCCTGCCGTCCTTGCGGCCCCAGCCGACTGCCGGCATGAAATAGGAGTTGCCGCCGGATTCGGCCACGAACGGGCTGGTCACCGTAACATCGGGGCCCATGTGGTGCAGGGCCAGCGCCAGTTGCGTGCCCTGGCTGGTCAGGGCCAGGGTGGCCGGGTTGTTCATCATCGCGGCCAGGCCGCTGTCGTAGGCCATCGAGGCGCCGCCCATGCTCATGCCGAGCGGACCGTAACCCTCCAGGTTCATGCCGTTGGTGGCGTGGGCCGAAAAGGCGGCAAAGGACAAGGCGAGCGCAGGCAGTGTCGCCCTTACGGCTTGGAGGTTGTTCACGGTTTTCTTTCTGTCTGGCGAAATCCTTGGAATGGTAGTCAATTGCTCGCCAGGCATGGATCAGTATTCTGGTAGGTCCGAATAAAAACCCCTGATGACATGCCGACCAAGATTGCCGCCTGGCACCTGGTCAGGCGATGCGCCAACCGGCCTGAAAATCGCCGATAATTCCGCCGTTTTCCGACCCGGACAGGCTTGGGCGACTGAGGCGGGCAGAGGGCCCGGGCCCCCGCCGCTGGCTGCCGAGCCGTATCCGGACCAGAATCAAACCGCGCTGAAACACGTACGAGGACCCACCGCCATGCTTGTCTGGTTCGTCATCCTGTATCTGCTCCTGTCGATCATGATCGGCGTCTACGCCGCCACCCGTGTGAAGAACTCGCGCGACTACGTGGTGGCCGGCCGCTCGCTGCCGATCTACATCGTCACCGCGACGGTATTCGCCACCTGGTTCGGCTCGGAGACGGTGCTCGGCATCTCGGCGACCTTCCTGCAGGAGGGCATGCACGGCATCGTCGCCGACCCGTTCGGCTCTTCGCTGTGCCTGATCCTGGTCGGCCTGTTCTTCGCCCGGCCGCTGTACCGGATGCGCCTGCTGACCATCGGCGACTACTACCGGCGGCGCTACAACCACGTTGTGGAGGTGGCCACCAGCATCTGCATCATCCTGTCCTACCTGGGCTGGGTTTCGGCCCAGATGACCGCGCTCGGCCTGGTGTTCAACATCCTGTCGGGCGGCCAGATCGACAACCAGACCGGCATCGTCATCGGCGCCGCCATCGTGCTGCTGTACACCCTGTTCGGCGGCATGTGGTCGGTGGCCCTGACCGACTTCTTCCAGATGACCATCATCATCGTCGGCCTCGGCTACATCGCCTGGGTCGTCGGCGACATGGCCGGCGGTGCTGGGGTGGTGATCCAGCACGCCGCCGAGCACGGCAAGTTCAACCTGCTGCCGGCGCTCAACCCGCGCGACATCGTCCTGTTCCTGGCCGCCTGGACCACCATGATGTTCGGCTCCATCCCGCAGCAGGACGTGTTCCAGCGCGTCATGTCGGCCAAGGACGAGAAGACCGCGGTGCGCGGTTCCATCCTGGGCGGCAGCCTGTACTTCCTGTTCGCCTTCATCCCCATCTTCATCGCCTACTCGGCCTTCCTGCTCATGCCGGACATGGTGAACAGGTTCCTCAGCGAAGACGCCCAGCTGATCCTGCCCAACCTGATCCTGGAGCGCATGCCGATTTTCGCCCAGGTGATGTTCTTCGGCGCCCTGCTGTCGGCCATCATGTCGACCGCCAGCGGCACCATCCTGGCCCCCTCGGCCACCTTCACCGAGAACATCCTCAAGGTGTTCGTGAAGTTCAAGAGCGACAAGCACCAACTCCTGGCCATGCGCGTGGTGGTGGTGATCTTCACCTGCGGCATCGTGGTGTTCGCCCTGAACAGCCAGATGAGCATCTACGCCATGGTCGAGAACGCCTACCAGGTCACCCTGGTGGCCGCCTTCGTGCCCCTGGCAGCGGGCGTCTACTGGCGCCCGGCCACCACCCAGGGCGCCTTGCTGGCCATGATCCTGGGCATCGTCACCTGGCTGGGCCTGTCCTATGCCGACCCGGACGGCTTCTGGCCGCCCCAGTTCGCCGGCCTGCTGATGAGCATCGCGGGCATGGTCGTGGGCTCGCTGTCGCCGAAGCAACTGGTGCACCGGGGCCACCACGAGCCCCGCCACGAGCCGGCGACCTAGCCAGGATAGGCCGCGAAGAAGGCCTGCGCGAAGTCGTCCAGGCGGGCATCGGGGAGGTTGTTGATCCCCGCCGCCGCCTTGCGGCCGCCGCCGGATTCGAACTGCATGCACAGGGTGTCGGCACCAACGCGGTTGTTGACCGGGGCGCGCACGCTGACCACGTAGCCGCCCCTGGGCGAGCGGGTGACCAGGGCATGGGCGCGGTCGGGATGGCGTGTCGCCAGATCGTTGGCATAGACGCCCGACACCCGGCGCGCCCAGGCCGCGTCCGGCAGCACATAGATCGCCCCGGCTGGCCGCGCCTCGTGCGGCTGCAGCGCCTCGGCCCGGGCCATGTCGGTGGCGTAGCCGTCCTTCAGGGTGGCGAACTCGGGCGCCTCGGCGATGAAGGCGAACGGGTCGGCATAGCCATGCAGTCGGCGGTACAACTCGGCGGGATCGAAATGCAGGTCCGCGACACTGTCGCCGTAGGCGTTGTAGTTGAGGCACTCGCCCAGTTCGCGCAGGGCGTCAAGCTGGCCTTCAGCCAGTCCGAGCGGCTCCGCCGCCTTGCGCGCCGAGGCATGCAGGTTGTCGCCGAAGGCCGCCGCCACCGCCCAGGCCCGATAGCGGCCAGCCAGGTGGCGGTCGACCAGGAGGCTGGTGCAGACCTCGGCCGAGGTGTCGATGTGAGGCTCGAAGTGGGCGTGGCTGGGCATCTCGCCCGGATTGTGGTGATCGAACCAGCGCACCTGGACACCGGCCGCCAGCAGGGCGGTCAGCGGCGCCAGGTTCTTTTCCACCGTGACGTCGAGCACCGTGACCCGGTCGCCGGCATGGGCGTCGACCCGTTTCAGCAGGGCGAGGTCGCGCTTCACCCCGGTCACCAGTTCGGAGTCCAGCGGTTCCGCCAGGCGTAGTTGATGCAATGCGCAAATGCCGTCGGCATCGCCGTTGAAGACATCGAAAATCATTGAGCTTTCTCCATAAAGCGGGCAGGCTCGCGCCGTTACTGGCCGAGATTATCCAATTGTCCCCGATGGGCACAACCAAAGCACGTTCGCTCAGCTATATCCTGGTTGCCTATTGCGCCGTGATCGCCATCGCCAGCCTGTACCCGTTCTCCGGCTGGACCGCGCCGACCGGCCTGAAGGACCACTTCCTGACCGCGCCCTGGCCGCGCTACATCACCCGCAACGACATCAGCACCAACCTGCTGGCCTACCTGCCGTTCGGCTACCTGCTGGCAGTGCGCCTGTTCCGCCCCGGCCGGCGCGCCATTCCCATCCTGCTGGCCTGCCTGGCCGGCGGCCTGATGAGCCTGGCCATGGAGAGCCTGCAGGCCTGGCTGCCTGGCCGCGTCGCGTCCAACCTGGACATCTTCCTGAACAGCCTGGGCGCTCTGATCGGCGGCCTGCTGGCGCTGCATCATGCCCGCTGGCTGCGGACCTGGCGCAACCTGCAGCACTGGCGGGTGGACTGGTTCCTGCCCCATGGCGTGGCCACGCTGGGGCTCTGGCTGCTGCTGCTGTGGGGGCTGACCCAGTTCGCCCTGGTGCCGCAGCCCGGCGTCGGCTGGCTGGAACTGCATCTGCGCCCGATCGACATGCCGCCGGACCGCTTCCAGCAACTGAACCTGCCCTGGTTCTTCGCCATGTTCCTGGAGATCTCCGCGCTCGGCGCCTTTGCCGCCTGCCTGCTGCGGCCGGGGCGCTATGCCAGCGCGATCTTCCTGCTGACCCTGTCCGCCTTCGCACTCAAACTGCTGGTGGCGGCGGTGATGCTGAAGCTGCGCGTGCTGGGCGGCATCCTGTCGCTGGAGACCCTGGCCGCCTTCGTGCTGGCACTGTGGCTGTTGCTGCTGCCCTCGGTGTCCCGACATCGGCAGGCGGTCGCGTTTACCCTGCTGACCGTCATCGTGCTTGGCCGGCTGTGGTGGGTGCCGTCGCCGTTGTGGCCGTCCGGCAGCCTGCTCAACCTGATCGGCCTGGCCCGCCACCTGGCGGCGCTATGGCCCTGGCTGGCGCTCGCTTATCTGGTTGAGCGGATAGTCGGTGCAGCTCGCATCCAGCGCCTCCTCCTGGACCGCCGGCGCGGCAGGGGCTGAGCCGACCGACAACTCGAGCACGCCCTCCAGCTTGCGCACCAGGCAATGCACGCTCTGGCGGCCGGTATCGAGGACGATGTCGGCGGTCTGCATGTAGAGCGGGTGGCGCTGGTCGTACAAGGCCTGCAGCCGGGCCAGCGGGTCCTCGGTCTGCAGCAGCGGCCGGTTGCGGTCGTGCCGGGTGCGCTGGTAGAGCTCATGGGGATGGCAGCGCAGATAGATCACCACGCCGCGCGCCTTGAGCCGTTCCCGGTTGAGCGGGTTGAGCACGGCGCCGCCGCCGGTGCCGAGGACGATGCCGTGGCGCCGGCTGAGTTCGTCGATCATGCACAGTTCGCGCCGGCGGAAGCCCGCCTCGCCCTCGATCTCGAAGATGGTCGGGATGGACACGCCGCAACGGGCCTCGATCTCGTGGTCGGAATCGAGAAAATCCAGGTCGCGATGCTTGGCCAGCATCTTGCCGATGGTGGTCTTGCCGGCGCCCATCAGGCCGATCAGGAAAATGTTGTCGCTCGGGATCATGGCGGCATTTTACGCGATCAGCGCGAGCGTCGATGGTGGTCGAGCAGGCGGTCGATGGCCGACTTGAGGTCGCCGTCCGGCAGCTTGTGCTCCAGTTCGTCCCAGGCTGTCAGGGCGCCCCGGCCCAGCCCGGTCTTGGCCGGGCGGTCCGGGCGCGCCCAGTCGGCCTGCACGCGCACCTTGATCCGGTCCACCGTTTGCGCCTCGGAGGACAGCGCACGCGCCACGCTGTTGGCCTGGCTGCGCAGCCGCGAGGCGGCCGAGCCGTTGCCGCACAGGACCAGGGCCTCGCCGTTGGCGACGGCCACCACCTGGCAGGCCTGGGCCACCGCGCGCGGCAACACCGTGACCAGGCGGTCGTTAAGTGCGCGCAGCCGCCGTGCCTCCGGCAGGAGGACGGCCAGGCCACGCTCCTGACCGATCAGGACGCGGATACGCTGGAAGGATGTACGTATGGCCATGGAACTGTAAGAAGGCGGCAGTGTCCGCTATGGTAACATTCGCCGATTTCCCCAATCCTAGCGGTAACTTACTCATGTTTGCCAAGGCACTAAAGAAAATATTCGGCAGTCGCAACGAGCGGCTGCTCAAGCAATACCGCGCCATCGTCACCCGGATCAACGCTCTGGAGCCTGCCTTCGAAAAGTTCTCCAACGACGAGCTGCGCGGCAAGACCGACGAGTTCCGCGCCCGCCTGGACAAGGGCGAGACCCTGGACCAGCTCCTGCCCGAGGCCTTCGCCGCGGTGCGCGAGGCGGCCAAACGCACCCTCGGCATGCGCCATTACGACGTCCAGATGATCGGCGGCATCACCCTGTACCAGGGCAAGATCGCCGAGATGCGCACCGGCGAGGGCAAGACCCTGATGGCCACCCTGGCGGTCTATCTCAACGCCCTGCCCGGCAAGGGCGTCCACGTAATCACGGTGAACGACTACCTGGCCAGCCGCGACGCTGCCTGGATGGGCAAGATCTACGGCTTCCTCGGCATGAGCGTGGGCGTGATCCAATCCCAGCAGCCCCCCGAGGACAAGCAGGCCGCCTACCTCGCCGACATCACCTACGGCACCAACAACGAATACGGCTTCGACTACCTGCGCGACAACATGGTCTACAACCCGTCGCAACGGGTCCAGCGTCCGCTCAACTACGCCATCGTCGACGAGGTCGACTCGATCCTGATCGACGAGGCGCGCACCCCCCTGATCATCTCCGGCCAGGCCGACGACAACGTCGCCATGTACCAGCGCATGAACGCGGTGCCGCCCCAGCTGACCCGTCAGGTGAAGGAATACAAGGACGACGAGACCGGCCCCCTGGGCGACTACATCGTCGACGAGAAGGCGCATACGGTCCTGATGACCGAGCAGGGCCACGAAAAGGTCGAGGCGATCCTGGCCGAGATGGGCCTGCTGACCGAGGGCGGCTCGCTCTACGACGCCGCCAACATCACCCTGGTGCACCACGTCTACGCCGCCCTGCGCGCCCACGTCCTCTATCACCGCGACCAACACTACGTGGTGCAGGACAACGAGGTGGTCATCGTCGACGAGTTCACCGGCCGACTGATGACCGGCCGGCGCTGGTCGGACGGCCTGCATCAGGCCGTCGAGGCCAAGGAAGGCGTCGAGATCCAGCGCGAGAACCAGACCCTGGCCTCGATCACCTTCCAGAACTTCTTCCGGATGTACAAGAAGCTGGCCGGCATGACCGGCACGGCCGACACCGAGGCCTACGAATTCCAGCAGATCTACAGCCTGGAAACGGTGGTCATCCCGACCAACCGGCCGATGGTCCGCAAGGACATGAACGACCTGGTCTACCGGACGGCGGAAGAGAAGTGGAAAGCGGTCATCGCCGACCTCGCCGATTGTTACAAGCGCGGCCAACCGGTCCTGGTCGGCACCACCTCGATCGAGGTCAACGAGTTCCTGGCCACTCGCCTGACCCAGGCCAAGCTGCCGCACCAGGTGCTGAACGCCAAGCAGCACGCCCTGGAGGCCCAGGTGGTCGCCCAGGCCGGCCTGCCCGGCGGCATCACCATCGCCACCAACATGGCCGGTCGCGGTACCGACATCGTCCTGGGCGGCAGCATCGCCAAGGAGATCGACGCGATCGAGACCGACGAGGCCCTGGACGAGGCGGCCAAGGCGGCCCGCCTGGCCGCCCTCAAGGCCGACTGGCAGAAGGTGCACGACCAGGTCCTGGCCGCCGGCGGCCTGCACATCATCGGCACCGAGCGGCATGAGTCGCGCCGGGTCGACAACCAGCTGCGCGGCCGTTCCGGCCGCCAGGGCGACCCCGGCTCCTCGCGCTTCTACCTGTCCCTGGAAGACCCGCTCCTGCGCATCTTCGGCGGCGAGCGCCTGGGCGCCATCATGGAACGCCTGAAGATGCCCGAAGGCGAGGCCATCGAGCACGGCATGGTCAACCGCTCCCTGGAGTCCGCCCAGCGCAAGGTCGAACAGCGCAACTTCGACATCCGCAAGCAGCTGCTCGAATACGACGACGTCGCCAACGACCAGCGCAAGGTCATCTACAGCCAGCGCAACGAACTGCTCGAGGCCGAGGACATCTCGGCCGGCATCCTCGGCATGCACGCCCAGATCCTCAACGACGTGGTCAGCGAACACATCCTGCCCGGCAGCATGGCCGAGCAATGGGACATCGCCGGCCTGGAGCAGGCCCTGGCCAGCGAATTCCAGTTGCGCTGCCCGATCCAGGACTGGCTGGACAGTGACGAGAAACTCGCCGAACAGGGCGTGCGCGACAAGGTCGTCGAGACCGCCCGCGCCGCCTACGCCGAGAAGGAAGCCCTGGCTGGTAACAACCTGCGCCAATTCGAGCACGCCATCCTGTTGCAGGGCCTGGACAACCACTGGCGCGAACACCTCGCCGCCATGGACCACCTGCGCCAGGGCATCCACCTGCGCGGCTACGCGGCCAAGAACCCCAAGCAGGAATACAAGCGTGAGGCCTTCGAACTGTTCGAGGCCATGCTCGGCACCATCGCCCGCGAGGTCACCCAGATCACCCTGGCGGTGCAGATCCGCAGCCAGGAGGACGTCGAGGCGGTCGAGGCGCAGGAACCCGAGCTCAGCAACGTCCAGTACCACCACTCCTCTTATGACGAGGTCCTGGGCAGCGAGGACGACGATGAGTCCGCCCCGGCGGCACGCCAGCCCGAACACCGGATGCTCCCCAAGGTCGGCCGCAACGAGCCTTGCCCGTGCGGCTCGGGCAAGAAGTACAAGCACTGTCACGGCCAACTGAACTGATCGGAAAGCCGGCATGGAAAGCTACAAACTCGTTCTGCCCGAGCACCTGAACCACTACGGCTACCTGTTCGGCGGCAACATGCTGAAGTGGACCGACGAGGTGTCCTGGATTGCCGCCAGCCGGGACTTCCCCGGCTGCAAGTTCGTCACCGTAGCGATGGACCGGGTGGAATTCAGGAAGAGCGTGCGCCAGGGTGCCATCCTGCGCTTCTCGGCCCAGCGCGGCGAGATGGGCAACAGTTCGGTGCGTTACCACGTGGAAGTCTTCTGCGACGACATCGAGAGCGGCACCGAGGACGCGGTCTTTGCCACCACGGTCACCTTCGTCTGCCTGGACGATCTCGGCCGGAAATCCGTTATCGCGCCCCAGACCTGACGCTGCGCACTTGAGTTGGCGCCACTTTTACCCGACAATATAAGTCAACTTTAGTCCGGAACGATCCCATGCCTTACTACATTTACAAGGTCGGTCCCCTGAGCATCCTCAACAAGCAAGCCCAGGCCGACAACTTCAAGGAAGCCAAGGCGGTCGCCAACGAGCTGCGCAAGGGCCTCGACCCCAGCACCGGCACCGTGATCAAGATGATCTTCGCCGAGAACGAGCTGCAGGCCGAGGACACCCTGTCGCAGCTTCGCGAGGTCGACATCACCACCTACGCGGGTGACGACTATTAAGGAGAACGCCATGAACGAGACCTTCTGCGACCTGGCCAAGGGCAAGTGCAAACCCTGCGAGGGCGGCATCCCACCCCTGACGGCAGCCGAGATCGAAACCAACCTGAAGGATCTGCAGGACTGGCAGGTGGTCGACGGCAAGCTGCGCAAGGACTTCAAGTTCCCCGACCACTATGTGACCATGACCTTCGTCAACGCGGTGGCCTGGATCTCCCACAAGCAGGGTCACCACCCTGACCTGGCGGTTGGCTACAACACCTGCCGGGTGGAGTACGTCACCCACGCCATCGGCGGCCTGTCCGAGAGCGACTTCATCTGTGCGGCCAAGATAGACGTGCTGGCCGATCTCTGACACATTCCGGTCCATGTCCGGATACAACGAAGACGCCTACCGCGAAGCACGCCAGTCGGCCATTACCCTGGCCTGCCCGTTCGAGCGGGCCCTGCTGTCCCAATGCGTGGTCTGCTTCAAGGCCCGCAAGCTGTTGCTGGCCGAGCGCGAGGTGATCAGTTGCACCGAGGAACGCGCCTGCCAGCTCTGCCAGACCTTCCACGCCACCCTGCACGATAACGCCCGCTTCGCGCTCCATGTCGAGCCGCACCAGCCCTGGCCCTTCGGCAAGGAGATCCGCGCCCAGTGCGGCGGCGTGCAGGGGCTGGCCGAGGTACTGGAAACCCAGCCCGGCGTCCAGGCCGACGTCGCCCTGCTGGTCAACGAGGGCATCCTGAAGTATGGCGACCTAGACCACTTCCCCTATTCCGAGATCATGCGGGCGGTGGTGCACTTCGAGCCGCGCCCACGCCGCTCATGAAGGTGGCGGTCATCGGTGCCGGCCCGGCCGGCATGTCCTGCGCCAACGCCCTGCTCAGCTTTGGCCTGGAACCGGTGGTGATCGAGCGCGCCGACCACGTCGGCGGCATCCAGCGCGCCAACTTCCATCCCAACCTGTGGATGCTGGGCATGCCCGGCGAGACCGGCAGCGGGATCACCGAACGTCTGGCCAGCCACTATTTCGACCTGGCCATCGTCACCCACCTGCAGGCCGACATCCTGGCCGTCGCCGGCAGGGATACCGGCTTCCGGCTCCGCCTGGCCCAGGCGGGAGTCGAACGCCTGCTGGATGTCGCCGCCCTGGTGCTCGCCACCGGCAGCCAGCCCCGCTCGACTCCAGCGCTGGCGGCCATGGCCCGGCAATCGGATCGGGTCATCATCGGGCCTTTGTCGAAAACCATCCAGGATGGCATCCAAGGCAGCCGGGTGCTCATCCTGGGCGGCGGCGACAATGCCCTCGACCATGCCCTTTATCTGGCCGAACGCGGCAACCGGGTCACGGTCTGTGCCCGGGGCGAATATTCCGCCCGCCGGCAGTTCCAGGCGGCCTGCGCCGGCAGGACGGAAATCGAGCTGCGCAAGGGCTGCCAGCCGGACGCGCTGGTTGCGCGCGAGGACGTCATCTCGGCCACCTGGGACGCCCGTGAGGAAACCTATGACTGGCTGCTGGTGATGTACGGCTATCAGCCCAACACCGCGATTCTGGAGCGGTTCGAGCCGGCGATACGGCCCCGCCTGGCCGATAGCGGCTACATCCATGTCGAACGGGACCAGCGCACCTCGGCGCCGGGCATCTACGCCGCTGGCGACGTCACCGACAACATCCAGCCCTCGGTGCCGACCGCCATCGCCCAGGGCCTGGCCGCCGCCAAGGCCGTCGAACTGAGCCTGCCCTAGGCCACGCAGTCGACGTAATAGCGGGTGTGGCCGTTGCTGCGGTCCTTGACCAGGCCGTGCACGTCGGTCTCGAAGCCAGGGAATTTCTCGTTGAACTCGCGCGCGAACTTGAGATAGCGCACGATGGTGTTGTTGAAACGCTCGCCCGGAATCAGCAGCGGAATGCCCGGCGGATAGGGCGTCAGCAGGATCGAGGTGATGCGCCCTTCCAGGTGGTCGATCTCGACCCGTTCGATCTCCCGGTGCGCCATCCTGGCGAAGGCATCGGCCGGACGCATCGCCGGCACCATGTCGGACAGGTACATCTCGGTGGTCAGGCGGGCGACGTCGTTGGCCTTGTAGACTTCATGGATCTGGCCGCAAAGATCCTTGAGGCCGACCCGCTCGTAACGCGGATGCTTGGCGACGAAGTCGGGCATGATGCGCCACAGGGGCTGGTTGCGGTCGTAGTCGTCCTTGAACTGCTGCAGCTCGGTCACCATGGTGTTCCAGCGGCCCTTGGTAATGCCGATGGTGAACATGATGAAGAAGGAATAGAGGCCGGTCTTCTCGACGATGACGCCGTGCTCAGCCAGGTACTTGGTCAGCATGGCCGCCGGGATGCCCCAGTCGGCAAAGTCGCCGTCGACATCCAGGCCGGGGGTGATGACCGTGGCCTTGATCGGATCGAGCAGGTTGAAGCCGGTCGCCAGCTGGCCGAAGCCGTGCCACTTCTCGCCCGCCTTGAGGGTCCAGGCCTCGCGCTCCTCGATACCCTCTTCGGACAGGTCCTTCGGGCCCCAGACCTTGAACCACCAGTCGTCGCCCAGTTCGGTGCCGACCTTGCGCATGGCGCGGCGGAAGTCGAGCGCCTCGGCAATCGATTCCTCGACCAGGGCGCGCCCGCCCGGCTCCTCCATCATCGCCGCGGCGACATCGCAGGAAGCGATGATGGCGTATTGCGGCGAGGTCGAGGTGTGCATCAGGAAGGCCTCGTTGAAGACATCCTGGTCGAGCTTGCGGGTCTGCGAGTCCTGCACCAGGATCTGCGAGGCCTGGCTCAAGCCGGCCAGCAGCTTGTGGGTGGACTGGGTGGCGAACACCATCGAGTCCTTGCAGCGCGGCCGGTCGGCGCCGATGGCGTGGTAGTCGCCGTAGAAATCGTGGAACACCGCGTGCGGCAGCCAGGCCTCGTCGAAGTGCAGGCTGTCGATCTTGCCGTCCAGCATCTCCTTGATCTCCTCCACGTTGTAGAGGATGCCGTCGTAGGTCGACTGGGTGATGGTCAGCACGCGCGGCTTGGCGTCCTTGTCCGCGAACGGGTGGGCGGCGATCTTCTTCTTGATGTTCTGCCACTCGAACTCGGACTTCGGGATCGGCCCGATGATGCCGTAGTGGTTGCGGGTCGGCATCAGGAACACCGGGATGGCGCCGGTCATGATGATGGCGTGCAGGATCGACTTGTGGCAATTGCGGTCGACCACCACCACGTCGCCCGGCGCCACGGTGGAGTGCCAGACGATCTTGTTCGAGGTCGAGGTGCCGTTGGTGACGAAGAACAGGTGGTCGGCCTGGAAGATGCGTGCGGCATTGCGCTCCGAGGCGGCGACCGGGCCGGTGTGGTCGAGCAACTGGCCGAGTTCCTCGACCGCATTGCAGACGTCCGCACGCAGCATGTTTTCGCCGAAGAACTGGTGGAACATCTGGCCGACCGGCGACTTCAGGAAGGCGACGCCGCCGGAGTGGCCGGGGCAGTGCCAGGAATAGGAGCCGTCGGCGGCGTAGTGGGTCAGGGCGCGGAAGAAGGGCGGCGGCAGCGAATCCAGATAGGTCTTGGTCTCGCGCACGATCAGGCGGGCGACGAACTCCGGCGTGTCCTCGAACATGTGGATGAAGCCGTGCAGTTCGCGCAGGACATCGTTGGGGATATGCCGGCTGGTGCGGGTCTCGCCGTACAGGAAGATGGGGATATCCGAGTTGCGGAAGCGGATTTCCTCGACGAAGGAGCGCAGCTCGGCGATGGTCTCCTCGGCCTCGCCGGAAGAAAAATCCTCGTCATCCACGGACAGGATGAAACCCGAGGCCCGGCTCTGCTGCTGCGCGAAGGAAGACAGGTCGCCGTAGCTGGTGACGCCGAGCACCTCCATGCCCTCTTCCTCCAGGGCCTTGGCCAGGGCGCGGATGCCGAGACCCGAGGCGTTCTCGGAGCGGAAGTCCTCATCGATGATGATGACCGGGAAATGGAAACGCATGGACCTGTCCTCGCTGGACGGTGAATATAATCGCGGGATTATACGAACTGCGGGCCAGGATACAGATTAAATTTTAAGCTTTCGGCTTCCGCCGCGCCGCATTTCCGATCTGGCCGACCCGGACCGCGTGCATCATACCGCCGTCGACCGAGGGCCATGGGCCTGTGTGGCTTTTGCCACGGACGCCGCCCACCGCTCAATGTTGGCCATCGGCTTGATAAAACCGAATGGCATTTCGTCCTGCTTCTTTTGCTTGGTACATGGCCTGGTCAGCCCATTTAAGGATGTCATCCTGACTGGCTTCATCATCGACAAACAACACCACGCCAATGCTCGCTGAACACTGATGCTCAACGGTAGTATCTGCTTGCCCTGCACGCTTGATTTCCAGCAGGTAAGTGCCTGATAAAGCTCTACGAATCTTTTCTGCCACGACCTCAGCCTGTAATGTGGATCTCGCTTTATCTGTATTCAACATACTGAGCATCACCACAAACTCGTCGCCACCGAAGCGCGCCACGGTGTCCATCTCCCGGACACACTTACTTAATCGATCCGCCGCTTCAATCAACAACAAATCGCCAACGGCATGCCCATGTCTGTCATTCAGCGGCTTGAAATCATCCAGATCGACAAACATCAACGCTCCATAGCAACCACTGCGACTGCTGGCAGCCAGGGCCTGACGCAATCGGTCGTTGAGCAAACGGCGGTTGGGCAGGTTGGTGAGCGAGTCATAGAACGCCAATTCCCGCACTTCGTCTTGCATCTGTTTGCGCTCGGTGATTTCCCGAGTGATGCCGTGATAGCCGGTAATCCTACCGAGCGCGTCTCGCTCGGGCTTGGAGAAAACCTCCCCCCATTTCAACCTGCCGTCCTTGCAGCGATGCGGTGCTTCGAAGGTTAGAAACCCTAACTCTGTGCCATCCTGTTCAGCTGACTGCCTTTTACGTATCGCCTCAGTAACGATGGCAATCCCTTCTTCGGTGAACAAGTCAAACACATGATGACCAATAACCTCGTCAGGCTTGTAGCCACGAAGACGTTCGTCCGCTGGGCTGATATACGTGATACAAAAATTGCAGTCGGTTTTCCAAAGCACATCCATGGCGTCTTCTGTCAGCAAGCGATACAGCGCCTCACTTTCATGAAGCGCCTTGGTCCGTTCCTCGACCAGGGCTTCAAGGGCGCGGTTTCGCTCCTGCAATTGCTTGAGTGGATAAACCTCGCCGTCCTGTACCAAGTGGTAGGGAATTGAAATGCCACTGTGCACAATCTTCCAGTCCTCACCCTCGAGACGAAAAATCAGGACCAACCTTGCCACCTCATGCGAGAGAACATGATCTGGGACAGGCAGGTGAATGTGAAAGAAGGCTGTTACAACCACTACGTGGTCGCTTATATCCTGCATCGAAATATCCAGCATTTCGATGCGAATCTGCCCTTGTACTTGTGAAAAATCTTGTCGGGTGATGCTCACCCACTCGTCCCGGTCCTTGACCAGAAAATTTCCACCGCCCGTGTAACCGCTGAAATTTTCACTGAAGTGCGTTACCAGGCGGTCGTCACGCGACGCGTACATCTCGATGTACTCATCGAACAACGATCGAATTTTTCGATGACGATCCGGATGCATGGCATTGGCAATCAGATGAAAACAGTCGTTTTGCGGAGTGCAAATCACAACAATAAGCATATGAGTCGAGATTGCTTTCGATCACTGTAGCACTCTATGCGTTGACGTTGAATTGGTTGAATCTGGGCAGGGCAGATGCCATCCAGGCGTACTTGAAAGACCGGATCATTGCGTCGGCGGGCAGACAATATCCAAACCTCATCGGTGAGTTATGGCCCAGTACTGCCCCTCCAAGTCGGGGAACGTGGTCATCTGTGCACGGCCGGTATCAGGGCAGGGCGAATGGCCCATGAGGCTGGTATGCTCCCTTTCCCCCCAGCTGCTGCGTAGCTTTTTACTGATCCGCCTCCCCGCTCCGGCCATCCAGACCGCTTCATCGAACTATCTGGGGTGGTGCATGCACAGGGATTGGCTCGATTTCCTTGGCTAGTTCGCGATCCTCGCCCTGCTCGGCGCGACCGCGATACTGGCCATCGTATTGTGCGAACTGGCGCCGTCGGCCGGGCAGACCGGGCGCAGACGCTTCATGCGGGCGGCGGGCTTCGGCCTTGGTGTGCGGGCGTTCGCGGCCACGGCGACGGCAAACGGCATCATGGTGACTGCCGGTGGCGAGCCTGGCACACCTAGCCGCCCTCCACCCACCGGCCCGGCCGGGCGCCGTCGCGAGAGGCGGCCTTTGGGGCCAGCCTGATGAATCGGGGAGAAGGCGCCTTCAGGCTTCCGTGCGCGGCCTATGCGCCTTGTTGCCGTCAGCGACCGGATCGACTAAATCTTGGGCAGTGTGACGCCGGTCTGGCCCTGGTATTTGCCGCCGCGGTCGCGGTAGGAAGTCTCGCACACCTCGTCCGACTCGAAGAACAGCATCTGGGCCACGCCCTCGTTGGCGTAGATGCGGGCCGGCAGCGGCGTGGTATTGGAGAACTCCAGGGTCACATGACCCTCCCATTCCGGCTCCAGCGGCGTCACGTTGACGATGATGCCGCAGCGGGCATAGGTGCTCTTGCCCAGGCAGACCACCAGGACGTTACGCGGGATGCGGAAATACTCCACGGTTCGCGCCAAGGCGAACGAGTTGGGCGGGATGATGCAGTAGTCGCCCTTCACCTCGACGAACGAGTTCGGATCGAAATGCTTGGGATCGACGATGGTCGAATTGATATTGGTGAACAGCTTGAATTCGTCCGAGCAGCGCACATCGTAGCCGTAGCTCGAAGTACCGTAGGAGACGATCTTCTCGCCGTTGACGGACTTGACCTGACCCGGCTCGAAGGGCTCGATCATGCCGTGTTCCTGTACCGTGCGGCGGATCCACTTGTCGGATTTGATACTCATAGTTCAGCTTTCAGCAATTGGCGATCAGCTGTCAGAAAAAACAACAGCGGCCAGCATTAAAGCGCGCGGCGACGCCGCGCACAACCCGCTGACCGCTGAAAGCCGAGCGCTGACGGCTTTAGGTGTTCTGAATCACGATGCTGGGGAACTTGGCGCTGTGGTCCACGGCCAGATCGCCGACCTTGACCGCGACCCGGCGGGCGATCTGCCGGTAGATCTCGGCGATGCGCGATTCCGGCTCGGCCACCACGGTCGGCTTGCCGGCGTCGGTCTCCTCGCGGATGCGGATATCCAGGGGCAGGCCGCCGAGGAACTCGACACCGTAGTCGGTACACATCTTCTGGCCACCGCCGGCGCCGAAGATCGGCTCCTCGTTGCCGCACTTGGAACAGATGTGCAGGGACATGTTCTCGACCACGCCGAGGATGGGCACGCCAACCTTCTCGAACATCTTGAGGCCCTTGCGGGCGTCGATCAGGGCGATGTCCTGCGGCGTGGTGACGATCACCGCACCGGTCACCGGCACGCGCTGGGCCAGGGTCAGCTGGATGTCACCGGTACCCGGAGGCAGGTCGACCACCAGGTAGTCGAGTTCCTTCCACTTGGTCTGGTTGAGCAGTTGTTCCAGGGCCTGGGTGACCATCGGACCACGCCAGACCATGGGGGTGTCGACGTCGATCAGGAAGCCGATCGACATGGCCTGCAGGCCGTGGCCGATCATCGGCTCCAGGGACTGGCCGTCGTCGGAAACCGGCCGGCCGACGATGCCCAGCATGGTCGGCTGCGACGGGCCGTAGATGTCGGCGTCCAGCATGCCGACCGAAGCGCCTTCGGCGGCCAGGGCCAGGGCCAGGTTGACGGCGGTGGTGGACTTGCCGACGCCGCCCTTGCCGGAGGCCACGGCGATGATGTTCTTGACGCCCGGAATCAGCTTGACGCCGCGCTGCACGCTATGGGCGACGATCTTCCAGGAGATGCTCGCTACCGCACTTTCGACGCCCGGCACGGTCTTGATCTGGTCCTCGACCCGGGCCTTGATTTCATTCATGACCATCTTGGCCGGATAGGGCAACACCACGTCCAGGGTGACCTTGCCACCGTCGACCTTGATGTTGCGGGCCGACTTGGAGGAGATGAAATCCTTCTGGGTATTGGGATCGACCAGCTCTTTCAGAGCGGCCTGGACTTGCTGTTCGGAAACCGACATGTTGTACCTCGGATCAATAAATAAAAAAGGGCTGCCGGACAGATATGGGCGCCGGCGAGTTATTCAAGCCATGGGCAAATAGTCGATCATTTTACTCGATCAATTGCCGGGTGGCACGCTTGTTGTAACGACGAGTGTGCCACCCGTCGGGGTGCCCGCCCAGCCTGACCCGGCAATCGCCGTATCAATCGCTCAGCTGGGCGATGTCGGCAAAGCTGTGCGCGACCGGCAAGGTATGGATGGTCATGTCGAGTTGACGACCGATCTGCGAGGTGGAGAACATGCCGCGCAGGATCTGGCTGCGGTCGGGCAGGCGCTCGACCACCAGGGCGTGCTGGCGACCCTGGCCTTGCAGGGTGGACACCACGTCGCCCACCCGCGCGACTTGCAGGTCGTCGATGCAGATCACATCGAGCTTTTCCCGCGGCGTCATGATGTCCTTGACCAGCACGTCGGCGTGGCGGATACCCTGGGTCTGGATGACCCGGATCGGCCGCTCGCTGGTCAGGTCGGTGGCGGTGACCAGGCCGAGGATATGGTTCTGGTCGTCGGCCACCAGCAGCAAGCGGACGCCATGGTGGATCATCTTGGTGCGCGCGGTCTCGATGCTTTCCAGGGGCAGAATGGTCTGTGCCGTCACCACGGAGAAGTCGGTCATCACCGACAGGGCCGGCTGATCCAGAGTGACCGATTCGGTCACCTGTTGCCGTGGGTTCATGTAGGTCGCGCCCTTCTGCAGGGGCGCCACGGGCAACGTACGATAAGCGGTACTCATGGTTCCTCTTTCCGATTTAACAACGCCCGTTGTGGGCTTTCATGCCGCAGCCGAACTGATGGCGGGCACGGGTATGGCTGTCGACCTGGAGAAAATGCTCCAGTTCTTCCAGGGCCAGGCGATAGACCTCCTGCTTGAACTCCACCACCGTCTTGACCGGATTCCAATACTCGTTCCAGCGCCAGGCATCGAATTCCGGGTGCGTAGAGGCACGCAGACAGAAGTCGTTGTCGCGCCCGGTCAAGCGCAACAGGAACCAGATCTGCTTCTGGCCCCGGTAATGGCCACGCCATTCCCGCCGCACCCATTCCCTGGGCACATCGTAGCGTAGCCAGTTACGGGTTCGACCCAGAATGTGGACGTGTTCCGGTCGCAGGCCGACTTCCTCCTGGAGTTCGCGGAACATCGCCAACTCGGGCGTCTCGCCATGCTTGATGCCACCTTGGGGAAACTGCCAGGAATCCTGCCTGACCCGCTTGCCCCAAAATACCTCGTTCCGGGCATTGCATACGACTATACCCACATTCGGCCGGTAACCGTCTTTGTCGATCATGGCCGTCCTCAACAATTTCTTGCACTGTAGGGGATTCTCCCATCCTTCGCCGGGCTTGCAAAGACAACAAACCGGATCAGGGCCGGAAGCCCCCGGCATCCGTCGTGTTGTATTGCTTCATGCGCTCGACGAAGACGGGCATTTCCAGACCCAGGCGCGCCTCCAGCCGGCGCGCGCGTTCATTCAGGCTGGCAAACCTCAAATCCGGCAGCGGCGGCTTGAAGGCAAACAGCTGGATGTTGCCCTTCTTCTCGGCCGGCAGGATCAGGGTGTGATTGTCGAAGGCACGGGCGACCCGGTCGAAATAGATATCGAAAAACCGGTCGGAGCCCCACAGGTTGAATACCGCGACCCCCCCGGGGGCCAGGGCATCCAGGCAGGCGGCATAGAAATCCTCCGAGGCCAGGGCCTCGACGATGCGCTGTGCATCGTAACCGTCGACCAGCAGGACATCGAGCGCAGCAGACTGCTCCCGCACGTATTGCGCACCGTCGCCGACGATCACGGACAAGCGGTCGTCGTCTTCCGGCAGGAGGAAGAAACTGCGCGCTGCCGACACCACGCTCGGGTTGATCTCCAGGGCCGTCAAATGGGAATCCGGCAGGTTGCGGTGGATGAACTTGGCCACCGAGGCACCACCCAGACCGATCAGGGCGATCTTGCCAGGCGCCTCGTTGTATAGCAGGAAGGCCAGCATGGCACGGGTATATTCCAGCTCCAGCGCATACGGGTCCTTGATCCGCATGGCGCTCTGGATGGCCGGGCCACCCAGGTGGAGATAACGGATGCCTTTCTTCTCGCTGATCTCGACCGGATCGTGATCGGGTGTCAGTCTTTGTCTGCCGAACGGGCGCATTAGGTAGAATTCGCGTTTTATAAAGCCCTAAAGCCTACCATGCGCACCTCCCGTTTTTTCCTTTCCACCAGCAAGGAAGCCCCCGCCGAAGCCGAACTGGCCTCGCACAAGCTGATGCTCCGAGCCGGCCTGATCAAGCGCCTGGGCTCCGGCCTGTATACCTGGATGCCGCTGGGACTGCGCATACTGCGCAAGGTCGAGGCCATCGTGCGCGAGGAAATGAACCGGGCCGGCGCCATCGAACTGCTGATGCCCGCCGTTCAGCCGGCCGAGTTGTGGCAGGAATCCGGCCGCTGGGCAGTGTTCGGCCCGCAGATGCTGAAGATCAAGGACCGCCACGCGCGCGACTTCTGCTTCGGGCCGACCCACGAGGAGGTCATCACCGACCTGGCGCGCAAGGAACTGCGCAGCTACAAGCAGTTGCCGGTCAATTTCTACCAGGTCCAGACCAAGTTCCGCGACGAGATCCGGCCCCGCTTCGGGGTGATGCGGGCGCGCGAATTCCTGATGAAGGACGCCTATTCCTTCCACCTCGACGAGGCCAGCCTGGATGAGACCTACCAGGCCATGTACCAGGCCTACTCGCGCATCTTCACCCGCCTGGGCCTGAAGTTCCGCGCCGTCGCCGCCGACACCGGAGCCATCGGCGGCAGCGGCTCGCACGAATTCCACGTCCTGGCCGATTCGGGCGAGGACGCCATCGCCTTCTGCCCGGCCTCCGACTACGCCGCCAACGTCGAGATGGCCGAGGCCCTGGCGCCTGCCGCCCCGCGTCCGGCCGCGACCGAAGCCCTACGCGACGTCGACACGCCCAAGCAGACCACCTGCGAGGACGTCGCCGCCCTGCTCGGCATCCCCCTGCAACGCACGGTCAAGCTGATCGCCGTGATGGCCCCAGACGCAAATGGACAAGCCAAGTTGCACGTCCTGCTGATCCGTGGCGACCATACGCTGAACGAGGTCAAGACCAGCAAGATCGAGGGACTGGCCGACTTCCGTTTCGCCTCCGACGAGGAAATCCGCGCCACCTTCGCCTGCCCGCCCGGCTTCCTCGGCCCGGTCGGCCTCGACCGCTCGAAGATCCGTGCCATTGCCGACCGCACCGTGGCCGCCATGGCCGATTTCGTCTGCGGCGCCAACAAGCCCAAGTTCCACACCGCCGGCGTCAACTGGGGCCGCGACCTGCCTGAACCTGATCTCGTCACCGACATCCGCAACGTGGTCGCAGGCGATCCCAGTTCGGATGGCCAGGGAGAACTGGACCTGTGCCGCGGCATCGAGGTCGGCCACATCTTCAAGCTCGGCACCAAGTACTCCGAGGCCCTGAATGCCACCGTGCTGGACGAGCAGGGCAAGGCCCGCACCCTGGTCATGGGCTGCTACGGCATCGGCGTCTCCCGCATCGTCGGCGCCGCCATCGAGCAGGGCAACGACGAGCGCGGCATTGTCTTCCCGCAGGCCATCGCACCGTTCGAACTGGCCATCGTACCGCTCGGCTACGGCCGCAATCAGGAAGTCCGCGAAACGGCCGATAAGCTATACAGTGAATTGACGGCGGCCGGCATCGACGTAGTGCTGGACGACCGCGACGAGCGACCGGGCGTGATGTTTGCCGACATGGAACTGGTCGGCGTCGGCCACCGCTTGGTGGTGAGCGAGCGCGGCCTGAAGGAAGGCCTGCTCGAATACCAGGCCCGCAGCGACGCCCAGGCGAGCAAGATCGCCCAGGCCGATGCTGTCGCCTTCATAGAGGAACGCATCAAGGCATGTCGAAGCTGAAATATCTGATCTGGTTGACACTCTTATGCGCGGCACCGGCGCTGGCAGGCGCGCAGAAGTATGAGCCGTTGTCGACCAGCGTCCAGGCCAGTCTGTCCAAGGCCATCTCCGACCGTGCCGCCGATTCACGCTTCCTGGAAACCCCCGCCGCCAGGGCCTGGGTTGCCGAGATGTCGCGCCGGCTGGTGCGCCGGGTCCCCGACCAGGACTTCCGCCTGGACCTGCTCGGCTCGGTTTATTACGAGGCCAGCCGCGCCGGCCTGGAGCCGGACATGGTGATGGGCCTCATGGAAGTGGAAAGCGGCTTCCGCAAGTACGCGGTGTCCTCGGCCGGAGCACGCGGCTTCATGCAGGTGATGCCGTTCTGGGTCGACCTGATCGGCACTCCGGAACACAACCTGTTCCACCTGCGCACCAACCTGAAATACGGCTGTACCATCCTGCGCCACTACCTCGACATCGAAAAGGGCGACTTGTACCGGGCGCTCGGCCGCTACAACGGCAGCCTGGGCCAGCCGGAATACCCGAACATGGTCCTGGCGGCCTGGAAGAACCACTGGGACTACGACGAGGATGCGGCTGTGCCCGGCAAGCAGGCGCGAGCGGGCAATTGACCAGCCGTACGTTGGCTACCCTGCTCTATCGCATTCAGGACTGCAACAATCATGCGGATCAACTATAAAGCTTTGTTACAGGGAAGCGCCCCTCTAGCGGCACTTCTGACCGCTGCCGCAGCGATGGCGGAAATTGATCCTGAGTCAAAAATCACAATTTGGCTGATTGGGAGCGGGCTTTCTGGATTGCTTTTCGCACTTCGGCTTTGTTTCTTCCGACCCGTCAAACCAGAGTCATGGAAGCTTTTTGTTGCCAACTCAAAAGCCGCTCAGAGAGAACGGAACAACAGCGCATACGGCATATACCGCAAGATAATTTTGGGCAGTCCCGTACCTGATAACAGCCTTGAGTACATCAGTATC
Organism: Gallionellaceae bacterium; assembly: GCA_028714735.1. GTDB lineage: Bacteria > Pseudomonadota > Gammaproteobacteria > Burkholderiales > Thiobacillaceae > Parasulfuritortus. The sequence continues at coordinate 16,946 of JAQTLU010000008.1, read as the reverse complement.
GAGGACACGGTAACTCACTTCATTTTTATGCTCGCCTGCTTCAGCATTGGCGCTGTTATGTGGTTGGAACCAACAGTCATCGACTTTCAGTTAAATCAGAACACCAAGGCATACGAGCTTGTAAAGGCAAGTCTTTTTCAGGTCGTCGTAGTCGCGTTGCTTAGTGCCGGTTTTTCGGGGGTATTTCTCAAGATCCTCCGTTGGTTTTCGCCCCGTCAGTAAGCGTGCAGCATCATCAAAAGGGGCATGGTTCGCGCTTTTCGCCTCACACTTTCCGCACTGGGCCGGGATACTGCGCGACCACCGTGTCGGAAGTAATAAGCGTAATGCCCTCCAGCATGGCCTGCGCAACCAGTATCCGGTCGAACGGGTCTTTGTGGATGGCCGGCAGGCTGTCGACGGCGACCGCGTGTTCGCTGCCGATAGGCAGTTCGCTGTAACCATTGTCCAGCAATCCCCGGCGCAGCAACCGGACGTCAACCTGGAAATCCTCGCGTCCAAGCCCACGCTTGATGGCAATCTCCCACAGGCTGGCCGCACTGAAAAACAGTTCGCTGTCCGCCGCCTCGATCAGGCGGCGTGCCTGAGCGGAAAGCCGTTCCGGCAACCCTGCCGCCCAGAGCAGCAAATGCGTGTCCAAAAGCAGTTTCATAGGTTGCCGCCAAACAACTGTTCCACTTCCTCGTCGCCCATCCTGTCAAAGTCGTCGGGCACACTCAATTGCCCCACCATGAAGCCCAGCCTCTTTTGCTGCCCGGCCTCGGGGGCATTCAGGGCGATCACCTTGACCAGCGGTTTGCCGGCCTTGGCGATCACGAACGGTTCGCCCTTGGCGGCCTGGTCGACCAGACGCGACAGATGCGTTTTGGCTTCGTGGATGTTAACGGTTTGCATGACGGGCACCATATGGACTAAGTCCGGTTAGTCTAGTCACGAACAAACTGCCTGACAACCACCACCGCAAAACCCAAGACCCAAAAAAAACGCGGCAGTAGCCGCGTTTTTTGTTTCTTGAAATGGACTGGCCTTACTTCACCGCTTCCTTCAACTGATCCAGGATCGCCGGGTTTTAGTTCCGGCCGCGCTTCGCGCTTAACCTGCCGCAAGCGGCAGGTTAGCCTTCACTGAAACCCCGCAATCCCATGCCTGCGGGAACCCACTACCGGTCGATTTACTTAACCGCCTCCTTGAGCTGGTCGAGGATTGCAGGGTTTTCCAGGGTGGAAACGTCCTGGGTGATCTCCTCGCCCTTGGCCAGGGCGCGCAGCAGGCGGCGCATGATCTTGCCGGAACGGGTCTTGGGCAGGTTGTCGCCGAAGCGGATCTCGTCCGGCTTGGCGATCGGACCGATCTCCTGGGCGACCCAGTCGCGCAACTGCTTGACGATCTCCTTGGCCTCGTCGCCAACCGGTCGGGGACGCTTGAGCACGACGTAAGCGACGATGGCCTCGCCCTTGACGTCGTGCGGCTTGCCGACCACGGCGGCCTCGGCCACCATGTGGTTGGCGACCAGGGCGGACTCGACTTCCATGGTGCCGAGACGGTGGCCCGATACGTTCAGGACATCGTCAATGCGGCCCATGATGGTGAAGTAGCCGGTCTGGGGATCGCGCACCGAGCCGTCGCCGGCCAGGTAGAGCTTGCCGCCCAGGTCTTCAGGGAAATAGGAATGCCTGTACCGCTCCGGGTCGCCCCAGATGGTGCGGATCATCGACGGCCAGGGCCGCTTGATCACCAGCAGGCCGCCCTTGCCCCATTCCACGTCATGGCCGGTCTCGTCGACGATGGCGGCCATGATGCCGGGCAGCGGCAGGGTGCAGGAACCCGGGACCGTGGGGGTGACGCCAGGCAGCGGCGTGATCATGTGGCCGCCGGTCTCGGTCTGCCACCAGGTATCGACGATCGGGCAACGGCCGCCGCCGATCTGTTCGTGGTACCACATCCAGGCCTCAGGGTTGATCGGCTCGCCCACGGTGCCGAGCAGGCGCAGCGAGGACAGGTCGTACTTGTCCGGATGCTGGTCCGGATGGGTGCCGCCCAGCTTGATCAGGGAGCGGATCGCCGTCGGCGCGGTGTAGAAGATGCTGACCTTGTGGTCCTGGACCATGCGCCAGAAACGGCCGGCATCCGGGTAGGTGGGCACGCCCTCGAACACCACCTCGGTGGCACCACAGGCCAGGGGACCATAGGTGACATAGGTGTGGCCGGTGATCCAGCCGATGTCGGCGGTGCACCAGAAGACGTCGTTCGGCTTGATGTCGAAGGTCCACTTCATGGTGACGATGGCATGCAGCAGGAAGCCGCCGGTGGAGTGCTGGACGCCCTTGGGCTTGCCGGTGGAGCCGGAGGTGTAGAGCAGGAACAACGGGTGCTCGGCGTCGACCCACTCGGGTTCGCAGGTCTCGGACTGGCCGGCCACCACGTCGTGCCACCAGAGATCGCGGCCTTCCTCCCAGTGGGTGGCGCCGCCGGTGCGCTGGTAGACGATGACGTTCCGGATGGTGTCGCAGCCGCCCAGGGTCAGGGCCTCGTCGACGGCGGGCTTGAGCGGGATGTTGCGGCCGCCGCGGCACTGCTCGTCGGCGGTGATCACCAGGACCGCACCGGCATCCTCGATGCGGTCGCGCAGCGAGTGGGCCGAGAAGCCGCCGAACACCACCGAATGGGTGGCGCCGATGCGGGCGCAGGCCTGCATGGCGACGACGCCTTCGATCGACATGGGCAGGTAGATGACCACCCGGTCGCCCTTCTTCACGCCCAGTTTCTTGAGCGCATTGGCGAATTGAGCGACCCGCGCCAGCAGTTCCTTGTAGGTGACCCGGGTGATTTCGCCGCCATCGGCCTCGAAGATGATGGCGCTCTTGTCGCCCAGACCCGCCTCGACGTTCTTGTCCAGGCAGTTGTAGCTGACGTTCAGCTTGCCGTCGGCAAACCACTTGTAGAACGGGGCCTGACTCTCGTCCAGGGTTTGGCTGAAGGGGTGTTTCCAGACCAGGTTCTCGCGGGCAAGGTCGGCCCAGAAGCCCTCGTAATCGGCCTCTGCCTTGGCGCACAAGGCCTTGTAGGCATCCATGCCGGAGATGGCGGCCTGGGCCATGAAGGCCTCGGAGGGCGGGAAGACCCGGGTTTCGTGAAGAACGGACTCAATATTGGTGGACATCTTAAAAAATCTCCTAGACAGCACATGCTGAAAAACCGGTTACTTCCTCCCCAGGAAGCCAAAGAACCGCTGCAAGGGGCGAAATTAGGACAAAATCATATTATTTTCAAATTTCCTGACACGTCCCTGACGGCATGACCCCATTCGACTCTCAGATCGCCATCGCCAAAGCGGCCGATTTCAGCCGCTATCTGCGCGGCCGGCTCGACGCCCGACCGGAGCTCGGCGACTGGCTGACAGACGCCTGCCAGGTGCCGTTTACACGCCAGGCAATGGACGCCTTCCTGGCCGAAACCCCGATTATCGACGAGGATGCGCTGAAACGACGCCTGCGCGACTTGCGCCAGCGCATCATGGCGGTCGTCATCGTACGCGATCTGAACGGTTTGGCCGACCTCGCCGAAGTGACCCGCACCTGCACCGATCTCGCCGAGGCCGCCTTCGCCCTGGCCTGCGACTGGCTCCACCGCGACCTCGCCGAGGTCCACGGCGAGCCCCTCGACAGCCTGGGCCGGCCGCAAAGGCTGATCGTGGTCGGCATGGGCAAGCTGGGCGGGCGCGAGCTCAACGTCTCTTCCGACGTCGATCCGATCTTCGTCTATCCGGAGGACGGCGAAACCGCCGGGCCGCGCAAGCTCGCCAGCCACGAGTTCTTCGTCCGCCTTGGCCGGCGCATGATCAGCGCCATCGGCGAGACCACGGTGGACGGCTTCGTGTTCCGGGTCGACATGCGCCTCAGGCCCTACGGCGACGAAGGGCCCCTCGTCTCCAGTTTCGCCATGCTGGAGGAATACTTCTACACCCAGGCCAGGGAATGGGAGCGTTACGCCTGGATCAAGGCCCGTCCGCTCACCGGCGCGCGTCACGACGAGCTGGAGGAATTGCGCAAACCCTTCGTGTTCCGCAAATACCTCGACTTCGGCGCCTTCGCCGCCATGCGCGACCTGCACGCCCAGATCCGCCGGGAAGTGGCGCGCAAGGACAAGACCGACAACATCAAGCTGGGGCCGGGCGGCATCCGCGAGATCGAGTTCATCGCCCAGGTCTTCCAGTTGATCCGGGGCGGCAAGACACCCGCCCTGCAGACCCGACCCACCCGCCGCGTCCTGCGCCAGTTGGCGGCCATGGACCTGCTGCCCGAGCAGGTCGCCAGCGACCTTGAGGCCGCCTATGTCATGCTGCGCGACCTCGAGCACCGGCTGCAGTACCGCGACGACCTGCAAACTCAACAGCTGCCGCATGCCTCCGAGGAGCGCGGGTTGCTCGCCCGGACCATGGCGTATGCCGACTGGGAAGGCTTCGAGGCCCACCTCAACTCGATCCGGCGCAAGGTTGCCGGCCAGTTCGAGCAGGTCTTCGGCGCGCCCCAGGAGGACCAGTCCAACCACCCGCTGGCCGGACTGTGCAACCAACCCCCGGAAGCGGCCCGCAGCCGTCTGGACGCACTGGGCTACGACGACTGCGCCGCCGTCCTGGAACGACTGGCTGCACTGCGCAGCAGCAGCCGCTATGCCGGCCTGCCGGCGGTCAACAAGACCGCCCTGGACGGCCTGCTGCCGCCGCTGATCGAGGTCGCCGCCCGCCAGGCCAATCCGGACGACACCCTGACCCGTATCCTGACCCTGCTGGAGGCGATCAGCCGACGCGCCCCGTACCTGCTGCTGTTGCGGGAATACCCGCAGACCCTGGCCCAGGTCGCCCGCATCGTCGGCGCCAGCCCGTGGGCGGCGCGATACCTGACCAACCAGCCGCACCTGCTCGACGAGCTGCTCGACCCGCGCGCCCTGATGTCGACGCCGGACTGGTCGCTGCTGCGCGACGAACTGAAGTCGCGCCTGGCCGCCTTCGACGGCGACCTTGAACGCCAGATGGATGAGCTGCGCCATTTCAAGCAGAGCGAGACCTTCCGCCTGCTGGCTCAGGACCTGGCCGGGATGTGGACCCTGGAAAGGTTGTCCGACCAGTTGGCCGCACTGGCCGACCTGCTCCTGGCCCAGACCCTGGAGCTGGTCTGGGCCGACCTGCCGCGCAAGCACTGCGCGCGCCCGGCCTTCGCGGTGATCGCCTACGGCAAGCTGGGTGGCAAGGAACTCGGCTACGCCTCCGACCTCGACATCGTCTTCCTCTACGACGACCCGCACCCGGACGCCCAGGACCTCTACGCCCGCCTGGGCAAGCGCATGAACACCTGGATGTCGACCCTGACCGGTGCCGGCGTCCTGTACGAAACCGACCTCCGGCTGCGCCCGGATGGCGCTGCCGGGCTGCTGGTCAGCTCGATCGAGGCCTTCGACGATTACCAGCACCATCACGCCTGGACCTGGGAACACCAGGCCATCACCCGGGCCCGCTACTCCTGCGGCGACGCAACCGTTGGCGAACAGTTCGCCACCATCCGCGACGCCATCCTGCGCCTGCCGCGCGATCCGGCCAAGCTGCGCACCGATGTCCTGGAGATGCGCCAGAAAATGCGCGACGGCCACCCCAACGCGAGCGAGCTGTTCGACCTCAAGCACGACCGGGGCGGCCTGGTCGATGTGGAGTTCGCGATGCAGTACCTGATCCTGGCCCACAGCGCCGCGCACCCCGAACTGACCGCCAACCGCGGCAACATCGCCCTGCTCGGCATCGCCGGCGGGCTCGGGCTGATCCCGGCCGGCGTGGCCGCCGACGCGGCCGACGCCTACCGGGAGCTGCGCCGCCGGCAACATCAGGTGAAGCTGCAAGGGGCCGAACATGCCCGTCTGCCGGCCGGGGAGATCGCCGGCGAGATCACGGCGGTCGGTTCGCTCTGGCAAGCGGTGTTCGGCCAGTAGCGCGGCCTGACGACCGTTGCGCTAGAATGTCCGCTTCTCATTTTCTCTGATTCAAGGAGTTCGGCAATGTCCATGGCCGACCGCGACGGCGTCATCTGGTATGACGGCAAACTGGTTCCCTGGCGGGAAGCCACCACCCACGTGCTCACCCACACCCTGCACTACGGCATGGGCGTGTTCGAAGGCGTGCGCGCCTATGAAACCCCCACCGGCACCTCCATCTTCCGGCTGCAGGAACACACCGACCGGCTGTTCCGCTCGGCCCACATCCTGGGCATGAAGATGCCCTGGGACAAGGCGACCCTGAGCGAGGCCCAGAAGCTGGTGGTGCGCGAGAACGGCCTCAAGTCCGGCTACCTGCGCCCGATGGCCTTCTACGGTGCCGAGGCGATGGGCATCTCGGCCAAGACCCTGTCCACCCACGTCATCGTCGCGGCCTGGCCGTGGGGCGCCTACATGGGCGCCGAGGCGCTCAGCCAGGGCATCCGGGTCAAGACCTCGTCGTTCAGCCGCCACCACGTCAACATCACCATGTGCAAGGCCAAGGCGAACGGCAACTACATGAACTCCATCCTGGCCCACCGCGAGGCCGAGATGGACGGCTACCAGGAGGCGCTGCTGCTCGACGTCGACGGTTTCGTCGCCGAGGGCTCGGGCGAGAACTTCTTCCTGGTCCGCAACGGCAAGCTGTACACCCCGGACCTGACCGCCGCCCTGGAAGGCATCACCCGCGACACCATCATCCAGCTCGCCGGCGAACTGGGCATCCCGGTGATCGAGAAGCGCATCACCCGCGACGAGGTCTATGTCGCCGACGAGGCCTTCTTCACCGGCACCGCCGCCGAAGTGACGCCGATCCGCGAACTCGACAACCGCCAGATCGGCGAAGGCAAACGCGGCCCGATCACCGAGAAGCTGCAGGCGCTCTATTTCGACTGCGTCCAGGGCCGCTCGGCAGCCCACGCCGGCTGGCTCGCCCACGTCTGAGGAAACCGCCATGCGCGAACAGAAAACCGTCGAAGTCACCGCCGCCGACCTGCCGCTGCATTGTCCGATGCCGGGCCAGGGCGACTCGATCAGCCACCCGCGCGTGTTCCTGCCCATCGAAGACAAGGGCGAGGCACGTTGCCCCTATTGCAGCACGGTGTACAAGCTGACCGGCCCGGTCAAGCACGGCCACCACTGAGGAGATCGCATGAAAGCACTGCCGTTCCTGTTCGCCGCCCTGGTCTACGCCGGCAGCGCCGGCGCCCAGACGCCCGCGCCCCAGCTCACCCAGGAGCAGGCGCAACAGCTCATGGCCCGGCAGATGCAGGTGATGGCGGCGACGTTCGACTATCGGCATTCCCGGCTCGGCTTTGACGAAACGGTCACGGCGCTCGGCGCCGCCATTGCCCGGCAGGGCTGGAAACCCGGCCCGATCCACGACGCCCAGGCCGCCATGGCCAAGTCCGGTGCCGCCGCCGGCAAACGCATGAAGGTGCTGGAGGCCTGCCCGGCCGGCTTCAACGACCAGCTAGCCAAGGCCAGCCAGGGCAAGCTGCCGCCGCACCCCTGCCGGTTCACCGTGTTCGAGGGCCAGGACGGCAAGACCTACGTGATGCGGTTGAACTCGGCCTTTATAGCCAAGGGCATCGAGGGCGAGGCCGGCAAGATGATGAGCTTCATCGGCGCCGATGAGGATGCCATCCTCAAGGGCATCGTCGAATAGAACCGTTCCTGCCAAAAAAAGGGCGCCTATAAGGCGCCCTTTTCCATGCCTGACGGAGGCTCAGGCCGTGCGCGAATAACGCGGGCCCGACTCCGAGGCCAGCTTCAGGTAGGCATCGAAGCACATGGCGATGTTGCGCAGGAACAGGCGGCCCAGTTCGGTGACCGCGACGTAGCGGGCATCGACGCGCACCAGGCCATCCTCGGCCAAAGGCTGCAGATCGACCAATGCGTCGGCGAAGTAGCTGTCGAAGTCGATGCCCCAGGCCGCTGAGAAATTCGCCTTGTCCAGTTCCAGATCGCACATGACCTTGGTGATGGCGTCACGGCGGATCTGGTCGTCGCGGGTCAGGCGCAGGCCGCGCTCGACCGGCAGGTGGCCCTCGGCGACCCGTTCCTGGTAGGACTTCAAATTCTTGTCGTTCTGCACATAGGTATCCGGCGTCTGGCTGATGCTGGATACCCCGAAGGCGTAGATGTCGCAGTCCTTGTGCGTGGTATAGCCCTGGAAATTGCGCCACAGGGTCTTGCTGTTCTGGGCCTTGACGATCTCGTCGTCGGCCTTGGCGAAGTGATCGAGGCCGATGTTGACATAGCCGGCCGCACCCAGCTTGTCGTGGATCAGCTGTTGCAGATCCAGCCGGGTGGCGAAATTGGGCAGATCCTTTTCATGGATCAGCTTCTGGTGCTTCTTCATCCAGGGCACATGGGCGTAGCCGAACACCGCCAGCCGGTCGGGCGACCAGGTCACCACCTTGTCCAGGGTGCGGGCGAAGCTGTCCACGGTTTGATGCGGCAGGCCGACGATCAGGTCCATGTTGATGCTGGCGAAACCCAGATCGCGCGCCCAGCCGTAGACCTCCTTGATCATGCCCTCGGGCTGCACCCGGTTGACCGACTTCTGGACCCGGTCGTCGAGGTCCTGCACGCCGATGGACAAACGGTTGAAGCCGGTCTCGCGCAACGCCACCAGGTGCTCCCGGGTCAGTTCGCGCGGATCGGTCTCACAGCCCATCTCGGCATCGTCGGCGATGGTGAAGCGGTTGCGGATCAGGCCCATCAGGCGGCGGATGTCCTGCGGCCGCAGGAAGGTCGGCGTGCCGCCGCCGAAGTGCAGCTGCTTCACCCGACGCGACGAATCGGTCAAGGCGGCGACCTGGGCCATCTCCTTGTCCAGGAAATCCAGGTACTGGTAGGCCTTGTTGTAATCACCCGTGGCGACCATGTTGCAACCGCAGTAGTAGCAGAGCGTGTCGCAGAACGGAATGTGAAAATACAGCGACAGGCCGCGCTCGGGATCCTGCGAGGCGGTCAGCTCGGCGCGCCAGTCCGCCTCGGTGAACTCGGTGTGGAAATAGGGCGCCGTGGGATAGGAGGTATAGCGCGGGCCTGGCTTGCTGTACTTTTCCAGCAGCGTGGTAAGAGCGGTCATATTAAGGACACTTCAAGAGAGACTGGCTCGATTGTAGGCAGGCGTATCCGGTCTAGGCAAGGTAAAGCCTTGTTATTGATCAAACCGTCCCGGGTAATGACCATGCCGATATCAGGCCTATATCGAAAGTATAAGTTTTACTGGACAGGTATATCTTTTATGGCATAATGGAATCTACCTCCCTGACCGCCGCAACGGCGGTTTTCTACACGGCACTGGTATCCAGTGCCGTTTTTTTTTGCCTGCTGGCCGGGTGCAGGCAAAGCCCGGATAATGGCCCCGTTATCACAGGGGCGAACATGGCCAAGCTTCCCGCAGAGATCTTCAAGGCCTACGACATCCGCGGCATCGTCGGCAGGACGCTGACGCCCGGGATCGTCGAGCAGGTGGGCCAGGCACTGGGCACGGAGGCCCTCGCCCGCGGCCAGAAGGAGATCGCCATCGGCCGCGACGGCCGCCTGTCCGGGCCGGACCTGGCCGCCGCCCTGGCGCGCGGCATCCAGGCGGCGGGCGTCGACGTGGTCGACCTCGGCCTGGTCGCCACCCCGATGACCTACTTCGCCGCCCACCATCTGGGCACCGACTGCGCGGTCATGGTCACCGGCTCGCATAACCCGCCCGACTACAACGGCCTCAAGATGGTGCTGGCCGGGGAAACTCTGTCCGGCGAGGCCATCCAGGCCTTGCGCCGGCGCATCGAGGCCGGCGAGCTGGCCAGGGGCGCCGGCGCCTACCGGCAGCACGACATCGCTCCCGATTACCTTGCCCGCATCACCGGCGACGTCCGGCTGGCCCGGCCGATGAAGATCATCGTCGATGCCGGCAACGGCGTCGCCGGCGCCTACGCCCCGGCTCTGTACCGGGCCATGGGCTGCCAGGTCGAGGAGATGTACTGCGAGGTCGACGGCGATTTCCCCAACCACCACCCGGACCCGTCCGAGCCGAACAACCTGGCCGACCTGATCGCCCGGCTCCAGGCCGGCGACGCCGAGATCGGCCTGGCCTTCGACGGCGACGGCGACCGCCTGGGCGTGGTCGCCAGGGATGGCCGGATCATCTACCCGGACCGGCAACTGATGCTGTACGCCGCCGATGTACTCAGCCGCAACCCCGGCGCGCTGATCATCTTCGACATCAAATCCACCCGCAACCTGTACCCGTGGATACGCAAGCACGGCGGCGAACCCATGCTCTGGAAGACCGGCCACTCGCTGATCAAGGCACGCATGCAGGAGACCGGCGCCCTGCTGGCCGGCGAAATGAGCGGCCACGTCTTCTTCAAGGAACGCTGGTACGGCTTCGACGACGGCCTCTATGCCGGCGCCCGCCTGCTTGAATACCTGTCGAAACAGACGGATATCGACGCCACCCTGCATGGTCTGCCGGACAGCGTGAACACCCCCGAACTGCACATCCGCATGCCGGAAGGCGAGCCGCATCGCCTGATTGCGCAACTGAAGGAGACCGCCCGCTTCGAGGGCGCCAGCGAGGTCATCACCCTGGACGGCCTGCGGGTCGAATACCCGGACGGCTTCGGCCTGATGCGGCCGTCCAACACCACCCCGGTCGTCGTCCTGCGCTTCGAGGCCGACAACGCTGCCGCCCTGGCGCGCATCCAGGACGCCTTCCGCCGGGTCATCCTGGCGGCCGCGCCGGACGCCGTGCTACCGTTCTGATATGGACTGCTGGATACACAGTGACGCCGGCTGGCATGAAATCCAGCCCGACCGCCTGGACGCCGAACTCGTCCAGCCGAGCGGATTCATCTGGCTGGAACTGAAAAGCAGCGACCACCGTTTGCTGGAAAGGCTCGGTCGCAGCCTGGGACTGCACGAACTGGCCCTTGAAGACGCCCTTTCGGCCCGTCAGCGCCCCAAGATCGAGGAATACCCCAATGGCAGCCTGTTCCTGGCCATGCGCACCGTGCTGGAGTGGAACAAGGATGTCGAATATGGCGAGACCCACGTCTTTCTGGGCCAGCGCTACCTCATCGCGGTACATCACGGGCCTGGCCCAGGCTACGGCCACGCCCTCGAGCACCTGAAGGCCGGCCGCTTTCAACCCTCGCCGGGCGCCGGCCTGTACCACATACTGGATCAGATCGTCGATGCCTATCGGCCGGTGGCGGACCATCTGGCCGATCGCTACGACAGCTATGAATCCGCCCTGCTGGAGACCGAGCGCGCGGAGGAAAACCTGCCGCGCATCTATACCCTCAAACGGCAAACCCTGCTCCTGACGCAAACCTTCGAACCCATGGCCGACATGGTGCACGAACTCATCCGCATGCATCCCGAGGTCGTCGAAAAAGGCCTCAAGGCCTATTACCGGGATGTCGAGGACCACCTGACGCGACTGAACCGCGACCTGTTCCAGATGCGCGAAATGCTCAGCGACGCCATGCACTTCAGCCTCGCCACGCTATCGCTCAGGCAGAACGAGTCGGTGCAGAAGCTGGCCGGCTGGGGCGCCATCCTGGCGGTACCGACCCTGGTGTTCAGCCTGTACGGCATGAACTTCCATGTCATGCCCGAACTCGCCCTGCCCTGGGGCTACCCGGCCGTCCTGCTGGGCACCGGCGCGGCCTGTTATGGCCTCTACCGCCACCTGAAACGGCGCGGCTGGATTTGAGGGCGCGCCCCAGCGCACGTATCATGCCGCTTTTATGAATCTGGACCGGCCATGTCACCCCTCGTAGGCGTCATCATGGGCAGCGTGAGCGACTGGGAAACCATGCGCCAGGCCGCCGACCTGCTCACTCAACTCGGCATTCCGTTCGAGAAGCGGGTGGTTTCCGCCCACCGCACCCCGGACCTGCTGTTCGAATACGCCGAGACCGCCGCCGACCGCGGCCTCAAGTGCATCATCGCCGGGGCCGGCGGGGCCGCCCACCTGCCCGGCATGGTGGCCGCCAAGACCCACCTGCCGGTGCTCGGCGTACCGGTGCAGTCGCGCGCCCTGAAGGGCATCGACTCCCTGCTTTCCATCGTCCAGATGCCCAAGGGCATCCCGGTCGCCACCTTTGCCATCGGCGAAGCCGGCGCCGCCAACGCGGCCCTGTTCGCCGCTGCCCTGCTGGCCAATGAATTCCCGGACATCCGCGGGCGCCTGGTCGCCTTCCGCGAGAAACAAACCGACAGCGTGCTGGCCATGACGCTCCCGGAGGCATGATGTTATTACCCGGTGCCACCCTGGGCGTACTCGGCGGCGGCCAGCTCGGCCGCATGTTCACCCTGGCCGCCCGCGTCATGGGCTACCAGGTCGTCGTGCTCGACCCCGACCCGCAATCACCGGCCGGCCAAGTCGCCGACATCCATCTCAAGGCGGGGTATACCGATGCCGCCGCCCTCCTGCACATGGCCAACCTGTGCCAGGCCGTCACCACCGAATTCGAGAACGTCCCGGCGCAAAGCCTGGAGATGCTGGCGAAGAACTGTTTCGTCGCCCCCTCCCCGGCTGCCGTCGCGGTGGCTCAGGACCGCCTGCTGGAAAAGTCCCGCGCCCAGGAATTCGGCTGCGACACCGCGCCCTTCGCCAATATCGAGGACGAAGGCTATCTGGTCGCCGCCTGGACCCAGATTGACGGCCCCGCCCTGCTGAAGACCCGGCGCCTCGGCTATGACGGCAAGGGCCAGGTTCGGGTCGACAACCTGGATGAACTGGTCGCCGCCTTCGACCATCTCGGCCGCGTCCCCTGCCTGCTGGAAGGCCGGCTCGACCTGAACCAGGAAGTCTCGGTGGTGCTGGCCCGCAACCCCCAGGGCGAGATCGCCTTTTTCCCGGTTGCCGAGAACCGGCATCGCAACGGCATCCTCGACGTCAGCATCGTGCCCGCCCGGGTGCCGGAAGAACTGGCCGACCGGGCGCGCGACATGGCCGGCCACATCGCCGCCGGCCTGGACTACGTCGGCATCCTGGCGGTGGAGTTCTTCGTCCTCGCCGACGGCCGCATCGTGTTCAACGAAATGGCGCCCCGGCCGCACAACAGCGGCCACTACACCCTCGATGCCTGCGCCACCGACCAGTTCCAGCAACAGGTCCGCGCCCTGGCCGGGCTGCCCTTGGGCGACAGCCGCCTGCTCACACCGGTGGTCATGGTCAACATCCTGGGCGACATCTGGCGTCCGCAACCGGCCTGGGACAAGTTGCTCGCCCATCCCGGCGTGCAACTGCATCTGTACGGCAAGACCGAGGCCCGACCCGGCCGCAAGATGGGACACTACAATTGCCTTGCCGCGACCGTCGAGGCCGCCATCGCACTGGCGGAGACAAGCCGCGGAGAACTGGGCATATCGGACTAGCCCGCACCAGCGCCCGCCGAAACGCTCGCTTGCACTCGCAAGCATTTGATCTATAAAATGAAATGCATTCGAGCGGACTTAGAAGCCGTGCATCAGTTATCCGGCGACAATCGAGTCCAGGCTAAAGGAGCGATTCCATGGAAGTCAGCACCAGCAGCAATATCAGCCAGTCGCTAGCGCTGGCCGCCTATACCACGCAGCAGCAGCAGGGGACGCCACGTCCGCGCGACCGCGACAACCAGTCGGTCGATGCGACGCCAGTCACCGAACCGAAACGGAACGACAATGTCAGCTTCAGCGGCGAGGCATTGCGCCTGAGCACGCAAAACAGCCAGGACAACAGCCGGAATACGGTCAACCCGACGAACGAGAGTGCGGCCGCGAAACCCCAGCAGGCGCCTCCTGCCCCCGAGGTGGTGCGGTCCCAAGGTGCCAGCACGGTCGACCAGGCACTCAATCAATATCGCAGCACCTCGAATATCTGAACAGAGAGATTACTGAACGGACCCGACCATGGACCTAAGCGTCGCCTCCACCACCGCCACCTACCCGCCAGTGCAGAGTTACCCTGCCCAGACGGGCGGGCGTGGCAATGGCGGGGCAGCAACCCAGGACTACGCTGCCGTCCTGGACAGCAAGGGTCAGGCCACGGCCGACCAGACCAGGCTGTCTACGGAAGAGGCGCAGAAAGCCCTTCAGGAAGCCGCGCGCAAGAAAGATCCCAGTCCCCCCAGCACCGAGGTTGCCCAGGTGCATGGCTTCGCCTTTGAATACGAGGGCACCCGTCAGGTCATGAAGGTCAACAACGAGAAGGGCGTCCTCATTTACCAGGTCCCCTCCAAGGGTCAACTGGCCTTGATCGAAGTCGAAGACGACTCCCGCCAGCGCAGCCAGCTGCTTCGTCTAACCGCCTGAACCCCCGGCGGTTTTTTCCGCCCCCTCCAGCCGCAGTTCCATCACCTTGCCCTTGCGATCCAGGGTGCGTATGCGTGCCGGCAATCCCGAGCGGGCCAGGTCCAGCCAGACATCCAGTGTCCCTTCGCCAGACTTGGCGCCCTGCAGGTGCAGCGTCTCCAACTGCAGCCCTTTCAGTTCAATCCGCTCCCGGCCCAGGACGCGAAAACCGAACTCGTTGAACTTGCGGCCATTGGTCACCCCCATCTGGAAATCCGGATCGCCTTCGCTTGCTGTCATGGCCAGATGGAAAGGCAAGCTCAACAGGTCCTGGGCCTGTGGCGACAAAGCCACCCCGCCATGCCCGTCCAGGGTCAGCTGGTTCAGGTTCCAGTCGAAGCGGGCCACATCCTGCTTGCGCTCGTTCCGCTTCAGCCAGTACTGGTCCGGGTGCAAGCCGTAGGCATCGATCACGCCCTCGCTGACCTGGATGATGCGGCCGCTGACGAACAACGAGGCGATTCCGGTCGCCTCCAGCGTACTGACCAGCGAATACCGGCCCTGCTGGCTATGCCAGATATAGGTGGCGCGACCGGCGACAAAGCCGGAATCGCCCTCGCCGGTCTGTACGCTGTAGCGTATGGCCAAATCGTTCGAGAAGGAACGCACGACAGGCCGCGCCGGCGCCCTTGGGGCAGGCGGCGATACCGGCGCGGCCGGCGCGGCCGGACGGCTGGGTGCCGGCTCGGCCGGAGGCGGCTCCGGTGTGCTGATCGGCATGGGTTCCGGCTCGGCAACGGCCGCTGGCACGGGTTCTGGCGTGGCCCTGGGCACCGGGACAGGGTCGGGCAAGACCGCAGGCGGCGGCGATGGCCGTTGAGCGGCCTGCGGCGGCGGCTTGACCGGCGCCGCTTCCGGCTCCAGAAGATTGGCCTCGATGGGAAATTCCAGTTCCGGTACCGGCTTGAACAAGACATCCCCGGCCGAACCGAGCAACAACAGATGAGCCGCCAGGGACACCGCCAGAGCCCATAACAGGACACGGTTGCGCCCCATGGCAAATCAGCCGGCGTCGGGCGGGGGCGAAATCAGCGCGCTTGCCGAAGCCGCTACGCCTTCGACGCGCACCGTGGCGTCTTTGCGCAGATCCAGCCTGCCCTCGGCATACCAGCGCACGGCGAGCGGGAAGATGCGATGTTCCTGCTCCAGCACACGGGCGGACAGGCTGGCCTCGTCGTCGTCCTGGAATACCGGCACGGCGGCCTGGACGATGATGGGACCGACATCGACCTCCGGGGTGACGAAGTGCACCGTGCAGCCATGCACCCGTACCCCGGCCGCAAGCGCCCTGGCATGGGTATGCAGGCCCGGGAAGGCGGGCAGCAAGGCGGGGTGGATATTGATCATGCGGCCCTGGTAATGGCGCACGAAATCGGCCGTCAGCACCCGCATGAAGCCAGCCAGGATCACCAGGTCGGGGGCATGGCGATCGATCTCGGCCGCCAGCGCCGTGTCGAAGGCCTCGCGGCCGTCATGCTGGCGATGATCGACCACGGCTATCGCCACACCCAACGAGGTCGCCACGGCGAGACCCTCGGCGTCCGGCTGGTTGCTGATGACGGCGGCGAACTCGACCGGCAGATCGGCCCTGAGCAGCGCCTCCATGTTGGAGCCGCGCCCGGAGAGGAGGACGACGGCCCGCATCAGCGGATGATGGTCTGGTGCTCGTCGCCTTCGCGGGCGGCGATCCCGCCCAGCCGGTACACCGTCTCGCCCTGGCCAGCCAGGAACTGCACCGCCGCGTCGGCGTCGGCCGCATCGACCACCACCACCATGCCGATGCCGCAGTTGAAGGTGCGGTGCATCTCGCGCTCGGCCACCTTGCCCTGGTCCATCAGCCACTGGAATACCGGCGGCAGGGTCCAGGCCGCCTTGTCGATGACCGCCACGGTGTGGTCCGGCAGCACGCGCGGAATATTCTCCAGCAGGCCGCCGCCGGTGATGTGGGCCATGCCCTTGACGGTCATCGCCTTCATCAGGGCCAGAAGCGGCTTGACGTAGATGCGGGTCGGTTCGAGCAGGACATGGCCGAGCGGGCGGCCGTTGAAGTCGCCGGCCAGGTCGGCGCCGCTGACCTCGACGATCTTGCGGATCAGGGAATAGCCGTTCGAGTGCGGGCCGCTGGAGGCGAGGCCGAGAATGACGTCGCCGGGCTTGATGTCGGCGCCGGAGATCAGCTTCGACTTTTCCGCCACGCCGACCGCGAAACCGGCCAGGTCGTATTCGCCGACCGGATACATGCCGGGCATCTCGGCCGTCTCGCCGCCGATCAGCGCGCAGCCGGACAACTCGCAGCCGGTGGCGATGCCGGAGACGACCTGCTCGCCGGTATCGACGTCGAGCTTGCCGCAGGCGAAGTAGTCGAGGAAGAACAGCGGTTCGGCGCCCTGGACCAGGATGTCGTTGACGCTCATGGCAACCAGGTCCTGGCCGATGGTGTCGTGCTTGTTCAGATCGAAGGCCAGCTTGAGCTTGGTGCCGACCCCGTCGGTGCCGGAGACCAGCACCGGCTCCTTGTAGTTCTTCGGCAACTCCATCAAGGCGCCGAAACCGCCGATGCTGCCCAGGACTTC
>JAQTLU010000007.1:47003-166141 GCA_028714735.1 Gallionellaceae bacterium | reverse complement strand
CAAAGGCCGCCTTGTTCCAGCCCGCCGCCCACACCGCTCCCGGCTTCAACAGCCCGGCCGCTACCGCCACCGTCACCATGCCGGCCGCGCCTGCGCCCTTGAGTATCTTTCTGCGATCACTGTTCATACAGTCTCTCCTGATGAGATGTTGTAAATACCGCCCTCCTCGAGCGGGTTCCGGATTTTATCGATCCAGCCTGCATTAACGTAAATTTGGCACCGGATGTTAAGAGTACAAACATCACGAATCCGACGGCGAATAGTACCCCTGAGCCGGAAATGTTCATACGGGACAACACATAAAAAAGGCGGTTTTCACCGCCTTTTTGATCCAAATCAGTGGAAATACCTGATCAACGCAGACCGGAGATGTACTCGGCCACCGCCTTCATTTCCTGGTCGGTCAACTTGCGGGCAATGACTTCCATCATCTTGCCGCCATCATTGGCTCGGTCGCCGCTGCGGAAGTTCTTCAGCTGACTGAGCACATACTTGGAATGCTGGCCAGCCAGGCGCGGAAACTGGACCGGGATGCCGGAACCCGCCGGGCCATGGCAGGAGGCACAGGCGGGCACGCCGCTACCGGGATTGCCGCCCTTGAAGATCTTCTGGCCTTCGGCGACCAGCGTGGGGTCTTTCGCCATCTTGGGCTTGGGCTGCTGGGCAGAGAAATAGGCGGCCAGGTTGAGCATGTCCTGCTGGCTCAAGGCGGTCACGTTGGGAGCCATGGTGGCGTTCTTGCGGTCACCCGCCTTGAAATCATTCAGTTGCTTGTTGATGTATTCAGGGTATTGCCCAGCCAGGTTGGGATAAATGGGGGCAGTACTATTGCCGTCTGCGCCATGGCAGGCACCGCAGACCTTGTCGACGATCGGCTGCCCTTTGGCGGCATCCCCGGCGGGGGCATTGGCCGAGGCAGCGCCAGCAACGAAAAGACTGCTCAGCAAAACAATAAGGTGCTTCATCGCAATGGCTCCTGTTATTCTGTTCGGGACATTCAAAACTGGCGCATTCTAGCGACATTCACCCCACACTGCCAACCATTCCGGACCGTAACTCGTGTTAAACGCGTCATTCTTCATTACCGTCGCCAACATCGCCGACCTGCCCTTGGACAGCATCGCCGAAGTGGCCTTTGCCGGCCGTTCCAATGCCGGAAAATCCAGCGCAATCAATACCATTGCCTTGCACAAACGGCTCGCGTTCGTCAGCAAGACGCCCGGGCGCACACAACACCTCAATTTCTTCCAGGTCGCCGAACAGCGTTTTCTGGTCGACCTGCCCGGCTATGGTTATGCCCGCGCGCCCCTCGAACAGCAACGGGGCTGGCAATCGCTGATCGGGGGCTATCTGGCCTCACGCCCGCCCTTGCGCGGACTAGTCCTGATCATGGACGCACGCCACCCGTTCACCGACCTGGATATCCAGCTGCTGGAGTGGTTCAGGGTCAACGGCAAGCCGGTGCATATCCTGCTGTCGAAGGCCGACAAGCTCAATCGCAGCGAATGCACGCTGACGCTGATGAAGGCCAGATCACGGCTCGAAGAGATGGGCATCAACGGCACGGCACAACTGTTTTCCAGCCCGAAGCGGACGGGCGTCGACGAAGCCGAAGCCGTGATTCGACAATGGCTGGATCTGCCGAAACCGCCGCCCAAGGAGCGGATCGTCAGCGTACCGGACAAAAAAAAGCCCGGCTCTAGGGGATGAAGAGCCGGGCGAACTGCGCCCCGGCATTGCGCCGGGGTACCCGCTCAGGGAGTGAAGCGGGAGACGAAGGGGACCGTCTGTGTAGAAGACCCGGGACGATAAAAAGAAGTTCCCACTCGCCTGTGAGTATTCGATAGTATTTTTCAACTCCACGCCCTATGGACACGACCATGTTCGATCTAGCCAACTTCCCCCACAAGCGCATGCGGCGCATGCGCCGCGACGCCTTCTCCCGCCGCCTGATGCGGGAAAACACCTTGACCAGCGCCGACCTGATCCTGCCGGTATTCGTGCTCGACGGCGAGGGCCGCGAGGAAGACGTGGCTTCCATGCCGGGCGTGAAGCGTCTGAGCCTGGACCGGCTATACCCGATTGCCGAGGAATGCCTGAAGCTGGGCATCCCGGCCATGGCCCTGTTCCCGGTCATCGACGTGGCGTTGAAGACCGAAGGCGCCGAAGAGGCCTACAACCCGGACGGCCTGGTACCCAGGACGGTGGCGGCCTTGAAGGCACGTTTTCCGGAGCTTGGCATCATCACCGACGTTGCGCTGGACCCCTACACCAGTCACGGCCAGGACGGCCTGATCGACAAGACCGGTTATGTCCTCAACGACGAGACCATCGCCGTGCTGACCCGGCAGGCGGAATGCCATGCCGGCGCCGGCGCCGACGTGGTGGCGCCTTCGGACATGATGGATGGGCGCATCCATGCGGTACGCGAGACGCTGGACGCGGCCGGGTTCATCCATACCCGCATCCTGGCCTACTCGGCGAAATATGCCTCCAGTTTCTACGGCCCGTTCCGGGATGCCGTCGGCTCGGCCGCCAACCTGGGGGGCGGCAACAAGTACACCTACCAGATGGACCCCGCCAACAGTGACGAGGCGCTGTGGGAAGTCGGCCTGGACCTGCAGGAGGGCGCCGACATGGTGATGGTCAAGCCCGGCATGCCCTACCTGGACATCGTTCGCGCCATCAAGGAAACCTACAAGGCGCCGACCTTCGTCTATCAGGTCAGCGGGGAATACGCGATGTTGAAGGCGGCCGCGCAAAACGGCTGGCTGAATGAACAGGCCTGCGTGCTGGAGAGCCTGCTCGCCTTCAAACGGGCCGGCGCCGATGCCGTGCTCTCGTACTACGCCCTGGATGCCGCCCGCTGGTTGCGGGGTTAAAGGGTACCCAGACGACGTTCGCGTTCCACCCGGATGATATAACGCTGGATATCGGTTTCCACACTGGCGGGCAGGCCGATGAACTGGCAGCCCACCCGGCGGGAAGTGATGCCGTTTTTCACGGTCTGCTCATAGACCGTGCAAATCCGCAGGCTGACGACGAAGCTGCTGGCATCGGGAAGTGACAGGCGGCAGCCGTGGTAGATGTCGCCTTCCTTCAGCTTGGCGTCCTGGGAATAGGACAGCACGCCGACCCCGCCGATGCTGATGTCCAGCACCACGGTATCGAGCATGAGTTCATCGAGGCCGATCAGACATTTCACCGGGTGCGTCATGGGCGTCGGCAGGCGATAGTATTCGCGGCGCTGGAAACGCAGCAATTCCTTGGGCATCTCTGCCCGCAGCACGGCCTCGCCGGCTCGATCGACCCGGGTCAGGGAAGGCGTCTTGAACAAGACCCTGATCTGGTTATGGACGGTATTGAAAGCGACCACCGCGCTGGCCGTGAGCGCCCGATCGACCGCCGGATTTGGGCCGGCGCCGAGATAGATGGCCTTGGCTGCAGCATCGATTTCAATCAGCGTCGTCACCAGGAAATCACTCTCGTTTTCGCAATAGGCCGTCACCAAGGCCTTCCTGTCCATCACGCCACGCAAAATCCGTTCGATTTCAGCGGGATGATTGATCTTGAAACGCTCGATCTCTTCCGGCGAACAGCTATCGATATTCACTTATCCCCCTCCAAGGCCTCAAAGCCATGATAAACGGGCCTGTCATGGCCGGGCTCGCTGTCACCATCGGCAGCGCTTGGGCTTGCCGGCGACAACAGCCGTTGCAACTGGTCTGCAGTAAGTCGTCGACGCGCTTCCGACGAGCCGCGCGCGGCACTCTGCAAGGACTGCACGGGTGAAACCTGCACCAGCACATCTGCCGGTTGCGAGAACAGGGTAAAAAAGGACCGGCCCCGGCGCTCTTCCGACTTGAAGGCGATATCCAGGTTAAGCAGGAATTGCTCGAACTCCTTGCTCGAGTCGGCGTAGACCTCCAATTCGATATCGGAGTACCGGGTCGCGACGCCCTGTGCCAGGCCGCCGACCAGCACCGGCTGGAAACGGGCCAGCGTAGTCATCACTTCGACCGCCTGTCGGCGCGCGTTTTCGAGGTCCTGCACATGCGTTTCCGGCTCGAACAACGAGACATAGGTGCGCAGTTCGCCATCGATCTCTTCGTTGCTGGGCAACCAGTTGGCCGACTCGACGCCCAGCTGGCGGGCCGCCTTGCGCTTGGCCAGGGCATGATCCTTGATGCCGTGCTCCATCATGAGCTGGGCCGCCAGTTGCGCTACGCGCAGGCGGGTGTGCTGGTTGCGCTGGCCGTCACGGGACATTCACCCCCCCGATCCCCCAGGGCATCACAGCCTGGGGGGTGAATTCCTGGAAGAAATACTCCGGCTGCCCGGAGGGATCGAGCACACCGGTCTTCGGGTCCACATTCAACGTCACCACGCCTTCCGGAACGGAGTAAGCCTTCATCGGCAGCCCCTTTAGCGCCACCGACATGTAACGCATCCAGATCGGTAACGCCGCCTGGCTGCCGGTCTCACCCGGCCCCATCGGCCTGGGCTGGTCGTAGCCCATCCAGGTGACGGCGACCCGGTCGGGGCTATAGCCGGCAAACCAGGTGTCCCGGTGGTCGTTGGTGGTGCCGGTCTTTCCGGCCAGATCGGAACGGCCCAGACTCGAAGCTGCCGCTGCCGTACCCCTACGCACGACATCCTGCAGCAGCGAGGTCATGACGAAGGCATTGCGGGCCTCCAGCACACGCTCGGCCGGCTGAGCCGCGAAGGACTCCAGCACCTTGCCGTCCTTGTCGGTCACCCTGGTCAGGTAATAGGGGCGCGGCAGCATCCCGCCATTGGCAAACACGGCGTAGGCCGACACCAGTTGCAAGGGGGTGACCTCGCCGGCCCCGAGGGCCATGGTCAGATAAGGCGGTATGCGCTCTGGCGTAAAGCCGAAACGCAAGGCATGGGCCTGCGCGAATTCGGTACCTGTGGCCTGAAGTACACGAATCGCCACCAGGTTCTTCGACTTGTACAGCGCGGTCCGCATCGTGGTCGGGCCATCCGCTTCGCCATCGTAGTTCTTCGGTTCCCACAACTGGTCGCCGGTCTGGGCGGGATCGACTTCCAGCGGGGCATCGTCGAATACGGTAGCCGGGGTAACGCCGCGTTCGAGCGCGGCCGAATAGATAAAAGGCTTGAATGACGAGCCGGGCTGACGCCAGGCCTGGGTGACATGGTTGAACTGGTTGCGCGAGAAATCGAAGCCGCCCACCAAGGCACGTATCGCCCCGGTATCCGGGGAAATGGCCACCAGCGCGGCCTCGACCTGGGGCAGATAGGACAACTGCCAGGGCTGCCCCGGCGCCAATTGCACCACCCTGACCAGCGACCCGACCTGCAGGCGCTTGGCGGCCGGCGTCTTGGCCGACAGCGCATTCCTGGCAAAGCCCACTTCACTCTCGCCCAGGGTCACTTCATCGCCACTCCGGAGACGCACCCGAATCTGTTTCTTGCCGATCTCGGTCACGATGGCCGGCAACAGGCCATTGACCTCGTCTCGGCCGAGCGCGTCAGCCATCGCTTGCGCTCTTGCTTCTTCATCCTCGGACAGACGGACCTGAGCCTCGGGACCCGGATAGCCACGACGGCGATTGAACTCCACCACACCGGCCCGGACAGCGTCTTCTGCGGCCTTTTGTTCCACCATCCGTATGGTGGTGTAAATCTTCATGCCACTGGCATAGATCTGTTCGCCATACCGCTGATAGGCATATTGTCTGACCATCTCGGCGAGATGGCTGGCGGCCGCGCCATAACTACGCGACGAGCCCCTGACCAGCAGTTTCGTCTCTTTCGCCTTGGCCAGTTCTGCAGCCGTAATGAAGCCGAGTTCGCGCATGCGTTTCAGGACATATTGTTGACGAGCCTTGGCACGCGGCGGATTGGCGACCGGATTGTAGGCCGATGGCGCCTTGGGCAGGCCGGCGAGCATGGCCGCTTCGGCCAGGTTTATCTGGGCGATCGGTTTGCCGAAATAGGTCTGCGCGGCGGCGGCAAAGCCGTAGGCCCGCTGCCCCAGATAGATCTGGTTGATGTACAGCTCGAAGATTTCATCCTTCGACAAGGTGTGTTCGATCTTGAAAGCCAGCATCACCTCGTTCAGTTTGCGCCGCATCGTCCGGTCGGAAGACAGGAAAAAGTTGCGGGCAACCTGCATGGTGATGGTCGAGGCACCCTCCTTGACGCCGCCGGACAGGATATTGGACACGGCCGCACGCAATACGCCTTGCGTATCGACGCCGCCGTGTTGATAGAATCGCTCATCCTCTGCGGCGAGGATGGCCTGGCGCATGACCAACGGCACATCCTTCAACCGCACCACCGACCGTCTTTCCTCGCCAAACTCGGCCAGCAGTCCGCCATCC
Source organism: Gallionellaceae bacterium (assembly GCA_028714735.1). GTDB lineage: Bacteria > Pseudomonadota > Gammaproteobacteria > Burkholderiales > Thiobacillaceae > Parasulfuritortus. Next base: position 159,770 of record JAQTLU010000007.1, on the reverse strand, counting down.
TCCGAATACACCTTGAGCGGCATCTTCGGGCGGTAATCGGTCAAGACTTCCAGGCTGGGCAACGACGGGTAGATCAACGCCGTCGCGAGTCCTGCTGCGGCAGCCGCCGCAACCAACAAGCCGGCTCCGGCGATCAGGACGTAATACCACCACTGCTTACGCATCAAACTATTCCTTCGGCCAGGCCGCAAACTGATCCACAATCCACTAATCCGGCCTCAGAACCAAAATAAAGTTGCGCCACTAAAAAAATTGTTGCTAGGATTTGTGAAACAAACTTAAATAAAAGCGCTAACCAGGCTGCATGAAAGGGAAATTTTGGGCTTTGGATTATTCAGCAGCAAGTCAAAACCGCTGATTGGCGTCGATATTAGCTCATCAGCGGTCAAAATGCTTGAGCTCAGCATCGGTAGCGACGGTTCCCGACGTGTTGAGCGTTATGCCATAGCCCGTCTCCCTCGTGAAGCCGTAACGGAAGGCACCGTGACCAAGCCGGAGGCGGTCGTGGCTGCGATGCGCGAAGCCTGGCTTGCGTTCGACACCCGTACCCGCGACATCGTACTGGCCCTGCCTGCCTCCGCCGTCACCGCCAAGAAGCTGGTCCTGCCCAAGGAAGCCAGCGAAGCCGACATCGAGACTCAAGCCATCTCCGAGGCAAATCAGATCGTGCCCTTCCCGATGGAGGACATCACACTCGACTTCCAGGTTCTGGGGCCTTCCGAACGCAGCACAAGCGACAACGAAGTGCTCGTCGTCATCACCCGCAAAGACCGTGTCGAGGAACGAGTTGCCGTGGCCGAATCGGCTGGACTCAAGACGACGGTCATGGACGTCGACACCTATGCGACCCTACGCGCATTCGACCAGGTCTCCTTCCAGTTGCCCAACGAAGGCAAAGGACAGACCGTAGCCATCGTCGACATCGGGCACACGACCACGCATGTCAACATCATGCATGACAACAAACCGGTCTACCAGCGCGAGCACCCGTTCGGCGGCCAGATACTGACCCAGGAAATCAGCCGGCGGTTCGGGTTGCCATGGGAAGAAGCGGAAGATGCCAAGTGCAAGGGCCTGCTTCCCGACAGCTTCGAGTCCGAGGTACTGCGCCCCTTCCTGGATTCCGCCGCTCAGGAAATCAGCCGGGCATTGCAGCTTTTTTTTGCCTCTTCGCCGCAACAGCATATCGATCATCTACTGCTCGCCGGTGGCTGCTCTTCCGTACCCGGCCTTGACGAAGCCGTCTACAACAAGACCCAGATCAGCACCATCATCGCCAACCCGTTTGCGAAAATGGCGGTGTCCAGCCACGTCAAGGCCAGGCAGCTTGCCATTGACGCGCCGGCCCTGTTCGTCGCTTGCGGCCTCGCCTTGCGAAGGTTCGATCCAGCATGACCGCCATCCGCATCAATCTGCTGCCGCACCGTGAACAACGCCGCGCGCTCCAACAAAAAACCTTGGTTGCCCTGATCGTCGGCTCAGCGCTGGCCGGCCTGGTGGCTGTCGTGCTCGGGCATTTCATCATCACAGGGATGAAAGACCAACAGGACCAGCGCAATACCTTCCTCAAGGTCGAAATTGCCAAGCTGGACGCACAGATCAAGGAAATTGCCCAACTCAAGGAAAAGACCAACGCGCTGCTTGCCCGTAAACAGGTGGTTGAAGAATTGCAGGTCAACCGGGCCGAAGTGGTGCACCTGTTTGACGAACTGGCCCGGCAACTGCCCGAGGGCATGTACCTGAAATCCATCAAGCAGGCCGGCAACAAACTCACCCTGTCCGGCTACGCCCAATCCAGCGCGCGCGTGTCAACGCTCATGCGCAACATAGAAAACTCGCAATGGCTCAACGCGCCACGCCTGATCGAAGTCAAGACCGCCGACCAGAACAAGATGCGGGTCAACGAGTTCAGCCTTGAAGCCACGCAGACTGTACCCGTTGCGCCAGCGGGGCCCGGGACCTCGTCCGAGCAAAAGGCAGGCAAACCATGAACATGTCCGATCTCAACAACCTGGACATCAGTGAACTGGTCCAAGCGCCCGCGGCCGTCAAGGCCGTCGTGGCCGGGTTCATCATGGTCGTGATTCTCGCCGTTGGCTATTACATGGACTGGTCTTCCGGCATCGACGGACTCAAGGCCGCCCAGGCAGAGGAATTGCGTCTGCGCGACACCTATACCGGCAAGAAGCGCCAGGCGATCAATTATGAGGCGTACAAGCAGCGCCTCGCCGACACCGAGAAGGCCTTGTCCGCCCTGTTGAAGCAGCTGCCCAACAAATCCGAAATGGACAATCTGCTTACCGACGTGAACCAGATCGGTATCGGGCGCGGGCTCGAATTCGACCTTTTCCGTCCGGGCAACGAAACCAAGGCAGATTTCTACGCCACGCTGCCGGTGACCATCAAGGTCAATGGCAATTATCATGACCTTGGCAACTTCGTCAGCGACGTTGCCAAGTTACCGCGTGTGGTCACCATCCATGACATCAGCCTCGCGCCTTCCAGCAAGACCGGCCGGATAGTCATGGATGCCACGGTACGCACCTACCGCTATCTGGACGAGAGTGAAATGCCCGCCAAGAGCAAGGCAGGCGGCGGCAACAAGGCAAAGGGCAAATAGAAATGAGAACGCCGTTTCTTACCCCTTTCTTGTTCTGTCTGGCGCTTTCCGGCTGCAGCAATGACGGCTTTGACGACCTGCGCGCCTTCATGGAATCGACGGGCAAGGAGGGCGCCAGCAAGATCGAGCCCCTGCCGGCCGTCAAGAAGGTGGACACGTTCGAGTACCGGCAAGGCGAACTGACCGATCCCTTTTTCGCCCGGAATTTACGACCCGCCGGTTCCGGCACGCTGCCCGACGCCAACCGGCCGCGCGAACCGCTGGAGGAATATCCCCTCGATGCACTGCGCATGGTCGGCACCATGAAAAAGGCAGGCCATGCCCTATATGCGGTCATCAAGGACCCCAAAGGCACATTGCACACGGTCAAGATCGGCGGACACATCGGGCAGAACTATGGCAAGGTAAGCGCCATCAACGAGGACGGCCTCGAAATCAAGGAACTCATACAGGACGCCAGCGGCGAATGGACCGCGTCCACGGCGATGATGAGCATGAATGAGGAAGCACCGAAATGACGGCCACTCCGCATACAGCAAACGAATTGAGGTTCAATATGGTCAAATCGACCCGGACACGGATTATCAGCATGGCAGCCGCGGTCGGCATGCTTCTATCGGCCTTGCCCGCACTGGCCAACAGCCTGCAGTCCGTCAAAGTCACCCAGGGGCCGGAGAACAGCCAGGTGGTCACCATCTCGCTGAGCGAGGCGCTGGCAGCAATGCCCATGCACTTCACCACCACCAACCCCAATCGCATCGTGCTGGACCTGCCTGGCATCGACAACCCGCTTGGCCGTGCGTCCGAGACCGTCAACACGGGCGTGATCCGCGCCTACAACATCGCCCAGACGGCAGACCGCACCCGCATCGTAGTCGACCTCAAAGGACCGGCCGCCTACGAGGTGCGCAAGGACAAGAACCAATTATTCGTGACCCTGCACGGTTCAGAAGCCGGTAGCGGCGTGGCGCCCAGCCATTTTGAAAGCGCAAGCGCCAGTCCCGCCAGTTCGGCCAACAGCATCCGCGATGTAACCTTCCGGCGCGGCCAGAAAGGCGAGGGGCGGATCGAGGTAACCCTGTCCGATCCCGGCGTCGGCATCGACATCAAGCAGAAAGGCAAGACCATCCAGGTCGATTTCCTCAACACCGGCCTGCCGCAAAGCCTGCAACGCCGACTGGACGTGAGCGAATTCGCCACGCCCGCGCAGACGGTGGAAACCTTCGCCCAGGGCCAGGCTACCCGCATGGTGGTCACCCCCAAGGGCAAATGGGACTTTTTCTCCTACCAGACCGGCAACACCTTCACCCTGGAAGTCACCCCCCTGGATAGCGCTGACAAGACCGCCGGGAAAACCCGCTACGACGGTGAAAAGCTTTCCCTCGACTTCCAGAACGTCGAGGTCCGCGCCGTGCTCAAGGTCATTGCCGACTTTACCGGCCTGAACATCGTCGCTGCCGAATCGGTGGCCGGCAACATCACCCTGCGCCTCAAGGAGGTGCCGTGGGACCAGGCCCTCGACATTATCCTGATGACCAAGGGTCTGGATAAGCGCGAGAACGGCAACGTCATCTGGGTCGCCCCCCGCCAGGAACTGATGGACAAGGAAAAACAGAAGCTGGAGGCCGCCGATGTCGAGGAGTTGCAGACCGAGATCATCCGCCTGAACTACATGCGCGCGCCTGATGCCTACGCCATCCTGACCGGCAAGTCGATTACCAGCGTCCAGGCCGGCGAAAAGGTTACCTGTGCCACCGCGGCCGAAGGCGTAGGCGGTCGCAACGAGAACTTCCCGGGATCCTCCGGTGCCTCCGGCACGAGCGGCAACACGAACAGCATGGTTTCCAAGCGCGGCACGGTCAATTTCGACCTCAAGACCAACTCGATCTTCGTCCAGGACACCTTTGACCGAATCGCCAAGATCAAAGCCCTCCTCAAGGAGATTGACATCCCCGCCCGCCAGATCATGATCGAGGCACGCATCGTCGTGGCCGGCGACTCGTTCAGTCGGGCACTCGGTGCACGCCTTGGCTTCAAGGCCAAGATTGGCAGCGGCGGCATTTCGACAACTGCCACCGACGCAGCAAGTATTGCCACAGGTGGTCCTGGCACGACAGTCCCCTACAACGTAGACCTGCCAGCCAACACATCGACATTTACAAATGCAGCCTCTCAAATTGCCTACACCTTCATCTCTTCCAATGCCATATTGGGCCTCGAATTGCAGGCATTGGAAGCCGACAACCGCGGCAAGATCCTGTCCAATCCGCGAGTAGTCACCCAGAATCAGGTGCCTGCCGTCATCCTGCAAGGCCAGCAGATTCCCTATCTGACGCCGGGCACCAATAACACTAATGCTACGGTAGCATTCAAGGATGCCTTGCTCTGCCTGCTGGTCGATCCGCAGGTGCTTAACAACGAGGACATCATCCTGAACGTCGAGGTGCAAAAGGACGCGGCCGGCAAAGTCATGGCAAGCGGTATTCCGATCGACACCAAGCGGGTCAAGACCCAAGTACGAGTCAAAAATGGTGAAACGGTAGTATTGGGTGGCATCTTTGAACAGACTCAAAACAACGACACCGAGAAGGTACCGTTGCTAGGCGATATCCCGATACTCGGCGCGCTGTTCCGCACCAACTACAAGCAGGATGCCAAGACTGAACTCTTGATCTTCCTGACCCCACGCCTGCTCGACGACGCGGTCACCTTGAAATAGCCCGCGGGCAAACGAAAAGGGCGGCTTCCAGCCGCCCTTTTTCATTTCAGCCCATGGTTCACAGCACCATCAGCAGGCGCTCCGCCAGGAAGATCAGCATCAGGATCGCCACCAGCGCCACCCCGCCCTTGAAGCTCAGGCCGGCGAAGCGCAGCCAGCGCGGGTCGCGGCTGGCCGCGTAACCAAGCAGCGACAGTACGATCAGGACACCGACCAGACCGATCAGCAGCCGGATGGCCAGCATCAGGCCGCCATGATCGAGATCTGCCGGGCCAGTCCCGGCGGGGTGGCCGCGGGGTCGACGAAGGTCGCCCACTCCCAGGCCTCGGCGTCGTCGAGCAGGGCGCACAGCAACTGGTTGTTGAGGCCGTGGCCGGATTTGAACGCAGTGATGTCGCCCAGCAGGGCATGGCCGGCCAGGTAGAAGTCGCCCACCGCATCCAGCACCTTGTGCTTCACGAACTCGTCGGCATAGCGCAGCCCGTCCGCGTTGAGCACCCGGAATTCATCCATGACGATGGCGTTGTCCAGGCTGCCGCCCAGGGCCAGGCCGTTGGCGCGCAGGTATTCGACCTCGTTCATGAAGCCGAAGGTACGGGCGCGGCTGATTTCCTTGACGTAGGACGTCTCGGCGAAATCGATGCTGATTTCCCGTCCGGACCGTTTCAGGACCGGGTGTTCGAAATCGATCTTGAAACGGATGCGGAAGCCGTCGTGGGGGGCAATCTCGGCCCACTTGTCGCCCTCTTCCACGCGCACGGTCTTTTTCACCCGGATATAACGGCGCGGCTTCTCCTGCTCGTCGATGCCCGCCGATTGCAGCAGGAAGACGAAGGGCGCCGCCGAGCCGTCCAGGATGGGGACCTCGGCGGCATCGATGTCGATGTACAGATTGTCGATGCCCAGCCCGGCCAGGGCGGACATCAGGTGTTCTACGGTCGCAACCCGGGCGCCATTGCACTCCAGCGCGCTACAAAGACGGGTATCGCTGACCAGATGCGGGTCGATCCGGAAAGTCACCGGTTCGGCCAGATCGACGCGGCGAAAAAAAATACCGGTATCGGGTGCTGCCGGGCGCAGGGTGATCTCCACCTTCTGCCCGGAATGCAAGCCGACACCGGTCGCGCGTACTAAAGTTTTGATGCTTCGCTGCTTAATCATGCGGCAATTGTAGCTATTTTCACCGCTAACGCGGCATCAATCGGCCTGGCGACGCAGGAAGGCCGGTATGTCGAGCGTCTCCACCCCCTGTTGCAGCGCCGTGTCGATTCCCGCCGAGGCGCGGCCGCGGTTGGGATTCATCCGCATGGCCGTGGGGATCTCGTAGTCGGGGTTGACCTCTTCGCCGCGCCCGCCCATGGGCATGCCATAGGTGCCGGTGGCCTGCACGTTATCGACCACCACCTGGGGCTTGCTGTTCTTGTTGGCCATCAGCGGGCTGCCCAGACCGGTTGCCACCATGGTCACGCGCAGGATATCGCCCATGGCCGGGTCCATCGCGGTACCGACGATGACCGTGGCTTCCTCGGCGGTGAAGCCCTGGATGGTGTTCATCACTTCATAGAACTCGTCCATGGTCAGGCTGTCGTCCGAGGTGATGTTGACCACCACGCCGCGGGCGCCGCGCAGGTCGACGTTCTCCAGCAACGGGCTCTTCACCGCGGCCTCGGCGGCGACGCGGGCACGACCTTCGCCTTCGGCCTGTGCGGTGCCCATCATGGCCATGCCGACCTCGCTCATCACCGTGCGCACGTCGGCAAAGTCGACGTTGATCATGCCCGGATTGCTGATGATCTCGGCGATGCCGCCGACCGCGCTGTGCAGCACGTCGTTGGCCGCCTGGAAGGCATCGGCCAGCTTGACGCCGCCGCCGAGTACCGCACGCAGCTTGTCGTTCGGGATGATGATCAGGGAATCGACATGCTCGGCCAGGGCCTTGAGGCCATGGTCGGCGACCCGCATCCGCTTGCCCTCGAACAGGAACGGCTTGGTCACCACGGCCACGGTCAGGATGCCCAGTTCCTTGGCCACCTCCGCCACCACCGGGGCGGCACCGGTGCCGGTACCGCCGCCCATGCCGGCGGTGATGAACAGCATGTCGGCGCCGTCGATCACCTCGGCGATGCGCTCGCGGTCTTCCAGCGCGGCTTCACGGCCGATCTCGGGCCGGGCGCCGGCGCCCAGACCCTTGGTCACGTTGGTGCCGATCTGCAGCTGGATCGGCGCCTGGTTGCGGCGTAGCGCCTGGGCGTCCGTGTTGATGGCCAGGAATTCCACCCCGGTCATGCCCTGGTTGATCATGTGGTCCACGGCATTGCCGCCGCAACCGCCTACGCCTATTACCTTGATGACGGCGTCCTGTACATCCATCTCTTCGAGTTCAAACAGCATGTCCCTCTCCTTTGCGCGCGCGAAAAAACAACAAACTTAAAAAGTATTCTTGAACCATGACTTCATCCGTTCCATCACCTGGCCGAAGCTGGCTGCCTCGATCTTGGCCGCCTCGTCCAACTCATGTTTCTCCAGGCCCGCCATGAGCAGGCCGACGCCGGTCGCATAGGCCGGACTGCGTACCCGCTCCGACAGGCCGCCGACGTATTCCGGCACGCCCACCCGCACCGGCACGTGGAAGACCTCTTCGGCCAGCTCCACCATGCCCTTCATCTGGCTGGAACCGCCGGTCAGCACGATGCCCGAGGAGATCTGCTCCTCGAAGCCCGAGCGGCGCAGTTCCGCCTGCACCAGGCTGTACAACTCCTCGACCCGCGGCTCGATCACCTCGGACAGCAGCTGCTTGGACAGCATCCGGGCGCCGCGCTCGCCGATGCCCGGCACCTCGATCATTTCCCGCGCATCGGCCAACTGGCGCAGGGCGATGCCGTGCTGGATCTTCAGGTCCTCGGCCTCGCGGGTCGGGGTGCGCAGGGTCATGGCGATATCGTTGGTGATCTGGTCGCCGGCAATCGGCAGCACGGCGGTGTGCTGGATGGCGCCGCGGGTGAACACCGCCAGATCGGTGGTGCCGCCGCCGATGTCGACCAGGGCGACGCCGAGGTCCTTCTCGTCCTCGTTCAGCACCGCAAGGCTGGAGGCGAGCGGCTGCAGGATCAGGTCCTTCACCTCCAGGCCGCAGCGGCGCACGCACTTGACGATGTTCTGGGCCGCCGAGACGGCGCCGGTGACGATGTGCACCTTCACCTCCAGGCGCACGCCGGACATGCCGAGCGGCTCGCGCACGCCCTCCTGGCCGTCGATGATGAATTCCTGCGGCAGGACATGAAGGATCTGCTGGTCGGTCGAGATGTTCACCGCCCGCGCCGTCTCGATCACCCGGTCGATATCGTTCTGCACCACCTCGCGGTCGCGGATCGGCACCATGCCGTGCGAGTTGAGCGAGCGGATATGGCTGCCGGCGATGCCGGTATAGACCTGGCCGATCTTGCAGTTGGCCATCAGTTCGGCGTCTTCCAGGGCGCGCTGGATCGCCGACACGGTGGCCTCGATGTTGACCACCACGCCCTTCTTCAGGCCGCGCGACTGGGCCACGCCCATGCCCATGATGTGGATGCCGCCCTCAGGCGGCACCTCGGCCACCATGGCGACGATCTTCGACGTCCCGATGTCCAGCCCGACGATCAAGTCCTTGTTGTCTCGCATCTTGCTCATCTCATGTGCGCGCTTCACCCTGAACGGCGAAGCCGTTGGGGTAACGCATGTCGACCCGCCGGATGCCCGTCACCTTGGCGAGCACCAGCGGATAAAAGGTCACGAAGCGCTGCAGCCGCTCGTCGAGTCGATCCCGCCCGAGATCGATGGTGACGCCGTCGGCCAGATCGATCCGCCAGGCCCGGCGGGCGTCGACCCGTATCCCGGCGACCCGCCAACCCCGGCCACCCAGCAAACGCACGAATTCGCCATAGCGGCTGGCCACTTCCCGTTCCATTCCTTCCGGGGCATGGAAACTCGGCAGTTGCCGCCAGGGACTGACCGGGAACACCTCGCCGTAGACATCGAGCACGGCCAGGTCATTCCAGGCGGCGGCCGGTACATGCTCTTCCAGCTCCACCACCAGGCTGCCCGGCCACACCCGCCGTATCTGCGCCACCCGTACCCAGGGCAAGGCCTCGAAACCTTGCCTGGCCGCCTCCAGGTCGACCGAGAACAGTCCGCCGGAGAGGTCGGCCAGCACGGGGCCGATGGCTTGCCGGGTCTGCTTGTGCAGGGCACCGCGAACCTCCACCGACCGGATCGGCAACCAGGTCTCGACCACCTGGCTGCCCGCCATCCAGAGGGCGAACAGGACGGTAGCCGAGAGCAGCAGGCCGCTCAGCCGGTTGAGCGAGGCCGGGTCATTCCACATGGGCCAGCTCCAGTATCCGCAGGCAAAGCTCGTCGAAGCTCAGCCCCGCCGCCCGCGCCGCCATCGGCACCAGGCTGTGGTCGGTCATGCCGGGCGAGGTATTGATCTCCAGCAGGAAGGGCCGGCCATCCTCGGAGAGCAGGATGTCGACCCGGCCCCAGCCCCGGCAGCCGATCACCGCGAAGGCCTGCTTGGCCAGTTCGCGCATCTCCGATTCCAGCGCCTCGGTCAGGCCGGCCGGGCAGAGATAGCGGGTGTCGTCGCGGTAGTACTTCGCCTCGTAGTCGTAGAAGTCGGTGGCGGGTTCGATCTTGACCGCCGGCAGCGCGGTATCGCCCAGGATCGCGACGGTGAACTCGCCGCCCGACAGGTAGCGTTCCGCCAGCACCAGGGGGTCGTGCCGGGCCGCCTCGGCATAGGCGGCGCGCAGCCCGCCGTGCTGTCTGACCTTGCTGACGCCGACGCTGGAGCCCTCGTTGGCCGGCTTCACGAACAGCGGCAGGCCGAGCTGCTTCTCCACCGCATCGAAATCGCTGTCCGCGCTCAACAGGGCGTAATCGGGCACCGGCAGGCCGGCCGCCTGCCAGATCAGCTTGCTGCGCCACTTGTCCATGCCCAGTGCCGAGGCCATTACGCCGCTGCCGGTGTAGGGGATGCCCATCAGCGTCAGCGCGCCCTGCAGGGTGCCGTCTTCGCCACCGCGACCATGCAGGCTGATGATGACCCGCTCGAAGCCGGCCCGCTCCAGTTCGGCCAGGCCATGCTCGGCGGTGTCGAACGGATGCGCATCGACGCCTTGTCGGCGCAGCGCCGCCAGCACCGAACCGCCGCTCTTGAGCGACACCTCGCGCTCGGCGGAACGCCCTCCCAGCAATACCCCGACCTTGCCAAACCTATTTGTCACCGATGATCCTCACTTCCCTAATCAATGCCACGCCGGTCTTCGCCTGCACCGTCGCTGCCACCAAATCGATCAATCCCTCTATATCCGCCGCCGTGGCACTGCCCGCATTGACGATGAAATTGGCGTGCTTTTCCGACACCTGGGCGCCGCCGATCCGCCGGCCCTTGAGGTCGCAGGACTCGATCAGGCGGGCGGCATGGTCGCCCGGCGGGTTGCGGAACACCGAGCCGGCGTTGGGCAGTTGCAGCGGCTGGGTGGCGATGCGCCGTTTCAGCAGGTCCTTGATCCGCTCCCGGCCGGCCTGGCCGTCGCTGCGCTGCAACAGGAACCAGGCGGCAACGAACCACTCGTCGCGCGCGTCTTCCAGCGCGACATGGCGATAGCCGACCCGGAACTCGCGCGGCGAACGCCGCCGCGTCTCGCCGCTCCGGTTCACGGTCAGCACCTGGGTGACGTAGTCCCAGGTCTCCTGACCGTAGCAGCCGGCATTCATGGCCAGGGCGCCGCCCAGCGTGCCGGGTATGCCGGCCAGGAACTCGGTCCCGACCAGGTCGTGGGTGGCCGCGAAACGGGCCACCTTGGGGCTGGCCACGCCGGCCTCGGCGTAGAGCAGGCCCAGCGACGATTCGGACTGGCGCTGCTCCTGCCTTCTTTCCTCGATCTGGATCCGGTTCAGCGCGCTGTGCAACAACACCGTCGTGCCCTTGATTCCGCCATCGCGTACCAGCAGGTTGCTGCCCAGGCCCATGAAGTGCAGCGGTTCGTCTGCCGGCTGCTCGCGCAGGAAGGCGCACAGGTCGTCCAGGTCGGCCGGGTAAAAGACCCGCTCGGCCCGCCCGCCAGCCCGCCAGCTGACATGACGGCTCATGTCGACATCGCGATCGAGGCGGCCGCGCAAGGTCATGTCGGGGCGACCTCGCCAAGTGCAGCCAGTTGTGCCGGCACCTGGCCGATCGAGCCGGCCCCCATGGTCAGCACCACGTCGCCATTCTGGACAAAATCGGCCAGTGCCTGCGGCAGTTCCGTGACCTCGGCCACGAACACCGGTTCCATCTTGCCGGCCACCCGCACCGCGCGGGCCAGGCTGCGTCCGTCGGCGGCGACGATGGGCGCCTCGCTGGCAGCATAGACCTCGGTCAACAGCACGGCGTCGGCCAGCGACAGCACCTGGACGAAGTCCTCGAACAGGTCGCGGGTGCGGGTGTAGCGGTGCGGCTGGAACAGCAGCACCAGACGCCGCTCCGGGAAGGCCCCGCGCGCGGCGGCCAGGGTGGCGCGCATCTCGACCGGATGGTGGCCGTAGTCGTCGACCAGGGTAAAGCGGCGGCCGTCCGCCAGCGCGATATCGCCGTAGCGCTGGAACCGGCGGCCGACCCCCGAGAAGCCGGCCAGGGCACGCTGTACCGCGGCATCCGGCAATTGCAGTTCCCAGGCCACCCCGATCGCGGCCAGGGCGTTCAACACGTTGTGCATGCCGGGCAGGTTGAGGCTGACCTCGATCGGCGAACGGCTGCCGTTGCGCAACGCAGTGAAGCGCATGCCCCCCGCCTCGGCGCGGATGTCCACGGCCTGGATGGTGCAGTCGTCGCTGGTGCCGTAGGTCATGACCGGCTTCTCGATCCGGGGCAGCAGGTTGCGCACCACCGGGTCGTCGGCGCACACCACCGCCATGCCCCAGAACGGCAGCCGGTGCAGGAACTCGACAAAGGCCGACTTCAGGCGCTCGAAGTCGTGGCCATAGGTCTCCATGTGGTCGGCATCGATGTTGGTCACCACCGAGATCACCGGCGACAGGTGCAGGAAGGAGGCGTCCGACTCGTCCGCCTCGGCCACCAACCATTCCCCGGTACCCAGGCGGGCGTTGACGCCGGCCGCGAGCAGCTTGCCGCCGATCACGAAGGTCGGGTCCAGGCCGGCCTCGCCCAGCACGCTGGCGATCAGGCTGGTGGTGGTGGTCTTGCCGTGGGTGCCGGCCACCGCGATACCCTGCTTGAAGCGCATCAGTTCGGCCAGCATCATGGCCCGGGCCACCACCGGGATATGTGCGGCGCGCGCGGCCTGCACCTCGGGGTTGTCCTCCTTGATCGCCGAGGAGATCACCAGGACATCGGCCTTTTCGACGTTTTCGGCGCCATGGCCCTTGACCACCCTGGCGCCCATGCCGGCCAGGCGCTGGGTCACGGCGTTGCTGGCGGCATCCGAGCCGGACACCTGGTAACCCAGGTTGATCAGCACCTCGGCGATGCCGCTCATGCCGGCGCCGCCGATGCCGACGAAGTGGATGCGTCTGACCTTGTGTTTCACGATTTCACCCCGTACGAACCGGCTTGGCCATCGGCGGCGGACTCCGCTCGCGGCCGCTCGCATCCCCGCACGCGGGGCCCCTGCTCCCTGCTCGTGTCGGTCCCGCCGATGCCGACGAAGTGGATGCGTCTGACCTTGTGTTTCATTTCGCGATCTCCTTGACCACCGCGACCATGCGCGCAGTGGCGTCCACCCTGGCCAGGGCACGCGCCTTTTCTGCCCGGTCGAGCAGATCGGCACGGTTCAGGCCTACCAGCCAGGCCGCCAGTTTTTCAGCTGTCAGTTCACTTTGCGGCATCAGCCAGGCCGCCCCGGCATCGGCCAGGAAACGGGCATTCAGGGTCTGGTGGTCATCCACCGCGTAAGGGAAGGGCACCAGCGCGGCCGGCACCCCCGCCGCCGCCAGCTCCGCCACGGTCGAGGCACCGGCGCGGCAGATCACCGCATCGGCCCAGGCGTAGGCGGCGGCCATGTCGTCGATGAAGGCGAGGCACTCGGCTTCGACCCCGGCAGCGGCGTAGTTGGCCGTCAGCTCGTCGATGTTTCTGGCACCCGCCTGATGCCTGACCTGAGGCCTCGCTTCCGGTGGCATGAGGGCCAGCGCACCCGGCACGATCTCGTTCAATGCCTTGGCGCCCAGGCTGCCGCCGATCACCAGCAGGCGCAGCGGTCCCTCCCGGCCGGCGTAGCGTTCCGCCGGAGCCGCCAGGCCGGCGATGGCCGCCCGTACCGGGTTGCCCACCCATTCGGCCTCCACCTTGCGGCAGGGGATGGGCTTGTCGACCCGGTGCTCGAAGGCGCCGGGCAGCCCCAGCAGCACCCGGTCGGCCAGGCAGGCGAGGACGCGGTTGGTCATCCCGGCGACGGCGTTCTGCTCGTGGATCACCAGGGGCTTGTTCAGCAACGAGGCCATCATGCCGCCCGGGAAGGCGACATAGCCGCCCAGCCCCGCCACCACGTTGGGCCGGATCCGGCGGATGGCCTGCAAGGCCTGCCAGAAGGCGCGCAGTATGCGCAGCGGCAGGAAGGCCAGACTGACCAGGCCCTTGCCGCGCACCCCGGCGAAATCGACCCAGGCCATCTCGAAGCCGCGCTCGCCCACCAGGCGAGCCTCCATGCCTTCACGGGTGCCCAGCCAGACCACGCGCCAACCCTCGCCGCGCAGGGCTTCGGCCACCGCCAGCGCCGGCATGACGTGGCCGCCGGTGCCGCCGGCCATGACCAGGGCGGTGCGGGGGAGCGCGCTCATTGCCGCTTCCCCTTCATCAAACAACGGTTTTCGAAATCAATGCGCACCACCAGTGCGATGGCCAGGCAGTTGGCGATGATGCCGGAACCACCGTAGCTCATCAGCGGCAGGGTCAGGCCCTTGGTCGGCAGCAAGCCGAGGTTGACGCCCATGTTGATGAAGCCCTGCACCGCCATCCACATGCCGACGCCCTGGGCGATCAGGGCCTGGAAGTTGCGCCCCATCAGGGCCGCCTGCCAGCCGATCGAGAAGGCGCGCCAGATCAGCCAGGCGAACAGGAAGATCACCGCGATCACGCCGACGAAGCCCAGTTCCTCGCCGATCACGGCGAGCAGGAAGTCGGTGTAGGCCTCGGGCAGGTAGAACAGTTTTTCCACGCTGTCGCCGAGACCGACCCCCAGCCATTCGCCGCGGCCGAAGGCGATCAGGGCGTGCGACAACTGGTAGCCGGCGCCATAGGGGTCCTTCCAGGGATCGAGGTAACCGAGCACCCGTTCGCGCCGGTAGTCCGAGGTGACGATCATCAGCACGAAACTGATGCTCAACATGACGCTGAGCCCGAAGAACAGCTTGGCGTTGAAGCCGCCCAGAAAGATGATGCCGAGGGCGATGGCGACGATGACCACGAAGGCGCCGAAATCAGGCTCCAGCAGCAGCAGGCCGCCGACCATCAGCATGACCCCGAACATCGGCAGGAAACCCTGCCTGAGCTCATGCATCATCGCCGCCTTGCGCACCGTGTAGTCGGCCGCGTAGATCACCGTGAACAGCTTGACGAACTCGGACGGCTGGAAGTTGCCCAGGGGGCCGAGCGGTATCCAGCGCCGGCTGCCGTAGACCACCTTGCCGATACCCGGGATCAGCACCGCGATCAGGAGGACTACGCCGACCACGAACAGCCACGGTGCAATCTTCTGCCACAGATTGGAGGGCAACTGGAACACCGCGTAGGCGGCGGCCAGGCCCATCACCAGGTACATGGCGTGGCGGATCAGGTAGAAGGCCGGCTGATGGCTGGCGCTCTTGGCCTCGGCAATGGCGATGGAGGCGGAATAGACCATCACCAGACCCAGTCCGAGCAGGGCGAATACCGTCCACAACAGGGCCCAGTCGTAGGGGGCCAGGGCAGTGCGCCGGAGGGCGGCGTTATGGAACATGGCGTCCCCCCGCGTCCGGGTCCAGGGCCGCGACGGCGGCGATGAACACCTCGGCCCGATGGGCATAGTTGCGGAACATGTCCCAGCTCGCGCAGGCCGGCGACAGGAGCACCACATCGCCCGGCTGCGACAGTTCGTAGGCCTTGGCCACCGCCTCGGCCATGGTCTCGGCGCGGATGACCGGACAGGCGCCGGCGATGGCCGCCGCGATCTGCGGGCCGTCGCGGCCGATCTGGACCACCGCGCGGGCATTCTTCACCGCCTCGCGCAGCGGCGCGAAATCCTGGCCCTTGCCATCGCCACCGGCGATCAGCACCACCGGGGCGGCAAAGCCCTTCAGGGCCGCCGCCGTAGCGCCCACGTTGGTGCCCTTGGAATCGTCGTAGAAGGTCCGGCCGGCCACTGCGGCGACCTTTTCGACCCGGTGCGCCAGGCCCTTGAAGGTCTTCAGGGCCGGCAACAGCCGGTCGTAGCCCAGGCCGATGGCCCGGCACAGGGCCAATGCGGCCAGGGCATTGGCGGCATTGTGCAGGCCGGCAATGGGCAGATCGACGACCGGGAACAGGCCCTGGCCGGCCTCGGCGAGCCAGGGCTGGCCGGCCTGCTCGATCAGGCCATAATCGCCCGCGTCGAGACCGAAGCTGCGCACCTTCAGGGCCGGGTTGGCCATCGCCATGACCATGGCGTCATCCCGATTCAGGACCTGGACCCCCGCGGCGAAGACGCGCGCCTTGGTGGACGCGTATTCGGCCAGCGCGGCGTAGCGGTCCATGTGATCCTCGGAGATGTTCAACACCGTCGCGGCGGCGGGCCTCAGGCTTGCCGTGGTCTCGAGCTGGAAGCTGGACAGCTCCAGCACCCAGACATCCGGTGCGCCGCCGTCGATCGCGCGCTCGGCCAGGGCGTCCAGCACCGGCAGGCCGATGTTGCCGGCCACCACGGTGTCGAGACCGGCGGCGGCGCACAGGTGACCGACCAGGCTGGTGACCGTGCTCTTGCCGTTGGAGCCGGTGATGGCGATGACCTTGGCCTTCGATCCGGCGATGGCGCGGGCGAACAGCTCGACGTCGCCGACGATGTCCTTGCCGGCCTTGGCGGCGGCCAGTATTTCCGGCGTCGCCACGGCCACGCCCGGGCTGACCACCACCGTCTCGGCCCAGGCGAAATCGGCGGCATCGAAGCCGCCCAGGCTCAGGCGTACTTCCGGAAAGGCCTCCGACAGGTGCTGGGCATGCGGCGGTTCGGCCCGGCTGTCGGTGCCGCGCACCTCGGCATCGTGCAGCAGCAGCCAGCGCACGCAGGATGCGCCGGTATCGCCCAGACCCACGACCAGGGTCTTCTTGCCGGAGAGGTTGAATGCCGCTTTCATGTCTTCAGCGCAGCTTCAGCGAGGCCAGGCCGATCAGCACCAGCATCATGCTGATGATCCAGAAGCGGACCACCACCTGGGTCTCTTTCCAGCCCTTCTTCTCGAAGTGATGGTGGATCGGTGCCATCAGGAACACCCGCTTGCCGCGCAGCTTGTAGGAGCCGACCTGGAGCATCACCGAGACGGTCTCGGCGACGAACACCCCACCCATGACGAACAGGACGATCTCCTGGCGCACGATCACGGCCACCACGCCCAGGGCGGCGCCCAGGCCCAGGGCGCCGACGTCGCCCATGAACACCTCGGCCGGGTAGGCGTTGAACCACAGGAAGGCCAGGCCGGCGCCGACCATGGCCGAACAGAACACCACCAGTTCGCCGGCGCCCGGTATGAAGGGCAGGCCCAGGTACTTGGAGAACACCGCGTGACCGGCCACGTAGGCGAAGATGGCCAGGGCACCGGCCACCATCACGGTGGGCAGGATGGCGAGGCCGTCGGCGCCGTCGGTGAGGTTGACCGCGTTGCTGGAGCCGACGATGACGAAATAGGCCAGCAGCACGAAGCCGGTCACCCCGAGCGGCATCACCAGATGCTTGAAGAAAGGCACGATCAGCTCGGTCTGGGACGGCAGGTGGGCCGACCAGGCCAGCCAGGCGGCGACCACCAGGGCGATCAACGATTGCCACAGGTATTTCCAGCGCGAGGCCAGGCCCCTGGGGTTCTTTTCCACCACCTTGCGCCAGTCGTCGACCCAGCCGATGGCGCCGAAGCCCAACAGGGTGACCAGGGCGACCCAGACGTAGTGGTTGGTCAGATCGGCCCACAACAGGGTCGTGACGGCGATGGCGGACAGGATCAGGGCGCCACCCATGGTCGGCGTGCCGGCCTTGACCAGGTGGGTCTGCGGGCCGTCGTCGCGCACCGGCTGGCCGACCTTGAGTTCGGTCAGCTTGCGGATCATCTTGGGGCCCAGCATGAAGGAGAGGATCAGCGCGGTCAGCGCCGCCAGCACCGCGCGCAACGTGATGTAGCCGAACACGTTGAAGGCGCGGATATCGTGGCCCAGCCACTGTGACAAGGTCAGGAGCATGCCTGGCTCTCTATAAAGGATTGCACGACCCGTTCCATCTTCATGAACCGGGAACCTTTCACCAGCACGGTCACCTCCGGCGCCAGCGCCACCTCGATCTCCGCCAGCAGTTCCTCGATCCGCTCGAAGTGCATGGCGCCGGGGCCGAATGCCGCGACCGTCTGCACGGTCTGTTCGCCCAGACAGAGCAGACGGTCGATGCCGGCCTGCCTGGCGGTTGCGCCGATCTCGCGATGCAGACCGGACGACTCGGGGCCCAGTTCGCCCATGTCGCCCAGGACCAGGATGCGGCGGCCTTTCCGGGCCGCCAGAACGGCGATGGCGGCGGCGACCGAATCGGGATTGGCGTTGTAGGTGTCGTCGATCAGGCGGGCGCCGAGGATGCAGGGATGCGCCTGCAGCCGGCCCTTGACCCCGGAGAATTCGGCCAGGCCCTTGGCGATGCCGGCCAGGGGCACGTCCATGACCCAGGCGCAGGCGGCGGCGGCCACGGCGTTGCGGACGTTGTGCAGGCCGGGCACGTTGAGCACGGCCTGCACGTCGCCGGCCGGCGTATGCAGGGTCAGTTCGGCGCCGGACTCCAGCAGCCGGTAGTCGGCGCGGACGTCGCCGCGCTCGACCCCGAAGCTGACGATCCGGCGGCCGTCCGCCATTCCGCGCCAGAGGTCGGCATGGGGATCGTCGGCGTTGATCAGGGCGATGCCGTCATGCCTGAGTCCGAGGTAGATCTCGCCCTTGGCGTGCGCCACCGCCTCAACCGTACCCAGTCCTTCCAGGTGGGCGCGCAGGGCGTTGTTGACCAGGGCGACGTCCGGCCGGGCCAACCGGCTCAGGTAGGTCAGCTCACCCGGGTGGTTCATGCCCATCTCCAGCACCGCGTAGCGATGTTCCGGGGTCAGCCGGAGCAGGGTCAGCGGCATGCCGATCTCGTTGTTGAAATTGCCCCGGGTGGCCAGCACCGCGGCCTCGCCGGCATGGCCATTCAGGATCGCGGCCAGCATCTCCTTCACCGTGGTCTTGCCGTTGCTGCCGGTGATCGCCACGACCCGGGCCGGCAGGGCCATGCGGTGCCAGGCCGCCAGCTGGCCCAGGGCCAGGCGGCTATCCTTGACCACGATGGCGGGCGCGACATCGAGCCCGGCCGAAGTCTCTACCATCACCGCGGCAGCGCCTTGCTCCAGCACCTTGGCGGCATAGGCATGGCCGTCGAAACGGTCGCCGCGCAGGGCCACGAACAACGCCCCGGCCGGCAGGCTGCGGCTGTCGGTCGACACCACGGTGAATTCCACGTCCGGGCCGACGGCGGAGGCTTGCAGGGCCGAGGCGGCCTCATGCAGACGCATGCTGGTACTCCTTCAGATTTTTTTCCGCCTCGGCCACATCCGAGAACCAGCGCCGCTCGCCCTGGCTTTCCTGGTAATCCTCATGGCCCTTGCCGGCGATCAGCACGACGTCGCCGGCACCGGCCATGGCGATGGCCCCGGCGATGGCGCGGGCGCGGTCGCTCTCGACGTGTTCCTGGCCGGTCATGCCGGCCCGGATCTCGGCGATGATCGTCTCGGGATCCTCGTTGCGCGGGTTGTCGCTGGTCACGATGGCGACATCGGCCAGGCGGGCCGCCGTCTCGCCCATCAGCGGGCGCTTGCCCTTGTCACGGCCGCCGCCACAGCCGAACACGCAGATCAGGCGGCGGTCAGCCAGCGGGCGCAGGGTGGCAAGCGCCTTCTCCAGCGCATCCGGGGTATGGGCGTAGTCGACCACCACGGCGGGCGCGCCGGCCGGTGCGGGAACCTTCTGCATCCGCCCCGGCGCCGGCTTCATCCCGGACAGTACGCGCAGGGCGTCTTCGAGCGGCACCTCGCTGGCCAGCAGGGCAGCCAGGCAGGCGAGCAGGTTGTCGGCGTTGAAGCGGCCCATCAGCGGGGCGTGCAGCTCGCCCCGGCCCCAGGGCGTCGCCACGGTCATCGCCAGGCCGTCCGCGGACAGGCGCAAATCAGAGCCGCGGATCTCGCCGGCCGTGAAGCCGTAGCCCAGCCGCTGCACGGAACGACCGGCCAGGTCCGCGTAGAGTCGCTGTCCGAGTGCGTCTTCCAGATTGAGCAGCGCCCACTTCAGGCCGGGCCAGTCGAACAGGCGCGCCTTGGCATGGGCGTAGGACACCATGTCGCCGTGGTAATCGAGGTGGTCGCGCGACAGGTTGGTCAGCACCGCGACGTCGAACCGCACCCCCTCTACCCGGCCCTGGTCGAGCGCATGCGAGGACACCTCCATGGCGACCCCGGCCGCACCGGCGTCGCGGTAGCCGGCCAGCAGGCCCTGCAGGGTGACCGCGTCCGGCGTGGTATGGCTGGCCCCGGCCAGTTGCTCCGGGAAGCCGTTGCCGAGGGTGCCGATCACGGCGGTCCTGCGCTCCAACCGGCTGAGGCCCTCGGCCAGCCAGTGGCTGCACGAGGTCTTGCCGTTGGTGCCGGTGATGCCGATCATCCAGAGCTTTTCCGAGGGCCGGCCCCACCATTCTGCGGCCAGGCCGGCCGCCTGCTGCTTGAGTCCGGCGACCGGCCAGTTGGGCAGGTCGACCCCGGCCGGCCAGGCATGGCCTTCCGGTTCCCAGACGATGCCGGCCGCGCCGGCCGCCACCGCGGCCGGGATATGCTGGCGACCGTCGTGAACCTCGCCCGGCATGGCCAGGAAGAGGTCGCCCGGGCGCACCTGACGGCTGTCGGCGGTCATGCCAAGCGCACCGGGCAGACGTTGGCGGATGTCGGCGGCCAAGGTCATGTCGCCTCCCCCACCACGCCGCTCGGCGCCGGCACGTCTTCCAGCGGGGCGTCCGGCGCGATCGCCATGAAGCGCAGCGCCCCCGCCATCACCTTGGCGAACACCGGTGCGGCGACCTGGCCGCCGTAATATTCCCTGCCGCCCGGCTCGTCGAGCATCACCGCGACCACCAACCGGGGATCCGACACCGGCGCCAGGCCGACGAAGGAGGCGATGTACTTGTCCGCCGAGTAGCCGCCCTTGGCCGCCTTGTGCGCGGTGCCGGTCTTGCCGGCGACCCGGTAGCCCATCACCCGCGCCTGGGGTGCGGTGCCGCCGTCCTGGGTCACGGTCTCCATCATCTCGCGCAGTTCGCGCGCGGTCTTGGCCGACATGACCCGGACACCCAGTGCCGCATCGCCACGCTTGAGCACGGTGAGCCTGGGCAGGATGCCGTCGTCGGCGAAGGCGCAGTAGCCGCGCGCCAGTTGCAGCAGGCTGACCGAGAGGCCATGGCCGAAGGCCATGGTGGCCTTCTCGATCGGCCGCCAGCTTTCGTAGGGCCGCAGGCGGCCGCCCACCTCGCCGGGGAAGCCGGACCCGGGCGGCGCGCCGAAGCCGGCCCGGTTGAGCAGCGTCCAGTAGTCTTCCGACTTCATCTCCAGGGCGATCTTGGCGGCGGCGACGTTGCTGGAGACCTTGATCAGTTCCGTGATGTCCACGATACCCTTGGCATGCACGTCGCTGATCCGCTTCTCGCCGACCATGAACCAGCCCGGCCCGGTATCGATCCGGGTCTCGGGGGTGACCACGCCGGCCTCCAGGGCCGCCGCGACCAGGAAAGGCTTCATGGTCGAGCCGGGCTCGAAGCTGTCCGTCACCACGCGGTTGCGCGAACTGTCCCGGGTCATCGTGGCGTGATTGTTGGGGTTGTAGGTCGGCACGTTGACCAGGGCCAGCACCTCGCCGGTGCGGGCATCCAGCACCACCAGGGCGCCGGCCTTGGCCTTGTGTTCCGCGACCGCGGCGGCCAGCTCGCGATAGGCCAGGTATTGCAGTTGCAGGTTGAGGCTGAGGGTCAGGTCCTGGCCGTGCTTGGGTGCGCGTTGCTGGTCGAGCACCTCGATGATGTTGCCGAGTCGGTCGCGCACCACGCGCTTGGCGCCCGGCTTGCCGGCCAGCCAGGACTGGTAGGCGTATTCCAGCCCTTCCAGGCCCTTGTCGTCGACCCCGGTCACGCCGAGCACCTGCCCCATCACCTCGCCGGCCGGGTAGTAGCGGCGGAATTCCGGCACCGAATAGACGCCCTTGATATTCAGCGCCATGGCCGCGGCAGCCACCTCGGGCGGCAACTGGCGCCGCAGATAGACGAAGGCCTTGCCCTTGTCCTTGAACTCGGCCCGCAATTCGTCCGGTTCGACCCCAAGCCGGCTGGACAGGGCCTGTATCTGGCGCGGTGCAGCCTCGGCCTCGCGCGGATTCAGCCAGACCGATTCGACTGGCGTGCTGATCGCCAGCGGATCGCCGCGCCGGTCGGTGATCATGCCGCGATGGGCCGGGATTTCGACGATGCGCTGGACGCGCATTTCGCCCTGCTTGTTGAGAAAATCGTTCTGCCAGCCCTGCAGGTAGGCGGCGCGCGCGGTGAGCGCCGCGAAACCGCCGAATATCAGCGCCATGACGAAACGCATGCGCCAGCGCTGCAGGTCGCGCGGCATCAGGCCCTTGCCGCTCATGGCCGGCCCCCTGCTGCGCTTGCAGGCGCTGCCGAGCCGGCATCCGCGGCCTTGATCACCTGGATGTGCTTCAGGTCCGGCACCGACATGCGCAACTGGCCGCGGGCAATCTGCTCGATGCGGGAGTGCATCGACCAGGTGCTCTGCTCCAGCTGCAGCCGGCCCCATTCGATATCCAGTTCGCGCCCTTTCTGCTCCTGCGACTGGAGTTCCACAAACAACTTGCGCGCCTGATGGCGCGCAGTGACGACGGCGAGGGCACACACGCCCAACAGGATCGCCAGGGGAATATTCAACCTGAACATGCCCCCTCCTTCGCTGGCGCGGCGGTGCGCTCGGCGACCCTCAGCACGGCGCTGCGGGCACGCGGATTGCGGGCCACTTCAGCGGCCGACGGCCGGATGGCGCGACCGACCAGGCGCAAACGCCCCTCCGGGATCTGGCTGGCCTGCACGGGTATCTCGGGCGGCAATTCCTCGCCCTTGGCCTCGCCGCGCATGAACCGCTTGACGATCCGGTCTTCCAGGGAATGGAAGCTGATCACCGCCAGGCGCCCGCCCGGCCGCAGCAGGTCGACCGCGCGCGGCAGCGCCTCGGCGAGTTCTTCAAGTTCGCGGTTAACGTGAATCCGCACAGCCTGAAAGGTGCGCGTGGCCGGGTCCTGGCCACGCTCGCGGGTACGCACCGCTCCGGCGACGATTTCCGCCAGCCTGCGGGTCGTGGTGATCGGCAGGAGCGTGCGTGCCGCGACAATCGCCCTTGCAACCGACTTAGCAAACCGCTCTTCGCCATAGTCCCTCACTACCCGGGCAATTTCTTCTTCGGGTGCCTGGTTGAGCCAATCCGCCGCGCTGACGCCATGGCTGGTGTCCATCCGCATATCGAGCGGGGCCTGATGGCGGAAACTGAATCCGCGTTCCGGGGTATCGATCTGCGGACTCGATATGCCGAGGTCGAACAGGATGCCGTCCGCCACCTCGACGCCGTTGTCCCGCACGACCTCGGCCAGCCGGCTGAACGGGGCATGGGCGACGCTAAACCGCGCATCGGTCCAGGCGAGACCGGCGGCGACCGCCTCCATGTCCCGGTCCAGGGCCAGCAGACGGCCGGATTCGCCCAGCCGGGCCAGGATCGCCCGGCTGTGACCGCCGCGGCCGAAGGTCGCGTCGACGTAGATGCCGTCCGGCTTCACGCCCAGGCCGTGCACTGCTTCCTCCAGCAACACCGTGACATGAGCCTCGCCCGCCGTAGTCATGGCGGCGGCGCTCACAGCGAGAAACCCTTGAGGCCATCCGGCACCGCGCCCTTGCGCATGGCTTCATCCAGCTGTGCCGGCAGATCGATCACGGCATCGCACTGGGCCTGCCAGGCGGCCGCGCTCCAGATCTCGAACTTGTTGCCCTGGCCGATCAGCACGACATCCCGCTCCAGGCGGGCGCGCTCGCGCAGCAGCGACGGCAGCAGGATGCGCCCGGTGCCATCCATCTCCAGGTCGGTCGCCGAACCGACCAGCAGGCGCTGCATCTGGCGGCTGAGGGGATCGAAACTGGGCAGGGCGTTGAGCTTCTGCTCGATGGGTTCCCATTCCGGGAAGGGGTACAACAACAGACAGGCGCTCGGGTCCAGCGTCAGCACGAGCCGACCGGCGCAACGCTGCATCAGCATGTCGCGGTATTTGGTCGGAATCGCCAGACGGCCTTTGCCGTCCAACGCTATTGGCGTCGCACCTCTGAACATCGTTGTCCTTAGGGGGCCCAGCTTCTCCACTAAACCCCACAATCCTCCACAATCTCCCACTCGCGCTCACTATAGAGAAGTAAAACCGCGTCAGTCAAGCGAGGAATGTCGTTTTTTTTAATGACAACAAGGACTTACGATCAGCAGTAGAAATAACTATTCAATCCTAATTAACGCGCTACACGCCGTACTTAAAGTTAAGTATCAAGAATAACCCGGAGCCGACCAATCCGGCGCCGCCTGGCTGGGCAAATTGCCCGCTCCCGGCGATAAGCCGGACAGCCCGCACTGAAACCGCCTGAGTACACCTACCCACCACCGCTTAATCGTGGTGCACGGCATAAAATCCGTCGAAAGCCCGATACACCGGCTGACCGCTGACCGGCAACAGTTTTCCCGGCGCCCGCCGTTAATAGTTAACTTGAGGGCTATGTCTTTATGTATATATGCTGGCTATGACCGTTACCCCGCGCGCAAACGACTCCCGGACCGCCACGCTGCTGCTGGTGGACGACACCCCGGAGAATCTGGCCGTACTGGCCGAACTCCTGTCGCCCTCCTATCGGGTGCTGGTGGCCAATTCAGGACCGCGCGCCCTGCGGCTGGCCCAGTCCGAACCCCGGCCCGACCTGATCCTGCTCGATGTCATGATGCCCGACATGGATGGCTACGCCGTCCTCGGCCAGCTGCGGGACAACCCCGGCACGGCCGATGTGCCGGTCATTTTTGTCACCGCGATGACCGCCACCGAGGACGAGCAGCGCGGTTTCGACCTCGGCGCCGTCGATTACATCACCAAGCCGATCCGGCCGCCCATCGTGCTGGCGCGGGTCAAGGCGCAACTGGAATTGAAGGAAGCGCGCGACTGGCTGCAGAACAAGAACGAGGTGCTGGAGGCCGAGGTGGCGGCACGCCTGAGCGAAATCCTGCTGATCCAGGATGTCAGCATCCACGCCCTGGCGCGCCTGGCCGAAACGCGCGACCCCGAAACCGGCAACCACATTCGCCGCACCCAGTCCTATGTCCACACCCTGGCCGTCCATCTGCACCGGCATCCGCGTTTTTCCGATCTGCTCAGCCACGATTACATCGAGCAGTTGGCCAAATCGGCACCGCTGCACGACATCGGCAAGGTCGGCATCCCTGATCACATCCTGCTCAAGCCCGGCAAGCTCACGCCGGATGAATGGGAAATCATGAAGACCCACGCTCGCCTGGGCTCCGAGGCGATCGAACAGGCCGAACACGATGCCGTCAAACCGGTGGCGTTTCTGGCCATCGCCAAGCAGATCGCCCATTGGCACCACGAGAAATGGGACGGCAGCGGCTACCCGGACGGCCTCGCCGGCGACGCCATTCCCATCCCCGCCCGGCTGATGGCCCTGGCCGACGTCTTTGACGCCCTCATCTCGCGGCGCGTCTACAAGCCGCCCATGACCTATGTGCAGGCACGCGAAATCATCATCGGCGACCGCGGCCGCCATTTCGACCCCGACGTGGTCGATACCTTCCTGGCCGTGTTCGACGAATTCGTCGCGATTGCCGAGCGTTATGGCGATGACAACGGCGAATAGCTAGAACATGGCGCCGGCCAACCAAGTCACCCTAGCCGATCTGGCCACCGCCCGGATCGTCACCACCACCCCAGGCAGCAGCCTGGAAGCGGCCATACAGCAGATGGCGGCGCACCACATTTCCTGCCTGCCGGTACTGGAAGGGGGCCTCCCGGTCGGCATCCTGACCGAGCGGGATATCGTCCGCCTGAGCCATGACGGCACCCCGCCGGAAACACCCGTGCGCGCCGTGATGGCGGCGCCGCTGGTAACGGTGCCGGGGGACATGGATTTTCGCAGCGGCCACCGGTTGCTGATGCAGCACGGCATCCGCCATCTGGTCGTGGTCGATGACCAGGGCGGCCTGCTCGGCATCGTCAGCGAAAGCGACTTCCGCAGCCATCTCGGTCGGGATGTCTATGCCCGTCTGCACAACCTCAACAGCGTCATCGAATTCAGGAACATCCAGCTGCCGCCCGAGACGCCGCTTGCCACGGCCCTGGCCCGCATGGTGGAGGGCAAACTGGAATTCGTCATCGTGGCCGAGCAGGGCATGCCGTTGGGCATCCTGACCGAGCGCGACCTGCCGCGCCTGCTGGCAAGCCACCCGAATACCGCCGCAGCGCCATTGCGGGAAGTGATGTCGGCGCCGCTGCAAACCATACCGGTCGACACCCCGGTCGGAATGGCCGTGGACAACATGGCCCGGCTGCAGATACGCCACATGGCCGTGACCGGCGACGACGGCACCGTCATCGGCGTGGTCAGCCAGCACCGGCTGATCGAGCAGCTCGGCATGCTGCTGCTGGAAGAAAGCCACGCCCATCTGGAAACCCGGCTGGCCTGGCTGCTCAACGCCACCGACGTAGGCACCTGGGAATACGATCATGGCACTGGACAACTGCACGGCAATGGCACCCTGACCACCCGGTTGCGCGAGTGGCAGGCCACGAACGACTTCAAGGAATGGCTGGCTCACCTGTTGCCCGGCGAGTCCGCCGGGGCACCCTACTGGACGGCCGAATACCAGGTGCCCGGACCCCGCGACGGATCGCACTGGCTGTCGCTGCGTGGCCAGACCTCGCGCCGCGAGGAGACGGCCGGCAGCATGGTCAGCGCCGGCATCGCCTACGAGGTGACCGAGGCCAAGCGCCTGCAGCGCGACCTGGAAGCGGAGCGCGTACGCCTGCGCACCCTGGTCAGCACGGTACCCGACCTGATCTGGCTGAAGGACCCGGAGGGTGTCTATCTCGCCTGCAACCCGATGTTCGAACGCTTTTTCGGCGCCCGCGAGACCGACATCGTCGGCAAGACCGACTACGAGTTCGTCGCCAGGGAACAGGCGGATTTCTTTTGCGCGCATGACCGCAAGGCCATGCTCGCCGAGAAACCCAGCCTGAACCAGGAATGGGTCAGCTTCGCCGACGACGGCCACAAGGCGCTGCTGGAAACCATCAAGACCCCCATGCACGACGCCGACGGACTGCTCATCGGCGTGCTCGGCATCGCCCGCGACATCACGGCCACACACCGGGACCAGGAACAACTCACCGCCCAGATCGCCGAATTGCGCCGCTGGCAGGACGCCACCCTGGGGCGCGAGATGCGCCTGCTGGAACTCAAGCAGGAGGTCAATGCCCTGCTGGCCGAGCACGGCCAGGCGCCCCGCTACCTCAGCGTGGACAGCCGTGCCGCCCCGAAGGACGGCACCAGGGAGGACCCGCCATGACCGCCTCCTGGCGCCTGCCGGGCTGGTTGCTGGCGACGGCCATCCTGCTGTCCGGCTGCGGCGACGACCGCGGCCAGGCCGCCTATCAGCCCGGGTTCGACCCGCATCCGCCAAGCGCGCCGAACCGCAAGGAATACCGTTTCGGGGTGCACCCGCTGCACAACCCGGAACGGCTGTTCGCCGACTACGGCCCCATCGTCGACCGCCTCAACGCCGCCCTGCCGGAGGCCCGCTTCACCCTGGAGGCCTCGCGCAACTACGAGGAATTCGACAAGAAGCTGTATGGCCGCCGGTTCGATCTGGCGCTGCCCAATCCCTACCAGACCATCAATTCACTGCACCACGGCTATCGGGTGTTCGGCAAGATGGCCGATGACGACCATTTTCGCGGCATCATCCTGGTGCGCCGGGACAGTCCCGTCCGCACGGTCGCCGACCTGAACGGCAAGGTGGTCAGTTTTCCCGCCCTGACCGCGCTCGCCGCCACCATGCTGCCGCAGCACTATCTGCTCGAACACGGCCTGCCGTTCGGTGCCTACCAGGCACGCTATGTCGGCTCGCAGGAATCCTCGATCATGAACGTCTATCTGGGCGACAGCGCCGCCGGCGCCACCTGGCCGCCGCCCTGGATCGCCTTCCAGAAGGACCACCCTGCCGAAGCCAGCCAGCTCAAGGTGCAATGGCAGACCGACCCCCTGCCCAACAACGGCCTGGTGGCGCGCGACGATTTCCCGCCCGAGCTGCTCGCCAAGGTCGCCGCCATCCTGTTCAACCTGCAGCAAGGCGCGGCAGGGCGCGCCCTGCTGGAACGCCTGCCGCTGTCCCGCTTCGAGCCAGCCGACGAGACCACCTACCAGCCGGTGCGTGACTTCGTCGCCCATTTCAGCCAGACCGTGCGGCGACTGCCGGAACAACCATGAACCCGTGATGAAGAGCCTGTTCAGACACCTGCGCGAAATCACCATCCGGCAGCAGCTGATCGCCGGCTTTGCCACCCTGATGGCCCTGCTGATGAGCCTGCTGGTCGTCACCCAGGTTTACCAGCAAGGCGAATTCCTTGAGCGCAACAGCCAGCAGCACGCCTATGGCCTGGCCAACACGCTGGCGGTAAGCAGCACCTCCTGGGTGATGGCGAACGATGTCGTCGGCCTGCAGGAGGTGATCCGCTCCTTGGCCAGCGAGCCCGACCTGCGCTACGCCATGCTGGTCGCCCCGGACGGCCGGGTGCTGGCGCACAGCGATCCGAGCCGGGTCGGGCTTTATCTGGCCGACCCGCACAGTCGCCTGCTGATCGGCGCCCCGGCGCGGCTCATGCTGCTGGCTGGCGATCACCGGCTGATCGACGTGGCGGCGCCGGTCATGGCCGGCGACAGGCTGCTCGGCTGGGCACGGGTCGGTCTTGGCCGCGAGGAGGTCGCTGCCAACCTCGGCCGCATCCGCCGCGACGGCATCCTGTTCACCCTGGCCGGCATCGTCCTGGGCGGCCTGTTCGCCTTCGCCATCGCCCATGGTCTCACCCACGGACTGCGCCGCCTGATC
Organism: Gallionellaceae bacterium; assembly: GCA_028714735.1. Classification (GTDB taxonomy): domain Bacteria; phylum Pseudomonadota; class Gammaproteobacteria; order Burkholderiales; family Thiobacillaceae; genus Parasulfuritortus. The sequence goes on along the minus strand of JAQTLU010000007.1, from coordinate 130,947 downwards.
AACGGCATCGACCGGGTCGCCGCGGGCGAACGCGGATTCCGGCTCAGCTTCCGGCGCAAGGACGAGATCAGCCGCCTGGGCGACGATTTCAACCGCATGCTGTCCGCCCTGGAAACCAACGAGCGCGAACGCGAAGTCGCGGAGAACGCGGCCCGCGCCGCCCAGGTCGAGATGACCGGACTGCTGGCGCGCGCCGACGACTCCCGCCACGCCCTGCTCAGCATGCTGGAAGACCAGAAGGCGGCGGAGACCGCATTGCGCTACAGCGAGGCCCGCCTGCGCGACGCCCAGCGCGTGGCCCATATCGGCAGCTGGGACCTGGACCTGGTGAGCAGCCACCTCTGGTGGTCGGATGAAATCTACCGCATCTTCGAGATCGATCTGGAACGCTTCGGCGCTTCCTACCCGGCCTTTATCGAGGCCATCCACCCCGAGGACCGGGAACGGGTGAACCAGGCCTACCAGGACTCCGTCGCCGACCGGACCCCCTATGACATCGTGCATCGCCTGCTGCTGCCGGGCGGGCGCATCAAGCATGTCCACGAGCGTTGCGAGACCCATTACGCCGACGACGGCCAGCCGCTGCGTTCGTTCGGCACGGTGCAGGATGTCACCGAGCGGGTACTGGCCGAGGCGCAGTTGCGCAAGCTGTCCCTCGCGGTGGAACAAAGCCCCAACAGCATCGTCATCACCGACCTCAACGCCCGCATCGAATACGTCAACCAGGCCTTCGTCCAGGCCGCCGGCTACAGCCGCGACGAGGCCATCGGCCAGACCCCGCACATATTGCACTCGGGCCAGACCCCGCGCGCCGTCTACCACGACCTCTGGCAGAAGCTGGGCCGGGGCGAGATATGGCGCGGCGAGTTCGCCAACAAGCACAAGAACGGCGAGATCTACTACGAAATGGCCACCATCGCGCCGATACGCCAGCCCGACGGCCGCATCACCCACTACCTGGCGGTGAAGGAAGACATCACCGAGAAGAAACGCGTCGGCGAGGAACTGGAACGCTACCGCCACAACCTGGAGGAACTGGTCCAAGAGCGCACCCGCCAGCTGGTCGATGCCAAGATGGAGGCGGAGGCCGCCAATCGGGCCAAGAGCTTCTTCCTGGCCAACATGAGCCACGAAATCCGCACCCCGATGAATGCCATCGTCGGCCTCACCCATTTGCTGCAGATCGGCAACCACAGTCCGGACCAGGTCGACAAGCTGCGCAAGATCACCGACTCCGCCCACCACCTGTTGTCGGTGATCAACGACGTGCTCGACATCTCCAAGATCGAAGCCGGGAAACTCAACCTGGAAAGCGTCGACTTCGACCTCGACCGCCTGCTCGGCAACGTCGCCAACCTGGTGCTGGACAAGGCCCGCGACAAGGGCCTGGAACTGGTCGTCGACCTGGCGCCCAACCTGCCGCGCTGGCTGCGCGGCGACCCCACCCGGCTGACCCAGGCCCTGCTCAACTATGCCGGCAATGCGGTCAAGTTCACCGAAGCCGGCTCCATCACCCTGCGCGCGGCCCTGGTCGAGGAAAACGCGGCCGAGTTGCTGATCCGTTTCGAGGTGCGCGATACCGGCATCGGCATTCCGGCGGACGCCCTGGCGCGTCTGTTCCAGCCCTTCGAGCAGGTGGACAGCACCACCTCCCGCCGCTATGGCGGCACCGGCCTCGGCCTCACCATCACCCAGCGCCTGGCCGAGCTGATGCGTGGCGAGGTCGGCGTCGAAAGCCAGCCCGGGCAAGGCAGCGTGTTCTGGTTCAGCGCGCGTCTGGCGCGCACCGAGCACGCCGCCTCCGGCATGGCGCACGTCGCCATGAAAGAGGGCCGGGTCCTGCTGGCCGATGACGCCCCCGAGGCGCGCACCGTGCTGGCCGACATGTTGCAGGCACTCGGCCTGCGGGTGGATGCGGTCGAATCGGGCGCGGCGGCGCTCAGCCGCATCGCGACGGCCGACCAGGCCGGGGCGCCCTATGACCTGGTGGTGCTGGACTGGCGCATGCCCGGCCTGGACGGCATGGAAACCGCGCGCCGGCTTCAGGCCATGCCGCTGTCCCACGCGCCGGAACGCCTGCTGGTGACGGCCTACGATGAACCGGACCTGCGCGATACCGCCCACGCCGCCGGTTTCCATTCGGTCCTGATCAAGCCGGTGACGCCCTCGACGCTGTACAACAACGTGATGTCGCTGTTCGATGCCGGCGCCGTGCCGGACGCCGCCGACGAAACGGTTCCCGAGGCCGGACTGGCGGCCGACTTCAGCGGCGCCCGCCTGCTGGTGTGCGAGGACAATCCGATCAACCAGGAAGTCGCCCTGGAATTGCTCCGCGCGGCCGGGTTCGACGCCGACCTGGCGGAAAACGGCGCCGTCGCCTACGAGAAGGTCCGCGAGGCCACCGGACGGCAGCCCTATGACCTGATCCTGATGGACATCCAGATGCCGGTGATGGATGGCCTGGAGGCGACCCGGGCGATCCGCGCCCTGCCCGGTCAGGACAAGGTGCCGATCCTGGCGATGACCGCCAATGCCTTCAGCGAGGATCGCCAACTCTGCCTGGAAGCCGGCATGAACGACCATGTCGGCAAACCGGTGGACCCGGATGCACTCTACGCGGCCCTGGCGAGATGGCTGCCGAAGCGACCGCAAGCCCCTGCGCCGGGCGTCCGGGCCACACCAGACCAGGCCGACAAGGCACGCTTCGCCGGCATCCCCGGGCTGGACCTGAAGGCCGGCCTGCGCATGACGCGCGGCAACACGGCGAAATACGCCGCCCTGCTGCGCCTGTTCATCGAGCACCACGAGAACGACATGACGCTCTTGCGCGACTGCCTGGCCGCCGGTGATGCCATACAAGCCAAGAGGCTGGCGCACACCCTCAAGGGCGCGACCGGGACCATCGGCGCCAAGGCGCTGGAGCGGCTCGCCTGGGAACTCGACGCCGCCCTCGCTCATGACCGACCCGCGCCGGAAATCGAGGCCAGCATCGCGTCGTTCGAGCAGGCGCAGCTGGCCTTCACCAGCGCGGTGCGCCAGGTCCCTGCCGCGCCGTCGAACACGGCCACCGCGCCGGACATGGCCATCGACCTCACCCGGCTGGGCGCCCACCTGGACCGTCTCGCGGCCCTGCTCGCGGAGGGGGACGCCAGCGCCATCGCCCTGGCGCGGGAACACGCAACCGAACTGCATGCCGGCCTGGGAGAGGCCGCCGAAGCGCTGCAACGCCAGATCGAGTCCTTCGATTTCGAACCCGCGCTGGACATGCTACGGCGAGTCCGCACACGTCTGTCGGTCTGACATGGACGTCATCTTCCTGCTCTACGGACTCGCCTTCCTGGCCCTCGGGCTGGTCCTGACGATCTGGCCCAAGCAGGACAGCCGCTTCGAACTGGCCACCCTGAGCCGCTGGCTGGCGGCCTTCGCCTTCGCCCATGGCGCCCTGGAGTGGACCGACCTCTGGCGCGTGGAACGCGGCGACACCGAGACCCTTGCCACCCTGCGCCCGTTCCTGCTGCTCGGCTCCTATCTGCTGCTGTATGAGTTCGGCCGCCGCCTGGTGGCCGCTTCCCTGCCCGGCGGCCGCCTGCGCACCCTGCTGTCCGGACGCGCCCACGTCGTCCTGCTCGCCATCATCGCGGCGGCCAGCCTGGGGGCCGACGATCAACTGCTCAACCTCGCCATCTGGTCGCGCTACCTGTACGGCTTCCCGGCCTCGCTGCTCGCCGGCATCGGTTTCCTGGTTTATTGCCGCTACCGCATCCAGCCGAAACTGGAGACCGACGAATTCCGCCCGGTCCGGCGCGCCTGCCTGCTTGCCGGCTTCGCCTTCGCCGCCTATGCCGTGCTGGGCGGCCTGGTGGTGCCTCGCGCCGACTGGGCGCCGGCAGCCTGGCTCAACCAGGACAGCTTCCTGGCCGCGACCGGGGTACCGGTGCAATTGTTCCGCGCCGCCTGCGCCATCGCGCTGGCGTTTTCAGTGGCCTACATACTGCGCATCTTCCATCTCGAACGCTCGCATAGCCTGCGTGTTGCGCTCGAACGCAGCCGGATCGCGCTCAACCAGGCCGATCGCCTGGGGCGGCATAACCAGTTGCTGCTGGAGTCGATGGCCGAAGGCATCTTCGGCGTCGACAGCCAGGGCCGCACCACCTTCATCAATCCGGTGGCACTGACCCTGCTGGGCTACACGGCGGAAGACCTGATCGGCAAACACATCCACGAACTGACCCACCATACCCACCCCGACGGCCGCCCGTTCCCGCCGGCGGAATGCCCCACCCAGCACGCCCTGCTCGACGGCCTAACCCGCCACGTGGAATGCGACGTCTTCTGGCGCAAGGACGGCAGCCATTTCCCGGTCGAATACCACACCGCGCAATTGCGCGAGCAAGGCAATACAGTCGGTGCCGTGGTGGTCTTCCAGGACATCGGGGAACGCCAGCGCATCGAGGCCGAGCTGGAGCAATACCGGCACCGCCTGGAGGACCTGGTGGCGCAACGCACGACAGCACTGGAAGAGGCCGAACAGAAGAGCCGCCTGATCCTGGACGCCAGTGCCAGCGGCCTCTACGGCATCGACACCTCGGGGCAGATCAGCTTCGTCAACCCAGCCGCCAGCCGCCTGCTCGGCTATGAGCCGGACGCCCTGATCGGCCGCCCGGTGCATGCCACCCTGCACCACAGCCATGGCGACCGAACGCCGTTCCCGGACGACGCCTGCCCGATGCTGGCGACGCTGAAAACAGGCGAAGCCGTGCGCAACGATGACGACCTGTTCTGGTGCGCCGACGGCACGCCGCTGCCGGTGGCCACCGCCGCCCAGCCGATGACCAAGGATGGCCGCATCATCGGTGCCGTGGTCAGCTTCATCGACATCCGCGAACGCAAGGCGCTGGATGCCGCGCGCGACCAGGCCCTGGCCGAGGCCGAGCGGCTGGCGCGGGTGAAGAGCGAATTCCTGGCCAACATGAGCCACGAGATCCGCACCCCGCTGAACGGGGTGCTCGGCCTCGCGCAGATCGGCCTGCGCGACCATGCCGGGCCGGGCCGGACCGGCGAGACCTTCGCCAAGATCATCCAGTCCGGCAAGCTGCTCCTGGGCATCGTCAACGACATCCTCGACTTCTCCAAGATCGAGGCCGGCAAGCTCAGGATCGACGCCGTGCCCATGGAACTGGTCGCGGTTCTGCGCGATGTCGCCGACATGATGCAGGCGCGCGCCCAGGCCAAGCACCTGAACTTCCGTATCCACAAGGCGCCGGACCTGCCCAGGGTCTGCCTGGGCGACCCCCTGCGCCTGGGCCAGATACTGATGAACCTGCTGGCCAACGCGATCAAGTTCACCGAAACCGGCAGCGTCACCCTGGCCATCCGGCACGAGAACGAAACCCTGGTTTTCACGATCTCGGATACCGGCGTCGGCATGACCCCGGAGCAGATCAAGCGGCTGTACCGCCCGTTCGAGCAGGCCGACGGTTCCACCACCCGCCGCTTCGGCGGCACCGGCCTGGGCCTGGCGATCACCTACCGGCTGCTGCAACAGATGGGCGGCGAGATCCAGGTCGAAAGCGCGCCCGGCAAGGGCAGCTGTTTCGAGATCCACCTGCCCTGCGTGGCAGCCGAACTGGCCGAGCCGACAGCCGCCGAGGTCACCGGTGACGACCCAGGCCTGCCCATGGCCGGCCTGAATATCCTGGTCAGCGAAGACAACGAGATCAATCAGGAAGTGATCCAGGACCTGCTGGCCAGCCATGGCGCCCAGGTCACCCTGGTCGGCAACGGCCGGGAGGCCGTGGAGCAGGTCGCGCAACGGGGGATCGAGTTCTTCGACATCGTCCTGATGGATATCCAGATGCCGGAAATGGATGGTCATGAAGCCACCCGCCGTATCCTGGAAATCGCCCCCGACCTGCCCATCATCGGCCAGACGGCCCATGCCCTGGCCGAAGAAAAGGCCGCCTGCCTGCAATCCGGCATGATCGACCATATCGCCAAGCCGCTCGACCCGGAGGCCTTGATCAAACTCATCCGGCGGCACGCCCGGCGCAGAAAGATGGCCGATCCGGCAATCCGCTAGTCTGGCGTCGCTCAACGGCCGTCAGCCATGGCCGGACCAGACGGCTCGGTCGATTGATTTTATTGGTGCGCCCGACACGATTCGAACGTGCGACCCCTGCCTTCGGAGGGCAGTACTCTATCCAGCTGAGCTACGGGCGCGCTAGGGTTGTAAACGGCAAAAACCGGACCTAAGACTATCGGTCTGCCAAGCCCTGAAAGGGCGCGAAGGATACCATATACACCTTCCTGCCGACATTGTTTTACTTCTATAATGCGCCGGTTTTGCAATCCCGCTGCAAAGGATAATAGAAATGACTGATCACCACGAAATGACCCCCACCACCGTCAAGGATTTCTTGCTCGCGTTGCTGGGCGGTCTGGCGGCGCCGCTGCTGACCATTATTCTGATTGTCGGTCTGGTGGTCGGCATTCAGGCCAGGCAGACCGATGACGATCCGGCCGACGCCAGCGACAAGGCGGTACGCGCACGCATCCAGTCGGTCGGCATGTCCATGGCCATCGACCCGAGCAAGCCCCACGTCGACCTGACCGGCGAGCAGGTCTACACCGACATCTGCTCGGCCTGCCACGGCTCCGGCGCGCTCGGTTCGCCCAAGTTCAAGGACACCGCCGCCTGGGGCAAGCGCCTCGGCCAAGGCTATGACACCCTGCTCCTGCATGCCCTCACCGGCATCCGCAAGATGCCCGCTCGCGGCGGCGAACCCGACCTGACCGACCTGGAAGTCGCCCGCGCCATGGTGTACATGGCCAATGCCGGCGGCGCCAAGTTCGAGGCCACCCTGAAGAAGGAAGTCGAGCCGACTGCCGCCGATCTGGCGCGCGGCAAGATGATCTATGCCCAGAACTGCGCCTCCTGCCACGACACCGGCATGACCGGCGCCCAGAAGCTGACCGATCCGGCCTGGGCCGGCCTGATCAAGCAGGGCAAGGACTACCTGTATGGCGCCGCCATCAACGGCACCTTCGGCGGTCCGGCCAGGGGCGGCAACGACAAGCTGACCGACGCCGAGGCCAAGGCCGCGGTCGACTACATGGTGAACGAGGCCAAGACGACGCTCGCCAAGAAGTAAGCCGGCTCGCAGCGGCAAAAAAGCGCGGCCGCGGCCGCGCTTTTTTATTGCCCACTCAACCGCCCAGCATGGCCTTCAGGTCGGCCAGCCGACGCTTGCCGGCGGCCTTGGCATCCTCCGGGGCGAGTTCCGGTCCGGCGCGACGGCTGTCGCCGTCGGCCAGTTCGGCCAGGAAGCGCGAAGGTGTGCAGGGCAGCCATTCCTGGCCGCGCTTGCGCCGCTTGCACCAGGTCAGGGTGAGGCCGCGCTGGGCGCGGGTGATGCCGACGTACATCAGCCGGCGCTCCTCCTCCAGCCGGCTGCCTTCCAGGCATTCGCGGTGCGGCAGGATTTCCTCCTCGACGCCGATCAGGAACACGTGCGGGTATTCCAGCCCCTTCGCGGCATGCAGGGTGGACAGGCGGACGGCGTCGACCTCGGCCTCGTCGCGGCCTTCGAGCAGGCTCATCAGGGCGACGGTCTGGGCGAGTTCGATCAGGCTCTTGCCTTCGTCCGAGCCCTTACGGCTCAGCCAGTCGACGAAATCACGCACGTTTTCCCATTTCGACCGGGCCGCGCGCTCGTCTTCCGAGTCGTACAGCCAGGTCTCGTAGCGGATCGCCCCGAGCAGGTCGTCGAGTACCGCGCCGGCCGGCTCGCGCTGGGCGCTGAAGGCCAGGCGGTTGATGAATTCGCCGAACTCCTGCAACGGGTGCAACTGCTTGCCCGGCAGGGCCGCCTTGGCGCCCTCCTCGAACAGCGCGGCGAACAGGCTGGCATGGCGCTCCGCGGCGTAATGGCCCAGGCGCTCCAGGGTGCTCGGGCCGATGCCCCGGCGCGGTGTGGTGGCGGCCCGGATGAAGGCGGGGTCGTCGTCCGGGTTGGCGATCAGGCGCAGATAGGCGGTGATGTCCTTGATCTCGGCGCGATCGAAGAAGGACTGCCCGCCCGACAGGATATAGGGGATCTTGGCCGCGCGCAGGGCCTCCTCGATCACCCGGGCCTGGTGGTTGCCGCGATAGAGCACGGCATAGTCGGCGAAACGGCCGCGGCTCTGGAACCGGTGCGCGTCGATGCGCACCGCGACAGTCTCGGCCTCGTGGCGGTCGTCCTTGCAGTCCACCACCTGGATCGGGTCGCCATGACCGAGTTCGCTCCACAGGTTCTTGTCGGTCAGCCGGCTGTTGTGCCGGATGACCCGGTTGGCGGCCTCCAGGATGCGCCGACTGGAGCGGTAGTTCTGGGTCAGCGGAATCAGTTTCAGCGTCGGGTAGTCCTCGCCCAGGCGGCGCAGGTTCTCCACGTCGGCACCGCGCCAGGCATAGATGGCCTGGTCGTCGTCGCCCACGGCGGTGAAACGGCCCATGCTTCCGGCCAGGAGCTTCATGAGTTCGTACTGGGCGCCGTTGGTGTCCTGGTATTCGTCCACCAGCAGGTAGCGCAAGCGGCCCTGCCAGCGCGCGCGCGCCTCGCCGTCGGCCCGGAACAGGTCGACCGGCAGGCGGATCAGATCGTCGAAGTCCATCGCCTGGTAGGCCTTCAGGGTGGCCTGGTAGGAGTGGTAGGCGCGCGCGACCTGGGCCTCGGCCTCGTTTTCGGCCTGTTTCTCCGCCCCGTCCGGGGTCAGCAGGGCGTTCTTCCAGTTCGAGATCAGCGCCGCCGCCCGGCGCAGGGTGGCCTTGTCGGTGGTCTTGATGATGTCGGACAGGATGCCCTGGGCGTCGGCGGCATCGAGCACCGAGAACTGCGGCTTATAGCCGATCGCCTTGGCCTCCTGGCGCAGGATCGACAGGCCCAGGGAATGGAAGGTCGAGATGGTCATGCCCTTGGCCTGGCGGCTGTCGAGCAGTTCGCCGACCCGCTCGCGCATCTCCCGCGCCGCCTTGTTGGTGAAGGTGATGGCGGCGATGTGGCGGGCGTCGAACCCGCAATCGCGGACCAGGTAGGCGATCTTGCGGGTGATCACGCGGGTCTTGCCCGAACCGGCCCCGGCCAGGACCAGCAGGGGCCCGTCCAGGTACTTCACGGCTTCGCGTTGCGGGGAATTGAGATTGGCTAACACGGTGGTGGGCGCGGCCCGGTAAAATCGAGGCTGATTTTACCATCCGGGAAACCCGCACCGTGGCCACCTACGTGATCGGCGACATACAGGGCTGCTTCGAGGCTTTCAAGGAATTGCTGGTGGCGATGGCCTACAACCCCGCCCATGATCGGCTATGGCTGGCCGGCGACCTGGTCAACCGGGGCGAGAACTCGATCGACACCCTGCGCTGGTGCATGGCGCACGACGACCACATCGTCGCCATCCTGGGCAACCACGACCTGCACCTGCTGGCGGTGGCGGAGGGTTTTGTGCCGCCGCACCGCAACGACACCCTGGACGAGATACTCGATGCCCCCGACCGGGCCGAGGTGCTCGACTGGCTGCGCCGCCGCCCCATGCTGCACCGCCACGGCGACTGGCTGATGGTGCACGCCGGGCTGCTGCCGGAATGGACGCCTGACCTTGCCGAATCTTTGGCGCGAGAGTTGGAAGGCGTGCTGCGCGGGCCGGGATATCGCGACTTCCTGGCCAGGATGTACGGCAACGAGCCGCGCCGCTGGGAACCCGGCCTGGCCGGCCAGGATCGCCTGCGCCTGGTCGCCAACGCCATGACCCGGCTGCGCTACCTGCACCCGAACGGCGACATGGAATACCAGCACAAGTGCGCCCCGGTCGATGCCCCGGCCGAACTCATCCCTTGGTACGCGATGCCGGACCGGCAGTCGCGCGACGTCCGGGTGCTGTTCGGCCATTGGTCGACCCTGGGCCTGCTGGCCGGAGAGGACGTGGTCTCCCTGGATACCGGCTGCCTGTGGGGCGGCCAGCTCAGCGCGATCCGGCTTGAGGATGAACGGCTGTATCAGGTCGACTGCCACGCCCGTCGGCAGCCAAAGCCGCACGGATAGCCGCCTCCGCCCGGACCGCCAGGTCCCGGCGCGACAGGCCATGGGCGGCGATAGCGGGCAGGAAGCTGATCTCGGCGACGATCCCGGGCGTGCTCACGATGTTGCGCAGCGAGGTCAGCATGCTCATCTCGCCGCAATAGGCCGCCGCCGGGCTGTAATTGCCGTCGGCATCCAGGTAGCGGATCAGCACGGGCCAGACCGTGGCCTCCGCCGCCACCGCCGGCTGGAACAGGCTGGGAAAAAAGGGCAGCAACCCTCGGCCGTCCGAGGTGGTTCCCTCCGGGAACAACGCCAGGCAATCGCCCTCCCGCAAGTGACCCGCCATCAATTCATTCATCCGTCTGGCGTCGGACTTGCGGCTTCGCTCCAGGAACAGGGTGCCGGCCGCCTTGTCGGCCAGCCAGCCGACCACCGGCCAGCCGCGCACCTCCGCCTTGGCGATGAAGCGCGCCGGCAGATGGCTGTGGATGAGATAGATGTCCAGCCAGGACACGTGGTTGGCGACCACCAGTGCGCCGCCACTTCGAACGGTGGGCGGTCGGCCGCGTGCAACCACCCGGACGCCCACCACGCCGAGCAGGCGCCTGGCCCAGCGGACCAACCGCTTCTCGCGTTCACCACGGTCAAGAAACGGAAACAGGCACAACACGGTCACGACGCCGGCCCCGAGGTGGGCGAACAGGCGCGCAAAGCGCAGGGAAGCCGTCAGGGTAGGCATGCTAGGGGCACGGTTGACCGGAGTGGGCTGAGCTTAGCCACGAACGATGACAAAAATATAACCGGTGCATGTCGCACCGGTTACCTCGCCGCTTGCTTGCGGCGAACGTGGCCAGCACCGCTCAGTGAGAGACGCGGGCTTCGCCGCCGGATTCCAGCAGGCGGACGCGATCGCCGACCCGGAAGTCCTCGCCCTTGTCTTCCTGGACGATCGCGATGGTACGGCCGGAATCGAGGCGGACGGTGAGTTCCAGACCGTTCTTCTTGGTCGTGCCCTCCTCGATCGCCTTGCCAGCCACGCCGCCGGCCACGGCACCAAGCAAGGCGCCGACGATGGCGCCCTTGCCCTGGCCGATATTGCTGCCGGCCACGCCGCCGACCACCGCCCCGGTGGCGGTGCCGACCCCGGACTTGCTACCCTCGATCTGCACGCTGCGTACGCTCTCGACGACGCCCATCTTCACTTCATAGGCGCGCCGGGTATCGCTGCGCTGATAATCGCTGCTGCCCAGGCCGCTGGTACAGCCGGCGGACAGGATGGCCACCAGGATCAGCGCGCTACCGGTAATAATCTTCATGGTTTGCTCCTTCATAAGGCATAGCCGAACTCGGCACGGAAACGATCTGCAATCTCGTCAAAATCAAAGCGGTGATTCTGGCCGCCCCGGCTGGCAATCTTGATACTGCCCAGCAAGCCGGCCAAGCGCCCCGCGCTACCCCAATCATAGCCCTTGAGCATGCCGAACATCAGGCCGGCCCGGTAGGCATCGCCACAGCCGGTCGGGTCCATGATCGCGTGCGGCTTGGCCGGCGGGATCTCGATCACCTGGCCGCCGGCATAAATGCGCGAGCCCTTGGCACCCAGCGTGACGACCAAGGCCTTGACCTCCTTCGCCAGCACCTCCAGCTTGCGGCCGGTACGCTCCTGGAGCATCTCCGCCTCGTAGTCATTGACCGCAACATAGTCCGCCAGTTCGACAAAATTTTGCAGTTCGACGCCGCTGAACATCGGCATGCCCTGGCCGGGGTCGAAGATGAACGGGATGCCGGCCTCATGGAACTGGCGGGCATGGTCGAGCATGCCCTGGCGACCGTCCGGGGCGACGATGCCCAACTTGATGCCGGCCGCGTCGGCGACCTTGTTGTCGTGTGCGGAGTTCATCGCGCCGGGATGGAAGGCGGTGATCTGGTTGTCGTCCAGGTCGGTGGTGATGAAGGCCTGTGCGGTATAGCTGCCAGCGACCTTGCGGATATGTTCCTGACCGATGCCCAGCCCCTGCAAGCGCTCCTCATAGGCAGCATAATCGTCACCCACGGTAGCCATGATCACCGGCGCGCCGCCCAGCATGTTCAGGTTGTAGGCGATGTTGCCGGCGCAGCCGCCGAACTCGCGCCGCATGTCCGGCACCAGGAAGGACACGTTCAGCACGTGGATCTGCTCCGGCAGGATATGGTTCTTGAAACGGTCGTGAAACACCATGATGGTGTCGAAAGCCATAGAGCCGCAGATCAGTGTGCGCATACCGGATTCCCGATTGTGAAGATAACCCGGCGATTTTCGCCTTTTCACGATCATTTGTCGTGCGCCAAGGCTACGCGGAACTTGACGTCCGCCCTGATTCCGGCTTTAATTCGCGGCTCCCCGGCCGGGCGACCCGGCCACGCAGCAGCACAAATGGCCAGTTAGCTCAGTTGGTAGAGCAGCGGATTGAAAATCCGCGTGTCCTTGGTTCGATTCCGAGACTGGCCACCAGAATATTCAAGGGCTTAGCCTGACGGCTAGGCCCTTTCTCATTCGGCGCCGTGACAAACACGCCACCACCCGACCACATCTTCCCTCGCTGCAGACTCGGTCCCGGAAGCCGCTTCCCTTCGATGTGTTCTTTACATTTGTCTAGAGGGCCAATGGAAGAAGCGTTACGAGTATGGCATGCTGGTCCTCACGACATACTAATCAGAACGGCTACCAGACCCGTTTTGTTAACGTTGCATTGAGGAGAACGTCATAAAACCACTCTTGTTCAGCTCACTCATCGCGCTTGCACTCGCAATCACCCCGGCATGGGGCGCTGGCGAATCAGCCCAGGAAAAACCTGCGGCGACAAAGAAGCACAAGGTAACCAAGAAACACAAAACCACGAAGAAACGCAAGGCGTCCACAGCACAACGTGTCGTTAACACATCCCAGACAATCACGTCGATCGCTGAACCTGCACCGGCGACGACGCCACAGGTAGCGCCTGCCATGGCGCAGCCATCGAGCAACCCATACTTGCCGGTGGCCATGCCCAGCATGGCCTTGGTTGCAGTCGCCGCACCAACGGCACCCATGGCCTTGATGGCCCGGCCAATGCTGCCGCCGCCAGTCAACCCTTACCTGCAACCCCTGCTTTTCCCCCCCGTCGTGTTGAATCAACCGCCGGCCGTTGTTTTCCCGGCAATCTCAAGAACCCAGTACGGGGAAGCCGTGCCAACGACACTGACTTTTTTGCCGAACGGGATTGCAGGCCTTCCAGCTCAATTCAATAGCCTCATACCCACTCAACTATCTTCATTGCTGCCCGGGGGCAATGGGGAATCGCATTGGCCAATCTCATTCAAGACCGTCTACCCAACTGGAGAAAAACCCCTCTGGGTCTTGACGCTCAAATGCCCCACGGAGGCCGCTTTCGGAATTGCGCCGCCGCCGGTGAAGGTGGTTCACATCGCATTGACGGCCGTCATGGATGGCATCAACTATACCGGCGTGCTCCCGGTGAACTTGCAGCAAGTCTGCCAGTGAACCACTGATGCGCCAGGTTCGTGTCCGCATCTGACCTTATCCGTGCGAAGGCCGGTTCTTCCTGAACGTCTGTGGCTGCGTACAGCTAGGATTCATCGCGCTGAATACCCGTCAGCATGTGATTCACATAGGCCCGGAGCGTGGCCGGCTTCAGCGGTTTGTGCAACGCTGGCAGGCCGGAGGCTTCGATGGCCTGCATGGTGGTCGCCGCGGTATCGCCGGTAATCAGTGCCGCCGGGATGTCCGGCCCGAACTCGGCGCGCAGTTCTGCGATGGCCTCGATGCCGGTGCGGCCGTCACGCAACCGGTAGTCGCTCAGGATGGCGGCCGGCCGCCGCCCCAGTTCCAGCAGATCGTCCTTGATCTGCTGGGCGTCGATATCGGCGGCCAGATCGATTCCCCATTGGTCAAACACGGCGGTCATGGCCTCCAAGATGGAAACGTCGTCGTCGATCAGGACCACCAGGGGCGGCGCCCCTGCCGAAGTGCTCGCAGCCTTGTCGAGCCAGGGCATCGACTCCTCCTCTCGGACAAACGGCGGCTCGCAGCGTGCCGCCCGGATGCTGAAGGCCGAGCCCTTGCCCAGTTCCGACCTGACATCCACCGGACTGCCCAGCAAGCGGGCCAGACGCTGCACAATGGCGAGTCCCAGCCCCAAGCCCTTGTCGCGGTCCCGTTCCGGATTCTCCAACTGGAAATATTCCTCGAAAATGCGCCGCCGGAAGACCTCCGGAATGCCCCTGCCACTGTCGAGCACCTCGAAGCGAACCCAATCGTTCTGCACCCGCCGCAGGCCGACTACGATACGGCCATGCTCGGTATAGCGGATGGCATTGGCGATCAGGTTGCTTAGGATGCGTTCCAGCAGCACCGGATCGCTGTAAACGGCGACCTTGCTACCATGAACATGCAGTTCCAGGCCTTTTTCGGCTGCCATTGGCCGGTATTGCCTGGCCAGTCGCTCGAATATGGGGCCGACCACGAAGCACTCCAGGTGGGCGACCACCACCCCGGCATCGAGCTTGGAAATATCCAGCAAGGAGTTCAGCAGCGTTTCCATCGCCTGTGCCGAGGCTTCGATGTGCCCGACCAGCCTGACCGGCTCGCCACCTTGCGGCCGTACCTTCTCCTTGAGCGCCTCGACCAGCAGTGCCAGCGCGTGCATGGGTTGCCGAAGGTCATGGCTGGCGGCCGCGAGAAAGCGTGAACGGGACATGACGGCCGCTTCCGCTGCCAGTTTCTGCTCCCGAAGTTCCGTTGTGGCCTCGATCACGCGCTGGTCCATTTCGATGGCGTGACGCTGCATGACCTCGGCCATGCGATCGATACCTTGCTCCAGTTCTCCGATCTCTCCCCGAGATCTTCCCTTGATACGTGCATCCAACTGACCACTGGCAATCTCCCTGACCGTGGCGATCACCTCATGCAGCGGCCGGCTCAAACCCTGGCTTAGCCGCCAGGCCAACCCGCCTGCCACGAGCAACAACACACCGGCAAGCCCGCCCACCAACAACATCGACTTACGTTGCGCCGACAGGATGGGCGTCATGTCGAGCACCACCATGACCTGGCCGATCAGTTCATTTTCCCTGGCCTCGTCATGCGCCAGAAAAGGATCATCCAGAGACTGATTGTGGAATACGACCGGACGCACGAAGTAGACTTGGTTTCCGATACGCCACTCATGCACATCGCCGGGTTTGCCCGGTGCCGGCAAGTTTTCCCGGCCGCTGATCAGTTGCCATTGCCCGGAACGGTCCGAGATGCCGACGCTGACGCAATTCCGGGCGGCCTTTTCATAATTCAGTAACCGTTGCAGATACTGATCGTTGCCGGCAAACAGATCGAAGGCGGCCGTTTCCGCCAGGCGCAGGGCCATGGCTCGGCCACGTTCGTACAAGGCATCTTCAGTGGCATTGATTTCCTGATGGGCAAAATACCCAGCCAGTACGATGACTGCGAAAAACAACGGCACGAGGGCAACCGCCATGATCCGCGAACGCAGATCACGCAGGAACAAGGCCTGCCCTGCTGCAGGTTGCGGGACCGGGTCGGACAAGAATCAGCCCGCCCCTCCCAAGCCCATCTTCTGCGCCAGCAACAGGGCCTCGGTCCGGCTGTTTACGTTGAGCGCCCGGAATATGGTGGCCAAATGGATCTTTACCGTTCCCTCGGTTACGTTGAGGTTGTGCGCAATCTGTTTGTTGTTCAGACCCTTGGCCAGTTCACGCAACACTTCGACCTGCCTGCGGGTCAGTGACTCCTGCTGCCCTGTCCCCAGGACCACGGTCTGACCATTTCCAGGCTGATTATCCAGCATGGTGGGCGGGATGTAGACGCCGCCGGCCAGCATCAGCCTCAGCGCGCTCAGGATGACCTCGCTCGGGGAGGATTTGCAGATATAGCCCAGAACACCCTTGCCAAGCAGGCGTTGTATGCTCATTCGCTCATCGGTCGCCGACAGCACGCCAACCGGAATATGCGGAAACGACGCCCGGAAACCCGCTATGCCGTCGATCCCGGACATGCCGGGCATACATAAGTCCAGCAGGGCCAGGTCGATATCCTCAAACTGCCGTGCAGCCTCGAAGGCGGCTGGATAATCCGTAGCCTCGATGATTTCAACCTCGGTCGCCAATTTCGACAGGACTGGCTTGACCCCTTCCCGGAACAACGGGTGGTCATCAGCAAAAAGGATACGCATGGCCACACTCTCCCAAATTTTTCATGGCAAGGCTCAACCTCTTCTTGCGTATGTCGACATCCGCTTCGTATATCGTTAGATATACGTTTTTATGCCTTTTGTGGATATCCCCAACCAAAACGAGGCCGTATGATGATTATAGATAGCAATTGCCGACTCTACCCATACTGGTGGTCGGGGAGCCAACAGCAAGACCTTACTAATAAAAAAACAAGTACTACCATCCGACCGGGTTTCTGCCCGGTCTTTTTTTTGCCTACGGCAGGCCCAGCCGCTGCCACAGCGTACTGGTCAGGCCGGCCTGATTCAGGGTGTAGAAATGCAGGCCCGGCACCTCGGCAGACAGCAGTCGATCACACAGCCCGGTCACGAAATCCAGACCAAAAGCCTTGATCGAGGCATTGTCGTCGTAATAGCTCTCGAGCTTCTTGGCCAGCCAGCGTGGAATCTCGGCACCGCACATGGCGGAAAACCGGGCCAACTGACCGTAATTCGAGATCGGCATGATGCCGGGCACAATGGGAACGGCAATGCCCATGGCCGCACATTCGTCGCGAAACTGGAAATAGGCGTCGGCATTGAAGAAATACTGGGTGATCGCCGCGTTGGCGCCGGCATCGACCTTGCGCTTGAAGTTGCGCAGGTCGTCCTCGTAATTGCGCGCCTGCGGGTGCATTTCGGGATAGGCCGCGACCTCGATATCGAACCAGTCGCCGGTCTCCTCGCGAATGAAGGCCACCAGTTCGTTGGCATAGCGGAACTCGCCCGGATCGGCCACGCCGGACGGCTGATCGCCGCGCAGGGCGACGATGTGGCGGATGCCGTTGCTTTTGTAAGTGTCAAGAATCTCCCGGATGTTCTCGCGGCTGGAACCGATACAGGACAGATGGGGCGCCGCAGCCGACCCTTCACCCTGGATTTCCAGCACGGTTTCCAGGGTGCGGTCGCGCGTGGAGCCGCCGGCGCCGAAGGTCACCGAGAAAAACTTCGGCTTGAGCTGGGCCAGTTGACGTCGCGTTTCCCGCAGTTTGGCCGCCCCCTCGGAGGTCTTGGGCGGGAAGAATTCCATGCTGAAAATACGCTCGGCCATGCTCATGCTCATGCTCGTTCTCTGATTCCGGTGATTTTACCCGAGCGCCGTGCCCAGCGCCCGCCCAACCGCCCAGGTCGCCGCTCCAGCCGCGGCGCCGATCAACAGCATGCGCAATCCGCCCTGCCATGACTTGCGGCCGGTAAACAGGCTGAGCGTGGCGCCGACGCCGAACAGGCTGACCGCCGAGGCCACCATGGCGCCATACAGGGCGATGCCGGCCGACAACAGCAGATAGGGCAGCAGCGGGATGCTGGCGCCCACCGCGAAGGCACCGAATGACGCGGTGGCCGCCGCCCAGGGCGAGCCCAGTTCGTCCGGGTTCAGCCCCAGCTCCTCGCGGGCCAGGGTGTCGAGCGCCTTGTCCGGGTCGGCGATCAGGGTATCGGCCAGGCGTTTCGCCTCCTCGCGCGACAGTCCCTTGGCTTCATAGATCAACGCCAGCTCGGCCGCTTCCTCATGCGGGTACTCATCCAGCTCTTCGCGCTCGAGGCCGATCTGGTATTCGTAGAACTCGCGCTGGGCGCGCACCGAGACGTATTCGCCCGCCGCCATCGAAAACGCCCCGGCCAGCAGGCCGGCGACGCCGGACATGACCACCACTGCAGGATCTCCCGAGGCGCCCGCCACACCCAGGATCAGGCTGGCGTTGGACACCAGGCCGTCGTTGGCGCCGAACACGGCCGCCCGCAGGCTGCCGCCACCCGGCACCGTGTGACGTTCGCCGACCTGATCGAGCCGGGTCGGGGTCGCGTGCCCGGGCTGGTTGTACAGCACCATGCCACGCACCTTCATGGCCGCCAGCACCGAGCGCATCGGACCGATCCCAAAACGGCGGATCAACCAGCCGACCAGGCGGGTACGCGGGTCGGGCCGATAGGCCTCGGGCGGCGACATGCCCGCCCGGGCCATCCCGGCCAGCCAGATCTCCGCCTGGCCTTCGGCCGACTTGGCGAGTTCGAGAAACAGCACCTGACGGGGCGTGCCCGACTCGACATCGGAGACGATGCGATACAGCCAGGCGGAGCGTTTTTCCTCGCGCCATGAATCGAGCAGATGATTGGTCATGCCAGTAATCCCCTTCGGTATTGCACCGCCTCGGCGACATGCGCGGCCGTGATGCGCTCCATGCCGGCCAGATCGGCCAGGGTACGGGCCAGCTTGAGCACCCTATGATAGGCCCTCGCCGACAGGTTCAGGCGGGCAATCGCCTGCCGCAGCAACGCGGTGCCAGCCTCGTCCAGGGCACACAGGCCATCGATCTCGCTGTTGCTCAAGCCGGCGTTGGCCTTGCCTTGGCGCGCGATCTGCCGCGCACGGGCGGCGATGACCCGGAGCCGGACCGCTGCGGTGGGCTCGCCCGCCGGCGCGTCGATCAGGTCCTGCTCGGGCAGGGCCGGGACTTCCACATGCAGATCGATCCGGTCCAGCAGCGGGCCGGACAGGCGGCTGCGATAGCGGCTTACCTGCTCGGGCGTGCAGCGGCATTTCCCGGACGGATGGCCAAGAAAGCCGCATGGACAGGGATTCATTGCCGCAACCAGCTGGAATCGGGCCGGGAAGTCGGCCTGGCGGGCGGCGCGGGAAATGGTGATACGACCCGATTCCAGCGGTTCGCGCAGGACTTCCAGGGCCTGGCGGGAAAACTCCGGCAACTCGTCGAGAAAAAGGACGCCGTTGTGGGCCAGGCTGATCTCGCCGGGGCGCGGGTTGCTGCCGCCGCCGACCAGCGCCACCGCCGAGGCCGTATGGTGGGGATGGCGTATGGGCCTCATCCCCCAGCGTGACAGTGCGAACCCGCCGGCCAGGGATTGTACCGCGGCGGCTTCGAGCGATTCCTGTACCGTCATGGGTGGCAGGATGCCGGGCAGGCGGCTGGCCAGCATCGACTTGCCGGTGCCGGGCGGCCCCAGCATCAGCAGCGAGTGGGCGCCGGCCGCGGCCACTTCGAGGGCGCGCCGGGCCGCCAACTGCCCCTTCACGTCGGCCAGATCAGGATAGCCCTCTTCCTCACCGACACTGGCGGCCGCTGGCGCCGGCAACTCGGCGCGGCCGGCCAGATGGGCGCAGACCTCAAGCAGGCTGTTTGCCGCCAGCACCCGGGCGCTGCCGGCCAGGGCGCCCTCGGCCGCGCTCGCGGCAGGCAGGATGAAGGTCCGGCCGGAGGCCTGGGCCGACAGCAGCATCGCCAGGGCGCCCCGGATCGGCCGCAGTTCGCCGGTCAGCGCCAGTTCACCGGCGAATTCATACTCGGCCAGCAGCCTGCCCGGCATCTGGCCGGAGGCCGCCAGCACGCCCAGGGCGATGGGCAGGTCGAAGCGGCCGGACTCCTTGGGCAGGTCGGCCGGGGCCAGGTTGACCGTGATGCGCCGGGCCGGGAATTCGAAGCCCGACTGCAGGATGGCGGCACGCACCCGATCGCGCGCTTCCTTGACCTCGGTCTCCGGCAGGCCGACCAGATTGAAGGCCGGCAGGCCGTTGGCCAGGTGCACTTCCACCGTCACCTCCGGCGCGTGCATGCCGGACAGGGCGCGGGTGTGCAGGACCGCCAGGCTCATCGCCCGCCTCCGCGGCTAGGGTTTCGCGTCGCCTTCCAGCCGGACGAGTCGCGCCTCCAGGGCCTGAAGCTGTTCCCGCGCCTGAGCGAGCACCTGGGCCTGGACATCGAATTCCTCGCGGGTGACCAGATCCAGCCGCGCCAGCAGGCCCGCCAGGCTGGCCTTGAGGTTTTTCTCCACATCACGGGCCGGCGATGCCGCCATGACATCGGAAATCCGTGCCGAGACCTCGTCCAGCAGTTTCTGCTTGAGCATGATGAACTCCCCTTATAAATAGTTGCAGTCAGTTTACCAAAGCAGACCGCCCAGCACCGGTGCCAGCTTGGTGCAAATCAGCATGTCGTTGCACCATAACGGTGCAAAACTTTGCTCAAAAACCGAACATCATTCATAAACGCATGATTTAGATAGAGTATTTATGCTGGCACGGTAAATGCTATTCCCGTCCTGTGCGTTGTTGCACCACATTTCTGGAGCCAATGATGAATAAACTCGTAACTGCCCTTGTCCTGTCTGGCCTGGCCACGACCTCCTTCTCCGTCCTGGCCGAGGATGCGCCCGCCAGCAGCCTGGCCGGCAACATCGGCATTGCCACTGACTATATCTTCCGTGGCGTTTCGCAAACACAGAACCAGCCCGAAATTTCCGGCGGCTTTGATTACACCCATTCCAGCGGCCTCTATGTCGGTACCTGGCTGTCCAACCAGGATTGGGTACAAAGCGGCGGGTACAAGGATAACAGCAGCCTGGAAGTCGACCTGTACGGCGGCTACCGCGGCACCATCGCCAGCGATGTCGGCTATGACGTCGGCCTGATCACCTACTATTACCCCGGCAACAGCATCTCCGGCGTCGCATCCCCCGACACCACCGAAATCTACCTGGGCGCCAGCTGGAAATTCCTTTCTTTGAAGTACAGCCATGTCGTTTCCAGCAACTTCATCGGCTGGGTCAACCCGAGCACCGGTGCCAAGTCGCGCGACAGTAACTACATCGAACTGAACGCCAACTACGACCTCGGCGACGGCTGGGGCGTACTCGGCCATGTCGGTCACCAAGTCGTGAACAACTTCAGCGATGCCGACTACACCGACTGGAAACTGGGTGTCAGCAAGGACATCGGCTACGGCGTCGTCAGCCTGGCCTACACCGACACCGATGCCACGACCGGCATCTACACCATCGGCAGCGAGAAGATCGCGGAATCCCACGTGATCCTGTCGTTCACAAAATCCTTCTAACCCAGCCTGATTACTCCCGGCCTGCTACTTGCGGTGGCAGGCCGGGACAGGCGCCCAAATCAGGAGGCAGTCATGAAGTTTGTTACAGCCATAATCAAACCCTTCAAGCTGGACGAGGTGCGTGAAGCACTGGCCGGCCTGGGCGTATCCGGCATCACCGTGACCGAGGTCAAGGGCTTCGGTCGCCAGAAGGGTCATACCGAACTTTACCGCGGCGCCGAATACGTCGTGGACTTCCTGCCCAAGGTCAAGGTCGAGGTCGCCGTCAAGGCCGACCTGCTCGACCAGGCCATCGAGGCGATCCAGAAGGCAGCCCAGACCGGCAAGATCGGCGACGGCAAGGTCTTCGTCTGGGACCTCGACCAGGTCGTTCGTATCCGCACCGGCGAAGCCGGCGAAGCCGCGATTTAAGGAGACATGACCATGAAGCGCTTGTTAGCGAGTTTGTTGCTGGTCGGCACGTTGGGCTTTGCCGGCGTGGCCTTGTCCGAAGAACCGATGCCCGCACCGGCAGCCGCCACGACGGAGGCCGCCCCGGCCGCCGACATGGCCGCCATGCCGGCCGAAGCGGCTCCTGCACCCGAGGCTGCCCCGGCTGCCGAAGCGCCCAAGCTGGATTCCGGTGCCACGGCCTGGATGCTGACCTCCACCGCCCTGGTCCTGTTCATGACCATCCCC
Organism: Gallionellaceae bacterium; assembly: GCA_028714735.1. Lineage (GTDB taxonomy): Bacteria > Pseudomonadota > Gammaproteobacteria > Burkholderiales > Thiobacillaceae > Parasulfuritortus. The sequence goes on along the minus strand of JAQTLU010000007.1, from coordinate 109,098 downwards.
GGTCTGGCCCTGTTCTACGGCGGCATGGTGCGCAAGAAGAACGTCCTGGCCACCATGATGCAGAGCTTCGCCATCACCGCGATGATCACCGTCCTCTGGATGGTAGTGGGCTACAGCATCGCCTTTGATACCACAGGCATGGAAAAAGGAGTGGTCAACTTCTACTCCTTCTTCGGCAGCCTATCCAAGGCCTTCCTGTCCGGCATGGGCAAGGACAGCATGACCGGCGTGATCCCGGAATCGGTGTTCATGACCTTCCAGATGACCTTCGCGATCATCACCCCGGCCCTGATTGCCGGCGCCTTTGCCGATCGCATGAAGTTCTCCGCGATGATGTGGTTCATGGGCCTCTGGTCCCTGCTGGTGTACGCCCCGATCGCCCATATGGTGTGGTCCGGCGACGGCGGCTTCATGTGGGACATGGGCGTGCTGGACTTCGCCGGCGGTACCGTAGTGCACATCAACGCCGGTGTGGCTGGCCTGATCGCGGCACTGATGCTCGGCCCACGGATCGGCTACGGCAAGGATTCCATGATGCCCCACAACCTGACCCTGACCATCATGGGTGCGGCAATGCTGTGGGTGGGCTGGTTCGGTTTCAACGCGGGTTCCGCCGTTGCCGCTGACGGCCGTGCCGGCATGGCCATGGCCGTGACCCAGATCGCCACAGCTACCGCTGCACTGTCCTGGATGTTTGCCGAGTGGTTCAGCAAGGGCAAGCCCAGCGTGCTGGGTATCGCTTCCGGTGCGGTTGCCGGCCTGGTCGCCATCACCCCGGCTTCCGGCTTCGTCGGTCCGACCGGTGCCCTGGCCATCGGCCTGGTTGCTGGCGCGGTCTGTTTCTGGTCCGCCACCTCGCTGAAGCACATGCTGAAGTACGACGACTCCCTGGACGCCTTCGGCGTGCACGGTATCGGCGGTATCGTCGGCGCCATCCTGACCGGCTACTTCGCGGTCGAGTCCATCGGCGGCACGGCCGGCAGCATGGCCCAGGTGGTTACCCAGATCGAAGGCGTGGCCATTACCGTCGCCTACACCGCGGTCGGCACCTACATCATCCTCAAGGTGCTGGACATGATCATGGGTCTGCGCGTATCCGAAGAAGAGGAACGCGAAGGTCTGGACATCGCCCTGCACGGCGAGCGCGTGGAGTAACGCGAACGATGCTCCTTCGCCACCCCGGTCATCGGGTGGTTTCACAAAGGCGCCGAAAGGCGCCTTTTTTTATGCCTTGCCGCCGTGCGCGGTATAGTCGCCGCCATGAGAATCCTGATCCTCGCCGTCGGCGACAAACTACCCGGCTGGGCCGATACTGCCGTGGCCGACTACGTCAAGCGCATGCCGCGCGAGGCACGCGTCGAGGTAGTGCCGGTGAAGCCCGAGAAACGCTCAGGCCAGTCGGCCGAGCGGATCAAGGCGCTGGAGGCGGCGCGCATCCTGGACAAGCTGCCGGCCGGCTGCGCCCTGGTTGCCCTGGATGAACACGGGCGCGAACTCGCCACCCGAGAACTGGCGCAGACCCTGGACGGCTGGCTGCATTCCGGCCGCGATGTCGCCCTGGTCATCGGCGGCGCCGACGGCCTGGCGCCCGAGATACTCGATCGGGCGGAAACCAGATTGTCCCTGTCCCGACTGACCCTGCCGCACGCCCTCGCCCGGGTGCTGCTGGCCGAGCAGTTGTACCGGGCCTGGAGCCTGCTGGCCAACCATCCGTATCACCGTGACTGACAGGGTAGAATTACGTCATGTCGAAACCGCTTTACCTTGCCTCTCAAAGCCCGCGCCGCCTGGAACTGCTGCGCCAGATCGAACTGGCGCCCGTGGTCCTGCCGCTGCGCCATGTCCAGCCGCGTGCAGACGTCGACGAAACCCCGCTGCCCGGTGAAAGGGCGCTCGATTATGTCCGGCGCCTGGCGCGCCTGAAGGCCGAATCCGCCCTGCTGGCCCTGGCCGGACGCCGTCTGGCGATCATGCCGGTCATCGCCGCCGACACCACGGTCACCCTGGATGGCCTGATCCTGGGCAAACCGGCGGATGCCGACGAAGCCAGCAACATGCTGCGCCGCTATTCCGGGCGGGTGCACAGCGTGCTGACCGCGGTCGGCGTGGCCTACCGGAACCGCATCGAGATTGCCGTGTCGGAGAGCGAGGTCCGCTTCAAGACGCTGTCCGAGGCCGAGATTGCCGCCTATGCCGACAGTCACGAACCCTATGACAAGGCGGGCGGTTATGGCATACAGGGACGGGCGGCCATGTTCGTGGAACACATCTCGGGCAGCTATTCCGGCATCATGGGCCTGCCGTTGTACGAAACCGCCGAGTTGCTGAGGGGCCTGGGCTTCGAGTTGCTGTAGCGGCCGACCGGGAGTGACCAGTCGAGAGTCGAGAGCCAGCCTGCTCTCGCTTCTCGACTAATTACTCTCGGCGGCCTCCAAATGAGCGAAGAAATACTGATCAACATCACCCCGCAGGAAACCCGGGTGGCCGTGACCTATCTGGGCGCGGTGCAGGAACTGCATATCGAGCGGGCCAGTCAACGCGGCCTGGTCGGCAACGTCTACCTGGGCAAGGTCAGCCGGGTGCTGCCCGGCATGCAGTCGGCCTTTATCGACATCGGCCTGGACCGGGCGGCCTTCCTGCATGTCGGCGACATCTGGGACGCCCGCGAAGGCGACAGCCTGCGCCCGATCGAACGCCTCCTGCACGAGGGCCAGAACGTCCTGGTCCAGGTCATCAAGGACCCGATCAGCGCCAAGGGCGCCCGGCTGTCGACCCAGATCAGCATGGCCGGGCGCTTCCTGGTCTACCTGCCGCAGGAGACCCGCATCGGCATCTCGCAGAAGATCGAGGACGAGGCCGAGCGCGAGTTGCTGCGCGACCGCCTGCAGAGCCTGCTGCCGCAGGACGAGCACGGCGGCTTCATCATCCGCACCATGGCCAACATGGCCGAGGACTGCGAACTGGCCGCCGACATCGAATACCTGCACACGCTCTGGGACGCGATCAAGAACCGCGCCAATACCAGCGAAGGCCCTTGTCTGATCTTCCAGGAACTCGATCTCGCCCATCGCGTGCTGCGCGACTTCGCCAACGACGAGACCGACCGCATCCTGATCGACTCGCGCGAGACCTACCTGCGCATGATGGGCTTCGCCGAGGACTTCACCCACAACCTAGTCAAGAAGATCAACCACTATGCCGCCGACCGGCCGCTGTTCGACCTCTACGGCGTCGAGGACGAGATCGAGAAGGCGTTGGGCCGCCGGGTGGACCTGAAGTCCGGCGGCTACCTGATCATCGACCAGACCGAGGCGCTCACCACGGTCGACGTCAATACCGGCGGCTACACCAGCGGGCGCACCTTCGACGAGACCATCTTCAAGACCAACCTGGAGGCCTCCCAGGCCATCGCCCGCCAGTTGATGCTGCGCAACCTGGGCGGCATCATCATCATCGATTTCATCGACATGGACGTGGCCGAGCACAAGGAATCCGTGCTGGGCGAGCTGACCAAGGCCATGGCGCGCGACCGCACCCGCATCACCATCAATGGCTTCACCTCGCTCGGCCTGATCGAAATGACCCGCAAGCGCACCCGCGAGAGCCTGGCCCGCCAGGTCTGCGAGCCCTGCCCGACTTGCCAGGGCCGCGGCCATATCAAGACCGCCCAGAGCGTGTGCTACGAAATCCTGCGCAACCTGACGCGCGAGGCGCGCCAGTTCAATGCGCGCGAGTTCCGCATCCTGGCCTCGCCGCCGGTGATCGACCTGTTCATCGACGAAGAGTCGCAAAACCTGGCCCAGTTGTCCGACTTCATCGGCAAGCCGGTTTCGCTGCAGGTGGAAACCCTGTTTACCCAGGAGCAGTACGACATCATCCTGTTGTAGGGCGCATTGCCGCTGTCCGTTTCCCGGCAGGATTCTATGATGTAAGAGAATTTCCCTGGCCAACCCGAACCGAGACAGAGGAGGCAACATGATTTCCAACCCCCATTTCAGCATCAAGATTGCCGGCGCATTGTTCCCGTTGTTCCTGGCGGGCTGCGCCTCCACCGAGGACGTGCGTAGCGTCGACGCCAAGATCGAGACTATCCGTACCACCGCCAATACAGCCCTGGACAAGGCCGGGCAGGCCCAGGCCACGGCCGAAGAGGCCATGCGCCGCGCCATCAAGGCCGAGGAGATGGCTCAGACCGCGCTGACCCAGAGCGGCAATGCCCAAACCAGCGCCGAGCAGGCCGCTGCGGCCGCCAGGCAAGCCCAGGCCGCCGCCGAAACGGCTGCCGCACAGGCTGCGCAGGAGCGTGAAAAGGCCGAACGCATCTTCAAAAAGACCATGGAGAAATAAGCCCTCCATGGCGGCCAGCCGTCAGGGTCGGCGCCCCGGTTGCAGCGTACCGATTAAGACCGGGATGCCTTTCGCCTCCGCCATGACCCGGAAGGCCTTGTCCCAATCGACGCTAATAGACGCGTCGCCGGTGGCGCGTATGCTCGCCGCGACCATCGTGGTCTTGCTCGTTTCGCGACGGCGCTCCAGCAGCGGCGGATGCGCCTCCAGGTACAGCTTGCCGGCCGCGATGCCTACCTTGTAGGGCTGGTCGACGATCCGTACCGGCGTACCCACGGACACCTGCTGGAACAGTGTTTGGATCGCTGCCGGCTCCAGCCGGATGCAGCCGTGGCTGACCCGCATGCCGAAGCCGTATTTCTTGTTGCTGCCATGGATCAGGTAAGCGGTCCGGCCCAGGCGCAAGGCGAATTCGCCGAGCGGATTCCGCGCCCCCGGCGGAATGCGGTCCGGCATGATTTCACCGTTCGCCGCATGTTCCTGCCTGATCGACGCCGGCACGTGCCAGGTCGGGTTCCTTTCCTTGCCGGAAACCTCGGTCTGCATTTCCGGCATCTGCCAGCCCAGCTTGCCGATCCCGATCGGGTAAGTCATGACCTGGGGCGCCTGTCCGGGGCCCGGCGACGGGTAGTAGTAAAGCCGCATCTCCGGCAGGTTGATCACGATCCCGACCCGGGGGGCGTCGGGCAGGATGCGTCGGCTGGGCAGGATGACCGGGGTCGACTGCCCGGGCAGCCAGGGATCGACGCCGGGATTCGCGTTCCTGATCTCGGCATAGCCTTGGCCAGTGCGGCGGGCGATATCGAGCAGGGTATCCTCGGCGCGACTGGGCAGCGTCCTCTGCATCCCGACCAGGTCATCGCCCGGCGGCGGCAGCGCCAGCGTTTCCGCGCCGGCCGGAAGGCTCGGCGCGAGCAATGCGCAGGATAACAACAGAGGGATGACGATGATCAATGTCGGTCTGCCAGGCTCGCAAGCAATGCCCCGATTATCCGGGATAACTGCAGAACCTCGTTAGCGGCAGGCCGCCAGCAATTGACCGATCATGCGCTCGGCCTGGCCGGCATAGCCGCCGCCGAACAGGTTGTAGTGGTTGAGGACGTGATACAGGTTGTACAGGGTCTTGCGGGTTTCGTAGCCCGGATCGAGCGGCCAGGCCTCACGATAGGCGTCATGGAACGCGGCCGGGAAGCCGCCGAACAGTTCGGTCATGGCCAAGTCCGCCTCGCGGTCGCCGTAATAGACCGCGGGATCGAACAGCACCGGTTCGCCGCTGGCATAGCCGTAATTGCCGCCCCACAGGTCGCCGTGCAGCAGCGACGGTCGCGGCGCATAACCCGGAAAAAACCCGCCCAGGCCGGCAAGCAGGCGCTCTCCCTGCTCGATCAGCCGGCTGGGCGCGCCATTGCGTCCGGCCAGGGTCAGCTGAAAACCCAGCCGGCGCAGGCGCAGGAAATCCATCCAGTCGGCCATGCCCGCGTTCGGCTGCAGCGTCGCGCCGATGGTGTTGTCCCGCCGCCAGCCGAAGGTCGGTTGGCCATGCCGGTGCATCGCCGCAAGGCGCCGGCCCAGTTCAGCGCCATCGCCGCGGCCGTCCAGTTCGAGATACTCCAGCACCAGAAAGGCCTGCCGGCCATCCAGTCCCGAGCACACCGGCCGCGGGGCACGCAGGGCGCCCGACGCCAGGATCTCGTCCAGACCCTCGGCCTCGGCCTCGAACATGGCCAGGCGCTCGGCCCGGTTGAACTTGACGAAGTAACGGCGGCCATCGCGGCCGAGCAGCCGCTCCGCCTGGTTGATGTCGCCGCCGGCGACCGCCTGCCGGCCGGCCAGGACGAACGGCGCGCCGGTGGCGGCGCCGATCGTCTCGGCAATAGTCATGGCGCCAGGCGCCTGTCCTATTTCACCAGGGTCTTGGGCTCGCGCGATTCGCCCGCCTCGTCCATCCGGCGCAGGTATTCCGGCCAGTAGGTATCCTGAAGCTTGCCCAGTTCGTAGAAGTAATCCCAGGAATAGATGCCGGAGTCGTGCTTGTCGTCGAACACCAGCACCACGGCATAGTGGCCGACCGGCTCGACCGCCGTGATGTCGACGTTCTTCTTGCCGACCTGCAGGGTCTCCTGGCCGGGGCCGTGGCCGCGCACCTCGGCCGAGGGCGAGAACACGCGCAGGTATTCGAACGGCAGGTTGAAGCGGCTACCGTCTTCGAAGGCGATCTCCAGGACCTTGGACTGCTGATGCAGCTTGATCTCGGTGGGGGTCGGGGTTTTGTCGCTGAGGCCTGCCATGCGGATTCCTTAAGGATGAATTAGAGAATACTAATAGTTTGCCAGCGGAACGGGCAACCGGCAATGCCTGAGTTTTATTGTCGGGTATTAAACACCCCTCCGAGTCCCCCCGAAGTTCCAAAACAGTGCCGCATGCACTGAAATCAGGCCTGTTCGGGCCCATCGAATCCCCTGCCAAGATTCGGGTCTTGACCTGTTTCTCATTTAAAAACAGGCTGATAAGTATATATACAGATACTGGCATGGCAGTTGCTATTACTGGATTGAATATTACGGATATTCATTTCAGTAATACCCACCTTCCAGGAGTCCACCATGAACCTGAAGCACCTCGGCAGCACCATGAAGAATCTGTTGACCCGCGTGATCCTTCCCGCCACCGCCGCTGTGGCCTTCTCCGCCCACGCGGTCCAACCCCTCAAGATCGGCTACAGCGACTGGCCGGGCTGGGTGGCCTGGCAGGTCGCCATCGACAAGGGCTGGTTCAAGGAGGCCGGCGTGCCGGTCAGCTTCGAATGGTTCGACTACTCGGCCTCGATGGACGCCTTCGCGGCCGGCAAGATCGACGCCGTCACCATGACCAACGGCGACGCCCTGGTCACCGGATCCGCCGGCGGCAAGAGCGTCATGGTCATGCTGACCGACTACTCGAACGGCAACGACATGATCATCGGCAAGCCCGGCGTGCGCTCACTCAAGGCCCTCAAGGGCAAGAAGGTGGCGGTCGAGGTCGGCCTGGTCGAGCACCTGCTGCTGCTGAACGGCCTCAAGAAGGCCGGCATGAAGGAATCCGACGTTACCCTGGTCAACGCCAAGACCAACGAGATGCCGCAGATGCTCGCCTCCGGCGACGTCGCCGCGGTGGGCGCCTGGCAGCCGATCGCCGGCCAGGCCATGAAGGCGGTGCCCGGCTCCCGGCCGATCATCACCTCGGCCGACGAACCCGGCCTGATCTACGACGTGCTCGCCGTCAACCCGGCCAGCGCCAAGTCGCGCAAGGCCGACTGGGTCAAGGTGGTGAAGGTCTGGGACAAGGTCGTCAAGTACATCAACGACCCCAAGACCCAGCCTGATGCCGTCAAGATCATGTCCGCCCGCGTCGGCGTCTCGCCCGAGACCTACCTGCCCCTGCTCAAGGGCACCAAGCTGCTGAGCCTGGCCGAGGCCAGGAAGATCTACGTCAAGGCCGACGGCTTCAAGTCGCTGTACGGCTCCACCAAGGTGGCCGACCAGTTCAACGTCGCCAACGCCGTCTACAAGACCGGCCAGGATGTCGACGGCTACCTCGACCCGTCCTTCACCAACGCCAAGTAACCTGAACCAGCACGGAGCGGATATGAGCCTGATCGCCACACTGACCGACAGCGCAACGCGCAAGCGCGCCCTGCTCGGGATCGGCTCGTTCCTGCTCCCGTTGCTGGTCTGGTGCCTGGTCAGTTACGTACCGTTCATCTGGCACCCCAAGGTCGAGGTCACCGTTCCCGGCGGCGTCGACTACTTCCAGGTCGGCATGCTGGTCGACAAGGCGCAGTTCGCCGACGAGACCGCCTACGCCAGGGAGCAGGGCCTGGCCCTGCCGGCCGGCATCCCCGCCAACCCGATCTACCTTCCTGCGCCGCACCAGGTGGCGCAGGCCTTCTATACCGGCTTCGCCAAGCAGCCGGTACAGAAGGACGCACCCTGGCTGCACGAAAGCCTGTGGCACAGCATCCAGATCATCTTCTGGGGTTTCGTGCTCTCCTCCATCGTCGGCGTGCCGCTCGGCATCCTGGCCGGCACCTACAGCACCTTCGCGCGTTTGAGCGAACCCTTCATCGAATACTTCCGCTACCTGCCGGCGCCCGCCTTCGGCGCCCTGGCGGTGGCCATACTGGGCATCTACGACGGCCCCAAGATCGCCATCATCGTCATCGGCACCCTGTTCCAGCAGGTCCTGATCATCGCCAACACCACCCGCAAGCTGGAGGCCACCATCATCGAGGCCGCCCGCACCCTGGGCACCCGCAGCTTCCGGCTGCTGACCCGCGTCGTGGTGCCGGGCATCCTGCCCGACCTCTACCGCGACCAGCGCATCCTGCTCGGCTGGGCCTGGACCTATTTGATCGTCGCCGAGCTGATCGGCACCAGTTCCGGCATCACCTGGTACATCACCCAGCAAGCCCGCTACCAGCATTTCGACAACGTCTACGCCGCGATCATGATCATCGGCATCATCGGCTTCGGCACCGACCTGATCCTGGCCCGGCTCGGCCGCCGCCTGTTCCCCTGGGATCGCTCCCAGGACCGGAGATAAGTCATGAACCAGGACACCCTGCCCAGCTACCTGGGCCAGTCCGAAGAAGTACGCGCCCGCTTCGAGCGCATCAACCAGCGCGAGACCATCCTGGAGGTGCGCGGCCTGGGCAAGCGCTACCGCTCCGCCCAGGGCGAGGTCGAGGCCCTGAGCGGCATCGACTTCAGCGTGCGCCGGCGCGAATTCGTCTGCGTCATCGGCCCCTCCGGCTGCGGCAAGTCGACCCTGATCCGCATCCTGGCCGGCCTCGACCACCACACCTCCGGCGAGGCCCTGCTCGACGGCAAGCCGATCAAGGGCCCGGGCCAGGACCGCGGCATGGTGTTCCAGGGCTACTCCCTGTTCCCCTGGCTGACCGTGAAGAAGAACGTCATGTTCGGCCCCCAGATGAACGGCCGCGGCCGCGACGAGGCCGAGCACGACGCCCAGCTCTGGCTCGAACTGGTCGGCCTGGAGAAGTTCGCCGACGCCTACCCGCACCAGCTCTCCGGCGGCATGCGCCAGCGCGTCGCCATCGCCCGCGCCCTGGTCAACCAGCCGCGCATCCTGCTCATGGACGAGCCGTTCGGGGCGCTGGATGCCCAGACCCGGGCCAAGATGCAGTCGCACCTGATCGACATCTGGAAGAACATCGACGTCACCGTGCTGTTCATCACCCACGACCTCGACGAGGCCATCTACCTGGCCGACCGCATCCTGGTCCTCAAGGCCCACCCCGGCGAGGTCCAGGAGATCATCGAGGTGCCGGTGCCGCGTTCGCGCACCCCGGCCCAGTTCAACTCGCCCGAGTTCCGCGCCACCAAGGCCCGCCTGGAGGAACTCATCCACCCGGCGCCGGAACCCGAGACGGAAGACGAGCAGAAGGTGAAGCCGCACCTGATCCGTTTCACCGACGTCACCGACAACGTGGAGTGATGCGATGAAATGGGCTGACCTCACCTGGTCCGAAATCCCCGCCGTCCTGGCCCGCTGCGGCCACGCCGCCATCCTTCCGGTGGGCGCCACCGAGCAGCACGGCCCGCACCTGGGCACCGGCGTCGACTTCGTCATCGCCGAACAGCTCTGCGCCGCCGTCGCTGAAAAGACCGGCGTACCCATGCTGCCGACCCTGCCCTATGGCTGCTCGCTCGGCCACAGCCGGCGCTGGCCGGGCACCCTGGCCCTGCAACCGACCACCCTGATCCAGCTGGTCAAGGAACTCGGCGACTGGGCCTACCACAGCGGCATCCGCCGGCTGTTCATCGTCAACGCCCACGTCACCAACGCCGCGCCGCTCAGATGTGCTTTGGAGATGCTGCGCGCCGAGCACGACGACCTGATGGTCGCGGTCATCAACACCGCGACGGTCAGCGAGCGGGTGCGCCAGTTCCACTTCGCCGACGCCGAGGACTGGCACGCCAACGATGCCGAGACCTCGATCATGCTGGCCATCGCCCCGGACTCGGTGCGGCCGGACAAGTTCGCCGAGGCCGACGACCCCGACCGCACCTGCGGCTGCGTCTTCGCCCACCCGGTCAACCGCACCAGCCTGAACGGCGTCACCGGCACGCCCAGCCTGGCCAGCGTCGACAAGGGCCAGGCCTGGTTCGACTGGCTGACGGCCGACCTGGCCGAACTCATTTCCCGGGGCTGCTCTGAGGATCCGCCACTGCCCTATTCCTACTACGAGGCCGCCTGACCCGCCCCGTGCCACCCTGCAACAAGGAACCACCATGAACCAGATCGACGCCACCGCCGTACTCGACAAACCCGAACAGGCCGCCCCGGCCGGCTCGGCCGAGGCGGTCGCCCGCCAGCAAAGGGAACTCACCGACAAGGGCGTGAAATACTGCATCGGCGCCTACGTCGACATCCACGGCGTGCCCAAGGCCAAGGTCGTCCCCATTGCCCACCTCGGCCACATGGCCAAGGGTTCCGAGCGCTACACCGGCTATGCCCTGGACGGCCTCGGCCAGGCGCCCAACGACGACGAACTGACCTCGGTGCCCGACCTCGACCGCGCCATCCAGTTGCCCTGGGAGCCGAAGATCGCCTGGATCCCGGCCGACAACCACTTCCAGGGCAAGCCCTACGCCCTCAATACCCGGGTCGCCCTGAAGAACCAGCTCGCCGAGGCGGCCAAGCTGGGCTACGGCATGAACCTGGGCATCGAATGCGAGATCTTCCTGCTCAAGCAGAACGAGGACGGCAGCCTGTCGGTGCCGGTCGCCGACGACAAGCTGACCAAGCCCTGCTACGACGTGCGCGGCTTCGTCGACAACTTCTCCTGGCTGGACAAGGTGGCCACCTCGATCAACGACCTCGGCTGGGACCTCTACTCGTTCGACCACGAGGACGCCAACGGCCAGTTCGAGTTCGACTTCAACTACGCCGATGCCCTGACCACCTGCGACCGCCTGACCTTCTTCCGCTTCATGGCCAAGCACTACGCCAAGGAGGAAGGCCTGCTCGCCACCATGATGCCGAAGCCCTTCGCCGACAAGACCGGCAACGGCGCCCACTTCAACATGTCGATCTACGACCTGGAGACCGGCAAGAACCTGTTCGCCTGCGCCCCCGAAGACGACCCCCACGGCATCGGCCTGACCCCGCTCGGCTACAGCTTCGTGGCCGGCATCCTCAAGCACGGCCGCGCCCTCTGTGCCGTGTTCGCGCCCACCGTGAACAGCTACAAGCGCCTGGTCCGCCGCGGCGCCATGAGCTACTTCTCCTGGGCGCCGGTGTTCAACTCCTGGGGTTCCAACAACCGCACCAACTCGGTCCGCATCCCGGCCGGCGGCGGCCGCTGCGAGTCGCGCAACGCCGACGGCGCGGTGAACCCCTACCTGGCCGCCACCCTGGTCCTGGCTGCCGGACTGGAAGGCATCCGCGAGGGCCTGAACCCCGGCAACCCGAACGAGGACAACCTGTACGCGATCAGCGACGACGAGCGCCGTGCGCGCGGCATCGAGTTCCTGCCCCAGACCCTGCAGGAGGCGGTCGCCGCCTTCGCCGCCGACCCGCTGGTCGAGGCCACCCTGGGCAAGGAACTGCGCAACGAGTTCGTCCGCTACAAGACCGAGGAGTGGGAGACCTACCACCTGTCGGTGAGCAAATGGGAAGTCGAGCGCTACAGCTACATGTTCTGAGCAAAGGGATAAGGATGAGCCTGGAAAAACCCTCCCAACTGGTCAGCCGGATCAGCGTCTCGCTGCCGCCCGACCTGCTGGCCGAACTGGACGGCATGGTCGAGAGCCGCGGCTACGACAGCCGTTCCCAGGCGATCGGCGAGATGGTCCATTACCAGCTGGCCGAGCACAAGCGCAGCCTCGGCAACGAGGTCATGGCGGGCACGCTCACCCTGCTCTACAACCGCGCCACCCGCGGCCTGCAAGGGAAGCTGGCGGACATCCAGTACCAGAACGTCGCCGAGGTGATCAGCTCGCTGCATGTGCATCTGACCGAGGACCAGATGCTGGAAGTAATCCTGGTCCAGGGCCCGGCCGGCAAGCTGCAGGCCATCGCAGACGAAATGCTTGCCCAGCGCGGCGTCATCACCGGGCGGCTGCAGCTCCTGGCGGCAGTCATCCCGCCCCTGCATGCCCCGGCCGCTTGATCAAGGAAACCACCATGGAACATCCCGAACTTCTGCTCGACAACCCGCCCGCCAGCGCGCCGGTCGACGCCCCCGAACACTGGCGCCGCTTCGCGCCCGACCTCGACCCGGCCAAGGTACTGTTCTCCGAACTGGTGCCCGGCGGCGGCCACTGGTCGTACCGGCTGCCGCGCGGCACCAGCCTGCGCATCACGGCCCTCGACCAGGGCGCCAACCTGTCCGTGGTGCTCTACTCGGCCCAGGAGAAGCTGGAGCGCTACAACCTGCCCGACTCGCTCAAGGCCCAGCACACCGCACACTACACCCGGGGCCACGTCCTGATGAGCGACATGGGCCGGAGCATGGCCTCGATCACCGCCGACAGCCTGGGCTGGCACGACCCGCTCGGCCTCCTGCTCGACAACCGCCTGATGCAGGAGAAGTACGGCGCGCATGCCTACCAGCCGTACCGCAACGGCATGTATCGCTCCGGCCGCGATGGTCTCCTGATCGAGATCGGCAAGTACGGCCTGGCCAAGCGCGACCTGGTGGCGCCGGTGAATTTCTTCTCCAAGGTCACGGTCGATGAGGAAGGCCGCTTCCACTATGTCGAGAACCACGCCAAGGCCGGCGACTACGTCGACCTGCGCCTGGACATGGACGTGATCGTCGCCTACTCGGCCGCGCCGCACCCGCTCAACCCGGCCGCGACCTATCCGGCCAACAAGATCGGCCTCGCCGTCTGGCGCTCCGGCCCGGCCCCGGCCGACGACTACTGCCGCGGCTTCCGTCCGGAAAACGCGCGCGCCCTGCACAACAGCGACATGCTCTACCTGGCGTAAGGAGACCGACATGACCGCCGCCGCCATCCGCATCCTTGAAAGCCGACTCGACCCGGCCAGCGCCGTGCTCGACCACACCGTGCCCGCCGGCGAGCCCTACCTGCTTGAGATAAACAAGGGTCAGACCCTGCGCATTGTCGACCTCGAAGGCAACCAGGCCGTCGACGTGATCTTCTACAACCGCGACGACGGCGCCGAACACTACAGCGCCACCGAGACCATCCTGCGCCAGTCCGGCATCTACCTGACCACCGGCTCGGTGCTGTACAGCGACGACGGCAACCCCATGCTGACCATCGTCGCCGACACCTGCGGCCGTCACGACACGCTCGGCGGTGCCTGCGCCGCCGAGAGCAACACCGTGCGCTATGCCCTGCAGAAGAAGTTCATGCACAGTTGCCGCGACAACTACCTGACCAAACTGCAACACGCCGACATCGGCCTGGGCAAGCGTGACCTGGTGCCCAACATCAACTTCTTCATGAACGTGCCGGTGACCGAGTCGGGCGACCTGACCTTCGCCGACGGCGTCTCCGCGCCGGGCAAGTATGTCGAGCTAAAGGCCGAGATGAACCTGTGGATGCTGGTCTCCAACTGCCCGCAGCTGAACAATCCCTGCAACGCCTACAATCCGACGCCGGCAAGGTTCCTGTTGTGGGCCCCATCCTGAAAACCATTTCCCCCTTTGAAAAGGGGGGCAGGGGGGATTTCAAGACGCATGAATGATGCTGACGTCCCTAAATCCCCCTCATTCCCCCTTTTCCAAAGGGGGAGGCAACAACGCCGGAGCAGGACGACCTGCCACGGGTAGACGAGACGCGGGACGCCCCGCCTGAGGAATGAGATGTTCAACAAGGTCCTGATCGCCAACCGCGGCGCCATCGCCTGCCGCATCCAGCGCACCCTGAAAAAACTGGGCGTGGCCTCGGTCGCCGTGCACTCCGAGGCCGATGCCAGCGCCCGCCACGTCCTCGATGCCGACGAGGCCTACCTGCTCGGCCCGGCCCCGGCGGCCGAGAGCTACCTGCGTGCCGACAAGATCCTGGCCATTGCCAAGGAGTGCGGTGCCGAGGCCATCCACCCCGGCTATGGCTTCCTGTCCGAGAACCCCGACTTCGCCGACGCCTGTGAGGCCGCCGGCATCGCCTTCGTCGGCCCGACCGGCGGCCAGATGCGCGCCTTCGGCCTCAAGCACACCGCACGCGAATTGGCGGAAAAAAATGGCGTGCCCCTGCTGCCCGGCTCCGGCCTGCTCGCCGACGTCGGCCACGCCTCGGCGGAAGCGAAACGCATCGGCTACCCGGTCATGCTCAAGAGCACCGCTGGCGGCGGCGGCATCGGCATGCGCCTGATCTGGAGCGAGGACCAGCTCGCCGAGGCCTACGCCTCCGTGGACCGCCTGGCCCGGGCCAACTTCAAGGAGGCCGGCATCTACCTGGAAAAGTACGTCGAGAAGGCGCGCCACATCGAGGTGCAGATCTTCGGCGACGGCCAGGGCAAGGTCGTCGCCCTGGGCGAACGCGACTGCTCGGTGCAGCGGCGCAACCAGAAGGTCGTGGAAGAGACCCCGGCCCCCGGCCTGACCGACGCGCAGCGCGCCAACCTGCTGGCCACCGCCGTGCGCCTGGGCCAGGCGGTCGGCTACCGCTCGGCCGGCACGGTCGAATTCGTCTACGACGCGGCTACCTGCGAGTTCTACTTCCTGGAGGTGAACACCCGGTTGCAGGTCGAGCACGGCGTCACCGAGGAGGTGACCGGTGTCGACCTGGTGGAATGGATGATCCGCCAGGCCAGCGGCGACCTCGCCCCGCTCGACAGCTTCACCATCGCGCCCAAGGGCGCGGCGATCCAGGTCCGCCTGTACGCCGAGGACCCGAACAAGAACTTCCAGCCCTGCGCCGGCCTGCTCACCGCCGCCCGCTTCCCGGCCGACCTGCGGGTCGACGCCTGGGTGCAGGACGGCACCGTGGTGCCGCCCAACTACGACCCCATGCTGGCCAAGCTGATCGCCTACGGGGATGATCGTGAGGCCGCGCGCAAGAAACTGATTGCCGCGCTGAACGACTCGGTGGTGTCCGGCATCGAGACCAACCGCGCCTACCTGGCCCAGGTCCTGGCCTACCCCGACTTCGTCGCCGGCAAGCAGATCACCCGCATGCTGGAAGGCTTCCACTATCGGCCCGCGACCGTCGACGTGCTGGAGCCGGGCGTGCAGTCCAGCCTCCAGGACTGGCCCGGCCGGACCGGCTACTGGGATGTCGGCGTGCCGCCCTCGGGGCCGATGGACGCGCTGTCCATGCGTCTGGCCAACCGCCTGGTCGGCAACCCGGAAGGCAACGCCGCGCTGGAGCTGACCGCGGCCGGCCCGACCCTGAAGTTCAACTGCGACAGCGTCATCGCCCTGGCTGGCGCGACCATGACCGCGCGCCTGGACGGCGAGGCCCTGGACTATTGGCGCGCCTATCCGGTCAAGGCCGGCTCGGTGCTGCAACTGGGCCGGATCGAGGGCGCCGGCCTGCGCAGCTACCTGGCGGTGGCGGGCGGCTTCCAGGTGCCCGACTACCTGGGTTCCAAGTCCACCTTCAGCCTGGGCCAGTTCGGCGGCCACGGCGGCCGCGCCCTGCGCGTGGGCGACGTGCTGCACATCCGGGCCGATGCCGAGTCCACCCCCGCCGCACTGCCAGCCGAACAGCAACCGGCGTTGACCCATGAATGGGAGATCGGCGTCCTCTACGGCCCGCACGGCGCGCCAGACTTCTTCACCGGCGAGGACATCGACTCCTTTTTCGCCACCGCCTGGGAGGTGCACTACAACTCCTCGCGCACCGGCGTCCGCCTGATCGGCCCGAAGCCGCACTGGGCGCGCACCGACGGCGGCGAGGCCGGCCTGCACCCGTCCAACATCCACGACAACGCCTACGCCATCGGCGCCATCGACTTCACCGGCGACATGCCGGTCATCCTCGGCCCGGACGGCCCCTCGCTGGGCGGCTTTGTCTGCCCGGCCACCCTCTGCCAGGCCGAACTCTGGAAGATGGGCCAACTCAAGCCGGGCGACACCGTGCGCTTCAAGCGCCTGACCCGCGAGCGGGCCAACCGGATGCAGCAGGCGCAGGACCAGGCCATCGCCGGCCTTGACCAGCCCGCCTTTGCCACCCTGCCCGCCGGACACGCCCCGCTCGGCACCCCGGTGCTGCGCCATCTGAAATCCGAAGGCGAGAAACCCGACCTGGTCGTGCGCCAGTCCGGCGACGCCAGCCTGTTGTTTGAAGTCGGCCCACTGGTGCTGGATATGGAGCTGCGCTTCCGCATCCAGGCCCTGATGGAGTCGGTCAAGGCCGAGGTCGCGGCCGGCCGCCTGGCCGGCGTGCTCGACCTGACGCCCGGCATCCGCTCCCTGCAGGTGCATTTCGACCCGCGCGTTGTCGACCAGGATGCCCTGCTCGACGCCGTGGTCGCCCTGGAGGAAGGCTTGCCGCCGCTGGACGACATGGAGGTGCCATCGCGCATCGTCCACCTGCCGCTGTCCTGGGACGACCCGGCGACCCAGCTGGCGATCGAGAAATACATGCAGTCGGTGCGCCCGGACGCGCCCTGGTGCCCGAGCAACATCGAGTTCATCCGCCGCATCAACGGCCTGGACTCGATCGAGGACGTCTACAAGGTGGTGTTCGAGGCCAGCTACGTGGTCATGGGCCTGGGCGACGTCTACCTGGGCGCGCCGGTGGCCACCCCGCTCGACCCGCGCCACCGCCTGGTCACCACCAAGTACAACCCGGCCCGGACCTGGACCCCGGAGAACGCGGTCGGCATCGGCGGCGCCTACCTGTGCGTGTACGGCATGGAAGGCCCCGGCGGCTACCAGTTCGTCGGTCGCACGGTGCAGATGTGGAACCGGCACCGCCGCACCGCCGACTTCACCCAGCCCTGGCTGTTGCGCTTCTTCGACCAGGTGCGCTTCTATCCGGTCGGCCAGGACGAGCTGCTCAAGCTGCGCGAGGAGTTCGTCAGCGGCCGGTTCAAGCTCAAGGTCGAGCCAGACTGTTTCCGCCTGCGCGACTACCGCCAGTTCCTGGCCGACAACGCCGACTCCATCACCGCCTTCAAGACCGGCCAGCAGACCGCCTTCGATGCCGAGAGGGAACGCTGGAAGGCGGCCGGCCAGGATGTCGTCGCCTCGGATGTCACGGTCGCCGAGGCCGGCCCGGACAGCGAACTGGACCTGCCGGAAAACGCCCGTCCGGTGGCCAGCCACGTCTCCGGCTCGGTGTGGAAGATCGAGGCCAAGGTCGGTGATGAGGTGAAGGCCGGCCAGGCCCTGGTCATCGTCGAGTCGATGAAGATGGAATTCGCCCTGGTCGCGCCCTGCGACGGCAAGCTGACCCATTTGTTCTGCAAGGAAGGCGGCTCGGTGTCGGCCGGCCAGGACCTGCTGGTGATCGAGGAGGGTCGGCATGAGCAGTAAGCAGGGGCCCCGCTTTGCGGGGATGCGCACGCCCGTGACAACGAAGTTTCGGCGCAGGCTAATGTTCGCAAAGCGAACGTTAAGCGAAGCGGCCGAAGCCAATGCCGCCAGCCGCCGACGCGTTGCGACATGCAAACCAATGACCTTTGAGGAGGCGGCGAAATGAATGCGCTCAGCCTGGACATCGCCGGCCTCAAGGCCGCCTACGCTGCCGGCTCCCTGACGCCCGCCGCGCTGGCCGAGGAAATCATCACTCGCACGGCGGACGACCCCCACCGGGTCTGGATCGCACGCCTGCCCGACGACGCCATCCGCGCCTACGCCCAGGCCCTGGAAGGCAAGGACCCGGCCAGCCTGCCCCTGTACGGCATCCCGTTCGCCATCAAGGACAACATCGACCTGGCCGGAGTGCCGACCACGGCCGGATGCCGTGAGTACGCCTATACCCCGGAACGGAACGCCTTCGTGATCCAGCGACTGATCGATGCCGGCGCCATCCCGATCGGCAAGACCAACCTGGACCAGTTCGCCACCGGCCTGAACGGCACCCGCTCGCCCTGGGGCGCCTGCCGCAACGCCTTTGGTCCCGAATACATCTCGGGCGGTTCCAGTTCCGGCTCGGCGGTCGCGGTGGCCAAAGGCTATTGCAGCTTCGCCCTCGGCACCGACACCGCCGGCTCTGGCCGGGTGCCGGCCGCCTTCAACAACCTCGTCGGCCACAAGCCCAGCCTGGGCTGGCTGTCCGCCACCGGCCTGGTGCCGGCCTGCCGTTCGCTCGACACCCTGTCGGTGTTCGCACTGACCGCCGAGGACGCCGAGGCGGTCATGACGGCCGCCGCCGGCTACGACGAGGCCGATGCCTTTTCCCGCCCGGTGTTGGGCCATGGCTTCGATTTCGGCAGCGCCGCCGCCTTCCGGGTCGGCATCCCGAAGGCCGAACAACTGGCCTTCTTCGGCAACGCAGAGGCCGAGCGCCTGTACCGCGAGGCGGTGGCGCGCATCGAGTCCCTGGGCGGCGTAGGCGTCGAGTTCGACCTGCAACCCTTCCTGGACACCGCCAAATTGCTCTATGAAGGCCCTTGGGTGGCCGAGCGCTACGCCGCCATCCGCGAGTTCTTCGACGCCCATCCGGAAGCGCCCCTGCCGGTGATCCGCGAGATCGTCGGCGGCAGCAAGCGCTGGTCGGCGGCCGACGCCTACGAATACGGCTACCGGCTCAAGGCCTACAAGCGAACCTGCGATGCCATCCTGGCGACGGTCGACTGCGTGCTCATGCCCACCGCCGGGACGATCTACACCATCTCCGAGTTGGAGGCCGACCCGATCCGGCTGAACAGCAACCTCGGTTACTACACCAACTTCATGAACCTGCTCGACTACGCCGCCACCGCCGTGCCGGCCGGGTTCCAGAGCGATGGCCTGCCGTTCGGGGTGACCCTGTTCGCCCAGCGCGACCAGGACGGTCCGCTGCTGCGCCTGGCCGCCCGGATGCAACGTGCGGCGGTCGAAACGACCGGCGCGACCGGCCTGCCGCTGCCCGCGGACGGGTCGCCCAACCGCCTGCCCAGCGGCCAGGTCCGGGTCGCGGTCTGCGGCGCCCACCTGTCCGGTCTGCCCCTCAACGGCCAGCTCACCACGCGCGGTGGCCGCCTGGTCACGGCAGTGCAATCGGCGCCTGAGTACAAGTTCTACGCCCTGCCCGGCGGGCCACCCTACCGGCCCGGCATGGTGCGCGTGGCCGAAGACGGCGGTTCGATCGAGATGGAGATCTGGGAACTGCCGGCGCGCGAGTTCGGCTCCTTTGTCGCCGGCATCCCGGCCCCGCTTGGCATCGGCATGGTCAAGCTGACCGACGGCGGTTGGGTGCAGGGCTTCGTGTGCGAGGCGGCAGCGACCAAGGGGGCCGAAGACATCACGGCGCTTGGTGGTTGGCGGGCCTATCTGGATCGCGTCTAACCAGATGCTTGGGAGAAACGGTTCCGCGCTCCCCTGATTCAGACGCGGACAAAGACGTGGGCGAAACAGCAAACCTCAGTTTAGTGTTGTTGTTACAAATGAGAATAGGTATCATTTGAAACAACACAACACTTGCCGCTACCCATGAAATATCTTGCCTTGTTCCTGTTGCTGCTGCCCATGCCGATCCTGGCGGCAGATGTTGACGTCACGTTGGTCATAAAGAACAACCGCTTCTCGCCCGCTGAACCGCATGTGCCCGCCGGAAAGAAGATCCGGCTGGTGCTGGATAACCAGGATGCCGGTGCCGAGGAATTCGAGAGCTACGAACTCAATCGCGAGAAGGTGATTGCGGCTAATTCCCGCGGCTACATTTTCATCGGCCCGCTGACCCCGGGCCGTTATCCGTTCTTCGGCGATTTCCATCAACAGACCGCGCGTGGCGTGGTCATCGTCGAATAAAGGGAGCGGATCATGTTCGGAGCTTCAATCATCGTGTTCAGGGAAGCCCTGGAAGCCGCCTTGCTGATCGGCATCATCGCCGCCGCCACGCAAGGACTGTCCGGCCGAGGCCGCTGGATCGGCATAGGCATCGCCTCTGGCTTGGCGCTGTCCCTGGTCGTGGCCGGGCTTACCGATGTCATCGCGCAATGGGCCGACGGTGCCGGCCAGGAATTGTTCAATGCCGCCGTGTTGGGCGTCGCCGTGCTGATGCTGGCCTGGCACAACATCTGGATGGCGAACCACGGCAAGGAGATGGCGGCCCAGGCCAAGCGAGTCGCACACTCGGTGGTGGCGGGCGATGCGGAGCTGTCCGCCATCGCCCTGGTCATCGCCTTGGCCGTATTGCGCGAGGGCTCGGAAACCGCCCTGTTCCTTTATGGGCTCTCCACCAGTGATCAACTCGGTGCCATGGCGGTGCTGTCCGGCGCCGGCCTCGGCCTGCTCGGCGGCGTAGCGGCGGGCAGCATTCTCTACGCCGGTCTGGTACGGATTCCCCTACGCTGGCTGTTCGGCGTGACCAGCCTGCTGGTGCTGTTGCTGGCTTCCGGCATGGCCGGCCAGATCGCCCGGCTTCTGATTCAAGGCGACATCCTGCCGTTCGCCGGCGCGGCACTCTGGGATACCTCCGGCTTCCTGCCCATGAATTCCGCCTTGGGCAATCTGCTGCACGTAATGATGGGTTATGAAGCACGCCCCAGCGCCATGCAGGTCATGTTCTATGCCGCCACCTTCTGCCTGATCCTGCTGGGCATGATCTGGTCGGGCCGCGTTCAGGCCAGGCTCAAGCCCGGCGTTCATCCCCCAATTCAAACCGCCTGAAGGAATTTCCATGAAAACTCATCCTGCGGCCCTGCTGGTCGCCACGACCCTGCTTTGCCTGCAAAACGCCTACGCCGGGCCCGCCGACTACGTCTACGAACCGAAGGTGGAATACGGCGAGAAGGAAATCGACTTCAAGTTTGGCCAAGCCAGCCGACGCGCCCCGGACGACGATCTGCAAGCGGCCGCCAGCCTGGGTTTCGGCTATGGCGCGACGGAACACTGGTTCACCGAGTTCTATGTGAAATGGGAGCAACCCGCCTCGGAAAGCATGAAGTACGAGGCCTTGGAGTGGGAAAACAAGTTTCAACTCACCGAGACTGGCGAATACCCGGTGGACGTGGGTTTTATCGCCGAGATCGAGCGACCCCGCGATCACGACGAAGGCTGGGAAGTCAGGATCGGCCCGCTGTTTCAGACCGAGTTCGGCAAACTTCAGGCCAACGTCAATCTACTCTTCACCCACAACTTCGATGCGGCGATTTCGAGCCCGACCCAGTTCGGCTATCAGGCACAGTTGAAATATCGCTGGAAGCCTGCGTTCGAGTTCGGCCTCCAAGGCTTTGGCGACATGGGCGACTGGGATCATTGGGGAGGAGGTGACCAGCTATCGCAGCGTTTCGGCCCAGCCGTGTTCGGCAGGCTCGGCGTGGGAACACACCGTGCGGTTCGCTACAACGCCGCGCTGTTGTTTGGCACGACAAACGGCGCGCCTAAGCAGACTTTCCGGCTACAGACGGAGTATGAGTTCTGAGCACCACCAACTCCGTAGCGACGAATACCGACCGTTATCTGCGCAAAAAGCGTGTCATCGGAACCCCGTTCGAAACGCAGCCCGTGGTCAGATCGATGTTGTCAGATTGACCAGCCATTCTGGCGCCGCCTGGAGCACCCAGGTTTCAAACAGCTTGTCCGCGCCGCTCAGGATCATCAGGCCCAGCGCCAGCATGACCCCACCCAGCACCTGTTTGCCCAGTTTCCCGGCAGACAACAGGCGTCCGCGCACCTTGCCGAGTGCCTGGCGTGAGACCAGGCCGATCAGCACCAGGGGCAGGCCGGCGCCGATGCCGAACAAGGCCATGGCAATGGTCACGCGGGCCAGATCCTGGCCCTGGCTGGCGAGGGTGATGGCCGCGCCGAGGGTGGGACCGACACAGGGGCTCCAGACCACCCCCAGCAGCAGGCCGAGGATAAATTGTCCGGACAAGCCATCCAGGGAAACCCGGCCGAGCAGATTCTGGCCGGCTCCGGACAGCCCCGAGGTGACGAGGGCGAAGCGTTCCTGCAACTGGCTGGACAGCAGTACCAGGGCGAACCCGATCAGCATGACTGCCGCCACCATCCGAAACACGCCCTGGTCGAGCCCAAGCGAAGCACCGATGCTGGCCAGGAACACGCCGACCACGGTGAACGACAGCGACAACCCGGCCGCCAGGGCATACGGCCCCAACCGATGCGCCGCCAGGGCGGTGCCGAGCAGGATGGGGATCAGCGGCAGCACGCAGGGCGACAGCGTGGATAGGCTGCCGGCGGCCAGCGAGAGGGCGTAAGTGCCGAATCCGAATTCCATGGCCGGCTCCTCAGTCGGCTTTTTTCAGGAACGCGAGAATGCTGTCGCGCCGGGTATCGCCCAGGGAGCGCGCCACTTCGTGGCCATCTTTGAACAGGATGAAGGT
The DNA here is from genome assembly GCA_028714735.1 of Gallionellaceae bacterium. Lineage (GTDB taxonomy): Bacteria > Pseudomonadota > Gammaproteobacteria > Burkholderiales > Thiobacillaceae > Parasulfuritortus. The sequence continues at coordinate 86,334 of JAQTLU010000007.1, read as the reverse complement.
GCTCTGGCGAACGGCTCGGAAAGCGCGCACCACGGGTTTCTGATGATCGAAATCGACCTTCAGCACCGTCAGGGTCGGCAACTCCGGCCCGGGCAGCAACTCGTCCAGCACCTTGCCCTGCGCCTTGCAGGTGGGGCACCAGTCGGCATGTATCCAGACCAGAATGGGCTTGCCCGCCTTGTTGAGCGTATCGAAGCCGGCCTGGTCATAGGGCAGGCCGGCGGCAGCGGCGAGACTGACGCCGGCAAGCCAGAACATCTGTGCTAACAGGTACTTGGTCATGGTGATTTCCCGAAATGGTTTGACGACGCCCATTGGTCGGCAGAACCGGCGATTCCTTACAGGGGTACGACGAATGCAGGTGAATTCGGTGTCAGCGAAACCACAGCGCCCCACCGGCACCACGACGGTCGATTTGGACGCTCCGGCTAGTTACGGCCAACCCGCAGCGACAAAGGCCAGGTAACCCGCCGTTCGACATCCGGGTCACTCCACAACGGCGCCAATGTCCCCGCCAGCCCGACGACCGGGTCCTCCCCGCACGCCTTGATGTAGCGTCCCGTCGCAGACCAACTGCGGAAGTAACCCAGCAGGCGTGACAAAGGCCATTGGGCAGTCATCGCGAAGGCCGGCGGAGTGAATTCGGCAAAGGGAAAGTCCAGGGTGCGGTAGCCGGTCTCGACCAGGGCGCGCTCGGGTGGCCAGTAAGGGCCGACGACGTCGCGGTAGAAGTGCTGCACGTGAGCGTTCACTGCCGCATCTTCGACCGTCTGCACGCCATAGGTCCACACGGCCAGGACACCCCCGGGCTTGAGCACCCGGCGCGCCTCGGCGTAGAAACGGAGCAGGTCGAACCAGTGCAGGGCCTGGGCAACCGTGATCAGGTCGACCGACTGGTCGGCCAGGCTGGAGGCCTCGGCCGGGGCCTGGCGGTAGTCGACCTTGTCGTGCGACCGCGCAGCAGCCAACTGGTCGGCGCTGGCGTCGGTGGCGACCACCCGCCCGAAGCGCTCGGCCAGGTCGACCGAGGCCTGGCCGCTGCCGCAGGCGCAGTCCCAGACCAGATCGCGCGTCGGTGCGACCTCGGCCAGCCAGTCGAACAAGGCCGGCGGATAGGTCGGCCGGAAATCGGCATAGGCGCCGGATACCGGGGCGAAGTGGTCGCTGAATGGCTTGTGTTCGCTTGTCATATATTCTCCAGGTCCGCCCGCATCCGGCGCTCCAGACCGGCAGAAGATCATCAGCATACCGGTTGGCACGCTGGCCATGCCAGGCCTGAACCAAAGCAATCAGGCTGACCAGGGGCTTGACTTGACCGACCGGTCTATTATCATGCGAAATATGAACGCCGAACCTGACACCCGCTCCCGTATCCTCGCCACTGCCCGCGAGATGTTCCACAGTCGCAGCTATGCCGACGTGGGCATCCAGGAAATCTGCGCGGGCGCCAAGGTGCAAAAGGGCAGCTTCTATCACTTTTTCCCGTCCAAGCAGGACCTGGCCATGGCGGTCATCGACGACATGGCCGACGACTGGGCGCACGGTTTCGTCGCCGAGGCCTTCGACCAGGCCCTGCCGCCGCTGGAACGCCTGGATTACATGATCGACGCCGCCTACTACTGGCAAAAGGCGGCCAAGGACATCGAAGGCCGCATGCCCGGCTGCCTGTTCGGCAACCTGGCCCTGGAGATGAGTACCCGCGACGACGTCATGCGGGCCAAGCTGAACGCCGTATTCGACAAGGCCATGGACAAGTTCCGTACCACCCTCGACGAGGCGGTGCTGACCGGCGCCCTCGCGGCCATGGATACCGAGGCCACGGCCACCGCCATGCTGGCCTACCTGGAAGGCATCATCCTGCTGGCCAAGGCGCGCAACGACCCGGAGGTGATTCTGACCCTCGGACCGGCAATCAAGACCTTGAGGATCGAGATGAGGCACTGATTCCCAACCGTCATTCCCGCCTGCGCGGGGATGACATTGCAAGCAGCCCGTGTGGGCTTTTTTTGAACCAGCACTAGACCGACCGGTCTACTACAGACAGGAGAACCATCATGGAAAACACCCTCGACGCACGCGGCCTCAACTGCCCCCTGCCCATACTGCGCACCAAGAAGTCCCTGAACGGCCTGCAAGCCGGCGACACCCTCAAGGTGGTGGCCACCGATCCCGGCTCACTCAAGGACATGGTGGCCTTCTGTTCCCAGACCGGCAACACCCTGCTGTCGTCGCAACAGGCCGGCGACGACTTCGAGTTCCTGATCCGCAAGGCCTAAGGAGGAAAATCATGAGCATCGCCAAACTGCAACCCGTGAACATGGAAACCATGCCGACCGACCTGGCCGACCTGGAGACGTGGTTCGACCGCCGCCTGGACGAAAAGCTCGCCGAGCGCGCGGCCGCGAAGGTCCCGTCACTCGCCATCATCGCCACCAAGGGCACCATGGACATGGCCTATCCGCCCTTCATCCTGGCCTCGACGGCCGCCGCCCTGGGCTGGAACGCCTCCATCTTTTTCACCTTCTACGGCCTGGAACTGCTCAAGAAGGACCTCCACCTCAAGGTCTCGCCGCAGGGCAACCCGGCCATGCCGATGAAGATGCCGTTCGGCCCGGACTGGCTGAAGCGCATCAACATGCCCATCCCCAACCTGGTCTCGGGCAACCTGCCCGGCTTCGAGAGCCTGGCCACCAGCCTGATGGAACAGACCGTGAAGGCCAAGGGCGTGCCCAGCATCAAGGAGCTGCGCGACATCTGCATCGAGTCCGAAGTCCGCCTGGTCGCCTGCCAGATGACCGTCGACCTGTTCAACTACCGCCAGGACGAGTTCATCCCGGAGATCGCCGAGTGGATCGGCGCCACGACCTACCTGGGCGAGGCGCGGAACGCCGACGTCTGCCTGTTCGTCTGAACCCAGCGCCACCTCCGACCGGCCCCGAGGCGGGCCGGCGGTACGGGATGCCAGTATCATGCAGGCTGATCAGCAACCGGAATCGCTGAACCATGCGCGTCCTGTCCGTCATCCCGCCGATGACGCAGCTCAACACCCCGTACCCGTCGACGGCCTACCTGACCGGCTTCCTGCGCTCACGCGGCATCGACGCGGTGCAGGAAGACCTGGCCCTGGCCCTGGTGCTCAGGCTGTTTTCGCCCGACGGCCTGGACGCCATCCGGTCGATCATCGAGGCCATCCCGGCCAAACAGCGCACGCCGAGGAGCAAGGCCTTCCTGCATGAGTTCGGCCGCTACCGGGCCAGCATCGTGCCGGTGGTCGCCTTCCTGCAGGGGGGCGACCCCAGCATGGGCCACCGCATCGCCGGGCGCCGCTTCCTGCCCGAGGGGGCGCGCTTCGAGTCGCTCGACGTCTATTACGACCCGGACGGCGGCGACCCGCTGGCCTGGGCCTTCGGCGCGCTCGGGGTGCAGGACCGCGCCCGCCATTTCGCCACCCTGTACCTGAACGATCTCGCCGATGTCCTGCGCGAGGCGGTCGACGGCCGTTTCGAGTTCGTCCGCTACGCCGAATCGCTGGCCCTGAGCCAAGCCACCTTCGCGCCGCTGGCCGAGGCCCTGGCCGCGCCCGAGACCCTGGTCGACAGCAGCCTGCGCGAACTGGCCCTGGCGGCGATCGAGCGCCATGCGCCTCGGGTGGTGCTGGTCTCGGTGCCCTTCCCCGGCTCGGTGTATGGCGCCTTCCGTATCGCCCAGGCGATCAAGGCCGCGCGTCCGGACATCGTCACCGTACTCGGCGGCGGCTACGTCAACACCGAACTGCGCGAACTGGCCGAGCCGGCCGTGTTCGACTTCTTCGACTACGTCACCCTGGACGACGGCGAGCGGCCGGTCCTGGCCTTGCTCGATCACCTGCGCGGTGAACGGGGCCGCGACCGGCTGGTGCGCACCTTCCTGCGCGAGGCCGGGGCGGTCTGCTACCTCGATTGCGGCGAGGCCGACATCCCGTTCGCCGAGGTCGGCACGCCGACCTGGGACGGCCTGCCGCTGGACCGCTACCTCAGCATCCTGGACATGCTCAACCCCATGCACCGGCTGTGGTCCGACGCGCGCTGGAACAAGCTTACCGTGGCGCACGGCTGCTACTGGAAGAAGTGCAGCTTCTGCGACGTCAGCCTGGACTACATCGCGCGCTACGAGGCCGCCGCGGCCGAGCTGCTGGTCGACCGCATCGAGACGGTGATCGCCGAGACCGGCCAGACCGGCTTCCACTTCGTCGACGAGGCCGCGCCGCCCAAGGCGCTCAAGGCCCTAGCCGACGAGTTGCAGCGACGCAACCGGGCGATCTCCTGGTGGGGCAACATCCGCTTCGAGAAGTCGTTCACCCCGGAGCTGTGCCACCAGTTGGCCGAGAGCGGCTGCATCGCCGTCTCCGGTGGCCTGGAGGTCGCCTCCGACCGCCTGCTGAAGCTGATGCAGAAGGGCGTCTCGGTCGAACAGGTGGCGCGGGTGACGCGTGCCTTTTCCGACGCCGGCATCCTGGTCCACGCCTACCTGATGTACGGCTTCCCCAGCCAGACCGTGCACGACACCGTCGACGCGCTCGAATACGTCCGGCAACTGTTCGCCGCCGGCTGCATCCAGTCCGGCTTCTTCCACCGTTTCGCCTGTACCGTGCACGCGCCGGTCGGCCTGCACCCGGAACAATTCGGCGTCAGCCTCAAACCGCTGCCCGCAATTACTTTTGCCAAAAACGACGTCCAGTTCATCGACCCCACCGGCGTCGACCACGACAAACTCGGCATCGCCCTCAACAAGGCGCTGTACAACTACATGCACGGCATCGGCCTCGACCAGGACGTGCGCGCCTGGTTCACCGACAAGGTGCCCCGGCCCCGGGTGCCGAAGAACTTCATCGCCCGCGCCCTCGAATCTCCCTGAGCCGGTACACTCGTCGACTCACCAATCAAGTCCGCCTACCATGACCGACCCCATCCGACTTGCCAAACGCGTTGCCGAACTGCGCGGCTGCTCGCGCCGCGAGGCCGAACTGCTCATCGCCGGCGGCTGGGTGCGGGTCGACGGCACGGTGGTCGAGGAACCGCACTTCCGCGTCGCCGACCAGGCCATCGAGATCGACCCCCAGGCCAACCCGGACCAGGCCGAACCGGTCACCCTGCTGCTGCACAAGCCTCCCGGCTATCACATGGCCAAGGGGGACGACCCGGCGGGCGGCCAGGACGCGGCGGATCTGCTGGCGGCGGCCAGCCTGTGGCCGGAGGACGCCTCCGACATCCGGCCGCTGAAGCTGCACTTCGCCCAGCTCACTGCCTGCGTGCCGCTGGAAACCGACGCTGGTGGCCTGGTCGTGTTTTCCCAGGACTGGCATGTGGTGCGCAAGCTGACCGAGGACAGCGCGAGCCTGGAACATGAATACGTCGTCGAGGTCGCCGGCGAGATGCCCGCGAACGGACTCGATCGGCTGAACCGGGGCATCGCCTACGAGGGCCGCACCCCGCCGGCCATCAAGGTCAGCTGGCAGAACGAGACCCGCCTGCGCTTCGCGCTGAAAGGCGCCCGGATCGGCCAGATCGCGCACCTGTGCACCGCCGTCGGCCTGCGCATCGTGTCGATGAAGCGCATCCGCCTGGGCCGCGTCGCCATGGGCAAGTTGCCGCCCGGACAGTGGCGCTACCTGCGCGCGGACGAGCGGTTTTAGACTGGCCTTGGGCGGTCAATCCGGCGCCAGGGTCACCCGCGTGGCCGCCGTGGTCCGGTCGATATCCAGCAGCAGTTCGCAATATTCGTCCTGCGGCTCGACCGGCGTGGGGTCGTCGGCGCAACTGCAACCGGCGATGAGGCCGTGATAGAAGATGCCCACCCGGGCATGGATACGACCGGGCTCTTCGGAGGCGGCGACAAGGACGACGCTGAACGGATCGTCCAGGGCATGGCTGCTGGTCGACAGGCCTTCCTGCAGGGGCAACGCGCACGGCTCCTGCCGTTCCAGCTCCTGTTTCAGGGCCGCCCTGAATGCGGGCGTGCCCCAAGCCTTGAGTGCGTCGGGAAGTTGGATCATGGTCGCTATGCCGAGAGGTTTTCCCGACCTTAAGGCCAGTCTGCGCGCCCGGCAAGACCGTGCCGGCTACACGGCGCTGCCGAAGCCGCGGTCCTGTGCCCCTGACGGTGCCTGCAAGCCGGCGAGCCGGCAGCCCTGGGCCACGGGGCCATTTGGGAACAGCTCGTAGAGATGCTTGATGCCGCCTTCGGGATGGAAGGACTCGTCCAGCGCGTCGTGCAGCTCGCGCACATTCACCGTCGGGCCGTCGTGGCGGGCATAGAACTCCTGCAGCGCACACACGACCTGCCAGTGCTCCTCGGTCATCATCAATCCTTCGGCCTTGGCCATCGCCTCGGCCTCCTTGCGGGACCAGTCGACGGGAGCCATCGGGAAATCGGGGTCGGGCCGGGTTTCATAGCCGGGCCGTTCGAAGTTTTGCGTGGTGAGATTCATGGTCGTCCTCCTGTCATGTTGCCTGTCTATTGCTGCTCGGGGATGCACCGGGTCCGGCGCATCGCCCAGCGAGGCGGGTTCAGGTTCCCCCGCCGCACTCGTAAATACCCTGGCTGGCACGGTCGAGTTCCTGGGCATAGGTGTAGTGCTGTTCATCCGCTGCCAGGGCGAGCGCGGCCGGACTGGTACGCCCATCGTGATAAAGCAAGGTCCTGATGACCTGGTTGGCGTCGCTGATGGGCGGCACCATGAGCATCTGCAGGCGGTCGTAGACCTCACGGTCGATGGTGATCTGGATCTGGCCCGTCATTTCCGGCTCCTTCATGGCTTTAGGTACGTTAAGCCTAGCCGCTTTACCCGAGTATACAAGTCGGGTAAAGCCGTAGGTCGCCGCAAGACCCGCCGGCATCCCGTTCCCGTTAACGTCTGGCCTCAGCCACCCCGCCCCGCCAGCCGCCCCAGTTCCGCCAGGGCCGCTTCCACCCGGGCCTCCCACGGCAGCGCCGCCACCAGGCGCAGGCAGTTGCCGTACTTGTCCTGGGGCGAGAACAGGCGCCCCGGCGTGAAACTGATGCCGGCGGCCAGGGCCTGTTCGTACAGGGCCATGGTGTCGCGCCCTTCCGGCAGTTCGACCCAGAGCACGAAACCGCCGGTGGGGCGCGAGGTGCGGGTGCCGGCGGGAAAGTAGCGGCTGATGGCGCTCTGCATGCGGGCGAGGTTGTCGGCATAAACGCGGCGGACGCGAACCAGGTGGCGCTCGTAGCGGCTGTCGGCCAGGTAGTCGGCGATGGCCAGTTGCGGCAGGGTGGCGTTGGCCATGGTGCCGACGTACTTCAGGTGCTCGACCTGCTTGCGCCAGCGCCCGGGGATGATCCAGCCGACCCGGTAGCCGGGCGCGATGGACTTGGAGAACGACGAGCACAGCAGCACGTTGCCGTCGCGGTCGTAGGCCTTGGCCGCGCGCGGGCGTTCGCGGCCGTGGCCGAGATCGCCGTAGATGTCGTCCTCGATCAGCGGGATGGTGCGCGCCGCCAGCATCTTCACCAGCCTGGCCTTGTGGCCGTCCGGCATCAGGCTGCCGGTGGGGTTGCTGAAGCTGCTCACCGTGACCACGGCCTTGACCGGCCAGCGGTCGATTGCCAGGGTCAGAGCCTCCAGGCTCAGGCCGGTATCCGGATCGCTGGGGATTTCCAGCGCCTGCATGCCGAGCGACTCGATCGCCTGCAGGGTGCCGAAGAAGGCCGGGGTCTCGATGGCGACGATGTCGCCGGGCCGGGCCACGGCGCGCAGGGCCAGGTTGAGCGCCTCCTGGCAGCCGTCGGTGATGACGATGTCGTCCGGGCCGAACTGGCAGCCGGAGTCGGCGGCGCGGCGGGCGATGCGCAGGCGCAAGGCCTCTTCGCCGGGCGGGAAGCTGTAGCGGCTGCCGACGTCGTCGACGCCGCGCAGGCATCGGTTGAGCGAGGTACGCAGATCCTTCAGCGGCAGGAAATCGGGGTGCGGCACGGCGGCGCCGAACGACACCAGGTCCTTGCGCTGGGTGTTGCGCGACAGGCGCACGGCCAGTTCGGTGACGTTGACCGCGCAGGGGCCGGCATTGGCCTCGGTGGTCCGGGCCGGCGGCGGCGCCGATTCGGGATGGCGGGCGAAGAAGCCGGACTGCGGCCGCGCCTCCAGCCAGCCGTGGCTTTCCAGCAACCGGTAGGCCGCCACCACGGTGGCCTGGCTGACGCCGTTACGCTCGGACAGGCGGCGCACCGAGGGCACCCGCTCGCCGGGCGGGTAGGTGCCCTGGCGAATGGCGTCCTTCAATTCGGTGGCGAGGTTTTCGTACAGGTTCATGGGAGCCTCCTGATGCCGCCAGTCTAGCCCGGCCGCGCCGGGTGACATCGATACAGTCGCCGGCCGGAACGACCGATACAGTCATGCCGACAGCTTAACTGTAATGCATCAATTCAGTATTTTCTGAATCTGTAATGCCTTCCGATGCCGTCCTACTATGACCCATAGCCATTCCAGGAGCTGGCCATGACCCATCGCCAAGATACGGATACCCGGCGCCTCGCCCGCCACGCGGAAGCCGTGCGTCAGCGTCTGCTTCGGCGCTGGCTCGCGCGCAGCCTGAGTCGATTGGCGGCGGCACTGGCCTGGTGGCGCGGCGAAACCGAACTGCGCGCCATGGACGAGCGGGAATTGCACGACCTGGGCCTGGACCGCGGCGGCATCGACTATGCCGTCAGGCATGGCCGCGAGCGCTGGGGCCGCGCCGGAAACGGTTAGGCCGGCGGCGCCGCGAGTATCCGGTCGAGCTTTTCCTCGACCTCGCCGATGCCGGCGGCCAGGCCGTTGGCGGCCTCCTCGAAGGACTTGTGGAGCGCCTGTTCCACGGCCTCGATGCGGCCGCCGGTCTGCTCGATGGCAGCGCGCAACTGGCCGAAATCGTGTTCCATCTGGGCGCGCAACTCAGCCAGACGCGAAGCCTCGGCCGTCTCGGCCAGCTTGCGCTGCGCCTGCAATTCCTGCTTGTGCCGGTAGGCCTCCATCAGCATTGCCGTGCGCATGGACAGGGCATAGAACGCGAACAGCCCGACCAGGACCAGGGTCACGCCGAGCAGGATCACGCCGAGCGGGCCCTGGATCTCGAACACGATGAAGGACAGCAGGGTCGGCGCCGTCAGCACCGACCAGTTGGCCAACGTGAACACCGCGAGCAGCGCCAACGCAACAATGATGATCACGCCGAGAATTTTCATGAATGCTCCTCCGGGGTTCTTGATTAGTCGGTTGCCAATCCATCGTGGCCTCTCCCCAGCTTAGCAAGATGGCGGGGTACGCGCAGATATCTGCCCGCCCTGTCGAGCAGGATAACAGGACACGATCTAACATGAGTTGGATGGGAGAGGCCTGAACCGGGTCCGTCACCTTTACCTTATTCGACGCTGCGGCAGGATCGTCCGTGCCGCGCTTTCGGGAGAGCAGGCATGGAAAACAACGATCAGGACAAGGCCAGCCTGGCGCAGCAATACGACAAGCTCGCCGGCAAATTCAACGAACTCTATCTGGCCGGCAAGGAACGCGGACGCGAATCTATGACGGTAGCCCTGGAAAAGGCCCGCGAGCAGTTGACCGCGCTGGGTGAAGTCAGCGCGGAACGGGGCGAGGAATTGAAGCAATATCTGTCCCGCGACCTGGACCAGACCCTGGCCGATGCCCAGCAACTGGGCGAAGAGGCCAAGGAGCGGCTCAACCCGTCACGACTGGGCGCCGGTGCGCTTGCCTCGCTCGCGGCCGTGCTGGCAGCGACCGGCAATGCCCTGCAGTCGCTGAGCGACAAGGCCAGGGGTTCGCTGGTCTACAAGACCGGCGAGATGACTTCTGCCGGCACCCTGACCTGCCAGGCCTGCGGCCAGAAGGTCCACCTCAAGGAAACCGGCCACGTCCCGCCCTGCCCGAAGTGCAGCGGCACCCAGTTCGACAAGAGTTATTGATCAGCCGGCCAGCGGTTCCAGGCCGAACACCTCGCGCAGGCAGTCCGCGACCTCCTGGGCGGCCAGCAGGCGTTCCGTCACGGTATCGTCCTGCACGGTCTTCAAGCGTTCGTCGAACAGGATGACGCGGCCTTCCGGCGTCTGCCGCATGACCACCCGGTGCTGCACGAACAGGGTGTCCGGGTGGCTGGAGTTGAGCCAGTTGGCCGGCATGAAATCGATCCATTCGTGACACGAGAGGTCGAAGCAGTACTGGTTGGCCCACTCGCCCGCCACCCAGGCCCTGAGCAGGTATTCGCGTTCGTTCATTAGGCCAAGCTGGAAGCGGTCGTGGTCCTGGCGCACCTCGGCCGCCTCGTGCAGGCGCATGGGCGCACGCATGCCGTAGCTGCCGAAACCGACGTCGCACAACCATTCCTCGCCCTCCAGGGTCGCCAGCAGGGCCATGTGGGTGCGCGGTCGCCGGGCCGGATAGGTCATCGGCCGGCAGCCGACGAAGCGGTAAGGCACCCCGAGCGCCACCAGGGCCATGGCGAACAGGCCGTTGACCTCGTAGCAGTAGCCGCCGCGCCGGCGCTGGACGATCTTGGCGACGATGTCCTCGGGCACCAGCGAGATCGCCTTGCCGGCATGCACGTCGAGGTTCTCGAACGGCACCGCCTGCAACTGGTGGCGCATCAGCTCGGCCACCGTGGCCAGGTCGGCGCCCGACCGGCCGGCATAGCCGATGCGCTCGAAATAGGCGTTCAGGTCGAAGTTCGTGGCTTTCATGGTGATTCCGGCTTGTGCCTGTGCATGCGAACAAGTGTAACGGAGCGGCTTGTACTTCTGGAGACACAGACCCGTCCCAGGGTGACCGGTACAGTTGCCTCGGCGTGGTGGTGGTCATGGGCAGTTGGTCGGCACGGCGAGGGCCTCGGCCGGGCCATCGCGCGCGAATTCGGGCGGGGGTTTCAGGCAGTAGACCTGGCCTGACGGGGTCACCATCTTGATCATGCCGTCCGCGTAGCGACGTTCGCCGGGCGTTTTCCGGCGCAGGGCGCGGTCCAGGCCGGGCAGGATGGCACGATCCTCCGGCAGGACGGACCGATCCGGCGGCATCGCCTCCGACGGCGACTGGCGGGCGATTTCGCGCGCCAGTTCGAGTATCTCGGCGGTCGACAGGTTGCGTCGCCGGGGTGGGGGTGCGGTGAAAGAGATATCCGCCGCCGGAGCTGAAGAAGTCTTTTCCGCTCCAGGCGTGTCTGGCGACGAAGCCGCCGTTGCAGGCACGGCTTCCACCACCGGCTTCGCCGCGGGCGGCGACCCGGCGTGGACGCTCTTGGTTTTCACGACGGGACGCGCAATCTGCGGCCCGGACACGTCTTGCGAGGGCAGCGGTTCCAGGTCCACCCATTGCAAGGGCGTATCACGCCATGGCGCGGGCCGGGCAGGAGTTGCCGGCTGGTACAGGCCGAGCGCGAACAGGTGGAGGCCCATCGAGGCGGCCAGGAAAACTGCCAGTGGCCTGCGCGTGTACGGCGTGAAGGCGAGCACGCCGGCTCACCGTCTGGTCATCGCAGGGCTTGACCGATCACCCGTGCCTCGCCACCCGTCAACAGATTGGGCCGCATCGAGCCGGACGGGATCGGGTTCCAGTCGGCGACGGCGATGCGAAACAGGCCGAAGCCGATCAGGAGGATGACAAAACCAAGATGGTCTTTACCCCGGTTCTTCATGCGTATCCTCGTTCAGCGCGTGCTGGCACGGACCTCATTCGACGATTTTTCTCTCCACGGTCAGGTGGATTTCGCCAGGCCCGGGTTTCTCATAGGAAGGCAGGACGATACTGAGGTTGACCCCAATCAGCTTGTCGGCGGCCAGCCAGGTTCGGCCATCCTCGCTGGCCCAGCGCTTATGCAAGAAGAGGTCGTGCGCCAGGCGGGCGCTTACGGTCTGCTCGACGTTGCCGGCCAGGGCGCTGCCGTCGGCCAGGATGCGCAGCTCGATCGGCTGGCTGGCCGGCAGTTTGTAGACGAAGTCGCCCGCCGCCGCCGGCATGGCGGGGTAGACGACCACGGGCAGGGCGGACAGCTTGTCGGCCGATGGCGGGGTGATGCCGGCGCAACCGGCCAGCAGGGCGAAGACCGGAACGACGAGGGTGTGGGCAAACTTCATGGCGTAATCTCCTTGCAGGGTTGGGTTGGGTTGGGTCAGGTCCGGCCATCGGCAGCCAGGTTCATCTCGGCAGCCGACTCGTCGCCTGCGCTGAGCGCCATCAGGGCCGACAGGCGAGCGACGTATTCGGCCAGCGCGATGCGGCCGGCAGCAGTGAGTGCATACACGGTCTGGGCGCGGGCACCGCCGGTCGCCTCGCCGGTGGCCAGGTAGCCGGCCTCGACCAGCTTGCCGAGGTGGGCGCCCAGGTTGCCGTCGGTGACGCCGAGCACGCGCTTCAGCTCGGAAAAGGTCGCCTCGCCGCGCCCGGACAGGTAGGCCACCAACTGGGTGCGGGCCGGCTGGTGGAGCAGGGGGTCGAGTGGGGGCAGGGTCGCGGTCATGGGGTGTCTCCTTTGAATTCGGTGCCGTCCAGGCTGGCGTGAGTGAGCACTTCCGCCCGCCCGTCGGCCAGGCGCGGCCGGATCCGGTCGATGCGCAATTGCAGGATGCCGTCATGGATCGTGTGCCAGGCGCCGGCGCCGATCCGGTAGCGGCCGTCCGGCTGGCCGTCGCGCAGGGCGACCTCGACCGACCGGGTCAGGGTCAGGTCCAGTCCGGCGTCGGGAGCGACGGCCAGGATCGGGCTGTCCAGGTCGACCCGCAGCGGCACGCGGCTGCCCGCCTCCAGGCGCAGCACCTGTTCGCCCTGCCCGACAGAGGCGACGGCGTAGACCGGGACGGCGGTCGGTACCGCCGTGGTCGCATAACGCGCGATCAGCAGGGGCGGCGTCACCACCACGGCCAGCCAGAGGGCCAGCACGGCCACCCGCTTGTGCAGGCCGGAATCGCCAGCGTGCGCGTTCAGCCAGCCAGCCAGGGGCATGCCGATGGCGAAACAGGAGGCATTGAGCCAGCGCGTCACGCCATATGGCAGCCCGGCTGCCAGCCCGGCGACCCCGAGCAGGATGGCGGCCAGGCCGATCCACTCGATCAACGGCCGCGAGAACAGGCCGTAGAAGTAGATCCCCAGCCCCAACAGTACCGTCCATAGGGCATAGATCATGCCGCCGCCGCCATAGAAGAACATGGCGCAGGAGCCCAGGCAGCCGACCGACAGCAGCATCCACCAGGCGCGCGTGACCTGGGCCTGGGCGAACGGCAGCGTCTCGGCCCGGCGCGTCCGCGCCCGCCGGGTCATCCAGTGCTCGACCAGGGCCATGCCGCCCAGCCAGAAGGCCAGCCAGGCCAGCAGCGCGACGCCGCGCTGGCCGATGTCCGGAAAGCGGGTATCGGTGATGAACCATTCCGTAACCACGCTGAGGAAACCGCCCACTCCGCCGATCAGCAGCAGGCTGTGCCGCTCCAGGTGGACGCAGCGATGGCCGGCGGCCAGCATGGACTGGATGGCGAGGAACTGCTCTTGATGAGGTTTCATGAGGGCCAACCAATTACTCTGTTATGCAGAGCATATAACTCTGGATAACAGAGCGTCAACCCCGCCAGCGATATTTCAAACGCCTCGTCCCGGTTATACGCGCGTTGCGGACGAACCTTCCGGGCATACTATGATCCATCCCTGCTTCGCCTTCCGCCCCCCCGATCTTGTCCACCGTCACGTCACATCCCCTTCGCGCCCTGCGCTCGCGCGACTTCCGCATCTATTTCGCCGGCCAACTGGTTTCCGTGGCCGGCACCTGGATGCAGCAGATCGCCATGGCCTGGCTGGTCTACCGGCTGACCGATTCGGTCCTGATCCTGGGCCTGCTGGGTTTCGCCAGCCAGGCGCCCATCCTCCTGCTCGGCCCCCTGGGCGGGGTCTGGTCGGACCGCGTCGACCGCCGCCGCCTGATGATGTGGACCCAGTCCCTGGCCATGGTGCAGGCCCTGGCGCTGGCCGTGCTGGCCTGGCAGGGCTGGGCCACGCCCGCGCTGCTGCTGGGCCTGGCCTTCGTCATGGGCTGCATCAACGCCCTCGACATGCCGGTGCGGCAATCGCTGGTGGTGCATCTGGTCGAGGACCGGGCGCAACTGCCCAACGCCATCGCCCTGAACTCGTTCCTGATGAACGCCACCCGCTTCATCGGCCCCGCCCTGGCCGGCTTCATCATCGCCCTGGCTGGCGAGGCGGTGTGCTTCCTGCTCAACGCCCTGTCCTATCTGGCCGTGCTGCTGGCCCTGCGCGCACTGCATGCCCGGCCCGCCGGCAATGCCGGAAAACCCGCCCTGCAGGCCTTGCGCGAAGGCCTGCGCTACACCTTCGGCCACCCGGACATCCGGGCCTTCCTGATCCTGGTCGCCAGCGTCAGCTTCCTGGTCACGCCCTACGTGGTCATGATGCCCGTGTATGCCAGGACCATCTTCGACGGCGACGCCCGCACCCTCGGCCTGCTGGTCAGCAGCGCCGGGGCCGGTTCCCTGCTGGCCAGCCTGTTCCTGGCCACGCGCACCTCGATCGACAAGCTCGCCAGCCGGGTGTTCATGGCCGCCGGCACGGCCGGCATCGCCCTGGCCCTGTTCGCCCTCAACAGCGTGCATGCGCTGGCCTATCCGATCCTGATGGTCCTGGGCTTTTCCGTGGTCCTGGTCGCCGCCGGCAGCAACACCCTGCTGCAGAGCTGGGTGCGCGACGACATGCGCGGCCGGGTCATGGCCACCTTCTCCATGGCCTTCCTGGGCGTCGCCCCGCTCGGCAGCCTGGCGGTGGGCAGCCTGGCCCATGCCGCCGGCATCCGGCCGGCCCTGTTCCTGTGCGGCCTCCTGACCGTGGCGGCGGGGTGGTTCCACGGCCGTCGGCGGCGCCTGCAGCCAGCCTCCGGCCAGGACTGATCGGCACACTCAGCCAGCCAGCTGGTCGTGACGAAAACAGTCCACCGTATGGTCGTTGACCATGCCGGTGGCCTGCATGTGGGCATAGCAGATGGTGGAGCCGACGAACTTGAAGCCGCGCCTTTTCATGTCCTTGCTCAGGGCATCGGACACGGCCGTGCTGGCCGGGACCTGGCTCAGGTCCTGCCAGGCGTTGACGATGGGGCGGCCGTCGACGAAGCCCCAGAAGTAGGCATCCAGGCCGCCGAGCTCCTCGCGCAGGCGCAAGGTCGCACGGGCGTTGGCGATGGCCGACTCGATCTTGAGGCGGTTGCGCACGATGCCGGGGTCGGCCAGCAGGCGCGCCACGTCGGCCTCGCCGTAGCGGGCGATGCGCTCGGCGTCGAAGCGGTCGAAGGCGCGCCGATAGCCTTCACGCTTGTTCAGGATCGTGCGCCAGGACAGGCCCGCCTGGGCGCCTTCCAGGATCAGGAATTCGAACAGGCCGTGTTCATCGTGCAGGGGCACGCCCCATTCCAGGTCGTGGTAGGTGACATAGAGCGGATCGTTGCCGCACCAGGCGCAGCGTTGCGGCATGGCCATCAGGGCATGGAGCAGAAGCGAAGGCCGCGCTCATGGGCGGCGAGAATCGCAAACCCGCTGATGACCGATTGCATGTCGTCCTCCTCGAATAGGCTGCCGCCAGCATGACGCCTGCCGTGCCGATACACCATGCCTTATTCTGCCCGAGTTTTGGCGATAATCCACGTAGTCAGGCCCGGACCGAAGGAGAATGACTGTGCCCCCGATCGAAGCCAACCCCGAAGCCCCTGCCAGCGCCAGTGCGGAGGCCTATATCAACGCTCCGGTCGAGACTGTTTGGACGCTCCTGAGCGATTTTGCACACTGGCCGGACTGGAACGAAGCGGTTGCCAGGATGCGGCTGGATGGCCCGGTCCAGGCCGGCACCCCGTTCGTGTGGGTGGCGGGCGGGACAAGGATCGTTTCCCGGCTGGAAGAGGTCGCCCCGCCCGGACGGCTGGCCTGGACCGGCAAGACCATGGGCATCCGCGCCGTGCACGTCTGGCGCCTGGCCACACAAGGGGAAGGCACCCATGTCCACACCGAAGAGTCGCTCGACGGCCTGATCGCCCGCCTGCTGCCCGGCCTCTTGCGGAAGATGCTGGCCAAGGCGTTGGCCCAGGGGGTGATGGCGCTCAAGACCGAGGCGGAGGCCCGGCATGAGCGCACCCGGGGTTAGGGGGGTACTCAGCCAGGATTTTCTGCCACCACCCGCAGACGCCGATAGTCGGCCCACCATGCCCCGTCGCGCCAGATCGCCGGCCGTAGTTCCGCCTCGGTCGCGGCCAGGACTGCTTCGGTTGCGGCTGGTGCGAGGCCATCCAGGTGGTGCGGCAGGAACTGATAGACCCATTGGCGCAGGCCGTCCTCGCCCTTGAGCGGAGTGGCCAGATCGAAATACCAGGCGGCGCGGACGCAGAGGCCGTTGTTCTCCAGCAATCCTGCATAGTCGGACAGGCGCGGGAAGTACCATGGGCTGACGTAGTCGCGTCCGGCGATGCGCTTCAGCGCCGGCCCGAAGGCCGCCTCCAGGGCCGCGCAGTTGCGCCAGCCGCCGAATTCGGCGACGAAACGGCCGCCCGGCTTGAGGGCGCGGGCAATGCCGCGCACCGCCTCTTCGGCGCGGGTCAGCCAATGCAGGACGGCGTGCGAATAGACTGCGTCGAACTCGGCCTCGAAGGGCAGTTCTGCGGCGTCTGCAACGCGAAAATCCATCTCCCTGAAACGACCCTGCGCCGTGGCGATCATGGCCGGCGAGGCGTCGACGCCGACCACCGCGGCACCCCGCCCGGCGATGGCGGCGGTGATGTCGCCGGTGCCGCAACCGAGGTCGAGCACGCGCTCTCCCGGTTGCGGCGCGAGCAGCTCGACCAATGCCCGGCCGCGTTCGATGATGAAGCCATGACGGTCAAGATAGCGTTGCGTGTCCCACTGCATGTTCATTCTCCTAGTTGCCGCGCGGCGCCAGAGCGCCGGCCAGGGCGCGCCACTGATGGACGGCCAGTCCGAGGCCGATGCAGGCCGCTCCGAGCCAGACCTGCACGCCAACATCCTCGCCGTCGAGCCGGCTGCCGAGCAGCAGGGCGATGACCGGCGTGACCAGGGTGATCAGGGCCACCTCGCCGGTCTCCATGTGCTTGATGACGTAGTAATACAACGCGAAGCCGAGCACCGAGCCGAACACGCCCAGGTAGACGATGGCGGCCCCTGCGCGCGCCGGCACCTGGGCCGGGAGGTGGCCGTCGGTCAGCCACCAGACCAGGCCGAACAAGGGCAGCGACACCGCCAAGACACCGGCAGTGGTGGCCAGCGGCGGGCTGTCGTCGCCGATGCGCTTGATCCAGACCAGACTGGCCGAGTAGATGGTCACCGCCGCCAGCAGGGCGAAGACGCCGGCCACGGCATGGGCACCGCCCATCTCGCGGCTGTCGCCGAAGATCACCGCCAGTCCGGCCAGGCCGAGCAGCATGCCGGCCAGGCTGGCCGGGGTGATCGATGCCTCCTCCAGCCAGACCATGGCCATCAGGCCGGTGATCAGCGGCGCCAGCCCGAACAGCACCGAGATCAAGCCGGAGTGGATGTACTGCGCCCCCCAGTAGGTCAGCACCATGGCGCCGAACAGGCCGAGGCCGCCGGCCAGGTAGCTCTGCCGGGCGCGCCGGTGCATGGGCAGGCCGACCCGCCAGATGGCAATGATGACAGCCGCGACGGCAAGGCCGATGGCCATGCGCGCGGCGACCGCGAAGGCGAAGCCCGTGCCCTGGGCGCTCCACTTGAGCGCCAGGGGCGTGGTGGACCAGATCAGGATCACCGTGAAATAGGCGGCGGGAACGGACATGATGCTTTCTCCTGGGTAAGGGGAAATAAAAAAGGCCGCGAACCTTTTGAGTCCGCGGCCTTGCTAGGGAATTCGTCTGCTTACTTCTGGATCGACATTCCTCCGGCCCCGGACGGCAGCACGCGCAGCCACATGGGCAGCGGCAGTCGACGTGCTTTGACGGGGGCGGAATGGAATTGAGCCATGGCCTCATTCTCGCGAGCGGAAACAGGTCGTGTCAATCGGTTCCCCCATCTTTTCGGCCATCCGCGTGGATAATGTGGCACTGGAGATGAGGAGACCCCGATGCGCGCAATCATTACCCTGCTGCTGGCGGGCTGGCTGAGCACCGCCTTCGCCGTCGACGGCCATCCGGCCAAGGGCGCCTACCTGGGCGGCCGGCCGACCGAATATCCGGCCTGGTTCAAGGACAGCTTCCTGGACCTGAAGGCGGACATCGCCGAGGCGAAGCAGGCTGGCAAGCGGGTGGTGGTGCTGTTCACCCAGGAGAACTGCCCCTATTGCAACCTGCTGGTGGAACGCAACCTGGCCCAGCGCGACACCGAGGCCATGCTGAAGTCACGCTTCGAGGTGGTCGCGCTGAACCTGTGGGGCGACCGGGAGGTGACCGGGCTGGACGGCCAGGCCGACACGGAAAAGGCCTTCGGCGCCGCCAACAAGGTGCAGTTCACCCCCACCCTGTTGTTCTTCGACGAGGCCGGCGCCGTGGTGCTGCGGCTCAATGGCTATACCCCGCCGACCCGCTTCAAGGCCGCGCTGGACTGGGTGGCCGACCATGGCGAGACCAAGCAGCCGTTCCGCGATTACGTGGCCGGCCTGGAGCAGGCCGAAACAGGCGCCGGCGAAATGATCCCGGAAGGCTTTCTCATGACCACCACCTATCTGCCGCGCCGGGGCAAGACGGCCCGGCCGCTGGCGGTGTTCTTCGAGCAGAAGGATTGTCCGGATTGCCTGACGCTGCACCAGCGCGTCCTGTCCGATCCGGGAGTGCGGCGACAACTGACCCGGTTCGACAATGTGCAACTGGACCTGTGGTCGCGCTCGGACGTCGTCACCCCGAGCGGCGAGAAGATGGCCATACGCGACTGGGCGCAAAAGCTGGACATCAAGTATGCCCCGGCCATCGTGCTGTTCGACACCAAGGGCCACGAAGTCATCCGCTGGGAGGCCGGCTTCCGCGTCTTCCACACTGCCGGCATGCTCGATTATGTGGCCAGCGGCCAGAATCGCAGCGAACCCAGCTTCCAGCGCTACCTATCAGCCCGCGCTGAACAGCTGCGGGAAAATGGCCGCGATGTCGACATCTGGCGCTACGCCGACGAGCCGGTAACGCCCTAGCCGGCCAACAGATCCAGCAGGTACTGGCCGTACTGGTTCTTTGCCAGCGGCTGGGCCAGGCGGCGGATGTCGTCGTCGCCGATCCAGCCATTGCGCCAGGCGATCTCCTCCGGACAGGCGATCTTGAGGCCCTGCCGGCGCTCGATGGTCTCGATGAAGGCGGAGGCCTCCAGCAACGCCTCGTGGGTGCCGGTATCGAGCCAGGCGGTGCCCCGGCCCAGGTCGGTGACGGCGAGCTGGCCGCGGCGCAGGTATTCCATGTTGACGTCGGTGATCTCCAACTCGCCGCGCGGCGAGGGCTTCAGGTTGGCGGCGATTTCGCCGACCTGGCCGTCGTAGAAATACAGGCCGGTGACGGCGTGGTGCGACTTCGGCCTGGCCGGCTTTTCCTCGATGCTGATGGCGCGATTGTCCTGGTCGAACTCGACCACGCCATAGCGTTCCGGGTCGCGCACCCGGTAGGCGAACACCCGCGCGCCCTCGGTGATCTGGGCTGCTTCCTTGACCCGGTTGCCGAAGTCGTGGCCGAAGAACATGTTGTCGCCCAGGACCAGGGCGCAGGGGTTGTCGCCGACGAAATCGCGGTCGAGCAGGAAGGCCTGGGCGATGCCCTCGGGCCTGGGCTGCTGGACATAGGACAGTTGCAGGCCCCACTGGCTGCCGTCGCCGAGCAGGCGCTCGAACAGCGGCGCGTCGTGCGGCGTGGTGATGATCAGGATCTCGCGGATACCGGCCAGCATGAGGGCGGACAGCGGGTAGTAGATCATCGGCTTGTCGTAGACCGGCAGCAGCTGCTTGGACATGTGCATGGTCAGCGGGTAAAGCCGGGTGCCGGAACCGCCGGCCAGGATGATGCCTTTCATTGCAAACTCCCTATCGTTTTCAGCCCAGGCCCAGGCGTTCGCCGCGATAGCTGCCATCGCGCACCCGCCGCCACCAGGTCTCGTTGTCGAGATACCAGCGCACGGTCTTGCGCATGCCGGTCTCGAAGGTCTCCACCGGGGTCCAGCCCAGCTCGCGCTCGATCTTGCTGGCGTCGATGGCGTAACGCAGGTCGTGGCCGGGCCGGTCGGCGACGTAGGTGATCAGGTCGCGGTAATGGCCGACGCCGGCCGGCTTGTCCGGATGCAGTTCTTCCAGCAGGTCGCACAGGGTGTGCACGACCTCGAGGTTCTTGCGCTCGTTGTGGCCGCCGATGTTGTAGGTCTCGCCCGGCTTGCCCTCCAGCAGGACCCGGACCAGGGCGCGGGCATGGTCCTCGACGTAGAGCCAGTCGCGGATCTGCTGACCGTTGCCGTACACCGGCAGCGGCTTGCCCTCCAGGGCGTTGAGGATCATCAGCGGGATCAGCTTTTCCGGGAAGTGGCAGGGGCCGTAGTTGTTCGAGCAGTTGGTGGTGACCACCGGCAGGCCGTAGGTGTGGTGCCAGGCGCGCACCAGATGGTCGGAGGCGGCCTTGCTGGCGGAATAGGGCGAGTTGGGCTCGTAGCAGGTCGACTCGGTGAACAGGCCGGTGTCGCCCAGGCTGCCGTAGACCTCGTCGGTCGAAATATGGTGGAAGCGGAAGCCGGTCTTTTTCTCGCCTTCGAGTCCGTTCCAGTAGTTCCGCGCCGCCTCCAGCAGGGTGTAGGTGCCGACGATGTTGGTCTGGATGAACTCGGCCGGGCCGTCGATGGAGCGGTCGACATGGCTCTCGGCGGCCAGGTGCATGATGCCGTCGGGGCGGAAACGGGCGAACAGGCGGCCCACCTCGGCGGCAGCGCGGATGTCGACCCGCTCGAAGCGGTAACGCGGGTCGTCCGCCACCATGGCGAGCGATTCGAGGTTGCCGGCATAGGTCAGGCAGTCGACGTTGACCACGTTGTGTTCGCTGTTGGCGATCAGGTGGCGGATGACGGCAGAGCCGATGAAGCCGGCGCCGCCGGTGATGAGCAGGGTTTTAGCCATGGGAGTCGGTGATAAGGTTACGGGTTGCGCAGTGATGATGCAGCGGCATCGATATCTTCCTGCACCCGCGCCAACGCCGCCTGCCAGTCAGGCAGACGGAGGCCGAAGGTGGCGGCCAGCTTGTCGTTGTCGAGCACGGAATACGCTGGCCTTTTCGCCGGAGTCGGGTAATCGGCCGTGGTGATCGCGGTGACTCGCTGGCAGGCGATGCTTTCCTGCCGGCGCTGGTGCTCGACGATGGCACTGGCGAAGCTGTGCCAGGTCGCCGTCCCGGCCGAGGTCAGGTGGTAGACACCGCAAGCGCGGTGCCAGGCGGCACGGTCGCCGCCGAGTTGGGCCAGGATCTGCGCCGTGGCCTCGGCGATGTGGCGCGACCAGGTCGGCGCGCCGTGCTGGTCGGCGACCACGCGCAGTTCTTCCCGTTCCCGGGCCAGCCGGCGCATGGTGCGCATGAAGTTGCCGCCGCGGGCGCCGTAGACCCAGGCGGTACGCAGGACCAGCCAGTCGCAGCCCGACTTGGCAATCGCCTCTTCGCCGTCCAGCTTGGTGCGGCCGTAGACGCCCTGCGGGTTGGGTGCATCGCCTTCCTGGTAGGGCTCGGTCGCCGTGCCGTCGAAGACATAGTCGGTGGAGAAATGCACCAGTTGGGCGCCGACCCGGGTGGCCGCCTCGGCCAGCAGGCCCGGTGCGGCGGCATTGACGGCGGCGGCGATCTCCGGCTCCTGCTCGGCCTTGTCCACCGCGGTGTAGGCCGCGGCGTTGACGATCCAGTCGGGGCGCAGTTGATCCACCAGGGGAACGATGGTCTCCGGCTGCATCAGGTCCAGCGCATACGGTTCGGTACGACGACCGACCGCGATCACCTCGCCCAGCGTGGCCAGGGTACGGCGCAACTCCCAGGCCACCTGGCCGTCGCCGCCCAGGACCAGGATGCGTCGTTCAGTCTTCATAGACCGGCAGGCGATCGAACGGGACATCCATCAGGGTCATCCCGGCCTGATCCTTGGCCGACAATTCCGGGGAATCGACCGGCCAGGCGATACCGATGGCCGGGTCGTTCCAGAGTATGCTGTTCTCGGCCTTGGGGTCGTAGAACTCGGTGCACTTGTAGGCGAACAGCGCGGTCTCGCTGGTGACGCAGAAACCGTGCGCGAAACCGGGCGGGATGTAGAACTGACGCTTGTTTTCCGAGGACAGGATGGCCACCGCCGTCTCGCCGAAGGTGGGCGAGCCGACCCGGATGTCGACCGCGACGTCGAACACCTCGCCCTGCAGCACGTAGACCAGCTTGCCCTGGGCGTTGGGATGCTGGTAATGCAGCCCGCGCAGCACGCCCCGGCGCGAGAACGACAGGTTGTCCTGGACGAAGTGCTCCGGGATGCCGATCTCGGCATAGCGGGCCTGGTTCCAGGTCTCCGTGAAGAAACCGCGCTCGTCGCCGAACACCTTGGGCTGGATGATGCGAACCCCCGGCAGGGTCGTTTCCTTGATGTGCATGACAATACCATTCCACGAGTCAGGGCGAATTCTGACCGATTTGCCCCCATTCTGGAAATGGCCCGTCCGGGCGATGGATTCCTTCAGAGACCCCTTAGCGCAGGTCTTTGAGCCAGGCGTTCTGGCAGATCCGGCGCCGGCGCGTCTCCAGCATCTCGCGCACCTTGCCGCGCACCTGGGCCAGCGGCACCGTGCCGGCCGGCCTGACCTCGTCGCAGCGCAGGATGTGGAAACCGAGCTCCGACTCGATCACGTCGCTGATCGCCATCTCGTCCATGGCGAACAGCACCGCTTCCAGTTCCGGGTAGAGCTTGCCGGCCACCACGTCGCCGAGCAGGCCGCCCTGCATCGCGGTCGGACATTCCGAATGCTTCAGTGCCTGTTCCTCGAAACGCTTCGGGTCCCTGGCCAGGCGGGCAGCGATCTCGTCGACGCGCTTGCGGGATGCCGCGCGGCTGTTCTCGGGCAGATCGTCGTTGATGGTGATCAGGATATGGCGGGAGCGGCGGATCTCCGGAAGCATGAATTCGTCCGGGTGGAACTGGTAATAGAGGTCGACATCGACATCGCTGACCCGGGCGGCACGGCTGGCCACCTTCTCCAGGATGGCGTCGACCTTCAGTTCCCGGGCCAGGGCTTCGGCGAATTGGCCGACCCCGAGGCCGTTGCCGGCCAGGTCGTTGGCGAAGGCCTCGTCATCGCTGTAGCGGCCGCGTATCTCGGCCAGGGCGGCCTGGACGGTCGCTTCCGGCACCGCCACATCGCAGGCCTCGGGACTCGCCAGCACCCTGGACTCCAGGTCGAGCTGGCGGGTCGCCAGACGCTCGGCCTTCTCCAGTTCGGCCGCCGACAGCGCCGCCGTGCTCTTGCCGAACAGGCTGTTGGCGGTCTTGAGGACCAGATAGGCGACGTTCATCTCAGTCTCCTTCTTGCTCATCGTGCTCAACCAGGGATGCCAGGACACGCTCCGGCACCTGCAATACATGACCGCCGGGGAAATGGACGTGGTATTGCACGCCGGTATCGTCGTCGCGCACCACCCGCATCACCTCGCCCTCGGTCCCGGCCGGCACCAGCACCTCGCCGCCCACCGCCAGGGTGAGTTGCGCGCGCACCTTTTCCCGGGTTTCGAACTTGCTCGGCGTCCAGGGCTCGGCGGCGTCGAGCAACTCCTCCTCGCGGCAGCCGACGATGCGGCCCTGGTCGAGGAAATTGACCGTGTAGATCAACTGGTCCTGCAGGAAGGTGCCGACGTTCATCACATAGCCGACCGAACCCCGGCGCACCAGCAGGTTGCCGGTCACCATGCCCGGGTAGGTGCCGTCGTTGCGTACGTTGCGGGTAACCCGCACTTCATCGCCGTATTCGAATCGGGGCAGCATGATGTCAGGACCTCAGCGCCGCCTCGGAACTGTGGCAGGCACCCTTGCTGCCGCAGCCGCACCCGCCTGTTTCCGGTGCCTGGATCACGACCGGCTGAGCCACGGTGATCGCGGTCAGCGGCACGAAGGTGGTCTGCGGCTCATGCATGTGGAAGACCTTGAACACCTTCTCGGTCAGGGCGTCGGACTCCACGAAGTCCTCGTAGGCACGCGCCAGCAAGGCGGTGTAGGCGGCACGGCGGGCGCCCTCGTCCTCCGGCAGCCCGCCCGTCTTGGCGATGTAGTTGTGGAAGCGCTGCAGGATATGCAGGCGGTTCACATGCACCACCGAGGGCTCGTAGGCGATGCCGAAGAAGTTGAGGAAGTCCTCAGCCGATTCCAGTTCTTCCAGTGCTTCGTCCAGGGTCAGTTCGTCCATTTCAGTTCTCCAGTAGTGAAGGGTCAGGCAACTTCCTCGATGCGGTCGGCCACGGCCTCCACGATCACCGCCATCAGGGCCTTGCCGCCGAAGCGGTCATGGCTGTCGAGTTCGATCAGTTTTTCGATTTGCGCCCGGCCCTGGTCCATGCGGCCAAGACGCAGATTGATGTAGCCGGTGGCCTTGAGCACCGACAGGTAGAAACGCAGCAGGCCCATCGAGCGCAGCACCGCCTGGCCGAGGAAATCGGGATGCAGGCGGGTCCATTCTTCCGGGAAGCCCAGGCGCCGGCCGACGATGTGCAGGGTGCGGTCGGCGACGATCAGGGCATCGTCGAGACGATGCTGGTAGAAGTAGTAGCGATACAGCGCCACCAGCACCAGCAGGGACTCCGGCGCCATGAAGTAGGCCTTGTGCAGCAGCGCCTCGGCCGCCGGTTCGCTGTAGACGCCGCCGGCCTCGGTAATCAGGTCCCGCACCTCGGGTGCCACCGGCTCGTCGAAGTACAGGCCTGCGCGGTCGAAATCCATCAAATCCATGTCAGGCCTTCTTCATCTTTTTGTAGGTCGTGCCGCACAAGTCGTCGGCGTCGCACACCGAGCACTGGCCGTCGACCGGCTCGCCCATGCTGCGCAGGCGGCCTTCCAGCACCTCGATCCGCTCCATCAGGCAGGCGATGGCCTTGCCGACCGGGTCGGGAATCAGGTGATGGTCGAGATCGATACCCAGCGCGGTCGGCTGCCCCTCGTTCGAGCGCAGCACCACCCTGCCCGGGATGCCGACCACGGTGCGGTTGGCCGCCACATCCTTGACCACTACCGAGTTGGCACCGACGCGCACCCGGTCGCCCAGGGTGATCGCGCCGAGCACCTTGGCGCCGGCGCCGACCACCACGCCGTCGCCCAGGGTCGGGTGGCGCTTGCCCTTGTTCCAGGTGGTGCCACCCAGGGTGACGCCGTGATAGAGGGTGCAGTCGTTGCCGATCTCGGCGGTCTCGCCGATCACCACGCCGGCGCCATGGTCGATGAAGAAGCGGCGGCCGATGGTCGCGCCGGGATGGATGTCGATATTGGTGACCAGGCGCGCCAGCCAGGACAGCAGCCGGGCCAGGTAGCGCAGTCCCGCCCGCCACAGCCGGTGGGCGATGCGCTGCATCAGGATGGCGTGGACGCCGGGATAGGTGGTGATCACCTCCAAGCGGGAACGGGCGGCCGGGTCGCGCTGGAACACGCAGTCGATGTCTTCCCTGAGCAGGGTGAACAGGCCTGGTTTCAGGTCTGTTTCCGCCAGCGCGATGGAGGACGTCGCGGCCTTGTCCATGCTCGCCGCCTCAGTGCACCAGCGCGACCGACGAGCGGCCGATCAGGCGTTGGTAGATGAACAGCAATTCCTGGTCGGCCGGCGAACGCTTGGCCTTCTCGGCGAAGGCGCGGATGTCCGGCAGCAGCTCGCGCGCCTCGGCCTGGCTCAGGGTCAGGCCCATGCGGGCGTAGGCGGCCAGGATGCCGTGGGAGCCGGAATGCTTGCCGACCACCAGCTTGTGCGCCCGGCCCACCTCGCGCGGGTCGAAGCCCTGGTAGTTTTCCGGGTCCTTGAGCAGGCCGTCGACATGGATGCCGGCCTCGTGGGTGAACACGCCCTCGCCGACCACGCTCTTCTGCCAGGGCACCGGCCGGCCGGAGGCGGCGGCGACCCGTTCCGACAAGGCCGGAAAGCGGGTCAGGTCGATGCCGGTATCGAAGCCGTACAGCTTGTTCAGGCCCAGCGCGACTTCTTCCAGGGCGGCATTGCCGGCGCGTTCGCCGAGGCCGTTCACCGTGGTGTTGACGTGGGTCGCGCCGGCCCGGCAGGCGGCCAGGGTGTTGGCGGTGGCGAGGCCGAGGTCGTCGTGGGCATGCATCTCGATCTCCAGGTCGGAGATCGAGCGCAGGGTCTTGATCGTGTCGTAGACGCCGAACGGCTCCAGCACGCCCAGGGTATCGGCGAAGCGGAAGCGGCGGGCGCCGGCCGACTGGGCGGCATCGAACACGCGCATCAGGAATTCCAGGTCGGCGCGAGAGGCGTCCTCGCCGCCGACGATGACGTCCAGGCCCATGTCGAGGGCGCGCGGCACCATCGTGGCGATGGTCTTCAGCACCCAGGCGCGGTCACGCTTGAGCTTCTTGGTGATGTGGATGTCGGACACCGGGATGGACAGGTCGATCAGGTCGACCTTCATGTTCCGGCAGGCCTCCAGGTCGCCGCCATGCATGCGGCTCCAGACCACCAGCTTCGCCTTCAGACCGAGGTTCGAGACGGCATGGATGCCCTCGCATTCTCCGCCGCCCATGGCCGGGATGCCCACTTCCAGCTCCGGCACGCCCAGGGCGTCGAGACGACGGGCGATGTCCAGTTTCTCCTCCAGGGTGAAGGCAACCCCGGCCGACTGCTCGCCGTCGCGTAGCGTGGTGTCGTCGATGGTGATGGTGGGCATGGCTGCATTCCTGGCGGAGGTTTACTTGCCTTGGGTTCTGCAAAGGTCATGCCAACTGGAATTATATTCTAAGGCATTGAATAATATAGCTTATACAAACCCATCCCGGCTCTATTCTGGTGCACAGTGGCACCTTCCGGATGTCTTCGTAGGCTTTGCGACAAAACGCCGAACGATGTGAATTCGGCTTCCGAAAACGGCTAGTTGTAGGTTACGGTTACCAAGATGGTGTCGGAGTAGCTGCCGGGGCGGGTGGCCTGCTGGTTAGGCAGGATGCGACCATAAACGTCATAGGCCCTGACTACATGACCGAGCAATGTAAGCAGGGAGGCGTCGCTTACGATCGTCGAGCCGCCCGTGCCGTTACCCCAGACGGCGGTGCGCGCAGCATCCGTGTAGAGATTGTAGTTAAGCGTATTGGTGCCGCTGTTCATCTTTCGCGGCGAATAGCTGTTGCCACCGCCCGTGGCCAACGCCACCGTATAGGTACCAAGCAAGCCCAAGGTCAAGTCGCAAGTCACCGTGAAGTGGCCCGCAGCATCGGCGGCGGCACCCGGAAGCGGGTTGTATGTGCCGAAGGCGACGTTGGAGTTGACAGCCACCGAGCACGAACAAATCAGGCACAACGCCGACGCCGCCTGGGGCAAGGCCAGCAACAGCGCGGCCAGTGCGATAGCGGTCAGTCTCTTCATGGCGTCGATCCTTTGCAGGTCAGGGTGCCGGGCGGCAATGCCCGGCCATCATCGCCGATCCTCCGGCAGGAGGTGCTGCGGCCAGGCCAGGGCTGGAATCAGCTTCAGTTGCAGCGTAGCCACCTCGGCATCGATGGGCAAGTCGGCCGGCCCGCTATCGGCCGGATTGTCCTGATAGGCACGCAACTGGCTGGTCAGCACCAATCGCAGCGCATCGAAGCGCTCCAGCCGCGTCAGGGTCGGAATCAGCTTCAGTTGCAAGGTATCGACCTCGGCATCGCTGGCCAAGTCGGCCGGCTCGGTACCGGCCGGACTGTCCCGGTGGGTTTGCAGCTGGGTGATCAGCATCAATTGCAGCGCATTGGTGCGCGCCGCCGCGCAGACCAGGACACCCAGGTCGGGCAGCGGCTCGGCCGCTTCATCCAGGACCAGCAGTGCGCGACAGCGATGGTCGTCCCACTCGGCCAGAAGCCGGTTGTTCAAACCCAGGCCGGAGATGAAGACCAGGCCGTCATAACCGACCTGGAATTCCCGCGCATCGCCGGCCAGCCGCACCAGGGCGCCGGGTGGCAGGGCATGGCCCGCCTGGTCGACCAGGCGGAAGGAGGCGTTGCGGCTGCGCCGCACCGGAAAATCGACCACCACGCCGCTGCGCAGGGCCGGGGTCAGGCCGAGTTGCAGGGCATCCACCTCGGCGTCGATGGGCAGGTCGGCCTGTTCGATGCCGATCGGGTTGTCCTGGTAGGCGCGCAGGCGGGTGATCAGCGCCAGGCCTTGGCCGTCGGTGCGGGTCACCTCCTGGTTGTCACGGTAGACGCGCACGCCGGCATAGTCGCCGACCTTGATCACGGCAAAGCTGTCATCGATGCGCCGGCCCTGGAAGACGCCGCCGCCGGCGACGGCGATGCCGCCGCTCAGCCCGGCGCGATAGGCCCCCTGGCCAGCCGAGCGGGCCGCCTCGGCGGTCAGGACGCCACGCTCGGTCTGCCAGGTGGCGCCGGCCTGATAATGCTCGTCATCGCCAGCCAGCAGCCGGTAGCCGAGGCCGTCGCCGGCCGGCAGGTTGCGCTGCAACTGCAGGGTCTTGCGGTCCTGGTTGCCCTGATGGCTCAAGTCCGCACTCAGGCTGGTGCGCTGATCGAGCGCCACGGTCCAGATCAGGCCCAGGCTCAGCCCCGCCTCCCCGGACAGGTCGCGCAGTGCATACAGACCCAACTGGCCGCCGGCGCCGAGGCCCACGCTGTAGTTGACCGAGACCAGGCGGCGCTCGTCGCCTGCCCAGCTCGACTGGCTCACGTAGCTGAGGCCGAGGCTGCTGCTGGCCAGGGGTATACCAAGACTGGCAGCGAGGGTGCGGCGCGGCGAGATGCCCGGCAACTGGCCGAGCTGGACGAACTCCCGGTCGGCATACTCGGCCTGCAGGCTGAAGCTGATATCCCTGGCCTGGCGCTCGGCGCCCAACGCGAACAGCCGGCCATTGCCCTCCGGGCCGTGGCTGGCGGCAGCACCAAAGCTGAGCGTGCCCAGGTGGAAGCGGCCCCAGGACGGCAGCAGCCAGACCCCGCCGGCGCCCAGGGTCTGCTGGTCGGCCAGTATCTCGGCCCGAAATTCGCGGGTGAAGCCGGGGTTGACGCCGAGCCGGTCGGTGCCGACCAGCATGGCGCGGCCGTAGCGGTTGCTGGCCAGGCCGTAGTCCTCGCGCACCAGGCCGACCTCGTAGGAAAAGTCGCGCAGACCGGGCTTGAGCAGGCTCGCACTGGCGTAATACGGCTGGCTGATCACCTGCTGGCGGCCGAGCAGGTCGCGCACCACCAGTTGCAGTTCGCCCTGGCCCGTCACCGCCGGAACGTTGGTCAGGTCGAACGGCCCCGGTGGCACCTCGGTCCGCAGCAGGCGGGCATTGTCCAGATAGACGTCGAGGGTGGACGGCAGGGCTGCCTCGCCACGCAGGCCGGGCAAGGGAAAGGTGATGAAGCCGGGCCGGGTGGCGAAATTGGTCGCCCACTGCAGACCGCCGAAACGCACCGAGCGGCCCCAGCTGCCGGCACGGCTGATGGTGTCGCCGAGACGCAGGCTCTGCATCCGCTCGGGCATGTCGACGTTCCAGGTGGTATCCAGGCGCAGCCACCCAGACGCCTGGCCGCCGTTGCGCCACAGCCCGGTGGCGGTGCCGCTGCCCCAGGCGTTGAAGGCGCCGACCTCGAACAGGCCGCCGCTCTTGTCCTGGCCGTCGTCGCGCTGCCAGTTCAGGTCATAGTTGAAGAAGCCGCCCAGCCGGGACGGCGTCAGTCCGTACCCACCTGCGCCGCCGTAGGCGAGCGCATTTGCGGCAAAGGCGCCGGCCGGCGCATGCAGCATCAGGGTCTGGCTGCCGGCGTCGAGGCGGTACTCGACCCCCGCGAGGTCGGCGAGCCGGACATAGGGCTGACCGTCCACCTGCAGGGCCTTGCCGGCCGGCGGGTTGAGGCGCCAGGTGCTCAGGTCGCGTTCGGAGACGGCCAGGCCGCCATCGGCCAGACGCAGTGCGGAAACCACCTCGCTGCGGTCGATGCCGTTGATGTTCACGCCGACGAACAGGGGTTCGCCTGTTGGGTCCAGCCCGGAGGACGGTGCTGGATCAGCGGCTAGGATGGGCGCTGGGGCGGTCGCCGCAGCCAGGAACAGTGCCAGTACCCGACGACGACACCGTGGCAACCTATTCGCGATCCAGATCGAGCACCACATTCTGCGTGCCCCGATCGGTCGTCACCTCGAGCGCATAGCGTGATGCCGTCTCGCCTGCCGGCGGTCGCATGGACCAGGCCCGGCTCTGGCCCGGGAAGATCGACGCACCAGCCTTGGCGGTCGCGAATGGCGGCGCATCGGGGGCCGCGCCGGCGGGGCGCAGTTTCAGTTCACTCACCACCAGATGCACGTTGCCGGTGTTGGCCACCTCCACCGCAATGCCGCCGTCGGCGCTGCGTCGTCCATGCCATTGCTGGTTACTGACGATCTTGGCCGGTGTCACATAAACCGGCAGGCGCAATTCCAGCAGGACCCGGATGTGCGCCCCGCCGCTGTCGGCATCACCGGCCGGAGCCGGTGTGGGGACTTCACGGAGGAAAAGACGATAGGCCGCCTCGCGCTCACCGGCCGGCGAACGGCGCAGGCCGACACGCAGCACCTGAGAACTCCCGGGCGGGAGCCTGAACAGCGGCGGGTTGACCAGCAGGTCGCGGGTCGGCGCGTAATGGTCCTCACTGCCGGACTGAGTCCAGGACACCGTTTCCACCTGCATCGCCACCGTCTCAGAGCCCTGGTTGGTGATGGTGATTGCCGCCCGGTCATGGCCCGCCGCCAGGCTCAGGCCGACCGGAAGCACCGCGAGATCGGCGCCTTGGCCGACCGGGGCGAACAGCAATCCGGCCAGCAGCCCGGCGAAGAGCGTGCGCATCACGGTCAGTAGGTCACCGTGACCTGCACGGTGTCGGCATAGCTGTCGGCCTTGGGATACTGGTCGATGGGGATGAGGCCATAGACCGTATAGGGCTGGGCAACGCCGCTGCCGGTCAGGCTGCCCATGACGGTGCCATGGCTGCCATCGCCCCAGAGCGTCGAATGGCCGACTTCCTGATACAACTCGTAGGGCAGGTATTCGTAGGTGCTTGCACTGCTTCGCATCCGCCTGCCGGACGAGTAATAAAGGCCGTCGCCAAGGGCGATGGTGTAGCCGGTGCCGTTGGTGCAGGTCACCGTCACCGTGCCGGTGGACGCATTGGTGGTCGAGGAAACGATGGTGCCGAAGGCGACCGGGGTGGTCGCCACCGAGCAGGTGGCCGCGACCGTCGCAGTGACGCTGAGGGTGGCCGTCGCAGTGGCCGCCAGCGCCGGGGC
The DNA here is from genome assembly GCA_028714735.1 of Gallionellaceae bacterium. Classification (GTDB taxonomy): domain Bacteria; phylum Pseudomonadota; class Gammaproteobacteria; order Burkholderiales; family Thiobacillaceae; genus Parasulfuritortus. The sequence continues at coordinate 54,896 of JAQTLU010000007.1, read as the reverse complement.
GGCGCCGAGACCCAGCAGGGCAACCAGATATTTGAGTCGGGTGTTCATGCAAAACCTCCAATCATTGCGAGCAGTCTGAATACCTTGGCGTGATTCGGACTACTCCTCGCACGAGTGCAAAATCACTGGGGAGGCAGAAAAGCAAAACGACCGTGCCTGCCGAAATTAACGGCAGGCCGGTCGTATTACTTTAGGGGTATTACTTGGTTCCGGGTATTAATTATGCATAAACCGGTGCGAACGCCTTGTCCGGTTCCTCGGCGGGGCCGTTCTCGCCCCAGTAGGGCGACATTTTCCTGAGTTGCGCGATGATCTCCGGCACCACCTGGATGACCCGGTCGACCTCGGCCTCGGTGGAGTAGCGCGACAGCGAGAAGCGGATGGTGCCGTGGGCGGCGGTGTAGGGGATGCCCATGGCGCGCATGACGTGGCTGGGCTCCAGGCTGCCGGAGGTGCAAGCTGAGCCGGAACTGGCAGCGATGCCGAACTTGTTCAACAGCAGCAGTATGGCCTCGCCCTCGATGAACTCGAACGCGATGTTGCTGGTGTTGGGCAGGCGGTTGTCAACATCGCCGGTGGCGAAGGCACGCGGCACCTTGGCCAGTATCCCCGCCTCCAGCTTGTCGCGCAGGCGCATCACCTCGGTGTTCTCGTAGTGCATGTGCTTCATGGCCTGCTCGCAGGCCAGGCCGAGGCCGACGATGGAAGCGCTGTTCTCGGTGCCGGCCCGGCGACCGCGTTCCTGGTGACCGCCGCGCAGGAGCGGGCGGAAGCGCACGCCGCGCTTCAGGTACAGGACGCCGACCCCCTTGGGCGCGTGCAGCTTGTGGCCGGACAACGAGAGCATGTCGATCTTGCTGTTCTTCAGGTCGATGGGCACCTTGCCCACGGCCTGGACGGCATCGGTGTGGAAGGGAATGCCGACGGCGCTGGCCATCTCGGCCATCTTTTCCACCGGGAACAGCGAGCCGGTCTCGTTGTTGGCCCACATCACCGAGACCACGGCGACCTGGTCGGTCAGCAGCCTGGCGTATTCGTCCAGGTCCAGGCGGCCCTTGTTGTCGACCTTGAGGAAGTGGGTCTTGTAGCCTTCCTTCTCCAGGTGGCTGCACAAAGCCAGCACGGCCGGATGCTCGATGGTGGTGGTGATGATCTGCTTGCGTTCCGGGTTGGCCTTCAGCGCCGACAGGATGGCGGTGGAGTCGGACTCGGTGCCGCAGGAGGTGAAGATGATCTCGGACTCGTGCTCGGCGCCGAGCAGTTCCTGCACCTGCATGCGCGCCTTCTTGATCGCCAGGCCGACCTTGTTGCCGAAACTGTGCATCGAGGAGGGGTTGCCGAACTGCTCGGTGAAGAAAGGCAGCATGGCCGCGACCACGGCGTCGTCGACGCGGGTGGTGGCGTTGTTGTCGAGATAGATGCCGTCCATTGTGGGCTCCTTAAACGTGGCTGGCGGCGCGGGCGTAGGAACCGGCCCGCGACGGCACCACCTTGACGAACTCGCCCAGGTCTTCCATCAGCTTGGTCTGGATGCCTTGCAGGGTCTGCGCCTCCATCTGGCAGCCGGAGCAGGCGCCGATCATGTTGACGTAGATGGTCTTGCCGTCGACGTCGACCAGTTCGATGTCGCCATGGTCGCGCTGCAATTGCGGCCGGATCGAATCCAGGATGGTCTCGATGCGCTTGATCCGCTGCAGGTTGTTCATCTTGGCCGGCTTCTCTTCTTCGGGCTTGGCCACCACCGCATGCGGGTTGAAAGACTCGCCGCGCTCGGCCATCACCTTGACCAGGATCTCCTCGATGCCCTCGTGGCAGGACGAGCAGCCGCCGCCGGCCTTGGTGTAGTTGATCACGTCCTCGACAGTCGACAGCTTGTTCGCCCGCACGGTCTCCTCGATCAGCACCGCGTCGATGGCGAAGCACTTGCAGATCAGGGCGCCTTCCTCGTGGTCGTCCTTCCACTCCTCGCCGCGGTAGTTGGCGACGGCAGCCTGGAGGGCCTCGCGCCCCATCACCGAGCAGTGCATCTTCTCCGGCGGCAGGCCGTCGAGGTAATCGGCGATGTCCTGGTTGGAGACCTTGAGCGCTTCGTCCAGGGACATGCCCTTGATGATCTCGGTCAGCGCCGAGGACGAGGCGATGGCGGAGCCGCAGCCGAAGGTCTGGAAGCGGGCGTCCTGGATGGTCTCCGTCTCCGGGTCGACCTTGAGCATCAGGCGCAGCGCGTCGCCGCAGTTGAGGGAACCGACATCGCCGACCGCGTTGGCGTCATCCATGGCACCCGAGTTGCGCGGGCTGAAGAAGTGTTCCTTGACCTTGTCCGAGTAGTCCCACATGACCGGGTTCCTTTACGCGTTGAACGACGAGCCGCAGGCGCAGCTGCTGGTCGCGTTGGGGTTTTCGAACTTGAAGCCGGAGCCTTGCAGGCTGTCGACGAAATCGACCGTGACACCGTTCAGCAACGGTGCCGAGAACGGGTCGACCAGCAACTTGACCGAACCGCATTCGACCACCAGGTCGTCTTCGGCGGCGGTCTCTTCCAGACTCATGCCGTACTGGAAACCGGAACAGCCACCGCCCGAGATGGCGATGCGCAGGCCGGCCACGGGACTGGCGGCACCCTGGATGAACTTCTCGACGGCGGATTGGGCCTTGGGGGTCAGCGTAATCATGTCATTTCTCCTGTAATGAGCCTCTGTGACTGGATATTCGCAAAGGCCATGCCAGACCAAAACAAATCAATATCTCGTTGATTTATATTGGTAATTACATTTACACCCCGCCCAACTACGTGTCCGAAAGTCCACTCGCGCCACGCCTTGTCGGATATGCGACACGGCCCCGCCCAGGCTGGCATGCCATTCCCGCAGACACCGTTTGGCTGTGCGCAATTGCCATATATCGTCAATAATCATGGCCGCACGCCAAAGATAACGAATGCTTAGGTAATGAAATCCGGCCTTCTCCGCTCGATAAGCTGGTTCTGGTTAGTAACCTGTTTCTGGTCGGCCGGCGCGGCCTGGGCCGCCGCCCCGGTCACCCTCGGCATCCTGGCCTTCCGCGCCAAGGCGGACACCCTCGCCCGTTGGCAGCCCACCGCCGACTACCTGGCCGCGAAGACCGGCCGGACCTTCGTCATCGAGGCGATGAACTATCCGGAACTGGAGGCCGCGGTCGGCCAGCACCGGATCGACTTCATCCTGACCAATCCCAGCCATTACGTGATGCTGACCCGACGCAATGCGTTGTCATCGCCCCTGGCCACCCTGATCGAGCTGGACAACGGCCTGCCATTGACCCAGTTCGGCGGCGTCATCTTCACCCGCGCCGAGCGCAAGGACATCGCCAGCCTGAACGACCTCAGGGGCAAGACCGTGGCCTTCCCGGATATCGGCTCCCTGGGCGGCTATCAGATGCAGGCGGCGGAACTGCTCCATGCCGGCCTCTCCCCCTCGCACGACATCAACCCGATGATGACCGGCATGCCGCACGACAAGGCCGTGTACGCCGTCCTGGAGGGCCGCGCCGACGCCGGCTTCGTGCGCACCGGCGTGCTCGAATCGCTCGCCCAGTCAGGCCGCATCGAACCCGGCCGGATCGTGGTGCTGAACCGCCAGCCGACCCCGGGGTTCCCGTTCATGCTGTCGACCCGGCTGTTTCCGGAATGGCCCTTCGCGGCCATGCCGCAGACCGACGAACGGCTCGCCCAGGAGGTGGCCAAGGCCCTGTTCTCGTTGCGTGCCGACCACCCGGCGGCGCGCGTGGGCCGCTACCATGGCTGGGCCATCCCGACCGACTACGAGCCGGTCCGGGCGATGCTGCAGGAACTGCGCCTGCCGCCCTACGACCAGGCGCCGGCCTTCACCTGGAATGACGTCCTGGACAAGCACTGGCTGGGCATCGCCCTGGGCGGCGTGGCTGGCCTGGCCATCGTCGTCCTGTCCTTCATGCTGGCAGTCCGGCAACGACAATTGCGCGGCCATGAATCCCGTCGATCAGAAGAGCGCCGACAACTGCTGGCGGCCCTGGGCGAAGGCATCTACGGGGTCGACCCGGAGGGCCGCTGCACCTTCGTCAACCCGACCGCCCTGGCCATGCTGGGTTATGACCCGGAGGAACTGCTGGGCCTGGACCAGCATGCCCTGATCCACCACCACCGGCCGGATGGTCGGGCCTACCCGCACGGCCAGTGCCCGATCTACCAGACCCTGCACGACGGCCAGGTCCGCCGCCTCGACGAATGGTTCTTCCGCAAGGACGGCACCGGCTTCCCGGTCGAAATGACCGTGGCCCCGATGAACCATGCCGACATGCGCACCGGCGCGGTGGTGGTCTTTCACGACATCCGCGAGCGCAAGCGCCTCGAGGCGGAACTGCAGGCCCTGGCCACCACCGACCCCCTGACCGGATTGCCCAACCGGCGCCATTTCCTGGCCCGGCTGGAACAGGAAAAGGACCGCCTGCAACGCCACAACGAACCGCCCGCGACCCTGCTGATGCTCGACCTGGACCACTTCAAGCTGGTCAACGACAGCCATGGCCATGCCGCCGGGGATGCGGTATTGCGCCGCTTCGCCGACCTGTTGGGCAAGCGCCTGCGCAAGACCGACCTGGTCGGCCGGCTGGGCGGCGAGGAATTCGCCATCCTGCTGTTCGCCACCCACCCGGCCGGGGCGCGGGAATTCGCCGAAGGCCTGAGGGAGCAGGTCGCGGCCGAGGCCATCGTCTTCGGCGACACCCGGCTGGGGGTCACCGTCAGCATCGGCATGACCCAGTTGCTCCCGGACGACGCCAGCGCCGATGCCGCCCTGGCGCGCGCCGACGCCGCGCTCTACCGGGCCAAGGAGAACGGCCGCAACCGGGTGGAGACCTTCCGCCTTTAAACCACGTCGACGTTACGCTGCAGCCACAGTTCCAGCAGGGCCAGGTGCCACAGCTTGCTGCCCTGGATGCGGGTGTGGTGGCGCTCCGGCTCGGCCAGCAGCTTGTCGACATAATCGCGCCGGAACAGGCCACGTTCGCGGCAGGCGCGGGCATCCAGGATGTCGTGCATGAAGGCGAGGAAGTCGCCGCGCACGTATTTCAGGGCCGGCATCGGGAAATAACCCTTCTTGCGGTCGATCACCGCGTCCGGCAGCAGGCCGCGCGAGATCTGCTTGAGGATGTGCTTGCCGCCCGAGGCCAGCTTCAGTTCGGGTGGCATCTGCGCCGCCAGCTCGACCAGTTCGTGGTCCAGGAATGGCACCCGCGCCTCCAGGCCCCAGGCCATGGTCATGTTGTCGACCCGTTTCACCGGGTCGTCGGTGATCAGCATGGTCACGTCCATGCGCAGCACCTGGTCGATGAACTCGTCCGCCAGCGGCTCGGCCAGCCGGCCGGCGACCAGGGCGGCAGTATGGTCGGCGCCGTGGTAGCGCGGATCGACCGTGGCCAGGTATTCGGCGTGGTCGCGGTCGAAATAGTGCCGGCGGAAGCGGTCGACCGGCAGGCCTTCGGCCTCGGCGCGCATACGCTCATACCAGAAATAGCCGCCGAACACCTCGTCGGCGCCCTGCCCGCTCTGCACCACCTTGACCGTCTTCGACACCTGCTCGGCGAGCAGGTAGAAGGCTACCGCGTCCTGGCCGACCATGGGCTCGGCCATGGCGTCGACCGCCTCGGGCAGGCGGCCCAATACATCATGGTTGGGGATCGAAAACTGGTGGTGGCGGGTGCCGAAGTGGGCCGCCACGGCATCGGAATACTCGAACTCGTGGCCGCGCTCCTCGGGCTGGTCCTCGAAGCCGACCGAGAAGGTCATCAGGTCGCCGACGCCGTGCTCGGCCAGCAGCCCGACCAGCAGACTGGAATCCAGCCCGCCCGAGAGCAGCACGCCGACCTTCACGTCGGCCACGGTCAGGCGCTTCTGTACCGCCGCGCAGAGCGCGTCGTGGATGGCCGCCTGCCATTCCTGCGCGTCCATGGCCCGGGCGGGCCGCTGCGCGGCCAGGCGCCAGTAGCGCCGTTCGGTCACCCGGCCGGCGAGGTCGAAACTCAGGGTGGTCGCCGGCGCCAGCTTGCGCACCCCGGCCAGCAGGGTGTGCGGCGCCGGCACCACGGCATGCAGGGTGAACTGGTGGTGCAGCGCCACCGGGTCGATGGCGGTATCCACCCCGCCGGCCGCCAGCAGGGCCTGGGGCGTCGAGGCGAAACGCAGATGGCCTTCGGTATGGCTGTAGTAGAGCGGCTTGATGCCCAGCCGGTCACGGGCCAGGAAGAGTTTTCCGACCCGGCGGTCCCAGATCGCGAAGGCGAACATGCCGTGCAGGCGCTCGACGCAGGCCTCGCCCCACTCGGCATAGGCGCGCAGGATCACCTCGGTGTCGCCGTCGGAATGGAACAGGTGGCCCTTGGCGATCAGTTCGGCACGCAGGGCCGGGTAATTGTAGATGGTGCCGTTGAACACCAGGGCCAGGCCCAACGCCGCGTCGACCATGGGCTGCGCCGAACGCGGGCTGAGGTCGATGATGGCCAGTCGGCGATGGCCGAAGCCGACCGGGCCGTCGCACCAGCGGCCCTGCGCATCCGGCCCGCGCCGGGCCAGGGTGGCCGTCATTCTGTCGATGCTGGCCGGGTCCGGCCTCTGGCCGTCCAGGCGCAATTCGCCGGCTATGCCGCACATGGCTGATCGTGTACTGGGATACACCCGTGGTTGGGATGCGTCATTGTAGCGTTTCCTCCGTGCCGGCCGTGGCGCGCCGATTGCTTATCCATAGCCATCACCACGCACACGACTGGAACCGCCATGCCCCGTATCGGCATATTCTTCGGCAGCAGCACCGGCAATACCCGCAAGATCGCCAAGATGATCAAGCGTCGCTTTCCCGACAACGAGGACCTCGCCGACCCGCTCAACGTCAACAAGGCGACAGCCGAACTGGTGGCCGGCTACAGCCACCTGATCCTCGGCACCCCGACCCTGGGCGAAGGCGCCCTGCCCGGCCTCGATGCGGATTGCCAGAATCCGAGCTGGGCCGAGTTCCTGCCCGAACTCGCCGGGGTCGACTTCAGCGGCAAGACGGTGGCCCTGTACGGCCTCGGCGACCAGGACAAGTACGGCGACAATTTCTGCGATGCCCTGGGCGATCTGTATGACTTCGTGATCGCGCGCGGCGCCCGCGTGGTCGGCGCCTGGCCGACCGACGACTACGATTACATCGCCTCCAAGGCCGAGCGCGACGGCGAGTTCGTCGGCCTGGTCCAGGACCTGGACAACCAGAAGATGCTCCTGGAGACGCGCCTTGAAGACTGGCTGAAGATGATCGGTGCGGAGTTCGGCCTGGCCGTGTGAGCCGGCTCAGAACATCGCCGAGACGCCGTCGACCCGGTCCAGCCGGATAACGATGCGGCTGGTGGTCTGACTGCGTCCGATCACGTACTGCTCGTCCCACGAGGTCACCACCATGCCGATGGTGCTGCCGTTGACGTGCAGGCTAACGCCCCGGTTCTTGTCCTTGCTCTCCTGGAGCACCGCGCGCAACGGGTCGGAAAGCAGGACGGGGTCTGCCGCAAACGCCGCGGTGGACAGCAGGCAGGCCAGGAGTAGAGCAGACAACAGGCGGGACATGGCTGGGCTCCTCATCATGGTGGTGGCACGGCCATCATAGCCCCGGGCCGGCCGGGGCGTAAGCACACTATTTCATGGCCGACTTCAGTTTGATCGTCTCGCCCGCCACCATGAAGGCGCCCATGCCGCGATGGTGCAGGGTCCGCGGGTCCTTGACCGCGGGATCGACCCAGGCCTTGACCACCTCCAGGATGAAGATGCCGTAGCGGTTCACCATCCGGGTGTCGTGGACCCGGCATTCCAGGTTGGCGTAGCACTCGCCCACCAGGGGCGCCTGCACCAGCGCG
>JAQTLU010000007.1:0-46903 GCA_028714735.1 Gallionellaceae bacterium | reverse complement strand
GGGATCGACCCAGGCCTTGACCACCTCCAGGATGAAGATGCCGTAGCGGTTCACCATCCGGGTGTCGTGGACCCGGCATTCCAGGTTGGCGTAGCACTCGCCCACCAGGGGCGCCTGCACCAGCGCGGCCGGTTCGGCGGTGAGCCCGAAGGCCTGGAACTTGTCGACCTCGCGGCCGGAACTGTTGCCGACTGCGACCACCTGTTCCGCCAGCTCGGCGGTCGGGATGTTGAGCACGCACTCGCGGGCGGACTTGAGCAGGCCGTAGCTGTAGTCCCGGTTGCTGACCACGCAGGCCAGCAGGGGCGGTTCGAACTCGACCGGCATCAGCCAGGACATCGCCATCACGTCGGGCCGCCCCTTGCCCGCGGTCGAGAGCAGAACAACCGGTCCGGGTTCGAGCAGGCCATATACCTTGGCCAGGGGATAGGATCGCTTTGCCATGATCGTCTCCATGCAGTTCGGTGTTCTTACAGACTAGACCGTGGCATGCGCGCTTCTCAAACGAGGCTGTTATCAGGCTGACATTGTTCAGATGTCCGCACCCGATCCATAGTGGTCGATTTGGCTACCCCGTAATTTCTAAAAATGACAGGAAAGACCACACTGGATTAGATAGTTATAAATCCCGTCATAAATCAGAGGATCGCGTGTGGGATCAGCCGGGTCTCCGCGGGGTACAAATATCACCATGCCTTGGCGAGCACGGGTTAGCAGGACCCTGTAGGCATTCTTGAGGTAAAGCTGCCTCCCTGCCGCATTCATTCGCTGCCATCTTGTGCCGCGAAAGCTAAAGTATTGCCACTGATCTTTTTCGTAGCGAAAGTCAGCGTCCCAACACACACAGGTCCAGTCAAGCTCAAGCCCCTGAATATCAAATTCACTTGCGGTTTCTTCAAGGTAATAAGACGACCGTACATCAGTCTTGCCGTTCAAAAACCAAACAGGTGCATCAACCTTTGCCTTTATCCAAACCCCCTCAGGACGCAAGCGATTTGCACCTGACGAAGCCGTAAGCCCGTACCGCTCACTCCCTCTGGCTTTGTTTCGCAGCCATGCACGCGCCTCTTCCAAATTGCGAGTCAATAGAATTGGGTATTTCTCAGCAATGAGCTGATAGGTAGTACGGGCCATGTCCGACCTGTTATCCACCACATACCCTACAAACTCGGAAAGCGCCTCAGCACGAAAAGATCGAATTGAAACGCCTAAATGGAGTGAGTCATCCCATGAGGCCGACTTACGTAACAACTCTTCGGAAATAGCCTCATCCCAGATGTAATCGCGATCGTCGAGCCGGCTAGAAACGTGAACATCCCAATCTGAATGATGGTCGTGTAACACATTAATCCACTCAGCCAAGCCTGCCTCACCAGTATTTATTTCCTGACCTCCGCCTACCAAACAGATGACAACACACCAGTCCGTGTGACGGTCCATCGTGCCGAGAAGAAATGCCGGTTCAGACATATCAAAGAACTCAATGCCGCGCTTTTGCTGCATGAACTTGCTTGCCATTTCGCGATTCCAGGCGCGTTGTGCCTCGTCAAATATGACCACCTTCTCGACCGGTGGAGCAGTGCTTCCAAGTGCCTCATCGCGAAAATGGTGGATGTTCTGCACGAAGGTCGAGACTTCACGATACGCAGTGGTTCGCGAAATGTCTTCCCGACCTGCCTTGTCACGAGCAAGCGCTTCCCGAAGAACATCAACCAAGGGGCCATTGCCAGATAAAAACACCGCGTGCTCGTCGGAGTGCTGTTCAGCACGCGCTGTCGCAATATTCAATCCTGCGAGCGTCTTGCCTGCACCTGGAACGCCAGTAATAAAGCAGATGGCCTTTCGGTTATTTGCCTTGGCGTTTTCAATGATCTGTTCCACTCGGACTGCAGTTAGACCAAGGTTGTCTGCGCCAGCTTCTGAACGGGTGATCTCTTTCACATCGTGCTGACGGTATAAAGCTAGAGCTGCTTCTACGATGGTTGGCGTTGGCTGATACCCTGATCGCGACCATGTCACGGCGTCAATCGGCAATGCTGAGCATTGACTGACCGCCAAATTAATCACTTGAGGCAATTCTGCCGGGGAGATGCAAAGCGGCTTAGCAACTTTGTCCAGCGCCCATACGATGTCGGTCACTGGATGGGAGGGGGCTGCCGTTGGAATCAGGACAGGAACGACTGGAAGAGTATGGCTACCTCGATGGAAGTTCTTAAGATCAAGCGCATAGTCATAAACTTGCTCAACCGCATAGCTTTCAAAACTTTGCGCGCCAACCTTGAATTCAACGACGAAAACCACGCCTCCCGTCACGATGACGACATCAACCCTTTTCCCCATCCTTGGAATCGAAAACTCGAAGTAGATCCAGCCAGACGATGCGGGTGGTAAATATTCTCGGAGGAGCTTAATTTGGCCTTGCCATGCGTGCTTTTGTTGATGCTCCAGTGCAAAGCCATGTTGCATCGCAAGCGCACCTAGAACCGCATCCTCATCAGCGCTCAGGAAGTCCTGAATATCAGCTTCGTAATATGAAATTCGGCTCATGCAACCAATATTACGGTGAAATCAGCAAGCTGTTGCTTGATCATCTTACGTTTGGAATGACTGCTGCTGGCAGCCGGTATCTGCCTCAGCACACCCGAACTACGAACAGCCACAAAACCTGACGATGACACTGCCCACTGTGCAATCTGCTTCCAGACACTGACGTTGCGAATGCGGGGCGGCTATCTTGCTGCTTCTACCGTCGCTATATATCCCCACTTCTTGTTCGCCACCAAAGGGCCGCCATTACCTCGCTTTCCGCACCGATTCCGCCAGCGCCGTCACCACTGAGACGCCGCTGCCGTCTTCGGGGTCGAGCCGGCTCAGGGTAGTGAGATAACGTTCCGAACCAGCCTCGTCGCCGCGACGCAGCGAGATGAATGACAGCGCCTTGAGCGCGAGCAGGACCTGGCTGGCGAGCATCGGGTCGGCGCCGGCCAGGTGCCGCCGCGCCCAGGCCTCGGGAGGGCCGGTCAGATTGCACAGGTCGGCCGCGCCGGCCAGGGCACGGCCGGCGTAGTCGTAGGCCCGGTCGAATCGGCGCTGGCGGTTGTAGAACTTGTACAGCACCCGGTACAGGGGCAGCGGGTCGACGCTCTGGCTGCAGGCATATTCGAGCATGAAGTCGCCCCGCTCCGGATCGCCCTGGTACTTGGCCATGGCCTCTCTCACCACGGCGGCCACGGGTCCCGGCAGGGTGTCGTCCGCGTCCTCGTCAGTCATAAGCGGGCAAGGTGGTGAGCCGGTCGTCGTCGACCGGGATGCCCACGGCGAAGTGGTAGATGACCTGATAAGGGTCGCCGGCCAGGCCGAGGATTTCATGATCGGCATCGTCGAAGAAACAGCCGATGCCGGTGCCGCGCCAGCCGTCGGCCTCGGCCGCCAGGGTGAGGGCATGGCCGAGCAGGCCGGCCTCCCAGTGCAGATGTCGCCAGGCGGCCGGGCTTTCGGCGATGGGCCCGGCGAATTCGGCCACGAACATGACCGTGAAGGCGCCCTGGCTGGCGATGTCCTGATGGCAGGAGAGGGTGCGGGCGGTGCGGGCGGCCTTGGCGGCGATGAGCTGGTACAGGGGCAGCGCGGCGTCGACCGCGGCCCAGGCGAATTCGCCGCGCATGACCTTGGCCAGGCCGGTCAGGCCGGACTCGGCGCGCGGCAGACAATACAGACCCGTGGCGATGCCCTCGACCCGGTGGACCAGCAGGACCGGGTGGATCCGGGCCGGCATCGGCCAGGGGCTGAGCGCCGCCGAGCCACCCGGCAGCATGGCCCCGAGGAGACGGCGGAACACGGTCAGCGGCATCACCGTTTGGTCATCGAAGGCCTGGGCGCTGCGGCGCTTGAGCAGAATGGCCGCGGCATCCGCCATCCCCTCGGGCAGGTTTGCTTTTGCCGACCGGGCGAGGGAACTCACATTGGCCGAATCCACGGCGGCCTGCCCGCCCGGCGGGAGAACCAGGACGCCGCGGGTGGCCTCGGCCACCTCGTCGATCACCGGCCACTGGTACATGGGCCGGGCATCGAGCAGGCTCGGCCTGCCGTGCCAGTCACGGCAGGCCGGGGGCTCGCCGTCACCGTAGAGGACCAGCATGGCCTCCGCCTCCTCGCGTTCGACGCCGGCAAATTCCTCCGCGCGGTCGAGGCCGAGGCAGCCATCGAGCCTTTCCGGCGCCAGCGCCTGCAGGCGCGGTCGCCAGCCCAGCAGGGCGGCCGAGCAGGCGACTGCGCCGAGCACGTGGCCCAGGTCGAGCTGGCAGTAGCGGAAGGCCCGTTCGCCGTATTTCCAGGCCTCGCGCCAAGCAATGGTAGTGAAGCCCAGCCAGAGCGCGGGCGCTCCCGCCGCCGCTCCCGCCGCCATGGCGACGAAGTCGGCACGCCGTTCCAGGCTGTGGTCTTCGGGCTGGTAGTGGTAGAGGCCGTCGTCCAGCCCCTCGATGCCGCGTGCGCACAGCCAGGTCTCGGTCGGGTGCAGGTTGCCGGACGACGGGTGCGCCCGCAGCGACCAGCGGGCGGCGCCATACTGTTTCCAGGCCGTGATGGCGACGGCGTGACGGAGCAGGACCGACAGGTTGGCCAGGGTCGGCGGCGCGGCGCGGCGTTCGGCCAGGAGTTCGTCCCAGGCCAGTGCGGGGACCGCCATGTCGCGCGGCAAATGCACCACTTCGGTGCCCGACCAACGCCGGAACGGCGAAGGCTGTGCATCCCAGTCCAGGCTGCCGGGACCGGCGGCGTATTTGTCCAGGCGGTGCTTGGTGCGCTCGTGGTAGGCGCGTACCGTGGCGACGGCATCCATCAAGGATGGGGGCCCTGGCTCAGCTCATCGGCCAGGCAGCCGATTGGTTCGGCCAGTTGCCCGTCCGGGCCGATCTCGAAGCGGACCAGATAGATCTCCTCATCCGGCATCGCCTCGGCGTGGCCGACGTTGACCACCACGCCGCGCGCCCCGGCGCTCGCCAGCAGTTCTCCCGGCGCAACGCCCGGGAGGGCGCTGGCGCCGGTCTCCTCGATCGGATCGTTGTAGATGTCCTGGGCGGAATAGACCAGATCGCCCATCTCGAATCGGCTCATGTAGGGTTCCTCGCAATAACGGCGCAAATGCGCCGGATGATTTACCGCAGCAAACAGCGTGCCATTCTAGGGATGGTTATTTGCGATACTGTTGCGCAGACGGTCGAGCTGGTCCATCAGCCCATCGTGCGCGGCCTGGAATTCCGCCAGCCGCAGGATGGCCTGTTCACCCTGGCCGGCCATTTTCAGGGTCGCCAGTTCGCGGGCGAGGGTGTGGATCCGTACATGTATCGGCGCGATGCCCTGGAAGGCCACCAGATCACCGTAGCGCACCTGGCCCTGACCCTCGCACCAGCGGCCGAAACGGCAGGCATGGTGGCTCAGTTGCGGCGGCGAGCCTTCGGCGGGGGCGGCCGTACCGACCCAGGCGGCGAGGGCGTCGGCCCAGCGGCGATGGTCGATTTCGGCGACGATGACCGGCATGTCCTGCTTGGCGTAGCGTACCCTGGCCGCCCGGCCCCAACTCTCATGGGGCTGCCAGTTGGCCACCCAGTCCGGCACCGCCGCGGCGGCCATCGGCCGGGCGATGGCGTAGCCCTGGGCCAGGTCGCAACCCAGGTGCAACAGCAGGATGCCATGTTCGACCTCTTCCACCCCCTCGGCGATGACCTTGCGCTGGAAGGCCTCGGCCAGCCCGATGATGCCGTCGACGATGGCCATGTCCTCGCTGTCGCGCAGCATGTCGCGCACGAAGGACTGGTCGATCTTGAGGGTCTCCGCAGGCAGGCGCTTGAAGTAGCTCAGCGAGGAATAGCCGGTACCGAAGTCGTCCAGGGCGAAGGTCACGCCGAACAGGCGGCAGGCCTCGATCAGGCCGGTAACGTGGAGCAGGTCGTCGAGCGCGCTGGTCTCCAGGATTTCCAGTTCGAGGTCGCTGGCCGGGACGCTCAGGTGCCTGGACAGGGCCTTGGCCAGGTAGTCGGTAAAACCGGGGTTTTGCAGGTGGCGGGCGGAGATGTTCACGCTCACCGGCAGGATCAGTCCGGCCTTGCGCCAGGCCTCCATCTGGGCCAGCGCCGTTTCGATCACCCATTCGCCGGCGGCGACCGAAAGTTCGGTCTCGTCGATGAAGGAGAGGAACTCGGACGGCGCCAGCAGGCCGCGTTCCGGATGCTGCCAGCGGATCAGCGCCTCGGCACCGACCACCTTGCCCCGGCGCATGTCCACCTTGGGCTGGTAATAGAGCCTGAATTCGCCATGCGCCAGCCCCTCCTCGACCCGGCTCTTCGCCTCGCGCTGGGCGCGGCTGCGGCGGTCGCGCTCGGGATCGAACAGGTGGTAACGGTTGCGGCCGGCCTCCTTGGCCGCGTACATGGACTGGTCGGCGTGCCGGATCAGGGTATCGGGGTCGGTTTCGTCGAGCGGGAAGATCGCCACGCCGACACTGGCCGACAACTCGACCGGGTTGCCCTGGACCGAGTAGGGTTGGGCGATGGCCCGCGACAGGCGCTCCAGGGTGCGCCGGCATTCTTCGACGTCCTTCAGTCCCGACAGCAACAGGACGAACTCGTCGCCGCCCAGCCTGGCCACGGTATCGCCGGCACGCAGGCCGAGGGTGAGACGGCTGGCCACGTCGACCAGCAACTGGTCGCCGGCCTCGTGGCCGTAGCGGTCGTTGACCGGCTTGAACTCGTCCAGGTCCAGGTAGCAGACCGCCAGCAGGTCGCCGGTCCGGCGCGCCTGGGCCAGCGCGATATGCATCCGGTCGGCGAGCAGGACCCGGTTGGGCAACTGGGTCAGGGCATCGAAATGGGCGATCTGCTCCAGGTGCTGCTGGTGCGACTTGAGCTGGGTGATGTCGGTGAACACGCCGACGAAATAGCCGCGGCCATTTCCCCGCGCCGGCACGGCGGTAATGGCCAGGAGCTCGGCGAACAACTCGCCGTTTTTCCTGCGGTTCCAGATCTCGCCGCGCCAGAGGCCGGTTTCCAGCAGGCTGGCCCACATGTCGGCGAAGAACTCCGGCCCGTGATGGCCGGAGTTCAGCATGTCCGGGTTGCGCCCGAGCACGTCCTCCCGGCTGTAGCCGGTGACCGTGACGAAGGCCGGGTTGACGTCCAGGATGTGGCCGTCGGCGTCGGTGATCACGATGCCCTCCTGGGCATGCTGGAACACGCTGGCCGCCAGGCTCAGCTTGTCTTCGGCCTGCTTGAGGGTGCTGATGTCGGTGGATACCCCGCACAGTGCGTAGACGCTGCCGTCCTCGCGCCGCAGGGGGATCTTCACGCTCAGATAGGTGGCGCGCTCGCCGGTCACCAGGCTGAGATTGTTCTCCTCCAGGGCCACCCGCTCGCCGCCTTCGATCACCCGGCGGTCATTTTCCTGCAGCCTGGCGGCCGTTTCGGCATCAAAAAAGGCCGCATCGTGCTGGCCGACGATCGCGTCCAGTTCAGCGCCGAACAACTGCCGTACTGGCCGGTTGGCATACTGGTAACGGTAATCGGCATCCTTGATGTAGATGCAGGCCTCGACGTTGTCGAGGATGGTGTTGAGCTTCTGCTCGTTCTCGCTCAGCCGGTTCAGATAGTCGCGCTCCTGGGTCTGATCGCGGAACACCAGCACCGCGCCGAGTATCGCCGCACCGTCCAGGCTGCGGATCGGCGCCGCGCTGTCGGCAATGGGCCGCTCGCTGCCGTCGCGGGCAATCAGCAGGGTGTGGTTGGCCAGTTCGACCACCCGGCCTTCACGGAACACCCGCTCGACCGGGTTCACCGCCGGCGCGCGGCTGGTTTCGCTGATGATCTGGAATACCTCCGGCAGGGACCGGCCGCGCGCCTGCTCGTCGCTCCAGCCGGTCAGCAATTCGGCCACCGGGTTGATGTATTCGATCCGGCCTTCGGCATCGGTGGTCATCACCGCGTCGCCGATCGAGGCCAGGGTGACCTGCAGGCGTTCCTTTTCGGTCAGCAGATCGGCACGGGCATCGGCAAGCGCGGCCGCCATCCGGTTGAAGGCGGCGATCGAATGGCGCAATTCCGGGCTGCCCTGGGGCGCCACCCGAGCGGAAAAATCGCCCGCCGCCAAGGCCCGCGTCGCCCCGTCGAGCGCCCGTAGCGGCCGCAGGCCGAAGCGCAGGATCAGCCAGATGCCGACGAAGTCCAGCCCGATGGCCAGGGCCAGGATGGCCAGATGCTGGATCAGGCGCGCCCAGGCCCGATTCACCGCCGGCTGGGCGGTCAGGGTGATTTCCAGGTTGCCGTAACGGTGGCCGCCGATCTCCAGCTCGGTATTGGCCGCCAGGATGGTCAGGCCGAGCCAGCCGGCAAACCAGGCCGGCGCCTGCCTTGCGATCGGCTTGTCGCGACTGGACAGGACGGCACCGGATTCGTCGCGATAGACCAGGCTGGCGATCAGCGGTCGCCGCACCAGGCGGTCGAGCGCCTGTTGCAACGAGGCGAAGTCGCCGATCACCAGCAGTTCGGCCAGGGCCGGCGGCAGGGTGTTCAGTTCCGCCTGCAGTTGCTCGCCCAGGTCAAACCGGGTTTCCTCGGCATCCCGGCTGGCCGAGGAATACAGCATGACCGACCCGGCGATCAGCAGCGCCAGGCTGGCCGTGACCAGCAGGCGGCCGACGAAGGGGATGCGGTCCCAGAATTTGATCATCGGTGCGGACAATTACTCGAGGTCCTTGACCACGGTGTTCCGGTAGAAATCCAGATAGTTCCGGTAGTCCTTCTGGTTGCCGGGCACGAAACCGTAGGGCGGCTTCTGCCTGATCACGGCGGCGCTGGCTTCCAGGACCTTGCGGCCGGCGGGATCGTCGTTCATCCCGGCCAGGGCCCGGCGCACCGACTCGACGACCGACTTGTCGACCCGGGGATGCACCGCGATGGGGATGTTGTCGTAGGACTCCGATTCCCAGAGCACGCGGTAGCGCAGGCCCTCGCGCAACGCGTACGCCTTGATGACCTGGTCGTTGACCGCGGCAGCCATGATCTTGCCGGCCTGCAACTGGCCGATGATGCCCTCCTGGTTGCCGCCGAATACCGGGATGACGGCAATGCCCGAGCGGATCAGGTGGTCCATCGGCACGGCATAACCGACGAAGGCGGCCCTGGACGGGAAACCCACTTCCAGACCTTGCAGATCGGCCAGCCGGCCGACCGCCGAACCTGCCAGGGTGACGATCTGTCCCTTGATCGCGGTTTCGCGCGAGCGCAGGATGACCTGATAGTCCTGAGCCAGGTTGGCCGGCTTGAACAGGTGGTTGGAGTAGGTGAAATCGTATTCGCCCCGGGCGATGGCGGCATTCGATTCCGGCCCCGTGCGGGCGACCCTGAGCAGCAGGTTGACCCCGGCCTTCTTGCCGGCATAGTCGAGGATGGGATTCCAGTATTCCGCCGTCAGCACCGGGCTGCGTTGCGACAGTACCCCGAAGGAATAGGTGTCCGCGGCCTGGACTGCAAGACTCAGCAACAGGCCGGCAATCAGGGCAAAAGGGCGCGTCATCATCCAACTCCCGGCATAGGCTGGGAGATACTACGGCAGGCGAGGCTATAACTTTAGTTAAACCAGCAAGTATTCAGCCCATGACCGCCACATAGGCCCGGCGCAGCAGTTCCATTTCCACCGGCGAGCAGCCGCGCGCCTCGGTAATGGCCACGAAGCGGGCCCCGATCGCCTCGGCCTCCGCGAACGGCGGATCGACAGTCGCCAACTCGACCAGCTGGATGGTGACCGGGCCGGTCGGGGTCTGCACCGTGGCATGAAATTCAGGTTCCGGCTTCAGGCTGCCCGATTCCAGACCCAGCCTCTGCTCGCTGATGCGCAGCCAGGCATTGGGATGATGGGCGACGACGGGTTCGCCTTCGCCCTCCTCTTCCACCACCGACAGGGTAGGCAGCGGATCGAAGGCGCACATGCCGTGCGTAAAGCGCAGGAAGCGCACCCGCGCACTGGTGCGCTGCTTGTGGACCAGGATCATGCGCAGGTCGGCGGGCAGGTCGGACATGGTCAGATCATCGCCAGCAGGCGCGGCTCGGCCTTGACCAGATCGCCCCGACCCCAGGCAGTGACCGCCTCGATGAACCATTCCGGCTTGCGCGGATGGCGCACGCAGAGGTCATATTCGGCAAAGAAGCTGCCGTCGCTGTTGATGAGCAGCTTGCCCACCCGCTCGTTCAGGGCATTGCGCCAGACGCCCTCGTAGCCCGGCAGACCATTGACCGGGTCGGTGACCTGGGACAGGATCAGCGCCTCCCGGCGGATGTCCGGCAGCTTGTCCGCGGTGACAAACTTGATCGCCTCGCCGCGCAAGGTTTCGACCAGGCGGTCGATGGCGGCCTCGACCGCGGGGGGCAGTTGCGCAGCCATCACCAGAGGTCAGCCGGGACCTTCAGGCGCTCGACCGGGGTGCCGCCGAGCAGGTGTTCGTCGAAGATCGCGGCGACATCTTCCTTGGTCACGCTGCCGTACATGATCCCCTCCGGGTAGACCAGCACGTTGGTGCCGGTGCTGCACGGCCCCAGGCAGCCGGTGGCGGTGATCGCCACCGTGTCGAAGCACTGGCGCTGCTGGAACTGGTAGTAGAACTCGTCGAGCACATCGCGGCAGCCCTTTTCGGCGCAGGAACCGCGGGGATGGCCGGGCGGTCGCGCCTGGCCACAGACGAAGACGTGTTTTTGCGGACGTGGCATGGTCTCTCCTCAGGCCGCCACCGGCATGGCCGAGTGGGTGTAGCAGTTCTTCGGGCAGACCCGGCCGCAGGCACCGCAGCCGATGCAGTCCATGGCGTTCTTGATGGTCATCACGCTCATCTGGTCTTCGTCCAGATCCTCGTCTTCGTCTTCCTCGCGGTCTTCCAGCGACAGCACGTCGCGCGGGCAGACCTTGTAGCAGCGGCCGCAGCCGATGCAGACCTTCTGGTTGAGTTCGACGACGAATTCCGGGGTCCAGGCGATGCCGCCCCGAGTCAATGCGGTGTATGCGTCCATGATGTTCAGTCTCGTTCGATTAGGCTTTCTGGGCGGCTGCCAGGCGGGCGGTAGCGGCGGCCCAGGCCTTGCAGGCGTCGTAGGTGGATTGGGCGATGCCGGGAATTTCCTCGTAGCCGGCCGGCAGTTTGTCTTCCACCAGGTCGTGCAGTTGCGAGGCCCATTCGCTGGCCTGCCGCTTGAGCTTCTTGACCTCCTTGTCGAGGTCTTTCAGTTCCTCATCGGTCATCTTCGCCTCCTTTTACAGCTCGGCCACTTGGGGGTAGGTGCCGATGATCTCCACGGCGACCGAGAGCAGCTTGTCGGCCTCGTCCTTCATCTTGGACAGGCTGTCGAAGCTGAACCGATGCACATCGCGCACGGTACGGGCCATCACCACCAGCTTGCCGACGGTGATCAGGGCGCGGCCGAAGCCTTCGTGGCTGATGTTGACCATGGGCACCGCCATGTGGCCGCATTCCTTCTCGATCAGCACGGCGATGGCGTTGTAGAAGCACTTCACCCGGGCCAGGGTCTCCTCGTCGGGATCGCCGATGACCGGGATCTCGCGGCGCTGTTCCTTGGTCTTGATGAAGGGGGCGAGGATCATCTCCACGGACCATTCGTCGTAGGTGCCGTAGCTGTCGATGGCGCGCATCTGCTTGACCATCTCCTTGATGAAGTCGGTGGTCAGGATCGGGTCGAGTTCGACGGTTTCAGTCATGGTTGTTCTCCGGAGGTGATGGAAATTCGAGGGGTGCCGGCGAACCAGCGGGCAATCAGTAATCCTGCGACCAGACCGGCGACGGCACCGGCCACCGAGGCCGGGTCGCCCAGGCCGGCCAGGGCGGCGGCGCCGAACACGGCCAGGGTCACTGGCAGCAGGTAGACCCACAGGCCGACCTTGAGCAGATCCGACTCGGACACCGCGACGGTGATCTCCTGGCCCGGCCGGACGCTGCCGCAGGCAAGCGGAATGGCTTGCCGCTTGCGGCTGAAGAAACGGCCCAGGCCGGAAATGCCGCAACTCTCCTGGCTGGCGCAGGCGCCGCAGCCATTGTGTTCGGTGGTCTCGACGAAGCTGACGCCGCCGGCGCTGGAGAGGACTCGGACGCGGGTCTCGATCACCAGGACCCC
This sequence comes from Gallionellaceae bacterium, assembly GCA_028714735.1. GTDB lineage: Bacteria > Pseudomonadota > Gammaproteobacteria > Burkholderiales > Thiobacillaceae > Parasulfuritortus. The sequence continues at coordinate 34,739 of JAQTLU010000007.1, read as the reverse complement.
CTCGCATAACCGTGCCGGGCGCGGAAGAACGCCCACCAGCGGGACACCGGCGCCGTCCCGGCGGGACGTTCGGCCCTGGCCATGGTCGCCAGGTTGGCGCGACGCAGTTCACGCAGTGCAGAGGTCATCATTCCGACCACCCCTCTTCGTCCATGGCCTCGAACCGGCTGGCATCGCCGGACTTGAGGTGCTTGGCCAGCCAGACCGGCGGTTCGCTCAGCATGGCCTGGTTGAGCCCGCACAGCAGCTCGTCGACCGAGGCGCCTTCGGGCACCTTCATCGGCTGGATGCCGGCGGCCAGCAACTGCTTGATCGCCGAGGCGCCGACCGCGTTGCAGTACACCGCCGCACAACCGGTCAACAGGCTGATCTTGGCGGCCAGCTTGCCTTCATGGCCGTCCATGGCGGTATCGCTGTCGTGGAACTGGACCGCCTCGACCAGGCGGGCGTCGTCCTCGGACAGCTCGTAGATCGCGAAGGCCTCGGCGGCGCCGAAGTGCTGGTCGACCGTCTTGCGGTCGGCGCTGGCGAAGGCGATCTTGACGCTCATGGCCGGGGTCGCCTCAGTGGAGTGGACTAGTTTCAGGTGCCGCATCGCGGGCCTCCTCCGGGCGTACCGCATATATGGACCGGTACGGCTCGATTTCATGGTGACCGTGCTCGACCAGGATGTTGGCCAGGTCGAACAGGGTCTGCCGGGACCCCTTGTAGCCAACCCAAAGCTTCTGGTAGCCGCCGATCAGGTCATATTGCGGGAAACCGGCGCGCAACAGCGGCAGGCCCAGGCGCCTGGCCGTATCGACGGCGTGTGAGTTGCAGATGATCAGGTCGGCACCGTGCGTGGCGATGGCCTTTTCCATGTCCTGCAGGTCGCCCAGCTTGACCTCTGCGGCAGGCACCGCTGCCAGCACCGGCGACTTGGACGGCGCCACCGCGGCGGTGACCTCGCAGCCCATGCCGGCGACCAGGTCGGCCAGGCCGTAGAGCAGGTCCGGATCGGCGGCGATGGCGATGCGGGCGAAGCCGAGCATGAAATGGGTATCGACCATGGCGTCCTGCAACTGCGCCCGCTGCCGTTCGACCCGTTCCGGCACCGGTTGGCCGCTGATCTCGGCCAGGGCGGCGACGAAGGCGTCGACGTTTTCCAGGCCCATCAGGCTGTCGAAACGGAAATCCGGCACCGCCGTGCGTTCCTTGAGCAGATCGGCCGCGGGATAGAGGGCCGCGCCAAGCACCAGGGTGGCGGCCGATTCGCCCATGGCCTCGATATCGCTCACCGTCGTGCCGCCCACGGTCAGCGGGCTGAACGCCTGGTCGGTCAGGTGGCCGTCGAGGGAATCGGAGATGTCCGGCAGCATGACCGGGCGCAGGCCGAAGGCCTCGACCAGTTCCTTGATGTGTTCCAGGTCGCCCGGGGTCAGGTGCGAGCCGGCCAGGACGTTGACCTGCTTCTTGCGCTTGCCGACCCGGCTGGCGTCGGCCGGGACGACGAATTCGATCACCCCCTTCACCGCCAGGGCGTAGCCGGATTCCAGGCAGCCGGTGTAGTCCGGGGTGGTCACCGGCACCACCGGGATGCCATCGTATTCGGGGTGCTGGGTGCGGAATTCCTGCACCAGGCGCAGGATGTCGACACCCTCGGTCTCGGACAGGCCGGTGGTGGGCAGGCCGATCAGGGCCGGCTTGCTCTTCTCGGCGATGGTCGCGAGGCCGACGATGACGTTCTCGTCGGCACCCATCACCGTGGCGCCCTGGTCCATGGCCGTGGTCTGGAGCGGTACCGGCTCACGGAAATGACGCACGAAGAAGACCTTGGCGAAGGCGGTGCAGCCCTGCGAGCCGTGCATCATCGGGATCGCCCGGTGGATGCCCAGGAAGGCCAGCGACGCGCCAACCGGCTGACTCACCTTGAGTGGGTTCACCGCGAGGGCTTTGTTGCGCTTGATGATCTCGGCCATGGCAGGTTTGCTGGGTTGACGATGTTGTGTCAACTATCGCAAACCCCGTGCCATGACGAATTGCCTTTTATTTCATACGATTGCCCCATGGCCGGCTTGTCGCAAAGGCGACAACGGCGGCGGTCGGGGCAACATTCCTACGACTGCGCCGGAGCCTCCCGGTCAGGCCGTCCCGGTGCCCGGGTTCTGCTGCTTTTGGCGATCGACATCCCTGGCCAGATTGTCGATGGCCTGCATCACCTTGTTCGACAGCACCGTCATCTTGCCGAACTCGCGCAACGCCGCATCGTGCTGGCCGGCCTTGATCGCTTCCAGGCAGGCGCTGCCGGTGGCGTGGTAACTGGCATGCGGCGACTCCAGTTCGGAGTAGGCCTTGAGCTTGCGGAACTCCATGCTGTCCTCGCCGTAATACCAGCGGCCCAGCCGGCAGGCCTGGTGATCGCTGAGCGCCGCGTCATGATTGGCGTGGTGCATGGCGTCGAGCACCACGGCCATGAAGATGATGTGATCGGCCTTGAGCAGGTTGAAGAAGGCGAAGCTGGAGGCATGGGTCATGGCATCACCCAGGTCGTTGAGCGCCTTGACGCTGCCGCTCATGCTCTCGGAGAGCCGGACGGCGTGATCGGTCAGGCCGACCGACTTCGAGGTCATCCGATCCATCGCCGAGGAAGAGCTATCCAGGTCGTCACGCAACGAGGCGGTCCAGGCGATGACCCGTTCTGCCTCGCTGCGGGTACTGCCGGCCAGTTTCCTGACCTCGTCGGCCACCACTGCGAATCCGCGTCCGGCCTCGCCCGCACGGGCGGCCTCGATGGCGGCGTTGAGCGCCAGCAGGTTGGTCTGGTCGGCGACCTTCTTGATTACCGTGGCGATCTGGTCGACTTCGCGCACGCGGTCGCTCAGGACGGCCAGGCTGGCGCCCAGGGTCTGGGTTTCGCCGCCGATGGCATGGATATCCACCGAGATATTGCCGACCTCCGCCTGGATGAAGGCATTGCTCATGCGCGACTCGACGGCCACCTGCTCACCCTGGGACAGGGTATCGCGCAGGAACAGCAGGGCATCGCGCAGGGTCTGGGCCTTGCCGAGTCCGTGCACGGATTCCTCGCACACCCGGTGCTGGAACGAGGCCTCGGCCTGTTCCGCGGCGTGTGCCGCCTGTGCCTCGGCCAGGGCCGATTCCAGGCTGGTGATCCTGGCCTGGGCCTCCTGGTGTTTCGCCTCAAGCGACTGATACCTGCTTTCGAGAGAGGGGGACGACGTGCGCTGGAAGGGATTGAACATGACGGGAGTGTGATTTTTCTCGTTGGACGGCTGAGTAATTATACTTTTGTCATATATCTTAACCAGATGCCGGCAACTCCGTCTGGCCACCAGCAGAAACGGGTTCAACGCCCCAGGAAGTCGGCAACGGCCTGCCCGGCCGCCCGGCCGCCGGCGAAGCAGGCGGTCAGCAGGTAACCGCCGGTGGGCGCCTCCCAGTCCAGCATCTCGCCGGCACAGAACACCCCGGGCATGGCGCGCAACATCAGCCCGGCCTCCAGCGCCGCAAAGGCGACACCGCCGGCTGTGCTGATCGCCTCGTCGATCGGGCGGGTGGCCCGCAACCGGACCGGCAGCGCCTTGATTGCCGCCGCCAGCCGGACCGGGTCGGCAAACGCGTCCTGGTCCAGGCATTCGCGCAGCAGCCCGGCCTTGACGCCCTTGAGGCCGAGCCGGCTTTGCAGATGGCTGGACAGGGAACGGCTGCCGCGCGGCCGGGCCACTTCCGCCTGCACCCGCTCCGGGCTCCAGTCCGGCAGCAGGTCGAGTTGGAAGGTGACCGCCCCGTCGACCGAGAGGACGTCGCGCAGACGGGCCGAATAGGCATAGATCAGGCTGCCCTCGACCCCGGTTTCGGTGACCACGAACTCGCCCCGACGGGTCTCGCCGGCGAAGCTCAGGGCCACCGACTTCAGCGGCTGGCCGGCAAAGCGCTCGCGGAAGTGCTCGCTCCAGGCGCAATCGAAGCCACAGTTGGCCGGCTTCAGCGGCGCCACCTCGACGCCACGCGCCGCCAACAATGGCAGCCAGGCGCCATCAGACCCCAGTTTCGCCCAACTGCCGCCGCCCAAGGCCAGCACCGTGGCGTCGGCGCTGATCGCCTTTTCGCCTTCGGGGGTGGCGAAACGCAAATGGCCGCCTGCGTCCCAGCCCAGCCAGCGGTGGCGGACATGGAAGCGCACACCGGCTGTGCGCAACCGGTGCAGCCAGGCGCGCAACAGCGGCGCCGCCTTCATCTCGGTCGGGAAGACCCGGCCGGAGGAACCGACGAAGGTGTCGACGCCGAGGCCGCGCGCCCACTCGCGCAGGTCGTCCGGCCCGAAGGCGGCGAGGAGCGGTTCGATGTCGGTGCGGCGCTCGCCGTAACGGGCGAGGAAGGCGTCGACGGGTTCCGAATGAGTGAGGTTCAGGCCGCCCTTGCCGGCCATGAGGAACTTGCGCCCGACCGAGGGCATGGCATCGTAGAGGTCGACCGCGATGCCGTGGCCGCTCAGTACCTCGGCGGCCATCAGCCCGGCCGGGCCGCCGCCGATGACGGCGACGCGGCTCAAGCCGGGCCGACCATGTCCAGCGCCACCGCCTCGGCCACCTCGATGCCGTCGACCGCGGCCGAGAGGATGCCGCCGGCATAGCCGGCGCCCTCGCCGGCCGGGTAGAGGCCGCGCGTGTTCAGGCTCTGGTAGCTAGTCCGGTCGCGGGTGAGACGGATCGGCGACGAGGTGCGCGTCTCCACCCCGGTGAGCAGGGCGTCGTTCATGTCGAAGCCCTTGATCTGCCTGCCGAAGGCGACCAGGGCCTCGCGGATGGCGGTGATGGCGAACTCGGGCAGGCAGGCCGACAGGTCGGTCAGGTGCACGCCCGGGGTGTAGGAAGGCACCACCGTGCCGAATTCGGTCGATGGCCGGCCGGCGATGAAGTCGCCCACCTTCTGCGCCGGGGCGGCGTAGTTCTCGCCGCCGGCCTTGAACGCGGCCTCTTCCCAGCGGCGCTGGAACTCGATGCCGGCGAGGGGATGCCCGGGAAAGTCCTCGGGCGTGATGCCGACCACCAAAGCGGCATTGGCGTTGCGCTCGTTGCGCGAATACTGGCTCATGCCGTTGGTGACCACCCGGCCCGGCTCCGAGGCCGCCGCCACCACGGTGCCGCCCGGGCACATGCAGAAGGAATACACCGAGCGGCCGTTGCCGCAGTGGTGCACCAGCTTGTAGTCGGCCGCGCCCAGGGCCGGGTGGCCGGCGAATTTACCGAAGCGGGCCTGGTCGATCAGCGATTGCGGATGCTCGACCCGGAATCCGATCGAGAACGCTTTCGGCTCGACATGCACGCCCCGCTGGTACAGATGCTGGAAGGTGTCGCGGGCGCTGTGCCCCACGGCCAGCACGACATGGCGGGTGGCAATGCGCTCGCCGTCCGCCAAAACGAGGGCGCGCACCTGGCCCATGCCGTCGGCGTCGCGGCCTGAATGGTTACGCTCGATCTCGAAGTCCTCGACCCGGGCCTGGAAGCGGATCTCGCCGCCCAGCGCCTGGATCTTGGCCCGCATCCGCTCGATCATGCCGACCAGCTTGAAGGTGCCGATGTGCGGCTTGCTGACCCAGGCGATCTCGGCCGGCGCGCCGGCCTCGACGAATTCGGTCAGCACCTTGCGGCCGCGCCAGGCCGGGTCCTTGATCTGGCTGTGCAGCTTGCCGTCCGAGAAGGTGCCGGCGCCGCCCTCGCCGAACTGCACGTTCGACTCCGGATCGAGCTTGCCCTTGCGCCAGAGGCCCCAGGTGTCCTGGGTGCGTTCGCGCACCGCCTTGCCGCGTTCCAGGATGATCGGCTTGAAGCCCATCTGGGCCAGGACCAGGCCGGCGAACAGGCCGCACGGCCCCAGGCCGATCACCACCGGGCGCTCTTCGAGATGGGCCGGGGCCTGGGTGACGTAGCGGTAGGCCATGTCCGGCGTGACCGCGACGTGGCGATCGCCAGCGAGCCGCTTGAGCAACGCCGGTTCGTCCTTCACCGCGCAATCGACGCTGTAGACGAAATGGATGTCGGACTTCTTGCGCGCGTCGAAGCCGCGCCGGAACACGGTGAAACCGGTCAGATCATGCTCGGCCAGGCCCAACCGTTTCAGGATCGCCGCCTTGAGGTCGGCGACCGGGTGGTCGAGCGGCAGTTTGATTTCGGTCAGGCGCAGCATGGGGTTGGGTCAGGGAATGGCGGCCGCCATTTTACTTCAGCGGCTCACACCCTCAGCAGCGCCATCTTCAACGGCGGCTTGCCGTCCGGGCTGGGGAAATCCGCTTCCGGCAGTATCCACTCGCTCTCGCGTACCGGGCGGCCGGCCTTGGCGGCGCTGCGTTGCAACTGGTCGAGCCAGGCGTCGCGGTCGACCTCGGCGACGTTGTTGCAGCAGATCAGCGTGCCGCCCTCCACCGTGGCGAGCAGCGCCGGCTTGAACAGGGCGGGATAGTCGTTGACCAGGTCGACCACGCCGAACGGACTCTTGGCGTAGCGGGGCGGGTCGAGGAAGACCAGGTCGAACTGGCGCGGCTCCAGTTCCGGAAACGGCGGCAGGCGCTTGCCGCGCACCATCTTGGCCTGGCCCAGGCCGGCGTACTGGCGCACGGCGGCAAAGACATCGCTCTGGATGTAGCGCGGCCGGGATGCCAGATCGTTCAGGCGGGCGTTTTCCTTGCCGACCGCCAGGCTCGATTCGGCGAAATCGACGTTGACCACGAAGCTCGCACCGGCCTTGGCGGCGGCGAGGCCGACCCCGCAGGTATAGGCGAACAGGTTGAGCACCGACTTGCCGGCCGCCTCTGCCATCACCCGCCGACGCCCGGCGCGCAGATCGAGGAACAGCCAGGGATCCTGGCCGGCATGGCGGGCCTGGAAATGGTAGGCGACGGCCATCTCGTGGATCACGCGCGGGGCATGGGCGGCGACCTTGACGTCGCCTACGAGCGAATTGCTGATGCGCGAATTGCTCTGGCTGCGGTCGTTGTAGACGGTCACCAGGCCGGGCAGCGCCGCGGCATAAAAGGCCTCCAGCACGGCCAGGGCGTCCGGCGTCAGCGCGTGGTGAAAGGTCTGCGCCAGGATCAGGTCGCCATAGCGGTCGACCGTGAGGCCAGGCATGCCCTCGACGCTACCGTGGAACAGGCGGTAGGCATCGGTCTGTTCGCCGTGCAGGCGGGTCATCAGGTCGGCCCGCGCTTCGAAGGCGGCGGCCAATTGGCCGGCTAAGGAATCGGACACGTATGCTCCAGCCAAACTTGTGAAGCGGACATTCTACAGGCGTAGTCAAGACCTGACTGCCCGGGCTTTGCAGCGGCCCTCGCCGTGTGCATTCGTGGCCGGGAGAAAGTGGCCAAGGTGACGCCACCCACCCTTTGCAACCGTGGTTTTATGACTAATGGCATATCAATATAGCTTTATCCTATTATTACAAAAGTAATGATACTTATAGACTATTGCTTTCCTTCAGAATAGGCTGTAGCTGTGATCGACGGCATACCCGCGGCGACGCGGCGACGCAAAACTTCCGGTCTGGTTAACCAGATAGCGGGGTTGCCACCAGCCCAAGATCTCGGCCATCCGTCGAGGACGATTTGCCAATCCGGCATGTCTCAGCGTGAAGGTCTTTCCAAACACTTTGCGTATAGGAGAGATCATGTTCCCAAAGCTGCCCTTATCCAGTCCTGCCAAGCCCGTGCCCGACCGCGCTCGCGCCCCCTTCCCGGCGAGCGCGATGGTGTCGCCCCATGCGCGGAGGCTGGCATGAAATTCCTCCCCAATCTCATCATCACCTGCGCCATGGCCACCATGGCCTTTGAACTTGCGCCACTCTACGAAGGGATGGTTTCCGGGCTGTTCGAGCCGATCTCGCACGCACTCATCCTGACCGACAAGAGATTCGGACCATCGTTACCGATACCGGCCGCGCTGCTGCAGGACCACGCCGCATAGGACTTGCAGGCCCGGCATGCCGGGGCCACGCCGGCAATGCGGACGGCGACCCCATGTCAGTGGGCGCGAGCGAGCGGGCTACGCGTCGGAGCCCAGCTTGAGCAGTTGCTTGCGTTCCTCGGTGAATGTCCACCAGGGCTGCGCCGGGTCGCCGGCCATGAAACGGGTCACGGACATGAACACGTCCAGCACGCAGGGGTCCTGCCGGGTGCCGGTCGCCTCGCCCAGGGCCGCATAGAGATCGAGCGGGTCCTGGCCGACCAGATCGGCCGGCACGCGAATCCCGATCTGCCGAAGATCCCCGGCCATGGCCTTGCCGATGTTGGGCAGGTCCTCCAGGCGGACAAGGCGGTTACGGTCTACTTTGCTTGGGTTCATGGCGGCGGGCGCGCTGATGACGGCTGGAAACACCTTCTATACCGAACCGGTCATCCGGCTGGAAGTGTTTTTTTGCTAGCGATGGGTATCCCGATCGACCGTCTATTCAGCGCGCGCCGCCTGTGGCTGCTGCTGGCCGCGGCCTGTTTCGCGCTGGTGCTGGCCAGCCTGGTCCTGACCGGTGTGCTGCGGCTGCACCCCTGTTATCTGTGCGTCTTCCAGCGCCCTGGCTGGCTGGTCCCTGGCCGCTTTCGCCGCCAGTCTGCCGGTCGGCATCCTGGCGCTATGGCAGGCGCGCACCAGGCGGCCTGGTCATGATGGGTGACCGCGGCCTGGCCATGCGGAAACGAAAAGCCGCCGCGTTACTGGCCGGCGCTTGCTTCCGGAACGGGTGCCTCGGTATGCGTCCAGCCCTGCCTGGCCACGCATTCGTTGGTCAGGGTCTCAATCTTGCCGAGCCACGCCGGGTCTGGAACGGGGGCCGGCGCCGGCGGCGGGGTCTGGCCGGCATAGATCGGCGCCTCCTGCTGCCAGCATTGCTGCATGTTGCCGTACATGGCGCACTGCGTATAGACCGCATTGGCCGCCGGGTTGGCCTGCGCCGGCACCGGCTGGGGCGTCGTCTGCAGGACCATCATCCGGCAGTTGTAAAAATCGTAGTCGAATTCGCCTAGCGCCTTGTTGGGGTTGTGCCAGCCGGGAGCGGGCATCGATTGGCAACCGAACAAACCGATCAGAAGAAACAAGACCAGGACAAACCGTAGCATGCGGAGATCCCCCATTACGCAATTCGTGAATGGGGGTTTATATCCCTGCGCCGCCATGCCGGCAAGTCGTGTTCCTACTCAATCCTGCCCGGCCAGTTCGGTTCCCGGCGCCGATTTCCGCCACGGCGCCGGCTTCCTCACCGCCGCCCACACCGGGCTTTCCATGGTCAGCGCCAGTTGCCGCGCCAGTTCGGCCATGCCGGCATAGCCGGCGTAGGCGAATTCACGTTCCTGGTTGATGTCCAGGAAGGGGATGCGCGCCTTCAGGGCGGTGTACATGTTGCGGCCGCCGGCGATCAGGATGTCGGCCTGGTATTCCTTGACCACGCCGATCAGGGCCTTGGGGCTGCCGTCGGTGATCATCTTGGTCTTCTCGCCCATCAGCTCGCGGATGCGTGCCTTGTCTTCCTCGGTCGACTTTCCGGTGCCGGTGGCGACCACTTCCATGCCCAGGTCCTGCAGGGCGGAGACGATGGACCAGGACTTCACGCCGCCGGTGTAGAGCAGGACCCGCTTGCCCTTGAGGCGGGCGCGCCAGGGTTCCAGCAGGGCGTGCGCCCTGGCCTCCTCGCGGACGATCATGGCCTCGGTGCGGGCGGTCAGGTCGGGATCGCCGATCAGGCGGGCGAACTCGCGGAAGGCGTTGGAGGTGTCGGTGACGCCATAGAAGCTGCCCTCGAAGAAGGGCACGCCGAAATTGGTCTGCAGCTTGCGCGCGACGTTGAGCAGGGCCTTGGCGCAGACCACCATGTTGGCCTTGGCCCGGTGCATGGTCTGCACCTCATGGAAGCGGGCATCGCCGGACAGGTTGCCGAGGATGCGCAGGCCGAGTTCGTCGAACAGCGGTGCGACGTGCCAGAACTCGCCGGCGATGTTGTATTCGCCGACCATGCAGACGTCGTGCGTGGCGATGCCGGCCGGGTGCGGCTTGGCCGGCTCCGGCTCGCGGGTGCCGATGACGTACTTGAACATGGCCTCGCCGGCCAGTCGGTTGCCCAGGTTCTTGGTGCCATAGAAGCCGGCCGCGTCGACCGGGATGACCGGCACGCCGACCCGCTCCGAGGCGGCCTTGCAGATGCCCTCGACGTCGTCGCCGACCAGGGCCGGGACGCAGGTGTTGTAGACGAACACGGCGGGCGGATGGTACTCGTCCACGGCCTGCTTGATGGCGTGGAACAGCCGCTTTTCGCCCCGGCCCATGATCACGTCCTGTTCGGTCAGGTCGGTGGTCATGCCGATCTTGTACAGGGTCGGACCGCTGGAACGGGTGCCCCGGTTGTCCCAGCTCGATCCGGCACAGGCGATCGGGCCGTGCACGATGTGGGCGACGTCGGCGATCGGCAGCAGCGCGATCTGGGCGCCATCGAAGGAACAACCGCCCGCAGTGGCGCCCGGCTTGGGCTTGGCGCAGCCGGATTTCTCCTTGGCGTTGTGCGCGCAGGCCGGTTCGTTGAGCAATTCGGCGATCTGTTTGGTGGTTTGCATGGCGGTTACCCTGTGGTTACGCCCTTACCTCTGCAAGCGCCATGCCAGAACCCAACCCGTTGATTTACAGGGATTACCACCCCTGCCAGCGCTGTCGCAAAGCCGACAACGGTCATACCGAATAGGGTTCGGTCACCCAGCCGCGCAACAATTCCGCGTCCTTTTCCGCCAGGTAGCTGTAGCCGGAGTCGATGTCTTCCACGGTCGCGTAGGCCACGGCGGTGGGCGTCAGGGCGCCCGAGACCAGGTGGAAATACCAGGCTGAGGGGTAGCCGACCCGGTCGAAGGCGTGGATCTGGTCGCCCAGTTCGACGCCGCGCAGGTCCGGATGCCAGTGGAAGCTCTTCAGCTTGCGCGCATGGCGCGAGACCGGCGCGGCGCTGACCAGCTTGTTGTGATAACGGTCCTGGTGTTCGCGCACGGCCAGTATCCAGTGGTCGCTGAAATGGCCGCGATCGGCGGCGCGGCTTTGCTGCCATTCGGCCATGAAACGCGCCAGCGGCGACGGCCCGAAGCCGGCCGCCGGCTGCCCGGCCTGGACCCGGCGCATGTCGGTCAGCCGGCGGAACCGGTAATACGTCCGGCCCACCGGCTGGGCATCCTGGGACAGCGGCTTGAGCGGGTCGATCAACTCGCCGAGATCGGTCGGCGGGCGCTTGGGGTCGATCAGGCGGCGGTCGAGCACTTCCTGCAGTTCTTCCACCTCGAGCTGCATGAAATCGGCCGGAGCCGGGCCGTAGGCGGCAACGAAGAAATGGGTGCGGCCGGCGTGGCGGGTTGCCAGCAGGTCTTCCGCAGCATGACGATCGATCAGCTCCGCGAGGTCGCCGTCGCAGGCCGCCAGTTTCTCTTCGGCCCAGCGTTCGAGGTCGTCGGTGACCAGCGTGCCGTCGGTCCGGATCAGGCCGCCCGGGCGATACCAGCTGCCCCGCGTCAGGGCGAAACGGAAGGTGCAGTCCAGATCCAGGCGGGCCGCGCTGGCCAGCAGGCCGCTATGGTGGGGTTTCGGCGCTGACGCCTCCAGTTCGGCGATGAACCGTTGCAGGGTCGTTTCGTCGGGGGTGCAGGACCTCATTTATGCTTCCTCTCGATCAGGTGTTCCATTCAGTCGCGCCAGGACGACCGCCCGCACTTCAGGCTCGGGGTCGTCGACCAGGGCCGACAGCGTTTCCGGCGCCGCCCGACGGGCCGCCTCCAGACGCACCAGCCAGTCGTCGTCGGCCAGCAGGCCGGCGGCGTCCTCCGGCAGCATCCGCCCAGCCGCGATGCGCCGGACTTCGGCGTCCTCGTCGGCCGCCAGGCGTGCCAGCGCGAAGGCCGGCAGGCGCCGCGCCACTTCCTTGCGCACCTCGCGGTCCGGGTCATGCGCCATGCGCGGCAACGAGCCATGCGGCATGCGGCTTGCCACCTGCAGGCGCACCATGTAATCCGGGTCGCCCATCATCAGGGACAGCTTGCCTGTCGGCATCCGCGCCGCCACCGTGATCCGGACCTCGCGGTCCGAGTCGTTCATCAACCCGATCAGTTCGTCCGCCGGCAGGCGCATGGCCACTGCCCGGCGCACCGCCTCGTCGGCATCCTTCGCCAGCGGACGCACCGCCGCCAGCGACGCATAACGGATGGCGATCGCGCGCCGCTCCCAGAAGGCGTCGGTCAGGCAGGCCTCGGCGTAGTCCGGGTTGCGGCGCAGGAAACGGTCGATCTGCCGGCCGCTGTGGGCGATCAGGCAGACGTCGCCGGGCACGCAACGGCCGACAGGCAGGGTCACGTCGCGATGCGGGCAGGTAGCGCAATCCGCCTTCGGCACTTCCTTGAGCAGCTTTAATGCGGGCATGGCGAGGTCATGGGGCAAGGTGCTCCAGTTTAATCCAACCGGTAACAGCAACCCGCGTGCCAAGGCGGCGGACCGCTTGGCGACTGGGCTCGCGAAAACCCGACCCGAGCCTTTGCCGACATCGCGACGGGGCTTTGTCGCATTCCGTACAATCCCCCGGCCGGGCCGGGCCGCTTGCCGTATCCATTAAGCAGATCTTAAGACAGCCGTACCGGTTCGGGATGAAAATATCGCCATGATTCCATCTTCACCCCGCCGCACCTGGACATTCCTGATTGCCAGCAGCCTGGCCTTTTTCGCCCCGGACCTGCTGGTCCCGAACTCCCTGGCCCAGGACCCGGCCTATCTGCTGCTGTACAACCTTTATCAGGGGGCGCTGTTGCTGGCCTTGTTCTGGTATGGCCCGCAACTCTGCCGGGCGCTGGTCATGCGGGAAGTCGATGCCGGACCCGGGCACGAAACCGTGGCCCATAGCCTGGCGGCATTGCGCAATGCCCACTTCCGGCTGCCCAAGCTGCCGGTCACCCTGGCCGAGCATCCGGCCCCGTTCATCGTCACCGCCGGCCTGCTGCCCGGGCACAGCCAGGTCTTTCTCTCGTCCGGCATGGTGGCTCGCCTGGGCCCGTTCGGACTGCGCTTTCTTCTTGCACGGGCCCTGGCACACGGCAGCCTCGCCCAGCGCCTGGCCGCTGCCCTGCCGATCCTGGCGCTGACGGTACTGTGGCCCGACAACTATTCGGACCCGCGCACCTGGCTGATGCTGGCGGCCTTTTCCGCCGCCTGGCTGGCCCTGCACTGGTCCTTCGAGTTGCGTGCCGACCGCCTGGCCGCCCTTGCCATGGGACCGGAGGCCTTGCGCGGACTGGGCGAACTGCAGGCCTCGGGCCTCGGCGCCCTGGGCGCGCTGTCGTTGCAGCCGCCGCTGCGCTGGCGCCTGCGCATGGTGGCGGCGGCGTAAACCAGCGCGTCCGCTCGTCTACAATCCACCGGGTCGAAGTTCACAACGAGGCAGAGGACAGCATGCGAAGTGCAGCCGGTTTCTTGAACGCCATTTTCCGGGCCGTCGCGGCATGAGCCTGCCGCCCCTCCGCCAACGCGTCTTCCAGACCCTCGGCGGCGGCGCTGACCGCCTCGGCCGGGCCATCAGCCTTGGCCTGGTGGCGCTGATCGTGCTCAATGTCCTGGCCGTCATCGCCGGCAGCGTGGCCGCGGTCCAGTTGCGCTACGGTCCCTGGCTGGATGCCTTCGAGGCCTTTTCGGTGCTGGTGTTCACGCTCGAATACGGCCTCAGGCTATGGGCCTGCCGGGAGGACCCGCGCTATGCCTCCGCGCTGGTCGGGCGACTGCGTTTCGCCACCACCCCGCTGGCCATCGTCGACCTGCTCGCGGTGCTGCCCGCGCTGATCACCTGGATGGGCGTGGACCTGCGCTTCCTGCGCCTGTTGCGCCTGGCCAGGATGCTCCGGCTCGCCAAGCTGGGCCGCTACTCCCGCGCCGTCCAGACCATGGGGCTGGCGGTGAGCCGGAAACGGGAGGAACTCGTGCTCTCCCTCATGCTGATGCTGCTCATGCTGGTGATCGCCTCGTCGCTGATGTACCTGGCCGAGCACGACAGCCAGCCGGAGGCCTTTTCGAGCATTCCCGCCGCCATGTGGTGGGGCGTCATGACGCTGACCACGGTGGGCTACGGCGACATGTATCCGGTAACCCTGCTGGGCAAGATCATGGGCGCGGTCGTCGCGATCATGGGCATCGGCCTGTTCGCCCTGCCGGTGGGCATCCTCGGCTCGGCGTTCATCGAGTTGAGCCGGCCGGGCGAACAGGCCCCGGCCGGCGTCTGCCCCCATTGCGGCAAGCCGTTGCCGCCACCCCCTGCACCATGACCCCGCACGACCACCAGGCCATCGCCGAGTTCGCCCGCAACGCCCTGGGCTGCGGCTGCGAGGAGGCGGTGTTCCGCTCGATCAGCCTCGATAGCGGCCGCCTGGCCGATGACCCGGTGCCGTTCGCCCGCATCGTGATCGGCCAGCGCCTGCTGATCTATCTGGTCCGGGCCGTTCCCGGCCGGCCCTGGCCGGATCGGCTGCCGGCACTGGCCGAGGCCGGCCGACGGGAGCGGGATGCCCAGGCTTACAACCGCTTCCGGCTGGTCCTCGCGGACGGCGACGCCTCGGCGCTGGCGCCTCTGTTCGTGGCTGCCACCGGAGCGGACGAGAAGGCGCACCTGCATGTCGTGCCGGAGTCGTCGTGGCCGCCACCGGTACTGCGCCTGCCTTGACTCAGAGCGGCCGGCGCAGCACCCGCATGGCCGAAGGCTCGAAGCCGAGCCGCTCGTAGAAGGCCAGGGCCGGCGCGTTGGCGCGGTCGGCCAGCAGGGTGACCCGGGTCATCCCCTCGGCGCGCGCCCAGTCGAACACCTGCTCGACCAGGCGACGGCCGAGACCGGCGCCGCGTTGGCGGCCGCGCACGATGACATCCTCCAGCAGCAGGACCCGGCCACCCTCGGCGGTGCTGACCGTGACCAGGGCGTTGGCCATGCCGGCCACCTCGCCGTCGACCCGGAGGACGAACAGCCGGCCCAGGGCCGGGTGGTCCAGGATCAGGCGCAGGCCGGCCAGCTGCTTGGCCCGGTCGGGCGCGAAGTCGCTCTCCAGGCCGAACAGTTCCGCCAGCAGGTCGGCCAGGTGCGGCAGGTCGGCGGCGGTGGCGAAGTCGATGCGGATGTCCATGCGGGTGCTCTCCAGGTGATGGCCGCCATGGTAGCTACAGGCTGCCCAGAAAGGCCAGCACGGCGGCCCGCTCCGCCGGCGTCAGGGCGGTGAAGCGCGCCTGCGCCGGGGCCGCCTCGCCGCCATGCCAGAGCACCGCTTCGAGCAGGTTGCGGGCGCGGCCGTCGTGCAGGTAGCCGACCCGCTCGCCGATCAGCCCGGCCAGGCCGATGCCCCAGAGCGGGGCGGTGCGCCATTCCCGGCCGTTGGCGAGGAAGTCCGGCCGGTGGTCGGCCAGGCCCTCGCCCAGGTCGTGCACGAGCAGGTCGCTGTAGGGCGCGATGGCCCGCTGCGCCAGGCGCGGATACTTCGGATGTTCGCCGGTCACCACCAGGGGCCGGTGGCAGGCGGTGCAGCCGCTGGCGGCGAACAGGCGCTCGCCCTGGCCCACCTGGGGGTCGTCGGCGTTGCGCCGTTGCGGCACCGCCAAGTGGGCCAGGTAGAACTCCAGGTCATCGAGCTGCTCGGCGGTCAGTTCCGGGTGGCCGCCGTCGGGCGCCTGGCGGCATTCGGCCTGGACCGGGCTGCAGTTCTGTTCCCCGAACAGGGGCGAGGTGATGCCCAGGTCGCCCAGCATGGCGCCGGCGATCTGCTGGCGCAGATTGGCCATGTTGGCCTTGTAGCCCAGGCGGCCGGCCACGGCCCGCCCGGCGGCGGCATCCCAGACCCGGTTGACCCGGCCGGTGACGCCGTCCGGCTTGGCCTCGGCGGCCATGCGGTCGAGTTCCTCGGCGCTCACGGCGTCGAGCAGGCCCATGCCGAACACCGGCTGGCCGATGCGCGCCGACACCAGGACCGGGTCGAGTGGGCCGTAGGCCAGTTCGCTGAAGCTGAAGGCGGGCTGGCGCAGCCTGACCACTTCGCCGCCGGCCAGGGTCACCTCGGTCTCGCTCCAGGCGGTCTCGGCGCGGCCCTCGCCGGGCACGCCAGGGATGCCCTCCTCGTTGAACTGGCCGCCGTAGGCCGGGTGCGGCAGGGGGCCGCCGTGCGCGTCGATGCCCGGCACCGACAGGCGCAGGAGCATGGTCTGCATGCGCTCGCCCGGCCGGTCCGGGGCGAAGCCGCGGCCATTGCGGGCATGGCAGGACACGCAGGCGAGGCGGTTGTAGAGCGGGCCGAGGCCGTCGATCTGGGTGTCCCTGGCGGGCGAGACCACCCAGCTCTGCCGGAACAGGGAACGGCCGCGGAAGAAATGGTCGCGCTCGGTGTCGGTGAGGCCAGGGAAGGGCTGGCTGTAGGCGTCGCGGCCGGCGTCGGCAACGGTGACGGGATCGCTGGCGAGGGCGCCGGCGGCCAGGCATAGGGCGGCGAGGCCGCCAGCCAGATGGTGCAGCTTCATGCTCCGACTCCTTTCAGGAGGGTGTCGGCCTCGGCCCGGCGGGCTGCCGCCTCGGTGCGCCAGGCCAGCTCGACCCGGCTCGCCGGTTCGCCGGCGCTGCCTTCCAGGCGGCCCTGGAACAGGCCGCGCAGGGCCGGGTCGGCCGCCGCCGTTGCAACCATCGGCATGGTCGTCAAGGCCCGGCGCGCCGCCGCGACATCCTTGCCGGCCGCCTCGGCGGCATGCAAGCGGCGCCAGAGGGCGCTGTGCTCGGCATGGTCGGCGACGAACACCTGCTCGAACAGGGCCGCGCTCAGGGCCAGTCGGGTGCGCGCGGTCTCGCCGTCGTAGTCGAAGGCGCCCAGGGAAGCGGCAACGAACGGGTTGTAGTAGGCGGCCGGCAGGTCGGCGTACACCGACGGCCGCACCGGCAGCTTGCGGATGTCGGGATGGGCCAGCATGCGCTGGCCGGCCTCGGACAGGACGAATTGCGCGAAGGCGCGGCCGCCGTCCGGGTTGGGCGCCTCGGCGGGAAGGGCGACCTGGGCCGGGTTGATGCCGCCGTGGCGCGGGTAATCAAAGCGCACCGGGGCACCGTTGGCGATCGCCGAGGCGACGAAGAAATCGATCGAAAGGCCGACCGGCAGGCGGCCGCTGGCCACCTCGTCGGTGACGAAGGTGGAGTTGCGGTCGAGCAGCACCGAGTTGCCGGCGATCTCGCTCCACAGGGCCCAGCCGGCCTGCCAGCCCAAGGCCTGGAGGACGATCTCGACCATGGGCGGGGCGAAACCGACCCGGGCCGGGATGGGCAGGGCGATGCGGCCGGCGTAGCGGGCATCGGCCAGGTCGGACCAGTCGGCCGGCGCCGGCAGGCCCAGCCCGGCCAGGGCGCCGGGGTTGACCACGAAGCCGTAGCCGGCCATCTCGGTGCAGCGGGTGTAGCCGTCCGGGTCGGCCAGCGGGGCGTTGCCGATACGGTCGGGCAGGCCGGTAGTGTCCAAGTTCAGCTTCTGCAGGCGACTGGAGCGGGCCAGGGCCGAGAACACCCTCGGCGAGGCCGACCAGAAGACGTCGACGCCGTTCTGGCCGGGCTGTTCGAGATAGGGCTGGGCGTCGTGCGGCATGCGCCAGACGACCTGCAGGCGGTATTCCGGGTGGGCGGCCTCGAAGGCGGCCTCGAAGCGGGACACCACGGCGTCCGGATAGGCGGTCAGCACCCGCACCGTCCGGCGCGCCTCGGCGGCCAGCAGGGGCGGCGCGACCAGGACGGCGGCGAGACCGGCGAGCAGGCGGCGGCGGTTGACGTTCACGGTCATGGTTGTCTCCTCAGAAGCGGTAGTTGACGTTGGCGAACCACATCCGGCCCGGCATGGGGTAACCGTCGGCCAGTTCGTAGTTTGCGTCGGTGAGGTTGCTCACGCCGACTTCCACCTCGGCCGCCTTGACCGGCCGCCAGATGCCCTTGAGGCCGAGCACGGTGTAGCCGTCCAGGGTGGTGTAGGTACCGGTGTTGTTGCCGTAGGCGACCTTGCGGCCCTCCTCCCATTCGGCCGTGGCCTGCACCGCCCAGGCGCCGGCGAGGTCCCAGTCGAGATGGGCGAACAGGCGCTGGCGCGGCGTGTCGGTGAGCGGCACGCTCGGGTTGCTCTTGTTCTCCCGGTCCAGCCAGGTGTAGTTGAAGCCCAGGCGCCAGGCCTCGCCCAGATGCTGTTCCAGGCTCAGTTCGACGCCCTGGTGGCGCGCCTCGGCGATGTTCTGCATCTGGTTGCAGGCGGTGCCGCCGCACTCGGTCGAGGCCACCACCACGGTCTGCAACAGATCGTCGATGCGGCTGTGGAAGACTGCTGCCTCGGCGCGCGCGCCGGCCCAGGGCGCGCCCTTGACGCCCAGTTCGGCGTTGAGGGCCGTTTCCGGCTTCAGGTCCGGGTTGGGGATGGCGGTGCCCAGGCGGTAGGAGTAGCGATCCTTGATGGTGGGGAAGCGCGACTTGCGCGCCACGCTGGCGTAGGCCTCGGCGCCGCCGGCCAGGTCGTGCGACAGGGCGGCCAGCCAGTTGGTGGCGCTGGCGTCCGACTTGACGTAGGTATAGGCCTTGTCGGTGTCGCGCTGGTCCCGGCTGGCGCCCAGGCGCAGACGCCATTGGGACGCCAGGGCGATGGCGTCCTCGACGGCCAGGGAGGCGGTATTGTCGCGGAACGACTTGGTCGGCGAGTTGGGATTGGTCTCCGCGTGCTCGTCCTGCTTGTAGTAATAGGCGGCGCGCAGCTCGTGGCCCTCGAACAGGTAGCTGGCCAGCTCCAGCGACAGGCCGCGCGTGCTGTCGTCGTAGGCGCTCGGGAAGCTGGTGTTGTTGAGCTGGGTGGTGTAGCTGCCGTTGCTGAAGGCGATCAGGCTGTTCTTGTAGCTGTCGTCGTAGACCCGCGCCTTCAGGATGTGCTTGTCGCCCAGGGCCAGGTTGCCGACGAAATACAGGCTTTCCTTGTCCCAGTACGGCCACTGCCAGTAACGGATGCCGCCGGGCGCGGTGCCGGCGTAGGGCGGGTTGCCCTTCTCGCCGTCCTGGCGCACGTAACCGAAGGCGTATTCGTCGCTCGCGTTCGGGGTCAGGCCGAGCTTGAACGACAGCTTGGCGTCCTTGCGGTAGGCGTTGCCGCGGTCGCCGCCGTCCTCCACCGCGGTCGGCTTGAAGTCGTCCGAGAGCGGGAAGGTGTCGGCCTCCAGGTAGGAGGCGCCCAGTTGCAGGTACCAGTTGCCCTGGTTGCTGCCCAGGTTGACCGCCGCCTTGCGGCCCTCGCCCGAGAACGCGCCGGCGCGGATGTCGCCCTCGAAGGTCCGGGTGGGCTTGCGGGTGACCAGGTTGATGGCGCCGCCCAGGGTGTTGGGGCCGTACAGCAGCGAGGCGGCGCCCTTGGCGACCCGCAGCTCGGCGAGGTCGAAGGTGGTGAAGCGGCCGAAGTCGACGTAGCCGTCATAGGGCACGTAGACCGGCACGCCGTCGACGAACAGGGGCACCTGGCGGACGTCGAAGCCGCGCAGGTAGACGATGTCCTCGTTGCGCGTGTTGTGCGACAGGCTCATGCCCGGCACCAGGGCGGCCGCGGAACCGACGGTGTCGCGGTTGTACTCGGCCAGGGTGGCGGCATCCACCACGGTCTCGCCGGAGTTCTCCTCGGCAGACTGGCTGCCGACCACCTCGACGGTGCCGAGCTGGAAGGTATTGTCGGCGGCGTGCGCGGCCAGGGGCAGGGTAAACATCTGGGCCAGCAGGCTGGCGATGAGCTTGCGTTGCATCGATCTCGTTCCTTTTGTCGATCGTTCAGAAATCCAGGGAAACCTTGGCCACCAGGGTGCGCGGCGCGCCCGGGTAGTAGATGGCGCTGCCGCCGCTCAGGAGCTGGTAGTAGTCGGCGCGGATGACGCCGATGTAGTCGCGGTCGAACAGGTTGACCACGGCAAGCTGGGCGCCCAGCTTGCCGATCGGCAGCCGGGTCTGGTAATCGAGCGACAGGTCCACCGTGGTGTAGCCGGAGATGCGCTGGCTGTGTTCGGTGTCGCCCCAGCGCGCGCCGGTGTAGCGCACCAGCGGGGTGACGCTGAAGGCGCCGGCGCGCCAGGTCAGGCCCAGGTTGGCCTGCCAGACCGGCACGTCGGGGATCTGTTCGCCCTTCACCGCCAGGTCGGCCGCTCCTTCCACCGGCAGGTTCTCGGTGAACTCGTTGCGGTTCCAGGACAGGCCGCCGAACAGGTTCAGGCCGGCCGAGGG
Organism: Gallionellaceae bacterium; assembly: GCA_028714735.1. Lineage (GTDB taxonomy): Bacteria > Pseudomonadota > Gammaproteobacteria > Burkholderiales > Thiobacillaceae > Parasulfuritortus. The sequence continues at coordinate 14,468 of JAQTLU010000007.1, read as the reverse complement.
CGACCAGCCGCCGACCAGCTGGGCGCCCCAGGCGCGGGTCTCGCCGATGTTCTGCGAATAGGCCGGCAGGGTGCCGGCGCCGTCCGGGTCGTAGGACACCTTCTTGTCGTGGAAGCGGGCCAGGTAGACGGTCGGTTCGACCCAGGCGTTGCCGCGGTTGACCCGCAGGCCGAGGTCGAGCGCCTCCGAGGTCTCCGGCTTCATCTCGCGCCAGAGGTTTTCTGCGGTGAGGCCCTTGGCCAGGAACTTGGCGGCGTTGGCCTGGTAGACCGGCCAGACGTCGAAGCTGGGGGCGCCGTAGTTGCGGCCCAGGCTGGCCTTCAGCTCGACCGCCGGGGTCAGGTCGTAGCCCAGGCCCAGGTAGGGCAGCCAGGCGGTCATGGCGAAACTGTCGACGCTCTTGTCGGCCACCACCCCGCTCGACTGGGCCAGGGCCGCGTCATAGGACACGTCGCCGACCCCGGCCGTGTTGTAGGCGTCGATGCTGGGCATGGTTTCCTTCAGGTAGCGCAGGCCGCCCCGGACCTTGAGCCGGCCGAACTGGCGGTCGGCCATGGCGTACAGGCTGTCGAAGCGGTGGCGCTCGGTCACCTTGGACAGGATGGCCCAGCTGGCGAAGCCGGACAGGTCGCCGGCGGCGGTCGGGTTGTACATCTTCCAGGCCGTGGGCGGGCCGGGCGGCTCGGTCGATTCGCCCCAGTAGCCGAACTTCAGGCCGGTGTCGGCGACCCGGGTCCGGTATTCCGTGGCGAGGCCGTACCAGGCATGGTCGATCAGCCACTGGCGCACCTTGCCGGTGGTCTGGCCCTCCAGGTAGTAGCCCTCCTCGTTCAGGTAGAAGGGCTTCACCACCAGGCTGGAGTCCGGCGAGATCCGCCAGGTGATCTCGGACAGCACGCTCCAGTCGCGGAAGGTCTGCCGGTTGTAGTCGTAGTAGGCGGCCCCGGCGGCCGGGTCGGCGCTGTAGTCGTAGTCGCGGTAGGTGTCCAGGTCCTTGGCCTGGGCGTAGCTCAGGGCCTGGTACTGGTGCTGCTTCATGTCGTTCCAGACGGCCATCAGCTTGACCTCGACGGCGTCGCCGAGGGGCTGCACCAGGGCCAGGGCGGCGTTGTCGCGCCCGCCCGGGGCGTCGCCGGGGCCGCGCCATTTCTCCGCGGCGGTGTGCGATGCAGAGACGTAGGCGCTGCCGCCGCCGGCCAGCCGGCCGGAATCCCAGCGCGCGAAGCTGCGCGTGAAGTCGAACGAGCCGAAGGCCTGCGAGGCCAGCAGGCCGGCCGTCTCGCCCGGCCAGCGCAACTGGCTGTCGAGGGCGCCGCTGGTGGTGAAGATGTTGGTCTGGTCGGGCGCGATCGCCCCCTGAGAGAGCGTCACCGCCGCCAGGTTTTCCGAATCGAACAGCCACTGGTAGCCCGGCCCCGGGTTGACCGTGCCGAGCGGGATGCCGTCGACCGAGCCGACCGCGCCGTGGGTCGACACCTCGCCGCGCACCCGCATGCCCTTGGTGCCGCCGGGCAGGTTGCTGAGGCCGTAGGCGTCGGCCGACTGCGTGTTGACCGACGGCATGCCGCTCAGCGCCCGGTACGGGTTGCTGCCGCCGGGGCCGGACCAGAGCGCGATGCCGGCCTCGTTCACCTGGTACACGCTGGCGGTGTCGCTGGCGCCGCCGACCGCCGGGTCGGCCGCCGCCTCGGCGGTGACGGTGACGGTATCCAGGCTGACCGCCTCCTCGGCGGCGTGGCCGGTCGTGGCAGCCAGGAAGGCGGGCAGCGCCAGCAGGGCGAGTGGGCGCAATTTTTGCAGCGTGGCGATCTCGGTGGGCATGGTGATTCTCCGTGGTCTATGAGCGGGTAATGAGTGATCAGGGGGCGGGCGCCGGCGCGCTGACGAAGCCGATGCGGTCGAGGCCGTGGCGCGAGGCCAGGGCCATGACCTCGGCGACGCGGCCGTAGGGCACCTGGCGGTCGGCGCGGATATGCAGTTCGGGGACCGCTACGGCGGCGGCGGCACGGGCCATCAGGGCGGGCAGATCGGCCGGCGCGACGGCGGCGTCGTTCCAGTACAAGGCGCCGTCGGCCCGGATGGCCAGATTGAGGTCGTCCGGGTGCTCGACCTCGGGCCGGCTTGCCGCCTCGGGCAGGTCCACCGGCACACTGTGGGTGAGCAGCGGCGCGGTGACCATGAACACGATCAGCAGCACCAGCATCACGTCGATCAGCGGGATCATGTTGATCTCCGCCATGGGGCGGCTGCCGGTACCGAAGTCGGCCGGGTCGTCAGCGCCGAAGGCCATCAGCGTGTCCCTCCGTCCGGCGCGCCGCCGGCCAGGGTGTCGTAGAGGTCGTGGGCATAGCCGTCCAGCTCGGCCAGCAGCACCCGGTTGCCGCGCTGGAAGGCGTTGTAGGCCAGCACCGCCGGGATCGCCACCGACAGCCCGATGGCGGTCATCACCAGGGCCTCGCCGACCGGCCCGGCCACCTGCTCGAGGCCGGCCCGGCCGGTCGCACCGATGCCCAGGAGGGCGCGGTAGATACCCAGGACGGTGCCGAACAGGCCGACAAAGGGCGCCGAGGCGGCCACCGAGGCCAGCACCGACAGGCCGGTCTCCAGGCGCGCGCCCTCGTCGATCAGGGTCCGGCGCAGGGCACGCGTCAGCCATTCCGCCGGCGTGCCATGGCCGCCGACGGACGGAGCGGCGTGCCGGCCCCAGGTCCGGTTGGCGGCGGTGGCGAGGCGGCCGAACGGCTCGCCGGCCGGCCCGGTGGCGGCGCCGGCCAGGAAGCGGCGGGTCAGGCGGCGCCGGCGCCAATCACGGACCAGGCGGGCCAGGATGACGTACCAGGACGCCACCGACATGACCAGCAGGACCAGCAGGACGAATTGCGCCATGGCGTCAGCCTGGCTGAGGAAGTGGGTGAAGCCCGGTTGCGGCAGGGTTTCGTTCATGGTCATCTCCGCAGCGAAAAGGAAATCGGCACCCCCACCCAGCCGGCCACGGCCTGGCCGCCCAACCGGGCCGGCACGAAACGCCAGCCGGCCACGGCGGCACGCGCGGCCTCGTCCAGCCGGGGGTGGCCGCTGCCGGCGTCCAGGCGGACCTCCCTGGGCAAGCCGTCGGCGCCGACCAGGACGCGCAGGCGCACCAGGCCCTCTTCGCGCATCCGGCGCGCGATGGCCGGGTAGGCCGGGGCCGGGTTGGCCAGGTAATCGGCGTGGTAGGACGGCGGCACCGGCAGTTCGGGCGGGGTCGGGGCGATGGCCGCACCGACCGGCACGGCCGGGGGCGCGGCCGGGGCGTGGACCGCTGGCGCTGCGGCCGGAACGGGATTCGGGGCCGGCCGTGCGGCGGCCTGGGGCGCGGCTGGCGCCGGTTCAGGCACGGGCTCCGTAGCGGATTCCGGGGCCGGACGGGCCGGTTCGGGCGCCGACGGCTCGGCCGGTGCGGCCACCGCTGGCCGGATGGTCTCGGCCGGCTTGCGCACCGACGGCGCGGCAGGTGGGACCGGCGCGGGTGCTTGCGCGGCCTCGACCCAGCTTACCCGCAGCACGCGCGGCTGGATGCTGTCCGGCCCCGCCTCCAGGCGGGTCCGCGCCAGCCAGACCGCCGCCGCGTGGCCGGCCAGGACCCAGAGCAGCAGGCCGTAGCTCAGCCCGGTTCCAGTCCGCACGAACTCAGCCATGGCCGCCCTCGGGAACCAGGACCATGGCGCCGTCGCCGACCCGGTGGCGGGTGACGTCCAGGCCATACAGGCGGCGAACCTGCTCGGGCGTGACCACGTCGTTTGGCGGTCCGTCCTCGATCACCCGGCCGCCATGCAGGAGCACGGCCCGGCTGGCGCCGCCGAGGGCATGCTCGGGATGGTGCGTGGTCTGCACGAAGGCGCGCCCCTCGGCGGCCAGTTCGCGCACCAGGGCGAGCAAGCGCCACTGGTTGCCGTAGTCGAGGCCGGTGGCCGGCTCGTCCATGACGATCAGCGGTGCCTCCTGGGCCAGGGCGCGGGCGATCAGGCAGAGCTGGCGCTGGCCGCCCGAGAGTTCGGTGTAGGGCCGTTCCGCCAGGCCGGCGATGCCCAGCCGGCGCAGGGACGCGTCGACCACCGCGTGGTCGTCCCGGTTCAGGCGGTCGAACAGGCCGCGCCGGGCAATCCGGCCCAGCGCCACCAGGTCGCGCACCCGATACGGGAAGGGCATGGCCTGGGTCTGCGGGATGTAGGCGACCCGGCGGGCGATGTCGCGGCGCGACCAGCCGGCGAGCGGCCGGCCGCCCAGGTGGACGCTGCCGTGGGCCGGTTCGAGCAGGCCGACCAGGAGCTTCAGCAGGGTGCTCTTGCCGCCGCCGTTGGCGCCCAGCAGGGCCACCACCTCGCCGGCCCGTACCGCCAGGCTGACCCCGGCCAGAACCGGGCGCCCGGCGCCGTAGGCGAAGTGGAGATCGGCGGCGGCGAGAAGGACGCCTGAGCCCGTCGCCATCGCCGGCCTGGCCGCGCGGGCCGGTCGCAGGCGTGGCAGTTCGACGTCCATCAGGCTGTCCATGTCAGGCCCCATTCGCGGCCGGCCGCATCCTTCGGCTGCGTCGGCAGGTGCGGCTCCCTGCTCATGTGGCCCAGCCCTTGCGCACGTTGCGCAGCACGAGCAGGAACACCGGCAGGCCGACCAGCTCGGTGACCACGCCGATGGGCAGCTCGGTATCGGCCAGGCTGCGCGCCAGCAGGTCGGCGGCGAGCAGGAAAATCCCGCCCAGCAGCGCGCTGGCCGGGATCAGGTAGCGGTTCAGCGGCCCGACCAGCAGGCGCGCGATGTGCGGCGCCAGCAGGCCGATCCAGCCGATCATCCCGGCCAGCGCCACGGTCAGGGCGGAGGCCACGGTGGCGCAGACGATCACCGCGGCGCGCACCGCCGCCACCGGCACGCCCAGGCTGGCAGCCTCGTCGTCGCCTGCCGCCAGGGCGTCGAGGGCCCGGCCCAGCAGGGCGAGGCCGGCCACGCCGGACAGGATGAAGGGGGCGTAGCGGGCCAGGTCGGCCAGGTCGGCCTGGCCGAGCGAGCCCATCAGCCAATAGACAATGGCGGGCAGTTGCTGATAGGGATCGGCCAGGTACTTGACCAGGGCGAGCAGACCGGAGAACAGGGCGCCCGAGAAGATGCCGCCCAACACCAGCATGACCACCGCGCGGCTGCCGAACATCCGGGCGATGCCGATCCCGACCGCCACCGCGGCCAGGCCGCCGGCGACGGCACCCAGTTGCACCAGGGTCCAGCTGGTGGCCAGAACCATGGCCAGCGCGGCGCCGAAGGAGGCGCCGGACAGCACGCCGAGGATGCCGGGCGATACCAGCGGGTTGGCGAACACGGCCTGGTAGGCCGCGCCCGAGGCCGCCAGGGCGGCGCCGATCAGCACCGCCGCGAGCACGCGCGGCAGACGGATCTCCCAGACTAGGCTTTTCACCAGGTCGTAGCGGCCGGCCGGCATGTCGCCCCAGCCGAGCGCGGTGGCCATGAAATCGGCCAGGTCGCCCCAGGCGACCGGATAACGGCCATAGAGCAGCGCGGCGAACATGGCCAGCGGCAACAACAGCGCGAGCCCCCCCAGCCAGCCAGCCGCCGCCGGGCAACCCGAGGAGAGGCGGGTTGGTCCGGCATACGGCAGGCTGGCGGGGGGTGCGCTGCCCATCAGGCCTCCCTGGCCGTCGTCGTGGCCTGCGCCAGCGTCACCGCCGCCCCGGCATAGGGATGCCGCCGGGGCTGGTCGCGGGTGGTGCGCCGGGTGATCATGCGGATGGAGAACGGCTCCATCCAGTGCCAGTATTCCTCGCGCACCGAGGCGGGAAAGCCGACGTCGTCGAAGCTGGCCAGCAGTTCGCGCAGCCAGATCTCACGGGCATGCTCGTCGATGGCGACTGGAAAGTGGCGCACGCGCATGCGCATCGGACCGTGTTCGGGCGTGAACACCTCGGGGCCGCCGCAGGCCTCGACCACGAATTCGGCGGCCTTCTCGACCGCCGCCATGAACTGCCGGGCATCCTCGGGAAACAGGGCGCCGACCTCGGTCTGCTTGAGGCGCTCGTGGTGGCGGCGCACCAGGGTGCGCAGCATCTCCGTGCCGGCGGCCTCATGCACCCGCTTTGACGGGAACGGCACCGGCGGGAAGACCAGGTCGGCGTGGGACTCCATCCAGCGCACCTGGTCGCCGGCCTGGAGCGCGTTGCCGGAACCGCACAGGCAATGCATGCGGATGGCGTCTGCCGGGATTTCATCGGGCACGCTGTCGTGGTGGTGATCGGTCTGGCAATGTCTCATGGCGGTTCTCCGGTTCAGTGAGGGTGGCGATCAAGCAGTTCGTCGAGGTCGGTCTTGCTCAGCTCGACGCCGAAGAACAGCCGGTAGAAGTCGCGCGTCTCGGCCCGCATATCGACCTTGAAGCGGTCCGGGTAGAAGGCGTTGGCCAGCCACTGGATGCCCAGCGCGCGCATGAACGAGGGCGGCCGGTCGAGCCAGTTCATCGGCTTGCGCGGCACGTCGAGCACGCGGCCGGACTTGAACGCGGCGATGCGCTGCCAGCGCGCGTCGGTGGCGGCGTTGCCGAGGAAGAGCGGGTCCTGGGCCACGATCACCTGCGGGTTCCAGAGCAGGACGCGCTCCATGTCCACCCGTTCCTGGCCGACCATGGTCTTCTGGCTGCAGCGGTAGACGTTGTCGCCGCCGGCCAGGGCGATGGTCTCGGCGTGGAAGGAGGTATGGCAGTCGCTGGCCAGGCCGTCCGGGGTCTCGGCGTAATACACCCGCACCTTCTGCGCCGCGGGGATGCCGGCGGTGGCTTTGGCCACCCGGGCCATGGCCCCGCGGATGTAGTCGGCCAGGGCCTTGCCGCGGGCCGCGCGGCCGACCAGGCGGCCGACATACTCGAACGCCGGCGGCCAGTCGGCCAGGGTGTCCAGGCGGACGTAGACCAACGGCACGCCGACCTTGCGGAAGGGCGCCTCGATGCCGGCCGGCGGCAGGTCGGAGTTGCCGTTCAGCCAGCCCAGGGCGAGGTCAGGCTGCAGGGCCAGCAGAGCCTCCGGGTTGACCTGCTTGCCGTGGCCCATGGCACTGCCCAGCACCGGCAGCGCCAGGGTGCCGGGCCGCAGCATGTGCTCGCTGCCCGGCGTGAAGGCCATGTTGAGCGCCCGCACCAGGCTCGGGTCCAGGGCGTAGAGCAGCGCGGTGAGCGGCGGCGCGGCGCCGAACGGCCGCTCGACCACCTCGGGCACCGTCACCGTGCGTCCGGCCATGTCGACCACCTCGCGCGCCTGGACCGGGGCGGCGGCCAGCAAGGGCAGCAGCACCGCGAGGACGTGCCTGAATATCAGCTGCGCACACGCGCGCCGGAATCCGCAAGCAAGACTGAAGGACATCGGCAACATCCGTTTATATGTAGACATGAAACATATAACGCATGCGCCGTGCCCGGCCTACAATATTACTTAAACCGTTGTTATATAAACATATCGCGAAAGCGTTATGTAGCTCTGCTTATCATAAAAGCGACACAACATAGGCGTTATGTAGGCGAAGCTACAAACGGGTGCCCGAGCGTTGGAAAGAGAAGGGCCTCGGAACGCCCGGCCGTGCGGGAGCGCCTCCAGGCCGGGTGGCAGGCGTGCCGGAGGCGGGATCGCGATATCAGCGTCGGGAAACGCACACTCCCGGAGGCGGCTTTAGGCGCTACCTGGACGGTGCGCCCGGTTCCGATGCCGGGTCACTCGATCTCGTAGCGCTTGATCTTGCGCCACAGCGTCGATTTGTCGATCCCGAGAATTTCGGCGGCCAAGGCACGGTCGCCGCGCGTATCGCGGAGGGTTTTGCGAATGAAGTAAGCCTCGATCTCCTCCAGGCTTTGCGGAGGCAGATAATCGATCGAGGCCAGCTTGGCATCCCTGGGCGCCATCAGCCGGTCCGGAAGATTGTCAGCTTCGATGGTTTCCCCTTCGCTGAGGATAATCATCCTCTGCACGATATTTTCCAACTCCCGGACGTTGCCCGGCCAGTCGTAACGCATCAAGACACTCAGCGCCTCCGTGCTTATCCCGGTTATCTTCCGGTTCAGTTTCTGCGCATGCTTGTTCAGGAAATAATACGCCAGCGGCCCGATATCCTCAGAGCGCTCCCGCAGCGGGGGCATATGGATCTCCATCACCATGAGGCGGTAATACAAGTCCTCCCGGAAGGCCTGCTGCTCCACGAGTTCCATGATCGGCTTGTTGGTAGCGGCCAGGACCTGGACATCCACCGTGACGGAATGCGTTGCGCCCATGGGCATGAAGCTCCCATCCTGCAGGACCCGCATCAATTTCGCCTGGAATGAAGGCGACGCGCTGTTGATCTCATCGAGAAACAAGGTGCCATCGTTGGCCGCCTCGAACAAGCCGACCTTATCGCGATCCGCGCCGGTGAACGCCCCGCGCTTGTAGCCAAACAACTCGCTCTCGATCAGATTGTCGGGTATGGCGGCACAATTGATGGCGATAAACCGCTTCCCCGACCGTTTGCTCCGGGCATGAATCAGGCGCGCCACGATTTCCTTGCCGCTGCCGCTTTCCCCGGAGATGAAAACGGAACATTCATGCGCCGCCGCCGCCCCGATATGACGGCGCACCAACTCGATACTCCTCGACTGCCCCACCAGGTCATCGTTCTCGACCTGATAGTCGCCGAGCGATTTCAGCCGGTCGTTTTCCGCCACCAGCAAATACCGTTCCAGCGCCAGTTCGACGATGCGCAGCAATTCGTCCGTATTGAACGGTTTCAGAATGTAGTCGTAAGCGCCGTTCTTGAGCGCCCTCACCGCCGATTCGACTGTGGCGTAACCTGTCACCAGCACCACCTGGGTCATGGCCGATTTCGCTTTCACGAAATCGAGCAGGTCCAGCCCGCTGGCCCCGGGCATGCGCAGGTCGGTGACCACCACGGCCGTCGCGTGGTTCTCGACATAATCCATCGCCTCGTGGGCGTTCTCCACGGCGACCACTTCGAACGTCCTGGACGAGCTACCGAGCACCGTGGCAATGAGGTTGCGCATCGCGCGGTCGTCTTCGGCCACCACGATGGTCGGTTTCATTTCGGCGCTTGCCGTCTTGCCTGTTGCCATGCGTAGATTCATTTTTCGCTCATTGAGGCCGGCGCCTCCTCCAGCCCAGCGCGACGCAAATCAACCGCCGGGAGCTTGATGAGGAACCTGGCGCCGGCCGTATAGGTTTCGTCATACAGGATGTTGCCGCCCCGCTTGGCCAGGATGGCATGGCAGATCGGCAGGCCCAGGCCGCTTCCCTGGCCGACATCCTTGGTGGTAAAGAAGGGGTCGAAGATGCGTTTGCGGATATCGCCCGGGACGCCCGGCCCGTTGTCCGCCACGCCGATCACGGCATAGGCGTCGTCGAGCCATGAACTCACCACGATGACCGGATCGTCGACATTGTCCAGGGCATGGATGGCATTGATGATCAGGTTGGTCAGGACGATGTCGAGTTGGCCGCAGCCGCCTTCGACCACCACCGCGCGTCCGGTCAAAGCCAACTGCACGTCGATCTTGTAGCGCTTCATGCGGCAATTCAGGAAGGTCTCGATCAGATCGCGGATCAGCTGGTTGACGTCGCAAGTCTCGCCGCTGCAACGGTCGGCACGGGCAAAATTGAGCAGGTCCTGGACGATCCTGGAGCAACGCCGGGTCTCGTCGGCGATGAAGGCAAGATAGCCGGCCTGCTGGCTGTCGGCCTCGAGTGATTGTCCGAGCAGTTGCGCATACCCCTGGATGCTGCCCAGCGGGGTATTCAGCTCATGCGCCACACCGGCCGCGAGCTGCCCCATGGCGACCAGTTTATCCTGCATGTTCAGACTATCCTGGAGCCGCCGCTGCTCGGAAATATCCTGCAGGATCAGCACCCCGCCCATATCGTTGTCCTCGTGGCTGTAAAAGCCCAGGTTCAGCGAGTAGTAACGCTGTCCGGCAAGGGTCTCCAGGTTGATCTCCTGGTTCCGGATCGGCTGTTTGTACAGGAAGGCATCGCGCAGCAGCTCGCGGTCCTGTTCGCCGATGAGCAGCAGGTCGAACAGGTTGGCCCCGAGCAGGCCAGTGCGCCGGCCGGTAAACAATTCCTCGGCCTGCTTGTTCGCCATGACCACCTGCAGGTCGTCGGACAGGCTCAGCAGGGCGCCCGGCAGGCTCTGCAGCAGCGTGTTCATGTTGTTGCGCTGGCTGAGAAAGCGCCCCTGGCACTCTTCCACCGTGCGGAACATGGACTTGAGCGCTTCGATCGTGACGTTGTACTCCTGCGTCACCTCGCCTACGGCCGTCCAGTGGAGCGACTTCATCGGCACGGCCTCGAGCAGGCCCTCCCTGGCTTTGAGCAGGCCGTTGCGCAGCCGCTGCAGCATCAGGCGCTCCAGCCAGATATAGGCGCCGGTAAGGAGCACGGCGGCGACCAGGCCATACCACAGCCACCACGACTCGCTGCCGCTCAGCGCGGCATTGCCGGACAGCTCGTACAGGTACAACGCGGCCAGGATGAAATACAGGATGCTTGCGATCATGCCCAGTTATACCAACAAAAAGCGGCCTTGAGGGCCGCATGACTGCATCGTGGCCGGGCGCGGGAGACCCGCGCCCGCCGGTCAGAAGATGAACTGCAACCCGACGATGGCCTGCCTGTAGTCCTGCAATTGCGCCGCGGCGGGATTGGGAGTGTCGAACTTGATGTCGGCAAACTCGGCCGTCAACTTGAGCTTCTGGCCGTCCAGATAGTAGTTCACACCGATGCTGTTCCAGGTCCGGTCGAAGTATTCGGCGTTGCCGATCTTGATGCCGTAGTCCGCCTCTTCGTGCCGGGCGAAGAACTGCAAACGGCCCGGACCCACCTTGTTCGGCAGCATGTAGCCGGCCTTGACATAGTAGCCCTTGAGGTCGGCGCCAATCGGGAAACTGGCGTCAGGCGTCAGGTTGCTGGCGTTGCCGGTGTCGTAGTCGAAATAGGCGCCGGACAGCGTATACACACCGCTGGCCGCCGGATACTCCATGAACGCGTCGACGGTCCACGCCTTGTAGCTCTTCGGATCGGAACGCATCGGATAGTTGCCGTAGACCACATCCTCCTGGGTATCGTAGGCGGCACCGACGGTCAGCACCTTGGACGTGCCGAGATAGGTGCCCAGATAGCCATAGTTGTATTCGGGATCCCAGAAGGTGTAATGCACACGCCCCGTATAGCGGAGATTATTGCCGGGCGCCGCGCTGTCGTCGCGGCCGTTGGCGACCATGAAGCGGTATTGCAGCTTGGCATCCAGCAGGTTCCCCCAGACCGCGACCCCGTTGTCCCGGGTGCCGCCCCAGGGGGAGTAGGCGAGCAACTCGGAGCGGTCCATGGTCAGCGGCTCCAGGCAGGCCTCGAGGTTCTCCCGCGAGAAGGTGTTCTTGAGCTTGCCGACGATGAAGCGCAGGTCGTCGCGATAGTCGAAGGTGACATAGGCATCGCGGAAATAGACCTTCTCGTCGGAACCGGGGTTGCCGCCGCCTTCGAGTTGCGCGTAGTAGCCGACGAAATCGTTGAACTGGCCGGAGATGGCCAGGCGATTGCGGCGCAGGTAGAAGTCAGACGCGTCCGGCGTATTCGGCGCGTCGTACGCGATGTCCCGATACCATGCCTGCAGGGCATAGGTGATGGTCATCGAACCCTGGTCGCCGAACTGCACCGTCGGTCCGGCCTGGGCCGACGGGATTGCGAATACGGCACAGATCCCGCTGGCCAGCCCGGCCAGCTTCGCCTTGTTTATGAATGCGCTCTTGGCCATGTTATTTCCCTTCACCGTTCCAGGCCTTGTAGACGGCCTCCACCTTGGCTTGATCGGCTTTATGGCAGTCCGCGCAAACCTCTCCGCTGCGCGGCGATTTCAGCAAACTGTTGTGTGCCATCTCCTTGACCATGATGCGCGGATTGCCTTTGTGGCAGCCGACGCAGGAGTTGTTGACCTTGCCGTGCTGGACATGCCAGGGCGACTTGGCCATGTCGTTGCCCGGGGCGGCAGCCCGCTTGCCGTTATGGCACTTGAAACAGCTGGACGCGCCCAGGCCGCAGGCGTTGGCCAAGGCGATGGGCGAGATCATCTGCAATCCCGCCTGCACGCTGTGCAGCGATTCCGTACCCCAGCCCGTGGCCACGGCCCGGTCAGGCTCGCTCGTCGTGCCCGGACCCGCCAGCAACACGACGCCCGCCATCAACATGCTGAACACCATTCCGGCACGGAACCACCTGCCCAAACCGCCGGTTTTATTTCCTGTTTTCATCTGCCTCTCTCCTAGTCTCTTGCCCATCGCCCTTGGCGGCCCCTTCTCCGTCCCCCGGAGTCGAAACCTGCAACTGATCAAGGCGCTTCTGTTTCATGGCCTTGTCGATCTCCGCTTCCCCCATACCGGACTCACACGCACAAACCGGCCCCTTGCTCCGATACTTCAAGCGCGGTGACGTATCGCTTGCGTGCGCCTGGGCGGCGCCCAGGGCAAATAGCGAGATCATCGCGAGGTGGAAACATCTGAGCGGCAACTTGTTCATATGAACTCCGAATCCGGCACTGCGCGTTCTACTAAGCAGCATCCATGCCAGCGATCTAATACAATAGATTCAATGGGTTACAACAACAGCTTAAAAATATGCCATTGCAGTATCCGGTTCCGGGCCGGGCATCTTTCATATTGCAATCAGGGTCGGGCGGTAACCTGCAACGCCGTGAAGCGGGTCGCTTCCGTTTCCTTCAGGGCCTGGGCCAGGGTCTGGCGTGCCGCAGGCGTCAGATCGACCTGTTCCAGGCTGTAGCGGAACATGCGTTCGTAATGCTCGCCAGGCATGACTTCGGCGCGCAACACCAGCATCCAGCTGCCTGGCGGAGGGCGGAAGCCATGTTCGAATCTCCGGCTGCCGCCGGCAGGGATTCGGGTGTCGAATTCCTCATGCTCCATGTTGACGTCAGCCCGCCAGCCGATGACGTCGCGCGCCAACTCCAGATCGGCCTGCCCCGGCCGACGCAGGCTCAGCACCAGATCGATCTTGGGTACGAGATAGGTTGGCAGGGCATGCCCGGCGCCCTGGTTGCGGGCGATCACCGCGGCCTTGTAGGTGCCGTCCCGGAGGCGTTGGAGTTGCACCTCCACGGCGAGCGCCTTGCGCACCATGTCCGGGTCATGGATGCCGCGCCACAAATGCCTGCCACCTGGCATGTGGCATGACTGGCAGGGTTGTGACGGGTAATAGGCCGAGTTCCGCCATTGCTGATAGGTATCTTCGCGCAGCTTGCCGGCCAACCTGGGTCCGTCATCCGGGAACTGGTGGCAATTCGCGCAGAACCGGCTGTCGCGGAAGGCCTCGGCGGCGACGAAACCGCCATGGGGCGCGCCAGCCGGACCGGGATTGGCCGGCCTGGCCGGCCCGAAGCGGACGTGGTCGCGCACATGGCAGGCGGCGCAGGCCAGGCCATCGTGGGCCAGCGCGGCCGGGACGTATTCCGGAGGCGCCGTCTTCGGCGCATCGGGCCAACCCATCTCCAGTGCCAGCAAGGCCTTCTGCTCGGCCAGCGGGGCGTGGCAGCGCAGGCAGCGATTGCTGTCGCCCTGGCCCAGTTTTTCAAACTGCCAATAGATTCCCGGGCCCATGGTCCGGCTGTGCAGTGCGCTCTTCCAGTCCCGGTATTGATCGGCATGGCAGGTGCCGCAGGCCTCCGGGGCCAGCGATGCCTCAAGCGGGCTGTAGCTGGCGGGCGGCATGCCTTGCGCAGGCAGCGGATCCTGCCAATGTTTGTCCAGGAATGCCCCTATGGGGTCCGACGCAGGCGGCTTCGAACAGCCGGTCGACAGCGTCAGCACGCCGAGCAGCCATAGCGTCCGCCATATCGCGCGTGGAAATTGTAACTGACGCCCTGGTCCGGAGTTCTGCTTCATGCCCGCTCGCAAATAAAAATGGCCCACGCTCGCGTGGGCCCGGATGGGATTATGTTACCTCAGCCGCCGCAGGGATTGCCCGGCAACCCGCCGCCGCCACCACCACCGGTCGCCGGGCTTTCGCCCGTCTTGTAAGCCTTGTCGGCGTTGACGATCGCATTGGCCGAAGTTGCATACGCGTTGGTGATGCTACGCACCGCGACCGTTGTGCTGCTGAGGGCCGGACGATAGAAGGATTTCACGTCCGAACGCCAGGGCGAATCGCTGGGCAGGATGTAAGTCCCGTTCAGATCCTGCAGGTTGGACAGCGAGTTCCATTCGACCATGGCGCCGTCATAGAAACGGGTCGGCTTGCCGAGAATCACGGCGCTGGTGACGCCGGTGATCATGGCGCGGAACGTGGTTTCGCAATAGGTGTAGATGGTGTCGCCCGGCTGGTAGGCGTTGCCCGCCCCCACCAGCTGGTACGAGCCGCCGCTCACGAAGCCCAGGCCGTTGCCGTCGGTGGCGCCGG
>JAQTLU010000006.1:14231-174101 GCA_028714735.1 Gallionellaceae bacterium | reverse complement strand
CTCGCGCCGGGTCTGCTTCTTCTTGGCGGCGTAGGTCAGGGCGGCAAAGGTGGTCTGTTTCATGGTCTTGAGTCAGAAGCCGGTCATGTCCGAATTTTACCGGGTCGGCGATTCGTTCAGAGGTTCCTTAAGGAGCCAAGAACGATTATGGCGGCATCGTCTATCGCCATATATGACCGGCAGGAATACATGGTTTCCACATATATCGGAATGTGCTGACCACCGTGATTGCAACCTGTAAACGGCAGTCCGATAATCAATTTGCGGTGGCGGCCGCACTATCGCAAGACCCTTCGGCTGCGGCACAAACGGGAGACAACACCATGGCTGGCAAGAAAGCCCTGTTCGTGGGCATCAACAAGTTTGCAAACTACTCGCAGTTCACCCTCAACGGTTGCGTCAACGACGCCAAGGACATGGCGGCGCTGTACAAGGACCTGCTCGGCTTCAAGGCCAGCGAGACCAGCATCCTGACCGACGCCCAGGCGACCAAGGCCAACATCATGGCCAAGCTGAAGGCGATGGTCGCCGACGCCAAGGCGGGCAAACTCAGCTACCTGGTGTTCAGCCTGTCCTCGCACGGCACCCAGATGAACGACACCAGCGGCGACGAACCCGACGGCAAGGACGAGGCCTTCGTGCCGCACGACATTGCCGAGAAGGACGGCAGTTGGGATCCGGCCCACATCATCTGCGACGACGAGCTGCACGACCTGTTCACCCAGTTGCCGGACAATGTCCTGCTCGAGGTCTATCTCGACACCTGCCACAGCGGCAGCGGCCTGCGCGGCGCGGAGTTCAGCCTGCATGCGCCGAGGGCCCGCTTCATCGCGCCGCCCGAGCACGAGTTCGGCGAGAAGACCGCCAGGATGCGCGGCTTCACGCTCAGCCGGGCGCCCGCGGTCAAGGGCAAGAAGGCCGCCGCCAAGGCCGCCAAGGCGGCCATCGCCGGCGCCCACCACCTGCTCTGGACCGGCTGCAAGGCCAACGAGACCAGCGCCGATGCCTACTTCAACGGCCGCTACAACGGCGCCTTCACCTACTACTTCGTCAAGGTGATGCGCGAGACCGATAACAAGCTTTCGCGCAAGGAGGTGGTGGCCAAGTTGCGTGCGCTGATGAAGGGCCAGTTCGGCCAGCATCCGCAGCTGGAAGGCAATGCCAGCAACCGGGCGCAGGCGGTCGTGTATTGACGCTCCTGCCCGGCGCGGCTTGAACGGGGGCCGGCAACGGCCTCTTGTTTATTTCGCTGTGCCGGCGACCGGTTCGGCCTTCGGCAGGGTGAGGGTGACGAACGAGGTGTTGTCCTGGCGTTTGACCAGTAGCGGAACGGGTCGATCGCTGGGCAACTGGGCGGCCAGTTCCAGCAGTTTGGCCGCGTTGTCGACCTGGGCCCGACCCAGTTTCAGCAGGATGTCGCCCGCCTGTATCCCGGCGGTTGCGGCGGGACCGGGTGCCGCCTCTTCCACCAGGACGCCGCCATGCAGGGCCAGTACCTGCCGGGTGGCCGCATCCAGATCGGACACCTTCAGGCCCAGCCGTTCGACCGCGAGCAGGGGCGTAGACCGCTTGCCGGCGTCGACGCCCTGGCCCAGTTCGCCCACCTTCGCCTGCAGCCGCTCCACCTTGCCATCCCTCAGCACGGTCAGCAGATGCACGGTGCCGGGCTGGCTGGCGCCGATGATGGGCGGCAGGTCCGCGCTGTCGGTGACGGCAACGTCGTCCAGGGCCAGGATGATGTCGCCCAATTGCAGGCCGGCCCGTTCCGCTGGGCCCTCGGGCCTGACCTCGGTGATCAGCGCCCCGCGCGGCGCTTCCAGGCCATAGGCCTGGGCCAGTTCCAGGGTCAGTTCCTGGGTGCTGACGCCCAGCCAGCCGTGGGTGGCATGGCCTTGCGCGAGTATCTGCTTGGCCACCGCCACGGCGGTATTGATGGGGATGGCGAACGACAGGCCCATGTAGCCGCCGCTGTTGCTGACGATCTGGGAGTTGATGCCCACCACGCGCCCCGCCAGGTCGAACAGCGGGCCGCCGGAATTGCCCGGATTGATCGGCACGTCGGTCTGGATGAAGGGCACGTAGCTGTCGTTGGGCAGGGCCCGCCCCAGGGCGCTGATGATGCCCTGGGTCGCCGTGCGCTCCAGGCCCAGGGGGGCGCCGATGGCCAATACCCACTGGCCGACCTGGAGCTGGGAGGAATCGCCCAGGCTGACGGTGGCCAGGTTCTCCGCCTCCACCTTGAGCACGGCGACATCGGTCAGCGGGTCCACGCCGACTATGGTGGCCGGCAATTCGCGCTTGTCGGCGAACCGGACCGTGATCTTCTCGGCGCCGGCCACCACATGCCGGTTGGTCAGGATGACGCCGTTGGGGGCGACCACGAAACCCGAGCCGAGGCCCGATTCGCGTTGCGGTTGCAGCGGCTGCTTGCGCGGCGGTTCATGACCTTCGGTCGGTTCCTCCGGTTTGCTCCGGTACACCCGCACGTTGACCACGGCGGGACCCTGGCGCCGCACCAGGGCGGAGAAATCAGGCAGGGCATGGACGTGCTGGGTGGTGGCCGCTTCGGCACCGGGGGGCGCGGGATCCGCCGCGCCCGCCAGGCCCGCCCAGGCCAGGCCGAGAACAAGGCCGATCCGCTGAATGTTATCGAGCATGCGTTTTCTCCAGTAAGCCCAATGGGCGGCGCGTTGTCATGACGCAAGTGGACTGACAGGATACACAGCCCGGCCGGCACGGTGTGGTCTCTCACCCACATCGTAGCCTGCCGGTATAGCCGCACCACCCCGCAGCCATCTATAGTTCGGATAACCCTGTCTGGAAGGTCGGTCATGGAAGACGTGCTGAAAAGGCTGCTGGAAACCGAGACCCGCGCCGAGGCCATCATCGAGGCGGCCGAGGTCGAACGCGAAGGCATCGTCCAGGCGGCCATGGCCGAGGCCCGCCAGGCCGAGACCCGGTTTCAGAGCGAGTCGGCGCGCCGGCGCCAGCCGCTCATGCAGGAGGCGGAGGACCGGGCCAACCAGCTGGTGGCCGACCTGACCCGCAAGTTCGAGGCGCGCCAGCGCGTCCTGCGCGACCAGGCCGACCACAACGAGGACGAGGCGACCCGGGCCGCCCTGGCCTTGCTCCTCGATCCGGAGGCCTAGCCCCCGACCATGCACGTCTATCTCAACACCCGGGTCAGCCTGTTCAAGTCGCGCCTGTGGCCGGAGGCCCAGGTGTCCGAGCTGATCGACGTCTCCGACGCGGCCTTGCCGGGCCTGCTCGAACGGCGCGGTCTCAGGCAGTTGGCGGGCGGCTATGCGGACGACGACCCGCGCTCGCTGGAGGCGCGCATCGTCGCCATCCTGCTGGAGGAGACGCGCATCCTGCTGCGTCCGCTGACCGGCGCGGCGCGCCAGTTCCTGCTTTACTGGATCGGCCGCTTCGAGGTGTCCAACGTCAAGTCGCTGATCCGCGCCAAGATGGCTGGCGAGAGTGCCTCGGCCACCGCCGCCCGCCTGCTCGACCTGGGCTATTTCACCCATCTGGATGCCGACGCCCTGATGCGCGCCGAGGATGTCGCCGAACTGATGCGCCGGCTGGAACGCACGACCTATGCCGAGATCGTCCGCAACGCCCGCCAGGCCTTCGAGGAGAGCCATGATCCCTTCATCCTCGACGCCACCCTGGACCGCGCCTACTACGATGGCCTGATCCGCCGGGCGCGCGCCATCGAGCCGGAAGCGGGGCCGGGCTTCGGCCGCCTGATGGCCGACCTGATCGACCGTCTCAACCTGGTCTGGCTGCTGCGCTACCGGTTCAACTACGGCCTGCCGCCGGCCCAGGTCTATTACCTGCTGCTGACGCCGGGCTATCGCCTGGTGCCTTCCCTGCTGCGCACGCTGGTCGGCCACGACGACCTTGCGGCGGTGCTGGCCGGCCTGCCCGAGGCGCTGGCCCGGCCGCTGGTCGGGGCGGCTGCCATCCCGGAGGTTTCCGCCCGCCTCGAACGCGTGGCCATGGACCATGCCGGCACACTGCTCGACCGCGACGGCCATCCGCTGGCGCGCGCACTGGCCTACCTGATCCTGCGCGAGAGCGGCCTGCGCGACCTGCGCGGCATCCTGCGCGGCCGTCGGCTGGGGCTGCCGACCGGCGACATCCGCCTGGCGGCGGGGGTGTAAGGGCATGCTCGTACTGATTTCACACATGCGTTGCTGCGAGAATGCGATGGATGCAAGGCGCGTGGCGCGGCGAATGGTTGTTCCATTCGCAAGCCACGCAACGCCGCAGACGCGCATTTCTCGCTGCAACCCTTCGGGACGGGGGCGCTTTGGGCGCATCCCGGTGTCGCAAGCCGCTCGTTGTGGGTGGCACAACTTCACGTCTTGCTTCGTGGGCTGCATCCCAAATCGCCCCCGTCGCATGCGCGAAATCAGTACGAGCATGCCCTAATGTTCAAGGCCAAGCCCATGCTCAAGGTCGAGCTGCTGTGCCTCGCCAGCGAGACCCAGGAGATGGCCCTGCTGCTGGCCCGGCACGGCGGCTTCGGCCCGGCCGGCAAGGCGGGCGTCGCCAGCGGCGAGCATTACCGCGAGCTGTATCTGGAGGCCGCGGCCCGCCTGGACAAGATCATGGAATATTGCGGTCACCATGACGCGGCGCCGATCCCGGACGACGCCATCGCGCCGAACGAACGCGAACTGGCCGGCATCAACCATCGCCTGCAGGAGATCTGGCAGGCCTGTTCCGGCTGCCATGAGCAGGAAACCCGCATGGCCGAGGAAAAGGAGCGCCTGGCCATGCTGCGCGAGACCTATGCCCGCCTCTCCACCCTGGCCGTCGACCCGGCCCGCCTGCTGCGCCGGGACGGCCTGCTGGATACCCGGCTGGGCCAGATCCCGGCCGGCAACCTCAAGCGCCTGGGCGATGCCTTGTCGGTGGCCGGCTATCTGCTGACGGTGTTCGACCGCGCCGGCGACCAGGCCTTCGTGGTGGTCGCCGGCCCGCGTTCGGAGGACGGCCAGGCGGCGAACCGGCTCGGCGGCCTGCTCACCCAGGCCGGCTGGCGCGACCTGCC
This sequence comes from Gallionellaceae bacterium, assembly GCA_028714735.1. Lineage (GTDB taxonomy): Bacteria > Pseudomonadota > Gammaproteobacteria > Burkholderiales > Thiobacillaceae > Parasulfuritortus. The sequence continues at coordinate 169,036 of JAQTLU010000006.1, read as the reverse complement.
GGTGCCGCCGGAACTGCGCACCGACCCGTCGGTGGCGGCACGCTATCTCGAATCGGAACACGGCCGTCTGGAGGCCATGGTCGCGGATCACTGCGAACTGCGCCAGCAGCATTGGCAGCAGCATGCCCTCTGGCTGCGCCAGGCCGCGGTGCTGCTGACCCTGGCCCGGCCGCTGGCGGAATCCAGCCTGCTCGGCCTCTCCGGCAAGGGCCAGTTGGCGGTGTTTTCCGGCTGGGTACCGGAGGGCGCAGCCGGTGCGCTGAAGGAGGCGCTGGCGGAGCGTTTCCATGGCCGCTACCTGCTGGTGACCCACGCGCCGGGTCCGGAGGACACCGGCAAGGTGCCTTCTCTGCTGACCTATCCGGCCTGGCTGCGGCCGTTCACCGGCCTGGTGAAGAGCTATGGCGTGCCGCGTTACGGCGAGTTCGACCCCGCCTTGCTGTTTGCCTTCGGCTATGTCCTGCTGTTCGGGGCCATGTTCGGCGACGTCGGCCATGGCGCCGTGCTGCTGGTGGGAGCAATGCTCCTGCACGGCCGCCTGGCCTGGCTGCGCTGGGTCGGCGCCGCGGCCGGCCTGGCCTCGATCGGCTTCGGCCTGCTCTACGGCAGCGTGTTCGGCTACGAGGCGCTGATCGCGCCGGTCTGGCAGTCGCCCATGCACGACCCCACCCGCATGCTCTGGCTGGCCGTGGCCTTCGGCGCGGGCTTCATCTCGGTCACCCTGCTGATCAACATCTACAATCGCCTGAGCGCAAAGCGTCCGGGCCATGCCTTCCTGGCCGGCGACGGCCTGGCCGGCCTGGTCTTCTACCTGGCCGCCATCGCCGGCCTGAGTGGCTTGCTGGCTGGCGAGGGCGCCGGTGTCCTGAGCGCCGTTACCGCCGGACTGGCCCTGATCGCGATGGCGACCTGGGCCGGGCGGGAAGCCAGCGGCCCGGTCGGCGAGCGGCTGGTGGTCGCCCTGGTCGAGAGCCTGGAGACGGCGATCAACCTGTTCGCCAATACCCTGTCCTTCCTGCGCGTGGCCGCCTTCAGCCTGAACCACGTGGCCCTGACCCTGGCAGTGTTCACCATCGCCACCGGACTCGATACCATGGGCCATGGCGTCGCAGTGGTGCTCGGCAATATCGTGATCATCGTCCTGGAGGGCGGCATCGTGGCCATCCAGGCCTTGCGGCTGATGTATTACGAGGGATTTTCCCGTTTCTTCGCCGGCGACGGCGTGGAGTTCCGGCCTTTGAAATTGGTATTGCAGGAAAAAAGGAGTGGAGCATGAGCATACTGGCTGCCCTGATGGGCCTGTGCGTGGTGGGCCTGATCGCCATGGGCGCATACCTGGAACTGGGCCACAAGGCGCCGCCGCCCTGGCTGAAGAACGGCGTGCTGGCCAATCTGCTGGTGTTCGCCCTCGCCCTGGCCGGCCTGCTGTTCCTCGGCGTCGAGCAGGTGATGGCCCAGGAGGTCGCGGCGCCGGTGCGTGAGATCAGCCTCGGCCACGGCCTGGCCCTGCTCGGCATCGGCCTGCCGACCGGACTGGCCGCCATCGCCGCGGCCATGGCGCTGGGGCCGGTCGGTTCGGCGGCCCTGGCGGTGATCGCCGAGAAACCCGAGATGTTCGGCCGCACCCTGGTCTACCTGGGCCTGGCGGAAGGGATCGCCATCTACGGCCTGGTGATGTCCATCCTGATGCTGGGCAAGTTGTGATGGGCGCTTTCAGCGACCCCGGTGCTTTGCTGATTGCTGACTGCTGACCGCCAACAAATGACCTCCTTAGCCACGACTTCTCCCTCCCGTCTGGTGGTGCTCGGCAGCGCCGGCCTGGCCGAGGGCTTCAGCCTGATCGGCGCCGAGGTCTACCCGGATGCCGACCCGGCCCGGGTGGAGGCCGTCCTGGCTGAGCTATGGGCCTCGGGCGATGCCGCCCTGGTCCTGCTCGAGGCGGACCTGGCCCGCGGCGAGGGGGAATGGCTGAGGCGATTGCGCAACGAAGGCGGCCGCATCGTGGTGACCGAGCTGCCGCCCTTGTCGGCGCCGGCGGCCTATGCCCCGGCGGTGGACGCGGTGGTGCGCTCGGTATTGGGTGGGGAAGCATGACCTCCGCTGACGACAGCCAGATCAGCCAACTGGAAAAGGCGCTCCTCGACCAGGCCGACAGCCTGGCCCGCGAGCGGCTGCAGAACGCCGAGGCGACCCGCGACCGCATCGTCAAGGAGTCGATCGAGCACATCGCCCAGGCCGAGGCGCACGAGCGGCAGGCGGCGCGGGCCGAGGCGGATCGGCTGGTCCGGCGCCGGGTGCAGGCGGCGGAGGGCCGGCTCACCGCCGAGCTGGACCGGCTGCGCTGGGCCTTGACCCAGGCGGCGCTGAGCAACGTCCGCCTGGCCCTGGTCGACCTGGTGCAGGACCGGGAGCGCTACCTCGCCGTGCTGGCGGACTACGTCGCGGCCGCGGCGCGCAGCCTGCCGCCAGGCGAACTGGTGGCGGAGGTCAACAGCGCCGACCTCAACCTGCTCGGCCCGGCCTGGGCCGAACTGTGCCGGCGGGCTGCGCCGGAACGGCGGATCGAACTGGCCGGGCACGGCCGCGACAGCCTGGGCGGCATCTCCCTGCGCCTGGCCGACAACCGTGCCCGCCTCGACCAGACCTTCGAGGCCCGCATGGAGCGCCTGTCCGAGGCGCTGGCCGGCGCGATCATGGCCCGCATGTTCGCCGGACCGCCGGAACTGGGAGGGTTGCATGGGTAGCATTCTGGAAATCAACGGCCCCCTGGTCCGCCTGCAACTGCCCTCCGTGGTGCTCGGCGAGCAGGTCAGCGTCGGCGCCATGGGACTGGTCGGCGAGGTGATCGCCCGCAACGGCGATACCGCCCTGGCCCAGTTGTACGAGGACAGCACCGGCCTGGCCCCGGGCGAGGCGGCGGTCGGGCTGGGCCACCCGCTCTCGGTGGAACTGGGGCCGGGCCTCTTGGGCGGCATCTTCGACGGCGTGCAGCGGCCGCTGGAGGCGGTCCGTCTGGCCACCGGCGACCGCATCGCCCGCGGTGTCCAGATCCCCGCGCTGGCGCGCGACCGGCGCTGGTCCTTCAGCCCGGCGCCCGACCGCCTGGCCGAGATGGTGCTCAATGGCGGCGACGTGCTCGGTTCGGTGCAGGAGACCGCCAGCATCGCCCACCGCATCCTGGTGCCGCCCGACGTCTCGGGCGAGTTGCTGGAACTGGCGCCGGCCGGCGACTACGACATCGACGCCACCATCGCCCGCATCCGTATGCGCGACGGCAGCATCCGCAAGCTCAGCCTCAGCCACCGCTGGCCGGTGCGGCAGCCGCGCCCGTTCCGCCGGCGCGACCATGCCGTGCAGCCGCTGATCACCGGCCAGCGCATACTCGACACCTTCTACCCGCTGCTCAAGGGCGGCAAGGCCGCCATCCCCGGCCCGTTCGGCGCCGGCAAGACCATGCTGCAGCACCAGATCGCCCGCTGGTGCAACGCCGAGATCGTCATCTACGTCGGCTGCGGCGAGCGCGGCAACGAGCTGACCGACATCCTGGAGTCGCTGCCCAAGCTGACCGATCCGCGCACCGGCCGGCCCCTGATGGAGCGCACCCTGCTGATCGCCAACACCTCGAACATGCCGGTGGTGGCACGCGAGGCCTCGGTCTACGTCGGCATCACCATCGCCGAATACTTCCGCGACCAGGGCTACGACGTGGTCATGGTGGCGGACTCCACCAGCCGCTGGGCCGAGGCCCTGCGCGAGGTGGCCGGCCGCCTGGGCCAGATGCCGGTGGAGGAGGGCTATCCGGCCTACCTGGGTTCGCGCCTGGCGGCCTTCTACGAGCGCGCCGGCCGGGTCGAGGCCCTGTCCGGCGAGCACGGTTCGGTCACCCTGATCGGCGCCGTCAGCCCGCCCGGCGGCGACTTCTCGGAGCCGGTGACCAGCCACACCAAGGAGATCATCCAGACCTTCTGGGCGCTCTCCAAGGAACTTGCCGACGCCCGCCACTACCCGGCCATCGACTGGCTGGAGAGTTTCTCCGGCTACGTCGGCCAGGCCGCCCAGTGGTGGGCGGCGAACGTCGATCCCGGCTGGGCCGGGGCGCGTGCCCGGGCGTTGGAACTGCTGTCCGAGAGCGAGGAATTGCGCCGCATCGTCAACCTGGTCGGGGTCGATGCCCTGTCCTCCGGGCAGCGCTGGTCGCTGGAGGCGGCCGAGCTGATCAAGGAGGCGCTGCTGCAGCAGTCGGCCACCGACGAAGTGGACAGCTATGCCTCGCCGGAGAAGCAGTACCGCCTGCTGGCCGGGCTGCTGGAGATCCATCGCCAGGGCATCAAGCTGGTCGACCTGGGCGTGCCGGCGCGGCGCCTGCTGGAACTGCCGGTGATGTACGAGGCGCGGCGCTGGAAGACGCGCTACGGCGACGACAACCTGGCGGCATTGCGCGAACGGATCGCCGGGCTGGCCCAGGACTTCATGAAGCTGGAAGCGGAATATGCCCCGACCCTGGCCACGGGTGAGCCAGCCCAGGGAGGGGCATCATGAAAAACCTCGAATTCCGCACCGCCGCCTCGGCCCGGGGCGGCATGGTGGTGATGGCCGGGGTGCCCGGCGTGGCGGCCGGCACCCGGGTCAGCCTGATCGACCATGCCGGCCGCCGGCGCAACGGCCTGGTGATCCGGACCTCGGACGCCGCCGTCATGGTCGAGGTGTTCGAGGGCACCGACGGCCTCGACCTGGAGCGGACCTGGGTGCGCTTCCTGGACGAGCCGTACAGCCTGCCGGTCTCGCGCGACCTGCTCGGCCGGGTGTTCAACGGCGTCGGCCAGCCGCGCGACGGCCGCCCGCCCATCGTCTCGGGCCAGCGCCGCGACATCAACGGCGCGGCCCTGAACCCGACCGCGCGGGCCTATCCGCGCGAGTTCATCCAGACCGGCCTGTCGGCGCTCGACGGCATGAACAGCCTGACCCGGGGCCAGAAGCTGCCGATCTTCTCGGGCGGCGGCCTGCCGCACAACCGGGTGGCGGCCCAGATCGTCCGCCAGGCCCGCCTGCTCGGCGAGGCCGCCAGCGAGTTCGTGGTGGTGTTCGCCGCCTTCGGGGTGAGCAGCCAGGACGCCCGCTTCTTCCAGGACAGCTTCGAGGAGAGCGGGGCGCTGGAGCGCCTGGTGATGTTCCTCAACCTGGCCGACGAGCCGGTCATCGAGCGCCTGCTGACCCCGCGCGCGGCCCTGACCGCGGCCGAATACCTGGCCTTCGAGCTGGATTACCACGTCCTCGTGGTGATGACCGACATGACCGCCTACGCCGAGGCCCTGCGCGAGGTGGCGGTGCTGCGCGGCGACGTGCCGGCGCGCAAGGGCTACCCGGGTTATCTCTATTCCGATCTGGCCGAGATCTACGAGCGGGCCGGGCGTATCCGTGACCGGCGCGGCTCGATCACCCTGATCCCGGTGCTGTCGATGCCGTCGGACGACATCACCCATCCCATCCCCGACCTGACCGGCTACATCACCGAGGGCCAGATCGTCCTGTCGCGCGAACTCCACGCCCAGGGCATCTACCCGCCGGTGGCGGTGCTGCCGTCGCTGTCGCGCCTGATGAAGGACGGCATCGGCGGCGATTTCACCCGCGAGGACCATCCCCATGTCGCCAGCCAGCTGTTCGCCAGCTATGCCAAGGCGCTCGAGGTGCGCGGCCTGGCGGCGATCATCGGGGCCGAGGACCTGGGCGAGGGCGACCGCCGCTACCTCGAATTCGCCGAGGCCTTCGAGCGCCGCTTCGTCGGCCAGGGCGAGGACGAGGAGCGCGATGTCTACGCCAGCCTCGACCTGGCCTGGGAGCTGTTGTCGATGCTGCCGGTGGAGACCCTGACCCGGCTCGGCGAAGAGGAACTGGCCAAGTACCACCGGCTGAAACAGCCATGAAGTCGCGCCTGCCGGTCCCGCCGACCAAGAACTCGCTGCTCCACGTCTCCCGCCAGGCGCGCTTCCTGGAGCAGGGCCAGACCATGCTGGAAAAGAAGCGCGACCTGCTCACCCGCCTGGTCTACGACCGTCTGGGCCAGTACCGGCAACTGCGCGCCCAGACCGTTGCCGAACTGGCCGAGGCCTATCGCTGGCTGGGCATCGTGCACATGCGCATGGGCGGCCAGATGCTGCGCCAGGCGGCGGTCGGGCTGAAGCCGGCGGTGTCGATCAAGATACTGGCCCGGTCCAGCGTCGGGGTGGAATATCCCAGCGTGACGGTCGAGCCGCTGCCGCTGCAACCGGTCGGCCTGATGTGGACCGATCCCAGCTTCGACGAGGCGCGCCTGCGCCTGCAGAGGCTGACCCTCACCCTGGCCCGCCTGGGCGAGGCCGAGAACGCGCTCTGGCGCCTCCTGGCGGCCAGCCGCAAGACCCGGATGCGGGTCAATGCCTTGAAACACAACATCATTCCCCGCTACCGGGCGACGGTGCATTACATCCGGGCCATGCTGGAGGAGGACGAGCGCAATACCCTGTTCCAGGTGAAAAGGCTCGCCGAGCGGTCCTGAGCGCAGGCTGACCGCGCTGGCCGTTTAAGGGGTATTCTTCCCGGCTACCTTACGGCCGGTGACCATGGCGCCTATCAGCGATTTTCAACTCTCGGACATCATGCAGCGCGACGTGCGGCATGTCTCGCCCGCCTGCACGCTGACGGAAGCGGCGCGCCGGATGGAGGACGAACACATCTCCTCGCTGCTGGTGCTGGCCGACGGCAAGCTGGTCGGCATCCTGACCGAGCGCGATCTGGTCCGCTTCATGCATGATCGGGTCGCCCTGGAGATGCCGGTAGCCAGTCTGATGAGCTCGCCCGTGCTGACCGCCCAGGCCGACCTCGACTTCGCCAGCGCCTACACCCTGACCATGAGCCGGCAAGTGCGCCACCTGGTCGTGCTGGGCAGCGCGGGCGAGGTGATCGGCATGGTCAGCGAAACCGATTTCCGCAGCCATCTCGGCCTCAGGCTGCTGCACCAGCTCGACAGTCTCACCGCCATCATGGACCGCGAGATGCCCCTGCTGCCCCCGCACGCCAGCCTGGAAGAAGGACTCAGGCTGATGGTGAGCAAGGGCGCGTCCTATGTCCTGGTGGTGTCCGGCCGGCAGCCGCTCGGCATCGTCACCGAGCGCGACATGCCGGGCCTGATCGCCGGCGGGGTGCCGCCGGGGACGCTGGCCATGCGTGACGTGATGCGGGGACCGGTCCGGACGGTCGACGCGCGCGCCAGCTTTGCCGAGGCGGCCGGCCAGATGTTCGATCACCACCTGCGCCACCTCGCGGTGGTCGACGAGGACGCTTGCATCGTCGGCATGCTGACCCAGCACCGCCTGCTCGAACAGGTCGGCTTCAGCCTGGTCGAGGATGCCTGGCGCAACCTGGTCGAATCGCAGGAGGCCCTGCTGCGCAGCGAGGAAAACCTCAACCGCGCCCAGGCGGTGGCCCGGACCGGCAGCTGGTACCTGAATATCCAGGCCAACCGGATGGAATGGTCGGCGGAAACCTACCGCATGTTCGGCATCGCGCCCGACACGCCGATGAACCTGGAACTGCTGCTCGCCCATATCCATCCGGACGACCGCGAGCCGCTCCTGGTAGCCTGGGACGCCGCCCTGCACGGCGATCCCTATGACATCGAGCACCGCATCCTGATCGGCGGCGAGGTGCGCTGGGTGCATGAGCGCGCCGAGTTGAGCTTCGATACGAACGGTCATCCCCTGTTCGCGGTCGGCACCGTCCAGGATGTGACCGACCTGCGCCTGGCCCGCCAGCAGGTCGAGTTCATGGCCCATCACGATGCCCTGACCCGGCTGCCCAACCGCATCCTGGCGCGCGACCGCTTCGACCAGGCGATCGCACTGGCGGCTCGGGAGTCCCGCAAGGTGGCGCTGCTGTTCCTCGACCTGGACAATTTCAAGAACATCAACGACACCCTGGGCCACCAGGCCGGCGATCATCTGCTGCAGCAGGTGGTCGGCCGCCTGAACGAGGCGGTACGCGGCAGCGATACCATCAGCCGCCAGGGCGGCGACGAATTCCTGGTCATCCTGTCCGCACTCGAGGACGAAAACGGCGCCGATGCCGTGGCCCGGCACATCGTCGAACGGCTGGGCCAGCCGATCAAGGTCGACGGGCACGAACTGCACACCTCGGGCAGCATCGGCATCAGCATCTTTCCGGACGACGGCGACGAATTCGACACCCTGCTGAAAAAGGCCGACATGGCGATGTATTCGGCCAAGGAGTCGGGCCGGGCCACCTACCGCTTCTTCACCGAAGAGATGAACGTCCACGCCTTCGAGCGCCTGCAGATGCAGAACCGTCTGCGCCATGCCCTCGCCCAGGACGAATTCCTGCTCCATTACCAGCCCCAGGTCGACCTCAAGACCGGGCGCATCCTGGGCTTCGAGGCCCTGCTGCGCTGGCAGAACGAGGAACTCGGCATGGTCATGCCGGGCCGCTTCATCCCGGTCGCGGAAGAGAGCGGCCTGATCCTGCCGATCGGCGCCTGGGTGCTGCGCGAGGCCTGCCGCCAGGCCCGGGAATGGCAGGACCGCCTGGGGGTGCGGATCCCGGTGGCGGTGAACCTGTCGGCGCTGCAGTTCCGCCGCGGCGGCCTGGTGGAGACCATCACCGGGGTGCTGGCCGAGACCGGACTGGCGCCCGGCCTGCTGGAACTGGAGCTGACCGAGTCCATGCTGCTGCACGACATCGACGCCGTACTCGCGGCCATGGACCGGATCCGTGCCCTGGGCGTCAACATGTCGATCGACGACTTCGGCACCGGCTATTCCTCGCTCAGCTACCTCAAGCGCCTGCCGGTCAACCGGCTCAAGATCGACCAGTCCTTCGTGCGCGACATGATGGCCGATCCCGACGATGCCTCGATCGTGCGCGCCATCGTGCAGATGGCGCACAGCCTCAAGCTGACCGTCATCGCCGAGGGCGTCGAAGAGGTCGAGCAGGCGCAGTGGCTGGAACGGGAGGGCTGCGAGCAGGCCCAGGGTTATCATTTCGGTCGGCCGATGCCGGCCGATGCCGTGGCAGAATTGCTGCGCGCGGCCCCGGCTGCGATCCCGCCTGACCGATGAAATACTGACAACAGCTGTTCGAGAGGAGAATTACATGCGCAAAACCAGCCTTGCCCTATGCCTGGCCATCCTGGCCGCACCGGTCCTGGCGGCCGACCTGCCGGTGATCGTCAAGATCCCGCGCCTGACCGTCGAGGCCTCGGAGAAGATCGCCCAGGCCGCCATCGCCGCCTGCCGCAAGGAGGGCATCCAGATCGGCGTCACCGTGGTCGACCGCAGCGGCGACCCCATGGTGTTCATGCGCGACACCCTGGCGCCCAAGGTGTCGATCGAGATCAGCCGCCAGAAGGCCTTTACCGCGGTCAATTTCAACGCCCCCCTGTCGAGCATGGAAGACCGCTTCACCAAGCCGTTCTCGGTCGGCAAGGTGGACGGCCTGATTTTCTCGGCCGGCGGCCTGCCGATCGAGGCGGCCGGCAACATCGTCGGTGCGGTCGGCGTCTCCGGCGCGGCCACCGGCGAGCAGGACGAGGCCTGCGCCAAGGCCGGCGTCGAGTCGATCCGGATGGACCTGGAGATGGCCGGGCCGTAGTCGTCGCCCAGGTCACTGTTAGCGGCTAGTATGAGGAGGTGACTTCAGCGAGCCCGACGATGTCCCCCAGCACGCAACAGACCCTCGACGGCAACGAGGCGGTCGCCCGCGTGGCCTACCTGGCCAGCGAGGTGATCGCCATCTATCCGATCACGCCGGCCTCGCCCATGGGCGAGCATGCCGACGAATGGGCCTCGGAGGGTCGGCCCAACCTGTGGGGCGCGGTGCCCGGCATCATCGAGATGCAGAGCGAGGCGGGCGCCGCCGGCGTGCTGCACGGGGCGCTCACCGGCGGGGCGCTGGCGACCAGCTTCACGGCCAGCCAGGGCCTGCTCCTGATGATCCCCAACCTGTACAAGATCGCCGGCGAGCTGACCCCGTTCGTGCTCCATGTCGCCGCGCGCACCGTGGCCAGCCATGCCCTGTCGATCTTCGGCGACCATTCCGACGTGATGGCCTGCCGCGCCACCGGCTGCGCCCTGCTCTGCGCCGGCAGCCCCCAGGAGGCGCAGGACCTGGCCGCGATCGCCCAGGCCGCCAGCCTGGCCGGGCGCATCCCGGTGATCCATTTCTTCGACGGCTTCCGCACCTCGCACGAGGTGGCCAAGATAGACGAGGTCGACGAGGCGAGCCTGCGCGCCATGCTCGACGACAGGCTGGTGGCGGCACACCGCGCCCGTGCCCTGACCCCGGAACACCCGGTGCTGCGCGGCACCTCGCAGAACCCGGATGCCTATTTCCAGTCGCGCGAGCGGGCCAATCCGTACTACGACGCCTTTCCCGGCCTCGTCCAGGCCGCGATGGACCGTTACGCCGGCCTCACCGGCCGGGCCTACCGCTTGTTCGACTACGTCGGTGCGGCCGACGCCGAGCGGGTGATCGTCATCATGGGCTCGGGCGCCGAGACGGTGCACGAGACCGTCGAGCACCTGTTGGCACGGGGCGAGCGGGTCGGCGTGGTCAAGGCCAGGCTGTACCGGCCCTTCGATGCCGAAGCCCTGCTGGCGGCGTTGCCGCAGACGGTGCAGGCGGTCGCGGTGTTGGACCGGACCAAGGAGGCGGGCGCCGACGGCGAGCCGCTGTACAAGGATGTGGTCACCGCCCTGGCGCGCGCCGCGATGGCCGGCCGGCCGTTGCCGAGGGTGATCGGCGGCCGCTACGGCCTGGCCGGCAAGGAATTCACCCCGGGGATGGTGAAGGCGGTGTTCGATGCCCTGGCGGGCGGCTGGCAGAGCCCGTTCAGCGTCGGCATCCAGGACGATCTCAGCCATCTGTCCCTGGACTGGGACCCCGGCTTCCGCACCGATGCCGCCCGTGCCTGCCAGGCCGCGGTGTTCTGGGGCCTGGGTGCGGACGGCACGGTATCGGCCAACAAGAATTCGATCAAGATCATCGGCGCGGCCACCGGTCTCCACGCCCAGGGCTATTTCGTCTACGACTCCAAGAAGTCCGGCGCGGTCACCGTGTCGCACCTGCGCTTCGGCCCGGCGGTCATCCGCTCGGCCTATCAGGTCGAGCCGGGCATGGCGCGGTTCGTCGCCTGCCACCAGCCTAACTTCCTGGACCGCCACGACATGCTCGCCCACGCCGCACCGGGCGCGGTGTTCCTGGTCAATACGCCGACTCCGCCTGGCGAGGTATGGGACAGCCTGCCGGCCGGGGTGCAGGGCCAGATCGTCGCCAAGGGGCTGGAGGTCCATGTCATCGACGCCTACCGGGTTGCCGAGCAGGCCGGCATGGGGCGCCGGATCAACACCGTGATGCAGACCTGCTTCTTCGCCATCTCGGGCATCCTGCCCCGGGCGGAGGCCATCGCCGCGATCAAGCGGGCGGTCGAGCAGACCTATGGCAGGAAGAGCGCCGAGGTGGTGGCACTCAATCACCGGGCGATCGACATGACCCTGGCGAACCTGCATCGGGTCGAGCTCCCGCAGGGCGCGACGGCGCGGGTCAAAACGGATCGCTACGCCGGCCAGGCATTGCCGGCCTTTGTCGAGGCCGTCACCCTGCCGCTCATCCGCGGCCAGGGCAACGAACTGCCGGTCTCGGCGTTTCCGCCCGACGGCGTCTGGCCGGTCGGCACCTCGAAATACGAGAAGCGCAACATCGCCCTGGAAATCCCGGTCTGGGACGCGGAACTGTGCACCCAGTGCGGCAAGTGCGTGTTCGTCTGCCCGCATGCCGCGATCCGTTCGCGCGCCTTCCCGGCGGCGGCCGCGACCGCCGCCCCGGCCACTTTCAAGCACGTGCCGGCGAAGAGCAAGGAGTACCCGGCCGGCACCGAGATCAGCTATCAGGTCGCGCCCGAGGACTGCACCGGCTGCGGCGACTGCATCGAGGCCTGCCCGATCCACGACAAGGCCGAGCCGAACCGTCGCGCGATCAACCTGCAGGCGGTGGCGCCGCTGCGCGAGCAGGAGGGCGCGAACTTCGTCTTCTTCGAGACCCTGCCGGAATTCGACCGCTGCCTGGTCAGGCACACCACCATCCCCGGCTCGATGCTGCTCGACCCGCTGTTCGAGTTCTCCGGCGCCTGCTCGGGCTGCGGCGAGACGCCCTACATCCGGCTGGCCACCCAACTGTTCGGCGACCGCATGCTGGTCGCCAACGCCACCGGCTGCTCGTCGATCTTCGGCGGCAACCTGCCGACCACGCCCTACACGGTCAATGCCCAGGGCCGCGGCCCGGCCTGGTCGAATTCGCTGTTCGAGGACAACGCCGAATTCGGCCTCGGCATGCGCATTGCCGCCGACTGGCTGATGGGCCACGCGCAAGGCTTGGTGAAGTCGCTGGCGGGCCTCCTCGGCGGTGACCTGGCCGAGGCCCTGGTCGCGGCCGATCAGCGCGAAGAGGGCGCCATCACGGCACAGCGCCAGCGCGTGGCCCTGCTGCGCGAACGCCTGGCCGGCGCGGATGATCCGCGTGCGGCGGAGCTGCTGTCCCTGGCCGACTGGCTGGTGCGCCGCTCGGTGTGGATCATCGGCGGCGACGGCTGGGCCTACGACATCGGCTACGGCGGCCTCGACCACGTGCTCAGCCTGCACTACGACGTCAACATCCTGGTGCTCGACACCGAGGTGTATTCCAACACCGGTGGCCAGACCTCGAAGGCGACCCCGGTCGGCGCGGTGGCGAAGTTCTCCGCTGGCGGCAAGGCGACCGCCAAGAAGGACCTGGCCCGGCTGGCGATGACCTACGGCCACGTCTACGTCGGCCAGATCGCCTACGGCGCCAAGGACGTCCACGCGCTGCGGGTGCTCAACGAGGCCGAGCGCCATCCGGGGCCGTCGCTGGTGATCGCCTACAGCCCCTGCATCGCGCACGGCGTCGACCTGGCCCGCAACACCCTGGAACAGGATATGGCGGTGAAGACCGGCCACTGGCCGCTGTTCCGCTTCGACCCCAAGCTGGCGGGCAATCCATTCCGGCTCGATTCCGCCGCCCCCAGCGTGCCCATCGCCGAGCTGATGGCGGGCGAGACCCGTTTCGCCATGCTGGCGCGCAGCCATCCGGAGGCGGCCGCGCGCCTGCTCGCCGAGGCCCAGCGCGAGGCCGACCAGCGCTACACCTATTACCACGATCTGGCTCAAGCCAGGCCGGATGTGGCCGATAAGTCCAGTTAGCACGCCCAACCAGAAAGGCTCTCACCATGTTCGAAGCCGCGGAACTAGGCCACACGATCGACAAGAAGACCTTCAACAAGGAAGCCCCGCTGGTCCGCGAGGCCCTGCTCAAGGCGCAGTATGCCCTGATGGAGAAGCCGGACTTCCCGGTCATCATCCTGGTCTCCGGGGTCGATGGCGCCGGCAAGTCGGATGCCGTGAACCTGCTCAATTCCTGGATGGACCCCCGCCACATCCAGACCCACGGCCTCGGCGCGCCAACCGAGGAGGAGGCCATGCACCCGCCCATGTGGCGCTACTGGCGCCGCCTGCCGGCCAAGGGCAAGGCTGGCATCTTCTTCGGTTCCTGGTACAACGCGCCGATCAACGGCCGCGTCCTGGGCGGCCTCAACGACCATGACCTGGATGCCGACATTTCCCGCATCGTCCGCTTCGAGCGCATGCTGGTGGACGAGGGGGCGCTGTTCCTGAAGTTCTGGTTCCACCTGTCCAAGGATGCCCAGAAGAAACGCCTGACCGCGCTGGAAAAGAACCCGCGCACGCGCTGGCGGGTGACCAAGGACGACTGGAACCGCTTCGGCCATTATGACGAATACCGCCGGGTGTCCGAGCATACCCTGCGCGAGACCAGCACCGGGGATGCGCCCTGGCTGGTGGTCGAGGGCAACGACGAGAACTACCGCAGCCTGACCGTGACCAAGCACCTGCTGGCCAGCCTGGAGTCGCGCCTGGCCCAGCCCGACCGGCCGCACCGGCGCATCTATGGCGCGCCCCTGCCGCAGCCGATCGACAACCTGCGCATACTCGACACCCTGGACCTGACCCAGAAGCTCAACAAGAAGGACTTCCTGCGCGAACTGGAGAAGTGGCAGGGCCGCCTGGCCAAGCTGTTCCGCACCAAGAAGTTCCAGAAGCGTTCCGTGGTGGCCGTATTCGAGGGCATGGACGCCGCCGGCAAGGGCGGCGCCATCCGCCGCATCACCTCTGCGCTCGATGCCCGCAAGTACGACATCATCCCGATCGCCGCACCCTCCGAGGACGAGCGCGCCCAGCCCTACCTGTGGCGGTTCTGGCGCTACCTGCCGCGGCACGGCAAGCTGGCCGTGTTCGACCGCTCCTGGTACGGTCGCGTCCTGGTCGAGCGGGTCGAGGGCTTCTGCACCCAGCCGGCCTGGATGCGCGCCTACCAGGAGATCAACGACTTCGAGGAACAGATGGTCGAGTCGGGCGTCATCGTCGCCAAGTTCTGGCTCTCGATCAGCCAGGAAGAACAGTTGCGCCGCTTCAAGGAACGCGAGCAGATCGCCTTCAAGCGGTTCAAGATCACCGAGGACGATTGGCGCAACCGCGACAAGTGGGAGGACTACGTGCGCGCGGCCAGCGATTTGATTGAGCGCACCGGCACCGAGATCGCGCCCTGGACCATGATCGAGGCCGAGGACAAGTTTTTCGCCCGGATCAAGGTGCTGAGGGGTCTGGTGGAGGCGATCGAGAAGGCGCTGTAGAGGTCGCCCGGATCACGCGGGCTGCCAGGTCTCCACCCGGTTGCGGCCGTTGCGCTTGGCCTTGAGCAGGGCCTCGTCGGTGCGGCCGATGCTGTCCTCGACCGGTTTGTCGGCGGCGATTTCGGCCAGGCCGAAGGAGGCGCTGACATGCAGCCTGTGCCGTCCCGGCAGGGTGATGGGCAGTCTCTCCAGTCCGGCGCGGATGCGTTCGACGACCTGGACGGCATCGTCGATCGGGGTGCCGGGCAGGCAGATCAGGAATTCCTCGCCGCCGTAGCGGAACACCACGTCGTATTTGCGCAGCACCCCGGCGATGAAGCGCAGGCCCTGCTTCAGGACCGCGTCGCCGGCCGGGTGGCCGAACTGATCGTTGACCTGCTTGAAATGGTCGAAGTCCACCAGGCACAGGCAGCATGGCCGCTGGATGCGCTGGGCGCGTTCCTGCTCGGCCTGGAGCCGGCCGATCATGCCGCGCCGGCTGTAGCAGCCGGTGAGCGGGTCGGTGGCGAGCAGGTCGCCGATGATCTCCAGTTGCAGGTGACGCAGCTTGTTGTTCAGCTTGAGCGCCAGGTCGATGCAGCTGTCGTGCTGTTCGACGGACGGCCGCCGGCCGGCGCGGACCGCTTCGATGGACTTGCGGGCGCAATCGTGCATGGCCTGCTGGATCTCGGCCATGTCCTGGAAGATGGTGAGGTCGGCCAGGGGATGGCCGCTGTCGCGGTAATACCACTGGCCGAAGGGCGAGTTCAGGTAGGCGTCCGGAGCGGCCTCGCCGTTGTCGAAGCCGTTGCCGCAGACCAGCATGCGGCTGAACTGCCTGAACCAGCCCAGGTGGGCGGCGATGACGCTCTCCAGTTCTTCCGACAGCTTCTGGGTTTTTTCGCGTTCGAGGGGGAACGGCATGGCATCCGATTTATGTCCTGGTTTGGGGCAATAACGGCCCGCAGAAATGCATCTTTAGCAAATTTGCGGAATTGGCGCGATTTTCCGCCAGGCCCATGCCGGTGCGCGATGGCCTGCTCGGGTGGAAGACTCAGAATCCGGATGGCTTGGCAGCGCTCGAACACTTGCTGGGTGCGCACTGAAATGCGGTTGGATGATGGCGCTCCCCCCAAGCGGCCTGGCGGACCGGAGATCGTACTGCCGCACACTCCGATGATCTGGGTATTGCTACCGATGGCATCGGAGGCGTCGCCGGGACATAATCGACGCACAACAAGACAACAGGTCGGGGATTCGACATGCCGCTATGTCGATCATTCATATGCTAACGATTACTCGCAAGATGATGCTGGGGAAAATGTGTATTCCCCTGTTCGCGTGCATCGCCATATTGGCTGGCTGCGGCAGTACCGGGCCACATTACACAAAGCACGATTTACAGGTAGCCAAGACTTACTGTGCCAGGCAGGCGGAAACTGAACGGAAGGCTAAAATTGAAAATTGGTTCACACGTTGGCTGAATTGCCTGGATGAGCGGGCGATACCTGTCGAAATCAGCCTCAACCGTGCGAATGAAAGTAACATCAGGCGCGTTTACGCGAAATCTTCGGAATTGGCTCCGAAAGTCGATTCCGGTGAAATGAACCTACGGTCGTACAACGCCCAGATGCAAGCGTTCGAAGAAGAATTGTTCAACATGCGGTGCCTCCTCAGTGTCGAGCAATCTGACGGCAGCGAGCGTTGTGTCGATTTCCAACCGGTGCGGTGGCGATGAACTGAACCATGGCCAGGGGCGGCGGCACGGAATTGCCGACCTTGGCCCGTTCCCAAGTTTTAATCCAACCCGCTCCGGATTGAGCTCTAGGGTGTAAAAAATCGCCCGCCCAGCTCCTCCAGCCCCAGCATCGCCAGCAACTCGTTCAGCCGCTCGGCCGAACGGCGCTGTGGCCCGCCCTTGCGGCTGGCGACGATCAGCTCGTTCTTCATCGAGTGCTCCCAGCCGACCAGTTCGGTGACGTTGACCTGGTAGCCGTGCGCCTCCAGTTGCAGGCAGCGCAGCACGTTGGTGACGTGGCTGCCGAACTCGCGCGTATGGATCGGGTGGCGCCAGAGCTCGGCCAGGGCCTCGCGCCGGATCGCCTGGCCCTTGTTCTTGCGCAGGGTGGCTGCCACCTCGGCCTGGCAGCAGGGCACCAGGACGATGAAGCGGGCCTGTTTGGCCAGGGCGAAGCGGATGGCGTCGTCGGTGGCGGTGTTGCAGGCGTGCAGGGCGGTGACCACGTCGATCCGCTCGGGCAGCAGGTCGGAAACGATGGACTCGGCCACCGAGAGATTCAGGAAGGACATCCCGGCGAAGCCCAGGCGCGCCGCCAGTGCCTCCGAGCGGGCGACCAGATCGGCACGGGTCTCGATGCCGTAGATATGCGCATCCCCGTCCAGGTTCTTGAAGAACAGGTCGTACAGGATGAAGCCCAGGTAGGACTTGCCGGCGCCGTGGTCGACCAGGCGGATGTCGGTGCGCTCGCGGTGGACCTCGGCGAGCAGGGGTTCAATGAACTGGTACAGGTGGTAGACCTGCTTGAGCTTGCGCCGGCTGTCCTGGTTCATCCGCGCGTCGCGGGTGAGTATGTGAAGTTCCTGCAGCAGTTCGATGGACTGGCCGGGGCGGATCTCCGGCATCAACTGGATCGGTTCGGGCTTCCTGGCGGGCATGAGACTCCTTGGTCTGGCTTTGCTATTTGTCGATGCCCGCTACTTTACCGTTCCGGGGCGGGAATGTCGGTCTGTCGGCGGCGACCTTCAACTGGTGCAATTACCCGCGAGTCGGTCCGCGCCAGGCGGGTTCCTTGCCGCCGGCCCGGCGGTTGAGCACCCGGGCCAGGACGAACATCAGGTCGGACAGGCGGTTGAGGTATTTGCCCGGACCGGGCGCCAGCAGCTCGGTCTCGGCCAGCGTGCTCAGGCGCCGTTCGGCGCGCCGGCAGACCGAGCGGCAGACGTGGGCCAGGGCGGCCGGGCGGCTGCCGCCGGGCAGGATGAATTCGGCCAGGGGCGGCAGGCTGGCGTTCAGGGCCTCGACCGCTGTCTCCAGGCGGCGCAGGTGGTCGTCGCCGACCTGGGGCCGCTCGGGCAGGGCGAGCTCGCCGCCGAGGTCGAACAGGTCGTTCTGGATCGCTGCAAGCAGCGCCGCGGTGTCGTCGTCGAGCGGTTCGGCAGCGAGCAGGCCGACGCAGCTGTTGAGTTCGTCGACCGCGCCCAGGGCCTCGATGCGCGGGTCGTGCTTTTGCACCCGGCGGCCGTCGGCCAGGCCGGTGCTGCCGTCGTCGCCGGTGCGGGTGACGATGCAGTTCAAGCGATCGCTCATCGGGCTTTTTTCTCCATGCAGGTGATATAGGCCGCGCCGTCGGGCGGGGTGCCGTGACGCTGGCTGGTCCAGATCATCTCGGCCAGGCAGTCCATGGTCTCGTGCATGGCGTCGTGCTCGTCGCCGAGTTTCCTGGCCAGGGCCTGGTAGCGGCTGCGGATGCCGGCCGGCTGGTCGATCGAGAGTTGCTCGGAGATCGAGATATGCATCATCAGGTGCAGGAAAGGGTTGGTCTCGCCGCTTTCCGGCCGCCAGTCGCGTTCGAGGTTGCCGTCCGGGTCTTCCAGCAGCTTGTGGTATTCGGGATGGCGCAGGATGTGGTCGGTCGCCAGGGTCTCCAGGTCGGTGAGGATGGCCTGGTCGCGGTATTTCCGCCAGGCGTCGAACAGGAACTGGCGGGCCTGGTCGCGGGTGGGGTTGAACATCAGTCGGCTCCGGGATAGTTCAGGGCCAGCACGGTGGCGTATTGCAGCAGCCGGTTGCTGCCGTCGAGTGGGCTGAACTCGCCGTTGCCGTAGAAACCGATCAGCGGCATGCCGGGAAAGCGCCGGGTGATGGCTTCGAGGTCGCGGTCGACGCCGTCGTAGAAATAGGGCCCGCGGCCCATGCAGGGAAAACAGAGGCCGAAGGCGGGCGCGCGCGGGATGTCGAAGGTGCGCCGGTCCAGCATCAGGCGCATGTCGCGCTCGGCCGCGAGCGGCTGCCGGATGGCCCAGAACAGGCGCTCGCGGGGCTTGATGCGCGCCGATACGGTGACCGAGCGGTCGGCAGTGTTGGTCGACAGGATGGGCAGCAGGTGATAGCGGCCTTCGGCGATGGCGTTGTCCGGCTCGCCGTAGGTGACGCCGGCCATGACCAGGTGCATGGGAAACTGGCGCGAGTCGCCGGCGTCGAGCGGCAACACCCGCGCCAGGTCTTCCAGGGCTGGCTGCCCGCCGAGGACCTGGATGTCGTGGCCGGCGGCGCGGTCGACCGGGCACGGCTCGGACAGCGGCTGGATGCCGCGCGAGGTGTCGACCCGGAACTGGCCGCCGTCGAAGGCGATCTCGCAGCGCCGGCCGGGGGCCAGCCGGCCGCCGCTCCAGACCGTGTAGGGGCCCTGGCCGGAGGCGTCGCCGGAGACCGCGCCGAAGCGGCGGCCGGGCAGGTTGAGCCAGCTGGTATCGACGGCGTTGGGCGCGGCCATGGCCAGGCGCCAGTCGTCGTCAGCGCGTGCAGGATGCAGGCCGATGCCTTCGCCGAACACCATGGCGGCGGCGGCCGGCACGTCGAGCAGCCATTCCTCCTCGGTGAACAGGCCGATCGAGGCGCAGCCGGCCACCTGCAGGCAGTTGGCGACCCGGGAGGCGGCGGTGATCGAGGGTTGCGGATTGCTGGCGAAGTCGGAACTGAGGAACAGCAGGACGCCCTGGGCGATGGCCAGGTCGGCACGGTCCATCGCCACGCGCACCGCCTCGGCCGCCAGGTCGGGGGAGGCGACGATGCCTTTGGCGAGGCCGGTGGCGACCTTCAAGCGGTCTTCTCCCGGTATTCGCACAGGTCGGCTATGGTGCAGCGCAGGCAGTCCGGCTTGCGCGCCTTGCAGACGTAGCGGCCGTGCAGGATCAGCCAGTGGTGGGCGTCGTGGCGGAATTCGTCGGGGGTGACCTTGAGCAGCCTGTTCTCGACCTCCAGCACGGTCTTGCCGGGTGCCAGGCCGATCCGGTTGGCGACCCGGAAGATGTGGGTGTCGACCGCGATGGTGGGCTGGCCGAAGGCGGTGTTGAGCACCACGTTGGCGGTCTTGCGGCCGACCCCGGGCAGGGCCTCCAGGGCCTCCCGCGCGGCCGGCACCTCGCCGTCGTGGCGCTCGATCAGCAGGCGCGAGAGCGCGACGACGTTCTTCGCCTTGGTCTGGTAGAGGCCGATGCGGCGGATGTGTTCCTTCACGCCGGCCTCGCCCAGGGCGAGCATCCGCTCCGGCGTGCCGGCGGCCGGGAACAGGGTGGCGCTGGCGAGGTTGACGCTCTTGTCGGTGGCCTGGGCCGACAGCACCACGGCGACCAGGAGCTGGAACGGCGTGGCGTAGTGCAGTTCGGTGGTGGGATGCGGGTTGCCGGCACGCAGGCGCTCGAAGATCTGCCGGCGTTTGGCCGCGTTCATTTCGGGCCTTGGCGCCTACGCGGCCTGCCCCAGCGGGCTGTCGACCCGTGCCCGGCGTTCCTTCATGGTGATGAGCCAGTTGCGGGCGGCGATGATCAGGCCCAGGCCGATGAAGGCGCCGGGCGGCAGGACGGCCAGCAACAGGCCCTGGAAATCGGGGATGACGTGGATGACCCAGGCCTTGGCGGCCGGGCCGAAGGCGAGGTCGAGGCCGGACAGCAGGGTGCCCTTGCCGATGATCTCCCGCAGCGCGCCCAGGACCACCAGGACCAGGGTCAGGCCCAGGCCCATCATGACCGCGTCGAGCACCGAGTGCAGGGTGCTGCGCTTGGAGGCGAAGGCCTCGACCCGGGCCAGGACGATGCAGTTGGTGGTGATCAGCGGCAGGAACACGCCGAGCACGATGTAGAGCGCCAGCACGTAGGCGTGCATGAGCAGTTCCACCACGGTGACCAGGGCGGCGATGATCAGCACGAACAGCGGGATGCGCGCGGCATGCGGGATGAAGCCGCGCACCAGGGCGACCGAGCCGCTGGCGACCGCCATCACCAGGGTGGTGGCGAGGCCGAGCGAGAGCGCGTTGACCACGTTGCTGCTGATCGCCAGCAACGGGCACAGGCCGAGCAGCTGGACGATGCCGGGGTTCTGCGTCCACAGGCCGTTGACGATGATTTCGCGGGTTTCGGGGCTCATGTGCTACTCCTTGGCCGGTGTGGCCAGCAATTCGGACTGGTGGGCCTGGAAGTATTCCAGCGCCTTCCTGACCGCCTTGACCATGGCGCGCGGGGTGATGGTGGCGCCGGCCATGTAGTCGAAGCGGCCGCCGTCCTTCCTTACCTTCCACTCGACCGGCTGCGGATTGCCCAGCGACTTGCCGTCGAATCCGCGGATCCAGGCGCTCTTGCCGATCTCGATGTAGTCGCCCAGGCCGGGCGTCTCCCGGTGCCCGGTGACGCGCACGCCGGAGACGGTGCCGTCGGACCGGACACCGATCAGGAAGCGGATCTCGCCGGCATAGCCATCCGGCGCCGCGGCCTCCAGGACGACCGCGACCGGCTGGCCATGGCGCTTGGCGACATAGGCCTGGCCGGGCAATTTCAGGCCGAGCAGCGGTTCGACCGGCAGGGGTAGCTCGTCGCGCACCGGATCGTTGTCGAAACCGCCCGCCGGCAAGGTCTGGGCGATCAGTTTCATCTTCGCATCGCGTTCGCTCCGCTCGATTGCCGGCCGGGTGGCGTGGAAAGTGCCGGACAGCAGGGCGGCGCCAAGCATGGAAAAGACCAGCAGGGCGGCCGCGGTGGCGAGGATCTGGTTGCGCAGTTCGATCATCGCCCGACCTTGCCGCCCCGGGCGTGGCCGTACACCCGGGGCTGGGTGTAGGCATCGATGAAGGGGGCCGCCACGTTCATGATCAGGATCGAGAAGGCGACCCCGTCCGGATAGCCGCCATAGCTGCGGATGATGATGGAGATGAAGCCGGCCAGGCCGGCGAAGATCAGCTTGCCCCTGGGGGTGCTGCAGCCGCTGACCGGGTCGGTGGCGATGAAGAAGGCGCCCAGCATCACGCTGGCGGTGAACAGGTGGAACACCGGGCCCATGTTGTAGGCGGGGTCGACGGCCTGGAGGATGCCGGCGGTGGCCGCCACCGAGGCCAGGAAGGCGACCGGCACGTGCCAGGTGATCTGGCGGTTGGCGAGCAGCAGCAGCCCGCCCAGCAGGTACATGCCGGCGACCCATTCCAGGCCGGTCCCGGACAGGCGTCCGAACACCGGATTGGCCAGGATGTCGGCCTTGGGCACGCCGGCCCGGAGCAGGGTCTTCACGGTGTCGAGCGGGCTCGCCATGGTGTAGGCATCGATGCTGATCGAGCCCTGGCCGGCAAACACCAGGTCGAAGGATTCGGCCAGGCTGGGCACATGGTTGACCAGGTGGATCGGGCCGGGCCAGTGGGTCATGTAGTTGGGAAAGCTGATGATCAGCACCGCATAGCCGATCATGGCCGGGTTGAACGGGTTCTGGCCGAGGCCGCCGTACAGGTGCTTGGCCACCAGCACCGCGAACAGCAGGCCGACCGCATAGATCCACCAGGGCGCCAGCGGCGGTACCGAAAGGGCGAACAGCCAGGCGGTGACCAGCACCGAGCCGTCGCTGATGAAATTCTTGAAGCAGCAGCCGCGCATCAGCAGCGCCAGTCCTTCGAAGACGATGGCGAAGGCGCCGCACACCAGCAGGCTGACGACGATGCCGGGGCCGAAGAACCAGGCGTGGGCGAGGGTGCCGGGGATCAACGCGAGCATCACCTTGACCATGGTCAGGCGCACCGAGTTTTTTTCCAGGACGAAGGGGGAGCCGATCACGGGGTGGTTTCCTTCTGCTCGGCCTGTTTGCGCCGCGCCTCGATGGCGTCGACCTCGGCCTGCTGGGTCGGGGTCAGGTTGTCGATGTTGGCGGGGGCGGCGGCCTCCTTGGCCTGTCTGGCCCGCTCGATGGCGGCCTCCAGCAGGGCCTTCTTGCGCGCCGCCTCCGGGTCGTCGGGCGCTACCGAGCCGGACTCCAGGCGCTCGCTGGCCTTCCGGCCCAGGCGGGCGGCCTTTTCCTGCTTTTCCCGCTCCAGTCGGAGCAGATGGAATTCATGCCGCTCGCGGGCCAGCTCGGCGGCCTGCTGGTCGCGATCGCGGGCGGCCAGTTCGCTCTTGGCGAAGCGGTAATAATCGACCAGCGGGATATGGCTGGGGCAGACATAGCTGCAACAGCCGCATTCGATGCAGTCGGTCAGGTTGTAGGCCTTGGCCTTGTCGAGGTTCTTGGCCTTGGCGTAGAGGTACATCTCGTACGGCTGCAGCCTGACCGGACAGGCCTGCGCGCACAGGCCGCAGCGGGTGCAGGGCATGGCGGTCGGATGCGGCGGAAACAGCTCGGGGCTGGTGACGATGATGCAGTTGACGCCCTTGGCCACCGGCGCGCGCGGGCTGTCGAGGTCGAAACCCATCAGCGGGCCGCCGACCAGATGACCGCTGGCGCCGGGCAGTTCGCCGCCGGCCCGCTGGATCACTTCCTCGATCGGGGTGCCCAGGCGGACCTCGTAATTGCCCGGACGGGCGACCTGGCCGGTGATGGTGACGATGCGGGAGATCAGCGGCTCGCCCAGTTCGACGGCGCGCTGCAGGGCATAGGCGGTGGCGACGTTGAAGACCTGGATGCCGATGTCGGTGGAGATCTTGCCGGCGGGCACTTCCAGGCCGGTGAGCAGCTGGATGAGCTGCTTGGCGCCGCCGCTGGGATAGCGGGTCGGCACCACCACCACCTTGATGTCGGGACCGGCGGCCGCGCGCATGGCGGCGGCGGCCTCGGGCTTGTTGTCCTCGATGCCGACCAGCAGCTCGCGCGCACCGAGCAGGTGGCGCATGATCTCGGCGCCACGCAGCACCTCGGCGGCGCGTTCGCGCATCAGGCGGTCGTCGCAGGTGATCCAGGGTTCGCATTCGGCGCCGTTGAGGATCAGGGTCTCGATCCGGGTCTGGCCGGGTTGCAGCTTGACGTGGCTGGGGAAGACCGCGCCGCCCAGGCCGACCAGGCCCATTCCGGCCAGTCGTTCGCGCAGTGCCTCGGGCGTCAGGTCGCGCCAGGTCGTCGGCGTCATGGCGACCGGCTCGTCGAGCCCGTCCGCCTCGATCACCACGCACCCATCGGCCAGGCCCGAGGGGTGGGCCACCGGATGCGGCTCGATGGCGACCACGCGGCCCGAGGTGGGGGCGTGCACGGCGGCCGAGATGCGGCCGTCCGGGATGGCGAGGGTCTGGCCCCTGAGCACGCGGTCGCCAACATGGACCACCGGCTTGGCCGAATTGCCGGCGTGCTGGCGTAGCGGCACCACGTAGCGGCCGGACAAGGGCACGGTCACGATGGCGGCGGCGTTGGATTCGGCCTTGTGCTCGGCCGGGTGGAGGCCGCCCGGGAAGGAGAACAGTGGTTGGTTCATGCCGCCCTGGCTACTTCATGGTGGATCGGGAAGACCGGGTAGCGCCATTTCCAGCTGTTCACGTTCTCGCTGATCACCTGCATCTCGATGCAGTCGACCGGGCAGGGGGCGAGGCACAACTCGCAACCGGTGCAGGCGTCGGCGACGATGACGTGCATCTGCTTGGATGCGCCGATGATGGCGTCGACCGGGCAGGCCTGGATGCACAGGGTGCAGCCGATGCAGGTGTTCTCGTCGATCACCGCGACCGCTTTCGGCTTTGGCTCCTTGCCGGCGCCGAGCGGCTTGAACTCGACCCCGAGCAGGTCGGCCAGTTGCCGGATGCCGTGTTCGCCGCCGGGCGGGCACAGGTTGATGTCGGCCTCGTGCTTGGCGATCGCCTCGGCATAGGGCCGGCAGCCCGGGAAGCCGCACTGGCCGCACTGGGTCTGCGGCAGGATCTTGTCGATCTTGTCGACCAGCGGGTCTTCGGCGACCCGGAAATGCACCTCGGCCCAGCCGAGCACGATGCCCAGCACCAGGCCGATGGCGGCCATGATGACGATCGCGGTGATCATTTGATCAGGCCTGCGAAGCCCATGAAGGCCAGGCTCATCAGCCCGGCGGTGATCATGGCGATGCTGGTGCCCCGGAACGGCTTCGGCACATCGGCCGCTTCCAGGCGCTCGCGCATGGCGGCGAACAGGACCAGCACCAGGGTGAAGCCGATCGCGCCGCCGAGGCCGAACAGCAGCGACTCGACGAAATTGTGGTGTTCCTGGACGTTGAGCAGGGGGATGCCGAGCACGGCGCAGTTGGTGGTGATCAGCGGCAGGTAGATGCCGAGCACCCGGAACAGCACCGGCGAGGTCTTCCTGATGAACATCTCGGTGAAGCCGACGATGCCGGCGATCACCACGATGAACGACAGCGTGCGCAGGTAGAACAGCTCGTTGCCCAGCACATAGGTGTCGATCAGGTTGCTGGCGCCCGAGGCCAGGGTCAGCACGAAGGTGGTGGCCGCACCCATCCCGATGGCGGTTTCCAGCTTCTTGGAGACGCCCATGAACGGGCAGAGCCCCAGTATTTTCGCCATCACGATGTTGTTGACGAACACCGTGCCGATGAGGATGAGGAGGTAGTGGTCCATTGTGCTAACAGTCAAGTCGCGGAATTATCCGCTACCCCGGCCATGCCAGACAACCCGAATAGTCTTAATGACGACTTAATCGCAGCCTCAGTCGATCAGGTCGTGGCTGCCGTCGCAGAAGGGCGGGGTGGCGGTGTACTTGCAGCCGCACAGGTAGACCTGGCTCTTCTCGGCGATGACCATCTGCACCGGCGTGAAGCCGGTGCCCTCGTGCGAGCCGTCGCAGAACGGCTGCGTCTTCGAGTGGCCGCAGGCGCACCAGTAATATTCGCCGGGTTCCAGGTCGACGGGATAGGGGCCGCGCTGGGCGATGAACGGGTCGGTCATGGCTTTCCTCTGAATGGCTGGCAATGCGGCATTATCGCCTAAAACCAGACCAAATAAATCAGGTATTAAGGCAGTGGCGCCAATCGCCGCTCACCAGCCCCATGTCGGCGGCCAGGCCGGGGTGGCAGATCTGCCCGGCGGCGACGTTGAGGCCGGCGGCAAAATCGGGGTCGGCCGCGAAGGCCGCCCGCGGACCCAGTCCGGCCAGGCGCAGCAGATAAGGCAGGGTGGCGGTCTCGAGCGCCAGCGTACTGGTGCGGGCCACCGAGCCGGGCATGTTGGCGACGCCGTAGTGGACCACGCCCTCCTCGATGAAGAAGGGCTGGTCGTGACTGGTGACCCGGGAGGTCTCGACGATGCCGCCCTGGTCGATGGAGACGTCGACGATGGCGGCGCCGCGCGGCATCCGCCGGACCAGGTCGCGGGAGATCAATCGGGGTGCCCGGCGGCCGTGCAGGTAGACCGCGCCGACCACCAGATCGGCCCGGACGACGTGGTGGTCGATGCTCGCGGCGTCGGCCAGGACCGTCTCGATGCGGCCGGGGTAGCGTGCCGCGAGGACTTGCAGGCGCACTGGATCGCGATCCAGCAGGATGACCTCGGCGCCGATGCCGACCGCGATATGGGCCGCATTGGCGCCGACCTCGCCGCCGCCGACGATGACCACCCGGCCCGGCGCCACGCCCTCGACACCGGCCAGGAGGACGCCGCGGCCGCCGTTCTTCATCTCCAGGGCCTGCATGCCGGCCTGCACCGCCATGCGGCCGGCGACACGCGACATCGGCGCCAGCAACGGGGTGCGGCCGTCGGCCGATTCCACCGTCTCGAAGGCAATGGCGGCGACGCCCCGGTCCATCAGGGCGCGCGCCAGATCGGGTGCGGCGGCCAGGTGCAGGTAGCAGAACAGGATCTGGCCGGGCCGGAAGAAGGCCAGTTCGTCCGCCTGGGGTTCCTTGACCTTGAACACCAGGTCGGCCGCATAGGCCGCCGCCGCATCGGCGACCACGGTGGCGCCGGCGTCCAGGTAGTCCTGGTCGGAGAAGCCGATCGCGCTGCCGGCGTCGCGTTCGACCAGGACCTGATGGCCGGCGCCGGTCAGGCTGGCCACGCTGGCCGGGCTGGCGGCGACACGATATTCCTGGATCTTGATTTCCTTGGGGATGCCGATGCGCATGGCTGGGTTCCTAATTGCGTTCGGGGGAGAATAAGCGGTAACAGTTGCCGCCGTCCTGTTTTGCCCGGTACATGGCGATATCGGCGCAGCGGATCAGCTCCTCGATATTCTCGCTGTCGTCCGGGAACAGGCTGATGCCGAGGCTGCAGCTGGTGTTCACCTGGTGTCCGGAGGGCAGGGCGAAGGGCTTCACCATCTGGCGCAGTATCTCATTGGCCATGGCCACGGCCTCCTCCGTCCCGTTCAGGTTTTCCAGCAGCACGGTGAATTCGTCGCCGCCCCGCCGCGACAGGGTGTCGGACTTGCGCAAACGTGATTCGAGTCGTTGGGCGAGCGCTTCCAGCAACTCGTCGCCGACCTGATGGCCGAGGTTGTCGTTGATCGTCTTGAAGCTGTCGAGGTCGAAATACAGCACGGCCAGCTGCTCCTTGTGGCGTAGCGCCTGCCGGATGGCATGGCGCAGGCGCTCCTCGAACAGGACCCGGTTGGCCAGGCCGGTGAGGGGGTCGTGGTAGGCCAGCCATTGCAGGCGCTCCTCGGATTGCTTGAGGCTGGTGATGTCGGAATAGAGCGAGATGTAGCCGACGACCTGGTCGTTGGCGTCGCGCAGGGCGCTGATGGTCTGCCAGCTCGGATACACCTCGCCATTCTTGCGCCGGTTCCAGATCTCACCCTGCCAGCTGCCGCGTTGCTCGATCTCGCGCCACATGGCCGCAAAGAAGGCGGCATCGTGGCGGCCCGAGCGCAGGACGGCGGGGCTGTGGCCGATCAGTTCCGCCTCTTTGTAGCCGGTTATCCCGACGAAGGCCGGATTGACGGTCAGTATGTGCCTTTGCACGTCGGTGACGATGATGCCTTCGGCGGTGTGCTGGAATACCGCGGAGGCCTGGCGCAGCTTCACTTCCGCCTGCTTGATGGTGCTGATGTCGAGAAAGACCCCGTCCAGCCATTGCGCCGCCCGGTCCGGGCCATAGTGGGCGCGGCCATGTTCGAGTATCCAGCGGATCCCTCCGCCGGCATCGACGATGCGATATTCCAGGACGAAGGGCAGGCCCGCGGCAACCTGGGCATTCACCTCCTGGTCCACCCTGGCCATGTCGTCGGGGTGGATGATGCTGGCGTAGCTGCGCCGCCGCTCAATGAAATCGCTGGCGGGATAGCCGCTGAGGTCGCGGATGTGCTCGCTGACATAGTAGATCGTCCAGTCCTGGTCCGGGGCGCAGCGGTAGACCACGCCGGGGATATTGGTGACCAGGCTGCGGAATTGTTCCTCGCGTTCCGCCAGGCCGTCGCGCGCGCGCCGCAGGGCGCGGTTGGCGGTGATGGAGGTGGCCAGGGCCAGCCCGATGATCAGCATGATCAGGCCGATGGCGACAGCCAGATGGAGGCCATAGCGCTCCACCACGTCGCGCCCGGTGATGGGCAGGTGCTCGTAGGGCCCCTGGCGGGTGCGATAGAACAGGTCGTTGACCGGCTGGTAGTTCAACGGCACGGTCCAGCCGTTGAGTCCGGCGGCGCGGGCCGCCGGATCGCCCGGGGCCATGCCGAGCAGGGCGATGAGCAGCTTGCGGGTGACCTCCTCCGGGGTGCCCTCGACGCGGGCGATGGGCCACTCCGGATAGAGCCGCGTGCTCAGGCGATAGGGAAAATCAAGCTCCCGGCGCAGGTTGACGACCCGGAAATCATCCAGAAGGATGCGCCCCTCGGCGGCCATGCTTTCGAGCAGGCCGGTGCGGACCAGTCCGGCATCGGCCTGCCCGGCCAGGATGCCGAATACGACATCGTCGTGGGTGCCGACCTCCTTGATCGAGGTGGTGCCGGTTCGCAGATCGATGCCCTCTTCCATGGCCTCGCCGACATGGACCTGCCAGCCGCCCAGGCTGGAACGGTCCGGGATCAGCAGAGACTTGCCGCGCAGGTCGGCATAGGTATTGAGATCGGCGCGAGCGGCGCGGGCGATGACGACGCCGCCAAAGCTGGCCAGGGGGCCGGCCGGTCCGAGCATCTGCCGGGTGGCGATGCGGTTGACCGATCCGGAAAAGGCGATTTCGATGTAATGGCCCGGATTGGTGATGACGAACTGCACGCGCCGCTGCTGCGCGGCCGCGCTCAGGTCATGAAAGGAAAGCGGTACCAGTTCGAATTTGAGCGGATCGAGCTTGCGGTTGAGGTAGTCCACGTGGGCGGACCATTCCGCGACGGCGGCATCCGGCCCGCGGTTGGCCAGGACGCCGATGCGATAGACCGGGTCGGCGGCGGCGAGGCTGAGGCCGGACAGACAAAGCGCGATCAAGCACAGGGTTTGCCTTAAGAGCTGTTCGCCGTATTTATGCATGTCGCCTTCCCCCTGTCTGCATGCCAGCGCTTGAGGCGCAGGGAATTGCTCACCACCGAGACCGACGACAGGGCCATCGCGGCCCCGGCGATGACCGGGTTGAGCATGCCCAGCGCCGCGAGCGGCAAGGCTAGTACGTTATAGACGAAGGCGAGAAACAGGTTCTGGCGGATCCGGGCCATCACCGCGCGCGACAGTTCGATTGCATCGGCGAGGGAGGCGAGGTCGTTGCGCATCAGGGTGATGTCGGCGGCCTCCAGGGCGATGTCGGCGCCCGAGCGCATGGCGAAGCTGACGTCGGCGGTGGCCAGGGCGGGGGCGTCGTTGATGCCGTCGCCGACCATGCCGACGGTGTGGCCGGTTCCTTTCAGGGCCGCCACGGCGGCGGCCTTGTCCACCGGCTTGATGCCGGCGCGCCAATCGTCGATGCCCGCTTCGGCGGCGACTGCGGCCGCGGTGGCCTCGTTGTCGCCGGTCAGCATGACGACCCGGATGCCGGCGGCCCTGAGGCGCGCCACGGCGGCGACCGAGGTGGCGCGCAGACGGTCGGCGAAGGCGAAGCGGGCGAGGGCGCGGCCGTCCTCGCTCAGTTCGATGACGGTGCCGGTTTCCCCTTGCTCCGTGGCGGCAGCGGCCAGGCGCAACCGCCGACCCTCGACCGTGCCGGTGACGCCCTCGCCAGGCAGGTTGACGAAGTCGGCCACCGGCGGGATGGCCAGGCCGCGTGCCCTGGCCGCTTCAAACAGCGCCCGCGCCAGTGGGTGGTCGCTGCCCTGTTCCAGCGCGGCGGCCAGGCGCAGCAGGTCGTCGGCGTCCGGGGCCATGGCGACCAGGGCCGGTTTGCCCTCGGTCAGGGTGCCGGTCTTGTCCAGGGCCAGGGTGTCCAGCCGTTCGGCCCGTTCCAGGGCCTCGGCGGCACGCACCAGGATGCCCAGTTGGGCGCCGCGGCCGAGGCCGACCATCACCGCAGTCGGGGTGGCCAGGCCGAGCGCGCACGGACAGGCGATCACCAGCACGGCGACGGCCGGGATCAGGCTCTGGCTGAAGTTGCCGGTGACCAGCCACCAGACCGCCAGGGTGAGCAGGGCCAGGCTGATCACCGCCGGCACGAAGATGCCGGAGATGCGGTCGGCCAGTTTCTGGATCGGCGCCTTGGAGCCCTGCGCGGTCTCGGTCAGGCGGACGATCTCCATCAACTGGGTATGGCTGCCGACGCCCTCGGCGCGCAGCACCAGCAGGCCGTCGAGGTTCTGGGTGCCGGCCCAGGCGCGCCCACCCACGGCCTTGGCGACCGGCAGGCTCTCGCCGGTGAGCATGCCTTCGTCGACCGAGGAGCGGCCGTCCTCGACCGTGCCGTCGACCGGGATGCGCTCGCCGGCGCGGACCTGGATGCGTTCGCCGGGCTTCACCGTGGCGATGTCGGCCTCGACGAACTCGCCGGCGCGCTCGACCCGGACCGTGCGCGGCTGCAGGCCGATCAGCTGTTCGATGGCCGAGGAGGTGCGGCCCTTGGCGCGCGCCTCCAGCAGCTTGCCCAGGCGGACCAGGGTGACCACGGCGGCGCTGGCCTCGAAGTACAGGTGGCCGTGCGGGACCAGCAGCAGGGTAGCCAGGCTGAAGAAATAGGCGGCGCTGGTGCCCAGGGCGACCAGCACGTCCATGTTGGCGCCGCCGCCGCGGAGCGACTTCCAGGCGCCGTCGTAAAAGCGCCAGCCGGCCCAGAACTGCACCGGGGTGGCCAGCAGCCATTGCGCCCAGCCGGGCAGCCAGGCCTCGCCGCCGCCGAGCATGGCGACCATCTCGGCCAGCAGGGGCAGGGTGAACAGGGTGGCGATGACGAATACCCGGACCTCCTTGCGATAGGCCTCGGCCTTGAGCGCCTTCTCGGCGGCACGGCGCTCCTCGCTGGCCGGGGTGGCGCTGTAGCCGGTGCGGGCAACGGCGGCGACCAGGGTGTCCTCGTTGATCAGGCCCGGCTGGTAGCGCACCCGGGCGGTCTCGCTGGCCAGGTTGACCCTGGCCTCGACCGAGGGCAGTTTGTTGAGCACCTGCTCGAGCCGGGTCGAGCAGGAGGCGCAGGTCATCCCGGCGATGTTCAGGTTTAGGGTGGCCGGCGGCACCGCGAAGCCGGTCTTGCCGACCTGGGCCAGGATGGCGGCCGGATCGACCTGGTCCGGGTCGTAGCTCAACTGCGCGGTTTCGGTGGCCAGGTTGACCCGGGCCTCGACGCCGGGCAGGCGGTTGAGGTTGTTCTCCAGCCGGGTGGAGCAGGCAGCGCAGGTCATGCCGGCGATAGGAAGGGATAGCTGTTTGGGGGTCATATAGGGAAGACTTTAACCAAGGCCGTCGGTTTCGTTAAACCGTTTCTTGTTTCAGCCGGGTCCGGGCGCGGCCGGGCGATCCCGGCCGTGATGTCCAGGCAATGCCGGCTTTGCAGGCATTGCTTTGGGACTGGGGCAATATCGCCTACCATATTTTCATAGCGAAAATCAGAACCAGGGGGAATCATGGCCATATCCTTCAACGAGGTGCTCGCCAGCAATGCCAGGATACTGAACGCCAAGGCTTCCAAGGTATCCATGCAGGCGGTAATCGTGGCCGTCGTCGCCGTGGTTGCCGCCACCCTGCTGGTGAGCTTCACGGAGAGCCACGCCATCACCCTGGATGGCATCATGAATTCCCAGCGCTCCAATTTTGTCCTGTGGATACTCGACGCACTGCCTTTCATCTTCGGTTACATCGGCCAGTACGCAAGCTACGTCATGTCCCAGGAGGCGAGCCTGATGGTGCTGGAGCAGACCGAGGAATTGCGCCAATACGCCAACCGGATGGAGAAGCAGGCGGCCTTTTCCGCCACCCATGACCCGCTTACCGAACTGCCCAACCGCGCCCTGTTCTATGACCGCCTGGAGCAGGCCATCCGTGCCGACTACAGCCAACGCGGCATGTTGGCCGTACTGCTGCTGTCCATCGACAACCTGAAGGAGATTCAGGACACGCTCGGCCCCGACAATACCGACCTGCTGGTCAAGCAACTCGCCACCCGCCTGGCTAGCTGGTCCGATAGCGAGGACAGCGTCGCCCACATCGACAGCCACAATTTCGCCATCCTGCTGGGCGGATGCGGCGACCGGGCCGTGGCGGAGACCGCTGCCCGCAACCTGATCAAGGCCATTGAACCCCATTTCATCGTCAATGCCTTCAAGCTGACCCTGCATCCCAGCATCGGCATCGTCATGGCCCCCGAGCACGGCGATGATGCCGACACCCTGTTGCAACGGGCCGGCGTAGCCGCGTATTCCGCCGGGAAATCCATCTCCGGCTACAGCGTCTACTCGCCCACCATGGACGAGCACAGCCCGCGCCGGCTGACCCTCATGGGCGAGTTGAAGCGGGCCCTGGAGCGCGATGAACTGCAGCTCTACTACCAGCCCAAGATCGACCTGGCGAGCAATTCGGTCATCGGCGTGGAGGCGCTGGTGCGCTGGCCGCATATGGAGCACGGCTTCATTCCGCCGGAAGAATTCATCGGTCTGGCGGAGCGCACCCGGATGATCCGGCCGCTCAGTCAGTGGGTCCTGGAGCGGGCGTTTCAAACCTGCGCCGATTGGCACCAGGCGGGGCGGGCGCTGATCGTATCCGTCAATCTTTCCACCAAGGACCTGCATGACCCGGAACTGCCCGACCAGATCGCCGGCATTGCAGCCAAGACAGGGCTGCTGCCCGAGTGGATCGTCTTCGAAATCACCGAAGGCAGCATCATGGTGGACCCCCTCCGGGTGCTGGCCATCGTCGAGCGCCTGCGCGGCATGGGCTTCCAGCTGTCGATCGACGATTTCGGTACCGGGTATTCCTCGTTGTCCTACCTGAAGAAACTGCCGGTGTCGGAACTGAAGATCGACAAGTCCTTCGTCATGGATATGCTGGCCAGTGAAAGCGATGCCGTCATCGTGCGCGCGACCGTCGACCTGGCCCACAATCTAGGACTCAAAGTCACGGCAGAAGGGATCGAGAACCCCGAGGCGCTGGAGATGCTCAAGCGTTTCGGCTGCGACATTGGCCAGGGTTTCCTGTTCGCCCAGCCGATGCCAATGGCGGAACTGGAGGCGTGGCTGTCTGCCTGGCCTCTGGCGTCGACCGGTGCCAGGCCGGCGGCGTTTTTCGACCCCGCGCTCCAGCGTTCAACCGGGCTGGGGGCTGCCAGACCGTCTGCCTGAGGCATGGCCACCCGGCTTGCCGGCGCCATTCCCGAATGAGTTCGTTGCCGCACGCCGCAGCTCTTTCACACAATAATAAAAAAGTTCATACTGCGCCGGCGGTCACGCACACCGGTCGGACGGACCGGTACCGCGCTCGTTATGACATTCCATGCCGAGGGTCCTATGCACATTCCTGATGGTTATCTGAGTCCGGCGACCTGCCTGGTCACCTACGCCATTACCCTGCCGTTCTGGTATCTGGCCCTGCAACGCGTCAAGCGCCTGCTGCATACCCGCATGGTGCCGCTGCTGGCGGTGTTCTCCGCGTTCAGCTTCGTCATCATGATGTTCAACCTGCCCCTGCCGGGCGGGACCACCGGCCATGCGGTCGGGGTGGCCGTCGCCGCGATCGTGCTGGGACCGTGGGCGGCGATGGTGGCGATCTCGATCGCCCTACTGATCCAGGCGGTGTTCTTCGGCGACGGCGGCATCACCACCTTCGCAGCGAATAGCCTGAACATGGCGGTGGTCGGTTCCCTGGTGGCGTACTGGAGCTATAGCCTGATCGCCGGCAAAGCGGAATTGGCTTCGCCCCGCCGAGTCGTGGCAGCCGCCTTGGCGGGATATCTGGCGGTCAACGTCGCGGCCCTGCTCACGGCGATCGAGTTCGGCATCCAGCCGATGCTGGCCCAGGATGCGACCGGTGCGCCCCTGTACGCGCCCTATCCGCTCGAGATCGCAATCCCGGCCATGATGATCGGCCACCTCACCATCGCCGGCATCGCCGAACTGGCTATCACCGGCGGGCTGGTGGCCTATCTGCAAAGGGCCAACCCGGCGCTGCTGGCCTTCTCGACTGCAAGCGGCATGCCGAAACTGGCCGCGGCCGGCGCCTGGCAATCGACCCGCAAGCTCTGGTATGCGCTGGCCGGGCTGATGATCATGACGCCGCTCGGCCTGCTCGCGGCCGGAACGGCCTGGGGCGAATGGGGTGCGGAGGACTTCGGCAGCGCCGAGGCCAGACAGGAAATCCTGGCCGCATCGGGCCATGTCGCGCCCCCCGAGGCAGCGCCCCAGGGCATGGAGCGCCTGGCCAGCCTGTGGACCGCGCCGATCCCCGACTACGCCCCCAGCTTCATGCACAGCGCCGGTTATGGCTACATACTCTCCGCCGTGCTGGGAGCCGGTCTGATTCTGCTGCTGTTCCTGCTGGTCGGGAAATTCACCACCAGGCAGGAGTTGCCCGAGACCTGAGCCGGTTGACGCACCCCGGGGTGGCCTGGTCAGATGCCGGGCTACGCCACCGAGCCGGAATCCACCCGTGTCCGCAGCCCTATGAGAGAACCGACTATCGTGCCGGACCGCCACCGCCGCAATCTTGTCGAAGGCCTGGTGTTGGGCCTGGCCAAGGCGATGGAGCACGGCCTCGAAGCGGAATCCACCAGCGCCCGCAAGGGCCTGCTGCAGGGGCTGGATCCGCGCATCAAGCTGGTCGGCTGTCTGGCCCTGATCTTCAGCGCCGTCCTGGTCAGGCAGCTGACCCTGCTGGCTGTGCTGTTCCTGTTCGCGGTCTTGCTCGCCCTCGTTTCCAATGTCTCGCTGGCCAGGCTGTTCAAGCAGGTCTGGCTCGGCGTTCTGCTGTTCACCGGCGTGATCGCCCTGCCCGCCATCGTGGTGGTGCCGGGCACGCCGGTCTGGCACATCCCGCTGCTGCACTGGCAGGTGACCGAGCAGGGCCTGCGCAGCGCGGCATTCCTGATCGGCCGCGCCGAGACCTCCGCCACCTTCGCCCTGCTGCTGATCCTGTCGACGCCCTGGCCGCATGTGCTCAAGGCCATGCGTACCCTGGGCGTGCCCGTGGTCCTGGTGGCGATACTGGGCATGACCCACCGCTATATCTTCGTGCTGCTGCACTCGGCCTTGCAGATGTTCGAGGCCCGGCGCAGCCGCATCGTCGCACCCATGGCGGGAGGGCAGCGGCGCCGGCTGGTGGCGGCCACGGCCGGCGTGCTGCTGGGCAAGGCCTTCCAACTCAGCTCCGAGGTCCATCTGGCCATGATCTCGCGCGGTTACCGGGGCGAGATCCACCTGCTCGACGACTTCCGTACCCGGCCGCGTGACTGGGTTGCACTGACCTGCGCCCTGGCGCTGCCCGTCCTGATCATCTGGAACCAGACATGAGCGATGATGTTTTCGAGTTGACCGACGTTTATTACGCCTACCAGAACCAGCCGGCGCTGGATGCCCTCAGCCTGCGCATCCGCCGGGGCGACCGGGTCGCCTTGCTGGGCGCCAACGGTTCCGGCAAGTCGACCCTGCTGCGCCTCCTGGACGCGCTGTATTTCCCCAGCCAGGGCGAGCTGAAGGCGTTCGGGGCGGTGCTGAGCGAGGCCGCGCTGGCCGACGAGGCAATCAATTTCGCCTTCCGGCGCCGGGTTGGGCTGGTGTTCCAGAACCCGGACGTGCAGATCTTCAACCCGACCGTGTTCGACGAGGTGGCCTTCGGTCCGCTGCAACTCGGCTGGCCCAGGGAACGGATATTGCGCCAGGTCGATGAAATGCTGGCCCGCTTCAAGATCGGCCACCTGAAGGATCGTGCCCCGCATTACCTGTCCGGTGGCGAGAAGAAGCGGGTGGCCCTGGCCTCGGTGCTGATCATGGAACCCGAGGTGTTGCTGCTCGACGAGCCGACCGCTTCGCTCGATCCGGAGAGCCAGGGCGAGGTCATCCGTTTCCTGATCGAGAGCCGGAACACCGGGCGGACCATCGTCACCGCCACCCACGACCTCGACATCGTCGAGGACATCGCCGACTACGCCTTCGTGCTCGCCGGCGGCCGCGTGGTCGGCGAAGGCCGGCCGGCGGAACTGCTGGAGGATGCCGAATTGCTGCGCCAGACCCACCTGGCCCACGCCCACTGGCATGTCCATGCCGACGGCGCGACCCACATGCACTACCACAGCCACCGGCATCATCACGACCACCATGACGCCGCCGAGGGCGGCTACCGCCCGGTCACGCGGGAGCGGCCTTACGGCTTGAAGAGACGCTGATCTTCCGCTGTGGAAAAGCGCGCCATGGCCGGCCGCTCAAGCCAGGGCCGTGATCACCCGCCGACAAGCAAAAGGGGCCGGATCAAAGATCCGGCCCCTTTGTGCCTTGGCTGGATGGCAAGCCCGGTGTGTCCGGGCTGCCAGAGGCCGCGAGGTTACTCAGGCCGGATGGAACCGGCCAGCTTGCCCTTGGGGCCGGTCTTGACCTCGTAGGAGACGCGTTGAGCCTCCTTCAGGGACTTGAAGCCGCTGTCCTGGATTTCGGAGAAGTGGGCGAACAGGTCGTCGCCGCCTTCATCGGGGGTGATAAAGCCAAAGCCTTTGGCATCGTTGAACCATTTAACTGTACCGGTAGACATCTACATTCCTTTTTGAAACTGAATAATCCGGACTCGCGCCCGGTTGGGTGCGGTGGCATCAAGGTCTGTAGGGGAGGTACTGAAGCGACGGTGCCGTTGAAGGCTGTGACTGCTGAACTGGAACTACACTGCTTGAATTGACTGCCGGCCCACCGTACCCGCAATCTCGTATATAAGCAATGTTTATAATATATATTTATTGCTTATGGAGTGGGCTCACGCCACGATCGTGCTGACCCGTACCGTCACGTTTGGCGCCGGGTGCGATCCGCTAGGGCCGATGAAGCTGCCGGCCACCGGCGGCACGGCTTCCGGATGGCGCGCCACGGCCGTCGCGATATGCCGGTTGCCCACCACCTCGCCGCCGGTAGGGTCGAACCCCTTCCAGCCTGCGCCAGGCAGGTAGACCTCGGCCCAGGCATGGGTCGAGGCATTGTTGGTGTCGAAATCGGAAGTGAACAGATAGCCGCTGACGAAGCGGCTGGCCAGTCCCAGGCATCGGCATGCTTCCATGAGCAGGGCCGCGAAATCGCGGCAGGAACCGCTGTTGAGCGCCAACGTCAGCGCGGGCGGCTGGACGCCTGGCTCCTCGCGCATCTGGTAGACAAACTGGCCGGCGATCCGGCGGTTCATCTGGTCCAGCAGCGTGAAGGTCTCCTGGGGCCGGAGCAGGCCCGCTCCGGCCAGCCAGCCCTGCACCGCCTCGCGGTCGTCCGGATACACGGCCTGCAGGAAGGGGGCAAGATCGGCCCGATCTTCCACGGCATAGTCGAAGGGGTGGTTGACCGCATAATCATCGACCAGAAAATCGAACGGGTTGTCCTCGTAGTGCTGGATGACCACGTTGCTGGCAATCCGCAGCCGCTCGGCCATCTCGAAAAAACTCACCAGCGCCACCGAGTTGTCCAGCACGTCGCGCTTCCATTGCAGGCTGTGGCCGGGATCGATATCCAGGGTCGAAGTCTCGATCCTGACGTTGTGGCTCTCCCTGGGGCGCAACAGCAGCCGGTGCGGCAGCAGCGTCACTGGCGCGGGAAACTGATACTCGGTGATATGGCTGATGTTCAAACGTCGCATGATGAAAAACCTTTTCGTTGATCCTGCGCCTGGACCGGGCCAGGCGGCGATAGCCCAGACAATACACTGCCGAGCACCCCCTGGCCTGAACGGCCGCAAGGTACGCATTGCCGCGGCAGGCAAACTGACGATTCCACCCGTCATCCGGGCCTTGCCCGGCGTTATGATGGGATCGAGGCATACCCGGGCCACTTGTGCCGGGTTCCGAGGCCCGTCATGGTGTGGCGGGTTAATCGACCGGGACACAGCCAGGCACATGTACCACGGAGAAAAATTCAACGCCTATAGCCATCTGGCTGGGGCCGTGCTGGCGCTTGTCGGGAGCGTCGCGCTCATCGTGCTGGCGTCGCTGGACGGCGACCCGACGAAGGTGGTCAGTGTCTCCATCTACGGTCTGACGCTGGTGCTGCTGTACAGCTTCTCGACCCTCTACCACAGCCTGCGCAGCCGCGCGAAAGACATCCTGCGCAAGCTGGACCACTTCAGCATCTACCTGCTCATCGCCGGCACCTATACCCCGTTCAGCCTGGTGACGCTGCGCGGCCCCTGGGGCTGGTCGCTGTTCGGAGTGGTGTGGGGGCTGGCGGTACTCGGCATATTGCAGGAACTGAGGCCGGCGAACGGCGCGCGGATACTGTCGGTGGTGATCTATGTCGTGATGGGCTGGGTGGTCCTGGTGGCCATAGCGCCGCTGCTGCGGGCGCTGGGACCGGCCGGCTTCACCTGGCTCGCCGCCGGCGGCGTGTTCTACACGGCGGGGATCGTCTTCTATGCGCTCGACCGCCGCATTACCCATGCGCACGGCGTCTGGCACCTGTTCGTACTCGCCGGCAGCGCCGCCCATTACGTCGCGATCCTGCGCTACGTGCTCTAGGCAGCGGTCGCCTGCGCGCTGCCACCGAACTGTTGACGACCTCGACAATCCCCGCATGTGGTCGTGGCGGGGCCTTGCGCGACGCCGAACTCGGCGAGTTGAATTGTGCTGTTGTCGATTGCGCTCGATCGCTGCAAAACAATGCACTACAGATTCTGTACTAGACGAAATCAGGCGGTTTCTACAGGCTGTGTACTGCGCTACTAACCATCATGGATAGGAGGAGATCATGAATACCCTATACGAACGCCTGGGCGGTGCAACCGGCATTTCCAAAATGGTTGATGACATCGTTGAAGCACATCTGAATAACCCGGTCATCAAGGCCCGGTTCCTACCGTATCTGGACAAGCCGGAACGAGTAGCGGAAATCAAGAAGCACACTTGCGATTTTCTGGGTGCCGGCAGTGGCGGCCCGGAAAAATACACCGGGCGCAGCATGCCTGAGAGTCACCGTGGGATGAACATCAGCGAGGCCGAATACATGGCGGTGGTCGATGACATTCTGGGTGTCATGGAAAAACACGGCATCGACGAATCCGCCCGCAAGGATGTCCTGGCAATCACCTATGCCTTGAAGGGTGAAATCCTGCATCAGTAACCCCACGGTTTGCATGAACTCACTGGAGGATGGGCTTTGTAGCCAGCGATTCGGCGCCCATCCTGGCCAGTGGGCTGCCTTGCAGC
This sequence comes from Gallionellaceae bacterium, assembly GCA_028714735.1. Taxonomy (GTDB): domain Bacteria; phylum Pseudomonadota; class Gammaproteobacteria; order Burkholderiales; family Thiobacillaceae; genus Parasulfuritortus. The sequence continues at coordinate 129,627 of JAQTLU010000006.1, read as the reverse complement.
CAGGCGGGCAACAGCTTTTGCAGGTCCGACGGACCAAGCAGAGTCAATTCGCCGCTTTTCAGTGCCTCGCCCATATTCTGCTTGCACATCCATACCGAGGTTAAGGCCCTGACGGTGGACTTGATTACCAGGTCGACATCGTGGCCCGGCGCCTTGAGGCAAAGATCCACATCGTTGTTTTCGGATACCAGCCACCATTGCCCCATCCCCTTGGGCGCATCGGAAAAGGCAAACTCGATCACCAGCCGTTGCGCGGGGAAGCAGGCCGAATTTACGCCACGGCGGATGTCCCACATCAGCAAACCAACATCGAGGTCATGATCCTCAAACTGGCTTTTCGCCCAGCGATGCCCCCAGATGCCCATCACCTTGACCAGGGATTCCAGTTCGAGTCCGGCCTCAGTGAGTTCATAGGCCTGTTTACCGGTGTTCCCGACGGTTTTCCTTACGACGCCAGCTTCGGTGAGTTGTTTCAACCGTTGTGAAAGCAGGGTCGGCGACATCAAGGGCAGACCTCGTTGCAGGTCATTGAAGTGTTGGCTGCCGGCAACAAGTTCTCGTATGACGATCATGGTCCACCGCTCACACAGAAGTTCAGCCGCTTTGGCGAGTGGACAAAATTGCCCATAACCCTTCTGCATGGACTCACTCCTCAATAATCAAGGGTTCAGTGTAGATCTCGACATTCGATTTGTGTCGTATTTGGCGTGTGACTGTCAGGCCGACGAACAGGCTGTCGTGCCAGCCACCTCAACGGCAGCTACTAAGCGAATGCAGATCAGGCTACATGGAATGCTGAGACAGCGCCAACCCGATCAGGCAGCGCATTTTCGGCACCGGATTCGGAATCCCCATGTGACGACAATTCCATCATGGTTCAGGTGGGGTCGCATCGTCTGGCATGATCGCGGCCGTGCTGTCGGGGCGGGGGTTTTGCCTGTGACGGTTCTTCCGCAAGCGTTTGGTCGCTGCCATCGGCGGCGGCGTTGTCCGCGAGTTTCTGACGGCGCTTTTCTTCCTGCTTATGTTTCTTTGCCGGATCCCGCGGGCGTTATTCGAACGGGTAGTTTGTCCTTGGCCAAGTGGGCGCCTTTGCTCGCCGCGCGGGCGGATTTAGGCGGTTATTATCGGGTTTCGCGAATGACCACCGATTCGCCGCTACCCGCTACCCGCACCGCCACTGTGTGTTCCTGCTGGTCATCGACCAGGGCAATCGCCATGCCGTCCTGCCCGATGCCGTCGACCGTCATGCCCGGCTCTTCAGGGCTGTCGGGGCCGGGTTGCGTGACGGCGATGTGGTAGACCGTCTCCCGATAGCGGTAGTGGACCTTGAAGCCCGGCCAGTGCGCGGGCAGGCAGGGTGCGATATGCAGCCGGTCCGTTTCCAGCCTCAGGCCGAGCAGGGATTCGACGACGAGCCGGTACATCCAGCCGGCCGAGCCGGTGTACCAGGTCCAGCCGCCGCGGCCAGTGTGCGGCGCCAGGGCGTAGACGTCGGCGGCCATGACGTAGGGTTCGACCTTGTAGGTGGCGATGGCATCGTCTGACTTCGCATGGTTGGCTGGGTTGATCAGGGTAGTCAGCTCCCAGGCGCGCCGGGGGTCGCCCTGGGCGGCGAAGGCCATGGCGGCCCAGATGGCGGCGTGGGTGTACTGGCCGCCGTTCTCGCGCACGCCGGGCACGTAGCCCTTGATGTAGCCGGGGTCCATGTCCGAGCGGTCGAAGGGTGGATCGAGCAACTGGATCAGGCCGTCGTCGCGGCGCACCAGGTGCTCATCCAGGGCGTTCATGGCCTGACGCGCGCGTTGGTCGTCGCCGGCGCCGGACAGCACGGCCCAGCTTTGCGAGATGGAATCGATCCGACATTCGGCGCTTTCCGCCGAGCCGAGCGGGCTGCCGTCGTCGAACCAGGCGCGCCGATACCAGGCGCCGTCCCAGGCGTGGTGTTCCAGGTTCTCGCTCAGGCGCTTCGCTTCGGTCGCGCAGACTTCGGCAAATTCAGTGTCGCCGTGCCGCTGCGCCAGGGCGCCGAACCGTTGCAGCACTTCATGTAGGAAGAAGCCCAGCCAGACGCTTTCGCCCCGGCCCTGGATGCCGACCCGGTTCATGCCGTCGTTCCAGTCGCCGGAACCGATCAGCGGCAGGCCGTGCTCGCCGTGGCGCAGGCCGTGCCGGATCGCCAGCACGCAGTGCCGGTACAGGCTCTCGCTGGCCTCGGTGCGCCCCGGCAGGTCATAGTAGGAATCGTCGTCCGGGTTGAGCGGGCGGCCTTCCAGGAACGCCACCGGCTCGTCCAGCACCCCAGTGTCGCCGGTGCTCGTGACATAGCGGCAGGTGGCCAGGGCCAGCCACAGGTAGTCGTCGGAACAATGGCTGCGCACGCCCCGGCCGGCGGGCGGATGCCACCAGTGCTGGACATCGCCCTCGCGGAACTGGCGTCCGGCGCACAGGAGCAACTGGGCGCGCAGCAGTCGTGGTTCGGCATGCACCAGGGCCATCGCGTCCTGCAACTGGTCGCGGAAACCGAAGGCGCCGCCCGACTGGTAATAGCCGCTGCGCGCCCACATCCGGCAGGCCAGGGTCTGGTACAGCAGCCAGCCATTGGCGAGCACGTTGAGCGACTGGTCGGGGGTATCGACCTGGACCGCGCCCAGGGTGTGGTTCCAGTACTGCCAGACCGCTTCCAGGGCGCGCCGGGCCGCATGGCTGCCACGGAAGCGATGCACCAGGCGGAGGACTTCGTCGCCGCCGGGGATGCCGCCCAGGCCCAGGCGAAAGACAATCTCGCGTTCCTGGCCGTCGGCCAGGTCGAAGGCCACCTGGATGGCGGCGCAGGGGTCGAGGCCCGCGCCTGCTTTGCCGGACAGGTGGCTGCGCCGCAGCGCCGCCGGGTCGGCCAGGCTGCCGTTGCGGCCGATGAATTCGGCGCGGTTGCCGGTCACGGTGCGGTTGACGTCGTCGACGTCGAAGAAGGCGACCCGGTCGGGGAACTCGCTGTTGTACGGGTTGCGCGCGTAGAGCGCGCCGCTGTAGGGATCGGCCTCGGTGGTGACGTGCATGAGCGATTTCGGGCGCAGGTCGCCCAGCACCCATTCCACATAACCGGTGGCGGACAGCCGGCGCGGCCGGCCAGAGTCGTTGCGCACCTTGAGCACGGAGAACTTCACCGCCGCATCCAGGGCCACGTAGACCCACAGCTCCGAGCGGATGCCGGCCTCAACATGCTCGAACACGCTGTAGCCGAAGCCGTGCCGGCTGACGTAGGGCGCCGCGCCGCGCCGGGGCAGCGGCGTCGGCGACCAGAACCGGCCGGTCTCCTCGTCGCGCAGGTAGTAGGCCTCGCCGCCCGGGTCGGAGACCGGATCGTTGTGCCAGGGCGTGAGTCGGAACTCGTGCGCGTTCTCGCCCCAGGTGTAGGCCTGGCCGCTCTCCGAGACGACGCTGCCGAACTGCGGATTGGCCAGCACATTCGCCCACGGCGCCGGGGTGACCTGTGCCGCCGTGGTGGTGGTGACGTATTCGCGCCCGTCCGGGGTGAAGCCGCCGAGGCCGTTGGCCAGGATCAGGTCGCGATGTGGCAGATCAATGACGGGCGCCCCGGCCAGGCCGGGGCGGCTGGCGATCAGGCGCGGCACCCGCACTTCCGCCAGGCCGGGGCGGTTGACCTGTTCCGCCAGAGTGCCGCGGCTGTCGCTGAGGATGACCCGGGCGACGGTCTGGAACAAGGTGCGGTCTTCTTCCGATATCTGCTCCACCGAGCGCACGAAGATGCCGCCCGGCCGGTCCATCGCCTGGATTTCCAGGCCCACCGCCACCAGGCCCAGTATCTGGTCGTGCAGCGCCTGCCGGTAACCGGCGCGATCCTCGTTCCAGATCACCAGGTCCACCGCCAGCCCCTTCAGGCGCCAGTAGGCATGGGCCTGGATGAGCTGGCGCACCAGCTCGATATTGGCCAGGTCTGCAATACGCAGCAACACGATGGGCAGGTCGCCGGAGATGGCATAGCCCCACAGGCCGGATTGCCCGCGCCGGTTGCGCAGCAGCACGCTGGCGTCGGCACGCAGGGCGGCATTGGCGTAGATGACCGAGTTGGCCAGGCGGCCGTAGAGCTGAGCGTCGGCCTCGGCAGCGTTGATCTGGCGCAGCAACACCTGGGCGTGGGTCCAGGCCAGTTCGAAGACGCGGTCGGCGAGGCGGCGGTCCTGATACTTGCCGACCAGGTCGAGGGCCGTGGCGCGGCTGTCGCCGATGCCGTAGACCAGGTCCACGTTGGCCGACTGGCCCGGTTGGATGGTGAGCCGGGCACGGATGGCGACGATGGGGTCGAGCACCGAGCCCTGGCTGCCGGACAGCGCCGCGTCGGCGTCCAACGCCTGCGGGGCGGCGAGGTCGCGGCCGCGACCGATGAAACGGGCGCGATCAGTCTCGTAGGAATGCCCGCCGACCTCGGCGTCGTGCACGGCCATCAGGTGGAACAGCCAGGGCGTCGACTCGTCGCGCGAGCGGGGCCGGCGGGTGCACAGGATGGCCCGCTGCGCCTCGACGATCTCGGTCTGCACGAACAGGTTGCTGAAGGCCGGATGCAAGGTGTCGGCGGCGGGGTCAGCCAGCACCACCTCGGCGTAGCTGGTGACCTCGATGGTCCGGGGAACGGTGGCATGGTTGGTGATGCGCACCCGGTGCAATTCGATGTCGTCTTCCGGCGAGACGATGATATCGGTATGGAGCTCGAAATCGCCGTCGCGGCGGCGGAATTCCGCGCGGCCTTCGGAAAAGATCGCTTCGTAGTGTTCCGCGCGCTTCTGGGCCGGCTGGTGGGCGCTGGTCCAGACCATGCCGCTGTCTACGTCGCGCAGATAGCAGAAGGTGCCCCAGGGGTCGCGGGTGGCGTCTTCACGCCAGCGCGTCACGGCGAGATCGCGCCAGCGGCTGTAGCCGCCGCCCGCGTTGGTGACCATGACGTGATAGCGGCCGTTGGACAGCAATTGCACTTCCGGGATCGGCGTGTCCGGGTTGGTCAACACCCGGATCGGCATCTGCGTGCTGCTGGCGCCGGCCTGGATGTCGGTGAGTTCGGCGGTGTGGGCATAGAACGCCGAGGCGCGGGGGATGCGCTCCTGCAACAGCAGCAGGGTGGACTGGAACAGCGGGTCGGCGGCAAAGCGCTTCTGCATCGGCTGGTCCAGCAGCAGCCAGGCCAGGGCGAGCAGGCTCATGCCCTGGTGATGGGCCATGTAGGAATGCACCAGGGTTTGCGTCTCGCCGCGTCGTTGCCGGGCCGGGGTGTAGTCGATGGCCTCGTGCAGGCCGAACCGGCCTTCCGCACCGACGGCAGCAAGCCGTTGCAGGTTCTGGCAGGCCGCCTCCGGCGCCACCATCAGCGCGAGCGCCGAGGCGTAGGGGGCGATGACCTGGTCCTCGGCCAGGCCGCGTTTCAGGCCCAGCCCGGGCACGCCGAAGGCGCGGTACTGGTAGTTGAGCTGGGCGTCCACCGTGTTGTAGCCGGATTCCGAGATGCCCCAGGGCAGGCCGAGCTGATCGCCGTACTCGATCTGGCGCGCCACCGCCGCCCTGGCGGTCTGGTCGAGCAGCGTGTGTTCGTAGTTCGGCATCACCAGCTGCGGCATCAGGTACTCGAACATCGAGCCGCTCCACGACAGCAGGATCGGCTCGCCGCCGGCGCGGGTGAGCAGGCGCCCCAGGGCGAACCAGCTCTCCTGGGGCAGTTGCCCCTGGGCGATGGCGACGAACACGCACAGGCGTACCTCCGAGGCCAGCAGGTCGTAGTAGCTGGCATCCAGACGGCGCTCGTCGACGTTGTAGCCGATGCTGAGCAGGCGCGACGACTTGTCGTACAGGAAGCCGTATTCCATTTCCGCGAGTTCGCCGGCCAGCAGGGCCAGGCGCTGGATGGCGGCGATGCGGGCCTGGGCGCGCGCGCTGGCCTGCTGGATGCGATCACGCAGCGCGGCGGACTCCGGGTGGTCCGCGAGGTGGCTCGATAACGCCACATCGAGCCCGGCCAGGGCGCGCAGGGTCGGGATGTTTTCGAGCTCAGGCAGCTTGTCGACCCCGCCGGATGCCTCGGCCAGATCGGTCCAGGACGCCAGGAAGGCCAGCTCGTCGTGGCTGGCCCGGCATTGCCGGACCAATGCCTGTGCCCACCCGTGTGCCTGGCCGTCGGGTTCAGCGGCCAGGTCGGTCAGAATGGCCTCGGCCGACCGGGTCAACTGCTCCAGCAGGCGGCGCACTGCCGTGAGGGAGTCCGGCGGCAGGTCATGGGCAAACTCGCGCGCATCCCGGTATTCCTCGGTAAACCGGGCCAGCGTGGTGGGCGCGTGGTCGCCCGCCGCCACTTCCAGTATCCCCAGGGTATCGCCCAGGCCGTCCAGCCAGCGCGGCTCCAGGATGGGGCGGTCGAGCAGCGCGAGCAGTCCCGGTCGCAAAGTCAGCAGATGGCCCGCCAGGTTGCCGCTGTCCACCGTCGAGATGTACACGGGGTGCATCGGTTTCAGAGTCTGGGTGTCATACCAGTTGAAGAAATGGCCACGGTGACGTTTCAGCCCGGCCATCGTCGCCAGGGTGTGGTCCGTGCGTTCGACCAGTTGTCCAGCCGGGATGTAGCCGAAGTCGTAAGCGGACAGGTTGGCCAGCAGGGCCAATCCCATATTGGTGGGCGAGGTGCGATGGGCGAGCCGGGCCTCGTGGTATTCCTGATAGTTGTCCGGCGGCAGCCAGTGGTCATCGGGGCCGACGAAGGTCTCGAAGAAGGCCCAGGTCTTGCGCGCGATGCGGCCGAGAAAGCGGGTCTGCTCGATGCTCAGGCTGGCCTCGCGGCGGGCCAGGGGCAGGCTGATCCACCAGGTGATGACGGGCGAGACCAGCCACAGGAACAGGATGGGTCCGGCCACGGCCAGCGCGGCCGGATTGACCAGCGCCAGATAGAGGGTGCTGCCGGCGCCGAGCAGGGACGCGAACGCCATGGCGCGGAATGACGCGGCGAGGTTGCTGCGGCTTTGTCGTTCCTGGTCGCCGGAGGGGTTCCATTCCAGCAGCCGCTGTTGGCTGAACAGCAAACGGCCAAGCGTGCGCAGGATCGCATCCAGGCTGTAGTGGGCCTCGTGGGGCAGCGTCGCAAGATTGAATCCGGTCTGGACGAGGCGCTGGCCGGCGCCTCGGGTGGCCGCGGCGAGATGCTGGCCCCAGCGCATGTCGTCCGGTTTGCGCAGCCCATCCAGCAGGGTGGCCAGGATGGGCTGAATCAGCAGGACGCCGAGTAGCGCCAGGGTCCAGAACATGGCCGACGGCAGCGTCCAGCCCAGCACCAGGAGCAGGGTCAATGCCGCCGGCACCAGGCTGCGGCGCAGGTTGTCGAACAGCTTCCAGCGCGACAGGGCCGAGAGCGAATTGCGGCGATAGCGCCCGTCGGCTCCGGGCGCCCACGGCAGCAGCCAGCCAGCGAGCTGCCAGTCGCCGCGGATCCAGCGGTAACGGCGGTTGACGTCGGCGCCGTAGCGGCCCGGGTATTCCTCGTACAACTGGGCATCGCTCATCAGGCCGGAGCGGGCGTAGCAGCCTTCCAAGAGGTCATGGCTGAGGATGCGGTTCTCGGGAAAGCGGCCCTTGAGCGCTTGCTCGAAGGCCTCGACGTCGTAGATGCCCTTGCCGATGAACGAGCCCTCGCCGAAGGCGTCCTGGTAGACGTCGGAGACGGCGCGGGTATACGGGTCGATGCCCGGCTCGCCGCCGTGCAGGCGGGCATAGCGCGACTGGCTGGTGCCGGGCAGGCTGACGCTCACGCGCGGTTGCAGGATGCCGTAGCCGGCGCTGACCCGCTTCAGGGCGGGGTCGTAGAACGGGTGGTTGAGCGGGTGCGCCATGGTGCCGACGAATTGGCGCGCGGCGTCGCGCGGCAACTGGGTATCGGTGTCCAGGGTGATGACGTACTTGATCCCGGCCAGGGCATCGAGCCCGCCGACCACCCGGGCGAAGCCGCCGGCGTTGTTTTCCCGCAGCAGGGCGTTCAGGTCCGCCAGCTTGCCGCGCTTGCGCTCGTAGCCCATCCAGGTCCGGTCGTGCGGGTTCCAGCGGCGCGGGCGATGGAACAGGAAGAAGACATCGGTGCCTTCGCCGGCGTATTGCCGATTCAGGGCCTCGATCCGTGCCCGCGCCAGGTCCAGCAGCGGCGCGTCTTCGGCCAGCGTTTCCTCGGCCGCGTCACGAAAATCGGTCAGCAGGCCGAAGCGCAGGTTGTCGTCTCGATTGGCCAGGAAGCGGACTTCCAGCGCCTCGAGCAGGTCATCGATGTTGCGCGGGCTGGTCAGCATGGTCGGCACCACGACCAGGGCGCGCGCCGTCGGCGGGATGCCCTTGGCATAGTCCATGCGCGGCAGCGGGCTCGGCGAGGTCAGCAAGGTGGCCAGCCAGTTCACCAGGGCGACCGCGAGCTGGCTGGTGGCCAGCAGTACGAGCAGGCCGAATAGCGCCAGCGCCCAGCCGGCCAGGCCGTCCGACCCAGCCCGCGCCAGCATGCCGACGGATAGCAGTGTCGTGATCAGCCCGATCATGCCCAGATAGAGCCGCAGGGGCGAGCGGCCTGCCCCGCGCCGCAGCCGCACGATCAGGGGGAGGTGTGCCTGGCTGGCGTGCTCCAGTTCAGGCAGACCCCGGTCGATCAGGTAGTAGCCGACATGCGCCGTTCGGTCATCGCCGCCGTGCCGGGCGGCCCCTGCTTGAGCAAGGTCGATGGCGCGCCGGCTGGTCTCGGCCTCGGACACGCCGCCGGCCTTTGCCACGCGCTCGATGACGTGGCGATAGCGGTCGCGGCTGGCGAAGTCCATCGCCGCGTAGGCGGCGGCCGGGTCCTCGCGCAGGGTCCGCTCGACCACGCTCAAGGTCTCGACGAACTCGCGCCAGTCCATGGTGCCGAGAAAGCGCAGACTGCCGATGCTGTTGCTGACGGAGACCTGGTCGGCCGCCTGTTTCTGGTTGCCGGCACGGACCAGTTGTTCGATGCTCAGGCCCGACTCGGCCAGTTGCTGCTCGATCCAGGTCAGCGGCAAGGCCAGGGCAGGCCCCTGCCCCTGCAGGCGGCGCGCGAATTCCGACACGAAGGGGGGGGACATGGGCGGATTCGAGCGCGCCATGTCCGCGATCACCAGGATCAGGCTCTTCGGGTCCTGGCGGACGATCTCCGTCAGCTTGTCGGCCCAGGCGGCAGCCTGGTCCCGGTCGACCCTGCCGGTGGCAATGCGCACCGCGACGCGGCGCAGATTCTCGATCAAGGCCAGGCGCAACATGATGGGCACGGCCCACAGTTCGCCCAGGCGCAACGGCGTGACGGTCTGGTAGGCCGCGACGAAACGGCTGAGACTGTCCGGGTCCACCCGGCCGTCACCGTGGGCGATGGTCTCGAGGGCGAGGTCGTACACGCGCGGCAGCCCGGCCGAAACACCCTCGATCAGGGCCGGCAGTTCCCGGCTGTAGCCCTTGGGCAGGTGCTGCCGGGCGGTGCGGATCTGTTCTTCGACCAGATAGAAGTTGTCGAGCAGCCATTCCCCGGCCGGGGTGATGCGGTGCTTGGCCGCCACTGCCGCCATCAGCCGCTCGCAGGTCTCGATCAGCACCCGCTCGTTCGCGGCCAGTCGCACCAGCAACTGGTCCGGCACCCGCCCCGGCGCCAGGCGGTGGCCGGACGCGAGCAGCACGCCGTGCTGCTCCATCTGGTCGCTGCTGAACAACTCCGCCCGCAGCGGAGGGGCTTCCCGGGCAGGCTGGCCAGGCGTGCTGCTACCGGGCAGCCGGGCCCCGATCCGGTGCCATTGTCTGGGCAAATTGGCTATGAATGCCTGCCATGCTGATCCCAAGCGATGCTCCCTACCGTTCGTAAACGGTTGCGGTTAAACCTCGTGATGCGTCAGCACGGGGACAATTATGGAGGATGCTCAGTTCCGGCCAGCCTGGCGCCCAGGTGTTGCCCCGGGGCAGCAGCGAAATTCCTTGGGCATTTCTCCGACGATCATACACCTGGTCATTTTGGGCCCGCCCGATGCCGGCCGGCTGGGTGGCGGATCAGTCCCGGATCATGGCCCGGTCGAAAATCCCGTGGCGGGCGATCGTCTGGTTAAGCCCCTACGGCATCCTGCCTGGTCCACTCGATCCGCCAGAGAAGGTCGCGCCGGGTCATCCGGTTCCTGTAGATGCGTTCGTGGTCCATGTATCTCAGGTCTTGGGCCGGCTATGGGTGTGGTGGTGTCCGGCCGCCTCGGTGTCGACCGGCACCAGATTGAGCTGGGCATGGCGGACGCCGCGCTCGGCGGCCACCTGGTCGGCGAGTGCGCGGATTTCCGGGGTGTGGCCGCGCAGGAATAGGGTCTCCAGGCAGTTTTCGTGGTCGAGGTGGACATGCATCGACGACACCACCAGGTCGTGGGCGTGGTGCTGCATGTCGGTCAGGCGCTCGGACAGCTGGCGCTCGTGGTGGTCGTAGACATAGGACAGGGCCGCGACGCAGTGGGGGGCCTCGTCGCGGGCCAGGCGGTCGTTCTCCAGTTCCCGGCGCAGCATGTCGCGTACCGCCTCGGAGCGGTTGGCATAACCCCGGCGCCGGATCAAATCGTCGAATTCCTGCGCCAGGGACTCCTCGAGGGAGATCGTGTAGCGTTCCATTGCCTATATCCCGATGTGCATGTGGTGGAATGATGGACCGGTGAAATCGTTGCCGCAATCCTGCGACTTGCCGGGCCCGTTTCAGCCTTCACTGAAGGTGGTGATGGTCATGGTCTGGTTGTGCAACTCGCAGCGGTCGGTCGGCACATAAGGGGAAATCTCGCCGTAGGAATAGAACCCGGTGAGGACGGCCTGGGGGCCCAGGATGTCGCGTACCGCCTCGACCTCCTCCCCGATGCGCTGTCTAAGCACCTGCTTGCGGCCCACGCAGCTGATCAGGATGGCGAGTTCAGGAAGGCTGCCGGCCAGACGGACCTTCGAGATGGCCGCCGCCCCCGCGGCACCGTCGACCAGACGGTCGAAATTGGCCTTCATCAGGCGGGCGTACATGCCTTCCGGCATGTCGCCGGCGAAGGTCATCGACTGGCGTTTTTCGTCCACCGCCAGGATGGTGCGAACCAGGCCGGAATTCTCGTTCGGCGTGGCCGAGAGCGCGAGCGGGAACAGCAGGCCGGCCGCCGGCAATCCGGCGGCGTGGTCGCCCAGGTATTTCTTGTACAGGGCCAGGGCGGATTGGCCGTCCAGTTCATAGAGCACGTTGCCTCTGGCCTTGGTGATCAGGCGATCCGGGCCGAACGGGTCCCAGCCGCCGAGCGACCCGAAGCCGACCTTGAGGGCGTCGCCGTAGAGGCCGAGCGCAGCGATCCGGCCTGCCTCGGCCGGGCCGTCGGCGATCACCAGGGTGTGCCGGAAGCGGGCGCCGTCGCCGGACAGGCCGCCGGTGACCTCGATGCCCGCCGGCAAGATCGACTTCAGGCCTTTGGCCAGTTCGGTGCCGTTGACCTTGAGCCCGTCCGAGAGCAGGAAGACATGCTTGAGGTCGGAGCCGAGCAGGTCGCTGGCCAGCATCTCCCCCGCCCAGCGGCTGTCGTCCGCCGAGGCGATGGTGTACTGGGCCAGTCGGAGCCGGGTTTTCCCGAAGGTCACCGCCGTGACGGCCAGGCTGTCGTCGCACACGCGGGTCGCCACGATCTCGCCCGCCGTCGAGCAACCCAGCAGTAGCGCAGCCGGGTAGAACGAGCGGATCTCCTCGATCCGGGCCGGGGATAGTTGTTCGCTGGCGCCGAAGATCAGCACCAGTCGAGCGTCCTTCATGGCCGGGGCACGGTTCCAGTCGGAGCCGGCCAGGCGATGAAGTTGTTCGACTTTCATCCCGGCCTTAGCGGCCGGAGGTCAGCAGGGATTCGTAGCTGTCGAACTCGCGTTCGATTCCGGGCAGGCTGGCGGCCAGGTACGTCCAGTCCAGTCCGAGCCGAACGAGGACGGATTCGTCCAGTTCGGTGGCCATGGCATAGCGATCGCGGGCGAGATCGAGGCCGTGCGCCATGATCTCGCACAGGTGGGTGAGGTCGGCGTAGCTGGCGGTGGTGCCCGCGACCGGCTGGTGGTGGGTGGCCACGGCGACCTGGATCGAGGGGGCAAAATTCCAGTGTTGGGCGAGCGCCGCGCCGGCCTCGGCATGGGTGACGCCGAGCACTTCCCGTTCCGCCTCCAGCAGGAAGGAATCGTGCTCCTCGCGCCAGATCACGGCGGCTTCGTATTGCTTGGTGCAACAGACCACCAGCAACAGCCGGCCGATGTCGTGCAGCAGCCCGGCGGTGAAGCCGATCTCCGGGTCCAGCCTGGCCTGGTCGGCCAGTTTGCGGCCGCACACGGCGGTCCCCAGGCTGTGGCGCCAGAAGGTCGACTGGTCGAACCAGGCCAGCTCCGGCGCCTTGAAGAAATCGGTCAGGGCGGCCGTGGTGACCAGGCTGCCGACGGCGCGGAAGCCCAGCACCACGATGGCGTCGTGGATCGACGAGATCGATTTCTGCATGCCGTAGAAGGGCGAGTTGGCGACCCTGAGGGCACGCGCCGACAAGGCCTGGTCCTTCTCGATGCCATGGGCCAGTTCGTCGACGCTGAGCCCGTCGTCGCTGAGCGCCAGGATCAATTCGTTGACCACGGCTGGCAGGGACGGCAACCGGTGGATGTTGTCCAGGACGGTGTCCAGCGTGATCGTGTTCACTTCAGGTTCTCCATGCGGTAGGCGAGCAGTACCTCGAACAGCTTGCGGTTGGCCGGGAAGTCCAGGGTCTTGCGGAAGATGTGCCGCTGCCGTTCCTCGATCGACTTGCGCATGGCGGCGACGTCTTCGTCGGAGGGCGGCACCCGCTCCGGGACCACCAGGACGGACGCGATGCCGCGTTGGTACAGCGCGGCGAGATGGGCTTCGGTCAGCGCGGTGCCGGCGGTCAGCATCACGTTGCCGTGGCGGTCATGCACCGCTTCGGCCAGCAGCATGCCTGGCTGCAGACTTTCCAGCGGTAGGATCTGGCTGGTCTGGTTCATCTCTGGCCTCCCTTGGGCGAGGTGGTTAGTTTGCCATGGGAATGGTGTCGACGCCTCATGGCCCGTATCAAATGCTTCATTTTTTCGAGGCTGTCCCGCCGCCTGGCCTGAAAATATACAGTGCGCGCCGCAATTTGCCGATTTCGCTGCCGGCGCCGCCGCCGTAACGCAGGGCGAGGTACAGCCGGGTGATGGTGTCGATCTGCCCGGCCAGGTCGGGCCGGCCGCGGCTGGCCCGGGCGGCGAAATCGAGCGGCCCTTCGGCGGGACCCTTGATGAGGCCGGCCCGTGCCAGACCCTGCAGAAAGCGCGCGTAGAGCCGCTCGACCTCGGTTTTCGGCCGGTCGTCGGCATTCCGGAGCAGGGCCAGGGCGAGTCCGGCCAGGATCAGCCCGATCCCGGCCAGCATGGCCCAGAGCATGCCTTTCAGGCTGGCCAGGGAGGGCGACAGCCTGGCCAGCAGGCGCTGCTGGCGCTGGAAATCGTAGCCCAGCACCCACTGGTTCCAGCCGTTGTTGAGGAAGTCCCAGCCCTGCCGCCACGGCCGCAGCCAGTTTGCCGGCAGGTTCAGCAACGGCCGCTCCGCCATCGGCAGCGCCTCGGCCAGGCCCCTCTCCACCCGCTCCGGCGCCACCGCGGCGGTGGGGTCGACCCGGACCCAGCCGGCCCCCGCCAGCCAGACCTCGGCCCAGGCGTGGGCATCGCGCTGGCGGACGATCCAGTAGCCGCCGACCGGGTTGAGCTCGCCGCCCTGGTAGCCGGTGACCACCCGGGCCGGCACCCCGGCCGCCCGCATCAGCACCGTGAAGGCGCCGGCGTAGTGTTCGCAGAAGCCGCGCCGGGTCAGGAACAGGAAATCGTCGACGCCGTGTTCGCCCAGCGGCGGCGGGTTCAGGGTGTAGTGGAAGGGCTCGCGGCGGAAATAGGCCAGGGCGCGGTCGACGATCTCGCGCGGCGTAGCGGATTGGTCGGCCCAGAGGCGGGCGAGGGCGCGGCTGTCCGGGTTGCCGCCTGCGGGCAGGGCCAGCGCCTGCGCCCGCTGCCAGGCCGGCAATTCCGCTTCGAGCCGGTAGTCCAGCCAGGACTGCACCGCATAGCGCAGGCGCTCGTGGTCCTGGCGCGGGGTCCGCCACTCCTGGTAGGCGGTGAGCCGGGCATCGGCCACGGGCAGGCTGCGGGTCAGTCCCGCCACCGGCAGCCAGGGTTGCGCAGCGGCCTCCAGCGTGATGCTGTAGTCGATCTGGCGGCCGACCGGCAGCGCGGCCGGGAGGGTGGCCCGGTCGCCGCCCCGGCGCCAGGTGCGGCCGTCGAAATCGGCCAGGACCGGGCCGCGCCAGTAGAGCCCGCGGGCATCGGTCGCGGGGTCGGCGAAATCGACCCGGAGGGCGACTTCGTCGGACAGGATCAGGCGGCTGACGCTGCCCGGCACCATGCTGTCGGACAAGCCGGTGCGGCCGGTCTCGACGTGGATCAGGCCGGCCATCGGCGAGGGCAGGCGGGGAAACAGCAGGAACATCAGGATGGCCAGCGGCAGGGCCTGGAGGACCAGGCTGCCGCCGCCGGCCAGGGCAGTGCCCAGGGGCAACGGTTCGCTGGCCTGGCTGCTGGCCAGCGCGGCCGTGAGCGCCGCCGTGGTCAGCAGCAGCCAGGCGGCGACGGCGAACTGCTGATGGTGGATCAGGGTCGCCATGACCAGGAAATAGCCGGCCAGCACGGCCACCGCATGGTCGCGGCGGCGGTCCGATTCCAGCAGCTTGAGGGCGACCATCTGGACCAGCAGGCTGATCCCGGCCTCGGGTCCGGCCAGGGTATGGAATTGCAGCCAGGTGGCGATCACGCCGGCAATGGCCAGCAGGATGCGGATGGCCTTCTGCGCCAGACTGTCCTTGCGCCACAGCGGGGTCAGCCGCCAAGCCAGGGCCAGGGCGACAGCGAGGCTGGCCCAGAGCGGGACATAGAGCGCGTGCGGCAACAGGGCCAGGGTGACCGGCACGACCAGCCAGAGGGTGCGCCGATCCGGCCTAACCATGGCGCGCCAGGGCCGCCAGGGCCTGTTGCAGGTGCCGTTCGCCGCGGCCGGGCGGCAGCCGGAAGCCGGGCAGGGTCAATCCCCAGACCAGCCCGGCGCGTTCGCCATCGAGCGCCCAGCGGGTCAGCCGGGACAGGCGGCCCTCGGTGTCCGTCTCCGGGCAATCCGCCCAGTCCAGCCAGGATTCGCTGCCGCCCGAGCCGGTGAATTGCTTGGTCAGGGGCGCCTGGCCGCGGGCGACGCTCTTCCAGGCGATGTGCCGGGGCGAGTCGCCCGGCCGGTATTCCCGCAACGCGGAAAATTCGTCCTCGCCCGGGCGGCGCCAGGACAGCGCCCGGCCTTCGCCGGTGGTAGCCGGGAAGGGCAACGGCTGCGCGGCCGGCCTCGGATACACCAGCACGCCCCAGTCGAGCGCGAATACGCTCCAGCAGCGGAACAGGCCGAGCGGCCAGGTCGAGGCCAAAATCAGCCGGCCGGGCTTGTGGAAGCCGCGCCGCGCTTGCGCCAGTTCCAGGACCAGTTCGCCGGACCCGGCCGAGATCAGGTCGAGCTGCGGGCTCGATGCTTCGGCGTGGTTGAGGACCAAGCCGCCGCGTGGCCGCGCGCCCGGTTTCTCGATCCGGAGCCGGAAGCGGGCGGCCTCGCCGGCGTAGACCGGCACTGCGGCGAGCGGCCTCAGGGTCAGGCCGAGCAGGTTGCGCTGGCTGTGGAACAGTCCGGCCACGCCGATGCCGCCGAGCAGGAAGGTGAACAGGTAGCCCAGGCTGATGCCGTAGTTGGCCGAGGTCACCAGCAACCCGAACACCAGCAGCGCGAACACCAGGCCGATCCGGGTCGGCAGGATGTACAGGCGGCGCGAGTCCAGGGTGATCGGTCCCGCTTCCGTTTCCGGCTGCCGCCAGGGGACGTTGAAGCGGCGCTTCGCCATGCCTAGGGGATGGGGACCTGGAGCAGGATGCGGGCAGCCCAGAATTCGTTGCCGGCGGTGATTCCGGGCGCGGGCCGCAGCCGGTGCGCGACGACCCCCGGCAGGACCGCCTGGACATCCTCCGGCTGCACGAAGTCGCGTCCGGTCAGGTAGGCCCAGGCCTGGGCGGCATGCTTGATGGCCAGGCCGCCGCGCGGGCTGAGGCCTTCGGCGAAACTGGCGTTCTGCCGGCTGGCCTGGATGATGGCCTGCAGGTAGTCGAGCAGGGCGTCGGCAACCCGGACCGTGCGCACGGCCTGCTGCATGGCGACGAATTCGGCCGGGGCGAGCGCCGGCTCCAGGCCGGCCAGGAGGTCGCGCCGGTCCTGCCCGGCCAGGAGGTCGCGTTCCGCCGCCGGGTTGGGGTAGCCGAGCGACAGGCGCATCAGGAAGCGGTCCAGCTGCGACTCCGGCAGCGGGAAGACGCCGACCTGGTCGGTCGGGTTCTGGGTCGCGATGACGAAGAACGGGGTCGGCAGCGGCCGGGTTTCGCCCTCGATGCTGACCTGGCCTTCCTCCATCGCCTCAAGCAGGGCGCTTTGCGCCTTCGGGCTGGCCCGGTTGATCTCGTCGGCCAGAATCACCTGGGCGAAGATCGGTCCGGGATGGAAACGGAAACCGCCGCTGTCCCGCTCGTAGATCGCTGCGCCCAGGATGTCGGCCGGCAGCAGGTCGCTGGTGAACTGGATGCGCTGGTAGTCGAGCCCGAGGCTGCGCGCCAGGGCATGGGCCAGGGTGGTCTTGCCGACCCCGGGCATGTCCTCGATCAGGAGGTGGCCGCGCGCCAGCAGGCAGGCCAGGCAGAGACGGACCTGGCGCTCCTTGCCGAGTACCACCTGGTTGATCCGGCCGAGCAGGCTGTCGATGTGG
Organism: Gallionellaceae bacterium; assembly: GCA_028714735.1. Classification (GTDB taxonomy): domain Bacteria; phylum Pseudomonadota; class Gammaproteobacteria; order Burkholderiales; family Thiobacillaceae; genus Parasulfuritortus. The sequence continues at coordinate 112,702 of JAQTLU010000006.1, read as the reverse complement.
GCGTTCATGGCGCAAGGATAACTGTTCGACCGCCATCCGTGGGCGCGGGCAGTGCGCCGCGGCCGCGCTAGGCCGCGCCCGGGGTATGTCCGAGCAGTTCGTTTATCCGGCTGGCAGCGGCTTCGAACTGTTCGCTCGGGACCGCCTTGGAGAACAGGTAGCCCTGGCCATAGTGACAGTTCATGCCGCGCAGCAGGCTCAGCTGCTCCGCCGTCTCGACGCCTTCGGCGATCACCTTCATGCCCAGGCTGCGGGCCATGGCGATCACGGCCTCGATCAGGGCACGGTCGCTGCTGTCCTCGCTCATGTCGTGGACGAAGCTCTTGTCGATCTTCAGGGAGTCGATCGGGAAGCGTTTCAGGTAGGACAGCGACGAATAGCCGGTGCCGAAGTCGTCCAGGAAGATACGGAAGCCGCGCGCCCGTACGGCATCGAGCCAGGTCAAGGCCTTGTTGACGTCGACCATCAGGACCCCCTCGGTGATTTCCAGGGCCAGCCTGGCCGGGTCGATGCCGTGATGCTCGATGATTTCGCTCAGGATGACCGCCGGCAGGCCGTCGGGAATCTGGCGCGCGGACACGTTGACGGAAATATAGCGGTCGATGCCTTCGCGTTGCCATTGGGCCAGCTTTGCGCAGGCGGCTTCCAGCGTCCACAGGCCGATCTCGTCGATCAGTCCGATCTCCTCGGCCAGCGGGATGAAGGCGTCCGGCGGCACCATGCCGCGTTCCGGATGCGGCCAGCGGATCAGCGCCTCGGCCCCGGCCAGGCGGTTGCCGGCGAGGTCGATGATGGGCTGGAAGTAAAGCTGGAATTCGTGCTCCCGCATCGCCCGCCGGAGATCGTTTTCCAGGTGCTGGCGTTTCTCGGCGGTTTTGGCCAGGGTGTTGTCGAAAAAGACATAGCCGTTGCCGCCCTGCGCCTTGGCCCGGTCCAGGGCCAGTTCCAGGTTGCGCAGCAGGTCGGGGACGTCGGCACCGTCCTTCGGCGAGACGACGATGCCCAGGCTGGCATGGATGGCCACCGGCGAGCCGTCGACATAGAACGGCTTGCGGATCGATTGCATGAGCCGTTCGGCGATGTGGTCGACGTCGTCGCTGCCGGTCAGGCTTTCCAGGGTCAGCACGAAGCGGTCGCCGGCCAGCCGCGCGATGAAGTCGCTGGCCTTGATGCAGTTGCTCAGGCGCGCGGTGGCGTCCTTGAGGATGACGTCGCCGATGGGCAGGCCGAAGCCCTCGTTGATGCGCTTGAAGTTGTCCAGGTCCAGCATGATCAGGGTGAAGCCGCCGGTCTGGGCGATCAGCGGGTCGCTCAGCAGCCTCTGCAGCTTTTCCTCGAGTCCGAGGCGGTTGGTCACGCCGGTCAGCTTGTCGGTGACCGCCAGTTGTTTGGCCAGGGCCTCGGCCTCCTTGTGTTCGGTGACGTCATGGACGACGCCTTGCAACTGGTTCTCGCCGACCGGCGTCAGGACCACGTGGAGCCAGCGCCAGTAGCCATCCCGCAAGCGCACGGTCAGGTCGTCCGCCAGGCCGACGTTGTTCAGCCAGCAATGGAGCGTCAATTCGGTGATCCGGGAGGCATTTTCCCAGGGCAGCTGGCGGATGTTCAGGTTGCCCCGATAGGCCTCGTAGGGCGGTATGTGCATCAGCAGGGCGAAGGCCGGGTTCCAGGAGGTCAGGATGCCGTCGGGGGCGACGACGAAGATGCCGGTCTCGGCGTTCTCGAAGATGGAGTGGTATTTCCTTTCGTCCACCTCTTTTTCCTGGCGCAGGGTCCGTTCCTGACTGAGTGCGTCGACCAGGTTGCCGGCCAGGGTGTTGATGTCGAGCACCAGGCGGCCGATTTCCGAATTGGCATGTCTCTGCGGTACTGCCAGGCGTTCGCCCTTGGTCGCATCCATGCGGTGCAGGCCGTCCGACATGGCCTTGATCGGGCGCACGATGAATACCAGCATCACCGCCACCACGGTCAACGCGACCAGGGCCAGCTGGCCGGCGATCTGCAGGATGACGAAACGGACCTCGTCCCGGATCGTGTGCCGTATCACCTCGGCGTTGGCGGTCAGCTGGATGCGCCCGATGGTCTTGCCATTGGCGAACGGCGAGCGCACGTCGCGGGTCAGCTGGGTATTGCCGGCGGCTTCTCCGGGAAGGCGACCGGGGAGCGTGCTCCGGGCCAGGTCGACGCCATCGGCCCGGATGGCCACGGAGAGCACTTCCTTGTTCTTGAGCAGGCCCTGGGCGACCTCGTCGGCGAGCTTGGCGTCCTTGACGAAACAGGCGACGCTGACGGTGCTTTCGACCGTGTCGAGCAACTGGCCGAGGTGTTCGACCGCCGCCCGATGCTGGCGCTGGCCGGTGACCACGATGGTGGCCGCGATGCTGACTGCGCCGGCCACCAGGAAGCTGGCTATGAGCACAGCCGCCGAGCGGACCAGGATGCTGTGGCGGCCGAATTTTTGCATCAGCGTTCGAGTTCGAGGACGATCCTGAAGCGGGAATCGACCTGGCTGCGTTCGAGGTAAGCGATGGCGCCCGGCTGCCTGGCCAGCAGGTCGAGGATTTCAGCGCTGCTTTTCGCCTGGTGGGGCGGACTGGTCTTGCCGGAGAAGATCAGCCGCGCCCAGTAGGCATTGATCTCGGCCAGGTCCTTGTGGACCAGCAGGCGATAGAAGCGCGCCTTTTCCGGCTGGTTCTCCGGCTGGTCGATCGGCAGGGCGGCCAGGCCCGAGGGCAGTTGGCGATAGCGGCCCATGAAGATGTTGACGGCGTCGTCCAGGGTCAGCCTGTCCACCCCGCTCCGGGCATTGACCACCAGCACCAGACCGGGATCGGCCTGCGCCAAGGGCGACAGGAGCAGGGCGGCAAGCAGTAGAAGGAGGGGCCTTGGGAGCAAGTTCGCCTCCTAGAACACGTAGTCCAGCGCCAGGCTGAACACGGTCATGTGGCCGTCCCAGGAGGGCGTCTCGGCGCGGAACGGGAACACCGAGCCGGGCGAACCGCGCACCCAGTCCACCTGGGCCTTCAGGTCCAGGTCTTTCCGGAGGTCCCAGCGCGCGCCCAGGAACCAGGTGTGCTGGTCGCTGTGGGTCGAGGCGGAGAGGAAGGCAGCGGTGGCCTGCTCCAGCGGAGGCGTGCTGTTGAAGTGGTTGGCGTCGGACTTGGTCCTGGAATAGCCGAGGAAAGGCGTCACGTTGCCGGTGCGGTAGGAGGCGATGGCGTAACCGGCCCGGGAATCCTCGAAGGCCGCACTGCCCTGATCGATCCGGCTGAGCATCAACTGCAGCTGGAACGGGCTGTTGTCGTAGACCACGCCGAGGGAATCGTAGCGGGTCCATTTGCCGACCACCGACATCTCGGGCACTTGGCCGGTGATGTCGAGACCGGTGTATTCGTTGATCGGCAGGTCCTTGTCGAAGCGGACCCGGGTCTGGCCGATGCGGATCTGCCAGGGTCCGGTCAGGTAATCCAGGTGGCCGCCGACCACCAGGGAGCCGGACATGTTCCAGTACAGGCCATCCGACAGGGACATCTTTTCCGGCGAAACGCCGGTGAACAATTTGCCGCGCAGCAGGCCGTTGCCGACCGGGACCGACTTGGCGCCATCGATGCCGTCGATATAGGACAGGACCAGCGGGCCGAAATAATCGGGCGGCGGACGCACGGTCAGGTTGGCATAGCCGACCAGGCGCGAATCGGCCAGCATGTAGAACTCGGTGCCCAGGCGGCCGATCCGGACACTGGCGGTCGGGTCGGGGTCGTAGCGCAGAAAGGCCCAGGAGACTTCCGGCGAGAAATTGCCTTCGCTGTGATAGCGGCTGACCACCTGCAGGACGCCTTCCAGCTTGTCGTTGAAACGATAGCCAGCCTGCAAACCGATCATGGAATCGACCTTGGTCGACCATCTGGAGGTCAAGCCAGACGGCTGCGACAGGTCGCGGACGAATTGGGCGTCGTCGTCGTCCGAGCGGGCAAGGCCGAGGGTGCCGAATCCGTGCAGGCTGAGGCGATGGCCCGCCACATCCTCCTGGCTCTGGTCGGCTGCACCGGCAGGGTTGACGGCCGCCATGGACAAGGCCAGGGCCAGGGCCGTTAACAGGTGGTGTCCTTGTTTCATTTTGTTTTTGCCATTCATGAAAGGCCTGCGCGGTCCCTAGCTAGCCCGGCCATCCCCAAGGTGGGGTGGCGTCAATTAAATGAATAAACACATCTTAATGTTTCATTAATCGCACTTAATGAAATTTAGTATAACGACTTGTCCAGGAAAAGCTGTCTTGGATATCGCGCAACATAACAGCTAGTCCGGTCAGGCTGGGGCCTCGACCCGACCAGCGAGCATTTTATCGATCCGGACGGCGGCCGCTTCGAACTGTTCGGCCGGGACCGGACGGGAGAAGTAATAGCCCTGGCCATAGCGGCAGTTCATGGCGCGCAGCAGATCCAGCTGCCCCGCCGTCTCGACGCCCTCGGCGACCACGCTCATGCCCAGGCTGCGGGCCATGGCGACCACGGCCTCGACCAGGGTGCGGTCGCCGCCGTCCTCGCCCATGTCGCCGACAAAGCTCTTGTCGACCTTGATGGTGTCGACCGGGAAACGCTTCAGATAGGACAGCGACGAATAGCCGGTGCCGAAGTCGTCCAGATAGATGCGGAAACCGAGTCCGTGGGCGGCCTCGATCCAGGTGAGCGCCTTGTTGACGTCGGCCAGCAGGACGCCCTCGGTGATCTCCAGCGCCATCCGGGCCGGGTCGACGCCATGGCGGCGCACGGCGTCGGCCAGGGCGGCCGGCGGCAGGCCGTCGGGAATCTGGTGCGCGGAGATGTTGACCGACAGGTAACGGTCCAGGCCTTGCGCCTGCCAACCGGCCAGTTGTGCGCAGGCGGCATCCAGCACCCACAGGCCGATCTCGTCGATCAGGCCGATCTTCTCGGCCAGGGGAATGAAGGCATCCGGCGGGATCAGCCCCTGTTCGGGCTGCAGCCAGCGGATCAGCGCCTCGGCCCCGGCCAGACGGTTGTCGGCGAGGTCGACGATGGGCTGGAAGTAAAGCCGGAATTCCCGATTCTGGATCGCCTGCCGGAGGTCGTTCTCCTGATGCCGCCGCTGCTCGGCCGCTTCGGTCAGGGCCGGGTCGAAGAAGACGAAGCCGTTGCCGCCCATCGTCTTGGCCCGGTCCAGGGCCAGTTCGGCATTGCGCAACAGACCGGGGATGTCGGCGCCATCCTTCGGGTAGAGGGTGATGCCCAGGCTGGCGTGGATCTGAATCTGGGCGTCATCGACGGGGAACGGCTTGCGGATCGAGGCCAGGATGCGCTCGGCAATGCGGCCGGCTTCCTCGCTGCCGGTCACGCTCTGCAGGATCAGGGCGAAGCGGTCGTCGGTCAGGCGGGCGAGGGTGTCGCTACCCTTGACGCATCGGCCCAGGCGTGTGGCGGCGCCTCTGAGGATGGCATCGCCGGTGGGCAGGCCGAAACCCTCGTTGATGCGCCTGAAATTGTCCAGGTCCGCCAGCACCAGGGCGAAGCCGCCGGTCTGGGCGATCAGCGGGTCGCGCAGCATGGCCTGCAGTTCTTCCTCGAGTCCGAGCCGGTTGGCCATGCCGGTCAGGGCGTCGGTCACGGACAGGCGCCTGGCCGAGGCCTCGGCCTCCTTGTGCTCGGTGACGTCATGCACGACGCCTTGCAGCAGGTCCTCGCCGACCGGGGTGAGCACGACGCTGAGCCAGCGTCGGCTGCCGTTTCTCAGCCGGATGGCCAGGTCGTCCGACAGGCCGATGTTGTCCAGGCGGCAATTGAGCGCCATCTCGACGATGCGGGACGCGTTCTCCCAGGGCAGTTGGCGTATGTTCAGGGTGCCTTGATAGACCTCGTTGGTGGGGATGCCCAGCAACAGGGCGAAGGCCGGGTTCCATGACGGCAGGTTCTCGGCCTGGTCGACGATGAAGATGCCGGTCTCGGCATTCTCGAAGATGGAGTGGTATTTCTTTTCCTCCACCTCCTTGTCCAGGCGCAAGGTCCTTTCCTGGTCCAGGGTGTCGACCAGGTTTCCGGCCAGGCCATTGATGTCGTGCACCAGGCGGCCGATTTCGGAATTGGCATGGTTGCGCGGCACCGCCAGGCGTTCGCCCTTGGTCGCATCCATGCGGTGCAGGCCGTCCGACATGGCCTTGATCGGGCGCACGATGAATACCAGCATGACCGCCACCACGGTCAGCGCGATCAGGACGAGTTGTCCGATGATCTCCAGGGTGATGAAACGGACTTCATCGTGGATGTCGTCCGCGATCGCCGTGGTGTTGGCGTCGACCTGGATGCGGCCGATGACCTTTTCGGCGTTGAAGGGCGATCTCACTTCCCTGGCCAGGCGCAGGCCGCTGGTGATGAGGCCGTGCCGACTGTCGGAAAGCAGCCTGCGCGCCCGGCCGTCTTCCGAACTGATGGTGACCGACTGCACTTCCTTGTTCTTGAGCAGTCCCTGGGCGACCTCGTCGGCGAGTTTCTCGTCCTGGACGAAGCAGGCGATCCTGACCGTGCTCTCGACCGTATCGAGCAGGCGGTTCAGGCGATCGGTCGCGGCCTGATGCTGGCGCGCGCTGGTGAAGGCGAGGCTGATCGAGATGGTGACCGCGCCGGCCAGGAAAAAGCTGCCGAGCAGCATGACCGCCGATCGGACCAGGATGCTGTGGCGACCGAATGTCCGCATATTCAGTGCTCGAGTTCGAGCACGATCCTGACTCGGGGATCGGCCTGGTTGCGTTCGATGTAGGCGATGGCACCCGGCTGCCTGGCCAGCCGGTCGAGGATTTCTGCCGTGCTTTTCGCCTGGTAGGGCGGGCTGGTCCTGCCCGAGAAGATCAGCCGCGCCCAGTAGGCATTGATCTCGGCCAGGTCCTTGTTGACCAGCAGGCGATAGAAGCGCGCTTTTTCCGGGCGCCCATCCGGCTGGTCGACCGGCTGCGCCGGGATACCGGAAGGCAGTTGCCGGTATCGTCCCATGAAGATGTTGATGACCGAGTCCAGGGTCAGTCTTTCGATGCCGTTTCGGGCATTGACCACGACCACCAGGTCGGCCTCGGCCCGGGCCCGGGGCAGCAGGATCAGGCACAAGGTGAGCAGGAGGGTCGTCGTGATCGACATTCGGCCTCCTAGAACACGAAGTCCAGGGTCAGGCTGAACACGGTCATGCGGCCATCCCAGACCACCGGATCGCCGCGGAACGGGAATATCGAACTGGGCGAGCCGCGTACCCAGTCCACCTGGGCCTTCAGGTCCAGGTCTTTCCGGATATCCCAGCGTCCGCCCAGGAACCAGGTGTACTGGTCGCTGTGCGTCGCGCTGGCGATCTGGGCAGCCAGAGGCGGCGACGTGGGGGCGAACCGGTTGGCTTTGGAGAGGGTGCGGGAATAACCGAGATAAGGGGTGGCCTTGCCGATGCGATAGGAGGCGATGGCATAGCCGGCCCGGGTGTCCTCGTAGGTCGCGCTGTCATGCCGGGTCTGGCTGAACATCGCCTGAAACTGGAAGGGGCCTGGGTCATAGACCACGCCGAGGGAGTCGAAACGAGCCCATTTGTCGCTCACCGACAGTTCCGGTGCGGCCTCGATGATGCCCGGCACCAGGGCGTCGAGCGGCAACTCCTTGTTGAAACGCGCCTGCACGTGGCCGAGGCGGATCTGCCAGGGACCGGTCTGGTAATCCAGGTATCCGCCTGCCAGCAGCGTGCCGGAAAGGTCCCAGGTGATGTTGCCGACGAACGGCGAGGACTCCGGCGAGTAGCCGGCAAACAGCTTGCCGCGCAGCAGGCCGTTGGCCACCGGCCTGGCCAGGTCGACGTCGAAGCCGTCGAGATAGGAAAAGATCAGCGGCCCGAAATAATCGGGCGGCGGCCGGACGGTCAGGTTGGCATAGCCGACCAGGCGCGAATCGGCGCTCATGTAAAACTCGGTGCCCAGCCGGCCGACCCGCAGGTTCAGGTCCGGGTCGGGGCTGTAGTGGAGGAAGGCCCAGGAAATTTCCGGCCGGTAGCTGCCATCGTAGCGGTAACGGCTGATCGCCTGCAGCATGCCATCGAGTTTGTTGTCGAAACGGTAGGCGGCCTGCAGGCCGAGCACGGAATCGACCTTGGCGGTCCCGTTCGTGGTCAGGCCATAAGGCTGTGACAGATCGCGCACGTATTGGGCCTGGTCGTTATCGGAGCGGGCGAAACCCAGGGTGCCGAAACCATTCAGGGTAAAGCCGCTGTTTACCGCTCCCGTTGCGAATGGGTCGGCCGCCGCCGCCGAACCTGGCGACACAATCAAGGCCAGCCAGAGGATGTGCCCGATGTTCATGGTTTGCTTGCCATTCCAAAGGGCTACCGACAGACCCTTGAACAGTATCTCCCTGCGCTGTCGAGTTGGCCCTATGTAGGTATGCTTATCCGGGCCTGACCATCGCCAATCCCGCTTCAAGATCCTGTCGGGCGGGTTGGCGTACCAGGTCGAATACTAGAGGCCTGTTGCAGGTAAATCTACCTCTCCGGTGTCGTTCTTGATTTGTGTCGGCAATGGACACCCGGCAAGTGCGCCGGGTCGTATCAATCCTCGCGCCGCAACTGCGGGAACAGGATCACGTCGCGGATGCTGGCGGCGTCGGTGAGCAGCATGACGAAACGGTCGATGCCGATGCCGCAGCCGGCGGTCGGCGGCAGGCCGTGTTCGAGGGCGCGGATGTAGTCGGCGTCGTAGTACATCGCCTCCTCGTCGCCGGCCTCCTTGGCGGCGACCTGGGCTTGGAAGCGGGCGGCCTGGTCCTCCGCGTCGTTCAGCTCGGAGAAGCCGTTGGCCACCTCGCGCCCGGCGATGTACAGCTCGAAGCGCTCGGTGATGTCGGGACGGGCGTCCGAGGCGCGCGCCAGCGGCGAGGTCTCGACCGGGTAGTCGATGATGTAGGTCGGCTGGATCAACTGGTGCTCGGTGGTTTCCTCGAACAGGGTCAGTTGCAGGCCGCCGATGCCGTCGTTCTTGCGGAAGGCGATCTTGCGCCGCTGCAGTTCCTCGACCAGGAAGTCGCGCTCGTCCAGCGGCGCGTCCTTCAGTTCCGGGTTATAGCGGACGGTGGCCTCGACCGCGGTCAGGCGGGCAAACGGATGCGACAGGTCGATCATGTGGCCCTGGTAGGGCACCACGGCATGGCCCAGGGTCTGGACGGCGACGTCGCGCAGCATCTGCTCGACGAAGTCCATCAAGTATTTGTAGTCGCGGTAGGCCTCGTAGAACTCGACCATGGTGAATTCCGGGTTGTGCCGGGTCGAGATGCCCTCGTTGCGGAAGTTGCGGTTGATCTCGAACACCTTCTCCAGGCCGCCGACCACCAGCCGCTTGAGGTACAGCTCCGGGGCGATGCGCAGGAACAGTTCCATGTCGAGCGCGTTGTGATGGGTGACGAAGGGCTTGGCCGAGGCGCCGCCGGGGATCGGGTGCATCATCGGCGTTTCCACCTCCAGGAAGTCGCGCGCGACGAAGAACTCGCGCATGGCCTGGATGATCTTCGAGCGGCGGATGAAGGTGGTCCGGCTCTGCTCGTTGGTGATCAGGTCGAGATAGCGCTGGCGGTATTTCTGCTCCTGGTCGGTAAGGCCGTGGAACTTCTCCGGCAGCGGCCGCAGCGACTTGGTCAGCAGGCGCACCTGGCTGGCCTGGATGGTCAGTTCGTTGGTCTTGGTCCGGAACAGGTGCCCGGCGACGCCGAGGATGTCGCCCAGGTCCATGCGCTTGAAGGCGTCGTAGGCCTCCTCGCCGAGCTGTTCGCGCATCACGTAGATCTGGATCCGGCCGCTCATGTCCTGCAGGGTGGCGAAACTGGCCTTGCCCATCACCCGCTTCAGCATCATCCGGCCGGCCAGCTGCACTTCGACCGGCGCAGCGGCCAGGGCCTCGGCGTCGGAATTTTCGTAACGGGCTTGCAGGTCGGCAGCGTAATCGCGCCGCTCGAAATCGTTCGGGAAGGCGATGCCGAGGCTGCGTTGCAGGGCGAGCTTCTCGCGGCGTTCGGCGAAGATCTGATTCTCGTCTTGAGACGGCGTTTGTTGTGGCTGTTCGGACATGGTAGTAAAGGCAGGCGATCTGGCAAAAAGCGAATTCTAACCGCGCGGACTATGGGCCAGCATGAAAAACTGGATTTTCCCGGAATCCGTGCGTAAAATGCGCGCCTCTTCAGGGTTGTTAGCTCAGCTGGTAGAGCAGCGGACTCTTAATCCGTCGGTCGACAGTTCGAATCTGTCACAACCCACCAGTCAGTACATGCAAATAGGCCACTCTTCGGGGTGGCCTTTTGCATTTCAGGGATCTGTGCATTGACGGGTCAGATGCGGGTGACTTAATCAGCTACCCCGGTGCTCCGTCTGGCCGAACTTGCCTGGCCCCTTGCGCGCATAGCTGCCGGGTAAATTTGCTTTCGGTGTGATGCGTGATCAACAGACGGTGAGTTGCACGAGTCAGTGCGACATACAGTACTCGGGCTTCTTCCTGAACGTCGACTTTGCCGAACGGCATCGCGCCCAGGTCCGGGATGGCGACACTGTCAAACTCCAAGCCTTTGCAGGCGTGCATGGTCAGCAGCTTGACCGTGTCCTGTGAGGGATTGAATCCCTGCTTTCCATTGCCCCGATCTAAGCCAGCAGTCAGCCTCTCGGCTACTTCTGCCGACGGCTAACCCTTGCCTAATTTTTGTTCGCTATCTTCACCCTCACGCGAATGTCCGCGTGATTCGAAGGAGCGATCAGCATGAAACGCAAAGCCTATCTGGCGGCGATTGCCGCACTCTCTATTGCTGCCGTATTCGGCAGCGCCTATGCCGCAAACCATGAGGACAACGATGCCTTGGCCATCGCCGGGGCGAAGATCGACCTCGGCGCGGCAGTGGCCGCCGCCGAGCAGCATGTCGGCGGTAAGGCATCCCGAGCCGAATACGAGCGCCACAACGGCCATTGGGTGTTCGACGTCGAGGTGGTCAAGGGCCGTTCGGTGATGGACGTCAAGGTCGATGCCGGCAACGGCAAGGTGATCGAGGCCCGCGCCGACAAGGCCGACCATGACGACGACGGTGACCGCGAAGACTGAGCCTGGCCGGGGCGCTACGCCCCGGCGCCTTCACTTTGACCGACCCTGACTGGAGCCACCGACATGGATCACACCCCGCGCCTGGACGCCAGGAAACGGCTGAACAAGGTTCCGGAAGTCACGCTGTATTTCTGGATCATCAAGATACTCGCCACCACCGTGGGCGAGACGGGGGCGGACTTCCTCAACTTCAATCTCAATTTCGGCCTCACCGGCACCTCGATCGTCATGGCTGGACTGCTGACGGTCTTCCTGTTTGTCCAGGTGCGCGCAGAGCGCTATGTGCCCTGGCTCTACTGGCTGTCAGTGGTGCTGATCAGCATCGTCGGCACCCTGATCACTGACAATCTCACCGACAACCTCGGCATTCCGCTTCTGGCCACGACCCTGGTTTTCAGCCTGGCCCTGTTGGCAACCTTCGCGGTCTGGCATTTCCGGGAACGGACGCTGTCGATCCACAGCATCCACACCCGGCGCCGGGAACTGTTCTACTGGGCCGCCATCCTATTCACCTTCGCACTCGGCACGGCCGCCGGCGACCTGGTCGCGGAGCGGATGAACCTGGGTTATGCCAATTCGGCGCTGTTGTTCGGCGGCATGATCGCGGCGGTCACCCTGGCCTACTTCGCGTTCAGGGCCAATGCCGTCCTGGCCTTCTGGATCGCCTATATCCTGACCCGGCCCCTGGGCGCATCTTGCGGTGATCTGCTCTCGCAGCCCATGGCCAACGGCGGGCTCGGCCTGGGCACGCTGCAGACCAGCGCGCTGTTCCTGGCCACCATCGCCAGCCTGGTGCTCTATCTGACCATCAGCCGTAAGCGCGCCATTGCAGGAAGGATTGCACCATGAACACTCAGCAAGCCATGAGCAAGGTTCCCGAAGTCACACTGGTCTTCTGGATCATCAAGGTACTGGCGACCACGCTCGGGGAGACGGGCGGCGATGCCGTCTCCATGTCGATGCACCTGGGCTACCTGGTCAGCACCGGCATCTTCGCCGCCGTATTCCTGGTTGCGGTGGTCGCCCAGATCAGGGCGAAGCACTTCCATCCGGTCGTCTACTGGACCACGATCATCGCCACGACCACGGTCGGGACGACGCTGGCCGATTTCGCCGACCGTTCGCTCGGCATCGGCTATGCCGGCGGCGCTTCGTTGCTATTCGCTCTTCTGATGGTGTCGCTGTTCATCTGGTACCGGACGCTTGGCACGGTGTCGGTCGAATCCATCGGCTCACCGAAATCCGAATTGTTCTACTGGCTGACGATCATGTTCTCGCAGACCCTGGGCACGGCCCTGGGCGACTGGACGGCCGACACGGCCGGTCTCGGGTATGAGGGCGGTGCGCTGGTGTTTGGTGCCATGCTGCTTCTGGTTGTGGCGGCCTATTACCGGACCCGGATTTCCCACACCGTACTGTTCTGGACGGCGTTCATCCTGACCCGGCCCTTGGGCGCGGTGGTGGGCGACTTCATGGACAAGCCCGTCCATTCGGGCGGCCTGGACATGAGTCGGTTCGGCGCTTCGGCGACCTTGCTGATGCTCATCGTCATCAGCATCGCACTGTTCCGGCAACGGCCGGCGCGGCTCGCCCATTGATCCGGGCGATCTGGCCGGGCAGGGCGAAACGGGTGCAATATCGGTCTGGTCCCAGGTTGCAGGGAACAGGGGGGCGGTGCCCCGGAAAGGGCGGTCGATGAGGATTTTGCTGGTTGAAGACGACCCCATGATCGGCGAGGCGGTCGCCACCGCACTCAAGGACGCAGCCTATGCCGTGGACTGGGTAAGGGACGGCATGGCGGCTTCGCACACCCTGGAAGTCGGCGAGCATCAGGCCGTGCTGCTCGACCTGGGCCTGCCGGGACGCGACGGTCTCGATGTGCTGCGCCGTTTGCGCCAGACCGGGGCCAGCCTGCCGGTCATCGTCATCACGGCGCGCGACAGCGTGGAAGACCGCATCAAGGGACTCGACCTGGGTGCCGACGACTATCTGGTAAAACCGTTCGACATCGACGAACTGCTCGCCCGCATGCGGGCGGTGATTCGCCGCGAGGGGGGCCATGCGGCGCCGTTGCTGAGCAACGGCCGGGTCAGCCTGGATCCGGCCAGCCGCGAGGCCCGTTGCGACGATGTCGCCGTACTTCTCAGCGCGCGCGAATTCGCCTTGCTCCAGGCCCTCCTGCTGCGCCCCGGCACCATACTGACACGCGCCGAACTGGAGGAACGCATCTACGGCTGGAACGAGGAGGTGGAAAGCAACGCGGTGGACTTCCTCATCCACGGCGTGCGCCGGAAACTGGGCGCGCACGTGATCAAGAACGTGCGCGGCGCCGGCTGGCTGGTGGATAAGCTGGCATGAAACATTCCCTGCAACGCCATCTTTCGAGAACGCTGGCGCTGGCGATCCTGGCCGGCGGCGTGGTCGCCTCGCTGGCCTCCTTCTGGTTCGCCTATTCCGAGGCACAGGAGTTCCAGGACGACGCCTTGCGCCAGGTCGCGGCTTTAAGCGTTGGCGCACAGGCAGAAAGGCAGCGGCTGGATACCGCCGGCCAGGCCGTCGAAGACCCCGAGTCGCGCATCCAGGTTGTCATGTTGCCTGCCGGGCCGCGGCCGGCCTGGCTGCCGGCGGATGTCGAGCCCGGCTTCCACACCCTGGCAATGCAGGACGGGCAGGGCCACATACGTATCTTCGTGCGCGCAACACGAAGCGGCGAGCGGCTCGTCGTCGCCCAGTCCACGGACAGCCGTGACGAAATCGCCGTCAACAGCGCCTTGCGCACCCTGATTCCCCTGCTCGTGCTTCTGCCCCTGCTGGTTGCCCTGATGGCGCAGATCGTGCGCCGGGAACTGACCCCGCTCAGACATTTGTCGGAGGGGCTGGACCGGCAGGAGGCAGGCCGGACGCGCCTGCTGCCTGAGCAGGACTTGCCGGACGAGGTCGCGCCCTTCGTCCAGGCGATCAACCGCCTGCTTGGCCGGGTCGACCGACTGGTCTCGGAACAGCGGCGCTTTATCGCCGACGCTGCGCATGAGTTGCGCACCCCGCTGGCCGCGCTGTCTCTGCAGGCTCAGAACCTGGGGCAGGCGCAAACACCGGAAGTGCTGCGGCAGCGCCTGGTGCCGCTCCAGGCGGGGATAGAACGGGCGAGGAGGATGACCGTGCAGCTGCTCGACCTGGCCAGGATACAGTCCGGTTCGGATGCCTGCACCTTGGTCGATGTCTCTGCCCTGGCACGCGAGCTGATCGCGGAATATCTGCCGCTGGCGGAAGGCAGAGGCATCGATCTGGGTATGGCGGAAACGGCCTCGTTCGCGCTGCCAGCCGACCCCGAGGCATTGCGGCTCGTGCTGCGCAATGGGCTGGAAAATGCCTTGAAGTACACGCCCCAGGGCGGCGAGGTCACCCTGCGGCTCGGTCTGGAAGGCGAGGCGGCGGTCATCGAGGTGATCGACAACGGCCCGGGCATCCCCGCGGCCGAGCGTGAACGGGTGTTCGATGCCTTCTACCGCCTGCCCGACTCGGCAGGCGACGGCAGCGGACTCGGCCTGGCCATCGCCAGGGAGGCCGCCATCAGACTGGGCGGCGATGTCAGTCTGAGTGATAGAGGTGAACAGCAAGGGCTGGTGTTTTGCTACCAACAACGGGCTGGGCCTGGCTCGAAGTCAAGTTTCTAACTTCCTGGATAGCCACGCTATTTGTGCCGCCAAGCCGGCACAAACACGTGTTGATGCTTTTATCTGGGTGGCTGAATTGGCCGAGGTGGAGTGGCTCCTCATCGCGGCAGACAGGGATCGCTAGCCGCCCACGAATCACCACTTTCGTCCCGGCCGGCAGGCCAGTGGCGTATGCTCCGGCAGACTGGCGGTCGGCTTGGAATGCGCGCCGATCGGCAATGCCTGAACGAAAGGATGGACCTGTGAACCCGGCAAAAATCAATCAGCTCTTCGACATCATGCGCGACGCTTGCGCCCGACAGTTCGGCTTCAATCCGCGGCGCATTACCGCGGGCATTCGCTATTTCGGTATCGAGGGCCATGGCAAGGATCTGGTTCACGTCTTTCGGACCACCGGCAGCCATTCCCAGATCATGCTGAAGGGTACCTACGCGACCTTGCGCGAACAGCATGGCGATAAGCCGCACTGGACCGAAGCCGAAAAGGCGCACTTCAAAAGCACGGACGCCGAGATCGACGCGGAGATCGCGGCCAAGCAGGCCGAGCTCGAATACACCCGCAACAGCAAGCTCTATCTGGATCACCGCGAGCAACTGCTGTCGCACTACAACGATTGGCCCGGCTACCAGGCCGACGGGCCGCATCCGCGCGAAGCCGCAAGGGCGCTGGTCGCCGCCCTGGCCGATGGCCACGACGAACGACTGGCTGAATTTTCGGCACACATGGGTACGGATGATCCCGAGCACCTGGCGCATCTGCTGCTGGTGCCGTGCCATCTTGAAATCGAGGCCATCAAGGACGCGGCAAGCGCCGCTGGACGCAAGTAAGACGGTGTCGCCACCGGGTTCCTGCCACGCCGCCTGGCCATGACCGCCAGCCAGCCCAGCAATCCGCTCCATGGCACCCCTGGCAAGACTGCTGAACGAGCTGGTGGCGTTCCATGGTTGGCCTGAACTGGGGCGGCGGATTGATATCGGCTGCTTCAGCCCCGACCCCAGCATTTTTCTTCCAGCCTCAATTCCTCCGTCGCACCCCCGCACGGGAGCGGGTGGAAGCTATATATCGAGCGCGTCGCAAAACGGAACACTTGAAATAGCCGTGGCCTGGCAGGCGGTCAATTCTGACCCAGGCCACAGCCGCCCACCGTTACCACGACCTGCTTGACCGCCCGGAAGAATTGGCCGCGGCTGCGCACGACGACCCAGACATTGGCCGTTTGCGCCAGCTTGATGCGGGTCCTCAATTCGGGGACGACGCCGGGGCCGATCCAGAAGGCTGCGATCAGCGGTTGCGGATTGCGGTCGACAAAGATCGTGAAACCGTCGACCTCCGGTAGCGAGGAAGAGCACTCCAGGAAGACATTGGCGCCATCCTCGGCAATGCTGGG
Organism: Gallionellaceae bacterium; assembly: GCA_028714735.1. Taxonomy (GTDB): domain Bacteria; phylum Pseudomonadota; class Gammaproteobacteria; order Burkholderiales; family Thiobacillaceae; genus Parasulfuritortus. The sequence continues at coordinate 96,543 of JAQTLU010000006.1, read as the reverse complement.
AACGAGGATGCGTATCTCGGAGGACGCTGCCGGCTGGGCCGTTTGCAGGGCCAGCAGCATTTCGCCGGCCGGCCCCGTTTCTCTCCGGGCGGCCTGAATGACCGCGCCAGCCCGGGCCGCGACCGGGCGTATCAGGCCGGCTGCCAGTGCGATGGTCAGGGCGGCCCCGGGAATCGTGCCGCGCAGCAAGGAGCGTCTAGCCGGGTTCATACCATGTCCAGTCTAATTTATCAGAGTGGCGGAGTATGCCCGGTATTGGCAAGGAACATGTCGCCCGGTCCGGGCTGCTCGGCCGCCGGCGGGTGGTCGAGGCCGGCACCCAGGTGAAGATTGTCCGTCCGCTTGAAGGCGAGCGCGATATTCACTGTAAGATCGATGTCATCGGGCCGCGCAGTTGAAACGTAATTCGTGAAGACGGCACAAGCCAGCCATATCTCAAAGGAGCACCACCATGAAAACCCTGACCGTACTGATTCGTGCCGAGTTGGAAATCCCTGACGACTGGGCGCTGGTGGAGCATCCCTCCGGCATGCAGGTGCTCAAGGTCGGCGATCAGTTCGTCGATTTCGATATCGAGCCATTGATGACGAAGTCCGCCGAGCCTGAGGCCGAATGGTCGGATGACGACACCGATGTCGTCAACCAGGTGCTCGATACGGTCGTCGGCATCGATGTGGAACTGGAAATCCAGGCGATCCAGTAGGGTGCGGGCCGGCGCAGCGAACCCCGGTGGACAGAAAATCCGGCCCCGATCCTGTCCGCTATTGCACTGCGCTGCCCTGGCGTGGCGACGGCCCGGGCGGCTGGCCAAAGCGTCGCCGGATGGGTGTTTCTGACCTACACTTATCCAGTGCCGGGTGTCCTGCAGCCGGCATTCCACCTTCGGTAAACCATGCAACGTGCGCGGGTTGAAGCTTGCACGCGCAGCGACGGGAATTGTGACCATGTACGATCCTCCCACCCATAGCGATACGGAATATCAGGTCATCGAGTTCGAGGGTGAAGATACCCAGTGGTTGTTCGAACTGCTCACCAACCCTTCCTTCGCGCAGGTGCCGCCCAGCCACCTCCAGCGCCTGCTCGAACGCTTCCACCCCCTGGCCGTGCCGGCCGGCCAGGTCATGCTGCGTCAGGGCGAGCCAGGCGATTACTACTATCTGATTCGTCGGGGACGGGCGCGGGTTTCCCGCCAGGGACACAATGGCAGGGACGTTGTCCTGGCCGACGTCGGGCCGGGCCAGGGTTTCGGCGAGGAGGCACTGATCTCCGGCGAGCCGCGCAACGCGACGGTGACCATGCTGGAGCCGGGCTTGCTCATGCGTCTGGCGGCGGATGATTTCGATGCCTTGCTGCGGCTGCCGCTCGTGCATGGCCTGGATGCGGCGGCCGCAAACGGCTTGCTGAGCCGGGGCGCCCAACTGGTGGATGTGCGTCTGGAGGAGGACTTTGCCCGGGGCAGCTTGCCGGGTGCGATCAACATCCCCTTGTACCTGCTGCGGATCAAGGCCGCGCAACTGGATCGGCAGCGCCCGGTGCTGCTGTTCTGCGACGACGGACGCCGGTCCGCGACCGCGGCCTTCTTGCTGGCCCAGTCCGGCTTCGAGACCCACATGCTCGCCACCGGGCTGGCCGAGTTCGGGAAAGTCCAGGCGGCCTGATTCCTGAACGGCTGGCTTGCTGTGCCGGCTACGGCTGGCCCTGCACCGTATCCGCCTCGCGCTTGTAGGCGTTGTAGGGCTGGTCGGCATCCGCTTGGCAGCGCTCGCGTTCCTGCAGGTCGGCGAGTTTGGCGCATTCCTGACGCTGCCAGTTCCTGCCAGTCGCATAGACTTGTTCGGCAGAGCAGGCGGGCAGGGTCAGCAGGGCGATCATGCCTGGCAGTATGAGTTTCTGCATGACCGGTCGGATGCGGCTATCGGCTGTTGAACTTGGCGGCCAGTTTTTCCAGCTTCTCTTTCTGCTGCCTGGCCTGTTCTTCGGCCTTGCGCAGTTCTTCCTCGGCCTTCTTGCGCTCGTTGGCCCGGTTGATGCGTTCCTTGACCAGCTTGACTGCCGCCTCGCGCTGTTCCGCCGTGACTTCCCCGGCCGGGTTGCCGTCGAGGTCGAAACGCTGCTCCGCCTTCGCCATCGATTTCAGGTAGCGGGTCGATGTCGTATGGATTCTCATGGCCTTGCTGACCTGAACCTTGGTCAGTTCGGGCAGGCGTTCGAGAATGGTCTTGTGTATCCCGATGGCGAGCGGCAGGGCGTCACGGAGGGCAGGAAAGGTGGCGACGAGACTGTCCAGTACGGCATCTCGGTTCGATTTCTTTGGGGCGTCGCTGGTCATCGCTGGGCGTCATTGATTGGGAATCCCGGATTTTACCCTTAGCTTTGGCCGGCTAGCTGTTTCGTACCAGTAACACCTGGTTACATCTTCATCACAGCGCTGACATTCCTCGCTTTCATCTGGCGCACAGGATGGCTCCACCCGCGCATTGCGGGTCTTTCAACCCACCAGGAGTCCAAAATGAGTGCAATTTCCAAGACTGTTAAGACCTTTGCCCTGCTTGCCACCTTGTCGGCGGGTTCTGCCATGGCCGGGCCGGGGGGCTGCATGCCCATGGCCATGCCGATGCAAATGCCGATGATGCCAATGTCGATGATGCAAGGGGGATCGGGTTGCGGCAATTCAGGCGCCCAGTTGGACAGCCAGCAGGCCTGCCAGGTCCGGGAAGCCAATGCCAGTCAGGAGGCCGGCTGCAACGGCAATGGCCAGGACCTGTCCAGCCGGATGGGCAGCATGGCGGCGGGCGGCATGAATATCGCCATGACGGTGATCGGTTCCATCTTCGGCAGTCCGGCCAGGTAGGCGTCCGGGTCATGTGGTCCCAGGCCGGGCCTGGGACCACATGATGCCGGCGCGCCGCCAGGCGCAGGCTGGCAAGCGTAGTTCAAGCCGTGGCCGAGCCGAGGAGAATGAGGTAGCGTTCGGGCCATGAAAGCGAATCCAGTCATCCTGATCACCGGCTGTTCCTCCGGCATCGGCCATAGCGCCGCGCTGGGCCTGAAGGCCCGCGGCTGGCGGGTGTTCGCCACGGCGCGCCAGGCGGACGACGTGGCCCGCCTGGACGACGAAGGACTGGAAAGCCTGCGCCTCGATCTCGACGACAGCGATTCCATCCGGGCCGCCTTCGCCGAGGTCATGGCCCGTACCGGCGGCCGCCTCGATGCCCTGTTCAACAATGGCGGCTTCGGCCAGGTCGGCGCGGTGGAGGATCTCACCCGCGCGGCCCTGCGCGAGCAGTTCGAGACCAACCTGTTCGGCTGGATCGAACTGACCAACCTGGCCATCCCGGTGATGCGTCGGCAGGGCCGCGGCCGCATCGTCATGAATGGCTCGGTGCTCGGTTATGCCGCCTTCGCCTACCGGGGCGCCTACAACGCGGTCAAGTTCGCGGTCGAGGGCATCACCGACACCCTGCGCCATGAACTGCACGGCACCGGCATCCAGGTCAGCCTGATCGAGCCGGGGCCGATCACCTCGCGCTTCCGGGACAACTGCCTGCCCCATTTCGAGCGCCACATCGCCTGGCAGGACAGCGTCCATCGCCGCCAGTACGAGGCCCAGATGGCCCGCCTCAAACAGCCCGGTCCGGCGGCGCCGTTCACGCTTGGGCCGGAAGCGGTCCTGGCCCGGCTGGTGCATGCCCTGGAAAGCCAGCGGCCGCGGCCGCGCTACCCGGTCACCGTGCCGGCTGTCCTGTTCTGGTGGCTCAAGCGGCTGCTGCCGATCCGGGCGATGGACTGGGTGCTGATGCAGGCCTCGGGCGGCGGCAAGCGATGAGCGACGCCTGACAGGAGACGGCCATGGAAGGCGAAGGCATCCGCAGCCTGATCCACCCGGTGCGCTGGCCGGTGCTGGGGCGCTATCTGGGCCAGCTGGCCGTGGTGTTGAGCCTGCTGACCCTGCCGCCGTTCGGGGTGGCGCTCTGGTTCGGCGAATACCCGGTGGCCTGGCGCTATCTCGCGGTGATCGTCGGCCTGGCCGGCGCGGCCGCCTGGCTGACCCGGCTGCAGGCGCCGGACCGTTTGCAGGACAACGAGGCCATGGTGATCGTCGCCCTGGCCTTCGTCCTGACCCCGTTGCTGATGACCTTCCCGTTGGCCGCCGCCGGGCTGGCCTGGACCGATGCCTGGTTCGAGGCGGTGTCCGGCATCACCACCACCGGCCTGTCCACCCTGGTCGACGTGGCAGGCCAGTCCGCCAGCCTGTTGTTCACCCGCGCCTGGATGCAGTGGTATGGCGGCCTGGGCATTGCCGTGCTGGCCGTGGTCCTGCTGGCCCAGCACGGTCCGGCGGCACGCAAGCTGGCGGAGCCGGCCGGGGCCGAGGTCCAGGCCTCCTCCACCCGGGTCCACGCCCGCCGGGTGCTGGCGGTCTATCTGCTGCTCAGCCTGGCCGGCCTGCTGCTGATCTGGGGCGCCGGCATGGCCCCGTTCGACGCCCTGCTGCATGCCCTGGCGGCCGTCTCCACCGGCGGCTTTTCCAGCTTCAACGGTTCCCTGGCGCCGCCGTTGCCGACGGCGGCCGCCTTTGCCGTGGTGTTCACGGCCCTGCTCGGCGCGGTGTCCCTGCCGCTGTACTACTTCGCCTACCGGCGCGGGCTGCGGGAACTGCTGTCCGACCTGGAATTTCGCGCCCTGTTGCTGGCCTCGCTGTTCCTGAGCCTGATCCTGGCCGCGTGGTTCTCCTGGCACGGCATGGCGCCGGTCGAGGCCGTTCGGAATGCTACGCTCCTGGCACTTTCGGCCCAGACCACGGCCGGCTTCAGCCCGCTCGACGTGGCGGGCCTGGACGCCTTCCCCAAGGGCCTGCTGATCCTGGCCATGGCCACCGGCGGCAGCGTGGCCTCGACCGCGGGCGGCATCAAGCTGTTGCGCCTGTTGATCTTCCTGCGCCTGATCCAGCTGGTGTTGCGCCGGAGCGCCGTTTCCAGCCATGCCGTGGTGGAGCCGCGCCTGGCCGGCCATCGCCTGGAGGCAGAGGAGATCATCCGGGTCCTGTCGCTGATCGGCCTGTTCGCCCTGGTGGTGGTGCTGTCCTGGCTGGTCTTCCTGGGCTACGGCTACCCGCCCCTGGACGCCCTGTTCGAGGTGGTGTCGGCGGTCGGCACGGTCGGCCTGTCCGCCGGGCTGACCGGGCCGGACCTGCCGGCGGCCCTGAAATGGCTGCTCTGTCTGGACATGCTGGCCGGCCGCCTGGAAATCGTCGCCCTGCTGGTTACCCTGTATCCTGTCACCTGGTTCGGCAAGGCGGGAGGTGAATGATGCGGGCGGTGTTCATCGGGGCGGGGGCGGTGGCGGTGATGTGCGCCCGTATCCTGCTCAAGCGCGGCCACGAGGTGGTCATCATCGAGCGCAGCAAGGAGCGGATCGATCGGCTGGCGGAAGAGCTGGATTGCGGCTTCATCCACGGCGACGGCGGCACCCCTGCCATCCTGCGCGAGGGCGATCCGGACAAGACGGATTTCCTGTTCTGCCTGACCAGCAACGACCAGACCAACATCATCGCCAGCCTGGTCGGCCGCTCGCTCGGTTTCGCCCGGGTGGTGACCAAGATCGAGAACCCCGAGTTCGACCACATCTGCATCGAACTGGGCCTGGAGGACACCATCGTGCCGTCCCGCACCATCGGCCGCTACCTGGCCGACATGTTCATCGGCAGCGATCCCCTGGACCTGAGCGCCCTGGTCAAGGACGAGGCCAGGGTGTTTTCCTTCATCGTCAGGCAGGAGGATGCCGGCAGCCTGGACGACCTCGACCTGCCCGAACAGAGCCGGGTCATCTGCTATTACCGCGACGGCCGCTTCCGGCTGCCGGGCGACGACGGCAAGCTGCAGGCCGGCGACGAGGTGGTGCTGATCAGCCACAGCCGCAATCTGCCGGCACTGAAGGCGCGTTGGGCGCCCCATCCCCAGCCGGTTTGAAGGGCACGGCGAATTTCCGGACCGGGAGCTCCGGTAGTAGAATCCAGCCTCCTGAACCGGCCCCGCCGGCAACCTTAGCCAAATCATGCGCATCCTCCTCAGCAACGACGACGGTTATTTCGCCCCCGGCCTGGCCGCGCTGGCGACGATGCTCACCGAACACGGCCACCGGGTCACCGTGGTGGCGCCCGAGCGCGACCGCAGCGGCGCCAGCAACTCGCTCACCCTGGACCGGCCGCTGATGGTGCGCCAGACCCCGTCCGGCTTCCACTACGTCAACGGCACGCCGACCGACTGCGTGCACCTGGCGGTGACCGGCCTGTTGCCGGAACTGCCCGACATGGTCATCTCCGGCATCAACCACGGCGCCAACATGGGCGACGACACGGTCTATTCCGGCACCGTGGCGGCGGCCACCGAGGGTTTCCTGCTCGGCATCCCCTCCATTGCCATCTCCCTGGTGCATGGCGGCCAGGACCGCTTCGACACCGCGGCCCGGGTGGCGGCCGATCTGGTGGCGCGCTTCATGGCCAGCCCGATCAGCCGGCCGACCCTGCTCAACGTCAACGTGCCGGACGTGCCGTTCGATGTCCTGGCCGGCATCGAGGTCACCCGCCTGGGCCGCCGGCACAAGGCCCAGGACACGGTGAAGACGGTCAACCCGCGCAACCAGACCATGTACTGGGTGGGCGCCGCCGGCGCCGCCCAGGACGCCGGCCCGGGCACCGACTTCAATGCCGTGACTCGCAATCTGGTCTCGATCACCCCGCTCCAGGTCGACCTGACCCACTACCCGCAGATCGCCCAGGTATCGGAGTGGCTGGCGCTATGAATTACCTGGCCGGCATCGGCATGACCTCGCAGCGCACCCGCGTGCGCATGGTCGACCGCCTGCGCGAGCAGGGCATCAAGAGCCCGCTGGTGCTCGACGCCATGGCCAACGTGCCGCGCCACCTGTTCCTGGAAGAGGGCCTGCAGCACCGCGCCTACGAGGACACGCCGCTGCCGATCGGCGAGGGCCAGACCATCTCGAGCCCGTTCATCGTCGCCCAGTCCTGCGAGCTGGCCTGCCAGGGCAAGCCGATGGAGATCGTCCTCGAAATCGGCTGCGGCTGCGGCTACCAGGCCGCGGTACTGGGCCGCCTGGCGAAGAAGGTGGTCAGCCTGGAACGCATTGCCAAACTGGTCGGCAAGGCCCGCCATACCCTGCGCGAGATGCGCATCAACAACGTCCTGATCAAGAACGTCGACGGCAGCCTGGGCTACCCGGCCGGGGCGCCCTACGACGCCATCGTGGTGGCGGCGGCGATGCCCTATATCCCGGATGAGCTGAAGGCCCAGTTGAAGCCGGGCGGCCGCCTGGTGGCGCCGGTCGGGCGCGGCGACGTGCAGGCCATGATGGTGGTCGAGGCGAGGCCAAACGGCTACTTCGAACGCGAGATCGAGGCGGTCCGCTTCGTGCCCCTGTTGCCCGGTGTGGCCTGATGCGCCGCAAGGCGGTCTGGTCGGCGCTCTGTCTTTCCCTCTGGCTGGTCGGCTGTTCCTTCAATCAAGCGCCGGCACCGGTCGGCCAGGCGCGGGTTGCCAGGCATGCGGTCAAAGCGCCGGCCGCGCTGCCCGCCTGGTACCGGGTCCGGCCGGGCGACAACCTGTTCCGCATCGCCCTCGATCAGGGCCTGGAATGGCGCCAATTGGCCGAGTGGAACAACCTGGACGACCCTTCCGTCATCAAGGCCGGCGAACTGCTGCGCCTGAAGCCGCGGGCTGATGCCGTCCCGGCCAGGCAGGCCGCAACGGCGGTCGAGTCGGAAGCGATGGACGCGGCGCCCGCCGAGTGGGCGTGGCCGGCCAAGGGCGAGGTGATCACCCGTTTCGACGGCACCGCCGAGGCCAACGGGCTGGACATCGGCGGCCTGCGCGGCAGCCCCGTGCGGGCCGCCGCCGCAGGCCGTATCGTCTATGCCGGCGCGGGCTTGCGCGGTTACGGAAAACTCATCATCATCAGGCACAACAAGGCCATATTGTCGGCTTACGGACATAACGAACGAGTTCTGGTCAGCGAGGGTCAGACGGTAAAGCTGGGGCAGGTAATTGCCGATATGGGTGACAGCGACGCCGATCGGGTGAAACTGCATTTCGAGATACGCGAATATGGCAAACCGGTCGACCCCATGAGTTATTTGCCTGGATAAGGATGCAGAGGATGCAGGAAGACGAATTCGTGGAATCCGATGGAGTCGAGCCCTCGCTGGAGCAGGTCGAGGAGCCCGAGGCCAGTCTGGTGGCGCCGCCGGAACTGGGGTTCCCTTCCGACGAAACCCACGATGTGACCCAGCTCTATCTGAACGAGATCGGCCGCGAATCGCTGCTGACCCCGGATGAGGAGCGCGCCCTGGCCAACCGGGTGCGCCAGGGCGATTTCGCGGCCCGCCAGAGCATGATCGAGCACAACCTGCGCCTGGTCGTGAACATCGCCAAGCACTACATCAACCGCGGCCTGACCCTGCTCGACCTGATCGAGGAAGGCAACCTCGGCCTGATGCATGCCCTGGACAAGTTCGAGCCGGAACGCGGCTTCCGGTTCTCCACCTACGCGACCTGGTGGATCCGGCAGAACATCGAGCGGGCGATCATGAACCAGTCGCGCACCATCCGCCTGCCGGTGCACGTGATCAAGGAACTCAATATCTTCCTGCGCGCCCAGCGTCATCTGGAAACCCACGGCATGCCGGAGGCCGGCCCCGAAGAGGTCGCCGTCCTGACCGGCCGCTCGGTCGAGGAGGTGCGCAGGGTGCTTCAGCTCAACGACCGCATGGCCTCGCTGGATGCCCCGCTCGACATCGACCCCTCCCTGTCCATCGGCGAGGCCATCGCCGACGAAAATTCGGAGATGCCGGAGGAGATGCTGCAGGCCTTCGAGGTCGAGCAATACGTCCAGGAATGGCTGGGCGAACTGTCCGACAAGCACCGCTGGGTGATCGAGCGCCGCTTCGGTCTCAACGACAGCGAGATCGCCACCCTGGAGGAACTGGCCGAACACTTGGGCGTGACGCGCGAGCGGGTCCGCCAGATCCAGCTCGAAGGCCTGCAGATCCTGCGCCGGGTGCTGCGGCGCAAGGGCATCGCCAAGGACGGCCTGTTCTGATGTTGCCCTGGAGCGAGATCGACACCGTCCTGCTGGACATGGACGGCACTTTGCTGGACCTGCATTTCGACAACCACTTCTGGCAGGTCTACGTCCCGGAAAAATTCGCCGAACAGCAGGGCCTCAGCCAGTCCGAGGCGCACGACGAATGCTTCCGGCGCTACAACGCCAAGGCCGGTACCCTGGACTGGTACTGCGTCGATTACTGGACCGAGGCGCTCAATCTGGACATCGCCCTGCTCAAGGAAGAACTGGCGCACCTGATCCAGGTCCATCCCGACGTGCCGGAGTTCCTGACCGGCGCCAAGGCGGCCGGCAAGCGGGTGGCCCTGGTCACCAACGCCCATCACAAGAGCCTGAACCTGAAGATGCGCCGCACCGGTCTGGAAGGCTATTTCGACGCCATCCATTCCTCGCACAGCTTCGGCATCGCCAAGGAAAGCCCGGCCTTCTGGGCCGCCCTGCGCCGGGTCGAGCCGTTCGATCCGGCACGCACCCTGCTGGCCGACGACAGCCTGCCGGTGCTGCGCTCCGCCGCCGGCTACGGCATCCGCCACCTGTTGGCGATCCGCCAGCCGGACACCAAAATGCCTGCCAAGGATACCGGGGAGTTCCTGGCCATCCAGCGTTTTTCCGAGGTCATGCCGGTATGAGCCGAACCCTTTCCGAACGCGAATTCCAGTCCCTGCGCCGCAGCTTCATCTTTTCCGACATGGAGGACGGCCAATTCCAGGAGATCATGAGCCACGCCGCTCCGGTCGAGATCGCCGGTGGCCAGTTGCTGTTCGGCCAGGGCGACCCGGTCAATGCCTTCTACTGGGTGGGCGAGGGCCTGATCCGGCTGTTCCGCAGTTCGCCGCAAGGCGATGAAAAGGTCATCGAGCTGATCTCGCCCGGGCGCTTCTTCGCCGAGGCGGCGCTGTTCATGGGCGGCCGTTACCCGGTCAATGCCGCGGCCCAGGTCAACAGCCGCCTGGTCGCCATCGACAGCGCCAATTTCAAGGCCTGGCTGGCGCAGGATGCCAGCCGCTGCTTCAAGATGCTGGCCGGCATGAGCGCCCGGATGCACAAGCTGGTCAACGAGATCGACAGCCTGACCCTGATGAAGGGCACCGACCGCCTGCTGCAATACCTGCTCGACCACTCGGAACCGGACGACAGCGGCCAGATCGTGGTCGAGCTGGAAGCGCCCAAGCAGGTCATCGCCTCGCGTATCGGCGTCAAGCCGGAGACCTTGTCCCGGCTGCTGCACAAGCTGTCCGACCTGGGCTACATCGAGGTGAAGGACAACCGCATCCTGATCAAGGACGAGGACAAGCTGCGCGAAGGCGGCCTGGACTGAAACGCCCTGCGCCCCTTGAGGAAGGGGGAGGGGGCTACTCGATAATCAGCGCGGCCGCCACCTGGCGGCCCTCGGTCGCCAGGATGTTGTAGGTCCGGCAGGCGGCGCCGGTGTCCATGTGTTCCAGGCCGATTCCGGCCGCGATCAGGTCGCGATACAGATCCGGATGGGGAAAGCGGTGCCTGCGGCCGCTGCCGAGCAGGATCAGGGCAGGGCGGTAGGCGGCCAGCAAGGCCAGGTGTTCGCGGCCGAGCGCGTCGAAGTCCGGCACCGGCCAGTCGGCCAGATAGTCCGGGAGCAGGACCAGGCTGCTGCTGCGGCGCTCGCGATTGACCTCGACAAAACCCTCGCCGTAGGCGGTGATCACGTTGATGCCGGTCGGATTGGCTGGATGTAGCTTCATGGTGGTCCAGGTTGAGGTCGCGCTGGCGGCACGCCGGCGACAGCATGAGTTTGCCGTGAAAATGGGCCGTCGGGTAAGATTACACGCTTTACAGAACGGTCTCTCGCCCCGATGCCCAGATATCTGCGATTCACTTCACTGTCGGTCCAAAAGGACGCCAGAGCGTGAGCACCAGCAAACTACCGAGAACGCTTCATATGCGTCCGCTGAAGAAATCCGCCAAGCTCGCCAACGTCTGCTATGACATCCGCGGACCGGTCATGGTGCGTTCCAAGCAGCTGGAGGAGGAGGGGCACCGCATCCTCAAGCTGAACATCGGCAACCTGGCGCCGTTCGGCTTCGACGCCCCCGAGGAGATCGTCCAGGACGTCATCCGCAACCTGCCCGACGCCGCCGGTTATTGCGATTCCAAGGGCCTGTTCTCGGCCCGCAAGGCGATCATGCACGAGACCCAGCGGATCGGCATCAAGGGCGTGCAGATCGAGGACATCTATATCGGCAACGGCGTCTCCGAGCTGATCGTGATGACCATGCAGGCCCTGCTCGACACCGGCGACGAGGTCCTGCTGCCGGCGCCGGACTACCCGCTCTGGACCGCCGGGGTCACCCTGGCCGGCGGCACGCCGCGCCATTACCTGTGCGACGAGGGTTCCGGCTGGCTGCCCGACCTGGACGACATCCGGGCCAAGATCACGCCGCATACCAAGGCCCTCGTCGTCATCAACCCGAACAACCCGACCGGCGCGCTGTATCCGGACGACCTGCTCAAGGGCCTGGTCGAGATCGCCCGCGAGCACCAGCTGGTGATCTGCGCCGACGAGATCTACGACAAGATGCTCTACGACGGCGGCAGCCATACGCCGCTGGCCTCCCTCGCCGACGACCTGCTGATCCTGACCTACAACGGCCTGTCGAAGAACTACCGCTCCTGCGGCTACCGGGCCGGCTGGGTGGTCCTGTCGGGCGAGAAGCGCCACGCCCACGACTTCATCGAGGGCCTCACCATGCTGGCCTCGATGCGGCTGTGCGCCAACGTGCCGGCCCAGCACGCCATCCAGACCGCCCTGGGCGGCTATCAGAGCATCAACGAACTGGTCGGCCCGGGCGGCCGCCTGACCCGCCAGCGCGACATCGCCTGGGAGATGCTCAACGCCATCCCCGGCGTGTCCTGCGTCAAGCCCAAGGCGACCCTGTACCTGTTCCCCCGACTCGACCCCAAGGTCTACCCGATCCAGAACGACCAGCAATTCATCCTGGAGATGCTGGAAGAGGAGAAGGTCCTGGTGGTCCAGGGCACCGGCTTCAACTGGCCCAACCCGGACCATTTCCGGGTTGTCTTCCTGCCCCACGAAGAGTTGTTGCGCGAGGCCTTCCAGCGCATGGAACGGTTCCTGCACAACTATGGCAAACGCCACTCGATCTGATTGAATCTACTGACTAAGCACATGAAACCCATCAACGTAGGCCTGCTCGGCATCGGCACCGTCGGCGGCGGCACCTGGACCGTCCTCAACCGCAACGAAGAAGAGATCACCCGGCGCGCCGGCCGTCCCATCCGCATCTCCCATGTCGCCGACCGCAACCTGGAGCATGCCCGCACCCTCACCGGCGGCAAGGCCAAGGTCACTGACGACGCCTACGCCGTGGTCAACGATCCCGAGGTCGACATCGTGGTCGAACTGATCGGCGGCTACACCGTGGCCAAGGACCTGGTCCTCAAGGCGATCGAGAACGGCAAGCACGTGGTCACCGCCAACAAGGCCCTGCTCGCGGTGCACGGCAACGAGATCTTCGCCGCCGCCCAGCAGAAGGGCGTCATGGTCGCCTTCGAGGCCGCCGTCGCCGGCGGCATCCCGATCATCAAGGCCCTGCGCGAAGGCCTCTCGGCCAACCGCATCCAGTGGCTGGCCGGGATCATCAACGGCACCACCAACTTCATCCTGTCCGAGATGCGCGACAAGGGCCTGGCCTTCGCCGAGGTCCTGGCCGAGGCCCAGCGCCTGGGCTATGCCGAGGCCGACCCGACCTTCGACATCGAGGGCGTCGACGCCGCCCACAAGGCCACCCTGATGGCCTCGATCGCCTTCGGCATCCCGGTCCAGTTCGACCGCTGCCATATCGAGGGCATCTCCAAGCTCGACGCCGCCGACATCAAGTACGCCGAGGAACTGGGCTACCGGATCAAGCTGCTCGGCATCGCCAAGCGGAAGGAAGCCGGCGTCGAACTGCGCGTGCATCCGACCCTGATCCCGAGCAAGCGACTGATCGCCAACGTCGAGGGCGCCATGAACGCGGTCCTGGTCTGGGGCGACGCGGTCGGTGCCACGCTCTATTACGGCAAGGGCGCCGGCGCCGAGCCGACCGCCTCGGCGGTGATCGCCGACCTGGTCGACGTCACCCGCCTGCACACCGCCGACCCGCTCAACCGGGTGCCGCACCTGGCCTTCCAGCCGGACCAGTTGTCCGACCTGCCGATCCTGTCCATGGACGAGGTGGAGACGGCCTACTACCTGCGCCTGTCCGCCGCCGACAAGCCCGGCGTGCTGGCCGACATCACCCGCATCCTGGCCGACCTGTCGATCTCCATCGATGCCATGATGCAGAAGGAGCCGGCCGAGGGCGAGTCCCAGACCGACGTGGTGATCCTGAGCCATGTCGCCAGGGAAAAGGACGTCAACGCCGCCATCGCCCGGATCGAGGCCCTGTCCAGCATCAGCGGCAAGGTGACCCGGATCCGCATGGAAGCACTGAACGGCTGACTTGTTTCCCCGCTCTCGCTTGCGCGAGCGGGGACTGAAACCAAGGATTTATCCATGAACTACGTCAGCACCCGGGGCAACGCCCCCGCGCAAACCTTCTCGCACATCCTGCTCGGCGGCCTGGCCCCGGACGGCGGCCTGTACATGCCCGAGGTCTATCCCGGCTTCAGTCCCGACGATCTGGCGGTGATGCGCGACATGGATTACCGCGAACTGGCCCTGACCGTGCTGGCCCGGCTGGCCGACGACGTATCCATCGCCGATCTCAAGGAACTGGTCGACCGGACCTACACGGCCGCGACCTACGGCCACGGCCGGGCCGATTCCGCATTCGGCGAGATCACCCCGGTGCGCCGGCTGGAAGACGGCCTCTACCTCCTGGAACTGTCCAACGGCCCGACCCTGGCGTTCAAGGACATGGCCATGCAGCTGCTCGGCAATCTGTTCGAGTACGCCCTCGACAAGGCCGGCCAGGACATCAACATCCTCGGCGCCACCTCGGGCGACACCGGCTCGGCGGCCGAGTACGCCATGCGCGGCAAGAAGAATGTGCGGGTGTTCATGCTGTCGCCCTTGGAGGGCATGACCCGTTTCCAGCAGGCCCAGATGTACAGCCTGCAGGACGCCAACATCCACAACCTGGTGGCGCGCGGCGTCTTCGATGACTGCCAGGACATCGTCAAGGCGGTCTCCAACGACCTCGAGTTCAAGACCCGCTACCGCATCGGCGCGGTCAACTCGATCAACTGGGCGCGTGTCGCCGCCCAGTCGATCTACTATTTCAAGGCCTATTTCGCGGTCACCGAGTCGAACGACCAGAAGGTGTCGTTCGCAGTGCCCTCGGGCAACTTCGGCAACGTCTGCGCCGGCCACATCGCCCGCATGATGGGCCTGCCCATCCACAAGCTGATCGTCGCCAGCAACGAGAACGACGTCCTCGACGAGTTCTTCCGGACCGGCGTCTACCGGCCGCGCAGCGCCGCCGAGACCGCGCACACCTCGAGCCCGTCGATGGACATCTCCAAGGCCTCCAACTTCGAGCGTTTCGTGTTCGACCTCACCGGCGGCGACAGCGCCAAGGTGCGCGAACTGTGGCACGCGGTGGACCAGGGTGGCGCCTTCGACCTCAAGCAGCACGGCCTGTTCGACCGCGTCGCCGACTTCGGCATGGTGTCCGGCAAGAGCTGCCACAAGGACCGCATGGCCACCATCCGCATGGCAGCGGAAAAGTTCGCCACCGTGATCGACCCGCACACCGCCGACGGCCTCAAGGTGGGCCTGGAACACCGCGACGCCGGCATTCCGCTGGTCTGCCTGGAGACGGCCCTGCCGGCCAAGTTCGAGGATGCCATCGTCGAGGCGCTGGGCCGCAAGCCCGAGCGCCCGGCCGGCCTGGAGGACCTGGAGAGCCTGCCGCAGCGCTATGAAGTGCTCGACGTCAATACCGAGACCGTGAAGGCGGTCATCGCCGCGCACGCCAACGATTGATCTGAATCCAGCGGCCGCGGGGAGAAGCGCCTGATGCCCTGGCTCAGGCGCTATCCGGCCACCCTGGCCATGCTGCTGGCCGGGTTGCTCGCCGTCCTGGCGACCCTGGCGCCGCCGGACCCGGTGGCTAGCTTCGGCTGGCATGCCGCCGGCAGCGCGAACTGGCCCTTAGCCCTGGTCAGCGCCCATTTCGTCCATCTCGGCTTCGGTCATCTGGCCGTCAACGTCCTGGCCGCCCTGCTGCTGGGCTGGTGCTGCGACCGCTTCGGCCTGGCCGGCCGCCTGCCGGCGGCCGCCCTGGTGGCGCTCGGCGCGGTCGACCTCGGCCTGGTGTACGGGCCGTGGCCTATCGCCTGGTACGTCGGCCTGTCGGGTCTGCTGCACGGGGTCTTTGCCTGGCTGACCCTGAGCCTGGTCTGGCATCCTGGGCTATCCGACCACCGGTCGGTGCGGATCGGGGCCGGCGTGCTGTTCCTGGGCGGATTGCTGAAGGTCGTGACCGGGCTCGCGGTGCCGGTCGGAGGAGTGGACTGGCGCGGCATCCCGCTGGCCACGCCAGTCCATATCTACGGTTACCTGGCGGGCGCCCTCTGGGCCTGGCTGCGTCGGGACAGGTAGGTCAGGCCGAGCAGACCAGCCAGCCCGAACAGGGCGTAGAAGTCCAGGGCACCGCCGCCCCCGCCGCCGGATGATGCGGAGGTGCCGGGGTCTGTCGGGGCGGGCGCGGTCGCCGTTACCTGCAGGTTGATCGAGGTCGTGTCTGTCGCCCTCAGGCTGTCGGTAACGCTCAGGGAAACGACATAAGTGCCGGCGCTGCTGGCCTCAAGCGAGGTGCTGGCCGCGTCGGGCGCGGTCAGGCTGGCGCCGGCCGGGGCGGTAACCAGTTGCCAATGCCAGGACTGGATCGTGCCGCCGCCGGTGGCGGTGCTGCCGCGGCCATCCAGACGTATCGAGGCATTCGTCAACGGGTCGAGGACCAGGATATGGGCACTCGGAGTCGTGGCCGGAGTGACGGCGGCGACGGCGGCGGCGGCGTCGAGCAGACCGGCCCCGCAGGTGCTCGTCGTGCAGTTGCACTGGTCGGTGCTGCTCGCCTTGGTCGGGTCGCTGGGACAGTTCGTCAAGGCCGGATCGCTTGGAAAAGTGCGGGCGGCACCCTTGATCCGGCTGATCAGCTCCGCCGGGCTCAGGCCCGGATTGATCGACAGCATCAGAGCCGCAACGCCGGCCGCCATGGGGGAGGAAAAACTGGTGCCGACGTTGCTGGTGTTCTTGTCCGTATAGGTGTTCGCGGCGGGGACCGTGGCTCCGGAGTTGCTGGTGGTGTCGATGCTGAACAGGCACTGGCCGCTGGAGTCGACGCAGTTTCCCGCCGGGGCGCTGATGGAAATTTCCGGCCCGAAACTGCTGTAACCGACCTTGATGCCATTCTGCCGTACGCCCGCGACAGCCAGCACGCCGGGGCAGTTTGCCGGGGCTCCGACCGGACCGGACGCGTTGCCGGCGGCAGCGACCACGAGCACGCCTTTGCCGGTGAGTTCGCTGATGACCGAGGAATAGGAGACATCGCATCCGCCCGGACCGCCCAGACTCAGATTGATGATCCGGGCCGGGTTGGCATTGTCGGGGACACCGGGAACCGAGAGCCCGGCTGCCCAGCGCATGCCGGCCAGGATGTCGGAATCGAAACCGCCGCACTTGCCCAAGGCCCGGACCGGCAGCAGCCTAGCACCCCAGCTCGTGCCTGCGACACCGGTGGAGTTGTTGCTGGCCGCGCCCAGGATGCCGGCGACCCGGGTGCCATGCCAGGAACTTCCTTGCCTGCTGATGGGGCCGCAAAGCGCGGTCAGTCTGGCATCCCTGGTATCGCTGGCGGTGATGTAGTCGCCCGGATCGCTGGCGTCGCTGTCGCGTTTGTCGCCATCACCCGCATTGAGCGCGTCCGTTATGAAGTCATAGCCCGGCAGCAGTTTGGCAGTGAGATCGGGATGGTCATAGCGTACCCCGGTATCGACGAAGGCGATGACCACGCCGGCGGAACCGGTGCTCAGGTCCCAGGCTCCGTCGGCGCGTATCGCGGCGACTTCCGTCGATTGCAGATGCCACTGGCCGGAGTAGAGCGGGTCGTTGGGTACCGCGCGAATATGACGCAAACGGTCCGGTACCGCGAATTCCACATCGGATTGGCCCGCCAGGCGGGCGGCCAGGTCTCTGGAGGAAATGCCGTCAGCACGGATCACCTCGGTCCGCATGTCGAGACGGCGACCGCTTCTCAGCGACAGGCCGAGGCGGGTCGACAGTTTCGCCGCCCGGTCCGCAGACTGCGCCTGCTTGAGCAGGTCGGCGCTTGCCCGGTATTTCACGATGACGCGGCCTTCCTCGGCCGCGCTGGCGACGAGGTGCAGGCCGCATAGGCAAACCAGGGCAAGGTGAAGCAGGAAACGTAGGGTCATGGCTTGGACGGGTCCTGATTGGTACGGCGGAGTTGATCGGCCGATAGGGTGACGATGGCAGGGGTTGTACGCAGGTTTTCGATGGCGCTGGCGCAATTGGCGTCCGTGCTCGGGCAGGCCAGTTCATAGGCATGCAGTTTTTCCGAGACCGAAGCGGAATAGCGGACCCCGGCGCCCGAGCGCCGGCTCAGCTCGGCCAGCAGGGCGGGGGCGGCGCCGTCAACGGGGTCGCGGAATTCGATCAGGATGCGGACCGCGCCCTTGGCGGCGGCAGTCTGGGATGAGCAGGCGGCGCTGCCGATCAGCGTACTGGCGCATACCAATGCAAGGAGCATCTGGCGATGAATCATGCGAATCCCTGTTGAGTATTGATTGAGTCCTGTCTCCGGCCAGAGATTAAGGCAGGCCGGAGGCAGAGACAATGCAAGGCCGGGAAAAATTTGTAAAGCCGTCGCTTCCAGAACGGCGCGCCCGCGTCGTGGTGCAGACCACACCGTTATTTGCCAAGTTCCCGGTAAGCTGGTTAAGGTAGGGGCGTTACCGACACCGAGTTGGCCATGTCCCGTTCTGCCGCGACCCGCTGGTTGCTCCTGCTTGCCCTGGGCCTGCTGGCCTGGAGCGGGGCGCAGGGGTTCTGGTCCCAGCCCAAGGGCTATGACCTCCAGGTCGCCCACATCGCCGGCCTGCCGCCCGAGGCTCGGCAGACCCTGGACCGGATCAAGCGGGGCGGGCCGTTTCCCTATCCGCGCGACGGCATCGAGTTCCAGAACCGGGAAAACCGCCTGCCGGTGCGGTCGCGCAACTACTACCACGAATACACCGTAGCCACCCCGGGCGAGCGGACGCGCGGCGCCCGCCGGATCATCTCGGGGCCGCCGGGCGAGTACTACTACACCCCGGACCATTACCGGACCTTCTGGCGGATCAGGGAATGAACCGGCATCCCGCTGTCGCTGAAATCGTCGGCCACGCCGAACACAACGGCCTCTACCGCCTGCCGGAGGGCCGGGCGGCGGCCGCGGCCATCCCGGTTCCGGGTCGGCAGTTGACCGGCAAGAGGGCCATGCTCGAAACCCTGGCCCGGGCGCTCGACTTCCCCGGCTGGTTCGGTTTCAACTGGGATGCCCTGGCGGACTGCCTGACCGACCTGTCCTGGCATGACGGCGGCATCGCGCTGCTGATCGACCAGGCCGGCACGCCGGAAACGGCCGCCCCGGAGGACTGGGGCGTGCTGCTCGACATCCTGGCCGACGCGGCGCGCCACTGGCGGGCCGAAGGCCGTCCCTTCGCCGTCTTCCTGCAAGGCGGCCATGCCGCCTATCCGCTCCTCGCCTGATCGGACTCGCCACCCCGAGAGGGTGGCGCCCCTGTCTGGCTTTCCAATAGCAAAAATCCTTGTCAGGATCGGGTGGGTACGCCGACCAACCTGTGGATGATGCCGTACCGGCTGCGGCGTTGTCTGGACGGGAACGGGGCGACCAGCCCCATACCCGGTCAACGAGATGGCTGTCCAGGAGTAACGAGATGAACGCCGACACGATCACGGCAGGCAGGTGCGATGGCCCCGGCGCGGCAAGCCAGGGCAGGGTGCCGGCATGAACAGCCCCTATCTGCGACTGCTCGCGGTGCTGCTGTTCCTGGGCCTGCTGCTGGCGGTCTTCGAGGCGACCGGCCTGCGCGATCATTTCAGCATCGAGTTGCTGCACCAGGCCATCCTGGATAACCGGATCGGCGGCCTCGTCGTCTTCATCCTGGCCTTTGCCCTGGGCAACCTGATCCAGATACCGGGCTGGCTGTTCCTGGCCGCCGCGGTGCTGGCACTGGGGCGGACCTGGGGCGGCCTGGCGACCTACGCCGCCGCCAGCATTTCCTGCCTGATCAGCTTCCTGCTGGTCCGCCTGCTCGGCGGCGACGCCCTGCGCCAGCTCGACAACCGGGTCGCCCGCGCCATCTTCGCGCGCCTGGACCGCCGCCCGATCGGCAGCATCCTGCTCATGCGGATGCTGTTCCAGACCCTGCCGGCGCTGAATTACGCCCTCGCCCTGTCCGGCGTCCGTTTGCGCGCCTACCTGCTCGGCACCCTGCTCGGCCTGCCGCTGCCCATCGCACTGTATTGCCTGTTCTTCGATTACCTGGCGCAGGCCCTGCACCTCAGCTAGGAGAAGCGAAATGACCAACCGATCCCTCCTCTACTTTGCGCTGTTGCTCATGCTGGCCGGGCCCGCCCGGGCGGATTGCAGTGCCGGCACCGGGCCGGCGCGCAACGCCTTGCTGGAGCTCTACACCTCGGAAGGCTGCAGCAGTTGCCCGCCGGCCGAGCGCTGGCTGTCCGGGTTGCGCGACCAGGGCGGGGGAGCGAAACGGCGGGTGCCGCTGGCCTTCCACGTCGACTACTGGAACCAGCTCGGCTGGGTCGACCGCTATGCCAGGGCGGAATACTCCGCGCGTCAGCGCTGGCTGGCCGGCGTGAGCGGGGCGCGTACCGTCTACACCCCGCAGTTCATGCTCGACGGCCGCGATTGGCCGTCCTGGCGCTCCGGCCTGCCGGAAGCCCGGGACGATAGGGCCGCCGGCGCAGAGATCCGCCTGGAACTGGGCCCGATCGAGGATGGCCGGCTGGCCGTCGGCGGCGAGGCCGGTCTGCGCATCCGCAGGGATGGCGCCCGCCTGTTCCTCGCCCTGTACGAGAACAACCTGAGTTCGCGCATCGAGGCGGGCGAGAACGCCGGCCGCGTGCTCAGGCACGATTTCGTGGTGCGCCGGCTGCTCGGCCCGATCCGCCTGGCGGACTCCGGTTCGATGCCCATCCGGCAGGTGTTTGACCTGGATGCCGGCTGGAAACGCACCGACATGGGCGTCGCCGCCTTCATCCAGGACATCGGCACGGGCGAGGTCTACCAGGCCCTCGGTGTGTCCGCGTGCGGCGGACCCGCCCGCCCGGGTAGCCGTTAGCCGGGGGCGAGGCGGCCGGGCCGGCTCCGTAACCTGGCCTTAATGCGTTCCGGTTAAGCTCGGGGTCGACCGAAGGGGCCGCCTCGTTATTCTTCCCGGATTGCCGATATGCCCGACCTGAGTTACGAAGAATTCCTGCGCGCCGAAGCCGAGTCCGAGGCCCGGCGGCGGCGGCCGGCGCGGCTGCTGCCGCTGTTCGTCGTCGCCTTCCTGGCCCTGCACTACGCCTGGGAGGCGAGCCGGGGCACGGCGCTGGAGCGCTTCGTCATCCATGACCTGACGGTGCAGCCGGCCGCCTGGATCATCGATACGCTGTGGCCCGGGTCCGGTGTCCGGCCCCAGGGTCATCGCCTGGTGGCGCCGGCCGGCCGGCTCAATATACTCAACGGCTGCGAGGGCCTGGAGACCCTGTTCCTGCTCCTGGCCGCCTTCGCCGCCTATCCGTTCCCCTGGCGGGCGCGGCTGCCGGGCATGGCCATGGGCGTCGGCCTGGTCTATGTCCTCAACCAGACGCGCATCGTCCTGCTCTGGCAGACCTTCACGCATGACAAGACGCTGTTCGGCATCCTGCACGGCACCGTGTTGCCGCTGGCCATGGTGGCCGGCTGTCTCGCCTTCTTCCTGGTGTTCCTGTCCCGGCATGAGCCTCAGCCGGCCTGAGGCGCGGGCAACCGCCCTGCGGCTGGCGCTCTGGCTGCCCATCCTGCTCTGGCTGGGCTGGCGCTGGGGCTGGGACTACGCGCACTGGTTCCTGCCGCTGTATCGCGATGTGCTGGGCGCGGTGCTCGGCGGTTTCCGTTTCGCCGACATCGAGATCGTCCGCAGCCACGAATACCTGTTCAGGGCCGCATACACCACCGCGCGGTCGCTGGTGGTCGGCGGACGCGTCGTGTCGGCCGGCCTCGACGGCTATGTCCAGGTCCCGGTCTATTACGCCCTCACCCATGCCATCGTCCTGGCCGCCGCGGCGCTGGCCTGGCCCGGCCTGACCTGGCGGGGCCGCGCCGTCCGGCTCCTGGCCTCGCTGCCGGTCCTGCTCATGCTGGAAGCCCTGGATGTCCCGCTGGTGATGTACGGCTCCATCAACGATGCCGTGATGCAGACCTACGCCGCCCAGGCCTACCGGATCGACCGGCCGGTCGACTGGGTCACGCTGCTGGAAGGCGGCGGCCGTTCCGCCCTGTGCATAGCGGCCGCGTTCGCCGCCGCCTGGCTGCATCGCTCGCTGGCCGCCGGCCTGGGCCGGATAGGGCATCCGCGCACGGCGCGCTGATGGCGGCGGCGCCGGGCTTGGCGCCGCGCATGAGCCGTTCGGCTCAATGCGGCGTCCCGTCGGGTTCATCGGCTTGAGACATGGGCACGGAAGAATCGGCGGACTTGACCACATCCCCATGCGCGCAGGCCACTGCCGCCAACTCGAAGGATACGCCATGCCCCGCCCGACCCTCCGCACGCCGCCCGCCGATCCCGCGCTCCGGGCGGCGGAACCCGCCAACGAGGCCGGTCCGGGCTGCGGCCTCCGGACGCTGGCCCGGCGCGGCCTCGCCGTCCTGGGCCTGGCGCTGGCCTGCGCCGCGCCGGCGCAGGCGGCTTCCCCGGATGTCGTCATCAGCCAGGTCTATGGCGGTGGCGGCAACACGGGCGCGACCTACAGGAACGACTTCATCGAGTTGCATAACAACGGCGCCAGTCCGGTCAGCCTGAATGGTTGGTCGGTGCAATATGCCTCGGCGACGGGCACCAGCTGGCAGGCAACCAGCCTCGGCAATATCACGCTGCAAGCGGGGCAGTATTTCCTGGTTCAGGAAGCGGTCGGCGCCGGCGGGACGACGAACCTGCCGACCCCGAATGCCACCGGCACCATCGCCATGAGCGCTGCCAGCGGCAAAGTGGCGCTGGTCGCAAGCACTGCCGCGCTTAGCGGCGCGTGCCCGACCGGAATCAAGGATTTGGTCGGTTACGGGACCGCCAGTTGCTCCGAGACCGCCCCGGTGGCGGCCCTCGCCAACGCTACCGCCGGGCTCCGCAGCGGTGGCGGGTGCGCGGATACCGACAATAACAGTGCCGACTTCGCCATCGGCGCGCCGATTCCCCGCAACACCGCTTCGGCCGCCCACATCTGCTCGGCAGCCGTCGTCGATGGCGCCTGCGGCAGCGCGGACGGTCAGGCCTTTGCCGTCCCCCCGGGCAATAACCTGTGTGCCGCCGGCACCGCCTCCGCCGTCGCCGGCAGCGGTCCGTGGACCTGGTCCTGTGCCGGCAGCAACGGCGGCGGCACCGCCGGTTGTTCGGCCACGATGAGCACGGGCGGTCCCTTCAGCATCTTCCATGTCAACGACACCCATGCCCGCCTGACCCCGCACAAGTGGCTCATCCCCAACAAGAACCTCACCGACCCGGTGTATGAAGACGTGGGCGGCGCCGTCTTCGTGGCCGGCAGGATGCTGGCGCTGACCGCCGCCAATCCGAATTCCCTGGTGATCGATGCCGGCGACATCTCCGAAGGCAATCCCATCGGCGACTTCAGCGGCAGCACCAGCCCGCTCACCATCGGCGGCTACACCATCAGCGGCTGCGCGGCGCTGCCCACCGGCGGCACCGGCAGCAGCAACTGCGGCATGACCCAGTTCTACCAGCTGCTTTCCAAGAAGCTGCTGGCCCAGCGCGGCCGCGGCATGGACGCGGTCGTGGTCGGCAACCACGACGTGCGCGACGCCTCCTACATCGAGAACCTGGAAAAGCTGGAGGCTTCGGGCGTTCCCGTGCTGTCGGTCAACGTGCGCGACATCGCCACGCATACGCCTCACTTCGCGCCGTATCGTATCGTCACCGTCAACGGCACCCGGATCGGCATCCTCGGCTATACCACCCAGGCCTCCGAAGTGGGCGCCTCGCTGTCGAGCACGCTGGAGGTCGTCGACTGCGACTGGAACGGCACCAGCGCGCCCTGTCACCTCGCCGACTACGTCAACGACCTGCGCAACAACCAGCATGTCGACGTGGTGGTACTGGTGGCCCACATTGGCCACGGTGCCCTGGTCGACCCGAATCCGGCGCTGGCGACGCCGCTGCTGGTCGACGACGGCGCGGCCAAGCTGCCCGAGGTGGTGGTCACCGGCCATTGGCACACCTGGGCCGAGACCGTCTGGCAGCCGATGGAACTCAACTACAAGACGATCTTCACCGAGTCCGGCAGCTACTTCAAATACATCGGCCAACTGAACGTGGATGCCGCCGGCAAGTATGTCAGCGCCACCCAGCACGTCCTGCGCGACGCCGACATCACTCCCGATGCCGACGTGCAGTCGCTGGTCGACAACCTGACGGCCCAGTACGACGCCGCCCACGCCATCCATGCCTACGACGTGGTCGGCTACACCGCCGACAACCTGGTGCTGGATAACGACATGCGCTGGTGGTCGCCCGACGAGTATCCCTGGAGCGGCAACAATACCGCCGGCCAGTGGATTACCGACGCCATGCACTGGAAGTGCGCGCAGTTGTTCGGCGCCTGCGACTTGGCGGTGGAAGCGGGCGGCGGCGTGCGTTCCGACATCCCGGCCGGCCCGGTCACCATGCTGCAGGTCTACGAGACCTTCCCGTGGAGCGACGACACCTTCGTCCGCATCGACATGAGCGGCCAGGACATCATCAACTTCCTCAAGGAAACCAACATGAACGCCGGCTTTTCCGGCGCGCTGGAGGTGACCGCCGTGGACGGCCAGCCGACCCTGGTGAAGTTCAATGGCCAGCCGATCGGCCTCGACCATATCTACACGGTGGCGATCAACAACTACATGTACGAGCATCCGCCCACCGGCTACGCCTGGCCCAGCCACAGCACGCCCCTGGCTGACAGCACACTGATGCGCGACGGCATCATCGAGTTCATGCAGACCCGGCACGGCTCGCCGGCGACCGCCTATCAGGTGGGCGGTCCGCGCTACCACCTCAACGGCGAATTCTCGGGCGGCTACCGCTCGGTGGTCACCATGATGGACGACCAGGATACCCGGCCGACCTTCGACGCCGCCTTCGTGCGCCTGCTCAGCGCCACCCCGGACACCCTGGCCCGCCGCGGCGGCAAGGAAGTGCCGTCCGACCTGGTCAATGCCGATGGCAGCGTCAATGCCGGCAACCGCCTGTATGCCCAGGAAATCTACCGCAGCCACCTGGGCTTCAAGCCTGGCGCCCTGCAACCTGGCGACATCGTCGAGTTCTGGGGCAAGGCCAGCTTCTACGGCGGCAACCCCGAGTTCGTCGACCAGGAAGGCATCTACGCCGACGGCGTCGAATTCAAGATCGTCGGCCACGACGACAGCCTGGCCAAGCCCCTCTTCATGGCGTCCATCGGCGCCTTGCTGACCGACGCCAACAAGAACCAGTATGTCAGGTTCCTGGGCCGGAAGAGCGCCGCCGACACGGTCACCGACCAGAACAACCTGAGCCTCAAGATCTGGGACAAGACCGGCTATAACGCCGCCAGCCTGCCCGGCAGCGTGGGCGACACTCTGGAAGTAACCGGCGTGCTGACCATGGAGAATTTCGGCTTCCGCTTCCGTGGCGCCTCGGCCAGCCTCGCCGGCGCCAGCCTGCCGACGGCCGCGGAAGTCTCCTCCCGGGTCGATCCGCTGATCGGCGAGGCCAGCGCCCCCATCACCCTGAGCGCCACGGCCGGCGTCAGCGGCGGCGGCTACGACCTCATCCCCGTCGCTGACGCCCAGGTGGCCAGCGGGCATGCCGCCAGCAACTACGGCACCGGCACCAACCTGTACGTCCAGAGCAGCAGCGTCAGCGCCTTCGGCAACGAGCGCTCCTGGCTCAAGTTCAACCTCTCCGGCATTCCGGCGGGTTCGACCATCACCGGCGCCACGCTGCGTCTGTGGAACTGGAAATCGGCTGGCGCGGCCCTGCCGGTCGAGGTGCGCGGCAGCGCGGACGACAACTGGACGGAAACCGGCCTGACCTGGAACAACCAGCCCGCACCCGGCGGCATCCTCGACACCCGCACCCTCGCCTCCGGCACCAGCAACGTCTGGGTCGACTGGAACGTGACGCCCTTCGTCCAGGCGCAGTTCGGTGGCGACAACACCGTCTCCCTGCTGGCCAAGCCGGTCAGCGAGGGCTCCGCCGACGCCACCGCGCCCAGCTACGGCTTCGACGCCAGGGAATACGGCAGCAACGTGCCGGTGCTGCACGTCACCACCCAGGCGAGCGCTACCTCGGTGGCGAGCGTGCGCTTCTTCTACCGCTACTCTGCCGACAACGCGGCCTGGGGCGCTTGGCACCAGGCCGGACCGGCCGATACCACCGCGCCCTACGGCATGACCTTCGGCTTCCCGGACGGTCCCGGTTACTACGAGTTCTACAGCGTCGCCAGCGACAACCTGGGCGGCGTCGAAGCGACCCCGGCCTTTGCCCAGGCCGCCATGCACTACCAGGCGGCGTCCGGCAACGCGCAGAGCATCGGCTTCGCGTCGCTCGCCGATGTCCCGGTCGGCTCCGCGTTCTCGGTATCGGCCACGGCCAGTTCCACCCTGCCGGTGGCCTTCAGCAGCCAGACCGCCGGCATCTGCATGGTTTCCGGCGCCGTGGTGACCACCGTTTCGCCCGGCACCTGCACGCTCGTCGCCAGCCAGGCCGGCGCCGTGGGCTACTGGCAGCCGGCGAGCGTCGCCCGGAGTTTCACCGTCCTGGCCCTCGGCCAGACGATCGATTTCCCGGGCATCGCCAACCAGCAACTCGGCGCCGCCCCGGTCCAGTTGAACGCCACGGCCAGTTCCGGGCTGGCGGTGCGGTACGCCTCGCAGTCCCCCGCGATCTGCACGGTATCCGGAAGCAGCGTCACTCTGGTGACGGCCGGTACCTGCACCATCGCCGCCGATCAGGCGGGTGGCGGCGACTATGCCGCCGCGCCGACCGTGATCCGCAGCTTCGGCATCGCGGTCGCCGGCAATGACGGCGATGTGCCCTTGCCGGGGTGGGCCAT
Source organism: Gallionellaceae bacterium (assembly GCA_028714735.1). Taxonomy (GTDB): domain Bacteria; phylum Pseudomonadota; class Gammaproteobacteria; order Burkholderiales; family Thiobacillaceae; genus Parasulfuritortus. The sequence continues at coordinate 70,043 of JAQTLU010000006.1, read as the reverse complement.
GGCCGTACTGGCCCTGGGCCTGCTGGAGACCATGCGGCGCCGGATGCGCAGGCCGTATTGACGAGCCTGGCCCGGCGGAAACCGCCTTACCACAACGCGAAATTCAAGGAGTGATGAACGATGACTTTCAGGATGCCATGCCAGGCACTGTTTCCCACCCTGTTTGCCGCCCTGGTGCTCGCCCATCCCGTGGCCGTGGCGGCCGCCGAAGTCTCGCCTGCGGCGGCCCCCTGCGTGGATGCGGGCTGCCAGCCGGCCACGGGATCGGCCGCGCGCACGCGAAAGCCCTCCGTGAGCCGCGGCCGGGACGAATGCGCGCAGGCCCCCCAGGACTGCGAAGCCGGAGACCAGCAGGGCCGACGCGTCCGGGCGGATGCGGCTGCGCGTGACCGGCATGACCGGCGCGGGCGCGACTGATCGTCGGCTTCCCCGCCAGGGCATGGCGATCCATGGAATGCGCCGTTCGGCTCATCCGGAAGGGCGGCGGGGCCGCAGGAACCGTAACGGAGGAAATCTAAGCTTCTCCCGAATATTCCAGCCGCCCGCGCGGTTTAATCCATTCACTAATCAGAGGTAATGCACATGAACAAGACCATCCTGTCGGCCGCTCTGCTGGCCATGTCCTTGTCCGCCCACGCCGGTGCGGCGACCATCGTGGATTGGGACCTGTCCGGCGCGCCGGGCAACCAGGCCGTGACCGCCGCGTCCAGCGTCGCCGCCAACATCGCCGGCATGGACATGTCCCGTGGCGCCGGCCTGGCCGCCAGCGCCGCAGGCAACTCCTTCAGCGCCTCGGGTTGGAGCGGCCAGGCGAGCGACTACTTCAGTTTCGGCTTTACCGTCGACAGCGGATACTCGGTGGACCTGAGCAACCTGACCATCGCCACACGCTCCTCCAATACCGGCCCCGGCAGCGTCGGCCTCTATTCCAGCCTCGACGGTTTCACCACCGCGCTGTATACCTTCAGCCAGGCGCCCGGCAGCAATTATGTCAACAGCATCGTCGACCTGAGCGTCCTGCAGGACCTGACCGGCAGCGTGGAATTCCGCCTCGCCCAGATCGGCAGCGCTGCCGCCAACGGCGGCGCCACCGGCGGCGCCGGCACCTTCCGCATCAGCGAGTACAACGACAACGGCAACTACCTGAACGTCGCCTTCGCCGGCGATGTGAATGCCGTCGCCGCCGTTCCCGAACCCGAGACCTACGCCATGATGCTGGCTGGCCTGGGTCTGGTCGGTTTCATGATTAACCGCCGAAAAACCGTAGCCTGAACCGGGTTCGGCAATTGCGCTGCGAGCGGCGCACCTGTGGCTGGTCCGCGCCCCGTTGACGCAACGGGTGTCCGGACCAGCCGTTTTTTTTCTCTGCGCGCCTAGGATTCAGCGGCGGTCCGGCCGGCCAGCCTGGGCGGCACCGGTGCCAGGTAGCCGGCGCCGAGGACCAGCAGGCCGACGCCGATCAGCGACAGCACCCGCAGCATGCCGCTCACATTGGCGAGGTCGACGCCGACCAACTTGACGCAGACCAGCAGCAACAGGCCGAGGCCGGCAAACCAGGCCGGCCGGACCTGCCGGCGCGAGGCGGCGACCATGACCACCAGGCCGAAGGCGGTCCAGCCGAGCGACAGCAGGGCCTGCAGCAAGGCCGATTGCCAGAGGTCATGGGCCAGGAAGGGCACGGAGCCCCAGTGGTGGACGATGCGCGCGAGCATCTGGCTGAGCCAGAACAGCAGGGCCAGGCCGAACAGGGCCGGATATCCCCGGGCCAGCCAGAACCGGCCGGCGGCGTGCCAGTGCCGATAGAGCGCCCAGAGCAGCAGCAGGGCGGCGGCTTCGAGCGGATTGAGCAGCGGCACATAGGGTAGCGCCCAGGCGCCGGTCAGCCCGATCGGGGCGGAGAACAGCCACAGCCAGGCCAGCAGCACAGTCAGGCCGAGTCCGGCCTTGAGATAGATTTCCCGGTGCGGCCCGAAGGGCCAGCCCGGCCCGGCCCGGCTGATGGACAGCAGGGTGGCGGCAAGCACCAGGGCGCGCACGGCCTCGGGTATCGATGAGCCCAGGGCAGGGATTTGCGTCGCCAGCCAGCAGGCCTCCCAGGCCGCGGCCCAGCCGGTCAGCCACAGAGCGAGGACGTGGCGTTCGGCGACATACCAGTCCAGGCCGTCGCGTTCCTGCCGGTACAGGCCCAGGAGGTGCACGGCGAGGGCCGGGCCGATGACCAGCCAGAGCCCGTTGGCCAGGGGATGGCCGGTCTCGACATAGTTGCTGACCAGGGCCATGCCGAGGGCGGGCAGCAGGAGCAGGGCGGCGGCGCGCAGATCGGCCAGGGCGAAGCGGCGGCCCAGACTTTCCAGTGCGGCCGAGGTGGCCGCCGCCAGCGCCAGCAGGGCCACCCAGGTCTGTGCCACGTTCAGGCTGCGGCCCAGTTCCTGGTCGAAGATGCCGAACCACCAGACCAGGGTCCAGGCCAGGAACGGCCGGTGGAAACGCTGTTGTGCACGGGTGGCGTAAGCGCTCAGGCCGCCGGCGGCGACCAGGAGCAGGCTGGCCGGGAACAGGCTGTCGCGGAAGGGCAGGCCATCCGGTCCTTGCAGCCAGAGGTCGAGCAGGAGCAGGCCGGACAGCCCCTGCAACAGGATGCCCGCCAGCAGGGGTAGTCTGCGCCCGGAGCGCATGGCGAACCAGACCACGCCGCCCCCTTCCAGGGCCCAGAACACGCCCGCCACGTTCTGGCTGTAGGCGAGCCAGGGCGCCAGGGACAGGAAGGCCAGGGCGAGACCGGCCTGGGCCTGGCTCAGCAGGCTGTCGCCGCTGGGCCGGGTCAGGCGGTAGAGCAGGCCGTACCAGAGCCCGGCGCCCAGGCTGCTCAGGGCCAGGAAGTTGGTATCGCCCTGATAGAGCAGGGTCTGCACCACCGCGGCAGCGGTGGCCGGTCCGAACAGCAGCAGCGCCGACTGCCAGCCCCACTGGGCCGGCGGCCCTCGTCGCGCCGCCAGCCAGGGTGTCGCGGTAAACAGTGCGAACAGGGCCAGCACCAAGGCCTCGACGTCGCCGCGCAAATCGGGCCGATAGCCGGAGTCCGCCCAGGCCAGGCCGAGGCCGACGCTGAACACGAAGCTGGTGACGATGAGCAGGCGCCAGGCCCGCAGCAGGCTGACGCCGAGGATGCCGGCATCGAGCAGGACCAGATAGACGAACAGGACGACATGGTTGCCCTGGCTGGGCACCAGCATCGGGGCCAGGAAGGCGCCGAGTACGCCGAGCAGGGCAAAGCTCTGGCTGCCCTGGCGTACGGCCATGGCCAGGCAGGCCGCGCCCAGGCCGGCGAAAATCAGGAAGGCCGCGCCGGGGCCGAGGTAGCCATAGTATTCAAGGGAGAAGTAGGTGGCGATGTAGAGGATGCCGAAGCCGCCGCCTTCCAGCGCGAAGCCGAAGCCGGAACGCGTCTGTTCCGAGGCCGGTGCGATGCGGAACAGCCAGGCCGGGCGGAACGGCAGGCCGGAGGCCGGCGCAGCGCCGGCCCAGATGCTGGCCAGCCCAACCAGTACGGCGATGAGCAGACGCAAATAGGGTGGGAAAAGGCCGTACTCGGCGGCCAGCTTGAGGGCCGAGGCGATGCCGAAGAACAGCAGCACCATGCCCAGCTTGGCCAGTATGTTGCCGGACAGCAGCCGGGCCAGCAGGTCGCTCGGCCAGGTCGGTCCGGGCGGCACGTTCAGTATCGGCGCCAGGTCGACTGGAGGTGGCGGCAGGCTGCCGTCGGTGTCGATCTCGGTTGGAACTGGCGTTGCCCCGGCGTTGCTGGCGGCGAATTCGTCTGCCGGGCGGACAGGTTCGCCCGCCGGGGTTTCCGGCCGGATCGGCGGCCGATCTGCGCCGACCGGAGCGGCCACTGTGGCGGGCCTGGCCTCGAGTGTCCTCAGCCGGGCCTCGACGCGGTTCAGCCGGGCCAGGAGGTAACCCAGCAGTCCGCCCAGGACGGCGCCGCCGAGTCCGCTTGACGCCTCACCGAGCACATAGCCGATCAAAGCAAACAACAGCCACATGGCCTCACCTTTCGAGATTTCCTGATCCGGTTGGTGCCTGTGCCGGTTTGCCAGGGCCGGCAAGTGCAGATCAGAGAGACTGCCGCCACCGGGCACTTGCCAGCGGAGTCGGCAGTATAAGCCCGCCTCCCGGTAGTGCAGGCGTGACGCGACAGCGAATTCAAGGAACCATTCTACCGGTTACCCATTCACATGGATGGGTGGTGGGAAAGTACCTAAAAAGCCCCTGCTTATGTCATGGCAATGTAGTAATTATTGTCTATAAGGACATATCAGGATGTTATTGATTATTAAATATTTAGGGAGGTCCATCGTGGCCAGGAGAAAAAATGACGCTGAGGCGGCCGAGGGGAATCCGTCGACCGGAAAACCCCTGAACGATCGGGAACGTGAGGCCTGGATTGCCACGGCTGCCTACTATCTGGCCGAGGCACGGAACTTCGTACCCGGCAACGAATTGGCCGATTGGCTCGATGCCGAGCACAGGTGTCCGGCGCAAATGAGGCTGAATTGATCATGGCCTCCCAGTCCTATCAGGAGATCGCAGGTGTGGCTGCCCCGGCACCGCGCGTAAGCCCGGGTCCGGTTCAGGCTGATCAGGGTTCCGGGACGTCACACCCGGCCTCGGCCGAGCAGTCCGCCCGTGCGCGAAGCGATACCTCCTATGAACCGGAAGTGGTTTTCGTCTTTGAGCAATTCAGACTGATCGACGCCGAGTCGTATCAGCGTACCTATACCCGCAAGAACAGTTCTCCCTTGCTGCGAGGCTATTACGTCGTCACCTGGCCCACCGGCCGGGAGGGCAGGAAGTTTGGCGACGAAGCCTCGTTCCATGGCCCTTACCGCAGCAGAAAGGACGCCGAGAACAGCCTGGCCAAGCCTCGGCTTGTGCAGTCGCCGGATATCCAGCATGCGCGCATTCGCGCCGCCATCGCCTTGCTAGTGAAACAAGGCACAGGCCCGGCCCGGGTAGTCGGCCAGCAACGGCAGGCGTAGTCGCGCGGGAGCTTGCGCGTATTACGCCCTAGACAAAGCCCGGCGGTAGCTGCCGGCCAGGAGCCAATAGACTATCCCCGCCCCCGGCGGAGCGACGGCGATGGCGGCGCCAGTCAGCGGTTGCGGCCGCCGCCGCCACCTGGGCCCATCCGCAGGCTGCCGCCGGCCCCCGGCCCCATTCCACCTCCCATGGCTGGTGGATCTGCCGGCATTGCCACACCCAGTTGCCGGGCGCGTTCTTGCATGCGTTCGTGATGCTCCGCGCGGATTTGTGCGCGTACCTCTGCCGTTTGAGCGTTGCGTATCCTGGCGCGATATTCGACGCGTTCCTGCTGCGTCATCAACTGGCTGCCATAGACCTGCTCGTGCTTGGCCATGGCCGGATCCGCGGCCACGGCCAGACCGGCTGATAGCGCCAGGGTGCTGGCCATGAAAATAAGGGTTCGTTTGAGCATGATGGTCACCTTGTCGTCGGCATGGTGGCGTCATGGCACGGATGGCGCCACCCGAAGGACTGCTATTGATGGATACGGTCGCGGGTGCGATCAAACGTATGATCCTGGGTATTCAGCTGATCCTGGATCGCCGCTGGATCCCTGACTTGCAGCGGATCCCTGATCTGTACCTGATCCCGGGTCATGTCACGGGTCTGCAAGGCGCTGTCCGGGGCGCGCTGGCTGTAGTCGCCCGGGCCGGTCATGCGGCCGCCAGCCATGCCTCCGCGCGCGATGCTCGCGTCGGCGGCGATCAACGCCAGTGCTGCCGCCATGATGATCATTGCCTGTTTCTTCATGATGTACTCCTTGTCTGGATAAAATGAATAGCCGTAAGAACGTGGCACCATCGCCTGTTACGACGATTCCATTTCAGCAGACAGGTGTATCCGGGGCGTTTCGGGAAACCGCCTTTTTGTAAACCGCTATGCCAGGCAGGTCGTTTGTTACCTGGATTTACAATTTGCCCCGGAACCCGCTTACATGTCGGGAAATAATTGCCGCACCGATTCGGTAGATAGGCCATGAAACAAGACCAACTGTTGCTGGTGGACGACGACCCGGAGTTGCGCGAGCTGCTGCGCGAATATCTGGGCCAGGCCGGCATGCGCATCACCGCGGTGGCCGATGGCCGGGAGATGCTGCATGCCCTGGCGACGGCCCGCTTCGACCTGGTCATCCTCGACATCATGTTGCCGGGCGAGGACGGTCTTTCGCTGTGCCGCCGCCTGCGCGCGCAGAGCGGGATCCCGATACTGATGCTGACCGCACGCGGCGATGAGATCGACCGCATCGTCGGCCTGGAAATGGGCGCCGACGACTACCTGGCCAAACCATTCAATCCGCGCGAATTGCTTGCCCGCATCAGGAGCATATTGCGCCGTGCCGGCAGCCTGCCGGAAAACCTGGCGGCCGAAGACGTGCGGCAGTTCAGCTTCGCCGGCTGGCGCCTGGATACGCAAACCCGGCAACTGAACTCGCCGGACGGCGTGGTGGTGGACCTGTCGGGGGTCGAGTACAAGATACTGCGGGTATTCGTCGAACACCCCAATCGGGTGCTCTCGCGCGACCAGTTGCTGGAATTCACCCAGGGCCGCGAAGCCGCCCCATATGATCGTGCCATCGACGTCCAGATCGGCCGCCTGCGCCGCAAACTCAACGAGGATGCACGTGAACCGCGCCTGCTCAAGACCGTGCGCAACGAGGGCTATGTGCTGGCGGTCACGGTAGCCAAGGCATGAAGCGCTTCGATTCCATCTACCTGCGCGTTGCTGCCGTCCTGCTGCTGGGCCTGCTGGCGGCGGAATGGATCGCCGACCGACTCTATCAGGAGGAACGCGAGCGGGTGGTCTCGCATTTGATCTCCGGCCCGCTGGGCCAGCGTTTGAACCTGGTGGCGGACCGGCTCGAACGCACCCCGGGGAACGCTCGGCAGGAACTGCTGCCGCTCCTGAATTCGCCGCGCCTCACCTACGCCCTGGCCAAGGCGCCGCTATCCGGCCGGCCGGCCGGCACGCTCGCCAAGCTGCAGTCGAGCCTGCAGGAAATCCTGGGGCCACAGCGCCAGGTCATGGTCGCGGGCGGGGCGGAAAGCGGTGACGGCCTGCCGACCACCACCCGGATTTCATTTGTCCTCAGCGATGGCCAGGTGGTGGTCGCCACCCACCAGTCTCCGGATGGCGGCGCCACCGCCCCGAGCCGCCACCTGCCCCTGCTGACCGGCTATTTCCTGGCCATCGCCGTACTTGCGCTGCTGGCCATGCGTTGGGCAGTGCGGCCCTTGCAGCGGCTGGCGCGGGCGGCGGATGCGCTGGGCCGCGACCTTGCCGGCCGTCCCCTGGAGGAAACCGGCCCGAGCGAGGTGCGCCAGGCGGCGCGGGCCTTCAATACCATGCAAAGCCGCCTGGCCAGCTATCTCAACGACCGCCTGCACATCCTGGCGGCCGTCTCGCATGACCTGAAGACGCCGATCACCCGCCTCAAGCTGCGCAGCGAAATGCTGCCGGATAGCCAGCCGCGTGAGAAATTCCTGCGCGACCTGGACGAAATGGAGACCATGATCGCGGCCACCCTCGATTTCCTGCGCGGCGAATCGCGCCAGGAAACCGGCGTGCCGCTCGACATCGACGCCCTGCTTTCAACCCTGCGCGACGACATGCAGGCCCTGGGCGGCAAGGTGGAACTGAACGGCACGGCCGACCGGCCACTGCTGGCCAGGCCGCAGGCCCTGAAACGCTGTCTCGCCAACCTGATCGACAACGCGGTACGTTATGGTGGCGGCGCCCGCATAACCGTCAGCGACAGCGTCGAAATCCTGACCCTGCGGATCGACGACGACGGCCCCGGTATCCCTGCAGACGAACTGGAAAGCCTGTTCGAACCGTTCCGGCGCGGCGAGGCCTCGCGCAACCGTGCCACCGGCGGCACCGGCCTGGGCCTGGCCATCGCCCGCAACCTGGCCCGCGCCCACGGCGGCGACGTCACCCTGGCCAACCGGCCCGAAGGCGGCCTGCGCGCCACCCTGACGCTGCCGCGCAGCGCGATCCCGGGTTAGCTTGCCTTGCCATCACCAGGTAGGGGGATGCCTGGCGGGCTGAATCGGCCGATCGGCCATCCCTTGGCCGACCTGCCATGTCAGCACGGGCGGGGAATAGCCTGGGGTGCATACACAAGGTCTCCCCGTCGATTCTGATCATGCCATTCAAGTGATCGGCGGCCGTTGTGCCAGCCACTGTTCCAGAGCCGGTGCGGCCAGTGGCCGGCTACAGAAATAGCCCTGGTAGGCGTCGCAGCCATGGCCGCGCAGGAAATCGAGTTGGGCTTTTGTCTCTACGCCCTCGGCCAGCACTTTCAGATGCAGGTTGCGCGACATGGCGATGATGGTGGCGGCGATTTCCATATCGCTTTGATCCTGGGGAATATCGCGCATGAAACTCTGGTCGATCTTGAGCTTGTCGATGGGGAAACGCTTGAGATAGGCCAGGGAAGAATACCCGGTGCCGAAGTCATCGATGGATATCCTGATGCCCAGTTCCTTGAGCGCTCGTAGCGTGGTGACGGCCTGGTCGGCGTCCTCCATCACCGCGCTCTCGGTGATTTCCAGTTCCAGCAAGCCCGGGGGAATGCCCGTGGCGTCCATCACGGCGCGGACATGAGCGACCAGGTTGGCCTGCCGGAATTGCCGCGGCGAGAGGTTGACCGCCACGCTGAAGGGCGGCATGGCCATGTCCTCCATCCATATCTTCGCCTGCGTACAGGCGGTGAACAGCACCCATTCGCCGAGCGGGACGATGAGACCGGTTTCCTCCGCCAGGGGGATGAAGCGAACCGGGGCGATCATCCCGGACTCGGGATGATCCCAGCGCACCAGTGCCTCCACCCCGACGATCTCGCCGCTGGCCACGTCCACCTGCGGCTGGTAATGCAGGACGAATTCGTTCCGCTCGATGGCCTGGCGCAGGCTGGTTTCCAGGGTCAGGCGTTCGCGCGCGGAGCGGGTCATCTCGGCATTGTAGAAACGGTAGGTATTGCGCCCATCCTCCTTGGAGCGGTACATGGCGGCATCGGCATTCTTCAGCAGTGTGGCGGCATCCTTGCCGTCCACGGGATAGGTGCTGATGCCGATGCTGGCACCGATGAATACCGCCTGCCCATCCAGATCGAACGGACGGGTCAGCACAACCAGCAGTTTTTCCGCCAGGGCGGAGACCCGGCTGGTGTCGTCCAGCCCTTCCAGGGCAAGCACGAACTCGTCCCCGCCCAGGCGGGCGACGGTATCCTCCGCCCTGATGTGGCGGACCAGTCTTTTCGCGACCTCCTGCAACAGGCGATCGCCGGCCGGGTGGCCGAGGCCGTCATTGACGGTCTTGAAACGATCCAGGTCGATGAACAACAAGGCGAGCAGGGTGTGCTCCCGCCCGGCGCGCTCGATGGCATGATCCAGCCGGGCGCTGAGCAGCAGGCGGTTGGGCAGGTCGGTCAAGGGGTCATAGTGAGCCAGATGTTCCAGCTTGTCCTGGAATTGCTTGATCTGGCTGATGTCGGCAAATACGCCGACATAATTGCTCAGGTTGCCCGCGTCGTCCTTCACGCTGCTGATGGTCAGCCACTCGGGATACACCTCGCCGTTCTTGCGCCGGTTGGTTATCTCGCCGCTCCAGGCGCCTGTCTGCGTGATGCTCTTCCAGATGCCCTGGTAGAAGGCCTCATCATGGCGTCCGGACTGGAGCAGGCGCGGATTCTTGCCCAATACCTCCACTTCGGTGTAGCCGGTGATCTCGGTAAAGGCGTGGTTGACGGCAATGATATTGGCCGCCCTGTCGGTGATGGCAATCCCGTTGGTGGTGCTTTCGAACACCTCGGCCGACTGCCGCAGCCTATCTTCAACTGCCCGGCGTTCGGTGATGTCCTGGAACACTCCCAGCACGCCGATGACCCGGTCCTGGCTGTCACGCAGGGGCACCTTGCTGGTCTCCAGCCAGGCGGTGTGGCCGTCATCCAGGGCCAACGGCTCGACGATGTTGTGCTTGGTTATCCCGTTTTCCATCACCTGGAGATCGTCGTGCCGATACAGGTCGGCATAACGGTGCCAGTTCATCTCGTAATCGCTCTTGCCGATGAGGTCGCCCGACTGCGCCATGCCGCCCAGCCGGGCGAAGGCTTCGTTGCAGCCCAGGTATCTGGAATCGCGATCCTTCCAGAACACGAAATGGGGCACGGTGTTGATGACGTGCTGCAGCATCTGCTGGCTGGCATGCAGGCGTTCCTCGCCCTGGCGCCGTTCGGTCACGTCGCGCAGGATGCCGATGAACTGATGCCGCCCCGCACCGTGGTGTAGCCCGATGCTGACCTCGACCGGGATATCGTGGCCATCACGATGCTGCAGCACGAAGGCAAGCTGGTGCCAGGGCATCCGGGGATGGCCGGTGCGCAGGTATTCCTTGAAGGCGGTGTCGTGCCGGTCGCGGAATCGCTCGGGCATCAAGTCGGTGATAAGGCGGTTCTGGAGTTCCGCGTGGCTGTAGCCGGTAAGCTGGCTGATGGCCGGGTTGGCGTAGGTCATGCGGTTGCTCTCGTCCACCACCAGGATGCCATCCACCGCGGTGTCCAGGATGGCGCGATTGCGCGCCTCACTATCCGCCAGGGCCTCCTCAGCCAGTCGCAGTTCGGTGATGTCGCGCGCGCTGACGATGGCGCCGCTGATGCTGCCGCCGTGATCCCGGTAGGGCGTGTAGGTTACGTCCATGTAGCGTCGGCCATGGGCACTGAACTCGAACCAGGCCTGATAGCACACCGTTTCGCCGGCAAGGCAACGGTCCAGTTTTTCCTTGATCAGCGACTGAAACACCGCTTGTCCGAACAGATCCGCCACGCTGTGGCCGATGATCGCCTCCTCGGTGAGACCGTGGGCACCGAGATAGGCCGGGTTCACCAGGCGATAGACGTAGTCCCGGTCGAGTATGGATATGTGATTGCTGCTGTCGGCCACGATGCGCTGATAGAGCCGCAATACTTCCTCGGCATGTTGGCGCTCGCTGATATCCAGGCCGGGTATCGACAGCCGTTGTTCGGTGTAATCCTGCTTAATAGACAGTGCTGCATCGGCCTCGGCGGGGTCCTGCTCTGACGGATCGTGTTCGGTCAAGGTGGCTCCTGGCATGAGAAAACCGCGGACCCTATCAAGGGTAGTCAATCCAGGATTTCTTGGCACTGTTTACCAGGCAATTCCGGCCGACTTGATTTCTCCGCCTCAAGCCACGAAGCGCATCGACAGGTCCAGCGCCCGCACGTTCTTGGTCAGGCTGCCGATGGAGATGCGGTCGACGCCGGTCTCGGCGACCGAACGCACGTTGTCCAGGGTGATGCCGCCGGAGGCCTCCAGTTCGGCGCGGCCGTCGGTGTACAGCACGGCCTCGCGCAGGGCCTCGGTGTCGAAGTTGTCGAGCAGGATCAGCCTGGCGCCGGCGTCCAGGGCCTCGGCCAGCTGGGCCATGGTTTCCACCTCGATCTGGATGCCGGTGCCGGCCGGGGCGACGTTGCGCGCCTGTTCCAGGGCAGGCCGGATGCCGCCGGCGGCAGCGATGTGGTTTTCCTTGATCAGGATGCCGTCGTACAGGCCCATGCGCTGGTTCTCGCCGCCGCCGCAGAGCACGGCGTACTTCAGCGCCGCGCGCAGGCCGGGCAGGGTCTTGCGGGTATCGTAGATGCGGGCGCGGGTGCCGGCCACGGCGGCGACATAGTTGCGGGTCGCGGTGGCGACGCCGGACAGGGTCTGCAGGAAGTTGAGCGCCGTGCGTTCTGCGCTGAGCAGGGCGCGGGCGTTGCCCTTGATCTCGCACAGGGTCAGGCCGGCGGCGACCGGCTCGCCGTCCTCGGCCAGCCAGAACAGGCGGACATCGGGGTCGAGCCGCTTGAAGATGGCGTTGAACCAGGGCTGGCCGGCCAGGACGGCGTCCTCGCGGGTGATGACGCGGGCATGGGCGGCCGCGGCGGCCGGGATCAGGCGGGCGGTGAGGTCGCCCTGCTGGTCGAGGTCCTCGGCCAGGGCGGCGTCTATATTGATCTTTATCGTCGTTTCCGATGCGTGCATTCATGGTCTCCTTATCCTTATCCGCCGCATTCTACCGCGGTTGAAATTCCCGCCCTTCACCCCATCTCCTGGTCATGTAACTTTGGGAGTACGCAATGCGCTTCGACAAACTGACCACGCCGTTCCAGTCCGCCATCCAGGAGGCCCAGAGCCTCGCCGTGGGCAACGACAACCCCTACATCGAGACCCTGCACGTGCTGGCGGCGCTGATCAACCAGGACGACGGTTCCGCCCGCGCCATCCTGCAGCGTGCCGGCGCCCGGGTGCCGGCCCTGCTCACCGGCATCCAGCAGGCCCTCGACCGCCTGCCCAAGGTGGAAGGCCACGGCGGCGAGGTGAGCATCTCGCGCGATCTCGACAAGATATTCAACCTCACCGACAAGGCGGCGCAGAAGCGCGGCGATGCCTACATCGCCAGCGAGCTGTTCCTGCTCGCTTGTCTGGAGGACAAGGGCGAGGCCGGCAAGCTGCTCAAGGAACACGGCGCCACGGCGGCCAATCTCGGCGCCGCCATCGACGCCGTGCGCGGCAGCGAAGGGGTCAACTCGCAGGAGGCCGAAGGCCAGCGCCAGGCCCTTTCCAAGTACACCCTGGACCTGACCGAACGCGCCCGTCTGGGCAAGTTGGACCCGGTGATCGGCCGCGACGACGAGATCCGCCGCGCCATCCAGGTCCTGCAGCGGCGCACCAAGAACAACCCGGTCCTGATCGGCGAGCCGGGGGTGGGCAAGACAGCGATCGTCGAGGGCCTGGCCCAGCGCATCGTCGACGGCGAGGTGCCCGAGACCATGAAGGGCAAGCGCGTCCTGGTACTCGACATGGCCGGCCTGCTGGCCGGGGCCAAGTACCGCGGCGAGTTCGAGGAGCGCCTGAAGGCGGTGCTCAAGGAGGTCGGCCAGGACGAGGGCCGCATCATCCTGTTCATCGACGAGTTGCACACCATGGTCGGCGCCGGCAAGGCGGAGGGCGCCATGGACGCCGGCAACATGCTCAAGCCCGCCCTGGCGCGCGGCGAGTTGCACTGCATCGGCGCCACCACCCTGGACGAATACCGCAAGTACATCGAGAAGGACGCCGCCCTGGAGCGCCGCTTCCAGAAGGTCCTGGTCGACGAGCCGACCGTGGAGGCGACCATCGCCATCCTGCGCGGCCTGCAGGAGAAGTACGAGGTCCACCACGGCGTCGAGATCACCGACCCGGCCATCGTCGCGGCGGCTGAACTTTCGCACCGCTACATCACCGACCGCTTCCTGCCCGACAAGGCCATCGACCTGATCGACGAGGCGGCCAGCCGGATCAAGATGGAGATCGACTCCAAGCCGGAGGTCATGGACAAGCTGGCGCGCCGGCTGATCCAGCTCAAGATCGAGCGAGAGGCGGTGAAGCGCGAGAAGGACGAGGCCTCGAAGAAGCGCATGGGCCTGATCGAGGACGAAATCCGCCGGCTGGAAAAGGAATATTCCGACCTGGAAGAGATCTGGAAGGCCGAAAAGGCCGTGGTCCAGGGCTCCGCCCACATCAAGGAAGAGATCGACCACCTGCGCGCCGAGATGGCCGACCTGCAACGCAAGGGCCTGTTCGACAAGGTGGCCGAGATCCAGTATGGCAAATTGCCGAAACTCGAAGCCGACCTGAAGCAGGCCGAGGCGGCCGGCGAGGGCAAGCGCGAATTCAAGCTGCTGCGGCGCGAGGTCGGCGCCGAAGAGATCGCCGAGGTGGTCTCGCGGGCTACTGGAATTCCGGTGTCCAAGATGATGCAGGGCGAGCGCGACAAGCTGTTGCAGATGGAAGACCGCATCCACGGCCGCGTGGTCGGCCAGGACGAAGCGGTGAGGGTGGTGTCGGACGCCATCCGGCGTTCCCGCGCCGGCCTGTCGGACCCCAACCGGCCCTATGGCTCCTTCCTGTTCCTCGGCCCCACCGGGGTCGGCAAGACCGAGCTGTGCAAGGCCCTGGCCGATTTCCTGTTCGACAGCCAGGACCACATCATCCGCCTGGATATGTCCGAGTTCATGGAAAAGCATTCTGTGGCCCGCCTGATCGGCGCGCCGCCCGGCTACGTCGGCTACGAGGAGGGCGGCTACCTGACCGAGGCGGTGCGCCGCCGGCCGTATTCGGTGATCCTGATGGACGAGGTCGAGAAGGCCCACCCGGATGTCTTCAACGTGTTGCTGCAGGTCCTCGACGACGGCCGCCTGACCGATGGCCAGGGCCGCACCGTGGACTTCAGCAATACGGTCATCGTGATGACCTCCAACCTGGGCAGCCAGATGATCCAGCAGATGGCCGGCGACGACTACCAGGTCATCAAGCTGGCGGTGATGGCCGAGGTGAAGAGCTATTTCCGGCCCGAGTTCATCAACCGGCTCGACGAGGTGGTGGTGTTCCACAGCCTGAGCGAGCGCCATATCGCCCGCATCGCGCGGATCCAGTTGCACTACCTGGAAAAACGCCTGGCCCAGATGGAGATGAAGCTGGAGGTCAGCGACGCCGCTCTGGAAGAACTGGCCAAGGCCGGCTTCGACCCGATCTACGGCGCCCGGCCGCTCAAGCGGGCGATCCAGCAGGAACTGGAAAACCCGCTCGCCAAGGAGATCCTGTCCGGCCGCTTCGCGGCCAAGGACGTCATCCGGGTCGACGTGGTGGACGGGCGGTTCGTGTTCGAGAACGTCATCGAAGCCGAACCGGCATGATCGCACCTGGCCGGGCCCGACCATGATCGGCCTGCTGCAGCGTGTCACTGAAGCCAGCGTCACCGTGGCCGGCCGGGCAGTCGGCGCGATCGGCGCCGGGCTCCTGGTCCTGGTCGGCATCGAGAAGGGCGACGCCGAGGTGCAGGCCGACCGGCTGCTGGAACGCCTGCTCGGCTACCGGGTGTTCCCGGACGCGGAAGGGCGGATGAACCGCAGCCTGGCCGAGACCGGCGGCGGCCTCCTGCTGGTGTCGCAATTCACCCTGGCGGCGGATACCGACAAGGGCATGCGGCCGAGCTTTTCCTCGGCGGCGCCGCCGGACGCGGCCCGGGTGCTGTTCGACTACCTGCTGGCGCGGGCACGTGTCCGCCATAGTCCGGTGGCGACAGGCGAATATGGCGCCGACATGAAGGTGGCGCTGGTCAACGACGGGCCGGTGACTTTCCGGCTGCGGGTCCGCCCGGCCGCCGATTGACCGGGGTCGTTTGCCGGCGCGATACTGCCGGCCAGCCTTCGATCCGACTTGGTGGAAATGATACGTGCCCTGTTTGCTGCCGGCCTGCTGGCGCTGGTCTTGTGCGTCCGGCCGGCGCTCGGTGCCGATTTCAACCTGCACTACACGCTGCTGGAAGATCCGCCCCGACCGTTCCCGACCCGGCTGGTGCTGCTGCCGCCCCAGGTCACGGTGAAGGAGATCTCGGCCGGCGGGGTTGCCGACCTGGTCCCGGAATGGACCGCCCAGGCCAACGCCAACATCCAGGAAGGATTGCAGGCGATCATCGCCGGCCGGCCGGAATTCACCCTGCTGCCTCTGCCGGCCTTCTCGCCGGAGGAAAACGAGCGGCTGGATCAATACCTGGCTGCGTACATGGTGGTGGGCGTTGCCGCGCACTGGGCGACCAGCGCCGGCGGCAGCGCATGGGCGCACAAGCGCGAGCATTTCGATTACACCCTGGGCGAGGGCCTTGCCTTCCTGCGCGAGAAGACCGGCGCCGATGCCGCCGTCATGGTGATCGGGGAGGACTACGTATCCACTTCCGGGCGCAAGGCGGCGATGGTCGTGGGCGCCCTGTTCGGCGCCGGCATCGGCAGCGGGGAGTCGGTGATATCCATCGGCGTGGTCGACCTGAACAACGGCGATCTGCTCTGGATGCATCACAGCCAGAGCGTCAGCAAGGATCTGAAGGACGAGGCCTCGGTGCAGGAGATGCTGGGGGAAATCCTGGCCACCCTGCCGGGCAGGGATGGCAAGGTGGTCCTGCGTTGATGGCGCGGGCAATCGCGCTGCTGGTCATCCTGCTGGTCGCCTGGCCGGCCTGGGGCGCCGACGAGCCGGTCGCCCCCTATCGGGATGCCGCGGAGGCCAAGCCGACCCTGGCCGAGGAGGATCGGGTCTGGGCCGCGGGCGAACGGGGCGAACAGGCCTTCATCAAGCCCGGCCACGTCTACCCCGACCCGGCCCTGAACCTCTATCTGCAGACGGTCCTCGACCGTCTGTTCCCCGAGTTCGTCGGTGCGCTCCGGGTCCAGGCCGCCAACGACAGCGGTCTCAATGCCTTTGCCCTGCCGCAGGGCGCCATCTTCGTCAACATGGGTCTGCTGGCGCGACTGGAGAACGAGGCCCAGCTGGCCACCATCCTGGCCCATGAGGGCAGCCATTTCACCCATCGGCATGCCTACCAGAACAACCAGAAGGCCAAGAGCCTGAGCGGGTTTGCCCGCACCGCGGGCATTCTTACCGGCGGCGTCGGCGCCCTGCTGGGCGACCTGGCGGCGAACTCCTCGATGTCCGGCTATTCCCAGGACCTCGAGCGCGAGGCCGATCTTCAGGGCTTCCGGCGCATGGCCCAGGCCGGCTATGACGTGCGCGAATCGGTCAAGGCCTTCGAACTGCTGGCCGAAGAGGTGACGGTGCTCGACGTCAAGGAGCCGTACTTCTTCGCCAACCACCCGCGCCTGCAGGAACGCATCGAGAGTTTCAATGCCCTGATCGCCGGTTATGACGGTCCGGCGGGCGAGACCGGCGAGGACCGCTACTCCGAGGTCACCCGCAGCCTGCGCGAGCAGTGGCTGCGGGCGCAGCTCAGCGAGGGCAAGCCGAAGAGCATCATCCACGTGCTGGCCAACCCGGCCATGCTGGTCCGCTACCCGGTCCATGCCCCGTACTACCTCGGCGAGTCCTACCGCCTGCGCGGCAACACAGGCGACACCGAAAAGGCCGTCGCGGCCTGGCGCCAGGCCATCGTGAAGGCGCCGGAATTCGCCCCCAGCTATCGCGCACTGGGCGTCCAGGCCATGAAACAGCGCGACTGGGCGCAGGCCAGGGCGCTCTTGAGCGGCTATCTGAGGCTGGCGCCGGACGCCAGCGACGCCGCCTATATCCGGAATTACCTGGAACTCGTCGAGGAGAAACTCAAGTCATGAAGCGACTTCCCCGCGCCCTGTCATGGCTCCTCATGGCCGTGCTGCTGGCGTCCTGCGCCACCTGGACTTGGCTTGAGGACGCCAGGCTGAGCGGGCCGGACGGCCTCAGCGTGCAGGCGCCGGCCGGCTGGATGCGCTTCAACCTGGCCGGCGACCGGGTCATTGCCCTGACCCGGGACGGCATGCCGATCCAGACCCTGCGTATCGAATACCGCAAGCACGACCAGGCCTTTCCCGGCATCAGGAAGTCGTCGGACGCCGATATGCTGCCCACCGAGGCGGCCGAACTGCTCCTGGCGGACCTGAAGACCAACCGGTATCTGGCCAATATCCGGATCATCGACAACGTGCCCTGGCCGGTGGCCGGCCAGCCCGGTTTCCGCTTTCATGGTGACTATCTGGACGAACGCGGGGCCCGTTTCGACCTGGTCGCCGCAGGGTGCGTCACCAAGGTCGGGCTGCTGGTCGTGTTCTACCGCGCCCTGTCCACGCACTACTATCCACGCGACCTGCCGCTGTTCGAGCAGACCGTGGCCGGCCTGGAACTGGGCGAGTGACGGGGGCGGCTGCCTGAGGACACAGCACAGGCTGCGCTGCGATACGGCCTGTCGTTGCCAGGATTGGCGAGGACTCAGTCGGCCGGGGAGCCGTCGCGGGCCCGATCCCGCGTTCCCGGTTTCCTGGCCAGCCATTGCCAGAACCAGCCGCCCGGGCTGTCGGCACCGGAGAGCAGGTAGTTCAATACCTTCAGGTTGCGCAGTGCCAGTACCTGCCGGCCCCTGGCGTCCTTGTCGCCGCAGAACAGGATGCGGTCGCCCGGGAACAGCGGCGTGTCCAGGTCGGGCAGCAGGGCCTCCGAATTGCCCAGCATCAGGGGGATGCAGGGCAGGTCGCTATCCCGGTCCAGCGGGTCGCGGATCAGGTCGCGCAGGGTCAGGTCCATGTTCAGGTCCATGGCCTGGCGGACCGCCACGGCATTTTCCCGGCTGAGTTCCACGTCCCAGACCTCGGGCACGGTGTCGCCGATCACCGCGGCGATCCGGGACAGCAGTTCGTTGGCCCAGTCGTCCGGCCGTTCCTTGCACCTGGCGAAGAAGCGGGACAGCAGGGGGGTGGTGAGCAGGGACAGGAATTCATGGCCGACGATATCGGCCGACTGCATGGTGACATCGGCGCCGAAACGCTTGAACAGCGGCGCATTGGCATGCCGGTTCTGGCGCAGCACCATGAACAGCTCCGGCTTGATCTCACGCGCGGTCATGACGATGGACAGGTTGTTGACGTCGTTGTCGGTGCCGGCGACGATGCCCACGGCATTCTTGATGCCGGCCTCGATCAGGGTGTTCGCCTCGGTGCCGCTGCCGAGGATGCAGTCGTCGCAGTCGGTCGTGGCCGGGTCGGCCTCGATGATGACCATCTCGTTGCCTTCCCGGCGCAGGTTGCGCACCACCGCCTTGCCGAAGCGGCCGTAACCGCAGATGATCCATTTGCCGCGGGGTGGGTGCAGGGGTTCGCTCAGGGGCATGCCCGGGATGTCGGTCAGCCAGTCGTAGAGCAGGTGCTGGCCCGGGCTGTGCAGGGCCATGGCGAGGTGCTCGCCGAAGGACTCGAAGGCGTTGACGATCTCGTCGGTGCCGAACGAGGCCATGTTGCCGGCGGTCTCCAGGCGGTCGGCGCGGCACAGCACCGGCAGTTCCGGGCGCAGCAGCTTGGCGGCCACGGCCACCGCCAGGTTGGCCTGGTCGTCGTTGGTCAGGGCGATCACGCCGGCGCAGGACGGGTGGTTCAGGCCTGCGGCTACGATGTTCTCGGGCAGGCGGACGTCCGCCGTCAGGGCCGGGATGTCGAGATGGTTCTGGCCCAGATCCAGTTCGCTGATCCGCTCGGGGTCGATGTCCAGCACCACCGCCTGCTGGTTGCGGTTGTCCAGGGCCTGCATCAGCAGGGCGCCGGTCTCGCCGCAGCCGCAGATGATGTAGAACGGCTGGCGCAGGCGCCGCACCGCGCGCTCGAAGGTGCTGCTCTTGATCACCCGCCGGAAGGCCGGGTCCTGCAGCAGGGCCAGGATGGTGCCGATGCTGTACAGCCAGACCAGCACGGTCATGTAGATGGTGACCAGGGCCCAGGCGCGCTGTGCCTCACTGAACACGGTGGGGATCTCGCCGAAGCCGATGGTGGTGGCGGTGTAGCTGACGAAGTAGAAGGCATGGAACAGGCTCATGCCGGGCGTCGGGTTGCCGTCGGCATCGATCCCGGGCACCAGGCTCATGCCCAGGATGGAGACGGCATAGCTGGCGATGAGCAGGATCAGCGGCAGGCGCATCCGCCGCAGGACCAGGAACAGCACGCTATGCATGGCTGGCATCCGCCCTGGTGGCGCGCGGGTCAGCGGTGGAACAGCACGGTCTCGATGACCAGGATGATCACCGACAACACGTTGGCCATCAGCGCCCCGGCCGCCAGGGAGACGATGCTGGCCATCACCGGCGGGGTCAGGCCGGTGTCGGTGACATGCACGGCGACCGCCCAGACGGCGGCGGCGGCGATCAGCTGCAGGTCGGCGACGAAGCTGGTGGCGAGGTGGATGGCGCCGATCTGGGTGCGCTCGCCGAATTTCAGCACCGTGGCGATCAGGTTCACCACCACTACGGCGAACAGCTCGTAGACGTGGTGATGGGCGATGTTGTCCAGTTCGCCGATGACGAAGCCGAAGTTGAGGGTCATGGCGAGGATGATGAAGAAGCCGAAGACGACCTTTTCCAGATTCATGGCATGGACCTCTCTATGGATTTTCTCGCCGCATCATAGCCCGGCTGGCCGGCTAATCGAAGCTGAAGGTATAGAACAGGTCGACGGCGGGATTGGTGCCGGCCTGGGTGCGCAGAGACAGCCGGCGCGACAGGGTGTAGTTGATCTTGACCAGGGCGCTGGTGCCCAGGAGGCCTTGTTCGTAGCTCAGGTAGGCGCGCGAGGACAGGCGCTTGCCCAGGGTCAGCACGCTGCTTTCCAAGGTGCCCGCGCCCTTCAGGCTCACCTCTTCCAGCCCGGCGGCGTGGGCGATGCGCTGCTGCAGGGTGACCGACTCGCCGGCCCCGAGCAGGGCGCCGGCGGCCAGTTGCAGGGCATCGAACTCCCGGCTGCCGGTGTCCGCCATGCCATGACCCAGCACCAGCCAGGACAGCTTCTCGCTGTCGGGCAGGGTGGGATTGGAGACCAGCTTGACCACCGGGGCCTGGGCGCTGCCGGTGATGGCCACGCCGGCCGCCACCTCCTGGTTCTTGCGCATGGCCACGATATTGAGGCCGGGGTTGTCGAGCGGGCCCTGGAAATTGAGCTGGCCGCGTTCGATGTCCAGACGCTGGCCGTAGGCGGCGTACGTTCCCTTCACCACCCGGATGCCGCCGTTGCCGCGCAGGGGCAGGCCTTGCCGGCCGGTCAGTTTCACGGCGCCGCCCAGCTGCGCGTCGATGCCGCGCCCCTTGAGGAAGAAACGCTCGCCCAGGTCGAGATCGAGGTCCATGTCGACGGCGTAGGGGATGCCCTTGGCGGCGGCGCGGTCTTCGCGTCCCAGCACCACCACGTCCTCGCTCGGGCTGGGCGCGTCCTCCCTGGCCAGTTCGACCAGGCCGCGATCGGCCTTGAGGCGGGCGCGCAGTTGCAGTTTCCTGGCCAGCAGGGCGACCGTGCCGTCGCCGCTGAGCAGGAGCAGGCGGTCCGGTCGCGAGACGACCTGCAGCTTGTCCGCCTTCAGGGCCAGTTGCAGGTCGGGCTGGCCCTCGCGCAGGCCGAGCCGGCCCTGGCCGGTCAGGCTGCCGTCGCCGCCGCGCAGGCTGAGCGACTTGAGCACCAGGGTGTCCTGGCTCAGCTCGGCCTGGAAGCGGCCGTCCCTGAGGTCCAGGCCCTGCTCGGGCAGGGCCAGCCGGAAGCGCTCGCCCGAGATCGTGCCGCTGAACTGCGGCGCGGCCAGGCTGCTGCTGCCCTTGACCTGCGCGGCCAGACTGCCGTCGAAGCGGCTGGCGCCGGTCTTGTCCAGCAGCGGCGCGGCCCAGGCCAGGGATTGCAGGGCCAGGTCGGCGCTGGCCTGGAACGGGGTGTCGGCGGCGATGCCCCAGACCCCGTCCCGGCGCGCAAGCCGGCTGTCGGCCTGGACACTCAGGCGGCCCAGGGCGCTGCCGTCGGCGGCCAGGCTGGCGTGCAATCGGCTGTCGCTGGCCTCGGCAAGCAGGCTGAGTTGCTGCAGGCCGAGTGCGGTGGCGGTGTCCGGCCCGGCGGCCAGTACCAGGTCGCCGCGCTCACGGGCCAGGTTGATGCGGCCGTTCACCTGCTCACCGGCGTCGATCTGCCAGTTGCCGCCCAGCACCAGGTCGCCGCCGACGCCTTCCGGCCAGGCCGGGAAACGCTTCAGGACCGTGATGGACAGGCCCTTGAACTCGCCCTGGCTGCTGATCCGGCCGGCCTGGTAGCGGGCGTCCCGGACATTGAATACGGCGCCGAGGGCGGCGAGGCGGGCCTCGCTCAGGCGGCCGCCGTCGGCGGCGATCTCCAGCCGGGCCGGGGCCTGCAAGGCCAGCGGATGACGACCCTGGTTGGTCAGCCGGAGGATTTGCCCGGACCAGCCGGCCTCGCGCCAGGCGCCGGCCACCTCGGCACCGAGGTCGAGGTCCGGGTTGCCGGCCGTGATGACCAGGCTGTGCCGGTCGCGCCGACCCTGGCCGATCAGGCTGGCCCGGTCCAGCGTCAGTGCCGGTGTGTTCAGCTTCGCCAGCCGGGCGTCCAGCGCCAGGATGCCGTCCAGGCCCTGGTCCAGGCGGGCCTTGGCGTGCAGGCTGCCGAGGCGATAGTCCTTCCCCCAGGCCAGGCCTTCCGCCTGGATGTCGGCCTCGCCAGCCGGCGTGGCCAGGCTGCCCGACAACTGGCCGGTGGCCTCGATCCGGCCCGAGAGAGCCGGATCGACGACGCCGAGCTGATTGGCCAGCAACTGGAAGGCCAGGCGGTCGCCGGGAGCGCCGAAGGCCCCCTGCAGGCGCAGCCGGTTGCCGGCCAGGCGCAGTTCCGCGTCGCTGTCCCACAGCCGTTTCTCCGCCAGGCGCAGGTTGCCCTGGCCGGCCAGGGGCTGGTTGCGGAACCGGCTGTCGGCGATGGCGAAGGACAGGCTGGTCTCGGGCGCCGGGGTCAGCCGACCGGCGCCATGGAAGGAGGCATTGATGCGGGCCTTGGGGTAGTCGCCGAAGGCGGCCGGATCGAAACCGTCCAGGCCGCCGGCGAGGTCGAACGACCGGGCCTCGTCCAGCCCCAGGGTGCCGAACAGGCTCAGCTGGCCGGCGCCGGAGACGAGCCGGGCCTGCTTGATGTGGAGCACCCGGTCGCGCTGTTCGGCGTCCAGGGTCAGTCGATAGCGCTGGTAGCCGAGGTCGGCCTGGAGGCCCTGGCGTTCGCCATCCGCCTGCAGTCGGATGGCGCCGGCCAGGCGCAGCGAGCGCAGCTTGCCGTAGAGGCCGCGCGGGTCGAAGTCGCGGGTCTTCAGGTCCAGGGCCAGGCGTTCGGGATCGGCCCGGCCGCTGCCGGTGAAGTGGCCGGCCCTGGCCAGGTCCAGATTCAGGTCGGTCAGATCCAGGCCGTCGGCGTTGCCGCTGAAGCGGGCGCTCAATCCGCGCAGCGGCAGGCGCTGCTTGTCCCAGGTGCCGGCCAGGCCGTTGGCGGCCGAGAACTCGCCGGCATAGTCCTGTGCGCCCTGGCTGTGCAGGCTGGCCGCGAGGCCGATCTCGGCGCGCGGCAGGCCCGGGTCCCAGGCGGCGGGATCGATGCCGCGGGCGCTGATCTGCGCCTCGGCCAGGGGCCGGCGGGCGAAGGGGGTGAGCAGCAGGTCGGCACGGGCCTCGCCGCCGGCCAGGGCGGCGGCGGCCTTGAGATCGATGCGGTCGAGGCGGCCGCCGAGGTTGGCCGTGGCGCTGCCGGAGGGGTGGCTGAAGCGTGCCTGCCCGGCGAGGGCGTAGGGCGGCGCGTCGGCCAGGCTGGCCTGGGCCTCGACCCGGCCCCAGGGCGTGCTCAGGTTGCGCAGGTCGAGCCGGTAGGTGTGGCCGGCCTGCTCCAGGCCGAGCCGGATATCGCTCATCACCTGCTCGCCGGCGCTGGTCCGGATGACCAGGCGGCCGAGGCTCGCCGCCGGCAGGCTGAGGCCGACCGGCAGGCGCAGGCTGTCCGGGAGTTGCGGCGGCTCGGGGTCGGGCCTGACGGTGCTGACCCGCACGGACGCCAGGTCCAGCCGGGTGATGCTGAGCCGGCCCTGCCAGAGTGCGCGCGGCGACCAGTCGAGGCGGGCGTCGCCGAGCTCAAAGCGCTTGGTCTCGGTGGTCAGGGTGAGGGCGTCGATATGCAGGGGGCCATAGGCGGAGCCGTGCACACCCCGTATTTCCAATCGGCCGCCGCTGAGGCGCTCGGCCTGGCTGGCGATCAGGCGCAGGGCGGGCTCGCTGCCGGCCAGCCAGGCCAGGGCCACGGCCAGCAGCGGCAGGGCGGCGAGGCCCCACAAGCCGTATCGGAGTGCGCTGCGGATGGCCATGGCGCGGTTCAGAAGCTGAAGCCGACGGAGAAGTGCAGCCGCAGTTGCCCGGTCTCCTGGGCGCGTGCCAGGTCCAGGTTGAGCGGTCCGACCGGGCTTTTCCAGCGCGCACCGAGGCCGTAACCGACTACCGGGCTCAGCTCGTCCAGGCTGTCGGCCGCGTCGCCGGCGTCGATGAACACCGCCGCGCCCCAGTCCGGCCTGAACCAGTGCACGTATTCCGCGCTGGCCACGGCCAGCCAGCGGCCGCCGACGACGGCGTCGCCTTCGTGCACCCCCAGGCTCTGGTAGGCATAGCCGCGCACGGTCTGGTCGCCGCCGCTGCGGAACAGGAAGTCGGCCGGGATGCCGGCGCGCCCGTCGGCCGCGACCGCCCCCATCTCGCCGCGCAGGATCAGCCGGCCCCGCTCGCCGAGGGGATGGAACCAGGTGGCTTTGGTATAGCCGCGCAGGAAGCCTTGGTCGGACAACAGGGCCTGGGCGGCAGCGTCCGCCTGGATGTTGAACAGGTAGCCGCGGCTGGGAAACAACAGGTTGTCGACGTTGCGACGGGTCCAGGACCAGGACGGGACGAGGGCGGAACGATGGTCGCCCACGGCCCCGGCCACCTCCTGCTGCTCCAGGTAATAGCGCAGGCTCCAGGCGGTCTCGTTGCGGCCGCGCAGGAAGCTGCGCCTGGCCCCCAGGATCAGGGTGCGGGTGACCTCGCCCTCGACATTGGAACGGTTCATCTGGGCGGTGATGCTGTCCCGGTCGCCCTGGCTGGTGAGCGGCAACTGCAGTTCGCCGGTCAGGGACTGTTCCTTGTCTGCCAGCTTGAGGCTGCCGGTCAGGCGCCAGGCCTGGCCGAGCAGGTTGAGGTCGCGGTAATCCATCTGGGCGCGCGGCCCGGTGTCGGTGCTCATGCCGATGCCCAGGCCCAGGGTGCGGGCGCGGTTTTCCTCGACGCTGACCTTGATCGGCGTGTCCTCGGGATGCGCGGGGTCGATCTCGGCCTGGACGCCGACGCTGGCGAAGTAGGGGCTGTCCTGGAGCCGGGCCTGCAGTTCCAGCAGCTTGGCCTGGACGTAGGGCTCGCCCGGCCGGATCGGGTTGAGCCGCTCGACGATGCTGGCGGGATAGCGCTGCAGGCCCTCGATCTGGAGCGGCCCGAAGGTGAAGGCCGGGCCGCTGTCCAGGGTCAGGGCCAGGGCCACGCTATGGGCCTTCGGGTCTACCGTGGCCCGGCTGTCGCGGATGGCGGCGGCCGGGTGGCGGTCCAGCAGCAGGCTGCGCAGGGCGGCGCGCTTGGCGCGCTCCCAGTCCTCGTGGCGGAACACCGCACCGCCGGCCAGGGACCAGTCGGTGCGCAGCTTGAGCAGGCGCGCCCGGCTGTCGGCGGAGCCGTCGTCGAACGGGCCGACCACCTGAAGGTCGACCTGGCCGACCCGCGCCGGGGGGCCGGGGTCGACTTCCAGGCGCACCGACCAGGCGCCGCCGTTCTGCTCCAGGCTGGCCTCGACCCGGGGCGAATAAAAACCCTCGGTCGCCAGCAGGCTGCGCATCTGTTCCGGCGCCAGCGCCACCAGCCGGCGCAACTGGGTCTCGTCCATGCGCTCGCCGTCGCGCCAGCGGTAGAGGTCGAGATTGTTTTCCAGCAGCTTGCGTTGCGCCTCCGGCGCCTGCAGGGCGATGGCATAGGTCAGCGCCGGCTCGGCGGCCAGGGCCGGCCCCGTGCCGGCGAGACAGCAGGCCAGGGCCAGGCCGATCAGGCGGGCGCGGAGGGCTATTTTTTTTCGAGCCAGCGCAGCAGCTCCCATACCGGTATCGCCGCCAGGCCGCCGCTCACGCCGGCCAGGTAGCTGGGGATGATGAAGTCGAAGGCCAGCAACCACAGGCGTCCGGCGGCAAAGCTGGCGACCAGCATGACCACCAGGGTGATGAGCAGTTTTTGCCAGAGCTTCATGCGGTCAGCCTCAGTTCAGGGTGAAGGCAGGCGGGGTGTATTCCAGGACCAGGGTGCCCAGGTGCTGCTTCAGGCCCAGGATGGGGATGACGGCGCGCAGGCCGGCGTTCGCGGTGTGTTCGATCCGGATGTCGCCGGCCTGCAGGTACTCGGCCGGGTACAGGCTGGAGAACGGCACGGCGAGTTGCTTGCGGTCGCTGGCGACGACGATCTTGCCGTCGGGATTGGCCAGCACCGCGGCCTGAAAACCTTCCATCTGCACCAGGTCGCTGAAGTACTGGTCGACCTGGTCCAGGTTGGCGGCCATCACCTCGCGCCGGATGACCCAGGCGAGCGGGGTGCTGAACAGGCGCAGGCCGGCCTCGGAACGGCTGGCATCCAGCTGCCTGGCCTGTTCGACCAGCTGGATGCGGGCCTGGGCATGCTGCGCCTCGGCCTGGGCGTATCTTTCCTCCTGTGCGGCCACGGCGGCGATCTTCCAGCCGTACATGGCCGCGGCCACCAGCACCAGGGCGACGGCCAGGCCCAGGATGATCTTGCGGTTGCGGTCCATTCCGGTGGACTCGGGCGTGGCGGGGGTGTCGTCGGTCGTGTTCATTTCAGTCTCCCTGTCTGAGTAATGTAATCCCGGTCAGCGGACCAGGGTGGATAAAGGTTTGTTGGCGGCATCCAGGTCAATGTAGTTCATTTGCTGGACCAGCAGCGCCAGGTCCTCGTTGAGCCTGAGCAGCGTGCTCTCCGGCAGTCTGGCCAGGGCATGGGGCACCAGGCCGGTGAGCGGCCTTGGCGCGCGCGCCAGCACGGCCTGGCCCTGGTCGGTGAGATGCAGGTTGACGACGCGGCGGTCGTCCTCGCCGCGCCGGCGATCCACCAGACCGGCCCTGGCCAGTTTGTCCAGCATGTTGCTGGCGGTGGAGACATGGACCGACAAGGTTTCGCTCAGGCGGGAGACAGTAATGCCCGGGTTCTCGGCCAGGGCGGCCAGGATCCAGACCTGGGCGCCGGAAATGCCGCAGGCGGTTTCCAGGGCGCGGAAGTGATGGCGTGCTGCGCCGATGATGATCCGGAGCTGTTTCAGGGTTTCCCTGGCCAGCGGGGTGCCCGTGTCCTTGCTGCGGCCGGTCGATTTCATCGGGGTTGAGCCTCGACGGCCGATTCGGCCGCGGAGTCGAACAGCGGCTGGATCCGGGCAATGCGCCAGGCGGCGACGCCCAATTCCTTTTCCCGGGTCTTCTGGTTCGTGGCCGGATAATCCGTCGTGGCGCTTGCCGTCAGGCCTGCGGCGCGCAGTTGGCCGGCCAGCAGTTCGGCCCGTTGGCGGGTCAGCAGGGCGGTCTTGCGACCGGCTTCGTTCAGTGCGGCCGTACCCGTCACCTCGACGGCGGCCACCTGCCAGCGCTCCAGCGCCCAGAGCGCGGTGTTCAGGGACTGGCGACCGCGTTCGGCGAGTTCGGCCTTGCCGGCCAGGAAGGCGATGTCGGGCAGGGGCCGCATGGGCGGGATGACGGTGACCTGCCAGGCAGGGAAGCGTTTTTGCAGACGCTCCTCCATCTGCCGCAGGGTTTGCAGATTGCCGGCAAACCCCGGTGCCACCTGGAGCTTGGCGACCTTGGTGTTGGCATCCACCTCCGAGAGCACCAGCGGCAACGGCAACAACTCGCGCAGATGGCGTACCAGCAACTGGGCATCGGTCATCGCCACGCTGCCCTGCAATGCCGCACCGACCGGGTTGGCCAGGACGGACTGGCTGGCCTGGGCCTGCATCAGGGCATCGCCCAATACCACCTGGTCGAGGGCAAACTCCACCGGCCGCCCCAGGCGTTCCTGCAGCTTGGGCAACAGGCGGTCATGGGCGGACTGGTCGAACTCCCGGGTAAACACCACCGCGCTGATCTGTACCGGCTTGCCTTCCGCCAGATTCACGTTCAGCTTGTCCAGGCTGGCCCCTTCCAGCTTGAGGCCCTGCCGCAGCACGCTCTCCACCTCGTTCACCGTCAGGGTCTTGGCGACGCTTTCATTCAGGGTCCGAATCAGGGGGATCGACAGCACCACCAGGATGGCGCCGGCCAGGGTGGTCTGCCAGAGCAGGTTCCTCGGCGTGCGCAGGTTGCCGAAGCCATACCACATGGCCATGGCGGCGACGCTGAAGGCGATCGCCAGCATGTTGGTCAGGAACAGGAAGAAGGCGCCCTGGAAGATGCGCATGTCGCCGGTCGCCAGGCCATAGCCCGACGCCGCCAGCGGCGGCATCAGGGCGGTGGCGATGGCGACCCCGGCGACAGTGCCGATCTTGCGGTGGGTGACGGCGTAGCCCGCCACCATGCCCGACAGCACAGCCACCAGCAGGTCGAACAGGTTGGGGTTGGTGCGCGCCAGGATCTCGGGCGTGGGTGGGATGAAGGGCGACAGCTTGACGATCACCACCGAGATGGCCAGGGCCGCCAGCACGCCGACCACCATCGCCTTGGCGCTGCGCATGACCAATTGGACGTCGGTGCGAGCGATGGCGAAGCCGAGCAGGACGATGGGGCCCATCAGCGGGGCCACCAGCATGGCGCCGATGATCACCGCGGCGGAGTTGAGCATCAGGCCCAGGGTCGCGATACCGCATGAAGTCACCACCAGGAAGGCGTAGGAGTAGCTCAGGCCGCCATCTTCCTGCACCTGTTCGTTGGTGGCGTCCCGGTCCAGGTCGCGCATGTGACGGCGCCACCAGAGCCAGAACAGCCGCAACAGGCGGTTCTGGGGTATCGGCGGCAACGAGGGCGCGGTTTGCTCTTGGCTGGGGGTGTTCATGTCTGGCGTGGCCCTTGGTCGGTGTGGCTGCCCGGGCTGGGCGGGAATGGCATCTGGCGGGCAAATACTATCATGCGATAATATTTGTTATAAAACATGCTGCGGCCGGCACCGAGGCCTCGACTCGGTTCTGTTCCTCCGGGCAGCCAATGGCCGTGCGTTTCAGAGGGGCGCCCGGGCGACGGTCAGCAGTTCGCGCAGAGACTGCCAGATCTTGTACCGGCCCCGGGTGGCCAGGACGATGCGGCCGTCCGCCACATCCAGGGTCAGGCGCCGGCGGCTACGTTGCAGAGGCTGCCCGGTGGGCGGCCCAACTCTGCGCACGAAACCCTTCACGGTCACGCGTTCTTCGTCGATCGCCACGCGCAGCGGGTGCTGACTGCCCAGGCGCCGGAGCGTCTCCCGTACGCGCTGGCAACTCCAGCGGCGGTCGATCTCGACCCATTCCATCGGCAGCGTATTGATATAGCTTGAAGGGCCGGCCTGGGGCTGCGCAACGGTGGCGCCGTCGAGGAAGGCCGGCAATGGGCCGGCGGCCAGCTCGCCGGCCGCGCGGGCCAGGGCCAGGCGCCATTGCAGCAGGGTGGCGCCGGTCGCGCCCGGCACCGGGGTGGCGGCGACAATGTCGCCGGCATCCATCTCGGGGCTGAGGACATGCAGGGTCATCCCGCCATGACGGTGGGTCTCGCCGGCCAGCATCATGGCCAGGGTGGGCAGCGGGCCCCGGTAGGCGGGCAGCAGGGCCGGATGGAAATTGACCGCACGGGGTCCGAACAGGTCCAGCAGCCTGGGCGTGATGCGATGCGTGAAGTAACAGCAGATCAGCACGTCGGCGCCGAGGCTGCCTGCTTGCGCCAGCAGTTCGGGCTCGGCACGGGAAGGCGGCGGGACGGCACGGCTGGCAATGCCGTGGCGACGCAGGGCCGCGCTGACCGACCAGTGGGGATTGAGCAGGCCGATCCGGCGGTCCTGTCGCCAGCTCTTGTCGCCCGGGTGCCAGAACCCGGCCACTTCATGGCCGGCCTCCAGCCAGCGCCAGAGCACACGGGCGGCTGTCAGGTTGGGCGTGGCCAGGAATAGCGCGCGCACGGTCAGGCGCCTGAGGTCAGTGCTGCGTGCCGCCCGGTTCGGCCCGCAGCCGGACCGGGCTTGCGACGGGCGGCCTACAGGTCGCCGTTTGCCGCCGCCTGCATCATCTCCACCATGCGGTCGTTGATGCTCTTGGCGCCCTTCGAGAGGCCGTCGGTAATGCCGAGCTGCTTCTCGTAGCCGGCCACCCAATCCATGTTCCAGTCGACCATCAGCACCCAGATGTCCTTGTTGGCATCTTCCATGACGGCGATGCGGCAGGGCAGGAAGATGATGAACTCGGGGCTGAGCTTGAGCAGGTCGCGGCCGACCTCGATGTCGCAGAAGGAATAGACCTCGATACGGGGCGCATCCTTGTCGCTCAGGACGGCCTGGAAGTCCTTCCACATCAGGTTTTCGCCGACCTTCTTCATGTTCAGCTGGTTGGCGCGCAGGAACAGCGAGTCGCGCACGTCATCGAAGCTGAGGCCGGGCTTGGCCTTATATTTGCGGGCCATGTAATTCATCATGTCCGGCATGCCCATGCGCATGAAGGTCGTCATCATGGGTAGCGCCATCTGCATCATCTGGGTCTTTTCCCCCTGATCGATGACGCGGTGCATTTCATAGGGTCGCTTGGGCCCGGAGGGCTGGGCCATGCCGATGATCATGTTCAAGGGGTTGTAGGTGAGGTTCGGCAGGAAGGGATTTCCGGCAGGGGCGCCGGCGGGCGCTTTCTGGGGCGTCAGGAAAGTGGCGATGGCCGGACCGGCTGTTTGTGCCAGGGTCGCGGTGAGTGCCGTCAGGGGATCCGTTGCCGGGGCCGCCGCAGGCATGGCCTGTTGCGGCATCTGCATCATCGGGTAAGGATTGCCATAGGGCATGGCCTGCGGCATCGGCATGGCCTGGGGCATGACCTGCTGGGGCATCTGCATCATCGGGTAAGGGTTGCCGTAGGGCATGGCCTGCTGCGGCATCGGCATCATCGGGTAAGGATTGCCATAGGGCATGGCCGGCTGCATGGACATGTCATACGGCATCTGCTGCGGTATCGGCATGCCGTAGGGCATGGCGGGCATCTGCTGCATCGGCATGCCGTTGGGCATCATCATGTACGGGTTGTACGCGCCCGCCGGCATCATCGGGGCCATCATGGGCGGGGCCGCCTGAGGCTGCATGGGGTCCGGGTCGGCCAGGGCCATGGTAGCGACAAACGCCGCCAGCAGTGGGATCGCACGCTTCATGGATTTCTCCTCCTCAATGGCTTGAGCCAGTAATTGCTTTGGGACATGAGGCGGGTCGCTGCCGGACTGGCAGCACGCCACCTCAATGTGAGGACCGATTCTAGCTTCAGTGGGCCATTCTGGCTAAAACCGTTTGCTCGTCATATGACCAGCATCAAATCCGGTTCCCGGGGAGGCTGGTCTCCAGTCCGCTCAGGTCGGGATTCTCGGCGCCCCGGAGACCGGGCGATCAGGCCGCCATGCCGGCTGGCCGGTTTGGTGTGCACTTGCAGATCCGGGTGACGATGGCCTGGGTGCCCGGCAGTCGATTGCCCGGTCGCGGTTGGATCTTGTACCCGACAGGCCGTCCGCCGAGCGTGCCCTGACATGTCATTGTGA
Organism: Gallionellaceae bacterium; assembly: GCA_028714735.1. Classification (GTDB taxonomy): domain Bacteria; phylum Pseudomonadota; class Gammaproteobacteria; order Burkholderiales; family Thiobacillaceae; genus Parasulfuritortus. Next base: position 38,811 of record JAQTLU010000006.1, on the reverse strand, counting down.
CATTGCCACTATTCGAATATGGGTAAATCATAATATTATTAATAACATTTACAATTTCCAGAAAGTGAAAACAAAATGGCCCGTATCGTGATCTTGGGCGCCGGCATTTCCGGACACACAGCCGCCCGATATCTGAACCGGTTGATCGGCAGACAGCATGAAATTGTCGTCGTTTCACCCAATCCAAAGTGGAACTGGGTTCCCTCCAACATATGGGTCGGCGTCGGCCAGATGACCGAGGATGACGTCACCTTTCCGCTGGCGGAGGTCTACAAGCGGATCGGCGTCGATTTTCGCCAGGCCAAGGGTCTGTCCATCCATCCGGAAGGCGATGCGGAGACCGCTTCGCCCTATGTGACGATCGAATCCACCCTGCCCGGCAAGGAAGGCCAGCAGGAAAAGCTCACCTACGACTATCTGGTCAATGCCACCGGTCCGAAGCTGAACTTCGGCGCCACCGAGGGGCTGGGCCCGGACCATGGCCACACCGTCTCGGTCTGCACCGCCTCCCACGCCATCGAGGCCAACCATCAGCTGCAGGAAACCGTCGAGGCCCTGCGCCGGGGCGAGCGCAAGACCCTGGTGATCGGCACCGGCCACGGCATGTGCACCTGCCAGGGCGCTGCCTTCGAATACATCTACAACGTCGACCACGTCCTGCGCGAGGCCGGCGTGCGCGACCGTGCCCGCATCGTCTGGATCAGCAACGAATACGAGCTGGGCGACTTCGGCATGGGCGGCGTGCACATCACCCGCGGCGGCTACGTCACCAACGGCAAGACCTTCGCCGAATCGCTGATGGTCGAACGCGGCATCGAATGGATCATCCGCGCCGCCGTGAAGAAGGTCGAGGCCGGCAAGATCCATTACGAAACGCTGGACGGCGCCATGCACGAGCTGGAGTTCGACTTCTCCATGCTGATCCCGCCCTTCGCCGGCGTCGGCCTCAAGGCCTTCGACAAGGCCGGCGAGGACATCACCGCCCAGGTCTTCCTGGCCAACGGCTTCATGAAGGTCGACGGCGACTACACTGCCCGTCCGTTCGCCGAATGGAGCGCCAACGACTGGCCCAAGACCTACCAGAACCAGACCTATGGCAACCTGTTCGCGGTCGGCATCGCCTTCGCCCCGCCGCACCTGATCAGCAAGCCGATGTCCAGCGCCAACGGCACCCCGATCAACCCGGCCCCGCCGCGCACCGGCATGCCCTCCGCCGCCATGGCCATCGCCGTGGCCAAGAGCATCCGCGACATGCTGAACGGCGCCGACAAGCCGACCCACAGCGCCTCGATGGCCAAGATGGGCGCCGCCTGCGTCGCGTCCACCGGCTCACACCTGCTGCGCGGCACCGCCGCTACCATGACGGTGTTCCCGGTGGTGCCCGACTACGAGACCTACCCGGAATACGGCCGCGACATGAACCTGACCTTCGGCGAGATCGGCCTGGCCGGCCACTGGATGAAATCGATGCTGCACCACACCTTCATCTACCAGGCCAAGATGCGCCCGGGCTGGTGGCTGCTGCCGGACTGACAGACTGAACGAACAGGAAACGACATGACCAATATTGCAAACAAAGAGCCGTACCAGCAGGCCTACTACCCGCCCGCCCCGACGGGCTTCACCCGCTTCATGCGGACCTGCGTCCTGTGGCAGCTTTGGCGCTTCATCGTGATCAACGTGAAGATGCTCAAGCTGATGGCGAAGTCGCACTAAGCCGGGGCAAGCCAGACGAAAACGGGGCCATCGGCCCCGTTTTTATTTGGTGTGGTGACGATCAGGCCAACAACTGTCTCAGCACGAACGGCAGGATGCCGCCGGCATGGTAGTACTCGACCTCGATCGGGGTATCCAGGCGCAGTTTGAGCGGCACCTCCTGGGTTGAACCGTCGGCGCGCTTGATCACCAGGGTCACGTCCTGTTGCGGCGTGATGCCCTTTTCCAGGCCGACCAGATCGAACTGCTCGTCGCCCTTGAGGCCGAGCGACAGGGCATCCATGCCGTCCTTGAACTGCATCGGCAGGACGCCCATGCCGGCCAGGTTGGCGCGGTGGATGCGCTCGAAGCTCCTGGTCACCACGGCCTTGACGCCGAGCAACTGGGTGCCCTTGGCGGCCCAGTCGCGGCTGGAGCCGGTGCCATATTCCTCGCCGGCGAACACCATCAGCGGGGTGCCGTCACGCTGGTGCTGCATGGCGGCATCGTAGATCGAGGTCTGTTCGCCGTTGTACAGGGTCACGCCGCCCTCGCTGCCGGGGATCATCAGGTTCTTGATCCGCACGTTGGCGAAGGTGCCGCGCATCATCACCTCGTGGTTGCCGCGGCGGGCGCCGTAGCTGTTGAAGTCGGCCTGGGCCACGCCGTGCTCGACCAGGTACTTGCCGGCCGGGGCGGCGGCCTTGATGCCGCCGGCGGGCGAGATGTGGTCGGTGGTGACCGAGTCGCCGAAGATGGCCAGGGCGCGGGCATTGCGCACGACCGGGTTGGGCGCGGCGGCGCCGGCGAAGAAGGGCGGTTCCTGGATGTAGGTGGAGGCGTCATCCCACTGGTAGACCTGGCCGGCCGGGGCGGGCACGGCATCCCACAACGGGTTGTCGGCGCCGACATCCTTGTAGATGGCATAGGCCTTGGCGTCGGATGCGGTGGGCAGCAGGGCGGCGATCTCCTCGGCGCTCGGCCAGATGTCCTTCAGGTAGACCGGGCCGTCGCGGCCATTGCCGATGGGGTGGTTGGCCATGTCGAGATCGACCCGGCCAGCCAGGGCGAAGGCAACCACCAGCGGCGGGCTCATCAGGAAGTTGGCCTTGACGTTCTGGTGCACGCGGGCCTCGAAGTTGCGGTTGCCGGACAGCACCGAGCAGGCCACCAGGTCATGGTCGAGGATGGCTTTTTCCACCTGTTCCGGCAGCGGGCCGGAGTTGCCGATGCAGGTGGTGCAGCCATAGCCGACCACGCCGAAGCCGAGCTTTTCCAGGTATTCAAGCAGGCCGGCGGCCTGCAGGTATTCGGTCACCGCACGCGAGCCGGGCCCCATCGAGGTCTTGACGTGGATGGGCGTGTACAGGCCCTTTTCCACCGCCTTCTTGGCCAGCAGGCCGGCCGCCAGCATGACGCCGGGGTTGGAGGTGTTGGTGCAGGAGGTGATTGCGGCGATGACCACGTCGCCGTGGCCCAGCTGCGTCTTGCCATCGGCCAGGGTGTATTTGACCGGCAGGTCGGCCTCCGCCTTGCCGTAGCCGCCCTGGTCCTTGGGCAGCGAGAACAGGGTCTCGAAGCTTTCCTTGAGGGCATACAGGTTGATCCGGTCCTGCGGCCGCTTCGGGCCGGCTACCGAGGGTTTCACCGAGCCGAGGTCCAGGCTCAGGGTCTGGCTGTATTCGATGCTGCCGGCCTTGGGGATGCCGAACAGGCCCTGGGCCTTGAAGTAGTTGCGCAGGGCGTCGATCCTGGCCGGGTCGCGGCCGGTGGCCAGGTAGTACTGGCAGGTGGCCTCGTCGACCGGGAAGAAGCCCATGGTGGCGCCGTATTCCGGGGCCATGTTGGCGATGGTGGCGCGGTCGGTGACCGGCAGCTTCTCGGCGCCCTCGCCGTAGAACTCGACGAACTTGCCGACGACTTTCGCCTTGCGCAGCATCTCGGTGATGGTCAGGACGATGTCGGTGGCGGTGATGCCGGCGGCGGCGCTGCCGGTGAGCTCGACGCCGACCACGTCCGGGGTCAGGAAGTAGACCGGCTGGCCGAGCATGCCGGCCTCGGCCTCGATGCCGCCGACGCCCCAGGCGACCACGCCGAGGCCGTTGATCATGGTGGTGTGGCTATCGGTGCCGACCAGGGTGTCCGGGTAGTAGACCCCGTCCTTCTCCATGACGCCGCGGGCCAGGTATTCCAGGTTGACCTGGTGCACGATGCCGACGCCGGGCGGCACCACCTTGAAGGTCTCGAAGGCCTGCATGCCCCACTTGAGGAACTGGTAACGCTCGCGATTGCGCTCGAACTCGATCTTCATGTTTTCCTGCAGGGCGTCCGGGCGGCCGAACACGTCGACCTGGACCGAGTGGTCGACCACCATCTCGACCGGAGCCAGCGGCTCGACCTTGTTCGGGTCCTTGCCTTCGCGGGCGGCGGCCGAGCGCATGGCGGCCAGGTCGGCCAGCAGCGGCACGCCGGTGAAGTCCTGCAGCAGGATGCGGGCGACCACGAAGGGGATCTCCTCGATCCGGTCTGCGTTCGGCTGCCAGTTGGCCAGGTCGCGCACGTGCTTCTCGGTCACCTTGATGCCGTCGGCATTGCGCAGCACCGATTCCAGCACGATGCGGATGGATACCGGCAGTTTCGAGATCGGACCGATGCCGGTCTTTTCCAGTTGCGGCAGCGAGTAATAGGCAGCGGTCTTGCCGTTGCCGGCGTCGAAGTTCTGGCGGGAATCGAATAGGTTGGTCATGGCGGAGGGCTGGAGGAGGCTGAAATGAAGCTATGATTCTACCAATGGATGGGAATTCGCGTTCTGCGAACCGCTAAACGAACATAACCAGGGTGAAATGAATCTGAGACCCCGCATCCTGTTGTTGACCGGTTTGCTCATCGTCGTTTCGGCCATGGCCGCCTGGTCGGCCACCCGCGGACTGGCCGAACGGATCATCGAACAATGGGCCGTGCGTTATGCCGAAAAGCAGGTCCTGTACGACAAGGCGCGTACCTTGCAGCCGATCCTGCGCGAAACCGCCCTGTCGCGCCAACTGGTCAGCTCGGAGCGGATACGTGCCTGGGCCCGGCATCCGGACGACCCGGAACTGACCCGGCAGGCCATCGCCGAAATGGAAAATTACCGGCCCAATTTCGCCGACCGCAGCTATTTCGTGGCCTTGCGCGGCTCCGGCCGCTACTACCACAACAACGCCAAGGACGAGTTTGCCGGCCGGCAACTGCGCTATACCCTGGACGCGAAGAAACCCGCGGACAGCTGGTTCTACGACATCATCCGGCAGCAGCGCGACATCCACATCAACGTCAATCCGGACATCAACCTGGGCGTGACCAAGCTGTGGATCGACGTCCTGATCCGCGACGGCAACGACATCCTGGGCGTGGCCGGCACCGGCCTCGACCTGACCAGCTTCATCCGCGATGTGGTGGATACCACCCAGCCCGGCATCACCACCCTGTTCGTCGATCACGACGGGGCCATCCAGGCCTATCGCGACGAGAGCCTGATCGATTTCGCCAGCATCACCAAGACGGCCGGACAGCACAACAGCATCGACCTGCTGTTCGACCGCGCGATCGACCGGACGCTCATCCACGCGGTCATGAAGGAACTGGAGACCGAGCCGGCCACGGTGATCAGCCGCTTCGTCGAGCGGGACGGCAAGCGCTATCTGGCCGGCATTGCCTATCTGCCCGAGATCAACTGGTACGAGATCACCCTGCTCGATCTCGATGTCCTGCTGCCGCTGAGCAGTTTCGCGACCCTGGTCCTGGTTTACCTGCTGACCTTGCTGACGGCCCTGGTCCTGTTCTATCTGTTGCTCGGCCACCTGATCCTGAAACCGATCCGTTTGCTCGAACAGGCCATCGGCAGGGTACGGGATGGTCCGTGGTCGTCCGAGGAGTTGTCCGCCGGGGGGAGTGACGAGATCAGCCGGCTGATGGGGCATTTCAGGGACATGGCGAACTCGGTATGGCAATCCCGGCAGCAGTTGGAGGCCAAGGTCAGGGAACGCACCGAGGCGCTCGAATACCTGAGCAAGACCGACGAACAGACTGAATTGCTCAACCGGCGCGGCATGACCGAGCGCATCGAGGCCGAGATCAGCCGCGCCCGGCGTGAGCGGGTGGATTTCGGCATCCTCTGGCTGGATGTGGATCGGTTCAAGGAAATCAACGACAAGCATGGCCACGCCATGGGCGACCGGGCGCTGGTGACCGTCGCGGACCTGATCCGCTCGACCATCCGGCCGTATGACAGCGCGGCGCGCTGGGGCGGCGACGAGTTCCTGGTCCTGGTCCATAAGTGCGATGCGGCCACGTTGGCCGCGCTGGGCGAGCGCATGCGCGCGGCGGTGGCCGGCAGCCTCCAGCCGGTGGCCGCGGATGGCCGTTCCTTGTCGCTCAGCGTCAGCATCGGCGGCATCGTCAGCCGTGGCGACGAGGGCCTGGAACGGGTCCTGCAGCGCGCCGACCGTGCGCTTTATGACGCCAAGTCTGCCGGCCGAAACTGCTTCAGGCTGTTTTCCGATACAGCCTGATCCCGGCCGGTTGCGCCACTGACTTCCGGGGCCGTCAAGCCAAGAGCCTGCTTTTCCAGGCCTTGCCGGACGCGCGCATATGGCCCGCTTCCCGCAAATCTCCCCCGGCTTGTCCGGCCGCATCGTGCAGGCCGACGAAGAAAGCCAGATCCTCGGGTGAATCGAGGCGCGAAGCGCCTTCGGTAGGTTCGCCGAAACTGATCTTGTGCTGGAAGCCATCCACCCTGACCTTGCAGCCGCCGGAAAAGTAGTACCAGGGAAAACTGATCGTCGCCTCGGCCAGGGGCAGGTCGAAGACCACGCCCTGTCCCGTGCTGCGCATCGACTCGACCAGGTCGGGGCGTTTGGCATCCCGCGCCAGTTTTTCCAGCTGCGATTTTCCGAGGCTGCCGCGGCCATGGGCGGTGAAGCTCAAGCGACCGGCTGCCAGTTTCATCTCGCCCGGCAGGTTGTCGACGCCGCGCAGCAGCCAGGCGGGTGATTGCATCAGCGTGGCTTCGTTCACGGCCGTCGCCATTTCAGGTTTTCCGGCATCCCTCACTCGCAGGGCAGCAGTGTGACATCCTGACCCGTCTTGATGCCGATGGCCGAGAGTTCCGGAGTGCCGCTGAAAAGTTTGGGCGTAATCCAGTCCTGCCCATTCGGTCCAAATCCCATGGCATTGAAACCCGCCATGAGCGTAATCTTGCCAAGCGGCTTCCGCTCGCCCAGACGGTAGAGCATCAAGGCGCGATAGCCGTCCGTCTTGTCGAGGCCAGTGGCATCCCTGGGTGCTTCTTCATTCGGATTGACCACCAGCGTGCCGGCCGGGCAGGCGGCATCCTTGGCGGCATTCTTGGCGCTGTCGGCACGGACGATTTTCGAATAACTCTTCGCCGCCAGCGTGCCGCCGGGCTTCTGCTCCTCGCGGACCGCCTCTTCGTAGACGCCGGCGAAGACCCGCGCGCTCTTCAATACCTGCTCGGCAAAGACGGCGTTTCGACCGGGCGGCTGGCTGGCCGGCGGACAGCCATAGATCCCTTCACCTGCCGCCTCCTGGCTTTGACACGCGATGGTCAGGATCGCCGGCGCTTCCCGGGCATGGTTCTCCTTGATACGGTTCCAGTTCTCCGTCATCCCCGCCTTGGCCATGATGTCGTCATAACCCTTCAAGGCCTGGTCGAGGAAGGGGCGGGAAGCCGCTATATCGGTCATCCTGGACGCCCAGCGAAGTTTTTGCGCCGCCCGGGCCAGGGACGCCGCCCGGGAAGTCAGGTCGGCCCGGCTCTCGAAGGCGAGCCGGGCGATGCCGTCGCGGACCTTGGCGGTGGCCGCCCCATCGCATTGCGCCTTGGCCAGCGCGGCTACGCGCTGGTCCGCGCTGGCGTGTGCCTGCTGGATCTGTTCGGGCGTGGCCCCGGCCTGCATGGCTGCCTCCCGTTCATGGAGCTTCTGGGCAATGGCGTTGCTGTTAACCTCGTCCAGCCAGGCGGGGCATTTTTCTATCCAGGCCTTGGCTTCGAGATAGAGCGGCAGGTCGCTGCCCGCGCCATCGGCAACGGCGGCCTGGGAAAAAACAGCCAGCATCGCCATGCCCGTTGCGAGGCGGGCGCTGAGTCGTATGGTCTTGTTTGGCATGGTCAGTACACTCCTGCTTGATAAACCCTTGTTCTCCGACCGTTTCCGGAGGCTCGTCCTGTCGGCTTGAATTGCGCTCGATGCCTGGCTTTCAGGTCTTCACGGTGGCGGCCTCGACAATACGTCGCCGGCCGTCGCAGTGTTCGGGGCGGTCATTCATATTCAAATGGCCCGGGCGCATTCTTTTCCGGCCGCCATGCCATCCTGTCGGCGTGCCATCTGTAGCGGGCCGGGCAGGATGCATTGCCCGGCTTGCCGCAGTAGGCACCGTAGAGTTGCACGGTCAACTGCGCGCCATCCGGGCTGATTTCCAGGTGGCGTACCTGACGATCGAACACCGCCCGATACCCGCCGTCGCGCGCCTTGAACAGCATCATCCGGCAGCCTCCGGAGCCGCACCAGTCGGCCGTGCCGGCCTTTTCGAAGTCGGCCAGCCAGGCGTCCGAGCCAGGGCGCAGCGGCCGCAGCAGGCGTCTGGCGAGACGCGGGTCGCTGGCGCCCGCCCGCAACCCGTCGGCCACGGCGGCGATCACGGCCGCCGGCGGTTCCGTGCCGGGGCTCGCCCGGGATTCGGCCCAAAGCGGTGCAGCCAGGAACAGCGCAATAAGGGACGGGAGGCGGCGCATGGGGATGTTGTCTAAGCGACGGCCGGCGCCGTGGGCAGCATCTCTTCCGGTATCGCGGAAGGTGCGTAGCGGCGCGGCTTGTTGATGCCGAGATAGCGTTTCAGGGTGGGCAGGTAGTAGGCGATGATCCCGACCTTGACCAGGACCAGCCAGTACAGTCCCAGGGTGATGAACGCCAGCGCCGCCGCAGCCAGCACCAGCAGGATGAAGCCGGTCAGCAGCCAGTGCAGGCTGCGCTGCATTCCGGTGCTGCCGGCCTCGAAGCGCACGCCGGGGTTGGCCGCGGCGATGGACCGGTGCAGTTCGGTCACGAAGATCCGGTAGGACGGGCTGCAATCCTGGAAATCGGCCAGGCCCAGGTAGTTCTCGTTGCTGATCTGGAGGGCGGCGTCGTGCCCGGTGGACAGGGTCAGGAAGTAGCGGTTCTTCTGCACCCGGGTGGGGGCATAGGACAGCCGAACCTCGGCCAGGTCGGCATAGGCCACCTGTCCGGCACCCCCCTTGCCGTCCCGCCAGAGCAGGGCGTCGTCCGCGACGGTGTAGGTGCGATCCGGGACGAAGGCATGCAGGCGCTGGGTGTAGGTGGCCATGGCTTACCCGATGCGGCGGTACCCGGAAGTCCGCATGGCCTCGTCAATGGCCGGCATTGTCGATGCGCCGGTTCATGTCACGGATCGCGGCATCGGTGGCGTGCTGCGTCTGCATTTTGAATTGCGTCCAGTTGGTCTGCGACGATGTCCCGGTCGACTGGACAGGCGTCGTCCCGTAAGTGGACACGGGTTGCGGGGCGCTCAGGGTGCTGACGTAGCGTTTCGTCAGCTTGTCGAACAAGGGGCCGGCGGGACAGGAGCTGGCCCCATCATAAATCTGCTGCGGAGTCGCAGAGGGATCGCCGTCGACGTACTGGCAAAACCGGGTGTCCTTGACCTTCGGGCCTAGCCGGTAAATCGCGTTCCGGTCGCCTTTGTTGAGCGCGACCTCGAACTCGCGCAGCAGTTGTTCCCGTTCGGTATTTTGTCCGCCAGCCGACGTTGAGGTTTGCTGCGGCCAGGCGCGGCCGCTCCGATCCGCCTCGGCAATTTTTCTGACACTGTCCTGCCTGCCTGGGTCCGACGCCAAGGCAAACTGGCTGGACATGGTGTTCGCCGGGGTCAGTGCGCCCTCAGCCAGGCGGAAGGCCAGCCTGACGACGGCTTCGCCCAATTTCGGCCGGTTGGTGTTGCAAATGACCAGCAAGGCATTCGCCGGGGCCTCCACGACCACGGCCGTGTCATAACTTCCGCTCGGGTTGGCGGCGGTCCAGCTCAAGGCCTTGACCGGCGTACGCTTGGGCCACCCGCCATCGCCCAGCACCAGCGTGCCCCGCTTTTCCACCTTGTCCCAACCCAGGGTAGTCATCAGGCCCTTTTCAAAGCTGTCCAGGGCCTTGCCTTCCGGAATCGCCTGCAAGTCGCCAAGCGACTTCGACCCCCGCCAATAATCCATGGGCGCAACGGCGCAGCTGGCATGGTTGTTGCCGCTCATCCCCCAGAAATGGGCCGCTCTCGGGTCGTTCCTGTCGCGTTCCCATGACCAGTTCCTGGCCATGATGAAGGTGTACAGGCCATTCGCATCCGTGAACTTGGAGCCGTAGGCCGGATTGCCGGCTATGGGAATGGCCCTGCCGCGTTCCGAGGCCGGCGCCTTGTCCAAGTCGAAGCTGTCGTCGGATACAACCGCGGCGGGCGGCGCTGCCGCAACGACCGGGCTGGGTGCGGGCGCGACTGCCTGGGCGAGGGGGGCCGGCCGGGGTTGTTCCGCCGGCCTTTGCGGCGGGGTCTGCGGCGCAACTTCCGGCCTGGCGCTGGCGGTAGCGGCTGCGCTCACCGCAACTATGGGGGGAGGTGTGACGACAGGTAGCGACTTCAGATAGCCTTTCGCCAGGTAGCTGCCCTGGTCGGCGGCCAGGCGGTACCACTTCGCCGCCTCCGGGTTGCTTTGTGCGACCCCCTCGCCCTTTTCGTACATCTGGCCAAGGCGAACCTGGGCATCGGCGTAGCCCTGTTCCGCCGTCAGGCGTGTCAGCCGCACGGCTTCGTCGATGTTCTTATCCGTGCCCCAGCCGTTCTGGTACATGACGGCCAGGCTCAGGCGGGCGGCGGCATGGCCCTGCTCGGCGGCGGTACGGAACCACCTCAGCGCCTGCTGATGATCCTTCGGCAGGCCGTACAGACCTTCGCGATAAGCCGTGGCGAGCTGATTCTGGGCGTCGGCATTGCCGCCCTCGGCCGCCTTCAGATACCACCTGGCCGCCTGCTTGTTGTCCCTGGCCACGCCCGAACCGCCCAGGTAGATCACGGCCAGCTTCTGCTGGGCATCGGCATTCCCCTGCTCGGCCAGGGGCTTGAGAAGGCTCAGGGCCTTGGCCCTGTCGCCACGGGAGAAGGCCGCCGCACCCTCCTGGTACTGCGTGTCGTCCGCCGGGGCGGCCGTCACCACCAGTGCCAAAACCAGCCCTGGCAAAACTGCTTTCAAAAGCATTGACGCGTCCATGCCCGGCTCCCTGGTTCATTCATGAAAACGCCGCCGCTAAGTGCCCTTGGTCACGACCGGCCCGTTCGGCTTCAACCAGTCGTAGAGGTAGTCCGGAATGCCGTTGTTGGTCTTCCGGTTGATGTCTTTCATGGCGTAATGGAGCAGTTTTGCACCCAACCGGCGCTGGCTCAGATCGAGTCCTTTGGTCAGCTCCCAGGCCTTGCTGAGTGCGCCCCGCAAGGGCTCGTATCTGTTCGCGTCGTCAGGCGTGTTGCGGTAAATCTTGTACAGCTTGCCGACGACAAAGTCGTAAACCTGCCGGTAGTAGGTCGTGTTCAGTCCGGCCAGTTCGATCAGTTTCGCCATGCCGGCCTCGTCGGTGAGCCACAGCGTTTCCATATCGACCGGACTGACCGCCAGTTCAAGCAAGGCCCTGCCTTTTGGATCGGGCGCGGGCATCTGGACAAGCTGGCCCGAGGCCAGGCTGACCGGGACCGGCTTGCCGCCGGCCTGCATCAGCGCCGCGATCAGGCCCTGCTCCTGCGAATCGACCTTGTCGTCACTGAACATGGCGCGCAGCAGCTTGCGCGTCCGCGCCTGGTCAAGCACACCGGCGGCGGCCGACTCGGCAACCACGGCCGCGAGTGCGGCATCCTGTATCTCGGCCTTGCTGTCGGTTTCGGCCGCCTGCGCGCTGGCGCACCACGCCAGCATCAACAAGCCGATTGCTAGGAATGGTTTGGTCATGAGGGGCCTCCTGGGTGAAACCGGGTCGACATCGATCGGGGCAGCCTGAAGCCGTGCTCACAGGCAATCCCTGTAATCCCGGGCCTTGCACTCGTCAGCCAGCTTTTTCGCCTGTTCGGCCTGTTCCGGCGTCAGTTGCTTTCCCAGCGCTTCCAGTCTGGCGACGGCCTTCTTTTCGTCGCCCTGGGCCGCAAGGCTGATCCACATGGTGGCGGCGACCGGGTCACGCGCCGCGCCCTGGCCGTTAAGCAGCTTGAGGCCCAGGTTGAACTGGCCGAGGGCATTGCCCTGCTCGGCCGCCAAGCGATACCACTTCACGGCCTCGGCATCGTCCTTGGTCACGCCTTCGCCCTTCGAATACAGCACGCCCAGGTTGGTCTGCGCCTTGGCGTAGCCCTGTTCCGCCGACTTGCGGTACCAGTTTGCGGCTTCGGTTGCGTTCGTTTCCACGCCGCGACCGCCGGCATAACGCAATCCCGTGTTGTACTGGGCTTCGGCATGGCCCTGCTCGGCGGCCTTGCGGTACCACTGGCCGGCCTCGACGTCGTCCTTGGCCACGCCACGGCCGTTGGCCAGCATCACGCCCAGGCTGAACTGGGCCTTGGTATTGCCCAGCCCGGCGGCCTTGCGATACCACTTCGCCGCCGCCGCTTCATCCTGGGCCACGCCGTAGCCCTTGTCGTACATCACGCCCAGGTTGTTCTGCGCCAGCGGGTTGCCCTGTTCCGCCAGCGGCAACAGCAGTTGCAGGGCGGTGGCATAGTCGCCGCGCTGGTAGGCCCGCATGGCTTCCTGGAAGATCGGTCTGTCTTCGGTCTTTTCCTCGGCCTTGCGTGCCGGTGTTCCGGGCGCGGATGGCCTGGCCGCGGGCGCGATCAACGCCCCCGTGGCCAGGCGGAAGGAACGCTTGATCACCGGCTCGGCAACGTCCCGGGCATCGGGGGCGCTCCCGCACAGCACCAGCAGGGTGGCGGCCGGGGCTTCCACGATGGCGACGGTATCGTAGGCTTTGCCGTCGGGCGAAAGGCTGCCCCAGGTCCAGACCTTGACCGGCGTACGCTTGCTGCGGCCGCCGTCGCCCAACGCCAGCGTGCCGCGCTTCTCGACCTTTTTCCAGCCGGTGTCGTCGATCAGGGCCTGCTCGAATGTGGTGCGTACCGAATCATCGGGCGTAGCCTGCAATTCACTCAGGGTCCTGGCGCCGCGGAGGTAATTCTTGGCGGACAGGACGCAGTTCACCTTGTTCTTGCCACTGCTGCCCCTGAAGGCAATGCCCTGCGCTTCGTCATCGAGTGCCGTCATCGTCCAGCCGGGGGGCATGAGGAAGGTATAAAGGCCCGCGGCATCGGTGTACTTGCTGCCGCCGGCGGCCGGGTCGACATTCGGCAGGATCTTGCCGCGCGCTTCCGGCGGGGCGTTGTCGACGTCGAACGCCAGGTCCGCCTCGGCTATGGTCTGGGCGCCATACAGGCTGGTTGTGCCAAGCATGCCCAGCAGCAGGGCCATGCCAACAGTCGAAGTAGTTCGGTTGTGCAACATGGCTCTCCTGAACCTGCCTGGCAGGCTGCCGGGTCGTGTGCATTATTGTGGATACCCGGCATGTCGAGCAATGGCGACCTTCACCCGCCGTCGTCTGGCCCTGCCGGACGCATGCCCGGAGGCGTCCGGGGCGCCGGCCCGATTCAACTCTGGGAAAGCCGGCGCGCCAGTTCCACCGCCGACTTCACGCCCATCTTCTCGAAGATGTGGGCCCGATGTACCTCGACGGTACGCATGGCGATATTCATCTCGTCGGCGATCACCTTGTTCAGCTTGCCGGCCAGGATGTGGCCCATGACCTCTTTTTCCCGTGCGGTCAGGCTGGCCAGGCATTCCTTCAGATGGTCGCTGTTGTGGCCGCTGAGGCGCCGCTCGGCGTCCAGGGCCAGGGCCGCGATGACCCGGTCGGCGAGCTGGTTGTCGTCGAACGGCTTTTCCAGGAAGTCGAAGGCGCCGTTCTTCAGGGCCTGGACCGCCTGCGGCACCTCGCCATGGCCGGTCAGGAAGATCACCGGCATGCGGCAGTCCAGCTCGCGCAGGCGATCGAACAGCTCCAGGCCGGTCATGGCGCGCATGCGGATGTCGAGCACCAGGCAGCCGGTCATGGCCGGGTCGTAATCGGCCAGGAACGCTTCGGCGCTCCCCCAGGACCGGCTTTCGACGCTGCGCGAGCGCAGCAGCCAGGCCAGGGCGTCGCGGATGGCCTCGTCGTCGTCGACGATGTGGGCGATGGTCATTGCCGCTGCCTCGGCAGGCTGACGTAGAAGATGCTGCCGCCGTCCGGGTTCGGCTCCAGCCAGAGGCGGCCCTGATGGGCCTCGACGATGGAGCGGCAGATGTTCAGGCCCATGCCCATGCCCTCGGCCTTGGTGGTGTAGAACGGCTCGAACAGCGCTTTCGCCGCCTCGGCCGGGATGCCGGGGCCGCGGTCGGCGATGGCGATGACGACCTGCTCGCCATCGGCGTCGGCGCGCACCGTCAGTTGCGCGTCCGGGCTCTCTCTCATGGCCTCGATGCCGTTCTTCATCAGGTTGAACAGGGCCTGGCCGAGCAGCACGCGGTCGCCTGCCACGGTGGGCAGGCCGTCGGCCAGTTCATGGACGATGCGGACCTTGCGCCGGCGGGCGTCCACCTCCACCAGCGCGATGGTCTCCTCGATCATCCCGGTCAATTCGCACGGCTCGGTCTTCGGCTCGGCGCGGCGGACGAAGGCGTAGATGCGCCGGATCACCTGGCCGGCGCGCTGGGCTTGGGCCTGGGTCTTGGCCAGGACGGCGCGGATTTCCGCCGGGTCGGCCTGGCCGGAGTCGATCAGGTTGAGCGAGCCGGCGGCATAGCTGGAGATCGCCGCCAGCGGCTGGTTCAACTCGTGCGCCAGGCTGGAGGCCATCTCGCCCATGGCGACCAGGCGGGCGGCGGCCTGCAGGTGCTCCAGTTGCTGGCGCTCGCGCTCCTCGGCCCGGCGCTGCTCGGTCAGGTCGACGATGGAACTCATCCAGCCGGTCTGCCGGCCCTGGGCGTCGATCAGCGGCGTGGTGTGGATCAGGGCCGGAAAGGTCTCGCCGCTGCGGCGTTTCAGCAGCATCTCGAAGCCGGTCTGCGGGCCCCGGCCGGCCAGGATGCGGTCGTTCAGCTCGCGCGCGGTTTCCATATCCTCGTCGGCCCAGTAGGGCATGGGCGGCGCCAGGCCGACCAGTTCCTCGGCGCTCCAGCCGACCATGCGGCAGAAGGCCGGGTTGACGTAGGTGATGCGGCCGTCGAGGTCGCGGGCGCGCAGGCCGGTCTGCAGGGAATCCTCCATGGCGGTGCGAAAGGCATATTCGCCGCGCAGGGCCTGCTCGGCGGCGTGGCGTTGCTGGACGTCGCGGCGCAGGGCCCACAGGCTCCAGACCACCAGGATCGCGAGCAGGACCAGGGAGCCGGACAGGAACTGGCCGGTCCAGCTGGCAGGAGGACGGATCGGCGTCGCCAGCAGGACCAGGCCGTGGCCGGGCGGATCGAAGAACATCCGGTGGCTGGATGCCGTTTCCGCCTGGGCCAGGCTGGACCGGCTGGTCAGTACCGTGCCATCGAGATCGAGCACGCTGATGTGGTTGCGCTGGGCCAGCCACCAGGGCACGCCGTCCTGCAATATCCGGCGCAGGCCGTAGATGCCGACCGCGGCGCCGGCGAAGCGGCCCTCGCGATAGAGCGGCACATGGACCTGGAATGCCCAGGTGCCGGACGCATCGCGGTAGGGCGGGCTGTAGCCGGGCTTGCCGAGCCGGCGGGCGAGGTCGAGCGTCGCCGCCAATGCCGTGGCTGCAACCGTGGCCGATCCGGCCGGCAGGCGATGGCGGACGGCGCCGTCGGCGGACAGCAGCAACACCCCGTCGAGGCCGCTCTTGTTGTCGAGCAGGGCGTGGGCGTGGGCCTCGAACAGGGCCACGCCGACGTCGGGCGCGATGCGGGCCAGGTTCTCCTCGTTGTGCTCCAGGTTGAAGCTCAGGGTCTGCTCCAGCCAGAGCATGTCGTTGAGCAGCGTGGCGCGCTCTTCCTCGCTGTCGGCGCGCTGGTTCAGCCAGATCTGCACCGCCACCGAGGCGACGAACAGGGCGAAGGCCAGCCGGGGCAGCAGCCAGAGCCAGCGGCTGGGGGCGGGTGGGGAGCCTGGACGGGGCGCGGCGGCATCGGGCATGCCGGCATATTAATCCGGGAAGCGGTGAGCCGGACTATTTGTCATCCCCGCGCAGGCGGGGATCCAGAGCCTTGATTTGACTGGGTTCCCGCCTCAGCGGGAAGGACGGAAGGGTTCGCCTATCGGCGCACGGGTCAATGGTGCCCGCAGTCGCAGCCGCCGGCGTGCCCGCCCCGGTTCATCCTGTGCGAGGTGATCGGCAACATGGCCTGGCCGAATTTCTCGACGTACTGGTCGGGCACGCCTGGCACATGCCGGTAACGATATTCATCAGGCAAGCCTGACAGGGATTACAAAGACCCGAATGGCCTCGGGCAGGCTGGGCGCCTGCCCGGATGGATGGTTTCAGACCGAGGTTTGCTGGCTCAGGCGCCGCTTACCAATTGCTCATACGGCGGCATGCCTGGGACCGACGAACGCATGTCCAGATAGGCCGCCTTCAGCTCCGTTGCGGCCTGGCTGAAAGCAAACAGCAGTTCTTGCTCGTCGGGTTCCCGCTCCGCGATGTCCCCGCCCACGGAGTCCTTGATCCGACGTATCTCCGCTTCGACACCCTGCACCGCCATCACCAGGGTTTGAGCGCTCAATGTGGTCATGTCCTTGCTCCTGCGACGAAAACCCGACCAACGGGCATTTTCATAAAGCTTCGCAACCGCATTGCGGGCCAGATTGCCCAGCGCGCCTTGGTATGCCTCGACCGGCATCCTCAAGCCGGCGGCCTCGATCCGGCAATGCTCGGTCCGCCCACGAACCACGGTCTGATAGGTCGAGTCACTGAAGGAGGGATATAACACGCCCTCCACCGCGTGGTCATCAACGATCAACCTGCTGCGGTCTAGTGATTACAGTTGCAGCCGCCGGCGTGCTCGCCCCGGTTCATCATGTGCGAGGCGATCGGCAACATGGCCTGATATAGCTGGTCGCGCAATTCGTCGTCGGCGACGGTCTCGGCCATCGCCGAGCGCATGCACATCAGCCACTCGTCGTGTTCCTGCTGCCCGATCGGAAAAGGCATGTGCCGGCGCCGCAGCATGGGATGGCCGAATTTCTCGACGTACTGGTCGGGCCCGCCCAGCCAGCCGGACAGGAACATCACGAACTTGTCGCCCGAGGGCGCCAGATCCTCGGGATGAATCTTGCGCGTCGCATAGGCCTCCGGCAGTTCGTCCATCAGCTCGTAGAAGCGCGTCACCAGTTTGCGGATGGCGGGTTCGCCGCCGATGCGTTGATACGGGGTTTCGGTCATGCAACAACTCCTTGAGGCAGGAAGTAGAGAGGGCGATGCGGTTAATGCGCAGGACTGAACGCAGTTACCGTGCCAACTCGGGCAGGCACCGGCAAGCCGCATGAACAGGGCCATGGCGTGACCGTCAGGGCGGCCCGCCGCAGCCCGTTAACAATATTTGTCAGTCACGTATGTCAGGAATGGCAGGCGCCCGCAGGCAGGACGGTTCCGGACGAGGAGGCAACGGCGTTGCCGCGGCCTGGCCCGGCTGCCCCGGTCATTTCTCCGGCACGGGGCGGACATAGGTCGTGGGCGTCCTCCGGGCGCCGAAGAAATCCAGGATTCTGTTCATCGTCATCTCTTCAATCTCGGTTTTTCCAGCCGGAACCAGTTGCCCCTTGGGTATCGACATTTCACCGAGTTTCTTCGATATATCGGCGAATTCGCTGCTGCCAAGCCGATGCAGCGGACGGCCCTTTGCCAGTCCGGGGCCCTGGGTGTACGCCGCCTTGTTGAACCATCCGTCGGCTGGGCGCAATTCATCGACCGGAAACCATTTCCCGGGACTACCGCTATTGGCGCCCGTGGACCGGTAGAAGGCCTGGCGGCCAACCGAGGTCTCCACGACGACGATATCGCGTCCGGCGATGCGATAGACCGGCGAGACCACCTTCATGGTGTTGCCAAGGCCCATGGACTGAACGCCGCCGGCAACCGTCATGACGGTCGATGCGATGCGAATCAGGGCGTCCAAGCCGGTGGCGAAACGATCGAAACCGCTCAACTCGGCCCCCGAACGGGTCTCTCCCTTTACCGTTTCCACCGCCTGGTTGAAGCCCGTGGCATGACCCATCATGACCGCCCCGGTTTCCCAGCCGGACGCGCCTATCCCATTGCCCTGATGATAAATTTCGAAGTAATCCGCGAACCCGGTCGCCACTTCGAAGGCCCGTTCATAATTGCCCTGGGCCAGGAGCGACTGCGCCGCGGTTTCATCGTTCATGACCGACTGGGGGCCTGTCGGATTGAACGTCGCGATCGCCCTTCGAATGCCCAGAATGCTACCCAGGATCGCCTGTTGCCTGAGGCTTTCCAGGAAAGTCAGTGGTTCGGCAACCGCCGGCATGGACGTCGCGTAAGGCGATTCATAGTTCGACCCAAGCGGTCCCGGTGAGGAAGTTCGTGCCCGGCACGTCGTACCGGCGTCGATCCAATCCGGCCCAAGCCGTTCACCGCAGATCGGGCCTAACGGTCCATCGCCCATGTTGACACCTCCCTTCGGTATCCATCCGGAGTCTGCCGCCCGGCCGGTCTGGGCCGCCTTTTGGGCAGACCGGATCAAGCCGCTACTTGCCGTTATAGCCGTCAGGCGCTGCCCTGGCCTCCTGGATGCGTCTGATCATGTGCTCAGCCATCAGCAGGCCGCAGGCCGGACCTTGCAAGTGACAATGGGATTGGCGTCGATTTCACGGATAACCGCAATGACGCCGCCCCCAGGGTCGCCCGCGGCTAAGCCTGCCAGCCCTTGCCGGCCGCGCGTACGCGGCCCAGCGCCACCAGGGTTTCCAGCAATTGCGGCAGGCGTTTCTTCCACGGCCCCTTGCCGGTGAAGCGGGCGGCCATGGCCGCAGGGCTCGGGTTCTGGAATTCCGGGCGCAGCCAGCGGACATGGCCGGCGGCCTCCTCGCGGCGGCGTTCGGCATTGAGGGTGACCAGGTTTTTCTCCCGGCCGGAATATGGCGGGTTCGGCCTGGATTGTGGAAATCCACAATATCGCCGGCCCGTTTTCGCCCGAACAATGCCAGCGTCTGGAACCAGAACAGCCTTGAAGGAGATGGAAATGAAGCTCAATGTCCTGCTCGTCGGCATGGCCGCCGCCATGATGTCTTTCGGTGCCCTGGCGGCCATCGAGCCTTACGTGATCAAGTTCAGCCACGTCGTCGCGGTGGATACGCCCAAGGGCGCCGCCGCCGAGTTCTTCAAGAAGCGGGCGGAACTGCTGACCAAGGGCCGGGTGAAGGTGGAGGTCTATCCCAACAGCACCCTGTACAAGGACAAGGAGGAGATGGAGGCGCTGCAACTGGGCGCCGTGCAGATGCTGGCGCCGTCGCTGGCCAAGTTCGGCCCGCTCGGGGTGAAGGACTTCGAGGTCTTCGACCTGCCTTACCTGTTCGACAACTACGACGAGCTGCACAAGGTCACCCAGGGCGCCATTGGCCGTTCCCTGCTCGAC
The DNA here is from genome assembly GCA_028714735.1 of Gallionellaceae bacterium. Taxonomy (GTDB): domain Bacteria; phylum Pseudomonadota; class Gammaproteobacteria; order Burkholderiales; family Thiobacillaceae; genus Parasulfuritortus. Next base: position 19,388 of record JAQTLU010000006.1, on the reverse strand, counting down.
AAGCTGGAGCCCAAGGGGATCAAGGGCCTGGCCTACTGGGACAACGGCTTCAAGGTGTTCAGCTCGAACAAGCCGATCGCCACGGTGGATGACTTCCGCGGCCAGAAGATGCGCATCCAGTCGTCCAAGGTGCTCGACGCCCAGATGCGCGCCCTCGGCGTGCTGCCCCAGGTGATGGCCTTCTCCGAGGTCTACCAGGCCCTGCAGACCGGCGTCGTGGACGGCACCGAGAACCCGCCGTCGAACCTGTACACCCAGAAGATGCACGAGGTGCAGAAGTATGTCCGGGTCTCCAACCACGGCTATCTCGGCTATGCCGTGATCACCAACAAGAAGTTCTGGGACAGCCTGCCGGCCGACATCCGCACCCAGCTCGAACATGCCATGGGCGAGGCCACCGATTTTGCCAACCGGATCGCCCGGCAGAAGAACGAGGACGACCTGGAGTCGGTGCGCAAGTCCGGCAAGAGCCAGGTCTTCGTGCCTTCGCCGCAGGAGAAGGCCGCCATGAAGCGGGCCCTGGTCAAGGTGCACGAGAAGATGGACGATCGCGTCGGCCTGGACCTGGTCAAGGCCATCTACAAGGAAACCGGGTTCGATCCGAACAAGCTGTAACACGGGCGAAGCGCGCGTATCCGATAGGCCGGCAAGCCTCGTGCCGATGAAGATCCTCAACCGCCTGGAGGAGATATTCATCTCCTTCCTGATGGCGGGGGCGACGCTGATCACCTTCGCGGCGGTGCTGCACCGCTATCTGGCCAGTACGCGCTGGCTCCCGTCCGGGGCCGTGCAGGACTGGCTGATCCAGCTGGACATGTCCTGGACCCAGGAACTGACCATCATCATGTTCGTCTGGATGGCCAAGTTCGGCGCCGCCTACGGCGTGCGCACCGGCATCCACGTCGGCGTCGACGTCCTGATCAACCGCCTGGACGACAGGAAGCGCGGCGTCTTCATCGTCTTCGGCCTGCTGGCCGGGGCGCTGTTCACCGGCATCGTCGGCACCCTGGGGGCGACCTTCGTGTGGGAAAACGGCGCCCATTACGCCTGGCTGACCGGGTGGGGCATGGACGTCGGCGACATCCCGGAGGGGCCGACCACGCCCGACCTCGAATGGCATACCTGGATGGTCTATTCCGCGGTGCCGCTGGGCTCCGGGCTGATGTGCTTCCGCTTCCTCCAGGTGGCCTGGGGCTTCCTGCGCACCGGCGAGCTGCCGCACCACGAGCACGGTGTCGTCGCCGGCATCGGGGACGAGGAAGCGCCTCCGAAGGCCGGCGAGGAGGACCGCATCTACCGGATGGACGACGAACTGCATCCGCGCGAGCTGGATGAGCCGATGTTGGATGGCGACGACGACGGCAAGGGGCCGGACAAGTGAGCACCGCGATCATCTTCGGCCTGCTGGTGGCCCTGATGCTGACCGGCATGCCGATCTCGATCTCGCTCGGCCTCACCGTGCTGACCTTCCTGTACACCATGACCCAGGTGCCGATCGAGTCGGTGGCGCTGAAGCTGTTCACCGGCATCGAGAAGTTCGAGATCATGGCGATTCCGTTCTTCATCCTGGCCGGCAATTTCCTCACCCATGGCGGCGTCGCGCGGCGGATGATCAAGTTCGCCACCTCCATGGTCGGCCACTGGCACGGCGGCCTCGGCCTGGCCGGGGTGCTGGCCTGCGCCCTGTTCGCGGCGGTATCGGGTTCCAGCCCGGCCACCGTGGTGGCGATCGGCTCCATCCTGCTGCCGGCCATGGTCAAGGCCGGCTTCCCCAAGCGCTTCGGCGCCGGCGTCATCACCACCTCCGGCGCGCTGGGCATCCTGATCCCGCCCTCCATCGTCATGGTGATGTACTCGGTCTCGACCAATACCTCGGTCGGCGCCCTGTTCATGGCCGGCGTGATCCCCGGCCTGGTGATGGCCACCATGCTGGGCCTGACCACCTGGTACCGGGCGCGCAAGTTCAATTACCCGCGCCAGGCCAAGGCCAGCTTCGGCGAACGCTTCAAGGCCTTCCGCGAGAGCGTGTGGGGATTGCTGCTGATCGTGGTGGTGATGGGCGGCATCTACACCGGCCTGTTCACGCCGACCGAGGCGGCCGCCACGAGCGCGGTGTATGCCTTCTTCATCGCCGTGTTCGTGTACAAGGACATCGGCTTCAGGGACGTGCCCAAGGTCCTGCTCAACTCGGCCAACATGAGCGCGATGCTGCTCTACATCATCACCAACGCGGTGCTGTTCTCCTTCCTGATGACCCACGAGAACGTGCCCCAGGAGATGGCCGACTGGCTGCTGGGCGAGGGCCTGGGCATCGTCGCCTTCCTGCTGGTGGTGAACTTCCTGCTCCTGCTGGCGGGCAACTTCATGGAGCCGTCGTCGATCATCCTGATCATGGCGCCGATCCTGTTTCCGGTGGCCATGAAGCTGGGCATCGACCCGGTCCATTTCGGCGTCCTGATCGTGGTCAACATGGAGGTCGGCATGTGCCACCCGCCGGTCGGCCTCAACCTCTACGTCGCCAGCGGCATCACCAAGATGGGCATCACCGAGCTGACCATCGCCGTGTGGCCCTGGCTGCTGACCATGCTGACCTTCCTGATGCTGGTGACCTATTGGCCGACGCTGTCGCTCTGGTTGCCACGCACGCTCGGGATGATCCCCTGAGTGGGTGATAATACCGGCACCCTATAACCGTTACCGATACCGATCATGTCCGACCTCAAGCAACGCGCCCTCGACTACCACGAGTTTCCCCGCCCGGGCAAAGTCTCGGTGGAATCCTCCAAGCCCTGCGCCACCCAGCTGGATCTGTCGCTGGCCTACACGCCCGGCGTCGCCGCGCCGGTGCGCGCCATTGCCGAGAATCCGGCCGATGCCTACCGCTACACCAACAAGGGCAACCTGGTCGCGGTGATCACCGACGGCACCGCCATCCTGGGCCTGGGCAACCTCGGCCCCCTGGCCTCCAAGCCGGTCATGGAGGGCAAGGGCGTGCTGTTCAAGCGCTTCGGCGGCATCGACGTGTTCGACATCGAGGTCAAGGCGCCCAGCGTCGAGAGCTTCATCGAGACGGTGGTCAACATCTCGCCGACCTTCGGCGGCATCAACCTGGAAGACATCGCCGCGCCGCACTGCTTCGAGATCGAGGCGGCGCTCAAGGCACGCCTCGACATCCCGGTCTTCCACGACGACCAGCATGGCACCGCCATCGTCATGTGCGCCGGCCTGCTCAACGCCCTGGAAGTGCAGGGCAAGCGGCTCGACGACATCAAGCTGGTCTGCCTGGGCGCCGGCGCCGCGGGCCTGGCCTGCATGCGCCTGTTGATCGCCATGGGCGGCAACAAGGCCAACATGACCCTGGTCGATTCCAAGGGCGTGATCCACTCCGGCCGCAGCGACCTCAACGCCCACAAGCAGGAATTCGCCAAGGCGACCGACCAGCGCAGCCTGGCCGACGCCATGAACGGTGCCGATGTCTTCATCGGCGTGTCCGGCCCCAACCTGGTCAGCCAGGAGATGGTCAGGAGCATGGCCGACCGGCCGGTCCTGTTCGCCATGGCCAACCCGGACCCGGAGATCAGCCCGGCCGACGTCAAGGCCGCCCGCGACGACGCCCTGATGGCGACCGGCCGTTCCGACTACCCGAACCAGGTCAACAACGTGCTCGGCTTCCCCTACATCTTCCGTGGCACCTTCGACGCCCGCGCCAAGGCGATCACCCAGCCGATGATGATCGCGGCCTCCCGGGCCCTGGCCGAGCTGGCGCGCGAGCCGGTGCCGGCCGAGGTGCTGGCCGCCTACGGCCTCGACCATCTGGAATTCGGCCGCGACTACATCATCCCGAAGCCGTTCGATCCGCGCCTGGCCGAGCGGGTGCCCAAGGCCGTGGCCGAGGCGGCGAAAGAATGAACCGAGCAACGACTTCCTGACCCCCGCCATGGCCAAGACCCGCCCCATCTTCTTCAATCTGTTCCAGATGAAGCTGCCGATCGGCGGCTGGGTGTCGATCTTCCATCGGGTGAGCGGGGCGGCGCTGTCGCTGGCGGTGCTGCCGGTGCTGTATGCCTGGATGCTCAGCCTGCGTTCGCCGGAGGACTACGCCGCCGTGACCGGCTTCCTGTCCGGCTGGTTCGGCTTCCTGATCCTGCTCGGCGTGGTCTGGGCGACCCTGCATCACCTGCTGGCCGGCCTGCGCCATCTCGGCTTCGATTTCGGCTGGGGCGAGGGCCGGGAGCGCGCCCGCCTGACCGCCTGGGCGGTGCTGCTCGCCGCGCTGGCCCTGACCGGCCTGTTTGCCCTGGGGTGCCTGTCATGAGAAACGTCGGCGGCGCCCGCCGCGGCCTGAACATCTGGCTGGTGCAGCGTGCCGGCGCCCTGGTCATGGCCCTGTACCTGCCGCTGTTCGGGCTCTATGCCTGGGCCTTGGGCGGGGCCGGCTATGAAGCCTGGCACGGCCTGTTTGCGCCCCTGGCGGTGAAGGTGGCGACCCTGCTGTTCTTCGCCGCCCTGTTGAGCCACGCCTGGATCGGCATGCGCGAGATCGTCATCGATTACGTGCATTGCCCGCGCTGCCTCGGCCTGCGCCTGGCGCTGCATTTCTCCTTCGCCGTGCTCTACCTGGCCTGCCTGGTCTGGGCCGCCGACATACTGTGGGGCCTGGCACCATGAAACCCGTAGCCTGGATGGAGCGTAGCGGAATCCGGGTCGCCCTGTCCCGGATTCCGGCCTGCGGCCTGCATCCAGGCTACGCCATGTCCTGGAGCGTGGAATGATCCCCAAGCGCACCTTTGACGCGGTGAGAGTCGGGGCGATGCGAGCAGGGAGCAGTGCCTGCCGCGCAGCGGTAGGTGCGACCGTCCGCGAGTCGTCGCCGGCCGCCGATGTTCGGCAACCTGTGAAGGGGCTGTGACGCCATGATTCCAAAAAGGACCTTCGATGCGGTGATCATCGGCGGCGGCGGAGCCGGCCTGCGCGCCGCCCTGCAGATGGCCCAGGCCGATCTCAAGGTGGCGGTGCTGTCCAAGGTCTTCCCGACCCGCTCGCACACCGTGTCGGCCCAGGGCGGCATCACCGCGGCGCTCGGCAACGTGTCCGAGGACGACTGGCACTGGCACATGTACGACACGGTCAAGGGCTCCGACTACCTGGGCGACCAGG
>JAQTLU010000006.1:0-14131 GCA_028714735.1 Gallionellaceae bacterium | reverse complement strand
CCGACCCGCTCGCACACCGTGTCGGCCCAGGGCGGCATCACCGCGGCGCTCGGCAACGTGTCCGAGGACGACTGGCACTGGCACATGTACGACACGGTCAAGGGCTCCGACTACCTGGGCGACCAGGACGCCATCGAGTTCATGTGCCGCAACGCGCCATCCGCGGTGTACGAGCTGGAGCACATGGGCCTGCCGTTCTCCCGCCTGGACAACGGCAAGATCTACCAGCGTCCGTTCGGCGGCCAGTCGCAGAACTTCGGCGGCGAGCAGGCGGTGCGCACCTGCGCCGCGGCCGACCGCACCGGCCATGCCCTGCTGCACACCCTGTACCAGCGCAACATCGCCGCCCGGACCCAGTTCTTCGATGAGTTCTATGCCCTCGACCTGATCCGCGACCAGGACGGCTACGTGCTCGGTGTCAGCGCCATGGAGATCGAGACCGGCCGGCCCTGGCTGTTCGAGTCGCGCGTCACCCTGCTCGCCACCGGCGGCGGCGCGCGCATCTTCCGCCACTCCACCAACGCCCACATCAACAGCGGCGACGGCCTCGGCATGGCGCTGCGCGCCGGCCTGCCGCTGGAGGACATGGAGTTCTGGCAGTTCCACCCGACCGGCATCCCGGAGATCGGCTCGCTGATCACTGAGGGCGTGCGTGGCGAGGGCGGCTACCTGCTGAACAAGGACAACGAGCGCTTCATGCCGCGCTATGCGCCGCACGCCCAGGACCTCGCCTCGCGCGACGTGGTCTCGCGCGCCATCGCCCAGGAGATCCTGGCCGGCCGCGGCTGCGGGCCGCACGGCGATTTCGTCTATCTCAAGGTCGACCACATCGGCGCCGACACGATCAAGGAGCGCCTGCCCGGCATCCGCGAGCTGTCCATGCAGTTCGCCGGGGTGGACCCGTGCGAGGCGCCGATCCCGGTCACCCCGACCGCGCACTACATGATGGGCGGCATTCCGACCAACCTGCACGGCCAGGTGGTGGCGCCGGAGCGCTACGGTCCGGAGGAGGGCGTGCCCGGCCTCTATGCGGTGGGCGAGTGCGCCTGCGTGTCGGTGCACGGCGCCAACCGGCTGGGCGGCAATTCGCTGCTCGACCTGGTGGTGTTCGGCCGCGCCGCCGGCAACCATGCCATCGAGTACCTGCGCGACAACCCGATCCCGCGCAAGCTGCCGGCCGACGCCTCGGACCTCGCGGCCGGCCGCCTGGCCCGCTGGGACCGGCCGACCGGCGGCGAGCGGGTGCCGGCGCTGCGGGCCGAGATGCAGCGCATCCTGCAGGAGCACTGCGGGGTGTACCGGCGGGAGGACCTGCTCAAGGCCGGCATCGAGAAGCTGAACGGGGTCGAGGCGCGCCTGGCCGATGCCGTCATCGACGACCACAGCCAGGTGTTCAACACCGCCCGCCTGGAGGCACTGGAACTGGAAAACCTGCTGCCCATCGCCCGCGCCACCCTGGTCTCGGCGCTGGCCCGGACCGAGAGCCGGGGCGCCCACAGCCGCGAGGACTACCCGGACCGGGACGACGACCACTGGCTGCGCCATACCCTGTATTCCCTGGCAAACGACCAGCTCGACTACAAGCCGGTGCGCCTGAAGCCGCTCACGGTGGAGACCTTCCAGCCGAAGGCGAGGACGTACTGATGCGTTTCTCTATCTACCGCTACGACCCCGAGTCCGGCGCCAAGCCGCACATGCAGGACTATGAGATCGAGTTCGATCCCTCGGGCAAGAAGGTCCTCGACGCCCTCATCGCGATCAAGGAACAGCTCGACGAGAGCCTGGCCTTCCGGCGTTCCTGCCGCGAGGGCGTGTGCGGCTCGGACGGGCTCAACATCAACGGCGTCAACCGGTTGGCCTGCGTCACCGCCCTGGAGGGGCTGAAGGAGCCGATCTGCATCCGACCGCTGCCCCGGCTGGCGGTGATCCGCGACCTGATCGTCGACATGGGCCAGTTCTTCCAGCACTACCGGGCGGTGAAACCCTACCTGGTCAACCTGGAGCCGGAGCCGGAGAACGAACGCCTGCAGGCGCCCGAGGAGCGGGCCGAACTGGACGGCCTGTACGAATGCATACTGTGCGGCTGCTGCACCACCGCGTGTCCGTCGTTCTGGTGGAACCCGGACAAGTTCCTCGGTCCGGCCGCCCTGCTGCAGGCCTATCGCTTCATCGCCGACAGCCGCGACCAGGCCACCGACGAGCGCCTGGATTACCTGGAAGATCCCTACCGGCTGTTCCGCTGCCACGGCATCATGAGCTGCGTCGAGGTCTGCCCGAAGGGCCTCAACCCGACCGCGGCGATCGGCAGGATCAAGGCGCTGCTGGTCAAGCGGGCGCTGTGAGCGATGCGCTCAACCGCCTGCGCTGGCGCTGCCAGCGCGGCATGCTGGAACTGGATCACATCTTGCGCGGGTTCCTCGATACCGCCTACCCCGACGCCGCGCCGGCGACGCAACGTGCGTTCGAGGCCCTGCTGGCCATGGCGGATGCCGACATGCTCGACCTGATCATGGGCCGCACGGAGGCCCGGTCAGCCGAAATGGCGGATTTGCTGATCCTGTTGCGGCGCCATGAGTGAGCTGAAATCCAGCTGTTCGGCCGGTACCGGCTTGCCGAACAGATAGCCTTGCATGGCGTCGCAGTTGTACACGGTGGCCAGGAAGTAGCGCTGGGCATCCGTTTCCACGCCTTCCGCCACCACGCGCAGGTCCAGGATGTGGGCCAGGCTGATGAAGGCGGCGCAGATCGCGGCATCGTTCTCGTCGGTCTCGATGTCGGCCACGAAGGAACGGTCGATCTTCAGCTCGTCCAGGGGCAGCCGTTTCAGATAGGCCAGGGAGGAGTAGCCGGTGCCGAAATCGTCGATCGAGAAGCGTATCCCGCGTGCCTTCAGCGCCTGCATCCTGGACACCGTTTCGTCGATGTTCTCCAGCAGCAGGCTTTCGGTGATCTCCAGCATCAGCCGGGACGGTGCGACGCCGGCGGCGGCCAGATTGGCCAGGATCATCTCGACGAAATCCGGGTGGTGGAACTGGCGCGCGCTGATGTTCAGGGAGACCGACAGGCTGGCGGTTTCCGGGTTCGCCGACCAGGCCTTGAGCTGTTCGCAGGCCTGGCGCAGCAGCAGCTGGCCGATCGGGATGATCAGGCCGGTTTCCTCGGCCAGGCCGATGAAGGTCATGGGCGGGATCAGGCCGCGCTCGGGATGCTGCCAGCGTGCCAGGGCCTCGACGCCGATCAGGCGGCCGGCCGGGTTGACCTGGGGCTGGTAGTGGCACAGCAGTTCCCCGCGCTGGATGGCGCGGCGCAGTTCGGCCTCCATGCTGGTCCGCGACTCGACCGCCGCCTGCATGGTCGGGTCGAAGAAGCGCAGGGTGTTGCGGCCCGAGGCCTTGGCCTGGTACATCGCCAGGTCGGCCCGCTTGAGCAGTTCGTCGACCCCCTGCGATTTGTCCCGGAACAGGGTGATGCCGATGCTGGCGGTGCTGTGATACTCGATTTTGCCGAGCCGGTAGGTCCGGGCCAGGACATCGATGATCTTTTCGGCGACGATTTCGGCCCGGTTGGCGGCGTCCTCGGCCGTCGCGTCCAGGTCCTCCAGCATGACCACGAACTCGTCGCCGCCGAGCCGGGCCACGCTGTCGCCTTCCCGGACGCAGGCCAGAAGTCGTGCGGCCGCTTCGATCAGCAACTGGTCGCCGAGGTCGTGGCCATGGGTGTCGTTGAGCAGCTTGAAGTTGTCCATGTCGATGAACAGCAGGGCGCCGTGATGCCCGCTGCGGCTGTTCAGCGCCAGGGCCTGGTGCAGCCGGTCCAGGAGCAGGCGCCGGTTGGGCAACTGGGTCAGGGCGTCGAAGTAGGCCAGGTTGCGGATGGTTTCATCGGCCTTCCGGCTCTCGGTGATGTCCTGGCCGATGCAGGAAATGCCGATCGGGCGGTGTCGTTCGTCGACGATGATCATGTTGGCCCAGCGGACCCAGACCCGCCGGCCGTCGCGGGTCATGTTCTCGTTCTCGTTGTGCTCGAAGTTCTCCGGATGGGTCAGGATGGCCTGGACCATGTCGGACAGGTCGCGGTCGCTGTCGGACTCGCGTTCCGGCACGATGGTGCCGAGGACATGCCGGCCGATGATTTCCTCGGCCGGGTAGCCGAAGAAGCGCTCGGCGAATTCGTTGAAATAGGTCACCGTGCCGTCCAGTCCCATGCGCAGGATGATGGCATTGGCGCTTTCGACCAGTTCACGGTATTTCGTCTCGCTCGCTTGCAGGGCCTGCTCGACCTGGCTCCGCTCGACGATTTCGCGCTGCAGCGTGCCGTTCAGGCTGCGCAGCTTGACCAGCACGATCACCGTCGCCGACAGCACCAGCAGCAGGCCGGCCATGGTCCAGATCAGCCAGGCCGGCGTCTGTGGCGGGGTGGCGTCGTAGATGAAGCCGCTCAGGTCGAAATCGCGCGGCAGCTTGCCCTGGCCGGCATAGATCTCGACCGCATGGGCCCAGCGGCCGGGGTTCATGTAGCCCGGCTCGACGATGTCCGGCCGGGTCAGCTCGCGGATCTGCTCCGCCTCGAACAGCAGGTGGTCGCGCGTCTTGCCCTGGCTGTTGTACTGGCTGAGGATCAGGTCGGCCAGCTCGCCCGGGTGGGCCAGCGCATAAACCAGGCCCTTCAGCGTGGCCCCGCGGAAGGCCTTGACCACCTGCGGCCTGGACTTGACCATGGCTTCGGTGGTGAACAGCATGTTGCCGAACAGGTCGATGCCGGCCGACCTGGGCGTGAGCAGGAGGTATTCGTGTTCGCGGCCGCGGATCAGGTAGGGCTCGTTGGACAGGTAGACGACCTTGGCGGCGACCACGCCCTGGTCGAGCGAGTCCAGGGTCCAGTCGACCTGGTCGACCAGATCGATGCGGTTGCGCGGGATGCCCGAGGCCAGCAGGTAGGCCTCGATCTCGTCGCGGTCATGGGGATCGACCGCGACCGGCCGGCCGGCCAGGTCGTGCACGCTGTTGATGCCGTTCCTGCGCAGGGCCAGGAGGCCGATCGGCGAGTGCTGCATGAGGGTGGCCAGCGCAACCACCCGCGCGCCGCGCGATCGGTCCACCACCAGCGCCGAGGTGCCGATGCCGAAGTCGGCCCGGCCGGCGCTGACTTCCTTGACCGAATCGATGCCCGGCCCGCCTTCCCGTATCGTCACCTCGAGACCGGCCTGGCGGTAGTAACCCTGCGCCTGGGCGGCGTAGAAGGCGGCGAACTCGAACTGGTGCTTCCAGTTCAGCTGCACCGTCGTCGGTTCCGTGGCGCGCGCCTCGACCGCCGCCAGCCCTGGAGAAGACAGGCCCAGCCAGAGCAGCAGCGCGATCGGACAGGCCAGATACCTGGCCCAGGCAAGTCGGTTCATTTGATGCGGCGATGGAGTATGAACGGTGAGGAACAGGCCATCTCGGCCTGATGAGTGGTATTACTTAATATATATGTAACTTGCGCATGATACTGGAATGCCCCGGGCATGTTTAGCCGCGGCGTGGCGGCGGGGCTTCTGGCCGAAAAACTGTCCGGCTGGGGCCGGTTTTTCATACAATCGGGCTCAGTCCAGATTTTTTGCGAGTTTCAGATGAGCCAGCGTAACGTCACCCTCAAGTTCAGCGACAGCGACCGCAGCATCGAACTGCCCATCATGTCGGGCAGCCTGGGTCCGGATGTGATCGACACCCGTTCGCTCAGCGGCCAGGGCATCCTGACCTACGATCCGGGCTTCCTGTCGACCGCCAGCTGTTCCTCCAACATCACCTATATCGACGGCGACGAGGGGCTGCTCTATTACCGCGGCTATCCGATCGAGCAACTGGCCGAGCATTCCGATTTCATGGAAGTGTCCTATCTGCTCATCCACGGCGAGCTGCCCAACGCCGAGCAGAAGGAGAAGTTCGTCGGCACGATCCGCCACCACTCCCTGCTGCACGACCTGATGGCCAATTTCTACCGGGGTTTCCGGCGCGACGCCCACCCGATGGCGGTGATGGTCGGCACGGTCGGCGCCATGTCGGCGTTCTACCGCGACTCCGCCGACCCGTTCGACGCCAGGCAACGCGAGATCGCCGCCTACCGCCTGCTCGCCAAGGTGCCCACCATCGCGGCCTGGAGCTACAAGTACAACGTCGGCGAGCCGTTCATGTACCCGCAGAACCGCTTCAACTATGCGGAAAACTTCCTGTACATGATGTTCGCCACTCCGTGCGAGGATTACGAACCGAATCCCGTGCTGGCACGGGCGCTGGACCGCATCTTCCTGCTGCACGCCGACCATGAGCAGAACGCCTCGTCCTCGACCGTGCGGGTGGCCGGCTCCTCGGGCGCCAACCCGTTCGCCTGCGTCGCCGCCGGCATCGCCTCGCTCTGGGGTCCCCTGCATGGCGGCGCCAACGAGGCGACCCTGACCATGCTGGAGGAGATCGGCGACGCCTCGCGCATCGGCGAATACATCCGGCGCGCCAAGGACAAGGCCGACTCCTTCCGCCTGATGGGCTTCGGCCACCGGGTCTACAAGAACATGGACCCGCGCGCCGCCCTCATGCGCCAGGCCTGCCACGACGTGCTCAACGAGCTTGGGCTGCACGACGACCCGCTGTTCAAGCTGGCCCTCAAGCTGGAGAAGATCGCCCTGGAGGACGAGTACTTCATCGACAAGAAGCTCTATCCCAACGTCGATTTTTATTCCGGCATCGTCATGCGCGCGATGGGCATCCCCAACTCCATGTTCACCGCCATCTTCGCCCTGGCCCGCACGGCCGGCTGGGTGGCGCAGTGGATGGAGATGGTGGCCAGCCCCGAACAGCGCATCGCCCGGCCCCGGCAGCTCTATACCGGCGCCGCTCGGCGCGATTTCGTGCCGATGGATCGGCGCGCTTGAGCACGGCGTTCTACTCCGCCAGTGCGGAGTATCTGGCGGCGCTGACGGACGCCCGTGCCGCGCCTGCCGAGACGCCTGCTCCGGTCCTGCCTGCGCCGCGCCAGGCCTCGCCCGATTACCCCCTGCCCAGTTGCGACAGCCGCCAGGTCTCGGTCCTGCAGCTGATCAATGCCTGGCGCTTCCATGGCTTCCGCAGCGCCGAACTGGACCCGATCGGCCACCGCGAGCCGGTCGTGGTGCCGGAACTGAGCCCGGCCCAGCACGGCTTCGCCGACGCCGACCTGGACGACGAGTACGACACCGGTTCGCTGGCCGGTCCGCCGCGCGACAGCCTGCGCAACATCCTGGCCCGCCTGCGCCGGGCCTATGGCGGCAGCCTCGGCGCCGAGTACATGCATCTCACCGACACCGGCAAGAAACGCTGGCTGCAACAGCGGCTGGAGTCGGGCGAGGGCTGGCTGGCGCCGGATACGACCCGGCAGCGCTGGCTGCTCGGCCAGCTCACTGCCGCCGAGACCCTGGAAAAGGTCATCCATACCCGTTACGTCGGCCAGAAGCGCTTCTCGCTGGAAGGCGGCGAGGCCTTCATCCCGCTGCTCAACTACCTGCTCGAACTGGCCGCCGGCGCCGGGGTCGAGGAGGTCGGCCTGGGCATGGCGCACCGGGGCCGGCTCAACGTCATGCACAACGTGATCGGCCGCTCGGCGCTGAGCTTCTTCGACCACGAGGACAGCGCCGCCCCCGAGGGCGCCCTGACCGGCGACGTGAAATACCACCAGGGCTATGCCCGCGACGTCGATACCCTGGCCGGGCCGATCCGGGTCGCCCTGGCCTTCAACCCGTCGCACCTGGAGATCGTCGGTCCGGCCGTGCTGGGCTGGGTCCGGGCCCAGCAGCAGAAGCGCGCCGATATGGACGGCGGCAAGGTCCTGGCCATCCTGGTCCACGGCGACGCGGCGCTGGCCGGCCAGGGCGTGGTGATGGAGACCCTCAACATGTCGGCCACGCGGGGCTTCGCCACCGGCGGCACGATCCACGTGGCGATCAACAACCAGATCGGCTTCACCACTTCCGATCCGCGCGACGTCCGCTCCAGCCTGTACTGCACCGACGTGATGAAGATGGTCGAGGCGCCGGTGCTGCATGTGAACGGCGACGATCCGGAGGCGGTGCTGCGGGCGGTACAGATCGCCTTCGAGTACCGGATGAACTTCCATCACGACATCGCCATCGACCTGGTCAGCTATCGCCGGCTCGGCCACAACGAGCAGGATGAGCCGATGGTCACCCAGCCGGCCATGTACCGGCGCATCCGCGAACATCAACCGGTGCGCGCGCTCTATGCCGCGGCCCTGGAGCGGGCCGGCCGCATCGAGGCCGGTACGGCGGACGCCTTGATCGACCATTTCAAGGCCAGCCTGGACGTGCTGCCGGCCGCCCAGGACCGGCCCTATACCCCGTATGTCGCCGACTGGCGGCCCTATCGCGGCACCGACTGGCGCGCCCCGGCAACGACCGCGGTGCCGCTCGAACGGTTGCAGCACCTGGGCGCGAAGCTGACCGAGGTGCCCGAGGGTTTCACCCTCCACCCGCGCGTCATCATGGTGCAGGGCAACCGCCGCCAGATGGCCGAGGGCGTGCTCGCGCTCGACTGGGGCATGGCGGAATCGCTGGCCTATGCCAGCCTGCTCACCGAGGGCCGCGGCGTGCGCCTGACCGGGCAGGATTCCGGGCGCGGCACCTTCTTCCATCGCCATGCCGTGCTGCACGACCAGAACCGCCAGCGCTGGGACGCCGGCGTCTACCTGCCCCTGCAGAACCTGGCGCCGGACCAGGCCCATTTCCTGGTCATCGACTCGCTGCTCTCGGAAGAGGCGGTGCTGGCCTTCGAGTACGGCTATGCCAGTTCATCGCCCGAAGAACTGGTGATCTGGGAGGCCCAGTTCGGCGACTTCGCCAACGGCGCCCAGGTGGTGATCGACCAGTTCGTCGCCGCCGCCGAGGCCAAGTGGGGGCGCCTGAACGGCCTGACCCTGTTCCTGCCGCACGGCTACGAAGGGCAGGGCCCGGAACACTCCTCCGGCCGCATCGAGCGTTTCCTGCAACTGGCGGCCCAGGACAATTTCCAGATCGCCCAGCCGTCCACCGCCGCGCAGTGCTTCCACCTGCTCCGGCGCCAGGTGCTGCGGCCTTATCGCAAGCCGCTGGTGGTGTTCACGCCCAAGAGCCTGCTGCGTCATCCCGATGCCGCCTCCGCCCTGGCCGACCTGTCCGAAGGCGGCTTCCAGCCGGTCCTGGGCGCGGCGGGGGCGTCCGAACAGGACGCCGTGACCCGGCTGGTGGTGTGCAGCGGCCGGGTCTACTACGACCTCGCGGCGAGCAGGCGCGAACGCGGCCTGAACCATATCGGCCTGATCCGGATCGAACAGATTTATCCCTTTCCGGAGCGCGAGCTGGCGGCCGAACTGGACCGCTATCCCGATGCCGCGGAAATCGTCTGGGTCCAGGACGAACCCCAGAACCAGGGCGCCTGGCGTTACATGGCCTGGCAATTGCGGCAGACCACCGACCTGCCCATCCGCTATGCCGGCCGCCCCGAGTCCGCCTCGCCGGCCACCGGCTACCACGACCTGCACAAGGCGCAGCTCGCTGCCCTGCTCGACGCAGCCCTGAATTAACCGAGAGTAACCATGTGGTTTCGCAATCTGCAGCTTTACCGTCTGTCGCCCGGCTATAAACTCGATCCGGACGCCCTGGCCGAACGCCTGGCCAAGCACCCGCTGACGCCCTGCGGCGGCCTGGAGCGCCAGCGTCTCGGCTGGCGGCCGATCCGGGCCGAGGACGACTACGTCTACAGCCAGAACGGCCAGGTCCTGATCGCCCTGGGCATCGAGGACAAACTGCTGCCGGCCGCGGTGGTGAAACAGGCGGCCGAGGAAAAGGCGGTCGAGATCGAGGCCCAGGAGGGCTACCGTCTGGGCTCGAAACGGCGCAAGGAGATCCGCGTGCAGATCGAGGACGAGATGCTGCCGCGCGCCTTCGTGAAGCGCAGTACGGTGTACGCCTGGCTGGATCCGGTCAAGGGCTGGCTGGCGGTCGATGCCGCCAGTGCGACCAAGGCCGAGGCGCTGGTCAAACTGCTCGGCGAGTCGGCGCCCGACCTGCCGCTCAAGTTGCCGCATACGCAACTCTCGCCCGGCGTGGCGATGACCGCCTGGCTGGCCGAGAACGAAGCCCCGGCCGGCTTCAGCATCGACCGCGACTGCGAACTGCGCCTGCCCGGCGAGGACCGCGCCACCGTGCGCTATGTCCGCCATGCCCTCGACGGCGAGGAGGTCGGCCAGCACATCGCCGCCGGCAAGCAGGCGACCCGGCTCGGCCTGACCTGGGCCGACCGGGTGTCCTTCGTCCTGACCGAGAAGATGGAGATCAAGCGGCTGCAGTTCCTCGACATCCTGAAGGAGCAGAGCGAACAGGCCGAGGATGCCGAGGCCATGTTCCAGATCGAGTTCGCCCTGATGACCGGCGAATTGGCCCACCTGACCGAGGGCCTGATCGATGCCCTCGGCGGCGAAGCGGAGGCGTGATGCGGCGCTCCGTACCGGCTGCCAGCGTGAATGCCTGTCGATAGCGCGCACAAGCAATGGCCTTCTTCCCGCGCAGACACATATTTTCTTGGAAAAACAAAGCATTGGTTTGTCATGACGGCGCGTGTGCTAAAATTCCACACGTAAATAATTTTATTGGCGGAAGTGAAAGCAAACGTGCAACTTGCCCCCGAGCCGGCATTGGTACTGGCGGTTCAGCGCCTGTTAAGGCCGCTGGCGCGCCTGCTGATGGCGTTCGGCCTGGATTTCCCGGCCTTTTCCAATATGGCCAAGGGGGTCTTCGTCGACGTGGCGGCACGCGATTTTCCGGACGACGGTTCGTTGATCACGGACAGCCGGGTCAGCCTGCTCTCCGGTGTCCACCGACGCGAGGTGAAGCGCTTGCGTAGCGAGATGCAGCAGCAGCATGTGCCGCCGCTCGCGGTGTCGCTGGGCGCCCAGATCGTCGCCCGCTGGTGTGCCGACAGCCGCTATCTGAATCACCAGCGGCGCCCGGCGCCCTTGCACCGACTGGCCAGCAAGGGCGGCGACCTGTCTTTCGAGCGCCTGGTGGCCGGGGTGAACAAGGACATCCGGCCGCGCGCGGTCCTGGACGAGTGGTTGCGTCTGGGGGTGGCCCATCTCGACGAGGAAGATCGCGTACATCTGGCCGAGGCGGCCTTCATCCCGGCCCGGGGCCTGGACGAGAAGGCCTTCTATTTCGGCAAGAACATCTCGGACCATCTCGCCGCCGGTGCCCATAACCTGCTCGACCAGCAACCCCCCTTCCTGGAGCGCTGTGTCTACTATGACGGCCTGTCGGAGAAATCGGTCGAGGCATTGCGCGACCTGACCCGTGAGTTGGCGGTGTCGGCCTTGCAGGAGGTGAACCGGCAGGCCCTCGAGATGCAGCAGCAGGATGCGGCGGCTGCCGGGGAAAAACTGCGGATGACGTTCGGGACCTATTATTTTGCCGAGCCCGAGGCGATGCCTCGGCGCGAACCCGGGAACTGATTTGGTTGCCCGCCTGCTGTCCGCCCTGCTCCTGGTCTTGGCCGTTCCGGCCTGGGCCAATCCGTGTGCGCTGCCGGAAGGCGGGATGCCATTCTCTTCCGGCATGGGCGGCACGGGGATCGGCACCGGCATGGGCGGCACCGGCATCCTGCAGCACGATCCTGGCATTGGCGGCACCGGCATCCTGCCGCACGGCACCGGCATGGGCGGCACCGGCATCCTGCCGCACGGCACCGGCATGGGCGGCACCGGCATCCTGCAGCACGATTCCGGCATTGGCGGCACCGGCATCACGGCGCAGGGCACCGGCATGGGCGGCACCGGCATCACGGCGCACGGCACCGGCATGGGCGGCACCGGCATCACGTCACACGGCACCGGCATGGGCGGCACCGGCATCACGGCGCAGGGCACCGGCATGGGCGGCACCGGCATCACGGCGCACGGCACCGGCATGGGCGGCACCGGCATCACGGCGCACGGCACCGGCATGGGCGGTACGGGTGCAGTCGCGGATGGCTCGGGGACGGGTGGGACCGGCGTCGTCGGCATCATTACCGGCTTCGGCAGCATCTGCGTCAATGGCCTTGAAATCCATTACGACGCCAATACCCCGGTCTCCGTGGATGGTCGCACCGGCACGCCGAAACAACTGGCCATCGGGCAGTGGGTGGCGGTGCAGGCGGCCGGCACGGCCCCCTCCCTGATGGCGCGGAGTATCGAGTTGAATTCCGCGGTGGTCGGTCCGGTCGACTGGGTGGCACCCGACGGCCACTCCTTCCGGGTGCTGGGCCAGTCGGTCCTTGGCTTGACCGGCGGCAAGGCGCCGGTGGTCGGCGAATTCGTCCGCGTCAACGGCTTGTCTTACGAGGACGGTACTATCCAGGCCACGCATATCGAGCATTTACCGGCTATGGCCGCGGTCAGCGTGTCGGGTGTCGTCAAGGCGGTATCCGGCAAGGCGGTGCGGATCGGCGGCCTGACCGCGGTGGGTGTGACCGGCCTGACGGTCGGCGCCCCGGTGCGCCTGACCGGACGCCTGTTGGCGAGCGGAGTGCTGGAGGCCAGGCAGGTGGACCTCGCTCCGGAAATGCGCGCCATCGGCAAGGCCGAGCACATGGTTCTCCAGGGTATCGTCCAGAAGGCCGACGCCGGCGGTGTTTCCCTGGGCTACGCCCGGGTGGAAAGCCCGGCCTATGCCGCACAGGGAGTCGAACCCGGACAATGGGTCCGGGTCGAGGTGATGCGGCGGCCCGATGGCCGGCTCGATGCGGGACGCTGGCTGATCGATGCGCCGCGGGGTGGACGGGATGCCGATCTGCGTCGCGGCGGTCGCGAACGGGGCCAGGAGCAGGGCGCGACCGGACACGAGCGTGAGTCCTCGGATGGCCGCCATGAGGGCGCTCGATCGGGTGACCGGGAAGCCCCGGAGAAATCGGAGGGTCTGGACAGAAGGCCGGGAGCTGAAAAAGGCCGTGAGATAGACCGGCTTGATAGACCCGAGAAGGTGGACAAGCCCGAGAAGGTGGATGTCCCGGAAAAGATCGAATTGCCAGAGAAACCTGAAAGGGTTGAAGGAAGAGATGATTAATAGTTGTCTGCGAACGATCCCGCTGGCCCCGCTCGGGGCCGCATTTCTTGCCTTGGCCGCGTCGCCGGCACCGGCCGCTGAACCTGCCCGCTACAGCCTCACCGCCGGCATGGATTACAGCTCGGGCGGTTATGGCGCCAACAGCGACACCGATATCTGGTATGTGCCGGTCAGGTTCAAATATGAACGCGGCCCCTCCACCGTCAAACTGACGGTGCCCTACCTGCGCATCACCGCCCCTGCCGGCGGTACCGTGATCGGCTATGACAGCGAGGGACGGCCGATCTATTCGGGTGGCACCGGGGGGCGCAGCACGGAAGAGGGGCTGGGCGACCTGATGCTGGCGTACACCTACAGCCTGTTCGAGCAGCCGCGCGGCAACTTCCTGGTCGACCTCGGGGCCAAGGTCAAGTTCGCCACCGCGGACGCGGACAAGGGGCTGGGCAGCGGCAAGAACGACTATGGCGCATTCACCGATGTCTATTACCTGGCGGGCGCGACGACGCCGTTCGCGACGGTCGGCTATCGTTCACTCGGCAAACCGGCCGGCCTCGAACTGCGCAACGTCTGGCAGACCACGCTGGGCCTGGCTTATAAGCTTTCCGACCGCAACAGCACCGGCGCGATGTGGGATTGGCGCCAGTCCAGCGCACAGGGCGGCACCGGCATGAGCGAATTGACCGCCTATTGGGCGCACAAGACCGCCGGAGGACTCAAGCTGCAGGCCTATGGCGTGGCGGGTCTGAGCAATGCCAGCCCGGATTACGGTCTCGGCCTGCTGGTTACAGTCGCCAGCAAGTAGGCAAGGCATGCCGCGAGTATTCCGTGCCCCGGTCCGATGCCTTAGTTCGGAAAGAATAGTTGCAGTGTCATCAGCATTCCATACTATCCACTTATCCTGTCCGGCTAGTCATTGATTGCAGATATCGCCGGCCGTGGTGGCGATGACTGCATGGGGTCGGGTTCTTCAACGCTGATAAGGATTTGAGTGCTTCTCATGTCTGCTAGAACGTATCGTCGTACCAGGGGTTTCAC
>JAQTLU010000005.1 GCA_028714735.1 Gallionellaceae bacterium | reverse complement strand
GGCATGGGCAGGCGCCATGGTAGGCCATCATGGATCGCCGGATCAGTTGTTCCGTGACTGCCGCATCCGATGGTTGCGCAGAATATGCGGCACATGGCCATGTAACCACGACTACGGCCGCCAGCAAGGATGCGTAGAGGTTCTTCACGCTTGCTGCATCCCCTCCCGAAAGTCAAAGGTGTCAGGCTCGAATTGCTTCAATATGATGCTCCAGCCAGTCCTCCACAAAGCCCTGTAGCCTGGTCGATTTCCCGCCATTGCTTAAATAAACCGTGGCCTGTCGCCTATTATTTGTCCAAATATTCGTCACTGTTTGAAAGTTTTTATATGTTTCTTTACCTCGGTATGAGCGAGAAGGACCACGGCGTCTCAGCGCACGCGTGAGCGTGACCTGGGCGGACGGCCTTATGCCAAGATTCCGATCCGGCTTACTCGTGGCCCTTGCGTTGTCGCTGGCCCTTCACGTCGGCGTGCTGGCGCGCTGGATGGTCAAGGTGCCGCCGATAATTGAACAGGAATTGCAGGTCAGCTTCGTGGCGGCGCCGGAACCGGAGGCGAGCCGGGCACAACCCGACCTCGCCGAGCCTCCGCCCTCGGGCCCTTTGGTCCAGCCCAGGAAAGCACACCCAAAACCAGTCTCGCCGATGCCGCCGGACGAGGTGAAGAAAGACGCTGTCCCTGTCGCGGAGCCCACCCCGCTCCCGCCCGCACCGGAAAAGACACCGGCGTCCATGCCGGCGCCGCCGCCGCCGACCGCCGAGGAATGGCAACTGGCCGCGACCTACACGCCGAAGAACAGCAAGCGTTACCGATATGGCTGGGGGCAGCAGGTCCGCAGCATGATGGGAACGGCGGTCGAGGGCCCGGATCAGGGGCTGGTTCGATTCCGCATCGAGATCGCGCCCGACGGCACGGTCGCCAAGGTCGAAGAGCTATGGTCGACCTCGGAGGTGGCGGCAAAGCTTGCCAGGCAGGCGATTCGATCGCTGCCGCCGCTGCCGCCCACGCCGACCGGAAAGCCGCTCGTCTTCGAGCAGACCATCGCGTTTTTGCCGTACGAGACGGGCTGGCCGCCCAGCTACAAGCTGGACTGTCTCCCCGATATAGAGCCATTTAACAACCCGTTTGCGTGGGACGGTTCGCCAGGATATGGACAAAGCGCTTCGCGATCGCATCGACCCCCTCCATCCGCCGAGTGCGTCACCGACTCCACGGCGGACTCGATCGAAGAGGAGGAAAAGGAACTGAAACGCCAGATGGATCAATGGCGGTGGGGCCGTTGAATGCGGCGCCGCGCGGTCGCCGCCAGTCCCCAATTGTTATTGGGGATGTTAAACGTGATTGGAGTTGAACCACCTTGAAGCAACTGCACAACGATTTGCCAGACTGGGCGCTTTGGCTTGCCCAGGACGCCGACGGCGCCTGGTGGTGCTACGAAGCCGAGCCCAACCAGCACGGCACCGGCTGGCACTTATGTAGAGCCAAGAATGTAACCAGCCACATGTGTTTGTTTGATTAAACGAGCCTAGCTCTCTGTTTATGTGGTTTCGTTGTGATTCTCAGTGGCCGAATCTGGTCTTGTTACTGCAACAATACATCCAGGTTGTAACCATCTGACGTCCACAAACAGACTTAGTTACATTTTCTACGCCATCGGTCTATGAGTCACATGAGGCTTTATCAGGTAAGGGATGGACGGTGATATGCCGAGACAATTTCTGCTGATGAATCTGAATGAAGCGGCAACCGCCTCAAATCGGGCACCCGATCCCTAGCCTGGTTAATGACCGCAGACGGGGGCGATGCCGCCGTTCAAACCCGGAGTTGCAGGCGAAGTCCTCGGCCGAAGCGGACGCAGGGGTAAGTCGTGTCCTTAGTCAGCTACCCGACCCAAAGCGGCCGTATGGTTTTACGCAACAGTGATGTCGGCTCAGTGAGCGGACAGCTGCCGTTCCCATGAATCCGGAAACGGGTATCAGGTCGACCTAAGAGACCTGTTACCAGCTACGGATAACAGATATTCGGCTACAACCAGAGCCTTGTACTAGCAAAGTTCGAGAAGCCGTATTTCAACAGACTCGCGGGCTATTCAGTTTTCGAAATTGTTACTCGGTACTTCAAGCGCACTGACAGCCGCCGGTCAGACAATGCCAGACGTGTCCCCATTTATCCGGGCACCGCAGTAGTGAGCATGTTGCGGCTACAGGCCGTGACGTGTCTGAACGGATTGACGTTCATGTCCGGCTGGGTTGTCCACCACGTCAACGGACGTCTGGTTCATTTCCACGTGACGTAAGTGTCTGCCTTGGCGGCCGCGGCAAGAAGCTCAATGAGCGGCAGCGCTCGATGAGCCATGCTGACCACCGGCTCGTCCGCGTCCTGGTCCTCGGCTGGCGGTGGGGCCTTTTCTGCCGCGATGGCGGCAGTCAACCGGCTCAGGGCCTCGGGAACGTCTTCTGCCACAATCGCGCCGGGTACGGTGGCGCTGTGTCCCATCATTTTCAGCATGGCAAGCGCGACATCCCCGAACATCGTGATATCGGCATAGGCATTGGTCGTAAAGGTCACCAACATGCAGTGCTCCTTGAATGATCGTTCATTGCGTATTGAGTATGGCCAGCCGGCCTGCACAGACAAGAGTCCAATCAACTTTGCATTGCCCAAGTGTCCCGGCCAGGCATTTTCGCCGTCGCGCCATTTAGTCCAATCCGGGTCGAAATAATTCCGGCGGCGTTCTAGCTTCGCGCTTCAAAGTGCTTGATCTGCGCCTCGGCTTCTTCCTGCGTGATGCCATAGACCTGCCGGATCTTGCCCGCCAGTTGGTCGCGCCTGCCGGCAATCACGTCGAGTTGATCGTCGGTGAGCTGGCCCCACTGTGCCTTGACCTCGCCCCTGAACTGCATCCAGTTACCCTTGACGATATTCCAGTTCATCTCAAACTCCTTTTGCTTGGGGCCCGACTAGCGGAATTGCCTGTCAGGCATGATGCGACCTGCTGTGAATGCGAGGTTGCTCGCCTACTCACGGATGGTCTGTGCGGAGTCGCACATAGGGCGCCAGGGTGACGGCTCGACAGATACGCCACGGGAATCCGTCGCGGCAAGGCAAAACGGCCCCGAAGGGCCGCCTTGCTGGGGTCACTGACTTCAGGAGTTACAAACGTGGTTCTCCCCGCTCGTTGACGGTCACGGTATCTCCCGGGCGATCGGTCGTCTGCATGCGATGCTCCCGGCCACGGAAGTCGTAGGTGACATCCCAGTATTCAGGCCGGGCATAGCGGCCCGTGTTGGCGCAGTGCTGGACGTCGTTGGTAGTCACCTGCCGTTCGTTGTGGTCGCGACTGACATTGGCGCCCACCACTGCCCCCGCAACCGCACCACCGGCCGTGGCGAGATCCTTGCCGGTCCCGCTGCCGACCTGGTGGCCGAGGATGCCGCCGATCAAGGCGCCGACGATGGCGCCGGGAGCGTTGGAATGATGCCTTTCCGCAACGACTTGCTCGTGCTCTACCCAGCAGCGCTGCTCGGGCGGCCCGACCACCGCACGAACAGAAGTGATGTGCGCCTCGTAGGTCCGCTCCTTGTAGCGCCGGTGGTAATCCCAGGGTGCGACAGGCGCGGACATGGTTTGGTGATGATCCCCGCGTTCGTAACTGCTCACGAGCCGAGCCGATGAAATGCGGTCGTTCAAGCCCATCTCGCTTAAGGATGCATACCTGCCTGGCCGCAGGATGACGCAGCGGCCTGCAAATTTGGCGTCTTCGCAAATCTGCCACCAGTCGCGGTCGACCACCACCGAGGAGGCGCGGTCATTGAAGCCCAAACGCTTGAAGTTGTCGACCTGATCCTCCGTATTGAAGGAACGGCCTCTGTAGTTGTCATGTTCGTAAAAGGTGACCTCTGCGGCCGCCTGCGTGGCGATAGCCAAACCAGCTACCGTCAGGGCGTTTCTCAAAATTGCATTCATGAATGTCTCCTGTGGAAGTGACGTATGCCGAAGCCAGGGTCGACGGGAATACGATCCTGCCGTTCGTAGCAATCAGGCAATCATGATGGCCAGCCATAGCGCCGGGGTCTGTGCGGGCCCGAACATAGCGAGCGTTATTGACCACGGCGCAACGTCCTGGATGGCATAGGACAGGGGCGGGGCGATCCCTTGTCCCCTGGTGAGGAACGGGTATGGAGAAAGATTGCGACTGTGTTCGCCAACGTACAGAACCGGGCATGGCATTCGCCTACGCTGTTCTCGTGCTGGTGGTGATAGATCAAGTCGAACCGGATTTACTCGCGGACATCCCGCCCCAGCAGAAACCGACTTTTTACATTTACTAAGGACTCCCCATGAACCATACGATACTGATTCCGACACTTCTCGCCATGCTGAGCCTGGGCGCCTGCGACAGGGCACCCACCGTGGTCAATATGCCCGCCGAACAGGTTGCGGTGCCCGGCCCCATGGGGCCGCAGGGCAACACCGGCAGCCAGGGCGCTCAGGGCATGATGGGCAACGAGGGCATGCAAGGAAACCGTGGCATGCAGGGATACCAGGGTAATGAAGGCAGCCAGGGCGCCACCGGCGATACCGGCAAGACCGGCGATGCCACCACGGTAATCGTGGTGCCGTCCGCGCCAGCAAACTGATTCCACTTCGAGGAGAGCGTCATGGGCTTGGGAACCATACTGTTGATTGTGCTGATCCTGATGCTGATCGGCGCCATTCCGAGTTGGCCGCACAGCAGGAACTGGGGCTATGGCCCCAGTGGCGGGCTAGGTCTGGTGGTCGTCATCGTCATCGTCCTGCTGTTGTTGGGTCTGTTGTGACGGGGACCACTCCGCGATAGGTTGTCACGATCGTGAAGGCACGATGAGTGCAACGGTCCAGGCAAGCAACCAGCACCACCCCGAGGGAACAGGCCCAGGCATTGAATTTCTCCTCGAGGCGGGTGTGCTTGTCTGCGTTCCCGTCGATGGGCCTGTCCTGCCAGGGCGAGTTGCGATATCCGGGTATTGAGCCGGTTCAGAGGCTCCGCATAATTATGGAGCCTGTTGCTGGCGCAGATATTCGCTCCACTTCATATTCAAATACTCAGGCGTGGCAGCCACGAGGCGATAGGCGAATGCAATGGCATAGGCGTCTTCCAGGGGCTGGGGCTGCTTCTTGTCGATGCTGACCGCCAGCACAGCACGTGGCCCAGCACCGAGGCAAGAACCCAGCCCGCGCCGGAAAGCGCCATCAGGACGAGTGACCACCGCGCCAGCCAAACCTACTTATTTTCCGTTAATTGTGGCGCAGCGACCCGGGTGCAACTCAATGATAGCCATCATGGTTGCCATAGTCTCCGCGACGGTCGTCGTCATGGCCATCGCGATCCCTTCTGTCACGATCCTCATCACGATGATCCCGGCCATTCCGATAGCCATCGTCATGGCCTCGGTTAGGCACGACATAACAACCACTCAGACCCATCATCACCAGGCTTGCAAGCAGCAATAGTTTTTTCATGATTCATCCTTTTATCGAACGGGTTGATCTACCGTTGCCACCGACAAATCCAACGGCAGTGCCAGGATTGTCGTATCGAGACAACGCGGTTAAGCCCATGCCTCAGTGCTTATTGCCATGGCCCTTGTCATGGCCTTTGTCATGACCGTTGCCCCGGCCGTCGTCCCGGTTGCCGTGACGTTCCTGGTAACGCGGCACGTACTCGCGGTCGTACCAGTTGCCCTGCACAAAGTAGACCCGCTCACCGCAGGCATCGTACTGACGGCAATGTTTGCGCCAGTTTTTCGCGTGGCCCGGAGGCACGTGCAGGTAGACCGGCGGGCGGAGGACGGGCTGCCGGTAAATGAGTCGCGGCTGCTGGTAGATCACCTGCGGCGGCGGAAAGTCACCGATGTCGAGACGGCCATAGAAGCCAGGCTGGCCGAGGCTGATCGATACGCCGACGTCGGCGGCAAATGCCGGAGCGATGGTGGCGGCAAGCGCGGCTGAAAATAGCAAACGTTTCATGATGCTTCCTTTGATTTGTCGTACATGAACAAGAACCAACCCCGGTCCGGCGCGGGTCAGGGGGCTACAAGATCAAGCGTCCTAGGGTGGTTCCGGAGCGTGCGGACAGGTGACCCATGACGCGCCGCCCAGCCGCCGTGGCATTAGCGCTGGCGGTCCTGGCCGCGGTCATCATCCTGCTCACGATCCTTATCCTTCCCCTGACCATGATTCTGCTTGGAGTCCTGCTTGGCCCCTTTGCCTTCTGCATCGTTGCCCTGGCCGTGCGTATCGCGTTCCGGATGCGGCTGCGGAGCGGCTCCTTGCTGGTGTGGCGGGCTTTGCTGCTGGACTGGCGGTCCACTTCTTTGTGGTTGGACTTGGCCCGGTGCCGGCCGCGGCATGCTCCTGCCGCCATCCTGCGGAGATTGGGCATGAGGTGCGCCAGGCGCGCGCTGCTGCGGCAGGTAAGGGTTGTCACGCCGGCCATCTTGCGGCCCGGTATTCCTCTCCTGCTGGGAGCGCGGTGTTTCGCGCTGGGGAGAAGCGGGCACAGCTTGCCCTCGTTGACCCTGATAATGCTGACGCACTACGGGATCTTGCGGCTGATAACGGTAATTCTGGTTATGCAGCCTCTGCTGCTGCTGCCCGCTGGGATACCGGGTTCCGGAATATTGCCGCTGATAAAATGGCAGCGGCGCGGCCGCGGGTGCCGAGCGGCGGTCCCAGCGGTCCCACCCGCTATGGTGCTGCGCCCAGCCACGACCCCAATGGTCTCCCCAGCGTGGCGGTGCGTCCATCTGCCAGGCACGGAAATACGCGGGTGGCCGCCGGTAATAGCGCACGGGGACACGCAGTACAAACAGTGGCACGGCATCATAGTCCACCCGGGCCCATGGCCCGTTGTACCAGGAGCTCGCATACCAGTCATCATTCTGGTAGACCCAGTACATGCCATCGTAGAAGAAATAGTTCGAATCCAGCCGCGGCGCATAGTAAACCGGGTAGCCGGGAACGGGTTCGAGCTCCGGATAGAAGGGCAGGTTGATCCCGATGCTCACATTGGGGAACCCGATACCGATGCTCACCTGCGCCGTGGCCATGGTCGGGGCCACCGAGCACAAAAGCATACTCAGTACCAGTAGTTGTTTACGCATGATGCTCTCCAGTTCACTGACGAACGGACGTCGATAGCTGCCGGCCAAGGCGGCCCTGACTCCAGATATTCAATTGGCAGGCTACCCGAGCCTGCATAGGCTGGTCTGTACGGTAACGAACGTAGCCACGCGAAACCTTCAGTCACAACCTGGGCTGGGTAGAGACTTCGCTGCCGGGTTGGCTGAGTGGTGGCTGGACAGCGCCCATGAGGGCCTGCCACACCTAAGAAGGCCGGGGTTTGTACGCTAGCGTCCAGACAGGGGCAGGATTCGTCCCATGCCTCTTTTGCCGGCGTCGACCCGATAACCGTTGATGTGAAAGACTGCCAGCCAAGCTTGCCGCAACGATTCACCCTGCTGAGCGTGAAGTTCTGTGCCGTTTCCGCCACACGGTGGGCAGCGTGTACTTCATCCCGGAGCCGGTACCAATAATTTATTGTGGCGCTGCCACCGATCCGGCATAGAACACGTCACACTCCCCGCCGGGAAACAGGCTTCCCACCTTTGTTAGCAACTTGAGCACCGGCCCGGAGAGGGACTTGAGGGTGCTCGGTTTCTCCACCACCGGCTTCTGGAAGCTGCCCGTGATTTTTTGCCGCACCTTGGCGCAGCCCTTGGCGTCGATCAACGCCATGGTCACGTCATCGAAGCGCTCGTTGACCAGATCGAGCCCGCCATGGAGGGCGACCCGGTTCGCCTTCGTTGCCATGGCCACGTCCTGGGCCTGCGCCACGCCGTGGTCGACCTTCCAGACGGAAACCAGGGTACGGATCTCGCTGTGCCCCTCTCTGCCTTGAAAGATGCGGCCAAAATCGTAGCCCTTGGTGACCACCAGGCCGAAGGGACCGGTAAAGATGACGGCGCCCACGTCGACGAGGCTGAAGTTCTGACTGGATTCGAACCGGGCGAACTCCTGATCGAGATCGCGGCCATTGAGGGTGAGGTTCTTGCCCCGCAGCGTGACCTGCCCCTGTACGCTCCGCCTCAGCTCGTTCATGGTCTTGCCCCGCATCAACCACTGCGCAGAAAAGTCCATAGCGCCTTCCACCACGTTTTCTGGCAACTGGGTTTTGAGGAGTTCCTCGATGTGGAACTGCGAAATGGCATAACGGACTTGGTATAAGGGGGCTTCGCCGGCGAAGTCCGCCCGGATGGTTCCGGACCCCTGGCCACCGAAGAGGCTCATCGTGACCGGCTTGAGGTCGAAGACCCCGTTCTTGCCGGTGACTGAAATCTTCAGGTCGGAAGCCATGTAGTCCTTGGTCCGGAGTTCCCCGCAGGCAAGTTCGCCGGTGAGGGAAAGGTTCTTCATGGTGCTGGGGCGTATCCGCTCGGACAACCGCAGGTCGCTAACCTCCAGGCGGCAGTGCTCGAGCTCGAATCCTGCCCCGGATTGTGCGTCCGTATAGACCAGGGTGGCGTCCGAAAGGGCGACGTTGGCCAGGCTCAGGGCGGGCAATGCGCCTCCGGCCGCCTCCGGTGTCTCGTAGTTGAACTTGCCCTCCCGGTCTCTATCGATGTGGATATTCGGCTGTTCCAGAGCGATCTTCTCGACCCGGACCTCGTTCTTGAGCAGGGGCAGGAAACCGATCCCAAGCCTGACCTGCCTTGCGGCAGCGACGTCCGCACCCCGGTTGCGCAGGTGCACGTCCTCCAGCGTGACCAGCAAGCCGGGGAAGAAGCCGACCCCCAGACGTCCGCCGACCCTGACTTCCAGCCCCAAAGCCCGCGTGGCGGCGGCCTCGAACCGGGACTTGTAGTCATTGGCATCCAGGAACAGGCGCAGTGTGATCGCGGTAAGGACGAGCAACCCGATGAGGGCGCCGATGGCAAGGCTGATAGTTCTGATTGATTTTGGCATTGACTTGATCCCCCTCGCGGTGATTCTACCGGCGCCCCCACACGGGTCAATCCGCGCTTGGCCGCCGTGCCGGGAACTGCCCTCCGAACTGAGTCCGGGCCATTCCCATCCGCTTATCTTTGCAACCGCCAAATGCGAACGGGAACCGAAGTCCCCGTTTTTCGTCTGGCTGTCAGTCCGGTTAATTCAACGGAACCAGTTCGACACGACGGTTGCTCAGGCGGCCTTCATCCGTGATGTTGGCGGCAATCGGCTGGTGTTCACCGTAGCCCTTGGCGGTCAGGCGATCGCCTGAGACGCCCTGGGCAATCAGGTAGTCACGCACGGCTTCGGCACGCTGGCGGGACAGGATCATGTTGTACTCGTCACTGCCCCGGTTATCGGTGTGGCCGGCCACTTCCACAGGCGCATTGCCACGCCCCTTGATAAAGGAAGCGGCGTCCTTGTCGAGAATGGAGATGTCTTCCTGACGCAAGGTGGATTTGTCGAACTCGAAGTTGACGCCCACCAGCACCAGTTTCTTCGGTGCCGCGACAGGGGTTGCCGCGACCGACATCGTCTCCTGGACCGGTACAAAAACCACTACAGGAGCCGCGACAGGAGCCACCGCTACCGGGGCAGGCATGGCGGCTACGGGGGCAGGCATGGCGGCTGCGGGTGCAGGCGCCAGACAAGGTGTACCGAGAAGATCCCGGCCAGGGCAGCCGATCGTCCGGTGTAGCTTGTAACCGATCGTTTTCCCTGTCGGGCTGGCGGCATTGGAAGGATCGTAATAATGGCCTCCGGCCGCTTGTGCGGTGACAATTCCGGCCGTAAACAAGGCCGTGGCAAGAATGCCGAAAAGCAAAGGTGTGGTACGCATGACTAGTCTCCTGATAGGGCGTGACACGATGTCTTATCGTCACGATCGGTCGAGAATAGGCGGATCTGTCGGCGGATTCCGTTCGCCAGCGCACATAGCCTGTAATATCGATCAATATCGGGCTGGCGGGAGCGCGAGAGTGGCCAAGGGCCAGATGCGGCCCACTAACAGGAGGAAGCCCTGGCTGGGGCACAGCGTCAGGGGTGACGCACCTCAAGCACCACATTTATCGCCAGCGGCAGAAAGGCGCCGATGCAGGCCGCGACCAAAACGTCGGTCGGCCAGTGCACACCCAGCACCAGCCGCGAAATGCCGACCAGCGTTATCCAGGAGACCGCGAGCGACAGTGCGAGCGTGCTCGATGCCGGCCTGATCCGGCTGACGCAAAGCGCGGCGGCAGTAGCGAATGCGGCGACCGCCAGCGTATGGCCGCTGGGAAAGCTGGAACCCCAATACCACTCCGTATCCCACAGTGCGGGCCGGGCTCGGCCGACTGCCATTTTGACCAGGTAGATCACCAGAGCCGCGCTGATCACCGAAGCGGCAACCAGCAGGGACTCAAATCGGCGCCTTGCCCACAGAAGAGCGATCGAGGTGCCGGTCGCAAGCGGAAACAGGGCCCATGATGACCCTGCCGAGGTGACGACTTCGAAGAACCCGGTCAGCCTGGCCGGGACGTGACCATGGATGAAAAGCAGGATGGCCTTGTCGATCGGACCTGATTCGCCGCCGAGCACATCCTCGCTCAGTTTGATCGCGGACACCGCGAGGATGAGCAGCAACAGCGAGATCAAACGGCGTTTCCCAAGCGGCTTGGACCAGCCAGGGCGGCTGTGGCGCACATACGCAGCCAGGACAAGATAAAGGCAGGCGACGATGAGTGCCATCTCCGCGATCTCTTCGATCAGGTCAAGGATCACGCGGCCACCCTATGACACCTGTTCAACACGGCAGTGAGTGGGGAACCCGGAATTCATAACCTGTCCACATAGTTGACCGGGGCGTGATCGGCCCATGGCTTGGGCGGCTCGAAAACACGCATGATGGAAGACTCATGTTCGGGTGCGGTCAGCCGCACTTCCGTACCGACGTGCCGGAAGCCCAGCACCTCCGAAGGGACCGTCGTGACGATATCTTCATCATCCACAATCCGGTGGATGGGGACGTGGTCGAGTGAAGCGACGAATGCCTGGTTGCCGACGCGTGGCGAGCCGAAGGTATAGACCGCGCGGGGTGCCTGCCGCGCCGCCGCCAGCGTCGCCAGGGCCGCGCCCAGGCTATGCCCGGTATAGAACATCGGGCCGTCGGGTCGGACAATCGCCGGGGCGATTTCGTCCCATACCGAGTCGAGCGCTGCGGTAAACCCGGCATGCGTCTCTTTGCCGCTGCCAAATGGCGACAACTTCCCGAATTCGAGATCGGTCAGGTAGTCCTTGATATGCTGTTCGGTGCCGCGAAACACCAGTACGGTGAAAGCCGCTGTCCCGGCAAACTCGACCAGCATGGCCTGGGTACCCGTTTCCTTCGAAAGAAAGAATTGCCGTTGTCTGAATCCGGCACTATCGAGAAAGTGGCTTCGGGTAGGCTGCGGTGCCGGGTCATCTTCCTCGGCATCGTGGCGGTAAACCAGGCGGCTCAGCTCAGCCAGACGCAGCGCGTTGATCGGGCTATAGACGTGGGTCGACGGGTCGAATGCCGGAAAGGGGCGGCGCATGAAGAAGTCCGTCGCATCGCCGGGATGCAGGAGATCTTGCCATGAGGTGTCAGTTTGCATTGATCGGTCCACCCGGGCGGCAAATTAGTAAACCTGGCGTTGATGAACAGGGTGACACGGGAAGCCTGCGACAACCTGAGCGTTCATTTGGTAAGGCTGTTTTTAAAATGCCCGTCGGTACGGATGAACATCAGTTCGTCACGCAGCCACTGGTTACTCGTAATCGTCGGGCCACCCTTACATCTCACCTTGTAATCCAGACCGGTGAAACTGCTTTCCGTGGCAGCGCGTTCAATAAAATCTTCCGTGGTGCTGATCAGATTTCTTGCCGCCAGCCATTGGTACTTGTCGCGCAGATGCGCCTGCGCCTCTTTCGAGTCGTGCCAGGTGCCGTTGCGATAAAACGCACATCCGGACCCCTCAACGAAGCCAAGCAAAAAATTGACCTCTGCCTGCACACTCGCGGGAGGCTCCGCACCGGCAACGGGTACCCACAAGAGCCCCAGCATCAATAACCAAGCCATTACCCATCGCATGTTCATAGCTCACTATCCAGCGGCAGCAGCGACAAGAAATGGACCTTGATTCTTTGCCAGTCGCTCACGGCCGGTTCCGTGTCGTACTCGACGGTCTTGCCGTCTTCCTGGGTCTGCCACACCAAGTTGGGCGAACCCCCGTTGTTGCTTGGGCGCAGTGCCAGCGTGTAGGCGTTGACTGGCTGCACCATGGCCTCGAAACGTGCGGCAACCTGTTGGGCAAGCTCGGGGCTGTCAATCACCAGGCCAATCTCGGTGTTCAGGTGCATCGATCGCTGATCGAAATTCATTGAGCCAATAAACACTCTCTGGCGGTCGAATACAAACAATTTTGCGTGCAGGGAATAATTTCCATGGCGAGATATGGCCGCCGTCTGGCCGCTGCCCCGGCTATTGCCCAGTTGTGAGCGTATCTCATAGAGTTCCACGCCCTCCTCCAGTAGCGGTACCCGATACCGCATGTAGCCGGACTGCGCCAGCAACACCGTCGACGATTCGAGTGAGCTGGTCAGGATGCGGACACGGGCATTGCGTAGGCGCAGATCCTTGAACATCTGCATCCCTTCATCGCCAGGAATCAGATAGGGCGTGATCATAAGCAGTTCGGACTGGACCTTGCCAGTGGCATTGGCCACCGCCCGATGCATGAGTCTGCCCACCATCTCGCCGCTTTCCACCTTCTTCTTTTCGGGGCTGTCGCTGATCAGTTGCGCGTGCGCCCAGATCAGGGGCAAGCGGCCAGAGACCATCCCGTTGAACGGCTCGCCGGTGGCGACCCGCTTGGCATAGTCCGCCCCTTCGGCCTTCAACTGCCGGCCCTCTTCGTGCAATACCACGCGATGCTCGCTCAAGGCCGCACGCGACGACTTTTCATGTGAAAGCGCCCCGGCCGGGATCGACAGGCCGTTATTCCAGAATTCATCGAAGGTCCAGGAAAGCCTTTGGGCGATGGGACCGGCTACAAACACGTCGTCGTCGGCGTATTGGGCCTCCGGGTCGATCTGAAAGTACTGGTCGCCGATATTGCGCCCGCCGATGAGCGCCACGGCATTGTCAACTATGAGCAATTTGTTGTGCATCCGGTAGTCGAGTCGGGACGCGTTGAACAGGAATTCGGTAGCGCGAAACAGTGTGATCGAGCCGCGATACGCGAATGGATTGAATATCCGGATCTCGATTGAAGGGTGTGATTCAAGCTTGGAAATCTGGTCGTCGCCGCCCACCGTTTCGCCATCGTCCACCAGCACCCGTACCCGCACCCCGCGATCGGCCGCATGCAACACGGCATCGGTCAGCAAGCGGCCGGTGTCGTCACCGCGAAAGATGAAATATTGCAGGTCGAGGGCACGCTCCGCGGCATTGATCATCTGCATGCGCATCAGGAAACCGTCGGCGCCTACCGGAACAATGCGAAATCCGGACTGGCCGTCGTGTTCGCGGGCGGCGTCAGCAAACGCCAGGCCAAGCCGGGTCTCATCAGGATGAGCGTACGCGGAGGACGTTGTTCTTGGGAAGTCGGATCCCGGCGGGAGTGATGCACATCCGCCAAGGACCGTGGCGATCAGCAGGACCAGCGAAAAGTGATATCGAACCTTCATCACCGTGCTCCAGCGAAGTTGCCCCATCATTCAAGCCTGGGCGGCTCCACAGCAAGCCGGCCCAGTGGGTTCATGGAAACAACCCGGACCAATTACCTGTGTTCGTTTGCCTCGCCCTCGATTGCTCCGCCCGCTTTTTGAATATCCTGGCCGGCACCTGCCATCGTGTTGCAGGCAGTAAACGTCGTCATGGCACCGACAACGGATAGCAAAGTGAGCAGCGTCATAATTACTCGTTTGATCATGGTGAATTCCCTGCAAAAAGATTGAATAGAGGTCGGCGTTCTTGATGCAATCCGCTTCAAGTACTACCGGTTTCCACGATGTACTGAAAGGCCAGATGATTCTGTGCGTTGCCGAACATAAGACCTGCAAACAGGCGATTTTTTTACGCGCTGTGCACCAGAGGGTTAGGGGTGGGACGCAAGGGCACTGCCTGAGAAGTCGAATCCACTTCAGAGGCAACAGGGATCAGTCCCCCAGCAACTCGGCCACTGGTTCAAGTTGCTCCACATGCTGGGCCACCACCTTTGCCAGGGCGGTGATTGGCATACTCAGCAGCATGCCCCAGATGCCCCACAGCCAGGTCCAGAACAGCAGCGAGATGAATACCGCCGCCGTGTTCATTCTGGCGATCCTGCCCGTCATCCAGGTGGTGACGAAGACCCCGACAACGGTGGCGATCGCCAGCGAAGCCGTGGCGACCAGCAGTACCGTCGATAGATCGTTGAATTGCAGGAAGGCCGCCATGCCGATGCCGGTGGTGGTGACGGCCGGACCGAAATATGGAATGAGGTGGAGCAGGCCCGCTGCCACGGCCCAGGCCCCCGCATTTTCCAGGCCGATCCAGCGCAAGGCGAGCCAGGTCAGCAGCGCCACCAGCACATTGGTCGCCAACAGCATGAGCATATAGCGCTGGATGGAGGCGTTGATGTCATCAAGGATGTGCACGGTGATCTTCTTGTCCGACAGCGTGGGGCCCGTGAGCCGCACCAGCTTTCTCTTGTAGGTATCGCCGGACAGCAGGAGGAAGAAGGTCAGGAAGAGCACCATGGCGGCCTGGCCGATCAAGGCCGCGACACTCATGGAACCCGACCAGAGGAAGTTGCCGAGCTTGAAGCCGGGCG
This sequence comes from Gallionellaceae bacterium, assembly GCA_028714735.1. Taxonomy (GTDB): domain Bacteria; phylum Pseudomonadota; class Gammaproteobacteria; order Burkholderiales; family Thiobacillaceae; genus Parasulfuritortus. The sequence goes on along the minus strand of JAQTLU010000005.1, from coordinate 200,858 downwards.
GGTCGATGGCGACCCGCGTGGTCCGCTGTCTGGGCTTCGTCGGCATATCCATCGCCTGGGTGGTCGCCTTCTCGATCTCGCTCGCCGCGGTTTGCACCCTTTGCATGGTGCTGTCCTGACCCTCGCGCAGGCTGGTGAATCCGGCCGACAACTTGCTTGCCGCTTCAGGCAACTGGACAAGTATGGTCTGAATTTGCCCGCGCAGGGAATAGGTCCCCAGGGCAAGCGCACACACGACCGCTAGCACCACCATGCCGGCGCCCAGCGCGCGCGGGATATGGATGCGCTCCAGTCCCACGACCAGGGGATTCAGGGTGTAGGCGAACAGGATGCCGAGCAGCAGGGAAACGACGAAACTTTGCGCCCAATCCAAAGCGAAAATCACCGCGACCGTGGCCAGGATGGTCAGCGCCAGGCCGTGCCCGGACTCGGACAAGCGAACCGTGGCTAATGGCTCGACCGGCTGATCGGCTGGTGTGGTTTCTGATTCAGGGGTTGCGATTGTCGCCATCAGGATTGTGTTTAACGGTTGCTTGCGTTCAGCGGCCGCTCTAGGGGCGCGCGGTGGAGGTTGCCGAACAGCTAATCAGACATACGAATAAGCCACTTCCGGATGTGAGGCCCGGAAGTGGCTGGCGATACACGATCGCTTACTTGACCCGCATGTCGTTCTTGACCGATTTCACGCCGCTCACTTTGCTCGTCACCTCGACCGCTTTGTTGATGTCGGATTGAGAATTGACGAAGCCGCTCAGTTGGACCGTGCCCTTGAAAGTCTCGACATTGATCTCGGCGGACTTCAGTGTGGCGGTATCGAATATGGCGGCCTTCACCTTGGCGGTGATGACGCTGTCATCGAAGTACTGGCCCGTCCCTTCCTTCTGCGGCGTGGACGAACAGCCCACGGCGGACACCAGCGTGACGGCCAGGAAAACGGCAGAAATATATTTGCCAACTTGTTTCATGATGCATCCTCCAGAGGTGATGAATAACAGCTTGATTCCGGCGCCTTCGCGACTAAGCTCGCGCTGCCTCGAAACCTGGGGAAAGCTTGCTCGCAAAGGCGGTCGCAGTCGGTACGGTGGCGCACATAGCCTACAATCAAGGCGGTCGCAGAGCGCGTCCGACAAAAGAGAGACCACTCATGTCCATCCTTCATGATCCTCGCCAGAACCACCTGCTCGCCGCCCTGCCGGCGGACGAATACGCGCGCATCCTGGCCAGTCTCGAATGGGTCGCGATGCCGCTGGGCGAAACGGTTTATGAGCCCGGCATCAAGATAGGTCACGTCTATTTCCCCACCACGGCCATCGTCTCCCTGCTCTATGTCATGGAGAATGGCGCCTCGGCCGAAATTGCCGTGGTCGGCAACGAGGGCGTCGTCGGCGTCTCCCTGTTCATGGGCGGCGAGACCACGACCAGCCGGGCCGTCGTGCAAAGCGCCGGCCATGCCTACCGGATGCCGGGGCAACAACTGAAGAATGAGTTCTTTCGCGCCGGCCCGATGCAGCGGCTATTGCTGCGCTACACCCAGGCTCTGCTGACCCAGATGGCCCAGACGGCGGTGTGCAACCGGCACCACTCGGTGGACCAGCAACTGTGCCGCTGGCTGCTGCTCAGCATTGACCGCCTGCCTTCCAACGAGCTGACCATGACCCAGGAACTGATTGCCAACATGCTCGGTGTGCGCCGCGAAGGCGTCACCGAGGCGGCCGGGAAGTTGCAGCAGGCCGGATTGATCCACTACAGCCGTGGCAAGATCACCGTGATTGACCGCCCGGGGCTGGAGGCCCGCGTCTGCGAATGCTATGCGGTGGTCAGGAAGGAGAACGATCGTCTGCTGCCGTATGAAATCGCCCCTTGACCTACTGGCGTCATCCGGCCGTCCACCGCCATGAATCGAAGCCTGGCTGGTGCTCCTGAATCGGCTCCGTTCCATCGTCTGCAGCACCACCCTGGCGATAGCGCACGTCGAACATCAGGCGGTTCAGTTCCGTCTTGACCACCGCATAGCATTCGCAGACGCGGGCCTCCAGGCCGGAGCGATCCAGCACGGCAATGTGGCCCCGGCGGTAACTGATGATTCCCGCACGCTGCAAATTCCCGGCCGCCTCGGTGATGCCTTCGCGGCGCACGCCGAGCATGTTGGCGATCAGTTCCTGGGTCATGATCAATTCGTTCGCCTGCATGCGATCCAGCGTCAGCAACAGCCAACGACACAGTTGCTGTTCCACCGTATGGTGCCGGTTGCAGGCGGCGGTCTGGGACATCTGGGTCATCAGCGCCTGGGTGTAGCGCAGCAGTAGACGTTGCATCAGGCCGGCGCGCTGAAATTCCTGCAACAGCCGGCTGCTCTCCAGCCGGTAGGCGTGGCCCGCGGTCTGCACCACGGCCGAACTGGACGTGGTGTTGCCACCCATGAACAACGAAACGCCGACGACGCCCTCGTTGCCCACGCCGGCAGATTCGGCCGATGCCCCGGATTCCATGACATAGTGCAGCGAGACAATGGCGGTGGTGGGGAAATAGGCATAGCGCAACTGGCCGCCGGGTTCATAGAGCATTTCCCCGAGCGGCAGCGAGACCGGTTCCAGATCCGCTGCCAGGGCATCGAATTCAGCCGTCGGCAGGGCGGCGAGCAGATGATTCCGGCTCGGGCTAGGCAGCGTTGGCATCGCGGGCAATCGCGTCGTTGTGCCTAGGCGTGGTGATTTCCACGCCGATGCCGCGATAACCGATGAAGCGGCAGGACTGGGTGAACATCGGTTCGCCGCTGACCCGAAACTGCTGTTGCGTGCCATCGGCATTGACGCGGCTGAACAGGAAATCCAGGAACGGCTGGCGGGCGGCGATGGTGGCCTGCAGGATTTTCCGCTCCGCCTCGTTCCAGCCCTCCGTCTGGGCAGCGCCGACATCCCCCTGCAAGGGGTCGACCCGGATCCCGAGCATCTCCAGGACCGGGCCGGAAACCTTGGTGAAGTTCATGTTCTCGTCCTGTTCCCAGTACCAGTCGGAGGCCAGTTCGGTCAGGCTGCGATAGCGTGCTTCGCTCTCGCGCAGTTCGGCGGTCCGTTCCCGCACGGTCTGCTCCAGGATCTGGTTGTAATTCTCGAGTTTTTTGTACAAGAGTCGTACTTCCAGCATGTTGTGGATGCGTGTCCTGGCTTCGACCAGATCGAACGGCTTGCTGATGAAATCCTTTGCGCCGGCCTGCAGCGCGCGCAGCTTGTGACCCGGCTGGGCGGTGATCACGAGGACCGGCAGGTAGCCGTCGGCATCGTTGGTCTTGAGACCTTCCATGACCTGGAAACCATCCATGCCGGGCATCTGCAGGTCGAGCAGGATCAGGTCGTAGTGGTTTTTGCGATGCAGCGCGAAGACCTCGCGCGGATTCATGGTCGAGGCGACGTTGGCATAGCCGGCTTCGCTCAGCAGTTGCGCCAGCAGGGCGACGTTGGATTCCTGGTCGTCGACGATCAGGATGCGGGCGTTGAGGATGTCAGATTCGGTCAGCATCATGCCTGTGCCTGTTCGGCTGTGTGAACGGTGTCCGCGAGCTTAAGAGCCGCGTCCAGCACCGCCATGAACTCGTCGACCCGGATGGGTTTGGTGAGGTAGTTGAAAAACCCGGCCTCGAGTGCCCGCTCGATATCGCGGGGCACCGCGTTGGCGCTGAGCGCGATGATCGGGATATGCGCCGTCAACGGGTCCGCGCGCAGGATTTTCATGGCTTCGATCCCGCTGATGCCAGGCAGGTGGATATCCATCAAGATCACCTCCGGCTGATAGGAGCGCGCAAACTCGATGCCGACGGTGCCGTCCGCCGCGCCCAACAGGCGCAGGTCGGGGCGGCGGGCAACGAGTTGCTCCACCAACTCCAGATTGGCCGGATTGTCTTCGACATAGAGCAGGGTGCGCTGCGGCGCGCCCCCCGGCGGTTGCGGTCGCACCAGCCCTGCGCGTTCGGCTTCCCGAACCATGAGCAGGGGTGCCGTGGTCAGGTTCAATTCGATCCAGAACACGCTGCCCGCGCCGACTTCGCTATCCGCGCCGATGCGCCCGCCCATCAGTTCGACCAGGCGCTTGGTCACCACCAGGCCGATGCCCGTGCCTTCCTCCGTGCCGGTCTCTTTTCCGAGTCGATTGAAAGGCTGGAAAAGCTGAGCGAGTTGTTCCGGTGCCAACCCCAGACCGGTGTCCAGAACGTTGATGCGGATCGAATCAGGGGAGTTCGGCATGCAGGTCACCGCCACCGTACCGCCGGGCTTGTTGTACTTGATGGCATTGAATAGCAGGTTGATCAAAACCTGTTTGACCCGGGTCCGGTCGCCGTTGACGAAGTAGGCGATGTCAAAGTGCGGAAAGGTCATGCCGATGCCGCGCTTCTGCGCCTGCGGCTCGATCATGGCCCGGCACTCCTGCATGACCTCGATCAGCGAAACCGGCTCCCGCGACAACGACACCCTGCCCGACTCGATCAACGCGAGGTCGAGGATTTCGTTGATCAACTCCAGGAGGTACCAACCCGCCTTGAGGATCTGGTCAAGATTGCCCTTCTGGGAAGGCGTCGGTGCCGGCAAGCCGGAATCCATGAGTTGGGCGAAACCGAGGATGGCATTGAGCGGGGTGCGCAGTTCATGGCTCATGCTGGAGAGGAAATCCGTTTTCGCGCGGTTGGCCTTTTCCGCGGCGTCCATGGCCTCGTTCCGCTCCAGTTCGACGCGCTTGCGCACGGAATTGTCGGTGCCGATCAACAGATAGCCGATGATTTCGCCATAGTCGTCACGCAGCGCCGTGATCGACACGATGGCCGGGAAACGGCTGCCATCCTTGCGGATCTTGGTCAATTCATAGATGTCCTCGATCCCGCGCGAGGCCTTGAACACCAGGGCCTCGAAGCCCGGTGCGATGGTGGTGTCGAGTTCCAGGCTCAGTGCCTGGGCGCGCGCGACAACTTCCTGCGGATCGGAAATGTCTGCCGGGGTGATCATGTTCACGACGTCAGCGGCACGATAGCCGAGCATGCGCTCGGCGCCGACATTGAATAGCTGGATGATGCCTTTCTCGTCGGTGGCGATGATCGCGAAATTGGCGCTGGTGAGAATCGCGTTCTGCAAGGCCCCGGTTTTCAGCAACGCGGCCTGGCGCCGCGCCTCGGTGCTGCCTTCTGCCTTGTCGGCGGCACCGGCAGGGAGGACATCGTTTGCTGTTTCAGACATGGTCATTTCCGTATAAAGGCGGACGCCGGACCCGGAGATGGCAGCACGGGTCGGGCCGACATCGAAAGATCGGTAGCCATGGAAAGGACATCGTGTCCATTCCGAAGCGTTCGGTGATTATCACGGGCTTTGCGGCAGCCATCTGTGCGCCGGCGCACATAAGCCTGCGAAGCGCTCCTGCATCACGACCGGAACAAGAAAGTTGTTATCGCGCAGTCTAATTGAGAAAGGCCGTGCGCACTCGGTTGCGTTTCATGCCCTGGCTATTTCCTAGCCCCGTGCATGAAAAAGGCTGCTCGATAAGTGCGCTATCGCACAGAGCCGTTTTAAAAACGGGAGGATCATCAGCAATAACCAAAAGACATTGGTTCAGCCAACAACAGGAGAATAGAAATGCTCGAAACCATCGTAGTCATACTGTTGATTCTATGGGTGCTTGGCCTGGTTTCCTCGTACACCATGGGTGGCTTGATTCACGTACTCCTGGTCATCGCGATCATCGTGATCCTGGTTCGCGTCATCCAAGGTCGACGCCTGTGACGAGCCAGGCCTTTCCATGCCGCATAACAACGGCAAAGGCCGGTTCAGCCACCGTCGTCGCCGGTATCGATACAGTTAGTTTCCTAAGGAGAAAAACAAGATGAACGCAATCAAGATTCTGGCGATCGTATTGATCGCGGCTGGCAGTCTGGGGCTGCTATATGGCGGCTTCACCTATACGAAGGATACCCATGAGGCCAAGTTGGGGCCGATCGAGTTGACGGTCAAGGATACGGAAACCGTCAACATCCCGGTCTGGGCCGGCGTGGGGGCGATAGTGGCGGGGGCGATCCTGCTTTTTGCACGCAAATGAACAAGCAACGGAGAAACACATGAATGCTGTATCTAACGAAATTACCGGCGGACAACTGATCACCGATTTCAAGGTGGTTGTGGCCGATGCGGAAGCGTTGCTTATGGCCACCGCCAGTCAAGGCGGCGAGAAGCTGGCCGTGGTACGCGCCAAGGCAGAAGAGTCCCTCCGGGTGGCCAAGGCCCGGATGGCGCAGGCACAGGCGGCCCTGATGGTCAAAACCAAGGAGGCCGCCCAGGCGACCGACGTCTATGTCCATGCCAATCCATGGCAGGCCATCGGAGTCGCCGCCGGTTTCGGTTTGGCGGTCGGCTGGATACTGGGCCGACGCTAGTCGATTCGCCATGTCGGAGAACACAGCCAGCAGCGGCACCGGGCTGCTCGAGTCGCTGACCACGCTCGCTGCAACCCTGGTTGCCATCGCGCAGACACGCCTGGAGTTGCTGTCCTCGGACCTGGAGGAAGAACGGGAGCATGTGTTCTCGCTCCTGGCGTCGACGCTGGTGGCCCTGTTTTGCCTTGGCGTCGGCGTGGTCCTGGTCGCGGTCCTAATCGTGGTGGCCTTCTGGGACACTCAGCGTCTCTTGGCGCTGGGCTCGCTCAGCGTATTCTTCCTGGCGGTTGGCGTAGCGGCGGGACGGCTCGCCATGCGCAGAGTGAAAACCAAGCCGAGACTGTTTGCCACCAGCCTGTCGGAATTGCTGAAAGACCGGCAGCAACTCGGTTCCCGGCCATGAACGGGAACAGGCCCCGGCCGTTTGAACGGCGGGAACGCCTGATCGCCCAAGCGACGGCACAACGAACGGCGCTGGCACAGAACATCGAGCCGTGGCGCATCCCCCTGGCGTTGGCAGACCAGGGGCTGGCTGCGTTGCGTTATATCAAGCGCCACCCCGTCGTCTGGCTGATCGGCGGTATCGTTATGTTCTCGGTGCTGCGGCCTGGGGGCGTCGGAAAATGGCTGCGCCGCGGCTGGGTGACGTGGCAGATCGCGCGGCGCTGGCAAGCAGGTAGCCAGGTTCGGATTCGTTCGCCAGAACCCGCTTGATGACCGAAGCCTGACCTTGCCACGGCGGGGCATCGGCGATCGAGCGTGCTGGCGCTTGCCGGGGCCGACGTGCTCACCGTCCTGGCCGCGCAGGACGATGATCCGTGGAAGGTGGTCAGCGTCTCGACCCTTGATCTTTGGCGCGACCCTGGTGCTGCTCTAAGCTTCTCGATGCTCTACCACGGCCTGCGCGGCGAGGCGAAGAGCCACCTGCGTAAACTGGATCACGTCAGGATGCTCATCGCCAGCAGCGCCGCCCATTACGTTACGATCCTGCGCTATGTGCCGTAAGCGGAACCGGGCCGGCCGGTTCATGTTCTAGCGGGACGGACCTGGCGACCCGTGCATATAAAAATTCGGCCTCGATTCCATGGGAACCGAAGCCGACCACGCAGCCATGCACATCTGCACATGAACTACGCGCTGGGAGCGCCTGGATCAGCAGGATGACTGCTGGGTCCCAGAATCTTAATGTTCCTTCCTGAGCTTGATATTGCTGGTGACCAGTCCAGACCCTTTGATTGCGAACTCTGCGTGTTCATGCCGCGTGTTGCAACGCCGTCCGCATCTGCTCTTCGTCGATGGGGTAGGTCAACACGGCATGAACCGGGAACAGTTCCAGCAGCTTGCCGATATGCGCGGCCTCGCTGGGCTGCATGACGATGATGAGCCTTGCCTTGGGCGCGAAGGCCTGGAGGGTGCGCAGGGTGACATCCAGATTGGAGACATTGGCGCCTGCGTAATTGTTGCCCCAGCCATAGACGAATTCGCCCACGAAGTAATCGGGAAGCCGTTGTTTCAATGCGCGGTGAAGGTTGCGGGCAGAGTCGAAACGTTCCGCCTCGATGCCGAGTTCCAGGTACAAATCCGGGAACCGGCAAGCAAGCGGGGAACCGAGCAGAGAGTAGAGGAGGCTCATGGGGTTGCGCCTTGGTGCGGTGAATACTGGCCATTTTGCTGCTTGGCGACCCGCCGATCCAGCGCGCCGGTAGTGCAAAATCCAGCGATGCACGTATTCTTGTACGCCACTTCACTCGTCTTGCCACCGCAATGCAGTCATTAGGTCTACCCATACGCACCGCTGTAATCGTGATCGCCGCGCTGTTCTGTTCCTACGCCGCCAGCGCGGGGACGCCGGTCGATGATTCGTATTCGTTCGTCGATCTCCCGACCGACTACCAGGACAACCATCCGGACTGGTTCAAGGAGAGTTTCTACAATCTGCCCGAGGATCTCGATGACACGCTGTCTTCCGGCAAGCAGGGACTGATCGTCTATTTCGGCCAGCGTCATTGCCCATACTGCCAGCAGGCCATGAAAGACAACCTTTCCAAGGGCGACCTGGTGCATTACCTGCGCACGCACTTCGAAGTGGTCGGGCTGAACACGCACAGCACCGAGCAGATCACCGGCATGGACGGCAAGACCCTGCCGATCAACGAATTCGCGATCGCGCAGAAGGCGCAACTCACGCCGACGCTGTTGTTCTACGTCGAGGGGCGCAAGCTGGCGCTGAAACTGGTCGGCTACCTGCCCCCCTACAAGATGCGCGCGGCACTGGAATATGTCGCCGATGGCCACTACAAGAAGTGGAACTTCGGCGAGTACCTGGAACAGGCCGACCCGCCCCCGCTGTTCGCCGACGAGGCACTGAACCCCGACCCGATCTTTACCCCGCCGCCGTACGCACTCGACCGCAGCCGTTTCGCGGCCCACAAACCCCTGCTCGTGATCTTCGAACAGCCCCGCTGCCATGCCTGCGACGTGCTCCATACCGAGCCGCTGCAAAACGCCCTGGTGCGCGAACGCCTGCAGGCCTTCGAGGTGGTGCAACTAAACGTCTGGGACGCCGCGACGCCGGTGCTGACCCCGGACGGCCGGCGCATGACGGCACGCAAGTGGGCGCGCGATCTCGGCTTGTTCTATGCGCCGACGCTGGTGCTGTTCGACGAACACGGCAAGGAAGTCTTCCGCGTCGATTCGGTGGTGCAGTTCTTCCGGCTGGCCAACGTGCTGCGCTACGTCGCCGACAAGGCGTACCTGAAATACCCGCTGTTCCAGTTGTGGAACCGCGACCACGCCAGCGAGGAAGTTGGGCTGCAGCGGGCCGCGAGTGAGTCCAAGTGATGGAAGCTGACTAAATAGGGGCGGTTCCCAATTGTTCATTCAAGCCAGTCTTCAACCGTAAGCCCCGGCGCCCTGGATTATTTTAGCCTGACCCCTTGATTGAGTAGAAACACGGATTTCATATGCTCAGTTAGTTGTGATAATTTCAATCCATAAGGCGATGTCAAGGTCATCTTGTCGCTTTGGATGGCCAGTTTGACATTACAACTAATCCACTTAAGGGAGTCGTCAAATGAAGCTCAAATCAATCGTGCTTGTAATTGCCATGTCGGGCATTGGCCAAGCAATTGCTAACACCGGTGCGGTTGACGTGTATGGAAATATGCGTATGCAGCCTTTCCCCACTGCCAACCATCTCCGGGTACCTGTACCAGTGGCTACGCCTATTACTACAACTCCTCGGACAATGCCAATTACCCCGGTAGTGGCACCCAATCCAGTTCGTTTTCCTACGCCGTGGGCGGCAAGAATGCCTCGTTAAATTAACGAGGCACGGCTAACAGAGATTACGGCAACTGGGTCCAGGCCGACTTAAAGTGTATCTAACGGGGCAGGCTTGATTTGTTTCGTGCGGGCGCAAGAGCAATCGGGTGGACCAACATACGTTTCGAAGCGACTTCAACTGTCGGTATGACCTTGTTCTCTCTGATGTCGTATGGCGAGGATAATTAAAGGCGCCAGGCTCGAATTAGCACCTCTGTCATCAGGGCATGAGTCGTTCAGTGTTTATTTGTCTCAATGATGTTTGATGGCCCGCCATGCTGCTCAAGGAACTTGCGTCTGACGAGTTCTCCACGGCATGGAACAAGCTGCTGGATAGGAATGCCCATGCGCTGAGAGCCCGCGAAGGAGTTCTCAGGAAAGGTTGGGAGCGGCGAAACGGCCTTCAATGTCTGCAACAGATATTCCCTCGCTTGTTTGCCCTGGCCATGCGGGTCTGGTATTCCATCCGATCTGATCTCGACATCGACTAATTTGCCATCGCTATCGATGACGATGAGAAGCTCTATCTCCATCTCGATGCAATTCGGGCTATCCATGTCGTTCGACATCGGTTTTGCCTTGAATTGAGCGTCGAGCTGCCCATGAAGTCGCGCCAAATAGCGCTGTGTTGCAGCAGAGAGATTAGGGTCGTCCTTGTTGATTACATGCAAAATCTAAAGGGGTCAGGCTCGAATTATTTTCGCCCTGAGGCCGGTTGTTATACCTGACCCCCCTGTGTCCGAGGTGTTAGTCCCAGCTCAACGCACCACCCGTCTGGTATTCGGTGACTCTGGTTTCAAAGAAGTTCTTCTCCTTCTTCAGATCGATCATCTCGGCCATCCACGGAAACGGGTTGTTAGCGCCGGGGAACAGCTCGTCCAGGCCGATCTGGGTGGCGCGGCGGTTGGCGATGAAGCGCAGGTATTCCTTGAACTGCGGCGCGTTCAGGCCGAGCACGCCGCGCGGCATGGTGTCTTCGGCGTAGGCGTATTCCAGTTCGACCGCCTTAATGAAGATGGCCTTCAGTTCGGTGCGGAATTCCGGGGTCCACAGGCCGGGGTTTTCCAGCTTGAGCTGGTTGATCATGTCGATGCCGAAATTGCAGTGCATGGACTCGTCGCGCAGGATGTACTGGTACTGCTCGGCGGCGCCGGTCATCTTGTTTTGCCGGCCCATGGCCAGGATCTGCACGAAGCCGACGTAGAAGAACAGGCCTTCCATGATGCAGGCGAAGGCGATCAGCGACTTCAGGAAGGTCTGGTCGGCCTCGTGGCTGCCGGTCTTGAAGTTGGGGTCGGCCAGGGCATCGATGAAGGGCAGCAGGAACTCGTCCTTGGCGCGGATCGACGGGATCTCGTGGTAGGCGTTGAAGATCTCGCCTTCGTCCAGGCCCAGGCTCTCGACGATGTACTGGTAGGCGTGGGTGTGGATGGCTTCCTCGAAGGCCTGGCGCAGCAGGTACTGGCGGCATTCCGGGGCGGTGATCTGGCGGTAGGTGCCGAGCACGATGTTGTTGGCGGCCAGGGAGTCGGCGGTGACGAAGAAGCCCAGGTTGCGCTTGACGATCAGGCGCTCGTCCTCGGTCAGGGCGTTGGGGTCCTTCCACTGGGCGATGTCGCGGCTCATGTTCACTTCCTGCGGCATCCAGTGGTTGGCGCAGGCGGCGATGTATTTTTCCCAGGCCCACTTGTACTTGAACGGGACGAGCTGGTTGACGTCGGTGTTGGCGTTGATGATGCGCTTGTCCTCGGCGCGGACGCGGCGGAATTTCTCGCCGGTCGGCTGGTTGGCCGGAGCGGCAGCGGCGGGCGGGTGGGCGGATACGCCGAAGGACAGGTAGGCCGGGTCGAAGCCCTCGGCCACGGGCTGCAGGCGCGGAGCGGCGGGGATGTCTTCCTCGAAGTTCAGCATGGGGGCTCCTAGTTCGGTTGATATTGGTTGTAGGGGATGTATCGGATGAATACGTAAGGCGGCCAGGGTGCCGGCATGGGCCATGCCTGCCAGGCCGTCGGCAGGTAGGCGGGGACGGATGCCTGGCTGGCAGGCCGGGCAGGTTCACGCGGCGATGGCGCAGGGGCCTTGGCCTGTACGACCGGCGCGGGCGCGGGCGCGGTGACGGCCAGGGGATCGAGCTTTGCGGCGAGCCGCTTGGGCGAGATCCAGCCGTCGATTTCCAGGCTGCTGAAGGGGCCGACGCCGGCCAGTGCGTCCCGGACGCTGTTGGCGCAATCGGTCGGCATGGTCCAGCCGGCATGGTCGATGCGCGCCAGGAGGGTGGCGAAGTCCGGCTCGGTCAGGTCGAAGCGGTACACGCGCACGTCCGGGCCGTCCGCCAGCTGGTAGGCCAGGTAGTCGGCCAGGCTGGCATGCCGCCAAGAGCGGTCCTCCGAGCGCACCCGGGTGTAGGTGCCGGAGGGATCGTACAGGCGGCTGCCCGCGAACATCCCGGCATGCACGCCCTTGTAGGCGTTGCCGTTGATGACCACCACGACCTCGCGCAGGCCCGGTTCCCGGATGCCGGTCAGGATGTCGGCCTTGACGGTGTGCGCCGCTGCGCTCGTCGGGTCGGTCCGGAAGGCCGGCTCGGAACAGCCCGCCAGCAGGAGGGCGGTCGCCAGCATGCCGGCCAGGATGGCCGGTGCCGGCATCGTTTCGGGATGCGCCGTCACGTCCAGGCGCCTCTTACTGGCAGGCCTCGCATTCCTCGAAGCCGGGGTCGCCCGAGCGCAGGGTGCAGGCCCGGCCGACGATTTCCGGCTCGGGCAGGTTGGCGGCCGCCGCGAACTGGCCCGCGCCGGCACCACCGGCAGCGTTGACCGCATTCAGCTCGCCGCCCTTGCCGGTCGATTTCTCGGCGTGGGTGGCGCCCAGGGCGCGCAGGTAGTAGGTGGTCTTGAGGCCGCGCAGCCAGGCCAGCTTGTAGGTCTCGTCCAGCTTCTTGCCGCTGGCGCCGTGGAAGTAGAGGTTCAGGCTCTGGGCCTGGTCGATCCACTTCTGGCGGCGGGCGCCGGCCTCGATCAGCCAGGAGGCGTCGACCTCGAAGGCAGTGGCGTAGAGGCTGCGCAGTTCGGCCGGGATGCGGTCGATCTTGGCCAGGCAGCCGTCGAAGTACTTGATGTCGCCGACCATGACCTCGTCCCACAGGTTCATCGCCTTGAGGTCACGCACCAGGTACTGGTTGACCACGGTGAATTCACCGGACAGGTTCGATTTCACGAACAGGTTCTGGTAGGTCGGCTCGATCGAGGCGGAGACGCCAACGATGTTGGCGATGGTCGCGGTCGGGGCGATGGCCAGGCAGTTGGAGTTGCGCATGCCGACCGTCTGGATGCGGTTGCGCAGGGCGGCCCAGTCCAGGGTCTCGCTGTAGTCGGCTTCGAGATAGCCGCCGCGCTCCTCGGCCAGCTTTTTCAGCGAGTCCTGCGGCAGGATGCCCTGGGACCACAGCGAGCCGTTGAAGGTGCTGTAGCGGCCGCGTTCCTCGGCCAAGTCGGTCGAGGCCCAGTAGGCGTTGTAGGCCACCGCTTCCATGGCGCGGTCGGCGAACTCGACGGCGGCATTGCTGGCGTAGGGGATGCGCAGCTTGTGCAGGGTGTCCTGGAAACCCATGATGCCCATGCCGACCGGCCGGTGCTTGAGGTTGGAGTTGCGCGCCTTGCCGACGTTGTAGAAGTTGATGTCGATGACGTTGTCGAGCATGCGCATCGCGGTCTTGATGGTGCGCTGCAGCTTGTCGAGGTCAATTCCTGCTGGGTCGAGACCGTTGGCGGTCAGGTGGTTGACCAGGTTGACCGAGCCCAGGTTGCACACCGCGATCTCGTTGTCGTTGGTGTGCAGGGTGATCTCGGTGCACAGGTTGGAGCTGTGGACGACGCCGACGTGCTGGTTGGTGTAGCGCACGTTGCAGGCATCCTTGAAGGTGATCCAGGGATGGCCGGTCTCGAACAGCATCGACAGCATCTTGCGCCACAGGCCCAGGGCCTGGACCTTCTTGAATACCTTGATCTCGCCGCGCGCGGCCTTGTCTTCATAGCGGCAGTAGGCTTCCTCGAAGGCGCGGCCGGTGAGGTCGTGCAGGTCGGGGGCGTCGGAGGGCGAGAACAGGGTCCACTCGGCGTTTTCCATGACCCGCTTCATGAACAGGTCGGGCACCCAGTTGGAGGTGTTCATGTCGTGGGTGCGGCGGCGGTCGTCGCCGGTGTTCTTGCGCAGTTCGAGGAATTCCTCGATGTCCATGTGCCAGGTTTCCAGGAAGGCGCACACCGCGCCCTTGCGCTTGCCGCCCTGATTCACCGCTACGGCGGTGTCGTTGGCGACCTTGAGGAAGGGCACCACGCCCTGCGACTTGCCGTTGGTGCCCTTGATGTAGGCGCCCAGGCTGCGCACGCGGGTCCAGTCGTTGCCGAGGCCGCCGGCGAACTTCTGCAGCAGGGCGTTTTCCTTGATCGACTGGTAGATGCCGTCGAGGTCGTCCGGCACCGTGGTCAGGTAGCAGGAGGACAGCTGGCTGTGCCGGGTGCCGGCGTTGAACAGGGTCGGCGTGCTGGACATGTAGTCGAAGCTGGACAGCACGTGGTAGAACTCGATGGCGCGCTCTTCCCGGTTGATCTCGTTGATCGACAGGCCCATGGCGACGCGCATGAAGAAGGCCTGGGGCAGCTCGATGCGGCGCTCGGCGATGTGCAGGAAGTAGCGGTCGTACAGGGTCTGCAGGCCGAGGTACTGGAACTGCAGGTCGCGCTCCGGCGCCAGGGCGGCGGCCAGACGGGCGAGGTCGTACTGGGCCAGCCGTTCATCCAGCAGTTCGGCCTCGATGCCTTCCTTGATGTAGGCCGGGAAGTAGTCGGCGTAACGGGCCGCCATCTCGGCCTGGCTGACATCCTCACCCAGCACCTCGCGGCGGATGGTGTGCAGGAGCAGGCGGGCGGTGACCAGGGAATAGTCGGGGTCCTTCTCGATCAGCGAGCGGGCCGACATGACCAGCGACTTGCGCACTTCCTCGCTCGGCACGCCGTCGTAGATGTCGCGCACGGTGGCCTGCAGGATGGCCTGCGGGTGGGTCTCGGGCAGGCCTTCGCAGGCGGCGCCGACCAGGTCGGCCAGGCGCTTGAGGTCGAGCGGCTTGCGCTGGCCGTTCTCGACGCAGTAGATGACGTGCTCTTCGGCCTGTTCCTGGCGCTGCCTGGCGCGCTCCTCGGCCCGTTTCTCCCGATACAGGACATAGGCGCGGGCGACTTCGTGTTCGCCGGAGCGCATCAGGGCCAGTTCGACCTGATCCTGGATATCCTCGATGTGGAAGGTGCCGCCGTTCGGCTGCCGACGCAGCAGGGCCTGGACCACGGACTGGGTCATGTTGTCGACCAGTTCGCGGATGCGGGCGCTGCCGGCGGCCTGGCCGCCGCTCACGGCGATGAAGGCCTTGGTCATGGCGACGGCGATCTTGGCCGGCTCGAACACCACTACCGAGCCGTTGCGGCGGATGATCTGGTAGCCGACATAGGCCGGTGCGGCGACGCCGTCGTCCGGGTTCTGGGCAAAGACGGGCTGGGTGGACTGAATTTCGGTGGAAAGCTGCATCCCTAGGTCTCCTTTTAAACGAAAGACGCCGCGTGGCACGGGGCCGTGCGGCTTGTTTTTCAGTTTTTCGCAGTTTTTGCGCTTCCGGTTGTTTATTAGGAAACGCTAAATATAGTGTTTGTTTGAGGTTGTGGCGCTAATTCTAGTGTGCCGGGTCGAACAGTCAACCGGTTTTTTCAGGTCCTTCGGAAGGCCTTGAAAATACGGGCGTCCAGGCCGGGGAAGGGGCTCTATAGCGTAAAATGCGGCCCTTCGAGCCCGCTAAGCCTGATTAAAAAATGCGCAATACCGCCTGTCTGCTGGTGTCCTGCCCCGACCGCAAGGGTCTGGTCGCCGCCATCGCCAACTTTCTCTATTCCCACAACGCCAACATCCTTCATGCCGACCAGCACCAGGACAAGGTCGCCGGTCTGTTCCTGATGCGGGTGGAATGGGAGCTGGACGGTTTCGAACTGGGCATCCACCGCTTCGAGGAGGCCTTCGCGCCGATCGCCGAACAGCACCAGATGCAATGGCGGCTCTCGCTGTCCAGCGTGAAGCCCAGGCTGGCCGTGTTCGTGTCCAAGTTCGACCATTGCCTGGCCGACCTGCTCTATCGCCACCATGCCGGCGAGCTGTACTGCGAGATTCCCCTGATCGTCAGCAACCACCCGGATACCCACTGGCTGGCCGAGGCCTACGACATCCCCTTTGTCCACATCGCGATGAGCAAGGACAACAAGGCCGAGGCCGAGCAGCAGCAGATGGCCCTGATGGCGGCCCACCACGTCGACTTCATCGTTCTGGCCCGCTACATGCAGGTGTTGTCGCCGGAATTCATCCGCCAGTGGGAGGGCCGGGTGATCAACATCCACCACTCCTTCCTGCCCGCCTTCCACGGCGCCAAGCCGTACCAGCGGGCGTTCGAGCGCGGCGTCAAGCTGATCGGCGCGACCAGCCACTACGTCACCGAGATACTCGACGACGGCCCGATCATCGAGCAGGACGTGGTCCGCATCAGTCATCGCGACGACCTGGAAGACCTGGTGCAGAAGGGCGCCGACCTGGAAAAGGTGGTGCTGTCGCGCGCCGTGCGCTGGCATATCGACAACCGCATCCTGGTCTACGGCAACAAGACGGTGGTGTTCGACTAGGTTTTGTCATCCCCGCGCAGGCGGGGACGACGGGGCCGGCTCAGCGGTACTCGACCAGTTCCGACAGCGGCAGGCGCTGTTTCTCCGGTGCCGGCTCGGCGCAGTAGCCGAGCGGCAGGATCAGGGCGATCTCGTAACGGTCGCCGTCGATGGCCAGGATCTTCTTCACCTCGTCGGCCAGGAAACCGCCGATGGCGCAGGAGTCGAGGCCGACCGCGGCGGCGGCGGTCATCATGTTGGCGGCGGCGATGTGGCACTGGCTGATGCTCCAGGCCTTGACGTCGGTGGCGGCGTGGAAACCGCGGTAGTTGGCCAGCGCCTGGGCCAGCGCTTCGCCCGGGTATTCACGCGCCATCAGGGCCTTGATGTAATCGGTGTCGGGGTCCATGTCGGCGATCTTGGCCAGGATCACCACCACCACCGAGGCGTCGCCGACCTGCGGCTGGTTGAAGCAGACGGCCTGCAGGCGCGCCTTTTCCTCCGCCTGGGTGACCACCAGGAACTTCCAGTGTTCCAGTCCGAAGGAGGAGGGCGACAGACGGCCGGCTTCGAGAACGGTGTCGAGGTCGGCCTGGGCGATGGCGCGGTCGTGCAAAAAGGAATGACAGGCGTAGCGGCGGCGGAAAAGGTCGAGGATTTTCTGGTTCATGATGCGATACGGTAAGAGAATGCCGGCATTCTATCCGGATCGGGTTGGACAGGCTGCACGTCTTGACCCCGTCGGCAACGAGGTAATGGCATGGAAAGCATCAAGGTTCATCTGTTTGCGCCCGGGGTCGATGCCGGCGGGGTCCTGGCTCGGGCGCAGTTTGCCGGTTTGCTGCTCCGGATCAGTTATGGCGATACCCGCCTGGCCGTGCCGGCCGAGCGGCTGACCGTGAAGCATGGTGGCTTCGACGGCCGCCAGTGGCTGCTGGAATGGCCCGGCGAAGGCGGCACGGTCGCGGTATTGTTGCCCTCCTCGGCCGAGGCCGAACGCTTGCTGGCCGGTGCGCCGGCGGCCCTGGCGGCACAACTCGACCGGCATGGCCGCCGCGATCGCGCCCGCAGCCTGCGCTTCCGGATCGGCTTCGGTCTGGTCGGCGCCTTCGTCCTGCTGCCCTTCATCCTGCTGGGCCTGTTTCTGGCCAACGCCGACCGCATTGCCGGCTGGGCGGCCGGCCAGGTCAGCCTGGCCCAGGAGCAGCAACTCGGCGATCTGGCCTTCGCCCAGATGCGGCCGAGCCTGAAGCTGGTCGAGGCCGGGCCGGCGCCGGCCATGGTCCAGGCCATCGGCGACCGGCTCACCGCCGGTTCGAAATACCATTACCAATGGTTCGTCGCCGACAGCCCGGAGGTCAATGCCTTCGCCATGCCGGGCGGCTACGTGGTGGTCTACAGCGGCCTGATCAGGACGGCCGACAGCGCCGAGGAGGTGGCCGGGGTGCTGGCGCATGAGGTCCAGCACGTCGAACTGCGCCATTCCCTGAAGAACATGATCCATGGCCTGGGCTGGCGGGCGCTGCTGGCGCTGGCTATGGGCGATGCCTCGGGCGGGATCTGGGCCGGCATGGCGGAACAGTTGGGCGGCATGGCCTATGGCCGCGACCTGGAACGGCAGGCCGATCTGGGCGGCCTCAAGGCCCTGAAGCGGGCTGGCATCGCGCCCGACGGCCTAGTCGGCTTCTTCGCCAGGCTGGCGCAGAGCGAGGGGGCCGTCCCGGCCTTCCTGTCCAGCCACCCGGCGACCGCGGAGCGCATCGACAACCTGCGCCGCGCCATCGCCGCAGAGGGCGACTACCCGGCCGCGCCGCTGCCGTACGATTGGGCCGCCATCCGGGCCGCTATTTCCGCCAGAAGTGCGGCGTCAGCACCACCAGCAAGGTGAACAGTTCCAGGCGTCCCAGCAGCATCGAGAAGATGCATACCCAGGTCTGGAAATCGGTCAGCACGGCATAGGTGGTGGCCGGGCCGACCTGGCCGAGGCCGGGGCCGGTGTTGTTGATGGTGGCGACGATGGCCGTGAAGGAGCTGAACACGTCGAGCCCGCTGGCGCTGAGCAGCAGGGACAGGATGACGATGGCGGCGACATAGATGAAGAAGAAGGCCAGCACCGCATACATGATCTTGTTCGGCACTACCGCCGCGCCCATCTTGACCGGAATCTCGGCCTTGGGATGCAGCAGCTTGGCAATTTCCCG
The DNA here is from genome assembly GCA_028714735.1 of Gallionellaceae bacterium. GTDB lineage: Bacteria > Pseudomonadota > Gammaproteobacteria > Burkholderiales > Thiobacillaceae > Parasulfuritortus. Next base: position 182,238 of record JAQTLU010000005.1, on the reverse strand, counting down.
GCGCACCTGCTTGTAGAGCAGGATCGCCCGCATCATCTTGATGCCGCCGCCGGTGGAGCCGGCGCTGGAACTGAAGCTGCTGAGCAGCAGCATCCAGAGGCCGGCGAAGTAAGGCCAGAGATTGTAATCGTAGGTCGCCAGGCCGAGCGTGGTGGCGATCGAAATGGTGTTGAAGCTGGCATAGCGCAGCGCGGTAGGGAAATCCAGGTAGACCCCCTTCAGCCAGAGAAACAGGGCCAGGGCCAGGCAGGAGCCGAGCACCACGATCAGGAACCAGCGCACTTCCGGGTCGAAGCGATAGGGTCTCAGGCTGAGTTGGCGCAGCACCATGAAATGGGTCGAGAAGTTGATGCCGGCGATCAGCGCGAACACCATGGTGATGACTTCCAGGGTGACCGAGTGGAAGTAGCCGAGGCTGGCGTCGTGCGAGGAGAAACCGCCCAGGCCCATCACCGAGAAGGCGTGGGTCAGGGCATCGATCCAGGTCATGCCGGCCAGCCAGTAGGCGCCGAAGCAGGCCAGGGTGATCAGCAGGTAGACCGCCCAGAGGCCCTTGGCGGTCTCGGCCATGCGCGGGGTGAGCTTTTCGTCCTTCATTGGGGTGGGCGACTCGGCCTTGAACATCTGGCGGCCGCCGACGCCCAGCAGGGGCAGGATGGCGGTCACCAGCACGATCACGCCCATGCCGCCGATCAGGTGCATCTGGGTGCGCCACAGGTTGATCGAGGGCGCCAGGGCGTCCAGGCCGGACAGCGTGGTCGCGCCGGTGGTGGTCAGGCCGGATACGGTCTCGAAATAGGCGTCGGTGAACGACAGGCCGGGCAGGTAGATCAGCAGCGGCAGGGCGGCGAACAGGGGCAGGATGGTCCAGATCAGGACCACCAGCAGGAAACCGTCGCGGTACTTGAGTTCGCTCCGGTCGCGCAGGGTCAGCAGCCAGAGCAGCAGGCCGGTGCCGACCGTGATGGCGACGGACTCATCGTAGGAGGTCTGGGCGTTGTCCTGGATGAACAGCGAGACGACGAGCGGCAACAGCATCGAGATGCCGAATACGGTGATCACGATGCCGAGCACCTTGACGATGGGGGCCAGCCGCCGTTGCATCATGGTCAGGGCGGTACCGGGCAGCAACCTGTTGTTGTCGAGCGAATGCGCACACCGAGGCCGATGACGAAAGACATCATCATGCCAGATCACACTTACAACTTACTTAAAACCTGGCCTGACAGGCCGCGTGAAATTGACTTCCGGATATATCCGACTAAATTACTAGAGTAATAGCCGGTTCATTCTGGAGGAAGCCATCATGAAAAAACTACCCGACACCCCGATGCTGGACGAACTGGAATCCGGTCCCTGGCCTTCCTTCGTCACCGGCCTGAAACGCCTGGCCGGGGAAAACCCGATGATGGCCGACCTGCTCGGCCAGTTGGAGACCTCCTACGAAACCCGCAAGGGCTACTGGAAGGGGGGCACCGTCGGCGTGATCGGCTATGGCGGCGGCATCATCCCGCGCTTTACCGAGTTGAAGGGCGAGGACGGCAAGCCTTTGTTCCCGGATGCTGCCGAATTCCATACCCTGCGCGTGCAGCCCCCGGCCGGCATGCATTACAGCTCCGACCTGCTGCGCAATCTGTGCGATGCCTGGATGGATGCCGGCGGCTCGGGCCTGATCGCCTTCCACGGCCAGTCGGGCGACATCATGTTCCAGGGCATCAATTCCGCGAATGTGCAGAAGGCCTTCGACAACCTCAACGCCCTGGGCTTTGACCTCGGCGGCGCCGGGCCGGCCCTGCGCACCTCGATGTCCTGCGTCGGCGCGGCACGCTGCGAGATGTCCTGCTACGACGAGGCGCGCGCCCTGCGCACGGTGATCAACCGCAACATCGACGACATGCACCGGCCCAGCCTGCCGTACAAGTTCAAGTTCAAGTTCTCCGGTTGCCCGAACGATTGCGTCAACTCGATCCAGCGTTCCGACATGGCCACCATCGGCACCTGGCGCGACAACATCCGCACCGATGAGGCGATCGCCAAGGACTGGATGGCCGACCACAGCATGAACGACCTGGTCAACATGGTGGTGAGCCTGTGTCCGACCAAGGCGATCACCCTGCGCGACGCCGGTTCACCGGCCAAGGTGCACGAGTCGGTGCTGCGGGTCGGCCTGGAAACCGAGATGGTCATCGACAACCACAACTGCGTGCGCTGCATGCACTGCCTGAACGTCATGCCCGGCGCCCTGCTGCCTGGCCTCGACAAGGGCGTCACCATCCTGGCCGGCGGCAAGGGCGTGCTGAAGATCGGCGCCACCATGGGCACCGTGATCATCCCGTTCATGAAGCTGGAGACCGACGAGGACTTCGAGAAGCTGAACGACCTGGCCCGCAGCATCCTCGACTTCTTTGCCGAAAACGCCCTCGAGCACGAGCGTACCGGCGAGATGATCGAGCGCATCGGCCTGATCAATTTCCTCGAAGGCATCGGCCTGGAGGTCGATCCGAACATGATCCTGCACCCGCGCACCAACCCCTATGTCCGTACCGACACCTGGGACGAGGAGGCGGAGAAGTGGTTTGCCCGCAAGGCCGAGGAGAAACTGGCCAAGGCGGCCTGATTGGCCGACTGTGTGGCGGTGGTCAATGCAGGCTGCGGCGGAAAATGGTAAACAGGGGCGTTCTCAACCCCATCCCATACCGCCATGCATGACCCCGCCACCATCGGCATCGTTTCCATCAGCGACCGCGCCAGTTCCGGCGTCTACCAGGACCAGGGCCTGCCGGCCCTGAAGGACTGGCTGGCCGCCGCGCTGCACAACCCGCTGACCTTCGTCGAACGGCTGATCCCGGACGAACAGCCGGTGATCGAGCAGACCCTGATCGAACTGGCCGGACAATGCTGCCTGGTGCTCACCACCGGCGGTACCGGCCCGGCGCCACGCGACGTCACCCCGGAGGCGACCCTGGCGGTGGCCGACAAGGTGCTGCCCGGTTTCGGCGAGCAGATGCGCGCGGTCAGCCTGAAATACGTACCGACCGCGATCCTGTCGCGCCAGGTCGGCGTGACGCGCGGGTCCTGCCTGATCCTCAACCTGCCCGGCCAGCCCAAGGCGATCAAGGAAACCCTGGATGGCGTCTTCGCCGCCGTGCCCTACGGCGTCGATCTGATCGGCGGGCCGTACCTGGAGACCCGGGACGAGGTGGTCAAGGCGTTCCGGCCGAAGTCGGCGATTCGGATGCCGTCTGCTTGAGACCTTGTTGTTTCTGTTGAAGGGCATTGGCCGGGGGTGGCCCGGCGGCCAGTTACTTTCTTTGCTCGTGCAAAGAAAGTAACCAAAGAAAACACGCCCCGCTTCCGTCGAAACCCCGAGGATTCCGGACTTGTCCGGGCGGCGAAAGAACTCGCTGCGCTCAGACACCTTTCGCCGACTTCCCCCGGCCAAGTCCGAAATCCTCGGCTCCGTCAGAGGGGTTAACAGCGTCGCGAATGCAGACGTCAGCAACAACCTGGCAAGGTTCGCATGCGGCCGTTCAAACCCCTCTGAGCCGCCAATTTTTTCGTTGTCGTTCGGGGGAAGTCGGCGAGCACTGTCTGAGCCCGCAGGGCGAGTTGCGCAGCCGCCTGAACGGCGGCGGAAAAATTGGGAACCCGAAGGGCGGTGAAGCGGGGCGGCTTTCTTTTGGTTACTTTTCTTGGCCGCACAAGAAAAGTAATGCGCTGCCGGGCGCCCCCGGCCTAAGCCGTCTCAAATCGCTACACGCGCGGCTTCAGCAGCTTCCTGGTCTGTCCGGAGGGCTGGTAAGGCTTAGCCCATGTCCTGATAACCCGCCAGCAGGGCCGACAGCCATTTCCCCCGCACCGCCGCCAGCGATAGCCAGATCAGGATGCCGGCGCCGAGGCCGGCGACCAGCAGGAACTGGAAATCCTCGGTGCCGAGCACCTCGTAGCCGTAATAGGTCTCGCCCTTGAAGAAATACGATTGCCGCAGCCGCAGCATGTCGGCCGCCACCAGGCCGGCCTGAACCAGCAGGCCGGCCAGCACCACGTAGCCGAACAGGTTGATCATCCAGACGGTGGCGAGGCCGAAGCAGAGTATGAAGATCGGCATGAACAGGCCGGTGTTGTACTCCTCGGCAAGCCCGAACAGGGGCAGGGTTCCCAGCACCACCAGCACGGTGCGACCGAGGTAGGCCGGTAGCGGCGACCTGCCACCGACCCGCTGGGCGGTCTTCTTGCGCGCCATGTTGCGCTCCACGGCGGCCGCCACCTCGGCATAGTTCTCCGGCGTGCATTGCACCCAGAGCAGGGGACGCCATTCGTTGCGCAGGGTGATGTGGTGACGGGCCGGGTCGTACACCGCCCGGAAGGCGCCGGTCCAGCGCACCGCCATGGTCTCCTGCGACCGGGCGATCAGGCCGGCGCCAAGGGTCTGCGGGCTGCGCGCCAGGACGCCGGCGACGATGGCCAGCCGGTTGGCGGCCTTGGCCTTGGTGTCGATGGTTTCGTAGCGCAGTTCCTTGTCGCTCAGGCGGTAACGGACCCGGAACTTGCCCCGGAACAGCACCGCCATGATGATCAGGCCGAGCAGCCAGAGCCCGCCCGCCGCGCCGGTGGCCATGGCCAGCATGGGCAACAGCGCGTCCCACTCGCCCTGGGCGGCGAACACGGTGCCCATGATCACGCAGAGGACCACGGCGGTGATCGCCATGGCCAGGCTCCATTGTCCGAGCATGCGGCGGGAGAACAGGGGCAGGTCGGTTTCCCAGACGATGGCTTCGGTCTTCTCGGTCATGGCTTCACCTCATCGAGATAGTGCAGGTTGCGTCGGGCCAGATCGTCCTCCGGCTCGAGTTGCAGGGTGCGCAGGAAGGCTTGCCGGGCCTCATCCTTGCGGCCGGCCAGCAGGTAGGCCCAGCCCAGGTTGTTCCAGCCCCGCGCATTGGTGGCATCGATAGCGGTCGTCTGCCGCCACAGGCTGATCTCGTCCCGATAGTCCAGGTTGCGCAGGTGGGTCAAGGTCATCCCGGCCAGGGCCAGCGCGACAACCGCGATCCGCCATGGCTTGGCCGGCAGCAGGGCGGCGGCAATGGCACCCAGCCAGTAGGGTCCGAGTCCGGCCAAGTAGAGATGGCGCTCGCTGGCCAGGTCCAGGCGCGGGATCAGGCTGTGGGTAGGCAGCAGGATGATGACGAACCAGAACACCGCAAAGCTCAGCCAGGGTCGGTGGTGCCGGCTCAGCCAGGCGGCGGCGATCGCGGCCGCCAGACCGGCGACCTGGATGACGGACAGGGACGACCAGGCCGTCAGTTCAGGCAGTTCGGGGTCGATGTTGAGGGCGGTCGGCTGGAACAACTGGCCGAGCAGGTAATACACCGCGTTGGCCTCGGACAGCAGGTTGGCCCCCAGGCTCCGTGGCATCGGTTCGGTCAGCATCCGCTGGTAACCGAACAGGCCGAACAGGGCGATCAGGGCGAGGGCGGCGAAGGCCAGCGGGGCGAGGTTGCGGCCTGTACGCCGGAACAGCAGCAGGGTGAGCGGCAGCGCGACCGCGACTTCCTTGGTCAGGATGGCGGCGGCGAACAGGAGCAGGGCCAACGCCTGCCAGTACCGCGGTCGCATCCGAGTCGGCGCTTCCAGCCAGCAGAGCAGGCCGGCCAGGCCGAAGGCGGCCATCAGGTCCATCGAGCGGCCGCTGACATAGGTCACCGATTCGGTCTGGATCGGCTGCACGGCGAACAGCAGGGTGGCCAGGATGCGCACCCGCTGCTGCCTGGGCTCGTCCTCCCAGCCGGCCGGCACCGGCAGGTGGCGGCTCAGCCGCCAGACCAGGGCGACGTTGACCAGGTGCAGCAGGATGTTGACGGCATGGAATCCGGCCGGGTCGGGATCGGCCAACCAGTTCAGCGCGTAGGACAGCTTGAGCAGCGGCCGGATGCCCGGCATGCCGGCCCACCAGGCCGCCAGGGAGTGCACTGCCGGGTTGTCGACGATGACGTTGAAGTCGTCGAACTGGAAGCCGGCGCTGATGGCGTTGGCATAGGCCAGGGCGGCCACCGCGAGCAGCCAGGGCAGATAAGCATCGCGGCGGAGCGTCACCCTGTCAGTTCCCGAAGAGTCCTTTCAGCGATTTTACGGCATCGAACAGGTCTTCGACCTGTTTGCCGAGATCGTTGGCCTTGCCGGTGACCGGCGCCGTCTGACTGGAACCGGCCGGGTAGCCCTCGACCCGGGTGAAGCCGCGATTGCCCGATTCGCCGTTGTGCGACCAGGTCGCCGGGTCGGAGTCGATCACGGTGTAGGTCCCGGCCGGCAGGACCAGGTTCGGGTAGGCGGTCCAGTAGGCGTTCGGCACGCCGCCCTGGCCCGGCGTGCCCGAGGTCGGCCACGGCCCGTAGCTGCGGCCGTCGCTGCCCTTCAGGGCGATGGTGCCGGGCGTGGCGCCGCGGCCCCAGTTCCAGTGGTAGTTGCGGATCAGGCTGACGGTCTGCGGCGTGGACAGGCTGAACTTCGTTTCCTGCGACGGGCCGTTGCTGACGCCGCCGATGTTGCCGACCTCGAAGATGGCCTGGCCTTGGCCCTGGGTGGTCGTGCCGGTGTAGTCGCGTCCGCCCGGTGCGGCGCTGCCGACCGGGGCGGTCTCGACCCGGGTGAAGCCGCGATTGCCGGACTGGCCGTTGTGCGACCAGGAGGCCGGATTGGAGTCGATCACCGTGTAGGTCCCGGCCGGCAGGATCTCGTTCGGCCGCGCGGTCCAGTAGGCGTTGGGCACGCCGCCCTGGCCGGGCGTGCCGGCAGTCTGCCACGGTCCATAACTGCGGCCGTCGCTGCCCCGGAGGGCGATGGTGCCGGGCGCGGCGCCGCGCGCCGAGTTCCAGTGATAGTTCTGGATCAGGGTGAGGATGCGCGGTTCGTTGAGCGTGAACGTGGTCGGCTGGGTCGGCCCGTTGCTGACGCCGCCGATGTTGCCGTTCTCGAAGCTGACGCTGGATGGGCCGGCCTGCGGACCGCTGCTGCCGGATGCCGGGATGACCAGAGCCGGCGTGACGGTCGTTGTCGACGTGTAGTCGCGTCCGCCGGGAACCGGCGCGTTGCCGACCCGGAAGCTGACCGAGGCCTGTTCCTTGCCGTTGTCGTCGGTGTCGTGCAGGCGGAAGTCCCAGTCGCCAACGCCGGGTGCGGTGAAGGTCAGGCTGCCCGAGGTGCGCTTCTTCAGGTACTGGTAGCTGATGTCGTGGTTGTCGTTCTGCCTTTCATCACCATGCGGGATGTTCGACGGGACGATGCCGACCCAGGCATTGTCCGGCCAGCCGCCCGGGGCGGTGAACTGCACCACGATGGCCTCGCCCGGGGCAAACCGGTCGCGTTCCAGACGCAGGCCGGCGCTGCTGCTGCCTTGGTAGCCGGTATTGCCCTGGTAGCTGGGGCCGGCGCCGGTACCGGTCGTCACCCCCGGCGTGGCGCCGGACGGCAGCAGGTAGACGCTGTCATAGACGACGTCGGCGCCGTCCGAGGAGAAGGCCAGGCCGGTGATCTTGTCGCCCGGCTTCAACTTGAGCTGGTCGAGCAGGTCCACCTGGATCCAGGTCCAGCGTCCGCTGGCCATGTTGGCGGTGGCGCCTTTCATGGCCCAGCCATAGCCGTTGTACTTCGGCCCGGCATCGAAGCCCCAGCGATGGTCCCAGTCGCCGCTGGCCTGCACCTGGAGCTGGATGTCCGCTTCCGGTCCCATGAAGAAGGCCCAGAAGCCGATGCTGCGGAACTGGCCGGCGCCGTTGCCGGCGACGCCGAGATCGGCGGTGAAGTGGTCGTTGCCGTTGGACTTGAAGGCGCGACTGCCGCTGAACACCAGATAGTCCTGGATCTCGGAGGCGTCGGCCCAACTGTAGCCGCCGGCATCGTCTTCCAGCACCCGCTTGCCGGCGGGCCGGAAGCTCGGCTTCACGGCCGGGCTCGGGTTGGGCAGCAGGTAGACCGAGTCGTAATAGACATCGGCGCCGTCGGAGGAGAAGGCCATGCCGGTGATCTTCTGGCCGGGGTTGATGCCCAGGTCGCCGATCAGGTCCAGCTTGAGTGGCTGCCATACCCCGGGTTTCAGACCGGTGGTGGTGCCCTTCATGGCCCAGCCGTAGCCGTTGTAGGCCGGCCCGGCGTCGAAGCCCCAGCGATGCGTCCAGTCGCCGTCGGCCTGCACCTGGATCTGGATGTCGGCTTCCGGCCCGATGGGCAGGACCCATAGGCTGAGGGTGCGGAACTGCTCGGGGTAATCGCCGACGATGCCGAGATCGGCCGTGAAGTGATCGTTGCCGTTGGATCTGAAGGCGGCCCGGCCATGGCCGACGAAGTCGGTCTGCACCACGGTGGCGTCGATCCATTTGTACGGACCGGCATCGTCTTCCAGCACCTGCTTGCCGGTCGGCCGGATGTCGGGTGGCGGCAGGGTCTGGTCGGCGGGCAGCAGATAGACCGAGTCGTAATAGACGTCGGCGCCGTCAGACGAGAAGGCCATGCCGGTAATGGCCTGGCCGGCATCGATGCCCAACTGCCCGATCAGGTCGAGGCGCTGATGCAGCCAGCGTCCCGAGGGCTGGCTGGTGGTGGCGCCCTTCATGGCCCAGCCATAGCCGTTGTATTTCGGCCCGGCATCGAAGCCCCAGCGATGCGTCCAGTCGTCATCCGCCTGCACCTGGATCTGGATGTCGGCCTCCGGATTGTCGAACCAGAGCCAGAAATCGAGATAGCGGTACTGGCCGGGATAATTGCCGACCAGGCCCAGGCGCTGGGTGAAATGGTCGTTGCCGTTGGACTTGAAGGCGGCCCGGCCGGCATGGACCTGGCGGGTCTGCACCTCGGTACTGTCGATCCACTTGTACGGCCCGGCGTCGTCTTCCAGGACCAGCAGGCCCTTGCCGGAAACCGGCTGCGGCCCGCCGCTGGTCTGGTCGGGCGGGGTCGTCGAGGTGTATTCGCGACCGCCGGGGACCGGCGACGTCCCGACCGGGGCGGCGCCGATGCGCTCGCCGGTCCAATTTCCCGAGCTGCCGGTGACGGGGTTGTCGCAGTAGCTCCAGGTGCCGGTGAACTGGCCGTCGCTGAAGGTCCAGTGGATGCGGCCCCAGAAGTAGCGGCCGTTCTTCGGCGTGGCGCAGCGCTGGCTGGAGCCGTTCTCGATCCAGTAACCGTCCAGTACGTCGCCGTTCATCTCGCCGACGATCTCGCCGCCGTCGCTGCTGTAGCTGCCGGTGACGGAACGGCCGTTCTGGTTCAGGGTCAGGCTGCCCTCGCTGGTCTTCCAGTTGCCGGCGGCGTTGCCGGTATTGCTGCCGACTGCCGGCATGGCATCGCCGCTGCGCGTGCTGCTCCATTGGTAACCGGTGCCGCCGGAGGAGAAGCCGCCCTTGATCTCGTTGCCCGCGACCGTACCGGTATACAACTGGTTCGACCCGGGGCGCAGGAAGCGCACGGTGCGACCGTCGAAGCTGATGTTTTCCAGCGCCTCCCATCGCTGATGGGCGTCATACCAGACCCGCCCGCTCAGGTGGCCGTTGGTCTCGGTGAACTCGATCTTGCCCTTGTAGCCATTGGCATTGATCGACCAGGCGCCGGCCAGGCCGGCGGCGGCAGGCGAACTGCTGGCCTGGGTCGCCGCAGAACCGGCCGTGGTCGTCTGAGCGGCTGTCTTGGCAATGGTCTTGCGCTTGTCGGCGATCTGTTTCTCGGCGTCGATCACCGGCGGGTATTTCGGCTGCAGTTTCTTGGCCGCGTCGATCTCCTTCTGGGCGTCGTCGGGTTTGTTGTTCTGCAGCGCTTTTTTCGCCCGGTCGACCTGCTGACGCACGGTGTTGCGCTCGTCGCTCCAGCGCTTGCCGAGGTCCCTGGCCTCGGCGTTCTTCGAGTCCAGCGCGGCGGCGCTGCCGGCGCTGGCGATGGCCTCGTCGAGCTGGCCGTTGCCGGCCTGCTGCTTGGCCTGCTGCATCTTGTCGTAGGCCTCCTTCGACTTCGGCGCCTGCTTGACGTCGTTGCCGTTGGCGCTGACGCTCACCGAGGTGTCGGCCTCGCCGAGGACGAGGTTGTCGGCGTCGCGCACCTGCAGGTGCACCGCGTAGCTGCCGGTGTTGCTGCAGTTGAGATGGAGTTCGCTGCCGGAGCCGGGCAGACCGCAGGAACCGGACGGGGAGACCGTCCACTGGTAGCGCGGCGACTGTGGTGCCGGCACGACTTCCGCTTGCAGATAGAGATCCTGGAAGGTGGCGAACTGGCCGCGCGGGATGTCCTTCATGCCGCAGTTCTGGGCATTGCCGAACTCGGTATTGCAGACCCAGACCTGCAATTGCGGGCCGTTGGCGCGCGCTGCGCCGATCTTCACCTCGTAGGCGACGCCGGTATAGCTGCCCTTGATCTTGGCGATCTCGTCGCCGTAGTGCGGCACCCGGGCCAGGGCGTCGAGCACGATGGGCTTGGCGTCCTTGACCTTGAAGCCGATCTCGCCGGCGTTGTCGGTGTATTCCATCCGATTCGACGAGGCCGGCTCGAACCAGCGGTAGTCGATCAGCTTGGCCGGCACCTCGGGCTTGGCGACGATCTTGGCGCGCACTTCCTGGCCAACCTTGGCCTGGCCGTCGGCCGGGTCGAAGCTGATGCTGAAGGCCGGAGCGACCACGTTGATCGTCTTCTGGTCGGTCTCGCCTATGGTCTGCCAGCTACCTTCGATCATCTGCGACACCTCGCACCAGACCTTGACCTGGCCCATGCGGTCGAACGTGACCCAGGTGGTGCCGTCGGTGCTGGTGCCCGGATCGAAGGTCAGGCCCGGTTCCGATTGCCAGACGAAGCGGTAGGGACCTTCCTTGCTGGGGGCCGGCGTGGGCGCGTACTTGGCGCCGGTGTCCGGCGCGATGGTGGGCAGGTTGGCGTCGTCCCATTGCGGCGCCACCGAAACGGCCTTGGACGGGTCCACTATGACCGTCGCGCATTCGTCGTAGGGGTTGTGGCTGGTGGCTGTGCGTCCGGCGCAGGGATCGACCGCCGGCGTCGGCTGGAAGTCGGGCAGTCCCTTGACCTGCAACTGGCTGCGGCTGCCGTAATAGGCCTGGCCGGGCAGGCCGGCCAATTCGAGTTTCAGGGGCGCGACCTTGATGGTCAGGTTGGCGCCGGCGCGCTGGCCGTCGCTGTCGCTCACCGTGACCGCGACCTGCTTGCTGCCCGGCTTGTCCATCCTGGCCTTGGCGCTTTCGTTGTTGCCGGCCGCGCCGGTCCAGACATAGCTGTACGGGAAGCGGCCGCCCCTGGCCTGGGCGCTGACCTCGGCGTCCTTGCCGAGCGGGACCGGTTCCTTCGGGCCGCTCAGGGTCACGCTCAGTTCATCGCTGCCCTTGGGCGCCGGACCGTCCGGGCCGTCGGCCGTGCAGGAACCGCTGACCTCAAGGGCGCGACCACCGGCGTTGTATTCGCCGCTCATGCGGATGCTGAAACTGGCGCTGGTGGAGTTGGCCGGGATGGGGACGCTCAGGTTGAAGGTGTCGCTGTTGTAGCCGGGCCAGCCGGATTTGATGTAGGACTTGTGTTCCTTGTCCCCGGCGCCGGCGTTGACGTAGACAAAAAGCGTCGCACCGTAGCCGGAGCCCATGCGGGCGGAACCGGACACGGTCAGGGTGCCGCTGCCGAGCCGGCCCTTGTAGCTGCGCGACGTGGTGAAGCCGGAGGAGTCCTTCATCTCCGGCAGGCTGCAACCGGAGACGCTGTAGGAGATCTGCATGCCGTTGAACGGCTCGCCCGGGAACTGGCCGCTGACGCTGCCGCCGGCGCCCTGCTTGGCCGGGCCAGGTTTGTCGAGGCTGTCCTTGCCGTCGGTGACGCCGCCAGCGATGCCGGTACCGTCCTTGCCGTCGGTCTTGTCCTTCTTGTCTTTATCTTTGTCTTTGTCCGGGTCCTTGCCGCTTGGCGTCAGGGACAGGGTTTCGCTCGGCGTCGGGGTGAGGCCGCGGCCGTAGACCACGCTCTTGCTCGCGTCGAGATAGCCGGGGGCGCTGGCGGTGAGGCTGTAGCGACCCATAGGCACGGCGGCGATGACCCGGTTGCCGGCTGCGCTGGCGCTGACCGCTTGGCCCAGTTCGTCGGTGGGCGTGAGGGCGATCTTCAGGCCGCTGATGGTCTTTTTGCTGTCCTTGGCGTCGACCGCCGTGACCGTCAACTGGACCGGCCCCAGCTTGGTCAGCCAGTCCTTGTACTCGGCCAGGACCTTGTCGCGTTCCTTGATGTGGCCGCTGGCGTAGTCGAGCATCCAGGCCTTCTTCAGCCTGGCGTTGCCGTCCTGGTAAGGCTTGATCCAGAGTTCATGCGTGAAGGCACGGTCGAGGTAGGACTGGTCGTTGCTGTCCAGGCCGGCCTTGGGCAGGAAGCCGCGCTTGATCGCCAGCAGCGCGTTGGCGGTGTTCTTGCGCGAGGTTTCGATGTGCGTGAGCCAGGCGCGCCCGGCGGCCAGGTCGGGGTCGGCGCGGCCGGTCAGGAACAGGTTGCTGGTCAGGTAGCGTGTCTTGACGTCGGTGGCGGCGTTCTTGTCCAGTTGGGTGGCGGCCTGGTCGCGCATGGCCTGGAGCTGCTTGTAGGCATCCAGGTATTTCTTCACCGCCTGGGCGGCGCGGGAGGTTTCGCTCTCGGTCGGGGGCTGGCCCAGGGAGTAGCGCTTGGCGTCCCACAGCCAATTCATCAGGTTCTTCATGTTGCTGGTGTCGACCTCGCTGTCGAGGCCCAGCATCACCTCGTCCTCGATGCCGAGGTCGGCGGCGACCTTGCGCAGCTCGGCGAACAGTTCGGGCAGTGCGCCGCGGCCGAGGGCGTCGTCGGCCTGCTTGCGGTCTTCCAGGTGCTTGATCAGCTTGGTGACATAGCCGAGCTTGACCTGTTCCCAGCGGGCCAGGCCCTTCTCGGCCAGGCGATCCATCAGTTTCGGGCCCACGGCCGGGTGGTTGGCCATCTCCTCCAGGAGCATCAGGGCGGGATCGCTGGCGGCCAGATTCGCTTTCAGCGTGGCGTCGACGTCGAGCCATTCAGTCAGGCCGTTGAAGTTGTCCTTGTAGGCCTGCCAATTGACGTGGCCTTTCTCGACCTCCTTGCTCAGGGCCTCGACCTGGTCCTTGCGCATCTCGGCAAAGCGGTGCAGGTCGAGCGGCATCTCGCGGTAGAAGGTGCGCACCAGGCGGTAGACGTTCACCTTGGTTTTCTCATACTGCTGCTCATCCTCGATCTTGAAGATGGCGTCGGCGTACAGGCCGTCGGTGAACAGGGCGAGCTGCTCGCTCCAGTAGGTCGACTTGACCTGGGTGCCGATCATGGTGCCCAGGCCATAGGCCGCCTCGGGCAGGCCCAGGGGCGGGATCAGGGTGGTGACCACGTCCCAGCCGGCGCGCAGGGTGTTGCCCATGACCGCGCTCTCGACTGCGCCGCCGAACGGGATGCGGCGCTTGAATATCTCGGTGGCAAAGCCGCCCCAGCCCTGGTCGTTGAAGGCGTCGCGATAGGACTGCATCTCGTCGACCAGGCCGTACACCATCATGAACTTCATGCCCTGGCGGCCGGCGGCAGTGGCCTGCAGCTTCTCGTTCAGGTACAGGTTGGTCCCCTTGATCGCGCTCGCCACCTTGGTCTTCACGGTCGACAGACGACCCATGGCCTCGGAGCGCAGGCGCGGGTCCATGTTGGCCTGACGGACCTGCACCATCTCGGCCTCGAACTCGGCGAAATCGGAATCGCCGCGCAGGGGGCCCAGCAGCCGGTCGTCGATGATGTCGAGCAACTGGTTGGTCTTCTCGACCCCGGACATGGACAACTCGGCCGTCCGTGCCGTGCGGTCCATGATGTAGCCGGTCAGCATCCGGAGCCTGGACGGGTCGGGATGGGCGGCCTGGGCCTTGAGCAGTTCCTCGACGAATTTCTTGTCCTTGAGTTCGTCCGCGCTCAGGTTCTTGACCCCGAAGCGCTTGCTCAGGGTGTCCAGCATCGCCCGCACCTTGGCGTTGTTGGTCTGCACCTCGATCGGGATGTCGGCGCCATGGGCGGCCTTGATCTCGGCCTCGACCATGTCGACCAGGTCGACCATCTCCTGGCGCAGCTTGGCGACGTCCTCGTCGACCTTGTCGCCCTTCTTCTGGCGGTCGAGCAGGTCGCGCAGGCGCTGGTCGAGCTCGTTGGTGCGGGTGGTCGAGCCCTGGCGGACGGTGTCCCACAAGGCCTTGGTGGCACTCTGGTGGAAACGCTCGACCGCGCCGGCGTCGATGGTCAGGACCAGCTTGTTGGTGCCCATGTCCCAGACTGTACGGGGCGGGCTGCCCATCTGGTCGGAGATGAGCTGCATCATGGTGTCGCGCACGGCCTTGGTCTGCGGTTTGGTGTTGGCCAGCTCGGTGACCCGCTTGGCGAAGTCGGCCAGGCCGGCGTCGGCCGGCTGCCCGCCGGCCTTGTCCAGGGCCTTGTAGCTGCGGTCCAGGTACTTGGCGGCCTTGACCACGGCATTGGTGACGTCGAATATCTTCGATTCGACGATGTCGTGCTGGAAGTGGCGCGCCATCTCCATGGACAGGCCGGGTTCGGTATTGAGTACCGGCTGCTGGGTCTCAACCCCGGCCGCATCGGCCAGCTGGCGTTCGGTGGTCAGACGTTTGGCGACCTGGTTGAGATCCTCCTTGGTGCGGCCGCCGGTACTCATGTCGACCACCTCGTTGATCTTCATCTGCTCTTCGGCGAAGGCCATGCCGTGGCGGCCGATGTAGACCTCCAGGCCGGCCTTGCCGTGCGCCGTGGCGACCGAGTCGATGGCGATCTGGTCAAGTTTGGTGCGCCGCTTGATGACCTCGGCGTAGGCCTGCTTCATGGCCTCGACCAGGGCGGTGTCGTTGCTGACGAAGCTGAAGTCGATGTCGCCGGTGAAGGTGAGCGAGCGGTCGGCCTGGTTGGCCCATTTGCCGACGTGGGAGATGATCAGATCGAAGCCGTTGGCCGGGATGCGGCCGGCGTCGATGAACTGCTTGACCACCTCGTCGATGGCGGCCAGGGTCTCCGCGCGCCGCCAGGTCAGGATCTTTTCCTCGACCGGGGTGCCGTTTTCCGAATAGGTCGGCCCCATGATCTGGCGGGTGAACGACTGGTCGGGGTTATCCACCAGGGTCGAGCGGACCCGGATTACGTCGGTCATCTTGCCGCCGGCGGCGGCCAGGCCTTCGTAGAACTGCTTGGGCGAACGCTTGCCGGTATTCACCTCGAACAGCATGCGGGCGATGCGGGCATCGAGCTCGGGCATGCCCATGGCGCGGGCCATGCCCTCCAGTTTGACGGCCTGGTCGTCGGTCTGGCCGTCCTTGCTGGCGCCGGGCCCGGTAACGGTGATCTGGGTCGACTTCTTGCCCATCAGCCATTTTGCGTTGACGGTTGCGCTGCCGGCCGAAACGCCCTTGACCGTGGCGCCGTCGCTGTCGGAGGCGAGGATCTGCAGTTCCGGGCTGGCCGACCACTGCACGGCGAAGGCCGAACCGGAGTCGAGCTTGACGTAGGTGGTCTCGCCGACCGTGATCGCGGACTTTTCCGGGGTCAGGCTGGCGGCGCTGGCCGGGATGGCGAGCAACAGGGCCAGCAGGATGGTGAAAGACTGTACGCAGCGGCGGAACCTGGACACCCGTAGCATGATCATCCCCTTTATGGACCAGGCCCGGCTCATTACCGCCTTTACGATCAAAGCGGACCTGCGAATCTAAATTTAGCCAGCTTATTCCGGCTGGCAAGCGAACAGTGGTTCATGGAATCGGGCCTCAGGCGCTAAAATCACGCCCTTCTTCAAGATAAACAGCACCATGCCCGCATTCCAGGACATCATCATGACCCTCCAGAAGTTCTGGGGGGATAAAGGCTGCGTCATCCTGCAGCCCTACGACCTCGAGGTCGGCGCCGGCACCAGCCATACCGCCACCTTCCTGCGCGCCCTCGGCCCCGAGCCCTGGAAGGCCGCCTACGTGCAGCCCAGCCGCCGGCCCAAGGACGGCCGCTACGGCGAGAACCCGAACCGTTTGCAGCACTATTACCAGTTCCAGGTGGTGTTGAAGCCGGCCCCGGAAAACATCCTGGAGCTGTATCTCGGCTCCCTCGAAGCCCTCGGCTTCGACCTGAAACAGAACGACATCCGCTTCGTCGAGGACGACTGGGAGAACCCCACCCTGGGCGCCTGGGGCCTGGGCTGGGAGGTCTGGCTGAACGGCATGGAAGTGACCCAGTTCACCTATTTCCAGCAGGTCGGCGGCATCGAGTGCAAGCCGATCACCGGCGAGATCACCTACGGCCTGGAGCGCCTGGCCATGTACCTGCAAGGGGTCGAGAACGTGTTCGACCTCGAATACGCGCCCGGCGTCAGCTATGGGGCCGTGTTCCACCAGAACGAGGTCGAGCAGTCGACCTACAACTTCGAGCACAGCGACGTGGAATTCCTGCTCACCGCCTTCAACGCCCACGAACGCCAGGCCAAGCATTTGATGGAGCAGCAACTGGCCCTGCCGGCCTACGAGCAGGTGCTCAAGGCCGGCCACACCTTCAACCTGCTCGACGCCCGCGGCGCCATCTCGGTGACCGAGCGCGCCGCCTACATCGGCCGCATCCGCAACCTGGCCCGCAGCGTGGCCCAGAGCTACCTCGACTCGCGTGCCCGCCTGGGTTTCCCGATGGCGCCCAGGGCCTGGGCCGAGGAAGTGCTGGCCCAGATCGAGAAGCAGAACGAGAAGCAGAACGAGAAGAAGGTGGCGGCATGAATAGGAAGCAGGGGCCCCACGCAGTGGGGATGCGCCCGGCCATGAATGCCGCCGGCCACAGACATGTCGAGAATGAAATAATGATGATGGTTGTAGAGGTGGCCGAATGACCATGACCACCAAGAACCTGCTGGTTGAACTGTTTGTCGAGGAACTGCCGCCCAAGGCGCTGAAGCGGCTGGGCGAGGCCTTCTCCAATACCCTGTTCGAATCGCTCAAGGCCCAGGGCCTGGTCGCCGCCGATGCCGTGGTCACGCCCTACGCCTCGCCACGCCGCCTGGCTGCGCATATCGCCAACGTCGCCGGCCAGGCCGCCGACAAGCAGGTTAGCCAGAAGCTGATGCCTGTCAGCGTGGGCCTAGATGCCAATAGACAGCCAACGCCAGCGCTTTTGAAGAAACTCGCCCCGCTCGGCTACGATGCGGACAACATGCCACTCCTTAGGTGCGCCTTAGACGGTAAGGCGGAAGCGTTGTTCTTAGATATTCTGAAGCCAGGCATGGATCTCCCAGGGGGTCTGAAAACTGCACTCGACGAGGCCCTGGCCAAACTGCCCATCCCCAAGGTGATGACCTACCAGCTCGCCGACGGCTGGACCAGCGTCAACTTCGTCCGTCCCGCCCATGCCCTGGTCGCCCTGCACGGCGCCGACGTGGTGCCGGTCTCGGTGCTCGGCCTCACCGCCGGCCGGGTCACCCAGGGCCACCGCTTCGAGGCGGCCAGCCCGACCGTCGCCATCAAGGCGGCCGACAGCTACGAGGCCCAGATGGAAGGCGAGGGCGCCGTGATCCCGAGCTTCGACAAGCGTCGCGACGAGATCGCCCGCCAGCTCGATGCCGTGGCCGCCGAGGCCGGCGATGCCCGGCCGATCGAGGATGCCGCCCTGCTCGACGAGGTGACCGCTCTGGTCGAACGGCCCAACGTCCTCCTGTGCCAGTTCGAGGAGGAGTATCTGCAGGTGCCGCAGGAGTGCCTGATCCTGACCATGAAGGCGAACCAGAAGTACTTCCCGCTCCTGGATGCCGAGGGCCACCTGACCAACCGTTTCCTGATCGTCTCCAACATCCGCCCGGCTGACCCGTCCCTGGTGATCGGCGGCAACGAGCGCGTGGTGCGGCCGCGCCTGGCCGACGCCAAGTTCTTCTTCGACCAGGACCGCAAGCGGACCCTGGCCTCGCGGGTCGAGGCCCTCGACCGGGTGGTCTACCACAACAAGCTGGGCAGCCAGGGCGCCCGCGTGCGCCGGCTGATGAAACTGGCCGGCGAGATCGCCCGGCAACTGGGCGCCGACGAGGTTTTGGCCAGCCGCGCCGCCGAACTGGCCAAGGCCGACCTGCTCACCGACATGGTCGGCGAGTTCCCCGAGCTGCAGGGCATCATGGGCCGCTACTACGCCTTGCACGACGGCGAGGCGGCCGAGGTGGCCGAGGCCGTCGAGAGCCATTACAAGCCCCGGTTCGCCGGCGACACCCTGCCTGACGGCAACATCGCCCTGGCGGTGGCCCTGGCCGAGCGCCTGGATACCCTGACCAGCATGTTCGGCATCGGCGCCATCCCGACCGGCGACAAGGACCCGTTCGCCCTGCGCCGCGCCGCCCTGGGCATCCTCCGGATGCTTATGGAACGCTACCTGCCGCTCGACCTGAAGACCCTGCTGGAACTGGCCCAGGCCGGTTTCGACAAGGAAGAGATCGCCGCCAGCACCGCGGTCGACGTGTTCCAGTTCATGCAGGATCGCCTGCGCGTCTATCTCAAGGAGCGTGGCGCCATGCAGGACGAGGTGGAATCCGTGGTGGTGCAGGCGCCGACCCGGATCGACCGGGTGCCGGCGCGCCTGGCTGCAGTGGCCGGGTTCCGCGCCTTGCCCGAGGCCGCCGCCCTGGCGGCCGCCAACAAGCGCATCCGCAACATCCTGAAGAAGGCCGGGACGGTCGGCGACACGGTCGACGTCGCCCTGCTCCAGGACGGCGCCGAGGCCGATCTGCACCAGGCCCTGATTGCGGTGACGCCGGAGGTCGAGACCGCCCTGGCCAACCTCGACTACACCGTGGCGCTGACCCACCTGGCCGGTCTGCGCGCGGCGGTGGACCGCTACTTCGACGAGGTCATGGTGATGGCCGAGGAGCCGCTCATCCGGGCCAACCGCCTGGCCCTGCTGGGCGGCCTGGCGCGGGTGATGAACAGCGTCGCCGACATCTCGGAACTGACGGTTTGATGGTCACGCCGCCGGAGCATGGTTAATCTGTCCGATATCTACCGGTTGGACCGCCTGACGGCGGAGTTCCTCTTTCCGGAAACCGAGCGGCAGTTCCGCGACAACATCAAGGAAGGCTGGATACAGGACACCCGCCAGGCGATCTTCGTATCGGCGCTGTTCTACCTGATGTTCGCGATCACCGACTGGGTGGTGATGGCCGACCAACCCGATTACTGGCTGGTCCTGCTCAACCGCCTGGTCGTCTGCATTGTCGGCCTCTCGGCCGCCCTGATGGCCAGGCCGTGGTGGCGGAAACTGGTCAACGGCTTGATACCCTCCGTGGTGGTGGTATTCGCGCTGGCCGCCTTCGTCTGGAAGATCATGCTGGTGCCGGTCGATTACGGCGTCCATGGCATGGGCATGATGGCCATGCTGCTGGGGGTCTACGTCTTCATCCCCAACCGTTACCTCTACGCGCTGGTCGCCTCGGTGTCGGCCAGCGTGGCCTTCCTGCTGGTGACCCTGGTCCATTTCAACCTGTTGCTCGGCCAGTTGATGACCCTGATGGCCATGCTGCTGGTCACCAACATACTGGGGGCGATGGTGGCCTGGCGGTCCAGTATCGTGATGCGCAAGACCTTTTGCGATCATGCCGTGCTCAGGGCCGCGAATGAGCGCCTGGAGAGCGAGGCCGAGGTGCGTCGCCGCCTTGAGGAGGTGCTGCGGCAACGGGCCGATCAGGACGAAACCACCGGCGTCGCCAACCGCACGACCCTGTTCGAGGCCGCCAGCCAACTGTTTATCGATGCGGAAGTGAAGCAACAGCCGCTTTCCCTGCTGTTGCTCGATGTCGACTATTTCAGGCAGTTGAACAGCACCTACGGCCACATGCGTGGTGACGATGTGCTGAAGGCGCTGGTATCGGTCTGCGCTGCGGTGCTGGGGCGGCCGCACTTCCTGGCCCGCCTGGGCGGCGAGGTGTTCGTTGTCCTGCTGCCCGATACCAGGCTGGCCGAGGCGACCGGGGTGGCCGAGCGGGTGCGCGCGGAATGCCAGCGCATGCCGGTGGCCATCGCCGAAGTGGCGATCCATTTCACGGTCAGCGTGGGCGTGGCGCAAAGGCATTCGGCCGAGCCGCTCAACGTCCTCCTGCGGCGGGCGGACGAGGCCGTTTCCGCGGCCAAGTACAATGGCCGCAACCGGGTCGAGACGGCTTCCTGAAGAGAAGCCTTGAATCCGATGTCATGCAGCAGGCACAATAGCTCAAGTACAGTCGCCGAGCCGCCATGAAACTCGTTATCCTGGACCGCGACGGGGTCATCAATCATGACTCCGACCAGTTCATCAAATCGCCTGAAGAATGGAAGCCGATCCCCGGCAGCCTGGAGGCGATCGCGCATCTGAACCAGGCCGGTTACCGGGTGGTGGTCGCCTCCAACCAGTCCGGGCTCGGTCGCGGCCTGTTCTGCATGGAAGTGCTCAATCGCATCCACACCAAGATGCACAAGATGGTGGCGATGGCGGGCGGCCGCATCGATGCGGTCTTCCTGTGTCCGCATCCGGCCGATGCCGGTTGCCAGTGCCGCAAGCCAAAGGCGGGCCTGTTCCACGATATCGCCAACCGCTATCACATGGACCTGACCGGGGTGCCCGCGGTCGGCGATGCCCTGCGCGACCTTCAGGCAGCCATTGAAGTGGGCGCGCGGCCCATCCTGGTGCGCACCGGCAAGGGTAAACGCACGCTGGCCTCGGGCCCGCTGCCGGAGGGCGTGGACGTCTACGACAACCTCGATGCGGTAGTCCGCGCCTTGATCGAACAAGCCGCGTGATCCAGTAACGCTTTCCGGGTGTACCTCGTGATTCTGTTTCGTTCCCTGCTGTTCCTGGCCATCCAGATCGTCTTCACCGCCGTGTTCGCCGTCGCCGCCCTGCCGGCCATGCTGCTGCCGCCGATACCCCGTTACCGGTTCGTCGGCATCTGGGCCCGGACGGTGATGGTCCTGGCCCGCGTCATCCTCGGCATCCGCTACCGGGTGGTCGGCTCGGAAAACCTGCCCGCGACCGGTCCGGCCATCGTCATGTCGAAGCACCAGTCGGCCTGGGAGACCATCGCCTACCAGTTGATCTTTCCGCCCCTGTCCTTCGTCCTGAAGAAGGAACTGCTGCGGCTGCCCTTCTTCGGCTGGGGCCTGGCCATGATCAGCCCGATCGCCATCGACCGCGAGGCCGGCCGCGAGGCGCTCAGGGATATCGAGGTC
The DNA here is from genome assembly GCA_028714735.1 of Gallionellaceae bacterium. Taxonomy (GTDB): domain Bacteria; phylum Pseudomonadota; class Gammaproteobacteria; order Burkholderiales; family Thiobacillaceae; genus Parasulfuritortus. The sequence continues at coordinate 161,002 of JAQTLU010000005.1, read as the reverse complement.
CAGGGCGCCGACCGCATGGCCAAGGGCTTCTGGGTGCTGATCTTTCCGGAAGGCACCCGGGTCGGTCACGGCGAAAAGGGCAAGTACAACATCGGTGGCGCCTGGCTGGCCGCCAAGAGCGGCGTGCCGGTCATCCCGGTGGCGCACAACGCCGGCCGGCTGTGGCCCAAGAACGCCTTACTGAAGCGGCCGGGCGAGATCACCGTGGCGATCGGCCCGGCCATCGAAACCGCCGGCAAGAAGCCGGGCGCGATCAACAGCGAAGTCGAGGCCTGGATCGAGGCCGAGATGCACAAGCTCTGATGTTCCGTCGGCGCATCCGGCGCGAGCAGGCCATGGCCAGCCTGGACCTGGCCGGCCGCCGCGTCGACTACCTGCTCAAGCGCAGCTCCGCCCGGCGCAGCCTCAGCCTGCGGGTCAACGCCCAGGGCCAGGCCCAGGTCAACGCCCCGCTGGCGATGCCCCTGCCGAGGATCGAGGCCTTCCTGGCCCGGCATGTCGCCTGGCTGCAGGCCCAACTGGTGCCCCGGCCGGCCGAAGCCGCCTGGGCGGACGGCGCAAAGCTGCCTTATCTCGGCGGCGAGCTGAGTCTGGCACTTGCACCCGCTGCCGGGGCCGGGCCGGTATGGCTGGAGGGGGCGCGCCTGGTGTGTGCGGCCGCCGAGGTTGCCGACGCAGTGACCGCTTGGTACCGCCGCCAGGCCGGGCAAGTGCTTGCCGAGCGCCTGGCCGCCGTGTGCGGCCACCTGGGCCTGGCGCTGCCGCCCTGGCGCCTGTCCAATGCCCGCACCCGCTGGGGCAGCCTGTCGGCCAAGGGCGTGGTCGGCCTGAACTGGCGCCTGGTCAAGGCCAGCCAGGCCGAGATCGACTACGTCATCTGCCACGAACTGGCCCATATCCGCCAGCGCAACCATTCCCCGGCCTATTGGCGCGAGGTGGCCCGCCTGTGTCCGGATTACCAGACTGCCCGTGTCCAACTGCGCACCGGTTCGGCGCGTTACATGGCGTTCTGAGTCGATCCTGCAAAGGATATCCGGATATCCTCGTCCGGACTTAAGACTGGATTAATCCAGTCTGACTAGGCTCTCGCCTGAATCAAATCTTCTGTCCGAGGCCGTACGTCATGACCACGCAGGGGCTATTGCTCCTTATCCTGCTCATCATCTTCGTCCAACTGGTGGTCTATGCCGGGGTGGCGTTTTTCCGCTACTGGCTATCCTACCAGGCGCTCAAGGCCGAGGCGGGGGTTGCCGGCCCCCAGCCATTGCCGGGGCCGGTAGCCGAACCCGTCAGTCCCGCGCCGGCCTGGGAGGGTTGGCGCGAGTTCCGGGTCGCCCGCCGGGCATACGAGGATATAGCTGGTCAGGTCTGCTCCTTCTATCTGGCACCGCTCGACGGCAAGCCGCTGCCGGCCTTCCTACCCGGCCAGTTCCTGACCTTCCGGCTCGATGTGGCCGAACCGGCGTGTGGGGGTAGCAAGTCCATCGTCCGCTGCTACTCGCTGTCGGACCGGGCCTGCCCGGAACACTACCGCATCAGCATCAAGCGGGTGCCGGCCGGGCTGGCGTCCAACCACTGCCACGACCATGTCCGCGAGGACGCCATCCTGGCGGTAAAGGCGCCCAGCGGCCATTTCCACCTCGACGTCAACGGCGACGGCCCGGTGGTCCTGGTCGCCGGCGGTATCGGCATCACGCCCATCTTCAGCATGCTCTCCGCGGCCTTGGCGGCACGGCCGGAACGCGAAATCCAGCTGTTCTACGGCGTCCGCGACGGCAGCGAAATGGTCATGCGCGCCCGGCTCGACGAACTGGCGCAGAGACACGCGAATCTGCGCCTGCACGTCTGCTTCAGCCGTCCGGGACCGGACGACGTCCAGGGCCGGGATTACCGGCATCAGGGCCGGGTCGACATCGATCGCCTGCGCCTGGAACTCAAGATCAAGCCCTACCAGTTCTACGTCTGCGGCCCGGCGCCGATGATGGAGACCCTGGTGCCGGCCCTGGCGGACTGGGGCGTAGCAGCGGCGCGCATCCATTACGAGGCCTTCGGCCCGGCCACGGTGACCCGGCGCGCGCCTGAGCCAGAGGCCGGCCCGGCCCTCGGCGTCACCTTCTCCCGAAGCGGCCGCCGGCTCGACTGGCAGGCCGGTTCCCTGCTGGAACTGGCCGAGGCCGGTGGCGTGAAGGTCGAATCCGGCTGCCGCTCCGGTTGCTGCGGGGCTTGCCAGACCAGCATCGAATCCGGCGAGGTGGCCTACGAGCAGCTGCCGGAATTCGACGTCGTGCCGGGTAGTTGCCTGCTCTGCCTGGCCCAACCACGCACCGAACTCGTACTCGCCGCCTGATGGATACCTCATTACTGAATCGGGAAGTCGTTCCCTTCGTCCTGATGCTCCTGCTGCTGGTCGTCGCCACCCTGGCCGGCGACTATGCCCTGCACGCGCTCGACCTGGTCTGGGTCGGCCGCTACCTGGGCATCCCCGGTACGCTGCTGATCCTGTTCTCGTTTGGCTATTCGCTGCGCAAGCGCAGGCTGATCCGCTCCGGCAACCCGCGCAAACTGTTGACTCTGCACGAGACCTTCACCCTGCTCGGCGCCCTGATGGTGCTGATCCACGCCGGCATCCACTTCAACGCCATCCTGCCCTGGCTGGCCCTCGTGGCCATGCTGCTCAACGTGTTCAGCGGCCTGATCGGCAAGTTCCTGCTCGACCGTTCCCGTCGCCACGTCGCCGAGCGCCGGCAGACCTACAGCCTCAAGGGCATGGCCAAGGACGAGATGGAAAAGGAGCTGTTCTGGGACGCGGTGACCTATGAGCTGATGGCGAAATGGCGCGCGGTGCACTTCCCGATCACCCTGGTCTTCGTGGCGCTCGGCCTGGGCCACATCGTCAGCATCTTCCTGTTCTGGAACTGGCAATGAAGTACCGCACCGTCATCATCCTGTTCCTCGCCAACCTGGCCGCGCTGGCGCTGCTCTCCTTCATCTACCCGCACCTGATGGTGGCGCCGGGTCCGCTGATCGAGGGCCACAAGGCGCTGACCAAAGACTGCTATGCCTGCCACGACAATTTCTTCGGCACGCCGTCGAGCCGCTGCATCGAATGCCACCAGGTCGACCGCATCGGCCTGTTCACCAGCAAGGGCGCGGCCATCCCCGGCCAGCCCGGCAAGGCCGCCTTCCACGCCAAGCTGGCGCAGAACGATTGCCTGGCCTGCCACGGCGACCATGCCGGGGTGCTGAAATACCGCCGCGCCGGCGGCCGCTTCGCCCATTCCCTGCTCGACGCCGTGACGCGCGGGCAATGCGCCTCCTGCCACGACAAGCCCACCGACAGCCTGCATCGCCAGGTCGCCGGCGAGTGCTCGTCCTGCCACGGCACGGAACGCTGGACGCCCGCCACCTTCGACCACGACAAGTATTTCCCGCTCGACGCGGACCACAACGCCAAGTGCGCGACCTGCCATGTCGGCAACGACTACCGCAAGTACACCTGCTATGGCTGCCACGAACACACGCCGGACAACATGCGTGCGGAACATGCCGAGGAGGGCATCCGCAACCTCGACAACTGCGTCCGCTGCCATCGCAGCGCCCGTGGCGAAGTGGAAGGGCACGGCGAAGGCGGCGGCGAGTCCCGCGGCGGTGAGCGGGAAGATGATTGAACCAACCTGAAAGGACCACCATGAAATGCCCGGTATGTAAGGAGACTGATCTGCTCATGACCGAGCGGATGGGCGTGGAGATCGACTATTGCCCGCAGTGCCGGGGCATCTGGCTGGATCGGGGCGAACTCGACAAGCTGATGGAGAAGGCGGAGCAGGGCGTCGGCGCACCGGATTTACGCGGCCAGCCAGGCGGCTGCCAGGGCGATGATCGGCACCACGAAGACAGGCAGCACAAGGACCATCATGGCCATGGCGGCTACGGCCATGGCCAACACTACTCGCGTCGGCGCTCCTGGTTGGGTAATCTGTTCGACTTCGACTGATCCGTCGGACTGAACGAACCTCATGTCGCCACTTTCTCTGAAACGCTACGCCTGGCTGTCCATTGCGGCCGCGCTCGCCACCATCCTGCTCAAGGGGGCGGCCTGGTGGCTGACCGGCTCGGTCGGCCTGCTGTCCGATGCCCTGGAGTCCTTCGTCAACCTGGCCGGGGCGGTGATGGCGCTGGCCATGCTGTCGCTGGCGGCGCGCCCGGCCGATGAAAACCACGCTCACGGCCATGGCAAGGCGGAATACTTCTCCAGCGCCTTCGAGGGCTTCCTGATCCTGGTCGCCGCCGTCAGCATCGGTTATGCGGCGATCGATCGCCTGATGAATCCGCAACCGATCGAGGCGATCGGCATCGGTCTGGCGGTGTCGGTGGTCGCCTCGATCATCAACCTGGCCACCGCGCGCATCCTGATGGACGTCGGCCGCCGGTACAACTCGATCACCCTGGAGGCCGATGCCCACCACCTGCTCACCGACGTCTGGACCTCGGTCGGGGTCATCGCCGCGGTCGGCCTGGTCTGGCTGACCGGTTGGCTCTGGCTCGACCCGGTGATCGCGCTGGTGGTGGCGGCGAACATCGTCTGGACCGGCTGGCAGCTGCTGCACCGCTCCGCCGGCGGCCTGATGGACGTCTCCCTGCCCGAGGAGGAGATCAATGCCATCGAGGCGGTGCTGGGCGGCTATCGCTCCCAGGGCCTCGATTTCCATGCCCTGCGCACCCGCCAGGCCGGCAGCCGCGCCTTCGTCACCCTGCACATCCTGGCGCCGGGGGCGTGGACGGTGCAGGAAGGCCATGACTGGTCGGAGCGGATCGAGGCCGATATCCGGCGGGTGGTGCCGCACGCCCATGTCACCACCCACCTGGAGCCCAGGGAAGATCCGGTCTCGCAGATCGACCGCGACCTGGACCGGGTCGCATAAGCGGTCGGGACGCCGACGTGAGCGCGACCGCCAGCAAGCCGGGCAGGGAGACCGCGGAGGCCATCGAGTGGCTGCGTGCCGGGCCGCCGCTGGCCGAGCTGAAGACGCGCTACCCGCAGGACTGGGCGAAGGTGTCGGCCGAGCTCGCGGACATCTTCGCCACCGGCAAGCCGGAACAACTGCAGACCTGGCTGGCTGGCCTGGCCGCGCCGCTGCCGGCCCAGGCCAGGGGGGTGGGCCGGCGGCCTGGCCGGCAACAGCTTGAGTCCGCCGCATTGGCCAGGCTGATCCGCCACCGCATGGCTCACCTGGCACTCAAGGGCTATGTCCTGTCCGCCGCCGCCGGCGGCAAGGGCGGCAAGATACGCTTCAACTGGTTCAACGGCTTCGTCGCCCAGCGCCTGCTGTTCGCCCACGACCTGGTGCGCAAGCCGGTCTCGATGGCCTGGTTCCGCCTGTTCTGGCCCCTGCTCTGGCAGAAGAACCTGCTGATGCCGCTGGTCGAGGCCAAGGGCATCTACTGTTTCTACTCGCGTCCGCTGATCGATGCGTTGGCGCGCCTGATCGACGGCCGCGCCTGCCTGGAGATCGCCGCCGGCGACGGCACCCTGAGCCGTTTCCTGGCCGAGGCCGGGGTGCCGGTCAGCGCTACCGACGACTACAGCTGGAAACACGCGGTGACCTATCCCGACACGGTGCTGAAGCTGGATGCGGCGCAGGCCCTGAAGCGGTTCCGGCCGCGCGTGGTGATCTGTTCCTGGCCGCCGGCCAACAACGGCTTCGAGCGCCTGGTGTTTGCCGACCCCGGGGTCGAGCTGTACATCGTGATTGGCAGCCGGCACAGCTTCGCCAGCGGCAACTGGACGGACTACCGGGCCCAGACCGGCTTCGAAATGATGGAAGATGAAGGCTTGGGCCGCTTGGTGCTGCCGCCCGAACTGGCCGGCACGGTCTATCTGTTCCGCCGGCCCTGAGCCTTCGGCGTTTCGCCCCTGGGTGATCCAGTGTGCGAGAAAATACTTCAATGCCAGCGGACTGACTGGCCCAATATTCCAAGGCCGGCATCCTGCCGCCGCCTTGCTCAATGACCTGTCGATAGGAGTGGATGACCATGCGCATGCTGCACACCATGTTGAGAGTGGGCGACCTCGATCGCTCGATCACCTTCTACACCGAGGTGCTCGGGATGAAACTCTTGCGCCGCAAGGACTATCCCGGCGGCGAGTTCACCCTGGCCTTCGTCGGCTATGGCGACGAGGACGACCACACCGTCCTGGAGCTCACCTACAACTGGGGCGTCGACCACTACGAACTGGGCACCGGCTTCGGCCACATCGCCCTGGAGGTCGACGACGCCTACCTGGCCTGTGCAGAGGTCACGAAAAAGGGCGGCAAGGTCACCCGGCCGGCCGGGCCGATGCAGCATGGCAGCACGGTGATCGCCTTCGTCGCCGACCCGGACGGCTACCCGATCGAGTTCATCCAGAAAGGCACCCGGGGCGGCTGAAGGACAAGCTCAGGGCCGGCCCATCATTCCGGCGGGACCGTTGACGATGCCGGCCCAGCCGCGGCCGGCGGCAATTCCGGGCTCAGTCGCCAGACCCCCTTGCCTTCGGGCATGGGAATCCGGTTCGCGCCCGGCTTCAGTGTGAGCCGGCCGACCGGCCGATAGGGGCCGACCACGCTCGGGGCCTCGCTCACCCGGTAATGCTGGGGCAGGGCGGTGTAGGCCTGCAGTTCCCAGCCGCCCTTGGCGTCCTCGTGCCAGCGGGCGCCGTAGGGCCGCGCCAGCGGTTCGCCGACGAACACGCCCTGGCCGGGCCAGGCGACGCTCTTCCAGTACGCCTCCAGCAGGGTGGCGCCGCCCAGGTAATGGGCCAGGAAGACGCCCGGATTGGGGAATTTCTGCGGCCGGTTGCACGGCTCGGTCACCGTGCCATAGCTGGCCGTGGCGCCGGCGGACAGCCATTCCAGGACGCTCATCTGCTTGCTATCGGTGAGTTGGCCGCCGGTGGAGGTCAGGTGGTCCGCCGCCGCACCGGGCCGGAAACCCAGCCGGTCCAGCCCGGCCACCTTAGCCTGGCCGGTGAACAGGGCCAGCACGTCGTCGCGCGGTTCCGGTGCGGCATCCACTTCGGCGATGGTGACCACGCCGCCCAGCAAACGGGCCACGGCCGGATAGATGACGGCGCGCACATTGCGTGCCTTGTCGGCGGTGCTGACCAGATAGGCGGTCCCGGCCGGATAGGTATGATCCGCCGCCACGCCCCGGTCGATCAGGGTCTTTACCTCGGCCACGCTGCGCCCCGCCAGGAGCATGGCCGGGCGCATGTGGAGGTCGTCCCAGGGCGCGATGCTGTCCGAGTTGAAGTAAGGGCTGGCCCGGGTCGGGCCGCAGCCGGCGGCGCACCAGGCCGGGTCGTAGCCGAAGGCGAAGGCCGAGGTGATGCCCATGCAGCCGACCCGGTAGGGCCGGGTCCAGGCCAGGGCGTAGGCCTGGACGTGGGCCGGGGTCTGGCGTTCCACCTCCGCGCGCAGGCGGGCGAATTCGTCCTGGCCCAGGGCCGAGACATCGGCCCGGAAGCGCACCCGTATCACGTTGCCAGCCGGGATGTCCCTGCGTTCCTGGTAGTAGGCGCCGACCGCCACGCTGGCCGGGTCGTTCTCGTTGATCACCAGCGCCACCTGTTCCGGCCCCAGCGCCTGCGGCAGCGTGGGCAGGAAAGGGGTCGCCCAGGCCGGCAGGGCCAGCAACACCAGGAGCAGGTAAAGGCATCGGCGGATGGAAACAAGCATGGGGTCGGCGGGCATCGTGAAGGTCTTGTCCTCAGCAGGAGGAGACATTATGCCTGCCCGCCGGTTCCGGATAGACGGGGATGCCGCGTTACCGACAGCCCCGGCCGGGTCGGAGCAAGCGGCGGGCCGTGCCGGGTGTCTCACCCAACCGACGCATGGCTTGCTTACGGATTCTGCATCCGGGCCGGGTCGATACGTTCGATCCGGGGCAGGATCGCAATCGGCTTGATCCTGAGCGCCGAGACGGTGCGCTCATCGAGCGTGGCGGTTCCGGGCAGGCTGCGCGATTGCTGGAACTGCAACAGCGACTGCTTGGTAGTCGCGCTCAGTTCGCCATCCAGCGGACCGCGATAAAGGCCGAGGTTGCGCAGGGTGTCCTGCGTCTTCATGACCTGGACGGTGTTGGTCAGGGCGGCGGCGGCCTCGCGGTTCTGGGCGCTGATCTCCTTGGCCAGGGTGGCCTGCACCTTGGCCTCGTCGGCCGTCTTGATGGCCTGGTCCAGTTTGGCGCTGATGCCTGCGCCGCTGACCGAGATATCGATGCTCTTCCACACCGACATCCCCACCAGGATCACGGCAAACCCCGACATGGCCATGCCGCCCACCTGCAGGACCTGGTGCCGGACATAGACGTAGCAGACCGACAGCAACATGATGCCGCCCAAGGCGAGGGCGACTACGTAGGCGGGGTTTTGCATGGTGGTTTCCTTGATAAATCTGAGCTTGGTTTCTTTAACGTATTTGATTGAGCCTGGCCCCTTTAGCCCATGATTGCAAACGACGTGTCTGGCGCGGTGGCCAGAAAAAAGAAGCCCAGGAACAGGCCGGTGGTGCCGACGAGCATTCCGAGGATGCTTACGATGCTGGCCATTTGTGAGCCTTTCGCGGGAGACAAGGTAAAGCTAACGGGCGCCCGCGCAGGCGCCTCGGTAATCCCCCCATTTTTCATCGCCCCCAGAAGTAGAGGTCACTGCGAGCCAGACCCCTTTATCACGCTTTGTAAGAGCAGACGCCGTGCAACCACAGCGCCAAGGGCAGAGGTGGCGACCCAGGTCAAATAGAACACCAGAACGGCGGAGTTTGCAGAGCGATCATCAGACAACAATTCAATTTGGGGCTGAAGCAGGTGGGTAACTGAAAACACGAAAACCGCACCGATCAAGGTGCCGACCCACATGGCGAACCACTTTCGCGCGCTGCCGAACCCGGCGTGACCAATGTATGCGCCCAGGAGCAAAAAAGCGGGGCAAACCCCGAACAGGAAATACATCGCCCTTAGTGAAAAGTCATCCTCGCCACCCGGCGAGGGAAACCTTACCGATACGCCAAGCGCCTGCGACAGCCAAATCAACGCAAAGCAAACACCGACACCCAATATGGACGAGCCTAATGTGGCGGTGATCTTGTTCATGGGATGGCCCAAAACAGGACTTTGGATGCGCCTCTGAAATCAGACCACACCCCATCCCATGCAACACCAAGGTGAATACGGAACCAGCTAGAGTAGGCGGTCATGCGTGAACCGTTCCATAAATCGATGTGATCGCCGGTACGGGTTGCACCATTCTCACCATTGCGCTGCCAGTAATTGGCCAGAAAGATAATCCCGGTTCGACCGTTGATCTTGACGAAAGCATCACGACCCATATATGACTCGGCTTGCGGGCACCCGGCAAAACGCTTGGGACCCAGCCAGTTGGCCAACTCCTGCGCACCTGCCACCATGCCACTGTTCTTTGGGCTAAACGGGCATCGCTTTCCTTGAAATGAAGCAAACGAGACGCCGGACTTTTCAAGCGCATACCCAACCCGGATTGCGCATTGATCTGAATAACCTGTCGGTGGCTTAGCCGTTTTGCGGTCGATTCAAGGATGCCCATCTGGGTAGTTCTGCCAGATCGTTTCGAACTTCACGTTTGCCAAGAATACTCCTCCTTGTTGTTTGACATTATTTACTGAAGAGTGAGCTTCCGACGCAACAAGGCCAAGAGGGGCCAGTCTCGCGTTGGATTTCGGTTTCAAACAGCCAAGTACGCAGATTGAGGAGCCGCCGAATAGGAGTCGGCATGGTTAGATGCGAGTTTCTGATACAAAGGGGTTTCAAAGGGGTTTAAAGGGGCCAGGCTCGAATTGATTTATGTATATCAAGCCTGGCCCCTTTAACTTTTATGCCAGTGACTTTCACGGTACTGTTTGAGTTATTCCACATGCTTGCCGAAGACGACCATTGGCAGGAGAGCCATACCCTTCTCTGTGAGATTCCACAAATAGACATTCTTGTCAACCCGGCGGGAAACTAGGCCGTTGTTGAGAAGCCAATCTAATTCCCCACTCACAACTTCTTTCGTTAATCCGGTTTCAGCCACAAGTCCTCCTACATAACGAGAGCTGTAATCCGTGTGAATGAGAGCGTTCATAATTCCCTGGCGGGCCGAGCCGATTTGTAATCCCAACGTTCTCAGGTGATCGACGTTATCTGTCTGCTCAGCGACCACCGACTCCGCCACGGTTCTTTCGCGCATTTCTGCCTCAAACCCGGGGCCCTTCACTTTGACAAGTCTATCGATGTTGGAAAAGACAAACCCCAAGCATGCGGCTGCAATAGCCAAACTCATTTCAGTAGGCTTGCCCATGAACCCGAAAAAGGTACTCACACCGAACAACATTATGGAAGAAAAAACGGGAAGTATGTTCAGCTTTGATTCCATTGGTCTATGGGGCATAAAGTTTTTTTCACCTGCTGGTGGTGTGTAGCGGCAGTGGAGCACCAGTCAGGTGCAGAAAATTGTTATGTGCTCGCATCTTTCTTTTCAAAAAGCCCATAATCACACTTTTTAATTAGTGTGAGTTCACATTCACCTACTTCACCTAATCTTGGTGGTGTAATGTTACATCCTTCTGGGCAAACTATCTTCTGTGCATCGTCTGCTGCAAGAATCCTGACGGTGTCCGTACTTATTGAAGGCGACCACTCGGAATAAAAGCCTGATGCTCGTTGTAGACGTAACTGTACGACATCAGTTCTTTGATACTTAATGATTTCTGCTAGGCTATTAAACCTTATCTGTGAGAGCGTTAAATCTATTACTACAATATCATCCGTTGTTTCATCAAGAAAGTCGATTTCAGTAGTGTAGCTAACACAACCCAACAAACTACAACCTTCATGATTATCCCCGTTTTCGAGCACGTGAATTGCAAGCCGAAAGTTCCTAATAACTCGGCTAGTTCCTAACATTGAAAAGGCTATATCATCTTCTAGCCACTGCCCATCGACATAAATTCCTGGGCGCAATATTGCTGTAATTGTTTCCGAATCCGCTACGGATTTGTTTTTTTTTGCTGCTTCAGCAGAGATATATGATTGTTCAAGCTGTATTGATCTAATGTAGCGCAACTCACTAGCGGTAAAATATAAGTTCATTTGCCAAGGTATCTGATCACTCCCAATCTTGTTACCCGCTTTGTCAAACTCTTGTAAAGACCAAGAATACAAATTACCGTATTCTGATTGTTCGCTTAGATGGATTTCTCTTTCAAAATTGTAACGCATAGCTCATACCCTCAATGCTTCGTGCTGAAATAACGAACACATAAAAGTTAATGTAGAGACCCGTGGGTCCAGGCATCATTTAATATAGAGCCGACGCCCATTGCACCGTATCCTCATGATTTAACAAAATTAACTCTCCCGTTGGTCTCCAAATGCACGTATATATGAAAAGGCGGACCCTATGCTGTCTCCCTTTGCTTGCTCGGATTTCATTGACCCACAGCGGTTGCTTCCCGCCATATCAACAGACTAACTCAACTGCGACTTTCAGCAGTTCATCGTTGATGTCGATGTATCCCTGTGTCGTCCCAATGTTCTTATGCCCAGCGAGTGCCATCAGTACCCTCACCCCGACTCCTTTATGCGCAAGCGTCGTTATGAACGTTCTTCTTCCGCTATGACTGCTTGCCCCTGTTACACCAGCATCAGCATAGACCTTCGGGCACCTCGAAAAACCACATCCGAGCCTGCCCAGGTAAAATTGTCGCCACCTGATCTTTATCTCTGACCTGACCGCCATGAAGAAGCGCAGCGCCATCAAGACTGACCTGTTTGCCGACCAGCATCATAAGCAGACGCTCGACAAGCTGGGGGACCCGCTCACCGAGATCGAAGCCTGTATCGACTTTGCGGCCTTGGCGACGGAAGTCGACCGATACAAAGGGGCCAGGCTCGATGCGATTTTCAGCGGCCACGTATGCAGTCAGGGCATTACCGAATAGGCGTTGGTAGCGTTTGGAACTGGGTTGGTCAGGAGCGAGTTTCTTGCGGATTCCTGCGTGGCTGGCCTGAGAATAAGCGGTATTCAAGTGGTCTCCCTGCTTGCTTTTTGTTTTCCGCATTCTTGCACTGCCATGCCAGGAGGCGCAACCGGCCTTCTTCGATTTCGTCGTTCCCGCGCAGGCGGGAACCCAGTCAAATCAAGGCACTGGATCCCCGCCTGCGCGGGGATGACGGATTTTGTTAAGCGGGGTGGTTCGCCAGTTGGCTGAATTCGGCGACGCTCAGCGTCTCGCCCCGGCGCTGCGGGTCGATGCCGAGCGCTTCGAACACCTCCAACTCCACCAGTCCCTTCAAGGTGTTGCGCAGGGTCTTGCGGCGCTGGCCAAAGGCGCGGCCGACGATCTCGGCGAAGCGCTGGGGGTCGTGGTAGGGGATGGCGTCGGCCGACAGCGGGACCATGCGGACTACGGCGGAATCGACCTTGGGCGGCGGGTTGAAGGCGCCGGGCGGGACATTGAACAGCTTCATGACCCGGAAGCGGGCCTGCAGCATGACCGACAGGCGGCCGTAGTCCGGGGTGGCAGGCGCGGCGGCCATGCGGTCGACGACTTCCTTTTGCAGCATGAAGTGCATGTCGGTGACCTGGCCGGCGTAGTCGGCCAGGTGGAACAGCAGCGGCGAGGAGATGTTGTAGGGCAGGTTGCCGACCACGCGCAACGGCGCGCCCAGGCTGCCGAAGTCGAACTTGAGGGCGTCGGCCGGGTGGACGGTCAGGCGCTCGGGCGGGAAGGTCTGGCCCAGCCAGGCGATCAGGTCGCGGTCGATCTCGACCACGTGCAGGTGCTTGAGCTTTTCCAGCAGCGGCTTGGTGAGGGCGCCTTGGCCGGGGCCGATCTCGACCATCAGGTCGTCCGGCTCGGGGCGGATGGCGGCGACGATGCGGCCCAGGTAGTTCGGGTCTTGCAGGAAGTGCTGGCCAAGCTGCTTCTTGTGGCGGTAGCGTTCTTCGCTCATGACCGGGCTCGGGCGTTGGCCATGTGCCAGGCCGCGTCGATGGCGACGCGCAGGCTGCCGTCGCTGATGCGGCCGGTGCCGGCGAGGTCGAGGGCGGTGCCGTGGTCGACCGAGGTGCGCACGATCGGCAATCCAAGCGTCACGTTGATGCCGTGGCCGAAGCAGGCGTGCTTGAGCACTGGCAGGCCCTGGTCGTGGTACATGGCGAGGACGGCGTCGGCCTGGTCGAGGTACTTGGGCTGGAACAGGGTGTCGGCGGGCAGGGGGCCGGTGAGGTCCATGCCTTCGGCGCGCAGGCGGGCCAGCACCGGTTCGATGACCTCGATCTCCTCGCGGCCGAGGTGGCCGCCTTCGCCGGCGTGGGGGTTGAGGCCGGCGACCAGGATGCGCGGGTTGGCGGCGGCGAAGTCGCGCTTGAGCGCCCGGTGCAGGATGCGCAGGGTTGCTTCCAGGGCGGCCGGGGTGATGGCGTGGGCCACGTCGCGGAGCGGCAGGTGGGTGGTGACCAGGGCGACGCGCAGGGGGGTGCCGTTGTTCATGTCGCCGGCCAGCATCATGACCACGCGTGGGGTGCCGGTGAGGTCGGCGAGAAATTCGGTGTGGCCGGTGAAGGCGATACCGGCCTCGTTGATGATGCCCTTGTGCACCGGCCCGGTGACCAGGCCGGCGAATTCGCCCGAGCGGCAGCCGAGCACGGCGCGGCGCAGGCCGTCGAGCACGTAGCCGGCGTTGCCGGTGTCCAGGCGGCCCGGTTCGACCTGCGCGCCCAGGGGCAGGGTAAGCAGGCTGAGCGGGGCGGACGTGCCGGGCTGGTAGTCGGGGATGGCGAAGGCCAGGCCGAGTTGCGCGGCCCGGGCCGCGAGCAGGTCGCGGTTGGCCAGGATGACCAGCGGGCAGGGCGGCGGCGACTGCGCCAGCAGGATGGCCAGGTCGGGGCCGATGCCGGCCGGCTCGCCGGCGGTCAGCACCAGAGGGGGCATGCCCCCCTCACTCGTCAACTGCCGGTCCTCATTCTTCCAGCCGGTATTCCACATAGGCCTGGTCGCGCATCAGCCGTACCCAGTCGTCGAAGGCCTCGTCGCTCTTGCGCTCGCGGATGGCGCGCCGGGCTTCCAGTTTCTGCCGTTCCTCGCTGACGTCCTGGTCGCGGCGTTCGACTACCTGGATCAGGTGCCAGCCGAACGGGCTCTTGATCGGTTCGGAAATGCCGCCGACGGCCAGGGCGTTCATCGCTTTTTCAAACGGAGGCACGGTGTCGCCCGGGTTCAGCCAGCCGAGGTCGCCGCCCTTGGCCGCGGACAGGTCGTCGGAATGCAACTTGGCGAGTTCTTCGAAGTTGGCGCCGCCGTTGATCAGGCGGTCGCGCAGTTCGGACAGGCGGGCGAAGGCATCCTTGTCGGTGACCAGTTCGTTGGTCTTGACCAGGATGTGGCGGGCGTGGGTCTGGCTGACCACCAGGTGGGTATCGACGCCGCGCTTGTCGATCAGCTTGAGGATGTGGAAGCCGTTGGCGCTGTGCAGTACGGGTGTGATTTCGCCGGGCTTGAGGTCCTTGACCGCGTCGACGAACAGGTCGGGCAGCTTGGCTTCGCTGCGCCAGTCCATGCCGCCGCCCTGGAGGGCGTTCTGGGCATCCGAATAGGCGGCCGAGATCTGGGCGAAATTGGCGCCGCCCTTCAGTTCAGCCAGGGCCTTTTCCGCCTTGGCGCGCAATTCGGCCAGTTTTTCCGGGCTGGCGCCCTCGGGGGCAAGGATCAGGATGTGGGCCAGGTTGTAATCGGTCTGCTTGCTGGGGTCCAGCTTGCGGTTGGTGAGGTAATTGTCGATCTCGGCGTCGGTCACCACGACGCGGTTGTCGACTTCCCGTTCGCGCAGCCTGGAAATGGTCATCTCGCTGCGGATCTGGTCGCGGAACTGGTCGAAATCGACGCCGTCCTTTTCCAGCGCGGCGCGGAAGGCAGGCAGATCCAAGTTGTTTTGTGCCGCAATGCGGCTGATCGTCCGGTCCAGCATTTCGCCGTCGATCTTGATATTGCTGTCGGCGGCGGTCTGCAGCAGCACCTTCTCGGTGATCATCCGTTCGAGCAACTGCTTGGTCAGCAGCGAACGCGGCGGCGGCGGGGTATTGCGACTGGCGAGTTGACTCAGGGTCTGCTCGACCTTGCGGTTGAGTTCATTGGCAGTGATGACGCTGTTGTCGACCACGGCGACGATACGGTCGACCAGGAGCGGCGCCGACAGCGCAGGCAGGGATAAACACGCCGCGGCTATCAGGATGAGCAGGCGTCGAGTGTTAGAAAGGAAGGATGAGTTCATCGCTCTTCGTATATCCGGTAATGCTGCGTTTGAGGACTTCCAGCGGGTTGGGGCCGAGTTGGGTCAGGCCCTGCAATTCGAGTTGCAGGAAGAAGGCCTGGCTGGAACCGTTCGTGGCGGTGGCCAGTTTCTGCACCACGCCGCGCAAGGACCAGCAGCCGGCGTTGTATTCGAATCCCAGCAGGCCTTCGACCAGGCGATCATCGTAAAACGAATAATTCAACCGGCCAAGGCCGAACCACCGGGACTTGATCGGCCACTGCCAGGACAGGTCGAGCTGGTTGAGGCCGGTGCCGTAGCGCTCGTTGATGTAGCGCAGGTCGAGGTTGACCAGCCTGCCGGGCCCGTCCCGATAGGTGACGCCCAGATTGGCCCGCGCCAGCTCGCCGTCGTCCGGGTTGTACTGGAAGCCGGAGTCGGCCCGCCAGCGGTCGGTGATCTGGCCGGAAACCTGGGCCAGCAGGTCGGTGACGTTGGTGCCGCGCGCCGGGTAGTTGGGCAGGGTGACCTTCTGGTCGTTGAAGTAGAAGCGCTGGCCCAGGCTGACCTGCAGGCGTTCCAGGCCGGAGTCCGGTTCCAGCAGGCGGCTGGTGACGCCGAAGGTGATCTGGTCGGCATCGTTGATGCGGTCGACGCCGATGAACTGGTTTTCCGAGAACAACTGGGTCTGGAACAGGTCGGCCACGCTGCTGTCGAAGACCGGCAGCGCGGACTGGTCCTTGTAAGGGATGCGGACGTAGTACAGCCTGGGCTCCAGGGTCTGCAGGAACTCGTGGCCACCGAGGCTCCAGTCGCGTTCCAGGTAGGCCGCGGCATCCAGGCTGAAGGTGGGCAGGCTGCGGGTGGCCGAGGTCGTGGCCGGGTGGTCCGGGTTGCGATCCAGGTCATAGCCGGTGTAATGCCAGCCGATCTTGGGCCGGATATAGCCGTAGGTCTGCTCGAAGGTGGCGTCGACGCTGGGATAGGCGTAGAAACGGTTGCCGACCGCCTTGTCGCTCGATTCATGCTCGAAGCGGACCAGTTCGCTGGCCAGGTTGAAATGGAGATTGCCGGCGAAGGTCTGGTCGGCGCTCAGCAGGACCTGGGGCAGGCGGTCATAGGGCCGCGTGATCGGGGATGAGGGGTCCTGCAGGACCTGGTAGCTCTGCACCCGGCCGGTCAGCGTCCACCAGTCGCCGGCATAGGCCAGGGAGCCCTGTCTGGGCAGCAGGACTTGCGAGGTCTGGTTGACCAGGTTGGACAGGTCGGTGAAATAGGTGTCGTCGGAGACATTGTCGACCAGCAGCGAGCCGGTCAGGCGGGGACTGAAGGTCTGCTCGTGCTCCAGGCGGCCGCGATAGCGTCCGGTGCCGGTGACGCTGTCGTTCGGCAGGGCCTCGACGACCAGTCCGCCGCTGTAGTTCGGTTCCAGGTAGCGGAACTCGCCGCTGACCTGGACGCCGCGGCGGCTCATCAGCCTGGGCGTGATGGTGGCATCCCGGTTGGGCGCGATGTTCCAGTACCAGGGCAGGATGACCTCGAGGCCGCGGTTGTCGGAGACGCCGATGGTGGGGCTCAGGAGGCCGGACTTGCGGTTGTTGTCGAGGGCGAAATCGAGCCAGGGCGCATACAGGATGGGTACGCCCAGGTATTCCACCTTGACGTCGCGGGCCTGGCCCACCTTGTCGATGTAATCCAGGTTGAGGTTGTCGGTACGCAGCGCCCAGTCTTCATTGCCCACCGGGCAGGTGGTGTAGGTGGTCGCCTCAAGCTGGTAGTGGTCGCGCCCCACGAACAGCAGTTTGTCGGCATAACCGTGGCCGGTCAGCCCGCCTCGGGTCGGGAACACGAACTGGGTCGACTTGCTTTCACCGATGTAGTCGCTCAGTCGAAGATGGATTTCGGTACTGTCCAGGCGTTTCTCGCCGCGCTGGAATACCACGTTGCCCTTGGCGTGCACTTCGTCCGCATTGGGGTCGTAATGCAACCAGTCGGCCTGGAAGGATTCGCCCAGGGTGCGGGCGCTGACGTTGCCTTCGGCCTGGATGGATCCGTCCTCCAGGTTGATGAGCCGGTCGGCGTCGAAGAAGACGGGGTCTTGCCGGGTGGCGCTTTCCAGCGGTGTCAGGGTCAGGGTCCGCGACAGTTTGAGCGTCAGGGGGGCATCCGTGGCCAAGCTCACGCCGGAGGCGACCATCATGGCGATGGTCAGAGGAAGAAGGCGGTGAGGGGCCATGAACAGACGGATGGTAAAATCATTTCAGTAAATAAGCGCGCGGATTATAACTTGGAACCTGAACAAAACCCTGTATGCCTTGATCGACTCGGCCGCTTGCGGCTATGGACCGGGAATGTCCTGCCTGAGCCCCTGACCGGCCTTGAAGTGGCCTCTGCCGATGCCAGTTTCCGGCGCTATTTCCGCGCCTCGACCGCATCGGGCAGCTATATCGTCATGGATGCGCCGCCCGAACACGAGGATTGCCGGCCCTACGTCCACGTCGCCCGGCTGTTCCGGGCCGCCGGCGCCAATACCCCGGAAATCCTGGCCGAGGACCTGGCCGATGGCTTCCTGCTGCTGTCCGACTTCGGCAATACCACCTACCTGATGGCGCTCAACGACGGCTCGGCCGACGCCCTTTACCGCGATGCCAACGCCGAGCTGGTGAAGATTCAGGTGGCCAGCCGGCCGGGCGAATTGCCCGACTACGACGAGGCGCTGCTCAGGCGCGAACTGATGCTGTTCCCGGACTGGTATCTGGCCAGGCACCTGAACATCGAACTCGACGCGCGCCAGAAGGCGGTCGTCGACACCACCTTCGCCGCCATCCTGGCCAACAACCTGGCCCAGCCGAAGGTCTACGTCCACCGCGACTGGCATTCCCGCAACCTGATGGTGACGGAAACGGACAACCCCGGCGTGCTCGATTTCCAGGATGCCGTCTACGGTCCCATCACCTACGACCTGGTGTCGATCTACAAGGATGCCTACATCGCCTGGGACGAGGACCGGGTGATCGACTGGGTGGTCCGCTACTGGGAGGCCGCGCGCAAGGCTGGCCTGCCGGTGCACGCCGATTTCGCCGACTTCTACCGCGACTTCGAGTGGATGGGCATCCAGCGCCACATCAAGGTGCTCGGCATCTTCGCCCGCCTGTACCACCGCGACGGCAAGGCCGGCTACCTGAAGGACATGCCGCTGGTGATGCATTACCTGCGCCGGGCCTGCGAGCGCTACAACGCCCTGCGTCCGTTCCTCCGCCTGCTCGACGAACTGGCAGGCAGGCAGGCCGATGTGGGGTTCACCTTCTGATGCAGGCCATGATCCTGGCCGCCGGGTTGGGCGAGCGCATACCCAAGCGGAGGGCGGAGCGGGGCCCCGCGGCGCAGCCGTGGGCGGCGACCCCGGAGCGCGGGACGCATGCGCACTACTCCGTTTTGAAAGGGTGGCAATGTTCCGGGCAATGATATTGGCCGCCGGACTCGGCGAGCGCATGCGCCCGCTGACCGACCGCACGCCCAAGCCGCTGCTCAAGGTCGGCGGCCGGCCGCTGATCGAATGGCAGATCGAGCGCCTGCGGGCGGCCGGCTTCACCGAACTGGTGATCAACCATGCCCACCTAGGCATGCAGATCGAGGACCATCTCGGCGACGGCAGCCGGCTGGGCGTGAGCATCGCCTGGTCGGACGAGGGTACGCCGCTGGAGACGGCGGGCGGCATCGCCAGGGCGCTGCATCGGCTCGGCGAGGCGCCCTTCCTGGTCAGCAACGGCGACGTCTATGCCGAATACGACTATGACCGGCTGCCCGCGGTGCTGGCCGACATGGCGGCGAACCCGGACCGGGTCGCGCATCTGGTGCTGGTCGACAATCCGCCGCACCACCCGGCAGGCGATTTTGTACTGGCCGACGGACGGGTTTTCCTCCCCTCTCCCGCAGGCGAGGGGAGGAAATTGACCTTCTCAGGCATTGGCTGCTACCGGCCGGAACTGTTCGCCGGCATCACCCCCGGCGATAAGGCCAAGCTGGCGCCGCTCTTGATTGCGGCCATGAACGCGGGCAAGGTGACAGGCGAATACTTCGCCGGTCGCTGGGAAGACGTCGGCACGCCGGCCCGTTTGCACGCATTGGATAAGGAATTGCATGACCGAATCACCGCCTGATCGCGAGTTGTACCGCCAGCGCCGCCGCCACGTCATGCGCGAGATGGCCGAGGGCGTCATGGTCATCGCCACCGCACCGGAGGCGGTGCGCAACCGCGACAGCCATTACCCGTACCGGCCCGACAGCCATTTCTGGTGGCTGACCGGTTTTGCCGAGCCGGAGGCCGTGGTGGTCCTGGTCGCCGGCAAGCGCCCCCGGCACTACCTGTTCTGCCGGGAAAAGAACCTCGAAATGGAGATCTGGGACGGTTTCCGCTGGGGGCCGAAGGACGCCAGGGCGGCGTTCGGCTTCGATGCCGCCTGGCCGATCAGCCAGTTGGACCGGCGACTGCCTGAATTGCTGGCGGATCAGCCGGCTTTGCACACCCGCATCGGCGCCGAGCCGGCCTGG
Source organism: Gallionellaceae bacterium (assembly GCA_028714735.1). GTDB lineage: Bacteria > Pseudomonadota > Gammaproteobacteria > Burkholderiales > Thiobacillaceae > Parasulfuritortus. Next base: position 141,148 of record JAQTLU010000005.1, on the reverse strand, counting down.
GATGCCCGCGTCATGGCCTGGCTCAATGCGGTGCGGGCCAAGGCGCGTTCGGGCGTCGGTGCGCCGGAGGTGCTGGTCGAGGCGGGCGGCATCCTGGACGAGATGCGCCTGTTCAAGGATGACCAGGAACTGGCCCGGATGCGCCGTGCCGCCGGGATCAGCGCCGGGGCCCACCGCCGTGCCATGGCGATCTGCCGGCCGGGCCTGTACGAACACGAGATCGAGGCGGAACTGCTGCATGAATTCCGCCGCCATGGCGCCGAGGCGCCGGCCTATTCCTCCATCGTCGCCGGCGGCGCCAACGCCTGCGTGCTGCATTACGTGTTCAACAACCGGCCGCTCAGGGACGGCGACCTGCTGCTGATCGACGCCGGCGCGGAATACGGCGGCTACGCCGGCGACATCACCCGCACCTTCCCGGTCAACGGCCGCTTCGACGGGCCGCAGAAGGAGGTCTACGAGATCGTCCTGGCCGCCCAGGCCGCCGCCATCGCCGAGGTACGGCCGGGCAACCACTGGAATGCTCCGCATGAAGCCGCCGTGCGGGTGCTGGTGCAGGGCATGAAGGACCTCAAGCTGCTCAAGGGCCGCGTCGACGGCCTCATCGAATCGGGCGCCTTCCGGCGTTTCTACATGCACCGCACCGGCCACTGGCTCGGCCTCGACGTGCACGACGTCGGCGACTACAAGATCGATGGCGCGTGGCGCCTGCTTCAGCCCGGCATGACCCTGACCGCGGAACCGGGCCTGTACATCCGGCCCGACAAGGGCGTGCCCAGGCGGCTGGAAAACATCGGCATCCGCATCGAGGACGACGTCCTGGTCACCGAGGCCGGCTGCGAGGTACTCAGCGCCGCCGCGCCGAAGACGGTGGCCGAGATCGAGGAGGTCATGCGTGGCTGAACATTACGATATCGCCATCAGAGTCGGGGCGGTGCGAGCAGGGAGCAGTGCCTGCCGAAGGCAGGTGCGACCCCGGAGCAGAATGCAGGCGCACGTTGCAGTCGCCGGCATCCCTTACGCTGCCCGATCCCGCTGCGCGGGGCCCTCGGGCAACGCTTCAGGGCGCCCCGCGAGTCGCCGCCGGCCGCCGACACCGCTCGGGCAACGGATGTGATGACATGGGCATGAATGAAACCTTTGATATTGCGATTGTCGGCGGTGGCCCCGTCGGCGCCGCCCTGGCCATCGCCCTCAAGGACAGCGGCCTGGCGGTCGCCGTGCTGGAGGCCAGGACCGAGTTCGCCGCGCGCGACCCGCGCGCCCTGGCGCTGTCCCAGGGCACCCGGCTGATTTTGGAACGACTGGGGGTCTGGGACGCACTGGCGCCGCACGCCACCGCCATCGAGACCATCCACGTCTCCCAGCGTGGCCGCATCGGCCGGGCGGTGCTGGAAGCGAAGGAACTGGGAGTGCCGGCACTCGGCTATACCGCCGAGTACGGCGACCTCTACCAGGCCCTGGCGACCGGCCTGCCCGATGCCGGGGCGAGCCTGATCACCGGCGCCCGGGTCACCGCGGTGCGGCCGGCCTCGGGCAGCGGCCTGGTCGAGTTCGAGCAGGCCGGCATGGCACGCGGCCTGTCCGCCCGGCTGATCGTCCTGGCCGACGGCGGCAAGAGCCTGCCGGGCGCGGTCAAGGTCAAGGATTACGGCCAGAGCGCCATCATCTGCACGGTGCAGACCGAGGTGGCGCACGGCCACCGCGCCTATGAGCGCTTCACCCCGGCCGGCCCGATGGCCCTGCTGCCGCTCGGCGACGACTACGCCCTGGTCTGGACCACCGCCAACGACCTGGTGGAGACCCGCATGGGGTGGGACCAGGCGACCTTCCTGGAGGCATTGCAGGCCAGCTTCGGCGACCGTCAGGGCCGCTTCCTGGCCGCCGGCCCGCGCTCGCTGTTTCCGCTCCGGCTGGTCACCGCCCGCGAGGTGGTCGAGCCCGGCCTGGTACGCATCGGCAACGCCGCCCAGACCCTGCACCCGGTCGCCGGCCAGGGCTTCAACCTGGGCCTGCGCGACGCCTGGTGGCTGGCCGAGACGGCCATGGATTACCCGTGCGAGGCGTACGGCGGCGCCGAATTCCTGGCCGCCTATTGCAAGCACCGGCGCCGGGACGTCGGCGGCGGTATCGCCATGACCGACATCCTGGTCGAGGTATTCGCCAACGACCTGCCGTTGCTGTCCCAGGCGCGCGGCCTCGCCCTGTCGGCCATGGACATGCTGCCGCCGATCAAGCAGGCCTTTGCACGCAAGATGATGTTCGGGGTGCAGGCATGGTAGAGCGCTTCGATATTGTCATCGTGGGGGGCGGGTTGACGGGAACCGCCTTCGCCCTGGCCCTGAAGAACACGTCCTACCGGGTCGCCCTGGTCGAGCCGAGGCCGCCGCAGGCCCCGACTGACGACTGGGACTCGCGCATCTATGCCTACAGTCCGGGCAATGTCGATTGGCTGCGCGACCTCGGCGGCTGGGGCGACCCGGTGCGCGCCCAGGCCATCCACGGCATGCGCATCTTCGGCGACGGCGGCGGCAAATTGACTTTTGACGCCCTGGAGACCGGCCTGCCGGAACTGGCCTGGATTGCCGAGAACGGCCGCTTGCAATACGCCATCTGGCAGGCGGCCGGGCAGGCTGCGAACCTCACGCTGATCGACGCAACGCCCGAGGCGGTGGCCTGGGGTGAGAGCCGCCACTCGCTGGTCCTGGCCGACGGCCGTAGCCTGGAATGCGACCTGCTGGTCGGTGCCGACGGCGCCAGTTCCTGGCTGCGCGACCAGGCCGGCATCGGCTTTACCGTCAAGGACCAGCACCAGGCCGGCGTGGTGGCCAACTTCGAGATCGAAAAACCGCATCGCGGCATCGCCTGGCAGTGGTTCAGCGAGGACGGCGTGCTGGCCTATCTGCCCCTGCCGGGCCGGCGCATCTCCATCGTCTGGTCGACCCACGAGGACGCGGTGCCGGAACGCATGGCACGCAGCGCGGAGGCGTTTGCCGCCGATGTCGCCGAGGCCGGCCACCACGTCCTTGGCGATCTGCGCCGGGTCACCCCGCAGGCCGCCTTCCCGCTCAAGATCCGGCGGGCGGAGGAATGGGTGCGACCGGGCCTGGTGCTGATCGGCGACGCTGCCCACACCGTCCATCCGCTGGCCGGCCAGGGCGTCAACCTGGGCTTCCGGGATTGCCGGCTGTTGGCCGAAATGCTAGCTTCCGGCGGGAACCCGGGCGACATCGGCCGCCTCCAAGCCTATGCGGTGCGCCGGATGGAGGATGTCGCCTCCATGCAGTTCACTACCGGCGGCCTCAAGTCGCTGTTCACGAATCCCGATCCGGCCCTGCGCGTCTTGCGCAATACCGGGCTCGGTTTGACCAATGGCCAGGATTGGCTGAAGCAGGCGCTCATGCGCCATGCCGTTCAATAAAGAGAGATCCCATGCGTATCCTAACCTCCTTGCTGCTCACCCTGCTGCTGACCACCGGCTGTAACGCCGGCCAGGGCGAAATCAAGAAGAACCTTGAGGCCCGCTTCCCGGGCGCCAAGGTCGACAGCGTCAGCAAGACCCCGGTTGCTGGCATCTACGAGGTCGTCATCGGCGGCAGCGAGATCGTCTATTCCGACGCCAATGGCGACCACCTGTTCACCGGCGACCTGCTGGAGACGGCCAGCCGGCGCAACCTGACCCGGGAAAAGGCCGACAAGCTGTCCGAGGTCAAGTTCGACACCCTGCCGCTCGACCAGTCGTTCAAGATCGTCAAGGGCGACGGCAAGCGCAAGCTGGCGGTATTTTCCGATCCTGACTGCCCTTACTGCAAGAAGCTGGAGCAGGAACTGAGCAAGCTGGACAACGTGACCATCTACACCTTCATCTATCCGTTGCCGATGCATGCCGATTCCCCGCGCAAGAGCCGGCTGGTCTGGTGCAGTGCCGACCGTGCCAAGGCGTGGAACGACCTGATGCTGAACGGCACCGTGCCCGAGGGCAAGGACGATTGCGCGAATCCGGTCGAGGCCAACCTTGAACTTGGCCAGAAGCTCAATATCCAGGGCACCCCGGCCATCATCCTCGGCAACGGCAAGCGGCTGCCCGGACTGGTGCCGGCCGACCGCCTGAACGCGATGCTGGACGAGGCCGGCCAATAAGCCTGGTCTGACGACTGCCCCGGCGGCCGGCGATCGGGGTCTGGTTATGGCAGCCGGCATGATTGCACGTCTGTGGCGGTTGCCGCTGACCCGCATGCTCATGCTGTCGCTCGGCCTGCATCTGGCCGTGATCATGGTCGTGCAGCCGCGGTCGTTTCCGCCGACCGCCGAGGTGGTCGTGATCAGCGCGCGGCTGCTCGACAAGGCCGTCGAGCCGGCTGCCGAGCCGGCGCCGGTCCGGCAGCCGGAACCGCCTGAGCTTTCCCCCGTCCCAGCATCTGCAAACAGCCCCGAGCCGGTCGCCGAGGCCGAACCGGCCCCGCCGCCGACGGCTGAACCGGCGCCGACCGCGGTCGCCCGGCCCCAGCCGACGCCGGCTGCCGATCTGCCCAGCCTGCCGGTCATGGTCGACAGCAACTGGTACGAGGCCAGGCAGCTGGATGTCCAGCCCAAGGCCGTCGCAAAGATCGAACCGACCTATCCGCCGGAGGCGCGGCGCCAGGGCATCGAGGGATCGGTCAAGCTGAAGCTGCGAATCGACGAATTCGGTGTCGTGCGCGAGGCCGAGGTGGAGGAGGGCGATCCGCCCGGCCTGTTCGACGAGTCGGCCCTGGGCGCATTCAGGCAGGGCCGCTTCCTGCCGGCCCGCAAGGACGGCCGGCCGGTGCGGGCGCTGATCACTATCCGGGTGAGATACGAACTGAATGACTAGGCGTAGGTGTCGAGCGACTGGCCCAGATGGGCCGGGTTCGAGGCCAGGGCCTGGCCGCTCCGGGCCACCTGGCTCAACATGGCCGCCATCTGCTGGTCATCCTGGGCGGCCAGCTTGACCATGGTCGTGCCGAGCTGGCTCTGGGTCGCGGCAGCGGCCAATGTGCTTGAGAGGGCTTCCATGTCCGTGTCCTGGTTCGGCTGGTAGGGCCACTATAGGCCGTTCCGGCCGCCGCCGCTGGTCAGCGGGTAGTCCCTGGGCAACAGCAGCCACATCCGGCCTTTCTGTTTCATGGCCCCGGCCAGGCGGCCGGCGTCGTCGCCGAAGCCCCAGAACAGGTCCGCCCGGACGTTGCCCTTGATGGCGCCGCCGGTGTCCTGGGCCAGCACCAGCCGGTTCAGGGCCTCGCTGGAGTTGGGCCGGGTGGTGGCCAGCCAGACCGGGGCGCCGAGCGGGGTGGCGCGGGGGTCGACGGCGATGCTGCGTTCGGGCGTGATCGGCACGCCCAGGGCGCCGAGCGGCCCGCCGTCCTGATTGGGCAGTTCGCGGAAGAAGACATAGCTGGGGTTGGTCGCCAGCAGTTCCGGCAGCCGGTCCGGGTGCTCGCGCGCCCAGTCCTTGATGCCCTGCATGGAGGCCTTGTCCAGGGTCAGCTCGCCGCGCTCGACCAGCCACTTGCCGATGGAACGGTAAGGGTAGCCGTTGTGGTCGGCATAACCGACCCGCATCTGGTCGCCATTATCGAGCTGGATGCGGCCGGAGCCCTGGACCTGGAGAAAGAACAACTCCACCGGGTCGTCCACCCAGGCGATCTCCCGGCCCGGCGCCGGCGTCCTGCCGGCCTCGATGTCGCCCCGGGTGAAGTAGGGCACCACCTTGTTGCCGTCGAGCCGGCCGCGCAGGCGCAAGGTCTTGAGTTCCGGATAGAGGTCGCCCAGGTCGACCACCAGCAGGTCGTCGGGCGGCGCCCGCACGGGGTAGCGGTATTTCGGCGTCAGGCTGCGGCTGCCGCGCAACAGGGGTTCGTAGTAGCCGGTCACCAGTCCTTCCGCGCCGCCTTCGGCCTGCTGGATCTGGTAGGGGGTGAAACGTCTCTGGAAGTAGGCCCGGATCTGTTCAGGCTCGGGGCTGGTCATCCGGACGGCCCCGGCGCAGACGTCCCGCCAGGCGCTCTGGCGCTGCATCACCGAGCAGGACTGCAGCCAGGCCGGCCAGGCGGCCTTGAGGTCGTCGGACTTCCAGCCGGGCAATTCGGTCCAGGCGCCCGGTTTGAGCCAGTCCATGGCGACCGGCATGGTTTTGATTTCCGGCGCCGGTGCCTGAGGTGCGATTTCAGTGACCGGGGCGGGGGCGGGGGTGGGGGCCGGACTGGGCGCCGGCGGTTCGGCCTGGGCGGGGGCCGCGACGGGCGCCGGCTCGTGGCTGACCTCGTCGATCTTGGGCGCCAGGGTCTGGCAGCCGGCCAGAAAACAGACGGCCAGCAGCGACAGGCAACGCATCAGTCCGTCCGGGCTAATGGAGCGCGCCGCATCAATGCAATACCCGGGGCATGCTGAGGGCGAATTCCGGGATCTCGGCATCGAAATGCTCGCCGTCCTCCGCCACCATCTGGTAGCTGCCGCGCATGCTGCCGACCGGCGTGGCGATGGCGGTACCGCTGGTGTAGGCGAACTTCTGGCCCGGCTGCAGCATGGGTTGTTCGCCGACCACGCCGAGTCCGCGCACCTCCTGCACGGCCTGGTTGGCGTCGGTGATGATCCAGTGGCGCGAGACCAGTTGGGCCGGAATGGTGCCGGTATTGCTGATGGTGATGGTGTAGGCAAACACGTAACGACTGGCCGCCTCGTCGGACTGGTCGGCGATGTACTGGGTCACCGGGGTGACGGTGATATGGTATTTCCTGCTCTCGGCCATGCTTGCTCCGGGTCTAACGCTTCGTCGACGGCCATTGCACACGAATCGGCCGTGTCTGTCCAGCCTGCCGGGGAGCAGGTAGAATCATCCCTTTGCAACGAACCCGGGTAGCTGAAAATGACGCAATACATGATTGCCCCCTCCATCCTGTCCGCCAACTTCGCCACCCTGGGCGCGGAAGTCGACAACGTGCTGGCGGCCGGCGCCGACATCGTCCACTTCGACGTGATGGACAATCACTACGTGCCCAACCTGACCATCGGCCCGCTGGTGTGCGAGGCACTGCGCAAGCATGGCGTCACCGCCCCCATCGACGTGCACCTGATGGTCAAGCCGGTCGATCGCATCATCCCCGACTTCGCCAAGGCCGGCGCCACCTACATCACCTTCCACCCGGAGTCCTCCGAGCACATCGACCGCACCATCGGCCTGATCAAGGAAAGCGGCTGCAAGGCGGGCCTGGTGTTCAACCCGGCCACCCCGCTGGATATCCTCGAATACACCCTGCCCAAGCTGGACATGGTGCTGCTGATGTCGGTCAACCCCGGCTTCGGCGGCCAGAAGTTCATCTCCTACGTGCTCGACAAGGCGAAGAAGGTGCGCGCCATGATCGACGCCGGCGGTTATGACTGCCGCCTGGAGATCGACGGCGGCGTCGGTCCGGCCAACATTGCCGAAGTCGCCCGCGCCGGCGTCGACACCTTCGTGGCCGGTTCCGCCATCTTCGGCGCCGCCAAGGACAGCGATCCGCACCGCTACGACACCGTGGTCGGCGCCCTGCGTGCCGAACTGGCCAAGGTCTGACAACAGTTACAAGGGGCAAGATGCATAGGGACAAGGGAAGCCGCCTTGATCTCTTGAAACTTGCCTCTTGAAGCTTGCCCCTATGATGAACTTTCCGCTCCCCATCAAGGCCGTCGTCATCGATCTCGACGGCACCCTGCTTGATACCGCACCGGACCTGGCCGATGCCGCCATGGCGATGGCGGCCGACCTCGGCCTGCCCGAGATCGACCTGGCCACGGTAAAGAGCTACATCGGCAACGGTGTCTCCCGCCTGGTCAAGCGGGTGCTGACCCGCGACATGGAGGCCGATCCGGACCCGGAACTGTATGCCCGCGCCATGCCCCTCTATGAGCGGCACTACAGCGAATGGGTGTCGCGCAAGAGCCGCGTGTTCCCCGGCGTGGTGGAGGGCTTGCAGGCCTTCAAGGGCATGGGCTTGCGGGTCGCCTGCATCACCAACAAGTCCGAGCGTTTCACCGTGCCGCTGCTCGGGGATACCGGCCTGTTCCCGTTCTTCGAACTGGTCCTGTCCGGCGACAGCCTGCCCGAGCGCAAGCCCTCGCCGCTCCCGTTGCTGCATGCCTGCCAGTACTTCGGCGTCGAGCCGGCCGAACTGTTGCTGATCGGCGATTCGCTCAACGACACCCAGGCGGCGCGTGCCGCCGGCAGCCCGGTGTTCTGCGTGCCTTATGGTTATAACCGGGGCCGACCGGTCGAAGAACTGGATCTCGATGCGGTGGTGCCCACGCTGGCCGAAGCCGCGAAACTGGTGGTCGTGAAATGAGCGGCCTCATCCTGGAAATCCGATCCGTGAAGTGCCCGGGCTGGCGATGGCGTTATTGAGTCGCCCTTCGCCCAGTGCACTTCATTCGCGTCTTTCCAGAGAGCCATCATGACTGAACAGGAATTCATCGATCTTGCCCGCCAGGGCTACAACCGCATCCCGGTCTATCGGCAGTTGCCGGCCGACCTGGATACGCCGTTGTCCATCTACCTCAAGCTGGCCAACCAGACCTACACCTACCTGCTCGAATCGGTGGTCGGCGGCGAGCGCTTCGGCCGCTATTCCTTCATCGGCCTGCCGGCCAGGACCGTGCTGCGGGTGCATGGCCACTTCGTCAGCGTCGAGACCGACGGCCTGCCGGTGGAGCAATCCGATCAGGACGATCCGCTGGCCTTCATCGAGGCCTTCATGGCCCGCTACAAGGCCGCGCCGCTGCCCGGCCTGCCCCGGTTTCCGGGCGGCCTGTGCGGCTATTTCGGCTATGACACGGTGCGCTACATCGAAAAGCGTCTGGCCAGGTCGGTCAAGCCGGACGTGCTGGGTACGCCGGATATCCTGCTGATGCTGACCGATGAACTGGCGGTGGTCGACAACCTGTCCGGCCGGCTGACCCTGATCGTCTACGCCGATCCGATGCAGGAAGACGCCTACGCCAAGGCGCAGTTGCGCCTTGGCGAACTGGCCAGGCAATTGACCCGGGCGGTGACGCCGCCCAGGGACGAGCCGGGCGAGGCGGCCGAGGCCGTGTCGGAATTTGGCCAGGAAGCCTATATGCAGGCGGTCGAGAAGGCCAAACGCTACATCCGGGACGGCGACATCATGCAGGTGGTGCCCTCGCAGCGCATGAGCCGGCCGTTCCATGCCCACCCGTTGTCGCTCTACCGCGCCCTGCGCGGCGTGAATCCCTCGCCCTACATGTTCTATTTCGACATGGGCAATTTTCACGTGGTGGGGGCTTCGCCCGAGATACTGACGCGGCTGGAAGGCGATATGGTCACCGTCCGGCCCATCGCCGGCACCCGTCCGCGCGGCAACACGCGGGAAGAAGACCTCGCCCTGGAACACGAACTGCTCGCCGATCCCAAGGAACTGGCCGAACACCTGATGCTGGTCGACCTGGGGCGCAACGACATCGGACGCGTGGCCCAGACCGGCAGCGTGAAAGTGACCGAAAAGATGGTGATCGAGCGCTATTCGCACGTCATGCACATCGTTTCCAATGTCGAGGGTAAACTGCGCGACGGGCTGACTGCGATGGATGTGCTGCGCGCCACCTTCCCGGCCGGCACGGTGTCGGGCGCACCCAAGGTGCGGGCGATGGAGATCATCGACGAACTGGAACCGACCAAGCGGGGCATTTATGCCGGCGCGGTTGGCTACCTGGGCTTCAACGGCGACATGGACGTGGCCATCGCCATCCGTACCGCGGTGGTCAAGGACAAGAAACTGTATGTCCAATCCGGCGGCGGTCTGGTTGCGGATTCCGTACCCGAGAGCGAATGGCAGGAGACGCAGAACAAGGCGCGTGCCGTATTGCGTGCGGCCGAACTGGCTTTGGCAGGATTCGGTAGCGAGGTGGAATGATCCCCTGATGTTTGGGTGACGTCGTTCGCCGGTTGGCGCTAAACTAACCAACTATATTTCATGGACATGGAGCCATAATAATGAAGCACTTGACCCGCACTCTGTTCCCGATTTGTCTGGCCATGGCGGCACCGGCAGTTTTCGCCGCGAATGGGCAGGCTCAACCGGCTCCTGCCCAGATCCCGCAGGCCGTGCCGCAGCAAATGGCGCCGCAGTACCCGTTCTTCCCGTTCCCGTTCCCGCAATTGCAGTACCAGCGGCCGATGCAATACATGCCTGGCTATATGCCGCAGCAGTACGCGCCGCAATACGGCATGCCGCAGCAATATCCCATGCCGCAGCAGTACGCACCGCAATACGCCATGCCGCAGCAGAATGGCTATGTTCCCTACCCCATCCCGGCCAACATCGACCCCAAGGTCATGGAGGCCATCCGCAACATGATCCAGTCCACCCAGAATGCCGGCGTTGCCGCGGTCAAGGCCAACGAAAGCGCCGCCAAGGCTACCGAGAGCGCCGCCAAGGCCGACACCGCTGCCAAGGCGGCCGGCGAGGTGGTCGACCGTGCCAGCGCCTTCACCCAGAAGGCCGCTCAGGGCATGGCCACCTTTGCCCAGTCCGCCAACGAGGTCGTCTCTGCCGGCAACCGCGCGGATCAGGCTGCCAAGACAGCCAACGAAGCTGCCGCCAGGGCCGAAGCCATGACCGCCAAGGTCCAGACCGTCGCCGAACGTTCTGCCCAGGGCATGGCCGCCTTTGCCCAGTCCGCCAACACGGTCGCCGCGATCGGCAGCCATGCCGAGGCCGCCGCCAGCAAGGCCGAGCAATCGGCAGCCAAGGCCATGGCACTGATCAGCCAGGCCGAAGCCATGCTGAAGGATCTGGAGGCCCGCCTTCAGAAGCTGTCTGCCGCCGAGCAGGCGGCAACGGTCAAGCCCAGTTCGGCCAAGGCCGCCCCGGCTGAATTGCAGGTCGAAGTGACTCCGGTCACCAAGGTCAAGCCCGGCCGTCATTACACCAGCGGCAAGCGCCATACCAAGAAAGCCCCCTGATCCGGTTGACGCCAGCCCCCGCGACCTTCGGGCCGGGGGCTGTTTGTTTCCGGCCCGCAAAGGATAACCATGTTGTTGATGATCGATAACTACGACAGCTTCACCTACAACCTCGTGCAGTATTTCGGCGAGTTGGGCGAAGAGGTCAAGGTGGTGCGCAACGACGAGATCGATCTCGCCGGCGTGGCGGCACTGCGGCCGGACCACATCGTCATTTCTCCCGGCCCCTGCACGCCCACCGAGGCCGGCATCTCGGTGCCGCTGATCCAGGCCATGGCCGGTCAGGTGCCCTTGCTGGGCGTCTGCCTGGGCCACCAGAGCATCGGCCAGGCCTTCGGCGGCCGCATCGTGCATGCCAGGGAACTCATGCATGGCAAGACCTCGCCGATCCATCATGCCGACAAGGGGGTCTTCCGTGGCCTGCCGAATCCGTTCACGGCCACCCGCTACCACTCCCTGGTGATCGAACGCGAGAGCCTGCCCGATTGCCTGGAGATCACCGCCTGGACCGAGGACGGAGAGATCATGGGCGTGCGCCACAAGACCTTGGCGGTCGAGGGCGTGCAGTTCCATCCGGAGTCCGTGCTGACCGAGCACGGCCATGCCTTGCTGAAGAACTTCCTGACCGACCAGCGATGAATTACCCGGCCACCCTGAACAAGCTGATTGCCCGCGAGGACCTCGCCCGCGAGGAGATGCTCGACCTGATGCGCGCGGTGATGACCGGCGCACTGAGCCCGGCCCAGATCGCCGGTGCCGTCATCGCCCTGCGCTGCAAGGGCGAGACGGTGACCGAACTGGCCGCCGCCGTGACCGTGATGCGGGAGTTGTCGACCAAAGTACCTCTGGATGGAGTCGATCACCTGGTCGACACTTGCGGCACCGGCGGCGACGGCGCCCATACCTTCAACATCTCCACCGCCGCCGCCTTCGTGGCCGCCGCCGCGGGGGCCAAGGTGGCCAAGCACGGCGGCCGTTCGGTGTCGTCCAAATCGGGCAGCGCCGATGTGCTCGAGGCCCTGGGCGTCAACGTCCATCTGGCGCCGGAGCGGGTTGCCGCCGCCGTGAGGGAGATCGGCGTCGGCTTCATGTTCGCGCCCAACCATCACAGCGCCATGAAGCACGCCGCGCCGGTGCGGCGCGAACTGGGCGTGCGCACCCTGTTCAACCTGCTCGGCCCGATGACCAATCCGGCCGGGGCGCCCAACCAGGTGCTCGGCGTGTTCGACCGCGCCCTGGTGCGCAAGCTGGCCGAGGTGCTGAAGGAACTGGGCAGCCGCCATGTCCTGGTAGTGCACTCCGCCGATGGTCTGGACGAGCTGTCCCTGGCCGGCGTGACCTTCGTCGCCGAATTGAAGGACGGCGAGATCAGCGAATACGCGGTCCAGCCGCAGGACTTCGGGCTGACCCACTGCCTGTCCGAGGCGATGGCCGTGGCCGATGTAGGCGAGGCCAAGGTCAGGCTCATGCGGGCCCTGGATAATGTGGATTCGCCCGAACGGGACATCGTCGCCTTCAACGCCGGCGCGGCAATTTATGTCTCCGGTCTGGCGGCGAGTCTGCTGGATGGCGTCAATACGGCGCGCGAGGCCCTGTCCAGCGGCCGCTCCAAGGCGAAATTGCGTTCCCTGATCGAAGCCAGCCCGGCATCAGCCGCGCCAGTAGCCCAGTAACTTCCGGGTATATAGCGAGGTTACCTGCGCCGCTTCGGCCGGCGTGGTCGTGCTTTGCAGCAGTTTTTCCCGCAGCGAGTCGGGCAGTTTGATGCCGAGGCCGAGCAAGGCCGTCAAATCCCAGGAATAGGTCGTGCCTTGTGCGACATGCCTGATTGCCGTTTCATATATGGTCATGGCGGCCTCCTGATTGCTAGCGGAGCATCGGCTCCGTGACTGCCTGGCAGAGATAACGGCGTTGCCGGGAAAAAGTTTAGCCGCACCCCCGGCCGGCTTCGAGCCGGCGACCCTCCCTTCACGATGATCGATACAAGCTGATAAGCCGAGCCTCTACTTTGCCTGGGCGTGAATGAAGTACTATTACTCATTTGTTTTCAGCCCTAATCAAGTTGGCCGCCGAACCAGGCTTTTTCCGCGTTTCCGAACTCCACCGGACCGACAAATTCCCGGCCATGGCGTCTGGTTCTGTCGACTTGAGATCTGACTGTTGTCCCGCCATCGGAGGCCGCCATTTGCCGAACATCTGCCAGCTTCCGCCTGACAAGTTGCGCCATGCCCCCGAGAGCAATGCCCTGCAGGCGCAGCCGACGGTACGGTCGGCCGCGACCGATGGCATGCGCAAAGGATGCAGCAGACCCGATAAATGCGAATTCGATACCTGCGACGCAATGCTTCGCGACCGTGCGCCTGCGCTATCCAGCGCTTTCATCAAGGCATATGACTTAGGTTTGTCCTACCCCAAGTGAAAGTTATATACCAATGAAAATGATAAAGATGAATGTTTAACTGATAGGCGAGGTGTGACGCCGGTCACCGGCAAGGCAAACATCGTGTTTGGGTCGTCCGAGAGGGGAAATTTTGATGAACAAGACATATCGATTGATCTGGAATGCAGCCACGGGCGCCTGGCTTGCAGTCGCCGAACTGACCAAGGCGCGCAGTAAAGGCAGCGGGGGCGTGCTGGCGATCGGCACGATGGCAGCATTGCTGGGTGGGGGCTCAATTACCGCGGAGGCGGCATTGGTGAGCGCTTGTACTGGTGTCAGCCTGCCACCTTCGGTGGTGACGGGCCTACTCGATCCAGTCCTCGGTCCAGTCCTCAACCTAGTGGATTTAGGGGGGCTTCTAGGATTGAGCTCGACGTGGAATAGTATTGCCTCCGGTGACCCTATTTCGCTCAATGTACTGACTACCGGCGGAACGGTGCTTGATCCTACTGCGGACCCGACGTGCACCACCACGGCGACCTCTTTCACCATCGATCCCGCGAAGGGGATTTCCATCGGCGGCGGCTATATCACCGGCCTGGGCGATCCCAATGCGCCACTGGCCTCGGCCGGGGAATTCGATGCGATCGCTTTCGGCAATAGCGCGACAACCGCCACCGGGGCAAACAACGCGATCGCCATTGGTTCAGGCGCCACGATCGGCGCCAACGGCACCGGTTCGGTTGCCCTCGGCAGCAGTGCCAACATCGACGTGGCCAACAGCGTCGCCCTCGGCGCCGGTTCGACGGCGACAAGGGGTGCCGAGACCGGCTACACGGCATATGGACTCACCGCCCCGCAGAACAGCGTCGGCGAAGTCTCGGTCGGCTCGGTCGGCAACGAGCGCACGATCACCAACGTCGCGGCTGGTAGTGCTGCCACCGATGCGGTCAACGTCAGTCAACTCCAGGCCGTGAACGACGGCGCGGTCAAGTATGACGATCCGGCCCTGAAAATGACGGTGACCCTGGGCGGAACGTCTTCGACCGATGGCGGCATAACCAATGGCACCACGATCACCAATCTGCACCAAGGCGCGGTCAGCGCCACCAGCACGGACGCGGTCAACGGCGCCCAGCTCTATGCGCTGCAAGGCGACATCAGCGGAAACAATGACGCCATCGGCCTGAAGCTGGCGACTTACCTGGGTGGCGGTACGGTATACGACACCACCAGCCATGACTTCACCACCGGGCCGACCTACGCCGTTTACGGCGGGTCCTATAACAACGTCGGTTCGGCAATCACCGCGTTGCAGACCAGCGGCCCGGTGCAGTATTACGACCCGAATACGGGGACCACCACCACCACGCCAACCAACGAGGTCACCCTGGTGGGCGCCGATCCCAATGCACCGGTCCAGGTCCACAACGTGGCGGACCCGACGGCCGATACCGACGCCGCCAACAAGCGTTATGTGGATAACGCGGTCAATCAGGGCATTACCGACGCCAATGTGGTCACCTACGACAGCGGCGCCAAGGACAAGGTGACGATGGCCGGACCGACCTCCACCGATGGCGGCGTGACCGGCGGCACGACGATCACCAATGTGCACCAGGGCGAGCTCAGCCCGACCAGCACCGATGCGGTCAACGGCGCCCAGCTCTACGCGACCAACCAGCAGATCGAGAACATCCAGACCGGTGGCGGCATCAAGTACTTCCATGCCAATTCCACCAAGGATGATTCCGATGCGAGCGGCACCGACAGCGTCGCGGCCGGGCCGGCTGCGGTTTCCAGCGGTACGGGCAGCGTTGCCGTCGGCGACAATGCCCAGGCCACCAACGATGGCGCGGTCGCCATCGGCCAGAACGCCTCCTCGACCGGCGTGGACTCGATCGCCATCGGCCATGGCGCCGTGGCTACCGGCTCGGTGGCGGTGGGTTCCGGAGCCCAGGCCGGCAACGGCGGCGCGGCCTTCGGCGACAACGCGGTGGCCTTGGCGCCACAGCAGGGCACCGCAATCGGCAACGGTGCCACGGTGACCTCCGACCAGGGGGTTGCCCTGGGTGCGGGTTCGGTAGCGGGGCGCACCGGCATGAACGGCGCCACCGAGAAGTACAGCAATGTCGCGGTGACCTCCCCTCAAGGCGCGGTGTCGGTGGGCTCTGCGGGCAACGAGCGCCAGATCACCAACGTCGCGGGCGGCACGGCGGCGACCGATGCGGTCAACGTCCGCCAGCTTGATGCCGGCATTGCCCAGGCGAACCAGTATACCGACACCCAGATTGCCAATCTGGGACTCAACGTCGATAGCGTACGCAAGGATGCGAACGCCGGCTCCGCCTCGGCGATCTCGGTGGCCAGCATGCCGCAGGCGACCATGCCGGGCAAGAGCATGGCGGCGGCGGGTGTCGGCTACTACGATGGCCAGTCGGCGCTGTCGATCGGTGTGTCGTCGCTTTCCGATAACGGACGCTGGGTAGCGAAGCTCAATGGCACGGCCAATACCCAGGGCAATGTCGGTGTCGGCGCCGGTGTCGGCTTCCACTGGTAAGCGGATCTGTCCTTGCCGGCGGCTAGCCCAAGGGGATCGTCGGCCAATTCGAAAAGGGAATAAAGTCATGACGCAATACAAATGGTTCGCTATGGCCGTCCTCGCCGCTTCGCTGGGGATGCTTGAGGGGTGTGCGACTTCGGCCAGCCGCATCTCGGATGACGGCAAGAGCGACAAGATCGTCTTTCCCGACATTGGGAAGGACGCCTGGGTGAAAGAGGGCACGTTCCCCAATCTGGCCGATCTGCGCAGCGTGGCGCCTGGAATGAGCAAGGACCAGCTCTATGCGCTGTTCGGTCCTCCCCACTTCAAGGAGGGGATGTTCGGCGTCAGGGAATGGGACTACATCTTCAATTTCCGTGCGAGCCAGGGCTTCGCCGCGGATACCTGCCAATACAAGGTGATCTACACCCCGGACTACCATGTCCGCAGCGTACACTGGCTGCCCCAGTCCTGTGCCGACCGGCTGGTGCCGCCGGCGCCGTCTGCCCCCGCCAAGGTGATTGAACGGGTCGTGGAAAAACAAATGCCGGCGCCGGTAGCACCGGTGCTGGAGCCCAAGCGCGTGCGCCTCGGGACCGACGGCTTGTTTACTTACAAGAAATCCGGACTGGCGGACCTGCTCCCGGATGGCGTTCGGAGGCTGGACGAATTGGTGGATGACCTGCTGGGCGCCGGGGAGATCGACCGGATCACCGTGGTCGGCCACACCGACCGGATCGGCAGCGACGGTTACAACCTGAAACTGTCCCAGGCGCGTGCCAACACCGTCCGCGCATACTTGGTCGCCAAGGGCATTCCGGCCGATCGCATTACTGCCACCGGGGTCGGTGAGGCCGTGCCCCTGGTCCAGTGCGGGGAGACCAAGCGGGCGGCACTGATCAAGTGTCTGCAACCGAATCGACGGGTGGAGATCGAAGCCTGGTCGCTGCGCAAGCAGCAATAGGCCTTGTCCCGACGGTGGCGGCCTGACGGCCGCCGCTTGTCTGCATGACCACGACCTTGCAGGAGGGTCTGGTGCTGCGGCTTCGTCGTCTGGTCTGTACCTGCTGTTGAACTGCAGGCATCAGAGCAATGGCAATAGGTGGTGCCCTCGGCCCGAATCGAACGGGCGACCCTCCCCTTAGGAGGGGGTGGATATGAACGCTATAAACCGCGCCATTACTTGGTTTGTGTGTCTTATCATGTATTATTGGCACCATCTTGGCACCCTGTACCTAAAATTAAAATAATGGCGACGATACGTAAGCGCGGTGAGCTGCAATGGCAGGCAATTGTTAAGCGCAAGGGCTGGCCGGTTTTGCGGCAAACGTTTCCAACAAAAAAGGAGGCTCAGGCCTGGGCGGGGGATCGAGAAAAGGAAATAAGGTCTGGCTTGACCGCAACCACGCATCTGGCCGAAATAACAACCCTGGGGGAGCTCGCACAGCGGTACCGCGTCGAAGTCCTCCCAACCAAGCGCGGCCACGGTTTTAGCCCGGCCCTGGCCGCCCTGAATGCGGCCCTAGGGAAATACGCCCTGATAGCCATCACATCTAAGCGCGTGGCCGAGTACAGAGATGGCCGGCTTAAGGCTGGCTATGCGGCTGCAACGGTTAAAAAGGAACTCAACCTGCTATCCAGGCTGATCGACCTAGCCGGCAAGGAGTGGGGCATTCCCGTGCCCGCCAACCCCTGTGCCATGGTGTCCCGGCCGAGAGAGAACAACGCACGGGAAAGGCGACTAGAAAACGATGAGGAAGGCCGCTTGCTGGCTGCCTGTTCGGTCCACATGCGCTTACTTATCCAGTTGGCCGTAGAGACGGCCGCACGGCTTGGCGAGCTCCTGTCCCTTCAATGGAAGGATATCGACCTGGAGAAGCGTGTAATGGTTGTTCGGGGTCTTACCGTGAATGGCACCCAGGAGACGAAGAACAAAGACCCCTACCGGGTGGTGCCGCTCTCGCCGGCTGCGGTGAAGGTGTTGCAGGAGGTGAAGGCCTTGCCGCTAGCAATAAGTGGTCGGGTGTTTTACTGGTGGCGCGGCTCCGACAGCTTTAACAAGTCCTGGCGTCGGGCCTGCGACCGCGCAGGCATCGAGAATCTAAAATTCCATGACCTCCGGCACGAGGCGACGAGCCGCTTGTTCGAGCGTGGGGTGTTCGATAGCATGGAGGTGGCCAGTATTACCGGGCACAAAACGCTGGCAATGCTAAAGCGCTATACACATCTTAAAGCGGAGGAACTGGCAAAGAAGCTTGGTTAGTACGAAATTGTGAGGCTGGGGCTGGCGAATCGCGCTTAATTGACCAACGATTTGCATTGCACTTGACCATGCGTTCGCACGGAAATGACCGGTTACGGCAACGTAAGCATCAGGCAGTATTGAACCTATAGCAGCCCCTCGTCCACCCGGCTGCGTGGTCATTTGTATGACCGCTCCACTCAGAATCCTGCCCTACGACCTATGCCTGCAAGTCGGCCTGAGCCGACGCTGGTGATTTGGTCGGTCGAGAGCCGTAATGTCGTCGTAAGCAGACGTCGCCAAGCCGAACGGAAGCTTTAGGATCCTTCGAGATTTTCAAATTAAGATCGCAATCAAACTGGCGAAGAGGTGTCAGTAGCTAGTTGTTCGCATTCTTCGGAACGAGTAGTTGGGCCAAAATGCTTTCTCCCTGCTTTAGAGTTCGATACGCCAGTGGCCTTGTTGCCGTCGTGTGAGTCAATGCAGAAGCTGCGGAATAGGTGGATGTCACTGAAACAGCCACCTGCGATGCTAGCGTTTCTAGTAACTCATCGTCACTTGCAACCGACTTTCCTTGCTCCTTTCCTTTTGCTCCGAATATATAGGTTACGCGTTGCCTTCTGGTGGGTTTCGACAGTCCCAGTTCATATTTGAATCCTAGTTGGCCTTCAACCGCCGAGTCGGGTGCCAATTTGTGCAAAACCAATGTAATAGTGTCTCGCATTTCACTCACAGCCCCGGAATAATTGGGCATGTCGGCACCGTAAATTGCCCATGCAGACAAATACTTATCCCGAAGCTCACTTCCGTGTTCCGCAAGCATTTCACCAAGTCCGTTGTCGATAGATATTCTGTCGATGTTTCGTCCATTTGTTATCTGCCATCGGCTAAAGATAGTACCTCGGCGTCTTGTCGCATAACCTGCGTCATTAACCTCTGCGATACCAACATGCTGAAGCACTTCAAGTGCTTTGCCGGTCTGGTATGGACCGATCTCGGCCGAAATCTTGGAGATTGCGGTGTAATCTAAGTTACTCGGCAGGCCTGCGTAAACGTGTCGAGCATCATCAGTACAGTACTTATTCCACCAGTCTGCAAGCTGCCAACTTCTAAGCGACTCGAATTCAGTGACTGCACTCTGGACGTCCCTAATGGAAGGCAAAGAACTACAGTTCAGCATCTTCTGCATTAAGTATTGAACCAGCATTGGGTGGCCACCGGTCTCTTTGTAGACGAGGTCGACGAACGAGTCCTCCACCTCTAATTCGCAAGGCTTGCGAATTAGATCCGACGTGTCTACCCGGGTTAGGCTATGCAGATTTCGCCATTCCAGAATATCCATAAGCGGAGACCCAATATCGTGTTGAAGTGTCTCTAATTCACGCGCCCCAGAGAAGACAGCACCAAAATATATGGACACATCTGGCGTATTGCTTAACAACGCTCGCCAATTGGCAAAGAATCCCGATGCCCAGTGCGTGACGACTATGTGTTCGATTTCGTCGAACAGAACAATAACTCGAGGGACGCTCTCAGAGGCAGACAGTAGCGACTTCGCGATTACAACAAAGTCCTGAAAATCGATTTGCTCGCCGAGTTCGTTCGGCTCCGCCCCATCGGCCCCTAATGCGACTCGGATAGGGTTTAAGAGCAGCTTCCACAGGTGGCCTGCTTCAAGAGGCCGCGGTAGAGACAGGCCATCGATATATATGGGAATCAGAGTCGTCCCGGAATTACGCCAAACATCCTGACTTTCTAGAAGGTCGCGTTCTACCGCCCGCAAGACTGTAGTCTTACCCATACGACGCGCACCTGCTAAACCAAAAGAATTTCCGCCTATAGACGGCAGCTGTGTCAAAAACTCATCCATCAGCGCCTTCCGCCCGAAAATCAGGTTGGTGTTAATGCGGTTCCAGCAGTATGGATTATTCATCCGTAAGACCTCCCTGCCGTCGTAACCAAGATCGAAGGGCATTTAGCGAAATTGAGAATCCGCTCGGTGACTCAACGATGAGCTGGTATCCGAGTAAATGTCTGATGCTTTGGTCACTAGCTGGTGGTGATTTATTACCAACTGCTAACGACTCGAGGAAAACATGTTCTTCCGGAAAATGGGCGCGTAGCAGTTCCACTATCTGCTGAAACTTGTCACTCTTGTCACGAACGAAGGCTGGAATTTCATCTAGCAGCATCTTCTTTGTAACCTGCAGTGGACGTTGAATATGTCGCTGGCTTATTTCGCTACATAGGACACGCGTCAGAAAGGGGTGTCCTCCACATTCAACATAAATGGCATCCAAAGCAGCGTTTTCCCAATACACACTCATTCCTTTGCCGAGATTTTGGACCATCTGCGCGGTGTCAAGCTTCGATAAAGGCGGAAGGAATATTGGTTTATAGAGTGAGAAGACCGGGTTCTCCTGGCCCTCCCAATATGCCCTTTCGCTGATGGCAGCGTTTGCTGCAACAACTACACTTGCGAGTGCTCCGCGATATCTCTCCGTTTGTGCCAAGCCCCTCAGCATCCCAAAAAACTGTATGTACCCGACCATGGGTTGTTGGCCGGCCAATGGTAGGCAACGTTCCAACTCGTCAAGAACAATAATTAGCTTGGAAACTCCCGGAAGCGAACCTTTGTTTATCAAATCAAGCAAAGATCGGATGTCTTCGCCGAACGTAAGGGCTGGACTCAATCCGGCCGCTACTACATCACTGTATCGTTCGTATCTCGCGAGTCTCAGAAACGAACGAATCAAGTGATGTTTGTTGGCAAGTCGATGTGCCAGGTCTTGCTCGATCTCCCAATAGACGGGATCAAAACTACCGAGCGTAAGGCCAGGGCTGGACTGGAGATCAACATACGCTACAGCTTCCCCCCTAAGCTTCTCATCTCGTAGCTGATAAACGAGTGAAGTCTTTCCCATCTTTCGGAGCCCAAAGATTCCGATAAAGTCGCCTCGCTGAATCTGGTTAGCGAGTTGCACAAGAAGCTTTTCGCGTCCAAAAAGTCTTCTTCCGGAAACAGGAAGTGTGCTGTCGTATAGGTCTCTTGAGCCGAGGTACTGGCTTAACAGATCCCGAATCTGCTCCTTTGGGTTGCTACTTGTCGCACTAAGAAACTGATCATCGATAGGAAGAATTGCCTCATTGTTCTCGCTCAGGACACTCATTAAGTAGTCTCTTACCGTCGCACTTCTCGGTATCGCAACGAACGCAATTGCCGGGTTGATGACGAGTTCGCGTCCGTTAATCAGACCTGCTGTGGAGTCAGAGCGCAGAGACCTGAGGTATCTGCTTAGGTTGAGAATGTCTGAGCGTTTTGGGTCACCCGAGAAACACCTGACAATGTAAGCGCCGCTTATTCCAAACGACGAATCAAGTTCGAGATCGGTGATCTCCAGGACTAGGTCGCTCACCCCGGTTGGCAGTTCTTTTTTTCCAGGTATTCCGACCCGAAACCCCACGATGTGATCAAAGAATGAATAAGCTCGACCTGCTCGCGGGTTCGATGCAAGCGCACGAAATCTGGTGTAGGAATTGTCACGCTTGTTGAGTTTGCCTTCTGCTTCCAGAGCATCGAAGATCTGCTCCGCTTCCTTCAAGCTATGGCTTGTAGCGATCTGCGCTAGTACCTGCGCGAGGCTGGTTCGCAAGAGCGCGTGTCTAGGCTGATGGCGTAGCCCTTCTCGCAATATCTCTTCAGCTTTTGTAAGGTTCCCGGCTCGCCGCTCCATCTGGCCATACATCACGTAAAACGTAGCGTGAGACGGAAAGGCCGTAATCGCATCTGCGAGAATCTGTCCTGCCCTACGGTGATCGCGCCCCTTTCCCTCAATCAGCATCTTGGCATAAGCGCTGTGGACGCTAGGGCCACCTCCGGATCGAATAGCATTTTCGAAAAGAGTTCGAGCCTCAGAGAACCTCTCTTCGGCACGCGCAACTGCTGCTTGCTCGTATAGGCGCCGCGCCTCGCTTCTTGGGAGTGACGTTTTCACCGGCGCTGTGTTGTCTGAGCAGGGCTCAACCTCTTTTTCAGGTACAACAGCTTCGCTATCCTGATCTTGGGCCACGAAACCAAACAAGTCAGGCTCTGCACCAAAATCCACTGTCGATAAATTCGATGCGCCCTCGTTTTCAGCAACCTTAGCGACGCGGCATGCAACGAGGCCATCCTCGGTAAGGATGGCCTCCACTGTTACCTGGTCTTTGAGTGCAAGAAGCCCTAGTGTCGCGTCTACGACATCGTACTGGAACTTCACTCGCCGATTATCGAATAGTCGAACTTGCCCTTGGAGGAACTTGTCATTCAGAGAGAAAACGGTTCCAACTGCGATTAGACGTTCATCCATATTTGCAATTGATTCCTAGGTATCTCGCATTTCTGCGGCTATTGGTATTGCATCAATTTTGGCAGGCTACTCTCCGGTGTTGCCCACAGCAACAGTCAGCATGCAGCACGTATTTGGGCGACTTCTCCTCAGTGAGCTCGCTAAAGCTGCTTTTCAGCTTGACCAAGTTCGGCTACGTACACTCTAGGTAGCATTGCGGACGTCGACCTAGTGAACTTTCAGCGGCCGCTCAGGCCGACTTGCTGTCCGTGAGGAACCGTTTCAGCCGACAGCTTCACTCTGATACCTGCCGTTGAAACTCTGGCGGATCGACCGACGGCAATGAGGCGATTGCTGCCTGATTTTAGCTAGCGGAGCGGACTTTCACGAACGTCCGGTCAAGAGCATGACTTGGCATGGTCAAGTCCGATGCGAACGAGTGGTCACATGGGAAGAGATTTCGCAGCAGCTACATAATTCCTGGTTAGCACATTGCCAAATCCCCCCCGCTACGGCGGGGGGGTAGCCGGGGTTAGGCCCCTGCCGGCAGCATTGCTGCCATGTGGGGCTGCGCGGCGTCAATAGCCTGCCTGGACTCCGGGTAGGCGTCGTAAACATGAGCCAGTACACGCACGGCGCAGGTAGCTATACCGTGGTCGTTGCGCTGCTCGGGCGGCAGCGCTAGCAGGGCCATTGCGTTGCTCGCGGGCACACTCAAATCCCTTAGTATTTCCTCGTCCACTGCCATGGTTGGGGCAGCGGCCGCTGCTTGCTCAAGGGTGGTCAGCAGTATTGCAACCTGCGCGGCCGTAACGGCCCCGTCGGCCTGATTTAAGTGATTATAGAGTGCGCTAATTATCTTCCGTGTAGTCATGCAAAACTCCATAAAAATTATGAAAAATGGAACAACAAAGCCGCCATAATGGCGGCAAAAAACAGGGGTAAATACCATGGCTTTAGCCACCCGGCTACCCACCACCACAAGCAAAACAAGCCGCCATCACTTGCGTGTTGCACGGTGTAATTATTTGCCTCAGCTTGCTTAACCTGGTCCAGGTCCAGGCCAGCCTGCCTGGACAACCCAATTAGGGCGCGATAAAACGGTACGCCGTGGCCATACGCACCCACAAAAAAATGGGCAAGCTCGTGCACAAAAACGTGCTCCAGCCATGTACCGCGGGCACCATCTGGGTCGAAGCATATTTCCTGGATTTCACGCTGGTATTCGGCGGCAAAACCCTCGCTAACGTGGCCAATAGTAAGGGTGGGAATGTGCTCCCGGCTTAGGCCTAGGCGCCCCAAAACGTCGACAATCACGGCCGCCAATTCGGCCTCGAAATCATCTTCACATTTCATGGCCTAGACTCTTTGGAATTGCCTTAGAGATGGCACCAGAAAGCCCTTTTCTGGCCCCACCAATAACGGTTTTTGTGATGGCTTGGCCAACTATTTTTGCCATCCTGTCGATGGCCATTGTGGGGTCATCGGTTATTCCCGATTTCCTGGCGCCGGAGGCGCCTAAGCGCGAAACAGGGACTGGTTTTGCACCCCGCGTTTTGCCATTGGCCGGCCCCAATTCCTTGCCGTCCAGCCGGGACTGGATGGACTGCCATTTGTAGCCGCGGCCGAGTTCGGAACCCTTAATCGCTGGGCCTTCTTGGGCCTGGAAACTAACGCCTGAAATGTGTCCGGTGCTGGCCTGGTTTAGCTTTACGGCGACACCCTGGTCGGCCATGTTTTCAATGAATTTTTGCCGGTTGCCATCTGCGTTCTTGATGCTGGTGTCGATCACCCTCCGCATCTCAGCGGCCTTGCCCTGGTCGAACGGTTTTGGGGCCGTTTGGGATCCGTTGCGGCCGCCGCTGGGGGTATGGGTTAGGCCATGTTGTACTTCGGCCTGGCGGACGGCTTCCTGTGTGCGCCGAAAGTCGTTTTTGTCGGACACGGCCCGGAAATTTTCCGGGTCCACACGGTTCGCAACCAGATGAACATGTTCGTGCTCGCGGTCAATGTGGCGGACCATTACCCACTGGTGTTTATCGGGGTCAAAACCCATGTTTTGCAGGTAGTCGCGGCCTACGTCCTGCCACTGCTCATCCGTCAACCGCTCCCCCGGCGCGGCCGACAGCGAGGCATGAAAAACAGGCCGTGTGCAGGTCGGTGAATGGTCTCTGACTGCCCCGAATTCGGCGGCCAGTTGGCGGGGTGTTTCACCGGCCATGTTGCCACCAATTTGCTCTGCGCCGTTCTTACCCATGGTGTAGTCCAGCACGCCCAGGAAGCCGGTGCCTTTCTGGATTTTTGAGATCATTTTTTGCCTCTAGGGAGGCCCAAGAACTCGCTGCGCGCTGTGCGAATTTCGCCTTGAATGTTGCCCAGGATTTCCGCCAAACGAGGCCCAAAATTTGGGCCGAATTTGCCGGAATTTGCGGCCTTGGCCAGCTGGTTAAGGTTGCTGCCTAGCCGACCGAGCTCGACAGCAGTTTTTAAGTTTACGGGCGGCACCTTTGACACTGGCCGCAGCTCTTGGCGCAGCGCTGACCTGCGTAGGTATTCGGCCACGGTTAGGCCGCAGGCCTGGGCCAATTCCTTGATTGCCTCAGCTTCGGTGGCTGACACCCGAGCCTTAACTATTTGCTGCTGCATGCACTACCTCCTGTTTTAAGCCAAACGCAGTGGCCACACGGGTCCCGCCAGGGTCCGGTGGGGGCCAGCGGGTACCGCTGGCATAGCTTGCTCTCTACCTTTTTTTGCCCGGATTTTGTGTTCTGCTGCTGGTCATTACCCAAGGAAAATCCAGATTTGATGCGGGGTTTACACGTGCTCGCCAGCCTGAACACACCGACCACAGAAAGGTCAATGAAGTCAGCGCAGGCCGCTCTGTAGCTCAGGTTTACATGCATTGCGCCACCCCGATTTCCTGTTTTTTAACCCTCAGTTTCCGCCGTGGTTTTTTGTGATTCTGGCCGTTTGTGGTCTCGCCCTCGACGTAATCAGTGCAAACGTCAGGCTGCCCCTGTCCTGCGGCCGTGTTCTCACTCTCCAGCGACTCCAGTAGCTCAAGCGCCGCCCCCAACCCATGCCCGTCCACTCCGAGGGCATCGCCCAGGTGTTCGCAAACAGCATCCTTTGCCGCCTCCTCTGCCAGGTCGGCCACCAGGTTGCACTCGTCACCCTGTTGGTCTGCCACCTCCACAGAATCGGCTAATAGCCGCCCCCTGTGAGCGTCCTCCTCCAGGGTTTCAAGTTGTTCAAGCGGGTTTGTGTCCGTGTCTTCAGTGTCTTCATTTTCGGGGTGTACGCATGCGTTCTCCCCGGTGCCCGTACTGCCTGCAATCTCCCCGCTGCTCGGGGTGTTTGCAGGGGCTCCGTAGTGCTGGTTAAAGGCAGGATTTGGAATGGCCACGGGGCGCACGTTGGCCACCGGGTAGTAGGGGAACAGCACCCTTGCGGGGTTGGTGCCAAAGCCCTTTACAATAACCGTAATCCCTCGTTTTTCCGGCCCCAGCCCCTCCAACATTTCCTGGTCCACCACGGGCATTTTTTCCCTTGCCCAGCCGTTGCTTAAACTTTGCCCGTTGGCGCTGGTGGTGACCGTGTTTTGCGGGGCAAAAATCTCCTTTTCGCCCAGTTCCTTGATGGCCAGCTGGCAGTCATCCGCCCCAGTTGTGCGCAGGTAAAATTTGGTGCCGGCCATGCCCATCCAGGCCGTCAAATCGTCCTCGCCATATACCTTTCTTAACTGTGCCGGCGACTGTGTGGCCACCACTAAACTACAACCCTTGCTGCGCCCAATTTCCATGAATTTTTCGAGTTTCGGGAGCTTGGGTAGCTGTGCTAATTCGTCGATAACGATGCAATTTTTGCGTGTTGCCGAGTCCGGAAAAGAGGGGTCGGCGGTGAGGCTGGCAAGGGTGCGGATAATGGCCGATATGTAGCCGCCTGCTAGGGTTTCGAACTGGCCAGACCCTTGCAATATAACAACACAAGGGCCATCGGTTTCGCCTTGCCACCACGACGTAAAACTTAGCTTGTTTTCGGGGTCTTGCCACGCCAGACATAGCTCGAAAACATCAAGCATGAAGGCCGTGAAATTAATCAAAATTGACTGTGTTGTTTTGCTCTCGACATCGGCAACCGCCTGCATAGCCGGGGGGTAATACTGTTCCGCAACCGCTTTCAATTCTTCGGCCGGCCGGGTAATTTGTAGCAGCAAATCCCCCCAGCCCCAGGCCGTTCCGCGAGTGGCTTGCAGCTCGCAAATTAAGGCCACAAAAACGCCCCCGGCCGCCTGTCCCCACATGGGCTGGGAAGGGTCGATAGGGATAAGGGCGGCGGCCAATTCGCGGGCATGGGCGCGGGTAGGGCAATCGCCGGCAATGTCCCAAACTGGCCCCTGGTGCCAGGGCGCCACTACGGCCACGCCGCCTGGGTCGGACGGCATGGCGGCGCTGTAATCACCCTTGGGGCCGTCCACCACTAACAGCCGGTACCCTGCTGCCCGCAGGCCTTCAATATGGTGCCATGTAAGCTGGGTTTTGCCGCCCCCAGGGCTGCCCAGTAGCACCATACTTCGCCGCACGCGCTCCAGGCGGAACGGCATGCTGGCAACCTTGTACAGCAGCTCGCCACGGTCTTTTTTTGCGGCCTCCACGGCTACGCCTACACCCCCAAGGCGTGGCCCCTTGTGGTGGGTTTCCTGCCTCACTGGCCGCCCGGCCACCAGCCAAAAGGCCCAGCCACCCGCGCCTAGCCCGACCGCCCAGATCAGGGTCAGCCGAACCCAGATCAAGTATTCATAGCCGTATTTGGCATGCTGGTCCCAAACCCAGCCCCAACCTGCGCCGGACTGGCTGCTGGGTGCCAGGTAGTGCATTAGCGCCCCCCACGTATGCCAGCCAAGGCCGCGCCCGGTGGGTGCTGGGAGAGGCAGCCCAGGGAAGGGGTGCCACACCAGCCATCCGGCCAGCCAACCGGCCGCCATGGCGGCCAGGAGGGCGGAGATGAGGCCGTCCTGCCAGGGGTGCCGGGCGGTGGGCGCTTGGCTGGTAATCACGCTTTACTCCTCGGCCTCGAAGGCCTCCAGGCGGGCTAGGATGTTGTCGCGCGCTTGGTGCACGGCGGCCAGCAGGTCGGCGGGGCTGGTGCCAGCCACCCGGTCGGCCAGAGCCTGGCGGATAAGGTCGGCCACTGTTACGCGGCCCACTTCTGCTGCCTGTATGGCGGCCTGGTACAGCTCAGCCGGCATGCGCACGGTAAAGGTTTTGCTCATGGCCGCGCCTGGAAATATTTAGCCACGTCCTCCCCCGCCAGCCGGTGGGGGAGCCCCTGGTCGTCCAACGCGACCACAAATGGGGGGTCTGCCACTGGATGCATGGACGACACCACGTAGGTTTGTCCTGAGGTATATGCACGCTCGCCGCCGTCCTCCATTATCAGGTCCCGAGTTGCCGCCAGCACCGACCCTGCGGCAAGCGCCCATATGCGTGTGTCGTTATTGCTTGTTTGCACGGCATGCCCCCTTTAAGCACCTCGCGCGGCCAGGGCCGTGCGAAGCTTTTGCAAGCCCGCCAGGCCGGCCAGGGCGTCGGGGTTGGACAGGTCCACCCGGCCCACCTCCGCCAGGGCAGCACGGGCGAGGAGGGCGGCCAGGGCGGTGGCCTCGGCGCGGTTGAGCGCAAAAGACATACGGACCGGTTTAGCTGGTTTTGTGGCTAGGTGCTGCTGCTCAAAATTTTCCATGAAGTGTGTTCCTTTTTAAGGTGTGGTCGGTGTGTATATAGCGCAAATGGGATGCATTACACGAAAACAATATAACTGTTGTAACACATTGAAACAACAGGAAAAAATAGCAATTGCATTACGTTGTCAGGGCTTGCGTAATTTGTGGATTGTTTGGCCGGGCAGGGGGTGGGGAAGAACTTCCCTGTTTCGCGCTTCGGGGGGGGGTGTCCCCCCACATTCCCAGGAAATGAATTTTTGAAAACACGCGGCCACTATGTGGTTATCCTGCTGGTTGTTCTGGTGGTTGTTTTGCTAGGCTTTCTTTTTAGCCACTGGCCCACCGACGGCCGGAGCACCGGCGTCCGGTCCACCGGCGTCCGGTCCACCGGCGTCTGGAAACCCAACTTCGGCGGCGGGCTGTGCCAGGTCAAAAACATATGTTTGCGTTACCCAGTGGCCGCGGGCGTCTTGGTGTTTTTCCACCCGTATGTAGCCTGCCGCCCTAAGCTCGCGGAGCGCCGCCAATATGGCATCCCGCCCCTCCTTCCCCTCGGTGGACAGGTCCTCGGCCGTCATGCGCCAGCCATCTTTGTTGGATAGCAACCGCACCAGCACACCGCGTGCGCGGTAGGACAGCCGGCGGTCCCGCGCTGTGCTGTTGTGCACCTCAAGGTACGCCCTATCGGGGCGAGGTGATCTAACAATGCCGGCCATTAGGGTTGCCCCCCGGTTTGGGTGCGCGAGCGTTGCATTTGCTCCACCTTTGTTGGCCGGCCCCGCCCGCGCTTGGCTGGTGCGGGCTGCGCGTATTGCGCTAGCCAGGCCTCGACATCCTGCCGGCGCCAGAGCAGCCTGCGCGCGCCTGGGATGCGGACTGGCCGCGGCAAGCGCTCCGGGCGCCGCGATAGTGCGGAATGAAGGCTGTAAGGGGATAACCCCAGAATGGCTGCTAGATCGGCTGAGCCGAGCGTTTCGGTGCTTTTTTGCATGGTGGCTCCACAAACGGAATTAAATGTTTGTGGCTGCCGCTAGGACCTTAGCCAGCTAACCCGCGTCCCTGGTCTCTTCTTGCGGGGCATGTCCCTCGGTGGTTGCAGCCTGCACCCCCGACTGCGCTTTCGTCCCCGGCTACTAATAGGCCGGGACCATAGGGGGCTTACCCGGTCCAAACATGCTGCGACAATCCTAGCAACTAGCATTAGATTGTCAAATACTTTTTTTAATACAGTAAGTTACGTGATGAAATCACGTGATATTCATGTGATTTCATCGAAATAAAACCCCGCCACAAACCGGACAAATTTACCGGATACCGGATACCGGATGGATTCACCGGATACTGCCCGCTGGTTGCTTGTTGGTTGCCGCTGGTTGCTGCCGGATGCTCGGTGGCCGGCTTCTCTGGCTTGCCTGGGCTTGTTTTATACGCCCCCAGCCTTTGGCACCCTCTTGGCACCATTGGCACCCGAATTACGCAATATTGCGCAATTGCAACACATTGCACGGTGTTGCTAAATGCATGAATTACTTTAGTTATATGGCGCCCTCGGCCCGAATCGAACGGGCGACCCTCCCCTTAGGAGGGGGATGCTCTATCCACTGAGCTACGAAGGCGTCGGGGCGTGATTCTAACCCGACATGGCGTCGCCCGGCAGCCGCGCATGCGCTGCCAGTCCGCGGGCCGCCAGTTTTTCCAGCGTGTCACTCAGTTCGGCGGCATCGACCGGTTTTCTCAAATAGCCGTCCATGCCGGCGGCCAGGCATTTTGCTTCGTCGTCCGGGTGGGCATGCGCGGTCAGGGCGATGATGGGAATATGCCCGCCTGCAGTCTTTTCCAGGCTCCGGATCGCGGCAGTGGCCTGGTAGCCGTCCATCTCCGGCATCTGAATATCCATGAGGATGGCGTCGTAATCGTGCAGGTGCAGGGCCTCAAGTGCCGCCTGGCCGTTTTCCGCCAGCGCCCACCGATGTCCCAGGTCATCGAGCAGGCGGCGGGTGACCCATTGATTGACCGGGTTGTCCTCGGCGACCAGTATGTTCAGGCCGCTGTGCTGGCCTGGCCGCGGCAGCGGGTCGACGGCGATCACAGGCCGGGGAGCGTCGTGGCCTGCGGTCTTGTCCAGTTCGATTTCGAAGCTGAACCGGCTGCCCTGCCCCGGGCTCGATTCGACCCGGATGTCTCCCCCCATCAGCTTGACCAGGCGTGAGGCGATCGACAGGCCCAGGCCGCTGCCTTCATGACGCCGGCTCGCCGACGTGTCGGCCTGGCTGAAGGCCTCGAAGATGTGGGCCTGTTGGTTGGTCGGGATGCCGATGCCGGTGTCCTCCACGACAAAGGCCAGCCTGGCGCGGTGGCTTGATTCGCTGGCCAGGCTGACCGTGAGCACGACGCGGCCATGGTCGGTGAATTTGATCGCGTTGCCGACCAGGTTCGCCAGCACCTGGTTGAGCCTGACCGGATCGCAAACGACGCGGCCCGGAACGTCCTTGGCCAGCGATATATCCAGAGCCAGTTTTTTTACCAGGGCGTTGGCCTGCAAAGGCCGCATGCCCTGGCGTACCAGTGCCCAGAGATCGACCGGCGCCGTTGCCAGCTCAAGGCGATCGGCCTCGATCCTGGAAAAGTCGAGTATGTCGTTGATGCCGTCGAGCAGGACCCCGCCCGAGTCCCGGATCATCATGATCTGCTGCCGGTGCGCCCCGGCAAGGTCTTCCTTGAGCAGCAGATCGGCGAGCCCGATGATGCCGTTCATGGGGGTGCGGATCTCATGCGAGATGTTGGCTAGGAAGTCGGATTTTGCCCGGCTGGCGGCCTCCGCGGCTTCCTTGGCCTGGCGCATGGCCACCTCGGCGCTTTTGCGCACGGTAATGTCCTGGAACACGCCGACCATCCGCGGTGCCCGTACATTTCCTTGTTCGACAAGCATGCCCTTGGAGGCGAACCAGCGCGTCTCGCCACTGAAGGTGACGCAGCGATACTCGACTTCGTATTCGGCCAGTTCCCCATCCTTGTAGCGGCGGCCGACCTCCAGCACGCGCTGGACATCGTCCGGGTGCAGGCTGCGTACCCAGGTGTCATGGATATTGTCGCCGACCTGGTCGGGCGTGGTGCCCAGAAGTTCGTGCCAGCGCGGATTCACCACACCCTTGCCGGTGGCAGTGTCGACGTCGAAATAGGCCAGTTGGGCACAGGCGAGGGCAAGATCGGCACGCCGTTCGGACAGGTCGAGTGCGGCCTGGTGCCGGCGCGCCGCGCCGGACAGCCGTACGATATTGACGGCCACCAGAGGGATCAGCAGGGCAGGCACGGACAACGCCGCCAATTGCCAGGCATGGGCAGGCATCGCCAGCAGGATGACGGACACCAGCAAGATCTCGGACAAGGCGAGCGAGATCAGCATCAGGGAAGTGGATAGGCCGAGCAGCATGGAACCGATCGATTAGTAAACAGGTGAGATGGTAACGAGTTAGAGGGTTCCATTGCCTTGGTAAATTCGTCTTGTCGATGCGGGTCTGCGAACCATAATGATCATGTGGGTAACCAGGAAAGCGAGTCATGCGCCACTATACGAAACAAGACATCAAGGCCGTGCGGGAAGCATTGACGAATCGGCTCAACAGCCTAACTGAGCATATCCGTTCCGGGCTGTCCGAGAGCGAGCAGCATCAGTTTACCGCCATCCTCGGACGCGGTGCCGGCGACAGCAGCGACGAGGCCCTGGCCATTTCCCTGGGTGATCTGTCGGCGGCACGGCTGGATCTGGATATCCGGCAGTGGCAGGAACTGAAGGCCGCCGAACAGCGGCTCGATGCGCCCGGTTTCGGCGAATGTGCCGAATGCGGCACCGCCATCCCGGTGGCCAGGCTGATGGCCAACCCGGCCGCTTGCCGTTGCATCGCCTGTCAGACCGCCTTCGAGCATAGCCACGCCGGACAAGCGCGCGGTTCGCTGTAGAATCCAACCCCCTTCGCGACCCGGGCGGCTTCATCGCCGCCCTCATCTTGCATGCCTCTGCTCATACTCGACAAACTGGAGCTGGCCTTCGGTCATTGGCCCTTGCTCGACGGCGCCTCGCTGGTCGTCGACAAGGGCGACCGGATCGGCCTGATCGGCCGCAACGGCACCGGCAAGTCCAGCCTGCTGCGCCTGGTCACCGGCAGCGAGCGGCCTGACGCCGGGGATGTCTGGCTCCAGCCCGGTCTGCGCCTGGGCTATGTACCGCAGGAACCGGTCTTCGCGGCGGGGCACAGCATTTACGAAGCGGTGGCGGAAGGTGTCGGTGCGGCTCGCGGACTGCTGCTGGCCTATCACGACGCCGCACACCGGGTGGCTCTCGGTTCCGGCGATCTGGCCGAACTGGACCGGCTCTCCCACGAACTCGAAGCGCACGATGCCTGGCGCCTGTCGGCGCGGGTCGAGGAGGCCCTGAGCCGGCTTGACCTGGCAGCCGATGTCGAGGTGGCCAGCTTGTCGGGTGGCCAGAAGAAACGGGTCGCCCTGGCGCGCGCCCTGGTCGCCGAACCGGAACTTTTGCTCCTCGACGAGCCGACCAACCACCTCGACTTCAGCGCCATCGAATGGCTGGAAGGCCTGCTGCGCGATTTTGCCGGCGCGGTCCTGTTCGTCACCCACGACCGCCGTTTCCTCGACAACGTGGCCAACCGCATTGTCGAACTGGATCGCGGCCAGTTGCGCGAATATGCCGGCAACTTCACCGCCTATCAGGCCAAGAAGGCGGAACAGCTGGAGGTCGAGGCCGCACATAGCCGCAAGTTCGACAAGTTCTGGAAACAGGAAGAAGTCTGGATCCGCAAGGGCATCGAGGCCCGGCGTACCCGCAACGAGGGCCGGGTGCGCCGGCTGGAGTCCTTGCGCCGGGAGCGTACGGCGCGTCGGGAGCGCCTCGGCCAGGTTGGTTTCGCCCTCGATGCCGGCGAGCGCTCCGGCAAACTGGTGGCCGAACTCGAGCAGGTCAGCCATGGCTATGGCGGCCGCACCCTGCTGCGCGACCTGTCCACCCGGGTCATGCGCGGCGACAAGCTGGGCCTGATCGGCCCCAACGGCTGCGGCAAGACCACCCTGATCCGCCTGATCCTGGGCGAACAGCCGCCCGATCAGGGCCGCATCCGCCACGGCACCAAGCTCCAGGTGGCCTACTTCGACCAGTTCCGCAACAAGCTGGACGACGACGCCACATTGATCGAGACCATTTCACCCGGCTCGGATTACGTCGAGATCGGTGGCCAGAAAAAACACATCATCGGCTATCTGGAGGAATTCCTGTTCCCGCCCGAGCGGGCACGGGCCAAGGTTTCCGCCTTGTCCGGAGGCGAACGCAACCGTCTGTTGCTGGCCCGTCTGTTCGCCCGGCCGGCCAACCTGCTGGTGCTCGACGAACCGACCAACGACCTCGACATCGACACCTTGGAACTGCTCGAACAACTGCTGCTCGAATACCCCGGCACGGTGATCCTGGTCTCCCATGACCGGACCTTCCTCGACAACGTGGTGACCCAGTCCCTGGTGTTCGAGGGCGACGGCAACCTGGTCGAGATCGCCGGCGGCTATGCCGACTGGCAGGACTGGCGCCGCCGCCGGACCAGTGACGGGACTGTGCCGCCGAAACCGGAGAAAGCGCGTGAAAGTCCGGCCCGCAAGCCGGCGACCAAAAGCGGTCTGTCCTACAAGGAAGCCAGGGAACTGGAAGCCATTCCCGCGCGTATTGAGGTGCTCGAACTGGAGCAGGCCGATCTGAACCAACGCTTGGCCGATCCCGATCTGTACAAGCGCGATGCCCCCCAGGTGGCCGGCCTCAGGCAGCGCCTGGAGGAGATCGACGGGGAACTGCTGGAACTGCTGGAGCGCTGGGAAACCCTGGAAGGGCGGCAGTCAGACGCCTGATCCATGGCCGGGCTCAGGCGGCAGAAAGTCGCCGCTCAGACTCCAGGCGCAGACCCGGTTGCGGCCTTTGCCCTTGGCATAGAGCAGTGCGTGATCGGCGCGTTCGATGGCCAGGGTGACCTCGTCATCGGGCGCCAGGGCGGCGACGCCGAACGAGGCCGTGATATGGATTTCCCCGTGGTTGGGCAGGCTGATGGCGGTCATCGCCAGGCGTTCGCGCAGGCGGTTGAGCAGAGGTTCCGCCCCCGCTATGTCGGTGTCGGGCAGACAGATCAGGAATTCCTCGCCGCCAAAGCGGAACATGCTGTCGTAGGCGCGCAGGTTGTCTTTCAGGAAACGCGCGACCTCGTGCAGTACCCGGTCTCCGGCGACATGGCCGTAGCTGTCGTTGACGTGCTTGAACCAGTCCAGATCAAGCAGGGCGATGGCGCAGGTCTGCCGGCTGCGGCGCGCCCGTTCGGCTTCCGCCGCCAGTTTCATGGTCATGTAGTTGCGGTTCCAGACCCCGGTCAGGTGATCGACGGAGCAGACCCGCTGGATCAGCTGAAACTGGTAGCTGCGCATCCTTTGCTTGAAATCGGTCGCCAGGCTCATGAAGGCTTCATAGGCGTCTGCAGGCACGGCGCCCCCCGAGGCATGGGCGGCGAGCAGGACGCGGGCGCTGTCATGCATGGCCCGGTGCGGCGCTTCCAGCTCGGCTATGCCGGGTTCCTGGGCCAGCAATTCCCGGTCCAAATGGTAATACCAGAGTCCGAAATTACATCGGCAATGGGCATCGTCGGCGATGTCGTCCGGGCTGGGCGGCTCAATGCAGATCAGGGTGCGATGCAGGTTTTGCAGCCATTGCAAGTGAAACGACAAGGCACGATCCAGCTCGTGCAGGACAAGCATCGCCTCGTCCAGGCTGGTCTGGTGGACATGTTTCGGCAAGGTGGCGACTTCAGTCATGCAGTGGGCATGGCCTTGCGATCATTCAGGGTCAGCCAGCCGCGGAGGATCCGGTAGATGACCCAGATCCCGGTCGCCAGCATCAGCAGGATCGCCGCCGGGAGACCGATCAGGGTGATCGCCAGCATGCCGGCGACGACGAGCCAGAGCAGGGCGAACCAGAAGGTGCGTATCTGCCAGCGGAAATGGCTTTCCAGCCAGGTGCCGCGCACCTTGCCGCGCTTCAGATAATTGATGATCACCGCGACGATCGAAGGCCAGCCGGACAGGAAGGCGGTGACCACGAAGGCCGCACTGGTCAGTCCGGCCAGGGCGCTGAACGCGTGCAGACCGTAGATGACATGGGTCAGGGTAAGCATGTCGTCGCTGCGGTCTGGCGTCCCTTCGGCGGAAGGGTCGGGTTGGATGGGTAAGGTCATTTTCTGGAAATGCTGAGTGCCGCTGAGTAATTCTCCCCGCTTTGATCGCGCGGGTCCATGCCAGTCCACTTTGAAATTGATGTACATCACAATTGCCCACTTGAATTCTGTGGTTTTTATGTGCAATCTGAAAATCCAATCATGAATATTCTAAGGAGGAGACTTGCCATGAGGACGATAATTTTCGGTATTTACTTGTCGATTGCGACCCTGTTCGGTACCGCCGTATTCGCCGCCGAGGACGGCGCCATCAAGGTCAACAACGGTGAATCCGTCGAGTCGGTGCGCAAGACCTGCGATTGCGTGCGCCATCACCCGAGCGGCTACCCGTATATCGAACCCCGCATCACGACCTGCAAGACCTACAAAAACGCGGAGGGGCACGTGAAGTCGTACGATTGCCTGAACTGCTACACCTTGTGTACCGACAAGCCTGCGAGTTGAGTACGGATATGCTCAGACGGCCGGGGCAAGCCCCGGCATTTTTTTGCCATCCCCTCCTGATGGCTTGATGGGCGCAAGGCCTGCGGGCATCATCCAGGTATGAAAATCGCATTGGCACAATTCAACGCCACCGTCGGCGATCTGGACGGGAATTCACGCAAGATCATGGCCATGGCCGTCGAGGCCGATCAGGCCGGCGCCCGGTTGATGGTCACGCCCGAACTGGGTCTGTGCGGTTACCCGCCTGAGGATCTGGCCCTGCGCGCCGATTTCTATCAGGAGAACGCCCGCGCACTTGCCGAACTGGCCGTCGCATTGCCCGCCGGCCTGGCGGTGGTGGTCGGTTTTCCGCTGCAGGAGCGCGGCGCCCGCTACAACGCCGCGGCGCTGCTGCGGGGCGGCCGGGTCGAGTCGGTATACCGCAAGCAACTGCTGCCCAACCACTCGGTGTTCGACGAGGTGCGTACCTTCATGCCGGGCGAGGAGGCCCTGGTGTTCGATCTCGACGGGCGCCGTTTCGGCGTCGTCATCTGCGAGGACATCTGGCAGCCGGGCCCGGCCGAGCAGGCACGGGCGGCGGGTGCCGAGCTGTTGCTGGTACTGAACGCCTCGCCCTATCACCGGAACAAGCAGGCCGTCCGCCATGACGTGGTGGCTGACCGGGCCATGGCCGCCGGGCTGCCGGTGGCCTATGTCAATCTGGTCGGCGGCCAGGACGAACTGGTGTTCGACGGCGGTTCCTTCGCCATGGACCGGGAAGGCCTGTTGACGGCCCAGTTCCCGCTGTTCGAGGAAGCGCTCGGCCTGCTGGATCTGACCGACGCTGTCCCCAGAGGCGAACTGCATGGGTTGCCGACCCAGGAGGAGGGCGTTTACCGCGCTCTGGTGCTCGGTGTGCGCGACTATGTCGGCAAGAACGGTTTCCCGGGGGTCATCGTCGGCTCCTCGGGCGGCATCGATTCCGCCCTGACCCTCAGCATCGCGGTCGACGCGCTGGGCGCGGACCGGGTGCACGCGGTCATGATGCCATCCCGATATACCGCCGACATCAGCCTGACGGATGCCCGCGAACTGGCCGAAAACCTCGGCATCAGCCATGCCGTGTTGCCGATCGGGCCGATGTTCGACAGCTTCCGCGCCGCCCTGGCCGCGGAGTTCGCCGGCCTGGCCGAGGACCTGACCGAGGAGAATATCCAGGCCCGCATCCGTGGCGTGCTGCTGATGGCCCTGTCCAACAAATCAGGCCGCATGGTCCTGACCACCGGCAACAAGAGCGAGATGGCGGCTGGCTATGCGACGCTCTACGGCGACATGGCGGGTGGTTTCTCCGCCCTCAAGGATGTCGCCAAGACGCTGGTGTGGCGGTTGGCGCGCTATCGCAATACCCTCTCGGCCGTGATCCCGGAGCGTATCATCACCCGACCGCCGTCCGCCGAGTTGCGGCCGGACCAGACCGACCAGGACAGCCTGCCGCCCTACGAGGTGCTGGATGCCATCATGGAACGCTACATGGAACTGGACATGGCGCCCAGGGAGATAGTCGCCGCCGGCTACGACGAGGCCGATGTCCGGCGCGTGGTACGCCTGATCGATCGTTCGGAATACAAGCGCCGCCAGGCCGCGCCCGGGGTTCGCATCACCCAAAGGGGTTTCGGCCGGGACCGCCGCTATCCCATCACCAACAAATACCAGGCCCCGTTTTAATCAGGAGACAACATGAAAAAGATCGAAGCCATCATCAAGCCGTTCAAACTGGACGAAGTGCGCGAGGCACTCTCGGGG
Source organism: Gallionellaceae bacterium (assembly GCA_028714735.1). GTDB lineage: Bacteria > Pseudomonadota > Gammaproteobacteria > Burkholderiales > Thiobacillaceae > Parasulfuritortus. Next base: position 103,465 of record JAQTLU010000005.1, on the reverse strand, counting down.
ATCGGCGTCAACGGCCTCACCGTGACCGAGGTCAAGGGCTTCGGCCGCCAGAAGGGCCATACCGAACTGTATCGGGGTGCCGAGTACGTGGTGGACTTCCTGCCCAAGGTGAAGGTCGAGATGGTGGTGGCGAGCGGTCTGGTGGAGGCTGCCATCGAGGCCATCGTCAAGTCTGCCCGCACCGGCAAGATCGGCGACGGCAAGATCTTCGTCTCCGACGTGCAGCAGGTGGTCCGCATCCGCACCGGCGAGACCGGCGAAGCGGCGATCTGACCCGGGGCTGATCAATCCGGCAGCTTCTTGCCCGGGTTGAGGATGCCGTAAGGGTCGAACAGGCCCTTGATCTGGCGCATCAGGTCGAGGGTGGCCGGTTCGAACTCCAGCCCGACGAAGGGCCGTTTTTCGCTGCCGATGCCATGCTCGCCGGACAGGCTGCCGGACAGTCCGAGCACGGTCTTGACCAATTCGAGCCGGCAGGCGCGCGCGCGCGCCATCTCGTCGGCGTCGTCCGAATGGACCATGAGGTTGACGTGCAGGTTGCCGTTGCCGGCATGGCCGAAGGCGACCAGCGGCAGGTCGTGCTTGTGGCCGAGGGCGTCGATGGAGTCGACCAGGTCGGCCAGCTTGGCCACCGGCACCACCACGTCCTCGTTGATCTTGAGCGGGGCGATCTTTTTTACCGCGTGCGAGAGCGACTTGCGCGCGGTCCACAGGTCGGCGATCTCGGCCGCAGAGAAGCCGCTCTGGATTTCCAGCAGGCCGTCGCCGCGCAGGGCGCATTCGAGCGCGGCCAGATAACGCGGGACATCCTCGGCATCGCCCTCGACCTCCACCATCAGGGCCGCCTGGGTGCCATAGGGCAGGCCTTCGGCGGCGCCGTATTCGCGGATTGCCTCGATCGAACGATGATCCATGAACTCCAGCGCATAGGGCACCACCGGCTGCCGCATGGCCCGGATCACCGCTTCGCAGGCGGCCCGGTTGCTGTCATAGCAGACCCGCAGGCTGGCGACACGGCGCGGCGCCGGCAGCAGCTTCAGGGTGGCCTCGGTGATCAGGGCCAGGGTGCCTTCGGAACCGATCAGAAGACGGGTGATATCGTAGCCGGTGGCGTATTTGGTGGTGCGGCTGCCGGTACGGATCTCGCGGCCGTCGCCGAGTATGGCGCGCAGGCCGAGCACGTGGTCGCGGGTGGTGCCGTATTTCACCGCACGCGGGCCGGCGGCGTTCATCGCCAGGTTGCCGCCGATCCGGCTATAGGCGCCGGAACCGGGGTCGGGCGCATACATCAGGCCGGCCGTGGCGGCCAGGTCATCGATGTCGTCGGTGACCACGCCGGGTTCCACCACCATCAGGCGGTTGTCGGGGTCGAATTCCAGGATGTGGTTCATGCACTCGAAACTGACCACCAGGCTGCCCGGCGTCGGCAGGGCGCCGCCGACGTTTCCGGAACCGGCGCCGCGCGGTGTGATCGGCAGTTTCTCGCGCGCCGCGATGGCGACGATACCGGCCGCGTGATCATGGCCGGCCGGGAACAGCACGGCCTCGGGCAGGCAGAATTTCGGTGTTTCGTCGCTGGCGTACAAGGCCAGCGTCGCCGGATCGGTGAAGACCCGGTCCTCGCCCAGCAGGGCGACGAATTCATCCCTGAGCCGGTCGGTCAGCATCAGCCCAGCGTCGCTTCGACGATTTCCGCGGCCCCGGCCATGGCATCGGTATCCGGGAAGCGGTCGTAGGTCTCCTGCACGGCGATGTCGTACAGGGGGCGGACAAAGTGCGATCCGGCCTGTTCGGTCATGACATGGCGCAGCGCCTGGGTCATGACCTTGTCCAGCGAGACCAGTCGCCGGCCCTTGATGATGCCGTCGGCGGCATCGACCAGAGTGATGATCAGGCGGGCACGTTCGCCGGTCGGTTCCTCCGGCAGTTTGCGTTCTGCGTCCGGGATCAGGTGGACGTTGAAGGCCGCGTCCGACCATTCGCAGACGTCGTCGATCTTGTAGAGCAGGAAGGCGGCCGGACCGTGGCTATAGAGTCCGATGCTGACCGGCTGGTCGCGCAGGCCGTTGATTTCGGCCGGGCTGGGGCTGGGCCAGAACAGGGTCAGCTCATGGGCGCCATTATGGTAGAGATAGCGGACGCCCTCGTCATAGCGGTTGTACTCGGTCGACCAGGCCTCGCCGATACGGCGGCTGTCGGCCGGGATGTCCGGCCGGGTGAAGACGTGGATCTCGCTCATTCCTGCTCTTGCGGCAGCAGCGCGGCCAGCATGGCCACCATGGCGGGATCGAAGTCGAAGCCGACGTCCATGCCGGGGTTCAGGGAGATGCTGAGATCCGCGCTCATGTGGCGCAGGATCCAGGAAACCTCGGTGAGCAGGCCGCCGTTGTAATTCGGAAATTCGGCCATGAAGTCCTTGGCCCGATCCGGAGCGGTAAAGATGATCATCGCCCGGTTGCCATCGTCGTCTTCCAGTACCAGCGGGTCGGCCTTGGTGCTGAGTTGGAAACCGGCGATCTGGTGTTTTTCGTCCTTGACCGGCATGAACACCTGCAGATCGAGCAGGCGCTTGGCGAAGTCCTCGGGTTCGACCGCACCGGACAGCATCTCGACGAGCAGTGTCTCGGTATCGTTGCGGGGTTCGAAGGGGTCCGTATTCATCGTGTTGCCTGTGCGGAAGGGGGCGTCAAAGGATACCACCAGGCCAGGTAGGCAGGAAGGAGAGACACGATGCCGGCCCGGCCTTTCCTCATCGAGCGGGGCGCGGTCCCTTGCGCTGAAGGGCGGAATTGGCCAGTTGCACGGCTTCGCCCAGTATCTTGCGGGTCGATTGCTGCCAGCTAGGCCAGCGGAAATCCGCGATCCTGCGTCGGGATAGCGGCGGGGCTTCGGCCTCGATTGCGAGCATTATGTCAGCCAGGGAGCCGGGGTCGAGCGGAGGGAAGAACTGAACGTAGCCATCCCCGATTTCCCTGAAGGCCTCGATATCGCTGGCGATGACCGGGGTGCCCCGGCCGAGTGCCTCCACCAAAGGCAGGCCGAAGCCCTCGACGATGGACGGGAACACGACTGCGCGGGCCCTGGCATAGGCCCATTCCAGATTCTCGTCGTCGATATCGTTGAACCAGTGCAGCCTGCGGCCGTATTCACGATGGTGCACGAGCCTGGCCAGGAAATCATCGCACAGCCACCCCTTGCGTCCGATCAGCACGAGTTGTCCGCTACCGCCCCGGGCAAGATAGTGCTCGAAGCCATCCAGCAGGGTATCCAGGTTTTTCCGCGGTTCTATCGTGCCGACGCAGAGGAAATGCGGCGTGTCGGAAGCCAGTCTTCGGTGCAGTTCTGCATGCGGCGTGCGGATGCTCCCGGCCGGGCTGAAGTCATGGCCCAGCAGGCCGACCCGGACGGCATCCGCTTCAACTGGCAGATTGAGCCTGGCAATCTGTTCGAGCAGGGTGGCCCGGCAGTATCGGCTATTGCAGATTATGCCGTCGGCGAGCAGGACCATCTTGGTCAGCCAGGCGGTAAACTCCCGCGCAGCCCGGGCGCCATAGATTTCCTGGTGGGTCAGGGGGATCACGTCATGGATGAATGGAATGAACTTCGCTCCCTGGGCCTTGGCGCTGCGGTGCAGGAACCAGGTTTCCAGGTCCACGCCATAGTCCGGCAGGAAGATGATGTCGCCGGCTGCGAAAGTGATGGCGCGTGAACGACGGATCTTCGGCAAGTAACCCGCCACACGTTGTACCGGGTTCAGCAACGCGCTGGTTTTGCCCGGTGTGGCACCTGGCCCGGCCAGCGGGGTGTCTGGCCGGCACCGTCGGTATTCCCGCGCCACCGAAGCCAGGGCAAGGCGTCTGGTCAGGCGGTGGATCCGACGCCTCAGTCCCCGCTCCAGGAAGGATTCCGCATGCATTCGCACTGCCGGGTCAGCCAGGTTGTCGAGCGCAAAATAGCGGCCATTGACGGTAACGATCGGGATGATGTCTATGCCCAGGTCCCGACCGGTGCTATGGGAGTGTTTGAGCAAGCTGCGGACGACGCGCTGGATTCCCGTGTTCCAGCCATGCAGATAGGTGCCGGTGCAATCGAGGTAGAGCCGTTTGCTGCTAATCATCGCCGACATAACCCAGCCTGATCAGTATTGCAGCCACTTGGCAGGGTCGATGTTCCAGTCCGAGAAATCTTCGTGGCTGACGATGTGGTCCTGGCAGGCCGGGTGCGACAAATCGACGGTCTCCGGTTTCAGGTAGCCGCCGCCCTTGGCGTTGTACATCGCCCAAATCGTGGGCTGCATGGGTTTGACAGGGTTCTGCTCGAGCACGATGGCCAGCCGGCCGCTGTTCAGGCGGACCAGCGAGCCGGTGGGATAGATGCCGATCGACTTGATGTATTTCTTCACCAGTTCCGGATCGAAGTGGTATTTGCTCCACTCCAGCAGCTTGCCCAGGGCCTCGGTCGGCGGCATGCCCTTGTGGTAGACCCGGTCCGAGGTGATGGCGTCATAGACGTCGACGATGGCGCCCATCTGGCCGTACAGTGAAATCTCCCCGCCCTTGAGCTTGTTCGGGTAGCCGGTGCCGTCGAAGCGTTCGTGGTGCTGCCCGGCGACGTCGAGGGCGATCTGGGAGATGCCTGGGGTGTGCTGCAGGATGATGATGCTCTGGACCACGTGCGACTTCATCTTGGCGAACTCGGCGTCGGTCAGCTTGGCCGGCTTGTTCAGGATGCCATCCGGCACCTGGGCCTTGCCGACGTCATGGAGCAGGGCGCCGATGGCGATTTCCTTGATGGTCGCACGCTCCAGTCCGAGGCCGCGGGCGAAGGCGATCATCAGGGTGCAGACCGACACCGAGTGCTGGAAGGTGTAGCTGTCGTGTTCCTTCAGGCGGCCGAGCGGCAGCAGCGCGTCCGGATTTCGGAAGATGGAGTCGATCATGCCCTCCACCAGCGGCTCGACCTGTTCCAGCTCGATCTGCCTGCCCAGGCGGATGTCCCTGATCATGTCGCGCACGATCCGGTTGGCCTCGCTGTGCAGGCGCGAGGCACGGCGGCTTTCCTCGGCCAACGGCGTCCGCATCGGCATGGTCGATTCGACGGCGATGTCTGCCAGTCGGGCGTTGATCTGCTGACGGACTTCGGCCTGGGTCGGGGCATCCACCTCGACGTTATGGCCGCGACCGATGTCGATATAAACCTCGTGGATGCCGAGATCATTGATCTTGCGGATCGTGGCCAGATCCTTGACCGGGAAATGGTTGGCGACGAACGGATGATCCATCCAGCCGCAATTGATGTCATGGATATACATACCGGGCCGGAGTTGTCCGACCGCTATCTTGCGGATGTTTTGTGCCTGCGTGTCTTGGTCAGCCATCGGGCAAATGTTTTCGGCGCATTTCTGAAAGCCGTCGGCGCCTAAGGCAGATGGGCTAGCGGCCGTACTGCTGCTGCATCTTCTGCATCTGCTTCATCATCTCGGGATCGATGTTGTAGCGGCCGCCGCCCGGCATGCCGGACATGACCATGGCACCATGCTTCTGGCCGGGCTTGCAGGGGCCGAGCCAACGCCCGGACATGACGACGTGGCTCTGGGCCATGCCGTGCATGGGGGGGTCGAAGCGGGTGGTCGAATCCATCTGGTACTGGCTGGCCAGGTTGCCGCTGACCACGGTGTGTCCGGTCGCGGTGACCTGGTCGAATTTGCACACCGAGTCGATCACGGTGGTGTTGCCCGCCTGTTTGGTGTCCATTTTCGAACACTGTTTGCGGACATCCTGGTTCGCCTTGTCTGACCGCTGGGCCGCCAGGTCATCCTGTTTTTCGTCGATACACATCTGCATGGTCATGCCCGGCGCGCCCGCGCTGCTGGTCTTGATCTCCCACAGGCCGGATTTGCGCTTGGGCATGTCTGCCGCATCGGCAAACGTGGCGAACAGGATCGCGGCGAGGCCGAGGACGAACAGGGGGCGGTTCAGATGGGTCATGGCGAACTCCCGCAGGATAGGATGCGCCCTAGTTTCCCACGAACGGCAGGGACTGTCTTCAGACAGCTTAGAGAAAGGGGTTGGCGGAGTGGACGGGACTCGAACCCGCGACCCCCGGCGTGACAGGCCGGTATTCTAACCAACTGAACTACCACTCCAGTACTGCGATCCAGGCTGATTGCTCAACCTGTACAACTTGGTGCGCTCGGAGAGATTCGAACTCCCGACCACTCGGTTCGTAGCCGAGTACTCTATCCAGCTGAGCTACGAGCGCTTTGGAAGAGCGCGGATTATATAGAACTCCGTATTTTTCGCAACGGCTAATTGCGATTTCGAATGACCGGACCAGCATCGCAACTGTGTCGGTGCAGCAAGCGGCGTCAATACGCAAGCACGGGGCGCTGGACATTAATTTCCGGCGCGGCCGGGGGTGGCTATCCGGTCACCCCGTTGCCTGACTTCAGTGGCAGGTGATGGAAAATATCTTCTTTCCCTCGCTGCCGGTCGATGGCTTCATGCGGCATCATCCCGAGATATCGGTTTCGAAACTGCAGGTCGAACTCGCAGCAGGCAAACGGATCATCGCCAATCTTCAAAAGGCAGGCTTCATGAATTTTGCTTATCTGATCGTCGGCTCCGGCCTGACTGGCGCGGTTATCGCCAGAATGCTCAAGGACGCGGGGCACACCGCGCTGGTTGTCGAGCGAAGGAATTGTGTCGGCGGCAATGTGCACGACCATACGCACCCCAGCGGCATCAGGATTCATACCTATGGACCGCATCATTTCCGAACCAATGACGAGCGGATATGGCAGTTCGTCAATCGATTCGCGCACTTTTACACCTATGAGCCCGCGCTGAAATCGCTGGTTGATGGCGAGTATGAAAACTGGCCTATCGCCGGCAGCTACATCAGGCGAGTCGTGGGCGAACCTTGGCAGCCCGGATTCAAAGGGGTGCCGGGAAATTTCGAGGAGGCTGCGCTGGCGATCATGCCGCGTCCGATTTATGAAAAATTCGTCAAGGGATATACCGAAAAGCAATGGGGCGTGCGGGCATCGGCATTATCCGCGTCGCTGGCGCGCAGGTTCGATGTCCACGACGACGATGAGCCCCGCCTGATGCGGCACACGTATCAGGGCATCCCCTCGGACGGCTATGCCGCGATGCTGACGAATCTGCTTGCCGGCATACCGGTGCTGCTCAACTGTGACTACCACGCTCTGCGCGCACAACTCAGCCCGGTGCGCGGGGTGATCTATACCGGTCCGATAGACGAGTATTTCGGGTTCGACCTGGGCCGGCTGACCTATCGGGGCCAGCGCAGGGAGCATGACTATCTGCCCGATGTCGATTTCGCCCTGCCTTGCGGTCAGGTGAACAATCCGGGCCATGACACGGGCCCGCATATCCGGACCCTGGAATGGAAACGCATGATGCCGGAGGGCCTTGCCAGCCGGATCCGGGGCACGGTCATTACCAGGGAGACCCCCTACACGCCCGAAGACCCGGACGCCTATGAGTATCCGTTTCCGGACCAAAGAAACGCGGCGCTCTACCGCGCCTACCGCGCGCGGGCCGATGCCATCCCCGATCTTCTGGTCTGCGGCCGCCTGGGCGAATATCGCTACTACGACATGGACCAGGCCGTCGCCCGGGCCCAAATGCTGGCCGGCCGGATAATCGAACAGGGTGCGGCCGGTGCGGGCCTGACCGGGCAGCTTCTGAACGCGGCCGGCAAATGAACAAGATCCTGGTGGTGGGGGGCGCCGGCTATATCGGTTCGCACATGGTTTTGGCGTTGCAAGAAGCCGGCTATTCGGTGGTGGTGTTCGACAACCTGTCGCGCGGCTTTGCCGATGCGGTGGCAAGTGCACCGCTCGTGGTCGGCGACCTGCGCTCTGCCGAGGCCCTGGATGCATGTTTCGCCGCACACCGATTCGACCTGGTGATGCACTTCGCCGCCCTGGCCTATGTCGGAGAGTCGGTCGGCGAGCCGGAGCTGTATTACCAGAATAATGTCGTCGGCGCGCTGAACCTGCTCGCGGCGATGCGTGCGCATGGCGTCGCCCGTCTGGTGTTTTCGTCTACCTGCGCCACCTACGGCGAGCCGGAGCGGATTCCGATCGACGAGACGCATCCCCAGCGCCCCATCAATCCATATGGCCGGACCAAGCTGATGATCGAGCAGGCACTGGCCGATTACGCCGCCGCCTATGGCTTGCACAGCGCCAGCCTGCGCTACTTCAACGCCGCTGGTGGCGATCCGCAAGGCCGGGTGGGTGAACGCCACGACCCCGAAACCCACCTGATTCCGCTGGTGCTGGCCGAGGCCATGAGGCTGAAACGGGGCGGTGAGCCGTCGGCGACCGGGCTGCAAGTGTTCGGGGCCGACTTCCCGACTGCCGATGGCAGTTGCATACGCGACTACATCCATGTCACCGATCTATGCAGCGCACATCTGCTGGCGGCGGAAGGGCTGCTGTCCGGCAAGCTGTCTGGCGCCCACTGTCTGAATCTGGCCAATGGCGGCGGCTTCAGTGTCCTGGAGGTGATCGATGCGTGCCGGAAAGTGACCGGTCAGCCTGTCCAATATCGGGTTTTCCCGCGCCGTGCCGGCGATCCGGCAGCATTGGTGGGTGATGCCGGCCGGGCGGCCGCGGTGCTGGCCTGGCAGCCGAGATATCGGCGGCTTGAAACCATGATCGAGACGGCCTGGGCCTGGCTGAACAGGTGACTCGGGGCCGACCCGCCGGGCGGGCGGCAAATCACTTCACCTCAGCTCGACGATCTGGGCTGTGGCGTACCGGGTCCTGTTGGCAAGGAGATAGAGGCCGGTGAAACGCTCTCCCAGATAGCCGATGTAGCGGTACGGCTGATAGCGTGCCCCGGGTTCCTGGTCGGGAATTCCGACCTGGTCGAACACGCGATCGAGCACGCGAAACAGGCTGGCGCAGTATTCCTTGAAGATGTCGGCACGTGCCACGAGCATGTTGCCGGGGTGGAAGCGCGTCTCCAGATCGAGTGTCCGGGCGATGTCGCCGAATTCTTCATGACAGGCGGCGACGAATTCCGCCCAGCCGATCTGGTCATGGGCCTGGAAGTAGGCTTCGGCTATGGACGGATATTGCTGAACGGGCTGCGGTACCACCATCTCGTAGTGCTCGAGCAAGGCGGTCAGCCGCTGGTGTTGTTCCGGTGCAGCCAGGAAGGCCAGCAACTCGGGGGTGGCCTCGGCCTTGACGATCGGCTCGTGGCTGATCCTGGGTCCGCGTTTGCGCCGGAATGACAAAAACCGGCGGGGCGGAGTCGGGATTGGGACCGGCAGGAACGAGAACAGCCGCCGGTAATGGCACAAGCCGATATAGGGATCCTGGCAGTTCTTCCACAGCCAGTAAGTGGCCGTCAATTCGCAATAAAACTGGTTCTTGCCGGAGATGCTGTCGCCCGTGGCATCCGAGAGCCTTACCGGGTCACCGGTGTAGCCCCCCAGGCCTATCGGTAGCAACCAGTCGGCGACGGGGATTTCGGCATTTTTATGAATCGCTGTATAGATTGACATTGGCTAGGCAGACCACGCGGGTTACATCGAAGGCAGACGACTGCGATGGGATCGAGTGCTTTCTGACAGGCGCGAATTGTAAGCACAGAGTATCCGGCTCGCATAATGGCTGAATGTGTATGTGTGAGATAAATCGTACCTGTCCCGATGTTCGGCTCCGGCCACCGGCATGCCTACTCGTTTCGACTCGTGGCCGGGGGAAAGGCCAACATCTCGCGCACCATGTGAGCGGGTATGTTGCCGGGGTCCTGGCGCCATTTGTTTTCTGAGAATTCAATATATCTCGATGCAATGAAACGGGCACGGCATGCCATTTCCTGACCGGGTTCCCCGTCGGCCAACGGCTGATGGAACACGATGCGTACCGTTCCATCTCCGGCCACCGAAGCGGCGACAAGCACGACAGCGGCGTTTGCCATCGCGGCCGCATAGGGCAGGGCCATACGCAGTTGGCGTTGCCGGCCCAGATAACTTGTGTCCTGCCCGCCCTGTCCATGAAAGCCGTCCAGCGCGGCATGCACTATGGCGCCGTCGCGCAGCAGCCTGCGGACCGCGTTGGTGGTTTTTATCATCATCGGAGAGCTGTCCTTGCCTACCTCGATCGCATGGATGCGAGACATCGTGTCCGTGCCGCAGCCGCATTCGGTACGAAAGACATCCTCGGTGGTGACCGTGTGCACCGTGTGCCCCCGGTGTTGCAAGGCAAGGCTGATGGCATGGCCGGGCCCCAGATGGGCGGTGAGCAGCAGGACAGGACGCCCCTGCCTTTGCAGGGCATCGATGGTTTCGATTCCGGTGCTGTGAACCCAGTGGGAAAAGGCCTTGTCGGAGCAGCGTGCCAGCCAGCAGTAACGGAACTTTGTCAGCATGTTCATCTGCAGATAGCGGCGTATATCGTCATCGCTGACCCGGACGCCGGCCTCGGAAGCAAGTTGCAGCAGACGTGCAATCTGTCGGCGATTCCGAACGCGCGTGTCTATCGGCAATCGCAGTATGGCCGCCAAGGTGCCGGTCACGACACCATAGGGCAGGAAACGGCAGCCGTGCCAAACGTCCTGTGCCTTCAGAATGCGCCTGTATGCGCTCAGACAGAGACTGGTGATCATCGATAAGGGCGCCGGCGCGGGCCTTCAGCGGCCGGCGAGGAGGCCTTCGATCAATCGGGTGATGTCGGCGATGCTGCGTAACTGATCGTAGGACAGTTGGTCGTCGCTCAGGTCGATGCCGAAGGCCAGTTCCAACTCCGACAGCAGCATCATGGTGGCAACCGAGTCGATGCCCATGGCGAAGATATCGTCGTGGTCATCGATGCGATCGACCCGTCCGGCCAGAATTTTTTCGACGGTCGCACGGACCTTGTCGAGCGGTGATGGGCTTGTCATTTGGGTTGATGTTTCTATCGGGTCAGCATGTGGGTGGACAGTTTCCCCATCGGGGTACGCGGTAGCTCGGGCACGAAGTTGAACGCTTTGGGCACCTTGTGTTCCGCCAGCCGGGAACGGCAATACACCGCCAACTGCTCGCCATCTTCCCGACCGTGCGCCTTGATTACGACATGGGCCGTGACCATCTCGCCCAGAGTGGGGTGGGACACTCCCGCCACGGCCACTTCCTTCACGTCGGCATGATCCATCAGTACGGCCTCGATCTCGTCCGGGTCGACCTTGTAACCCGCCGTGATGATATACGGCCGCCGGCGCCCAAGGATGCGGATGTTGCCGTGCCGGTCGCGGCTACCCAAGTCGCCCGGAAAGAACCAGCCGTCGCGGAAAGACTGGCGGCTCAACTCGGGCTGGCCGGCATAACCGTCGCACAGGGCATTGCTGCGGATGGCGACCGTACCTTCGGCGACGCCCTCGTCGGTGCCGCCGACCCGGATCCGGCAACCCGGCAAGGGCTGGCCCACGGAATCCCAGGTTTCGGAGGTGTCCGGCGCAAGGTTGAGCGCCACGGCGTTGCTTTCGGTCGAGCCGTAGAGTTGCCTGACCGGAATCCCGAAACGTTGCCGGAAGCGATCATGGACGTCCCGAGCCAGGACGCTGCCGGCCGATATGCATAGTCGAACGGATAGTTTTTCCGAGGGCGTCGCCCGGGTATCTGCCAGCAGCGAGAAAATAAGGGGAATGCCGGGCAGTATGGTGGCTGCAGTGCTTTCCAGCAGTTGCAGTATTTCGCGGCGGCGCAGCACGAGCGGTATCTCGCCGGTTTTTCCCTCGCCAGGCCTGGGCTCCAGGATGATGAGGGTCGCGCCGTTGCAGAGCGGCAAGAGCAGGCAGTTCCCTATGGCGAAGGAGTGATGCAGGGGAACGGCGCAGAAAACGCGATCGCTTCGGTCGATTTCGATGGCATCGGCGACATGGGCCTGGGCGTAGAACAGGTGCCTCTGCCTCAGTTCCACTCGTTTGGGCTGTCCGGTCGAGCCTGAGGAGTAGAGGCAAAGCACGGGACCTTCGGTTGCCGGGGGCAGCGACCAATTGCCCGCCTCCGGCAAGGTGTCGAGTGTCAGTCTCGAATGGTTTGCGCCTGCCGCCGGAGTATCAAGGCCCCGTTGCTGCTGGGCGGGAGTATCGGCCAGGGTAAACGAGACAAGGTGGCCGGCCAGATAACGCGATTTTTCGTCCTCGGTCGTGCTTGCCGAGAGGGGAACTGCCACGGCGCCGACGGCGATGAGTGCAAGAAATGCGGTAACGAAATCGATGCCGTTCGGCAATTGCAGCACGACGTAATCACCGGAGCGTATTCCGGCTGCATGCAGTCTGCCGGCCAGGTGGGCAACCTCGTATACGAGGTCGCTATAGCTGAGCCGCCGGCTGCCGCAGAGGACGGCGGCCTGGTCCGGCGCCGCCAGGGCTTGCGCGGCAATCTGTTTCAGAAGCATTTCTTGTGGGCTTGGTGATCGACGTAATGCCGCCAGTTTAAACTGTGCATGGACTCAGTATTCGGATGGTCTGCCCGGCAGGCACTCGATCATGTTCAGGTTCATGGCCATCGGAACGATCCTGTTGACGGTGAAGCCCTGGGTACGGAAAAGTTGTCTGAACTGGTCCAGGCCGCGCTCCCCTGCGCCCAGCGTGACCAGCATGTTCAGATCCGAATGGACGATGGCCCGGTGCACGGAGGTCGGTTCGATCGATGCCGGCATGAATTGCTCCACCACCAGAAGTACTGCGTGATCGGGCATGGCGCGTCGGCAGTTGCCGAGGATGCGCGCGCTGTCTTCGTCGTTCCAGTTGTGCAGGACATTTTTCAGGATGTACAGATCGGCCCCGCCGGGGACCGATGCCAGGAAATCGCCGGCGACCAAATCGCAGCGATCTGCCACCCCCATATCCGCCATGTGCCTGCGGGCACCTTCGATGGCATGGGGAAGGTCGTGCAAAGTCCCCTGCATCTTCGGGTTGGCATTGAGGATGGCCGCCAATATTTCACCGTGTCCTCCCCCCACATCCACGACCCGCGTCACCCCGGAGAAGTCATAGTGCCGGATCAGCGAGCGTGCAACCGGCTGGGAAAGTTCGACCATGGCGGCATTGAACACGGAAGCCATTTCCGCGTCCCGCTCGAATGGCGTAAAGGCATTCTTGCTGCTGATCATGCTGCGCGCCGCCTTGCCGGTCTTGATGCTGTGCTGGAGGCCGGACCACATCGGCCAGTGATATTTGCCCCACCACAGTGTCCATGCATGCAGCGAGTCTTCCGAGTCGGCGCACAGGAGTCGCCCCATCGGGGTCAAGCCGTAGTCGCCACTGTCATCCTGACTGCAGATGTCGAGGCTGATCAACGCCCGCATCAGGCGTTCGAGTGACGCTGCGTGACAGTCTGCGGCCTCGGCCAGCAGGTCGATCCTTTTGGGGCCGTCGTGCAGCAGGTCAGCGATGCCCAGCCTGACGGCGACATGGGTCGCATGGGACATCCAGCTGCTGTTGATGATGCTCAGCAGCCTGGCGGCGGCTTCCTCTTGGGCGGGCACGGACATGTTCAAGACTCTTTACGTGTTTCAGGCCAGCTTGCCAAAGACGGGACGATCGAGCAAGGTAATGCGTAGACGAACAGGCGATTGGAAAACTGGCCAGAGTGATGTTGCTGCATGGCGGATGGCCCGGCCGCCAGCCGATGGAAATGGCTGGTTTCGTGGCCGATTCCCTGCTCCGGATGCATGAGGTTGTCCGGCCAGTCACGCTGGATTGTAGGCGGGCAGTTGGTCGTGGAAAGGCCGGAAATCAGGAAACAGGGAACGCGTCAGATGCGCAAAAGCCCGCACGGTGCGGGCTTTTTGGCAAAAACTTGTCGACATGGGACAACAAGTCAGACTACTTGGCGGAGACGGAGTCCGCCGCATATAACTATCAGCCAATTTCACACCGTCTCACAATAGCCTGCAAAGCCTGCCGTTACTGAATATTACTGTTTCACATCGTCTCTTGACGCATCACCTAATCGCACGTATAAAGATGGGTATGTGGATGGGCATTGTTTAATGGGTATGAAGATGGGTAAACGTGCAATCGAACTCAGTGCGCTAGAAGTCTCCAGACTGGCCAAGCCGGGCTTGCATTTCGTCGGCGTGGTGGCGGGTTTGGCTTTGCAGGTTACGGCCACCGGCGCACGCTCATGGATCATGCGCATCAGGATTGCCGGGAAACGCCGTGACATGGGTTTGGGTGGCTACCCTGACGTCACCCTTGCCGGCGCTCGTGAAAAGGCCAGGCAGATTCGTGACATGGCCGATCAGGGCATTGATCCGATTCTAGAACGGCGATTGAAGAAGTCCGCGCTTGCCGCCGAGCTCGCCAAGAGCATCACATTCAGCCAGGCCGCCGAGCAGTTCATCAAGGACAAGTCGCCGGAATGGAAGAACGCCAAGCACGCCGCGCAGTGGTCGGCAACGCTTGAGCAGTACGCCTACCCCGTTATCGGAAAGATGCACGTCATGGATATTGAGCTGCCTCACATCCTGAACATCCTGCGCCCGATCTGGACAACCAAGACCGAGACCGCCAGCCGTCTACGTGGCCGCATAGATAACGTGCTCGATTGGGCTACCGTTCAGGGCTACCGCACCGGCCCGAGCCCGGCACGTTGGAAAGGTCACCTTGATAAGCTACTGGCCGCACCGGCAAAGACCGCAAAGGTTGAACACCATGCCGCCATGCCATACCAGCAAATCAACGGTTTCCTAGCTGCCCTGGGCGGTATGGAGGGCATCGCGGCGCGTGCGGTGGAGTTCGCCATTCTGACGGCGGCTCGATCCGGAGAAGTTCGCGGGGCGACCTGGGCGGAAATCGATCTACAGGCCGGCGTCTGGACGATACCCGAAGAACGTATGAAGGCAGGTAAAGAGCATCGCATTCCATTATCAGACCGCGCCCTATCCCTGCTGATCGCACTCCCCCGCCTGGCAGACACCGAAACTGTTTTCTTCTCGCCTCGGGGTGGTGTGCTGTCTGATATGAGCCTGACCGCCGTCATGCGCCGGATGGAAATCGACGCAACCGTACACGGATTTAGATCATCGTTTCGTGATTGGGCCGGAGAGACTACAGCTTATCCGCGAGAGGTCATTGAACACGCCCTGGCTCACCAGCTCAAGGACAAAGCCGAAGCGGCCTATGCGCGGGGCACACTGTTCGATAAACGGCGCCGCCTGATGGATGACTGGGCGAAATTCTGCGGCACGGTCCAAGCCACTGCCGGCAAGGTGCTAGTGATGAGGAAAGGGGGACAGCATGGATGATCTGAACGAACTGACGCGAATCGTTCTCACACTGATTGATTACAAAATTGAGAGGGACCGTAATCCGCTCAATCTATCCGTATCTGATCGATTAGCACTTGACCGAGAAATTGAGCGGCTTGAACAGCGCAAGCACGAATTGGAGAACGATCAGAAAATTGACGAGGAGGATTGCCCAACGGCAAAGCCAATGGGTGTAACTGGACTCACGGCAAAGGCTGTCCTGGCTCACGACTGGCCACTACCACCCGGCGTCAAATTGAAAGGATTGCTCTCGGATGGCCGCGCGGAATGGCTTTCAGAAGCTCGCACTTTTCGAGGATCAGGGGGCAAATGCCCCTCGCTGTGGAACCCCGCCATGCTTGCGATATGTATGGAATCAAGGGAGAAGGGGAAAACCTGGACGGCTAACCACCACCACCTGGATAAACACATCCGCGAGCACTTCGCGGATTGGGTGGACGAATGGGAGCGGCTTTGCGAAATAGGGCAACCCGAGTCAATACCGTGAGTAATACCGGGACTCAATACCGTGAGTAATACCGGGACAAACCCACCCAGCCCGCGCCAGTGCTGGGACCTATACCGCGAGAAGCATCCGCAATAAGTCCCGTTATCTCTAATGGTTCCACGCTGATTAACAGCTTGGCACAGGGAAGCAAAGCGTACCTTTCCGGTTCTAGTGCCAAGCGTGGAGCTTGGTATGAAAATCTCGACCACTGTTCAACAGTTCGACCATATGCCGGATGAGGCCTTGGCCGATATCCGCGATGCAGTCACCATTGCCCGCCGGAGCCGCGCGTCCATTTATCGGCACTTCAAAGCCGGCGACCTCACACCTATCAAAATCGGCAACTCGACTCGGATCCGAGTGGGAGAACTTCGCCGGCTGATCGGCATGCCCCCCAACCCTGCGTTGAATGGGGAGGCTTCCAAATGAAAAACGCCCCCGTTCAAACTGAAAACGAGAGCGCACTGGACAGCGCAAATCATAACCCAAACGGCCAAGCGGAACGACAGGCCGATTCAGCACGAGCGAAGGTTGTCCTTCTCGCGGAGATGGAACGGCGGGCCGGTGCACTTGAGCACGATGTGAATGAGATGCTGTCCGAAGCCTCAGAGGCTGATGCCGACGAGCAGTTGGCCGAATACGCCCTGGATATCGAAGAGGCGCAGGCCGAGGTCGACCGCCTGCGCGAACTGATCGAGGCCATTCGGGAGGATGACCGCCTACCGTTTCAACTCCTGCAAGTGAAAGCCGCCCCGAGTAGCCGACGCCTGATCTGCCCAAGGGATTGGAAGGAGGATTTGAATGCAAGGATTCTCTGCCCGTTCCGTGCGTCTGACGGCGATGGCGACGCGCTTACTTGCTGGGGTTCACGTTGCGCGGCCTGGAAATCAGTCACTGCTGATTGTGGCTATTGCCTGCGACTTGATGGAGAGACGACATGAACGCCCTCGTTATCCCAATGCCGCCGCCTACGGCACGCGCTGAGGCACCTAGCCGCCCCGCTGCTGCATCGGTGATACCTCCGCCACCGCCGGTCCTTGCCCAGCTCCCTATCGCGCCCCCTGTGGCCCGCAGCAAGGCCGATTGGGCGCGAGAACTGTACTCGGCGGGCTGGCGGGCCTTCCCCGTGATTGAGAACGGCAAGACGCCAATGTGGGCCGGATGGCAGCGAAGCAGTCAGGCGCGAACATTGGCTGAACTCGCGGCGAGTCCGGGCGCGAACATTGGAGCCGTGCCGCCGCCTGACTGCTTCGTGTTGGACGTAGACGGGGAGGTCGGGCGGGCTACGTTGGAAGCATTCGAGCTTATGTCTGGTTCGCTCCCTGCCACCTTAGAGGCTCAGACCCAAAGCGGTGGCCGGCATCTCGTGTTCTCCCTCCCTCCCAGCGTCACCGTGCCCAACGCTGTCAGGTTCGCCCCCGGCCTGGACGCGCGCATGTCTGGGAAGGGCTTCATCGTGGTTGAGCCGTCCACTATCGACGGGCGCGCCTACCGCTGGCAGAACTGGGAAACACCCATAGTCCCCGCGCCACGATGGTTAATTGCTGCCATCAAGGCGGGAAAGTCTGAGAAGCCGCAGGCCGAGAGCAAGACGCTGGCCGAGCCCGACAGCCCGATCCCCGAAGGTATGCGAAACGACACCTTGGCCGGTAAAGCGGGCAAGATGCGGAATGCTGGTTTCGACGAGCACGAGATCATCGCCGCCCTGTCTTCGATGAATGACCGGCGGTGCGCTCCCCCGCTGCCACCCGAAGAACTGGCCACCATCGCCCAAAGCGTGGCCCGGTACCCTGCGGCCCCCGAGTCGTGGCAGGTCGGCTTCGGCCAGTCGCCCCTGCCGCCAGGTGCTTTGGAAATATTGCCGCAACGGTTCCAACTTCTGACTGCTACCGAACTGGCCGCGCTGCCGTCAATCCGCTGGCGAGTGCGGGGCGTTATTCCTTCCGATGGTATCGGGGCACTGTATGGCCCGAGCGGTTCCGGTAAATCGTTTCTTGCTTTGGATATGCTGGCTGCCATCTCAACGGGCAGGGAATGGTTTAGCTGCCGCGTGAAGGCCGCGCCCGTGGTCTATGTCGGGCTGGAAGGTGAAGCCGGCATTGCTCAGCGTGCCCATGCCTACCGGGCCGAGCATGGGGCACTGTCCGACAATTTCCGGTTCCTGCTGTCACCCCTGGACATTCGAGAGCCGAAGGACCACGCCGAACTGGTGAAGGCCATCAAAGCGACCGACCACGCCGGGGGAGTGCTGGTGCTGGACACATTGAACCGGGCCGCGCCGGGCATGGATGAAAACGACAGTCGTGACATGGGCCAAGTAATCACCGCCGCCAAGGCATTACAGGCCGAACTAGGCGGGCTGGTGCTGCTGGTCCACCACACCGGCAAGGACGGCACCAAGGGATTGCGGGGCCATTCCAGCCTACACGCTGCCCTTGATTGCGCCATTGAGGTGCGGAGGGAGGGCGACCGGCGGGAATGGCTGATTGCCAAGGCGAAGGACGGCGGGGATGGCGAATCGTACCCCTTCCGGCTGGACGTGGTGGAACTCGGGGCCGACGGGGACGGCGAGCCGATAACGTCTTGCGTGGTGACACCGGAGGAACGCACCAAGGACGCGACCCGCTCCAAGCTGCCGAAGGGCGGAAACCAGCGGATTGTATGGGATGCCCTGGGCGAACTACTGCGCGAATCCAAGAACTTCAGCAAGGGCGGCGCACCGCTTGCCCGCCCTTGCGTGGAACTGGAAGCGGCCATAACGGCAATCACGCCAAGGCTGACATGCGAAGAAAAGCGGAAGCCCGAACGCACCAGACAGGCAATTACCGCCTTACTCGCCAACAAGAACATTGAACACCGGGAGGGCTGGATATGGCTGCCCTGACTTTCCCGAACTTCCCGAAATGCCCCGAAACGGGAACGCCCGGGATTTCCCGAACTTCCCGCGCCCCCTATAAGGGGCGGGAAGAAAACGGGAGCGGGGAAACGGGACTACTGAATGGCTACTTGGCATTCAACACTAGGCCGGATAACCCCACGCATTGCCGTACACGCTGAGGAAAGACAAATTATGGAAAACTGGAATGATCGTTTGATGCAAATTGCCAATGAAAATCCAGATGCGTCAGGGGAGATCGGCGAGCGGTTGCGCGCGCACGTGAAAGCCCATGTCCGGCAGCAGCTGATTCAAGATGTTCAACTCTCACACGCCCGCGCGCGCGAGGCAATCGTGACCGGGGCAAGGCAGGCGTTCAGGACCGGGGCGCTTCTACTGACCGCCCCCCGTGGCGATCTTCTCACCCTCTTGCGGGCCGCTGGTATCAGCACGCGAGCCGCCAGCGAATATATCCGGCTCGCCCTGGCCGCCACCAGTGAACAGCGGCAGAGGTGCTTGCGTCGAAGAGGCCGCATAACGGAATCCGAAGCGATGGGCCTTTTACACGGCACACAGACGGACCGCGACCTCCACCCGTCCGACAGTCTCCACGCGCTCGACGTCATCACCGACGCCATCATCAACGATCAGGGAGGCCTTGAACCATGAGCCCATCTGACACCCTCTTGCTGATCGGCAAATACCCGCTAAAAGTCACTCTGACGGCCCACAGAGGCCGCGTGGTGGTCGATCTCCGCTTCCAGTACCTAAGTGCCGCCGATAACCGCTTGAAGCCCACCAGGCGCGGCATAGCCCTTCCCGCTGCCGCTCTGCCTGAGATCATCTCTGCCCTGGAAGCCATCAAGGGGCAGATGGTCCGGAATGGCTACATGGAACCATCGGGCGATGGCAGCCCGCCCAAAATCCATTCACACGTGTATCCTCCGGACTTCTAACATTCGCATGGCTTCGCACGCCTACGCGCGCGGGGCTGACGGGAGTCAATCGCAATTGACTGAACAGTTGGGAGTACCAAAGCAAGTGACGGCAATAGGTCCGAGCCATGAGATTTCATTAAGAAAACATCTGGCCAATCTTGGATGGGGCGAGGAATTCCTTGACAGGAGCGGCTGCTTCGCACGCTGGGGTGTGAAGAATTGGCGCGTGTGCCTATTACCATTTAGCCGATGGAAACGACTCACAACTAGAAAAAAACTTCCAATCGAAGAGATCATCCCTGTTGGGACTCGTGTCAAGTTCCTCAAATCCCTCAAACACCCAATTATTGGGCTAGGTCCAAAGTTTTCGATTTTCAGGCTTTTCATCCGTGCTATGAGCGCTTGGACAGGGGAAGATTTAGCTGAGCAGCCGGAATTCCAAGGGTGGGTTGAACAGCACCATCTATTTGATCAGTTTCCATTTGATGAATGGCTGACCGTATGCCTTGTTAGACAATTTGATGCGCTATATGTGGGGCCCAATAATACATATTGGACAATTTCCCTCATGCCCCTTGTGTATGTCACTCAAATAGAAATTTGCAAACCAGGCGAAGCCACTGACGCCGAGGCCAAGGCCGCCGAGGCCAAGGCCGCCGAGGACGCCAAGTGGCAGGTCGAGCGGGACAGTGAGGAAGTCATCTTCCACGCTGAAGAAAGAGCCGCCATGATCACCAAAGCTCGTGCGAAACATGCCAGACGCACCAAGCCATCCCAGGGAATTGCCACGGGCCATTGACCGTTGTTGCGAACCGCGTCACAAGCATGTTGTGGACCTTTTTTCCACTGCGCGGCCGGAGATAGGGGTCCCGCAAAAATAGCCCCCCGTCCGTCCCCCGGCCTGCCAGGTCCCAAAGTTACGTTTTAACCGATGACCTCGCCCGATCGGCGGAGTAAACGTCTCACGCAAGAGCACAGCGTATTGATGGGTACATGGATGGGTAAAACAAAAAAGCGCCCGTAAAGGCGCTCAATTGCTACATGTTTGGCGGAGACGGAGAGATTCGAACTCTCGGTCCAGTTTTTCACCGGACTCTCCCTTAGCAGGGGAGTGCCTTAAGCCTCTCGGCCACGTCTCCGTACTCTAGTCCCCCGGCAAGCCGGTCTCAAGAGGCCGCGAAGGATACCTGTGCGGCCTCTAAAAATCAACGAAAAGTCAGGCGGCGGTCGGTTCCTTTTCCAGTTCGAAGGCCTGGTGCAACGTGCGCACGGCCAGTTCCATGTATTTGTCGTCCAGGACCACGGAGATCTTGATCTCCGAGGTGGAGATCATCTGGATGTTGATGTTCTCGGCGGCCAGGGCCTTGAACATCTTGCTGGCGACCCCGGCGTGGGTACGCATGCCGACGCCGACGATGGAGACCTTGGCAATCTTGTCGTCGCCGATGACTTCGCGCGCGCCGATGGCCGACTTGACCATATCCAGTACTTCCAGCGCCTTCTTCATCTCGCTGCGGTGCACGGTGAAGGAGAAGTCGGTGGTGCCGTCGTGGCCGACGTTCTGCACGATCATGTCGACGTCGATGTTGGCGTCGGCAATCGGGGCCAGGATGTGGCCGGCGACGCCCGGCTTGTCGGGTACGCCCAGGATGGTGAGCTTGGCTTCGTCGCGGTTGAACGCGATGCCGGAGATGATGGCTTGTTCCATGGTGTCTTCCTCGAAAGTGATCAGGGTGCCTTCGCCTTCGTCCTCGAAGCTGGACAGCACCCGCAATTTGACCTTGTACTTGCCGGCGAACTCGACCGAGCGGATCTGCAGCACCTTGGAGCCCAGGCTGGCCAGTTCCAGCATCTCCTCGAAGGTGATGGTGTCGAGCTTGCGGGCCTCGGGTACCAGGCGCGGGTCGGTGGTGTAGACGCCGTCGACATCGGTGTAGATCTGGCATTCGTCGGCCTTGAGCGCCGCCGCCATGGCCACCCCGGTGGTGTCGGAACCGCCCCGGCCCAGTGTGGTGATGTTGTTGTCGGCATCGACGCCCTGGAAACCGGCCACGACCACGACATGGCCGCTATCGAGCGCGGCGCGCATGGCCTTGTCGTCGATGTCCTCGATGCGGGCCTTGGTAAAGGCGCTGTCGGTCCGCAGGGGGATCTGCCAGCCGGTAAAGCTTTTCGCCTTGAGCCCCAGGTCCTTCAATGCCATCGCCAGCAGGGCGATGGTGATCTGCTCGCCGGTGGAGACCAGCACATCCAGCTCGCGCGGATCGGGTTCCTTGTTGATTTCCTTGGCCAGGGCGATGAGCCGGTTGGTCTCGCCGGACATGGCGGATAGGACCACCACGACCTGATGGCCCATCATCTTGAATTTGGCCACCCGTTCCGCCACGTTGCGGATGCGCTCGATCGATCCGACCGAGGTGCCGCCGTATTTCTGCACGATCAGTGCCATGATTTCCTGTTAATAGCCTGAAAAGCCGTGCATTTTACAGGAGTCGCCGAAATCTTGGCGGTTGAAACTTAAACCTATCGCCCTTAGTCTTACGGCTGTCTTCAACTCGAAGGAATAAAGTGGCTATGCAACCCCAATTGACCGGTTACAACACCACCGTCAGCATCGGTGCCGAACGCAACAAGGTCCTGCGCAATACCTACATGCTGCTGGGCATCTCCCTGGTCCCCACGGTGATCGGCGCCCTGGTCGGCTTGAGCATGAACTTCGCCTTCATGGCCCAGCATCCCATCATGTATTCGCTGGGCGCCTTCGCCGTGATGATGGGCATGTTCTTCGGCATCTCCGCCAGTCGCAACAGCGGTCTCGGCGTGGTCCTGCTCCTGGCCCTGACCGGCTTCATGGGCCTGATGCTGGGTCCCATCCTGCAAATGGCCCTGGGTTTCTCCAATGGCGGCCAGATCGTCGGCCTGGCGGCAGGCGGCACGGCAGCGATCTTCATGGTCCTGGCCGGCATCGCCACCACCAGCAAGCGCGATTTCAGCTTCATGGGCAAGTTCCTGATGGTCGGCATCGTGCTCCTGATCCTGGCCTCGCTGGCCAACATGTTCTTCCAGATCCCGGCCATGGCGCTGACCCTGTCCGGCGTCGCAGTGCTGCTGTTCTCCGGCTTCATCCTGTTCGACGTCAGCCGGGTGGTGAACGGTGGCGAGACCAACTATGTGATGGCCACGCTGGCGATCTACCTCGACATCTACAACCTGTTCATCAACCTGTTGCAGATCCTGATGGCGCTGATGGGTCAACGCGACTAGGTTTGCGACCCCGGTAAAAAAGGCGGCCTCGGCCGCCTTTTTATTTGGCTATCCGGACTGGCTTCAGCCTTCCGGATCCGGCACGAACCGGCCGGGGAAGGGTTGGGGTTCGTACCCATAGGGGCGAGGCGGACGGGGCTTGCGAATCACGCCCTGGGCGACGAGGTTGGCGCGGCTGTCATATCGCACGCTGATCACTTCATTGGGGGATTCGTCGGCGCGCTCGAAATCGGTGTATTGCGTGGGGGCGTATTCACGCTGGCCGTGGCCGGTACCCAGGCGTTCCTGGCGCATGGCCTTGGCCGCGGGGGCGGCGGCATCGGCCGCGTTTCCGGCGGCCCGACCCTCCGCCCGGGCGCTGGCCGAAGACTCCTCCAGGTACGATGTCGCCGGTTGCGGCAGGCGCACCTTCTCACGGAACACCGCCGTGCCGATCACGCCCACGTTCTCGGGCCGGTCGGTACGCGCGGCGTAGGAGTCCGGCAGGGCGGTGAAATAGAACTGCGCCACCTCGCGCAGGCTCTTGCGCCAACCGGCGATTTCGACCCGGCTCCAGGGGTCCAGGACATAGCCCGTCTGGTCAGGCGCGGCGGTCTCCCCGGACACGGCATTCACGCCGTCGACCGACAGCACCACCAGCAGCCGTTGGCCGGTACGGTTGTGCAGACGCACGGCGTAGCGGTCGCCGGGATGGCCGGCGACATAGTCCTGGCCAGCGTGGCGATAGGGCGTCAGCACCTCGCCCGTGGCGCGATTGACGATCTCCAGGTCAAGCAGACGCCCCGCCTGAGCGGGCAGGCAGGTGGCCAGCAGGGTGAGAAACAGGATCAGGGAACGTGCAAGCATGATGTACTCCTAAGGGTTTGAGGAAGGACATCTGCATGAACGCCGCAGTCAGGGAAACGGGGTTAAGGTTTTTTCAGGTCGTCCGGCAATGGGTAATCCGGGTACTGCCGGCGCAGTCCCAGAAGGGCCTTATGGGCTTCTTCGTCGCGCCCTTCCCGCAACAGGCGGCGGATCTCACGCACCCGTACTTCTGGCCCTGAGGTGGGGGCATGGTCTGCCTCGACCGTGCTTGTATCCGGCGCAGCCGATTGTGCCTTGGCCGCGGCGCCGAAGGCGGGCGACGATTCCACCGCGACACTGCCTGCCGCAGCCGCATTGCGGCTTTCCGCAAGGGCTGCGGCTTGCCGCGCCGCCCGTTGGGCTGGGAAGGGGTTGGCTTCGGGCGTGCCGACGGCGGACGCCGCCGCCTCTTCGGCCCGGGCGGGTCCAGGCCGTGCAGCGGAGGCGCCGGGTGTGACCTCGCGCTTGGCCGGTGAGGCGATGTGCTCAGCCTCGGCCTTTGCCGCCGGGGCGGAGTCGTTCATGGTCAGGGAAGGCGTTTCGGCGGGCAGGCCCTCCAGCCCGTGTGGTGGTGCTTGCCGCTGCATGTCCAGGATCAGGGTCACGGCCAGGACCAGCACGGCGGCCGTGGACAGGGGGATGGCCCAGGCGAACCAGCGCGAACGCCTTTGACGCTTCGGTGCCACGGCCGCCCGCGCCGCGGCCAGGATACGGTCGTCCAGCAGCTTGGCCGGCTCGGCCTGCGAGGCCTCCCGATATGCCTCGCTCAGTATGGGATCGCGCTCTTCCATCAGCTCATCCAGTTCATCTCAAACCCGCCAAGGCCTGGCGCAGCCGGTTCAGGGCGTAGCGCAGGCGGCTCTTGGCCGTTTCCCGGCCCACTCCCGTCGTGGCGGCGATCTCTTCCAGGCTCATGCCGCTTTCCTCGGCAAGCAGGAAGGCCTCACGCTGCGGCTCGGGCAGGGTGGCCAGGGCCGCCAGTATGTGCTGTGCAGCCTGATGGCGTTCCAGCATGGCCGGGGGCGTATCCTGTTCCGGCGCGGCCGGTTCATCGACGTCCTCGGGGTCGTCGTACAGGTCGACGCGGTTCCGACCGCGGGCGCGGTAGTGGTCCATCAGCCGGTTATGCGCGATCCGGAACAGCCAGGTGGCAAATCGTGCCGTGACCTCGTAGTGCTCACGGGCGCGCACCACCCGCATCCATACATCCTGGAACAGTTCGTCCGCCTGGCCCGCCACCTGATGCGCCAGGTAGCGGTACAGCGGCCCGCGCCAGCGGCCGTACAGCGCCTCGAACGCCGCCGCGTCACCATCGCGGTAGGCCAGCATGAGGGCCTCGTCGGTACGCGGATCGTCCATGTCTGTAAACGCGTGTCGAGGCGGAATGGGGTTGGCGGCAGTCAGATTCTAGCCCCTGCCTGGGCAGGCCGGAACACGGATAAAAACGACGGTGACCGGTAACGGTTCAAGCCGGTCCGGCAACCGCATCGCTGTCCGGCAGCAGTTCAGATGAAACTCCGGCTGCCTGCTTCTCGAACAGGGCGATGCTCTCGACGTGGGCGGTGTGCGGGAACATGTTGGCCACCCCCGCCGCCCGCAGGCGATAGCCCTTCACATGCACCAGCACCTCGGCGTCCCGGGCCAGGGTGGCCGGGCTGCACGAGACATAGACGATGCGTGACGGGCCGCTGCCGTCCTCGGGCAGCGACTTCACCAGTTCGATGGCGCCGTCCCGGGGCGGGTCGATCAGCCATTTGTCGAACCGGCCCAGCGCGGCGAGGATCTCCGGGGCCATCTCGAACAGGTTCATGACCTGGTAGCGGGTCAGGTGGTCGAGGCCGTTCAGGCGGGCATTTTCCAGGGCCCGGCTGACCAGGGCCGAACTGCCCTCGATGCCGAGTACCCGGGCGCCGCGCCGGGCGATGGGCAGGGTGAAGTTGCCCAGGCCGCAGAAGAAGTCGGCGATCGAATCATTCGGCTGCGGGTCGAGCATGCGGATGGCGCGCCTGACCAGCATGCGGTTGACGCCGTGGTTGACCTGGGTGAACTCGGTCGGCTTGAACGGCATGCTGAGGCCGAATTCGGGCAGGGTGTAGGCCAGCGGCGGGGCGTCGAGGGGATGGAAGGGTTGCGCGGTATCGGGCCCTTTCGGTTGCAGCCAGACCTGTACCTGATGGGCCTCGGCGAAGGCGCGCACCTTGTCCTCGTCCTCGGGCGTCAGCGCTTCCAGGATGCGGAACACCAGCACCGCGACCGTGTCGCCGACGGCGACCTCGATCTGCGGAAGGCGGTCGCGGATGGCCAGGCTGGCGACCAGGGCGCGCATGGCCGGCAGCATCCTGCCGATCCTGGGCGGCAATACCTCGCAGCCGTGCATGTCGGCGACGTAGCTGCTGCGGCGTTCGTGGAAGCCGACCAGGACGCCGCCCTTCTTGGCGACATGGCGCACCGATAGCCGCGCCTTGGTGCGGTAACCCCAGGTCGGGCCATGGATGGGCGAGAGCATGGCCTCCGGCTTCACCTTGCCGATGTGCGTGAGGCAGTCTTCCAGGATGCGCTGCTTGGCGGCGACCTGGGCCGATTCGTGCAGATGCTGGTGGGTGCAGCCGCCGCAGACGCCGAACCACTGGCAGCCGGGCTTGACCCGGGTTGCGCTGGTGCGGACGATGCGCTCGACCTGGGCTTGCTCGTAGTTGTCCTTCTTGCGGTAGGGCGAGGCGTCGACGACCTCGCCGGTCAGGGCGCCGTCGACGAAGATGGCCTTGCCTTCGTGGTGGGCGACGCCGCGGCCGTCATGGTCGAGCGATTCGATGGTCAGCCGGTAGCTCATGCCCACGCCTCCAGGAATTGCTTCCAATGCGGGGCGTCGATTCCGCTCAGGGTCTCACGCACCAAGGCTACCTCTCGCTCATGCTGCTCGCGGGTGAGCGCGCCGCGCATCAGCTGGAAGCGCAGGAAGACCAGGAAGGTGTTGACCACGTCGGTCTCGCAATAGTCGCGGATGTCGGCGATCTGGCCGGCCTGATAGGCGTCCCAGACCTTGCTGCCGTCCATGCCCAGCTTGCCCGGGAAGCCGTACAGCTTGGCCAGGCTGTCGAGGGCGACCGCGCCGCGCGGCTGGTACAGCGCCAGCAGGTCCATCAGGTCGAGGTGGCGGTTATGGTAGCGGCTGATGTAGTTGTTCCACTTGAACTCCCGGTCGTCCTCGCCCTGGTCCCAGTAGCGCGGCGCCGTCACGCCGTGCAGCATGCCGCGGTAGTGCAGCACCGGCAGGTCGAAGCCGCCGCCGTTCCAGGACACGATCTGGGGCGTGTATTTCTCGATGCCGTCGAAGAAGCGCTGGATGATTTCCGCCTCGCTGGCATCCGGTTCGGACAGGGAAAAGACCTTGAAGCTGTCGCTCGTGCGCAGGGCGCAGGAGATGGTGACGATGCGTTGCAGGTGCAGCGGCATGAAGTCGGAGCCGCCGGTCTGCTGGCGCCGCATCAGCATGGCCATGTCGGCCACTTCCTGGTCGGGGGTCTCGGGGCCGAGGTCGTGCAGGCGGCGCAGGCCGGCCACGTCCGGAATGGATTCGATGTCGAAAACGAGTACGGGAGTCATGAGAGTCTATTTCAGCCGGAAACATGCCTCGCGCCGGTTGTCTGCGGGATGCAGTGCAAGGCGCGGGGGACGAAGTGTAGCAATTCTCCACGAGTCACCTGCAACGCCGCAATGCGCCCGCAGACAGCCGGCCCACTGGGTTGAGGTCAGGATCGGCGTCTGCGGCGTTGCGCCGCTTGGCCATGGAATGACCATGGCCAGCGCGCCGCGCCTTGCATCCATCCGGTCCTGGCCTCAACGCGGGGCACGTTTCCGGCTGAAATAGACTCGTAGTCGGGATTAGAATCGGCCGTATTCTACCTTCTCGGGGGGAGCGCCGATGGCAACACGCTGGCATGTGGCTGAAAGCGAAGCGAACTGGCTGTCCCGGGCATTGGCCTTCATCCATGCCGCAGAGGCCGCGGCCCTGGCCGATCACGGCCAATTCAGCATCGTCCTGGCCGGCGGCAGCACACCAGGGCGGGTCTACCAGGCGCTGGCGGGTGAGAGCCACGATTGGTCGCGCTGGCAGGTCTGGTATGGCGATGAGCGTTGCTTGCCGCCCGGGCATTCGGAGCGCAATTCCACACTGGCCGATGAGTCCTGGTTGAAAAGGGCGGCCATCCCTGGTGTAAATATCTATCCCATCCCGGCGGAACTCGGCGCCAGCATCGGGGCCGAAGCCTACGCCCGGACGCTGACAGGCAAGGGTCCATTCGATCTGGTTCTGCTCGGCCTCGGCGAGGACGGCCATACTGCCAGCCTGTTTCCCGGTCACGCCTGGGGCGAGACCGCCGATACACCGGATGCCTTGCCGGTGTTCGATGCGCCGAAGCCGCCGCCGGAGCGGGTCAGCCTGTCGGCGCGGCGGTTGTCGGATGCCCGCCGGGTGCTGTTCTTGGTCGCCGGCGCAGGCAAGCGGGAGGCGGTAGCGGCCTGGCGGCGCGGCGAGGCGATCCCGGCCGCGTCCATTCGGCCGGCGGCGGGCGTGGACGTATTACTCGATCAATCGGCGTACGGAGGTAAATCATGAAAAGAACGGTATTGGCGATATTGGTGATGGGCGTGGCGGCGACGGCCTGGGCCGGCGAGGAACGGCTGTCGACGGAAAAGGAACAGACCGGCCTGGCGGTGACCATCTACAACGGCGACCTGGCCCTGGTGAAGGATGCCCGCAAGGTCAGGCTGGGCGCGGGCGAGAACCAGTTGGCCTGGCGCAACGTATCGGCCCGCATGCAACCTGAGACGGCCCTGCTGCGCTCGCTCGACGGCAAAGCCCTGACCCTGCTCGAACAGAACTTCGACTTCGACCTGCTGACGCCGCAGAAGCTGCTGGAGAAATCGGTCGGCGAGGAAATCCGGGTGATCAAGACCCACCCGACCATGGGCAGCGACTCCTATGAGTCCGCCACCGTGCTGTCGGCCAACGACGGCGTGGTGCTGAAGTTCAATAACCGCATCGAGACCGGGGTGCCCGGCCGCCTGGCCTTCGACAGCGTACCGGCCAACCTGCGCGACCGGCCGACCCTGTCCATGCTGCTCGACGCCGACAAGGGTGGCGAACAGGGCATGGAGTTGTCCTATCTGACCGGCGGCCTGTCCTGGAAGGCCGATTACGTGGCCGAGTTGTCCGCCAAGGAGGATAGCCTGGACCTGAACGGCTGGGTCACCCTGACCAACGTCAGCGGCACCGCCTACCGCAATGCCCGTTTGCAACTGGTGGCCGGTGAGGTCAACCGGACGCGGCCGGAAGCGGCGCCGATGGCGATGATGCGCGACATGATGGTCAAGGCCACGGCGGCGCCGGCGATGCAGGAGGAATCCCTGCTCGATTACCACCTCTACACCCTGGAGCGGCCCACCACCATCCAGGATAACCAGACCAAGCAGGTGGCCCTGTTGTCGGCCCAGAAGGTGCCGGCGAGCAAGGAATACGTGCTCCAGGGCGCCGATTACTATTACTACGGCCAATACGGGGAACTGGCCAAGAAGATGAAACCGGCCATCTTCCTGCAGTTCGACAACAAGGGTGGCCAGATGGGCATCCCTCTGCCCAAGGGTGTGGTCCGGGTCTACAAGAAGGATCGCGCCGGGCGCGCCCAGTTCGTCGGCGAGGACCGTATCGACCATACCGCCAAGAACGAGACCGTGCGCCTGAAGCTGGGCGAGGCCTTCGACATCACCGCCGACAAGAAGCAGACCGATTTCCAGAAGATCGCCCCGAGCATGCGCGGCGGTGTCTACGAAACCGCCTACCAGATCGAGATCCGCAACGCCAAGAACGAGCCGGTCGAGATCAAGGTGGTCGAGCCGATGCCGGGCGAATGGCAGATGGTGTCCGAGAGCCTTAAGCATGAGAAGGACACGGCTCACACGGCAGTCTGGCTGGTTCCGGTGCCGGCCGAGGGCAAGACCGTGCTGACCTGGCGGGTGCGGGTCAAATACTGAATCGAACCCCTATAATGCCCGCATCCGGTACAAGGAGCGGGCATTGGGTTTTTCGGCATTCATTGCGGTAGGCATCGGCGCGGCCATCGGCGCCTGGCTGCGCTGGGGCTTGAGTCTGTGGCTCAACCCGGTCAACCCGGCCATTCCGCTCGGCACCCTGGTCGCCAACCTCGGCGGCGGCTACCTGATCGGCCTGGCGATCGCCTTTTTCGCCCAGCATCCGGGCCTGTCGCCGGAGTGGCGCCTGTTGCTGATTACCGGTTTCCTGGGCGGCCTGACCACCTTCTCCACCTTTTCCGCCGAGATGTTCACCCTGTTCTCGCGTGCCCAGGTGGCCATGGGTCTGGCCGCCATCGGCCTGCATGTGGCCGGGTCGCTGGCCATGACCGGCCTGGGCGTGCTGACCTTCAAACTGCTGAAAGGCTAGGGCCATGACGACACTGTGCGTGCGTTTTTTCGTTCTGGAGGGCATGCGGCACGACGGAGAGCCCATACACGAATGGCTGTTCCAGGCCGCGCGCGAGATCGGCATCACCGGCGGCACCGCTTTCCGCGCCAGCGCCGGGTTCGGTCGCCATGGCCTGCATGAGGACACGTTTTTCGAACTGGCCGGCAAACTGCCCGAGACGGTGGAGTTCTTCGCCGACGAGGGCCTGATCCGCACGCTGATCAGCCGGGTCGGCCTGGCCGGTTTGAAGCTGGTCTACGTGCTGCATCCGGTGACCACGGGAGTGACCGGTTGACTCGCCTGGCCGGGCTGTAATGTCGGTCCTAGACCAGGTCCTTCTTTTCGTCGCTTCCTTCGTTGCCAACTGGTTTTCCGCCCTCTCGGGCGGCGGCGCCGGGCTGATCCAGTTCCCCATGCTGATCTTCCTGGGCCTGCCGTTCGGCGTTGCCCTGGCCACGCACAAGGTCGCCACCGTCTTCCTGGGCCTGGGCGCGGCCCTGCGCCACCTCAGGGAATGCCACCTGGAACGCCGCTTCTCCCTGATCATCCTGGTTGCCGGCCTGCCCGGCGTGGCGATCGGTGCCTCCGCCATCCTGTACCTGCCGGAACGTCCGGCCATCCTGGCCCTGGGCATCCTGACCCTGGGGCTGGGCCTGTATTCGCTGGTCAAGCCCAGGCTGGGCATGGAATACAGGCCCAGGAATCGCGAGGGCGCCGGGCTTGTCGTCGGCATGGCCGGGATGTTCCTGGTCGGTTTCCTGAACGGCTCGATCACCTCGGGCTCGGGCCTGTTCCTGACCATCTGGCTGATCCGCCATTTCGGCCTCGATTACCAGCGTGCCGTGGCCTACACCATGATCCTGGGCGGCCTGTTCTGGAACGGCACCGGCGCGGCCGTGCTGGGCGTGCTCGGCACCGTGCAATGGGACTGGATGCCGGTACTCCTGGCTGGCGCCGTCATCGGCGGCTACCTGGGCAGCCACGTCGCGATCGTGAAGGGCAACCTCTGGGTCAAGCGCGCCTTCGAGGTCACCACCGTCCTGATCGGGCTGAAGCTGATTATCGGTTGAGCCAGAAGCGGAGCGAGCGCCAGCGATCGATGCCGTGGCGCGTCGCCGGGTGCCCTGCCAGCGTCAGTTCGACTTCGTCCAGTCGGCCTCTTTGCAGGCCGCGCAAGATCGGCGCGAACCAGTCTTCATCGTGTTGTTCGACATGGCGGCGGTCCAGAACCGCCAGCGTGCGCCCCTCGGGCAGGCGGTCCAGTCCGGCCGGTAGCGGCATGGACCGGATGCCGGCCGCCTCCGCCAAGGCGCGGGCATGGAAGTCATCGGCCATGACCTGATCGAACTGCGGGGCAGGCTGGCGGTAACGGCCGCCGCCCCAGAACCAGAGGCCATTCACGGTCGCTTCATTGCGTTCCTCGCGGGCCTCGTTGACCGGATGGGTATACAAAAGCATCTGGATTTCAGTGTTGGTGCGCTGCAGTTCCTGGGCATCCGGTCCGGCGATCAGGCCAGGGGAGACGACGCTGCCGGCCACCTGGTCGAGCGGTGGCATGTCGACCTCGGGAGTCCGTTTGAAGCGGGCATACCAGCGTGCCGGGTGCGGTGCCAGGAATTCGATCTCGCCGTCGAAGTGGCGGTTGAGCGTTGCCAGCAGTGCTGCACTTTCGTCGTCCTGGATCTGGAACTGGCGGCCGTCGAACAAGGTCAGGCTATGCATGCCGGCCAGCAGATGTACCGGATCGGCGTGAAACCAGCAGTCGGCGCCGGGATCGGAGTCCTCGGCGGCGAGTGCGATGGCCGCCAGATCGCGTTGCTCGACGCCGAACAGACGGGCGAGGGTGGCGCTGATGCCCGCGTCGACCGGGCTGGTTCCGCTTCGACCGCGGGCCATAAGCCTGGCCAGATGGGGGAGTTCGGCCAGCGATTCGCGATTCAGGCCGCCGACGATCAGGTGCATGCGTGTCATGGCGGCGATTGTAAGCCGGTATGCAGGGTACCAAGCATCCCGCGGGCCGACCGGAATGATCACGGGTAGGCGGCCCGAGGCCGGCGATTTTTGCGTCCCCAGGGCGTTGCCAACCCGCAATGTGATGAAAATATGTGCACACAATGGTTGTGTGTAAAATAGTTACACGTTAATATGGGCTCGTGCGCTCGGTTCCAACGCCAAACCTGTCCCATGGCAAGCGGCGCAGCAACGGCTACTGAGCCGGCAAATGGAAGCCACTGCAAGGAGGGAAAAATGAGTAGAGCGATCAATATTGGCGCGGTAGCGGCAGTGCTGGCCCTGGCGGGTTGCGGTGGCGGTGGCGGCGGGAGCACTGGCAGCACGAGCACCAGCAGCGCCAGCGCGGTGGCTACCTTCATCGACTCACCGGTGAGCGGGCTGCAATTCGAATCGTCGAGTGGCAGCAACCTTACCGATGGCAATGGCAATTTCACCTATCGGGAGGGCGACAGCGTCACCTTCCATATCGGCAACCTCTACCTCGGTTCGGCCGTGCCGAGTGATCACAAGGTCACGCCGCTGAGCCTGACCGGCGGCAGCGTCGACACCGGCAATGCCAGGTTGGTGCGTACGCTTCGCACGCTCCAGTCGCTGGATTCCGACGGCAATCTGGATAACGGCATTCAGATCGCTACAAGCGTGCGGGAAACACTGCAGAGGCTGCCAAGCAAGATAGACCTGCAGACGGCGACCGACGACCAGATCACCGGCCTGATAGGCAGCTACAAAGTCGACGCCCAGTCAGCCATAGATCACTTCAAGGCGCACCAGAATGATGGTTCGAACTCGGGTTCGGGCTACACGCCGCCCTCGACCACGCCGTCCACCTCGTCCGGCAGCTATACCCTGGTTGCCTGGAACGACCTCGGCATGCACTGCGTCGACGGCAAGGACTATTCGGTCTTTTCCATCCTGCCGCCCTACAACAACCTGCATGCCCACCTGATCAACCGCAGCGCGACCAGTAACAAGCAGGTGACCTCGGGCGTGACCCTGACCTACGAGGCGGTGGCGGACGCCACGGGTTCCATCAACACCAGCACGTCCGGCAAGACCAACTTCTGGGATTATGTCCTGGCCCTGTTCGGCGCCAATCCGGCCCCGGACCACGGGCTCAACCTGAGCAACCCGAATATCAGCAACCCGACCCCGTCCCTGATCCCGGCCGCCATGGCCTACAACGGCGGCTTGGGCTGGTGGGAAGCGGAAGGCATTCCGATCATGCCCTACGACGACAAGGGCGTGAAGAACTACTACCCGATGGTCAAGGTGGTGGCGAAGAACGCCTCCGGTGCCGAGTTGGCCTCCACCAAGGTGGTGCTGCCGGTCTCCGACGAAATGAGCTGCAAGTCATGCCATGCCACGAACAGCAGCGCCGATGCCAAGCCGGCTGCGGGCTGGGTCGGCGACAGCGACCCGGAAAAGGACTGGAAGAAGAACATCCTGCGCCTGCATGACGAGAAGTTTTCCAACGCCATCGCCACGGCCGGCATGTCTTCGACCTATAAAGGCGGCACCCTGCTGGCCACGGTAGATGGGGGGCAACCGGTGCTCTGCGCCGCCTGCCACAAGTCGAATGCGCTGGGTACTTCGGCCAAGTCCGGCATCAAGTCCCTGACCGAGGCCCTGCATGGAAAACACGCCACGGTGAAGGACCCGACCACCAAGGTGGCGCTGGACAACCTGTCCAACCGCGATTCCTGCTACCTCTGTCACCCCGGTTCCAAGACCAAGTGTCTGCGCGGCGTGATGGGCGATGCCAAGAACCCCGACGGCAGCAATGCCATCGACTGCCAGAGCTGCCACGGCAACATGAGCCTGGTCGGCAAGGCCGGTCGGGAGGGCTGGTTCGACGAGCCGAATTGCCAGTCCTGCCATGACAAGACCTCGGCCAGCGGCAGCTTCACGCGCTATACCTCGGTGTTCAGTTCGGGCACGAACAAGCGGACGATCCAGGACACCCGCTTTGCCACCAATGCCGACACCCCGGCCGGCGGCGTTTCGCTGTACCGTTTCAGCAAGGGCCACGGCGGCCTGCAGTGCGAGGCCTGCCACGGTGCCACCCATGCCGAGTATCCGAGCTCGCATGCCAACGACAACGTGCAGAGCCTGGCCTTGCAGGGCCACGTCGGTACCATCGCCGAATGTACCGTCTGCCACAGCACGGTACCGAGCACTGCGACGGGCGGCCCGCACGGCATGCACACGGTGGGCCAGGCCTGGCTGAGCGAAAGCCGGCATGGCAGCGCGGCCAAGAGCAACCGGGCCGCTTGTGCGGTTTGCCATGGCAGTGACTACCGTGGCGGCTTCCTGGCCAAGACTTCCATGGCGCGCAACTTCAATGCGGACGGCAAGACCAAGGCCTATGCCGCAGGCCAGCAGGTCGGTTGCTACGATTGCCACAACGGACCGGGGGGCGGCGATTGATTCGACCCCCTGTCGAACCGGCGCGGTCAGGTCAGCAAAGACCTCGTGCCGGTTCGATTGAGCCGGCTATCAAAACGGGCTGATGTAGGCCTTGTCGAACGGTCCAGGCCTGCTCCCTAGCCGGGCTTCTTCGACTCCAGCATGGCCTTCAGGTCGGCAAACGGGTTGAACGTGGTGGCGGGGGCGCTGTTCCCGGTGTCGGTGCGGCCCGCCATGTCCTTCAGCTTGGAATGCTCATGCTCATGGCAATAAGTGCATAGCAGTTCCCAATTGCTGCCGTCGGCCGGATTGTCGTGGTGGTTGCCGTTCTTGTGGTGGACTTCGAGCAATTGCAGGTTGCTGTGGCTGAAGGTCCGGGCACAGCGTCCGCATACCCACGGAAACAGCTTCAGCGCCTGCGCCCGGTAACCCGCTTCCCGCTTTTCTGCGTTGCGCCTGGCCTCAAGAACCAGCTTGTCCAGGCGGTCGTTCCCTTCTGCCATAGCAGCCTCTCCGGGTGTCCTGTGTCGATCTGGCACAGATTACGCCGAAATCTACCGCCGGAGCGCCGGCCAGATCAACCGGATCATCAATGCATGCGGCGTGTCCGCCTGAGCGCCCGGGATCACATACCCCTTCTGATGTCTTCGTAATACCTGTGTTAATTGGTCGGGAATGTGTGTAGCATCGGATTCAGGATGCTGGGTGCCGCGGCGCTGGCGACCAGGGGTTTCCCGAAACGCCATGAATAAGTAAGGAGAGGGTCCATGTCTGATCTAGATCGCCAGCCGTCCAAGCCGGGAGGCTTTTCCCCGGGCCTGTTCCTGCTCCTGTTCACCCCGGTCGCGCTGTTGATCATCGGCGGGGCATGGTATGTCGGCCATGAGCGGATCGAGGAAGAGATGTCCCTGACCCGGTCCAGCGAGATCAGCAATGTCGTCATGGCCGTACGGCGCCTGGACGACGAGTTGCACGAGCCATTGTTGCAATTGCGTACGCTGGCCAATGAGGAGGCCCTGCGTCGGGGCGTCGAAACGGCTGGCGCCGAGGACCTGCGCGGCATCGAGGCCGTGTTCTCGGCCCTGATCGCCTACAACGACATCTACGAAAAGGTGCGCTGGATCGACGAGACCGGCCAGGAACGGGTGCGCGTCAACAATGTCGCCGGCAAGCCGGTCAGGCTGGTCACCGAACAGTTGCAACAACGGGGCGACAGCTATTACGTCAAGGAGAGCTCGGGCCTGAAACGGGGCGAGGTCTACATCTCGCCCATGGACCTCAATGTCGAGTATGGCAAGGTCGAAGTTCCGCACAAACCCATGTTGCGCCTGATCACCCCCATCAATGGCCGGGATGGCCGCCAGCACGGCATCCTGGTCGTCAATGTTGCCGCTCAGGGGCTGCTGGATGCCTTCATCGGCAGCCTGGTCGAGGCGCGCGATCATGCCATGCTGTTGAACCGCGAGGGCTACTGGCTGAAAAGTCCGGATGGCGATGCGGAATGGGGCTTCATGTTCAACCGCAAGGACACTCTCGACAGCCGCAATCCGGCCGCCTGGAAGGCCATCGCGGACATCCCTTCGGGCCAGGTCGAGCTTGATGACGGGCTGTGGACCTGGAGTACCGTCTACCCGCTCAAGGTCGACGACAGCCGGGATACCACGCACATCCCGTCCTGGCTGGTGGTGACCCATCTGCCACAGGAGCAACTGGCGCCGATCCTGCAAGGCGCCTGGACGACGGTGGGCATCTACATGCTGACCCTGCTGGCGCTCTATGGCGTTATCGCCGCCTGGCTGGCCCGCGCCATGGTCGGCCGCGCACGGGCTGTCGGCGATGCGGCGAAGGCCCAGGCCGAGGCGGCGGCGGCCAGGCGCGTGCGCCAGGCCCAGGAGCGCTTCCGCCTGGTGGTGGAAGGCAATACCAACGGTCTGCTGGTGGCCGACAAGACTGGCCAGATCGTCCTGGTCAATTCCGCCCTGGCACGGATGTTCGGCTACACGACCGGGGAATTGCTGGAGGCGTCTCTGGAAATCCTCCTGCCGGTATCGGCCAAGCCGGCACACCCGGGGTTCTTCAACGCCTATATGGCCAATCCGGCCGCGCGCCCGATGGGCAGCGGCCGTGAACTGTACGGCCAGCGCAAGGACGGCAGCGTGTTTCCGATCGAGATCAGCCTCAGCCCGTTCACCGAGAACGGCGAGCAGTTCGTCGATGCCTTCGTCGCCGACATTTCCGAGCGCAAACATCGTGAAATGCTGCACCGACGCATCGAGGCGCGCCTGCAACTGATGATGCAGACCAACCCGAACGGTCTCCTGGTCGTCGATGACCATGGCGCCATCGAGATGGCCAATCCTGCGCTTGAGCGCATGTTCGGTTATGGCCCCGGGGAGTTGCTCAACCAGTCGATGGAACGCCTGGTACCGAAGGCCAACCAGACGCAACACGTACACCTGCGCCAGGAGTATTTACGTTCGCCCTCGATCCGGACCATGGGCGCCGGGCTCGACCTGCAGGGCATGCGCAAGGACGGCAGCCTGTTCCCGATCGAGGTCAGCCTGGCCAGTTTCAGCGAGGACGGCAAGGTATTCGTCCAGGCCACCGTGCTCGATACCAGCCGGCGCAATTAGCCGGAGCGTTCAACCAGCCATCAGGCCCTCTGGGGCGG
The DNA here is from genome assembly GCA_028714735.1 of Gallionellaceae bacterium. GTDB lineage: Bacteria > Pseudomonadota > Gammaproteobacteria > Burkholderiales > Thiobacillaceae > Parasulfuritortus. The sequence continues at coordinate 66,180 of JAQTLU010000005.1, read as the reverse complement.
CGTCCAGTGCGCGAAGCGCTGGTCGCGGGTGTCGATGTGCCTGGCCAGGAAGGCCAGGGCAGAGCGCGCCTTGTCGAGCACCAGCATGGGTTGCCGGGTCTGGTGTAGCGCCAGCATCTGGTCGAGCTCATCCATCATGTGGATGTGGTCGGCCACGTGGTCATCATAATCGTCGTAGCTGACCAGCCGCATGAGCAGTTCCTCGGACATGAAGTGCGCGGAGCTGTAGGCGACCAGCTGGGTCAGGATTTCGTCGACCTTGGCGGGCTCGTCGCCCTTCTCGACGGCCGTGCAGAGCGCTTCCACGAGGCCGGTCTGGATGGCGTGCTCGCGGTCCATCACGGCGGACGCGGTTTGATCTTGTTCGGCTGCAGGGGTCATTACATACTCCGGTGGCTGGCGGATGTACCGAGTATATGACGGTCAAGACCGCTTGGTATCGGGAACCGGCCTCAGCCGGCCTGTTACAACCGCTTACAGATCGCTACAGACTCGACACGCGTAATCACACAAGCGGCCTGTAGAGTGCGAAGCGTCCGGTGACGAATGGTTCGCCACCAGAAAACAAGACTAGGAGATACACCATGAAGATCGCTACCACCGTGAAGACCCTGACCCTGATGGGCTTGACCTCCCTGGCCCTGGTCGCCGGTACTAGCCAGGCCGACAACAACTCCCCGTATTTCGGCGGCAACCAGAACGCCAATCCCTGGTTGGCCGGGCAGGCGCATCAGCAGATGAATTACCAAATGGCCTTCAGGGCGCGTGTGGATCAACTGGATCAGCGTCAGGACGCCCAGTTGCAGCGCATCCTGGGCGGCATGGAACAGGGCAAACTGACCCTGCGCGAGGCTTCCGGCCTGATCCGCGAGCACCTGGCCATCAGCAACCTGGAACGCCGCTACATGGCTGACGGCCGTCTGGGCCCGAACGAGCTGAACGACCTCGAACGGCGTCTGGAAGAGGCCAACCGGCACATCCAGTTCGAAAAGAACGACCGCGAACAAGCCGGCCAGCCGGGTCGTCCCGGTGACGGTTACCGCCGCTGATATCAGCCGGCCGATGGCCGGGGTTTGAACGGATCAAAAAAAGAGGTGGCCGACATGGCCACCTCTTTTTCACTTCTGGCTGCCGTTATGATCAGCGCATGGCCGGCAGGCCGCCCAGGTAGCCCACTTCCGCCTTGTCGGGGTTGATCAGTGCCTTGATCCGGCTGTAGGTCGGTTCGAGCGTGCTGTTCTGGTCGCCGGCATGCTGGTAGTTGCTCATGATGTAGGCGTGGCCGTTGAGGTTGTCGACGACCTGCAGGCCGGTGGATTCGGCGCCCATCGGCAGGGACAGGATGCGCACCAGCTTGCCGCTGTCGACGTGGTAGGCCCACAGGTTGTTGTTGACGTGATTGCTGGAGTCCTCGCCGATGAACAGCACCCGCATGCGCTCCGAGTAGGCCAGGTTGTCCGGGCTGGCGATCTTGTCCAGCCTGGATTTGTTGCCTTCGGCATCGGTGCTCATGTCCTCGCCGACCACCAGGGCCTCCATCACCACCGGCACGAAGCTGCTGGCGATGGCGGTGCCGGTGGAATCGGCGATGCCGGAGGCCAGGCTGAACTGATACACGGCGCCGGAACTGTTCTTCTTCAGGCGGACGTCGTTGCCCGGATCGCCCGAGCGGTCTTCCATGCCGTTGCTCATCCGGGTCATGGCGGCGTAGGCCTTGTCGTCGCGCGCGTTGTACGCCACGCCCTCGAATTTCTCGAATTCCACCGAGGCGCCCATCATCGCGGCATAGCGGCGGGTCTCCAGGAAGGCGGCGAGGACTTCGATGTCGACACCGGCAAATTGCCCCGGCTTCAGCTTCAGGTATTCCGTGGTCGCCACTTCATGGCCGTGCTTGATGGTCGTATAGCCGTCGGCCGCCGTGGCGCTGGTGTCGAACAGGTCGCTGAACTTGATGCCGGCATCCACGGCCGCCTTGATCTCGGCGTTGCTGGCATGGCCGAGCTTGATCCAGGTCAGGGTGGCCTTGCCGCCGTCGGTGCCGGCGGGGGAAAGCTGGTTCCATCTGGCGGCGTAAAGGGTGCCGGCGGACAGGTCCTTGGCCTTGTCGGCGACGAACATCGTCAGCGAGGTGTAGGTGCCGTCATCGCCCTGGATGGCGGTACGGGAATCGCCGAAGAACTGGACCTTTTCGCGCGAGATGCGGCCCAGGGTGTACCACTTCTGCACCGTGCTGGTGCCGCCCATGGCGACGGTGACTTCCGGCACGCGGCCGTAGTTGTAGGGCGAGGCGGCGGGCTCGCCGTACAGGCTGCGGAAGGCGTTCATGCGGGCCTCGTATTCCATGGCCGTGCAGGAACCGCTGGCGGCGTAGGTGGCATCGCCGTTGGCGCTGTCGCAGCGCGCATCCGGCTCATATTCCTCCGAGCCCAGGTGGGTGTTCCAGGGCGAACGGCTGCCGGCGCAGGGGATCCACAGGCCGTTGACGCCGGAGAAATCCACCTGCTTGATCGAATCGACCGCCAGTTTGCCGTCGGAGGTTGCTTGGCTGAGCTTGGCCAGGGTCATGGTCATGGGCACCTTGCCATACTGGTTGGTGCCGGCGCTGTCGTTGTTCTCGTACTCGAAATGGGTCACCAGGTAGGGGGTGCCGCCGATATTCATCAGCGAGTTGGCGTCCGGGGTCTGCGGCACGAAGGGGTTGCCGTTGGCATCCTTGACCAGCGTACCGGCCTTGGCGTGGATCGCCGCGGCAGCGGAGCCGTCGGCGGTCTTGCCGGTGTCGATGTTGTTGAACAGGTTCACGAACGACAGCGGGTAGGTTTGCGTGCTGCCGTCGGCATAGGTCACCTTGACCGTCGACGTGGTGTAGGCGATGGCGCGGTTGGCGTCGGACAGGCCGGTGATGTCGGTCGGCGTGAACTCCACCGATTTCACGTGCGCGGGGGCGTTGAGCAGGTGCTCGGCGACCTTGTCCAGGGGCACGACGGTCAGGCCGGCCGCATCGACCAGGGTGCCGACCTTGTCGAGACCGTCCGCCGTGTCGGCGGCAGTGAACTTGCCGGCATTGCCGCTGACGTCGATCTGGCTGTCGTTGGGCAGCGCGCCGGCCGCGGTCTGCAGCAACTGGGCTACGCCCAAAGCCTTTTCGTCGGTTTCGTCGGTCGTGCCGGCGAGGTCCTTGGGGCGGACCATGACGTGGCCGCCATCGCTGCCGAGCGCCGGGCTGGTCATGTCGACCGAGCCCAGGGTGACGTTGCCGAGCTTGAAGGTCACCGTGTCGCCGGCGACATAGCTGAACTCGCCATTGGCCCCGGTGCTGCCGGTCTTGCCGCTGGGTATGGCGGTATAGGTCACGCCCTTGACGTAGGAATCGGACAGGGTGCCGGTGAGGCTGCTGGCCGTGCTGCTGCTGCCGCCGCCGCAGGCGGCAAGGATCAGACCGACGGACATTGCCGCCACCAATGTTTTCAGACGCATGACTATTCCCCGTGTTGAGTAGAAAAACCACGGGCATTCTGGTGGCCGCAAGTTACAGTCTGCCGACCGCCAGGTTACGTTGTCATTACAGCCCGGGGGCCGGGTTGGTTTACTGGTTGCCTGGGACGTAAAATGCCCCGATGCACCAGATCCACAGCCAATTCGAGATACGGAGCCGCGGCAAGGGACTCTATGACTTCACCGAAGAGGTCCGGCGCTGGTTGGCCGGGGCCGGCATCCGTGCCGGCCTGCTGACCCTGTTCGTGCGCCATACCTCGGCCAGCCTGGTCATCCAGGAAAATGCCGACCCCGATGTGCAGCGCGACCTGGAGGCCTTCCTGGCGCGTCTGGTGCCGGAACAGGACCCGCTTTACAGCCACATCCTGGAGGGTCCGGACGACATGCCGGCCCATGTCCGCGCCGCGCTGACCCAGACCCAGCTGAGCATCCCGGTACACGACGGCAGGATGGTGCTGGGCACTTGGCAGGGCATCTACCTGTTCGAGCACCGCCGCGCCGGCCACCTGCGTACGGTCGCTGCCCATCTGATCGGCGAATAACCCCCCTGTCGTTGTCGTTGACTTGTAATAGTCGACAAATATAATCGGGATTAATGGCTTATCCCGGAGGGGAGCATGAAAACGCTTTTGATCGCTGCATTGCTGTTCCATTCAGGCATTTCCATGGCCGGCCAGGATCAGGTCCGGGAGACGACCGTGGCGGCTTCGTGCAACTGGCTGATGACCGAGGCCGAGTGCAGCCAGCACCGGAAAACCCTGGCCGAGCTGGAACCGTCTGCGCGCCCGGCCTATATCGAACATCACCTCGCCCTGTTGCGCGAGCGCGAGGTGATGTGCAGTTGCGGTAGCGAGCGGCTGGTCCTGGCGCGGGCGCAATACCGTTGATCTGGTGACCGGGCGCCGCCTGTGGCAGACTGCCACGGATGCGTCCCTACGAACTCTGGATCGGTCTCCGATATACCCGCGCCAAGCGGCGTAATCACTTCATCTCCTTCATCTCCGCCGTGTCAATGGCGGGCATCGCGCTGGGCGTCATGGCGCTCATCGTGGTGCTCTCGGTGATGAACGGCTTCCAGGAGGAACTGCGCGACCGTATCCTGGGCGTCGCCTCGCACATGGAAATCTCCGGCCCCGGCGAGCGCCTGGACGACTGGCGCGCGCTGGCCGAACAGGCGCGCAAGCATCCCGAGGTGCGCGGCTTCGCGCCCTATGTCTCCGGCCAGGGCCTGCTGGCCGATGGCCAGAACACCAAGGGTGCGATGATCCGGGGCGTCCTGCCCGGACAGGAGGACCAGGTCACCGAGTTCGCCAGCCATATGCGGGCCGGCGCCCTGGCCGACCTGAAGCCGGGCGGGTTCGACATCATCCTGGGCGCCGATCTGGCCAATAGCCTGGGCGTGGCGGTGGGCGACAAGGTGACGGTGATCGTGCCCCAGGGCGTGGTCACCCCGGCCGGCCTGCTGCCCCGGATGAAGCAGTTCAAGGTGGTCGGCATCTTCTCCATCGGCATGTTCGAGTACGACTCCGGCCTGGCCCTGATGCACATCGACGATGCCGCCCGCCTGTACCGCCTGGGCGACGCGGTATCCGGCCTGCGCCTGAAGCTGGCCAACATGGACCGGGCGCCCTGGGTGACCCGCGAGATGGCGCATAGCCTGGTCGGCGACTACTACATCTCCGACTGGACCATGAGCCACACCAACTTCTTCCGCGCCGTGGCGATCGAGAAGCACATGATGTTCATCATCCTGCTGCTGATCGTCGCGGTGGCCGCATTCAACATCGTCTCCACCCTGGTCATGGCGGTCACCGACAAGCAACCCGACATCGCCATCCTGCGCACCCTGGGCGCCAGCCCGGCCAGCATCATGAAGGTGTTCATGGTCCAGGGCAGCCTGATCGGGGTGATCGGCACCGTGGTCGGGGTGGCGGCCGGCCTTCTGCTGGCCATCAACGTCGAAACCGTGGTGCCCTTGATCGAGCGCGCGGTCGGCATCGACCTGTTCCCGGCCGACGTCTATTACATCTCCAAGCTGCCATCCAAGGTGATCGGTTCGGACGTCGCGACCATCGCCGGGGTGTCCCTGGTGCTGGCCTTCCTGGCCACCCTGTATCCGAGCTGGCGGGCCTCGCGCGTGCAGCCGGCGGAGGCACTGCGATATGAATGAGCGGTCAGCGGTCAGCGATCAGCTATCAGCGGTCAGCCCGGTGCTGGCCTGTTCGGGCCTGAGCAAGAGTTACTGGCAGGGCAAGATCGAGGTGCCGGTCCTGGCCGGGGTCGACCTGAGCATCGCCGCCGGCGAGCGGGTGGCGGTGATCGGCGCCTCGGGCTCGGGCAAGAGCACCCTGCTGCATGTGCTGGGCGGGCTGGACAAGCCGGATGCCGGCGTGGTCCGGGTCGGCGGCCAGGACATCTGGCGCATGGGCGAGACCGAGCGCGGCCGGCTGCGCAACCGGACCATGGGCTTCGTCTACCAGTTCCACCACCTGCTGCAGGAATTCACCGCCCTGGAAAACGTCGCCATGCCGCTCTTGATCCGGCGCATGGACAAGGCCGCGGCCCTGGCGGCGGCGCAACCCTGGCTGGAAGAGGTCGGCCTCGGCCACCGCATGCACCATCGTCCGGGCGAGTTGTCGGGCGGCGAGCGTCAGCGTGCCGCCGTCGCCCGCGCCCTGGTCACCGAGCCGGCTTGCGTGCTGATGGACGAGCCGACCGGCAACCTCGACCGCGCCACCGCCGAGCGCATCCAGGACATGTTGCTCGGCCTCAATGAAAGACACGGCATCAGCTTCCTGGTGGTCAGCCACGACCCGCACCTGGCGGCACGCATGCAGCGGGTGCTGGAATTGCGCGACGGGGCGTTCGTTCAGCCGGAACGCTGAGTCCGTCGTTTGCGCCGGCGCAGATAGGCCAGGATGTACAACCGCCAGGCCAGTTGCACCGCGGCATAGCCCAGGGCGGCCAGGCCGAGTCCGAGCAGCACGCTGCCGATGAGGTAAGTCTCCCCGAGACCCTTGAACCACAGCCATAATTCCGGCAGATAATTCAGCCAGTGGCCGCCCTGCCAGTCGAAGTCGGGCGGGATGGCCTGGGCCATGGTTTCGCCGGTGAATACCGAGCCGACGGCATAGGCGGCGACGATAAGCGGACCCCAGGTCAGGGGGTTGGTATACAGGGTAGTGAACATCGCGACCGGGAGGTTGACCCGGAACAGGATGGCCAGGATGGCGGCCGACAACATCTGCACCGGCCCGGGTATCAGCCCGGCGAACATCCCGAGTGCGACGCCGCCGGCCACCGAATGCCGGTTCAGGTGCCACAGGTTGGGATGGCGCAACAGGGGCCGGAACAGCTTCAGGTGCCGATGCTCCAGGATGGTAACGTGATCGGGCAGGTACTTCCGGAAGTGCTTGCGCGGCATCGGCAGGGAAGACAATAGGGATGAGCATGCATTCTAGTCGTGAAAGCCTGACATGCCATTGCGGCTGCTGATCCTGGCCTTCGTCGCCGGTGCGGCCTGGCTGCAACTCCGGCCGGACCTGCCGGACCTGCGCTGGGCCTGGCTGTTGCCGCCCGCATTCCTGGCGGCCGGCTGGCTGCCGGGGCGCTGGCTGCGCTGGGGGTTGACCTTGCTGGCCTTCGTCGCGCTCGGTTTCTTCTATGCCGCCTGGCGCGCCGAGCTGCGCCTGGCCGACGCTCTGCCGCAAACATGGGAGGGCCGCGACCTCCGCCTGAGCGGCCGGGTCGCCGATCTGCCCGAAACGACGCCACGTGGCTGGCGGCTGGTGCTGGATGGGGTCCGGGCCGGCACGCCGGGCGCCCGGGTGCCGCGCCGGGTGCAGCTGAGCCAGTACCAGTACGGCCCGGAACCGGCCGTGACGCCCAGGGCCGGAAGCTGCCTGAGCCTGACCGCGCGGCTGGCCCGCCCGCGCGGCAGCGTCAATCCGGGCGGCTTCGACTATGAAGGCTGGCTGCTCGAGCGCGGCATCCGCGCCCAGGGCTACGTGCTGGGACCGGTCGTGACGGCGGCGGATTGTCCCGCCAGTCTGGCCGGTGTTATCGACGGCTGGCGCGCGGCCATGCGCGACCGTTTGCGTGCAGCCCTGGCCGGGCGGCCCTACGCCGGCATCGTCGTCGCCCTGGCGGTGGGCGACCAGAACGCCATCTCCGGACCGCAATGGACCCTGTTCCGGCAGACCGGCGTGACCCATCTGATGAGCATCTCCGGGCTGCATGTCACCCTGCTGGCCAGCCTGGTGTTCGCGCTGGTGAACCTGGCCTGGCGCCGGGTGCCTGCCCTGGCCCTGCGCTTGCCGGCCCGGCGCGCGGCCACCCTGGCCGGCCTGGCGACGGCGCTGGTCTATGTCGCCCTGGCCGGGTTCGGCCTGCCGGCGCAGCGCACCCTGTACATGCTGGCGACCGTGGCGGCGGGCTTGTGGCTGGAACGGGCCGATACGCCCTCGCGCATCCTGGCCATGGCGGCCCTGGTGGTGGTCCTGATCGACCCCTGGGCGGCCCTGGCGCCCGGGTTCTGGTTGTCGTTCGGGGCGGTGACCGTGCTGATGTACGCGGGCAGCGGCCGGCTGCGGCCGCCATCGGTCTGGCGGGTCTGGGTACAGGCGCAATGGGCGGTCACCCTGGCCCTGGCGCCGGTCCTGCTGTTGCTGTTCAACGGGGTATCCCTGGTCTCGCCGCTGGCCAACGCCGTCGCCATTCCGCTGATCAGCCTGGTCGCGGTGCCCCTGGTGCTGGCTGCGGCGCTGCTGCCGGTCGACCTGCTGGCCCAGGCCGCCCATGCCGTGATCGCCGCGACCATGGTCATGCTGGATTGGCTCGCCACGCTGCCGGAGCCGGTCTGGCACGGCGCCCGGCCGACCTGGCCCGCCCTGGTGCTGGCCCTGGTCGGCGTCGCCATGCTGCTGGCGCCGAAAGGCATTCCGGCGCGCTGGCTGGGCGCACTGCTGTTCCTGCCCCTGCTGTTTCCGCGCATCGAACGGCCTGAGCCGGGGACGTTCTGGCTCGACGTGCTCGATGTCGGCCAGGGCCTGGCCGTAGTGGTGCGCACGGCCGGCCATGCCATGGTCTACGACAGCGGCCCCCGCTATGCCTCCGGCGAGGATGCCGGCGCCCGCGTCGTGGCGCCGTTCCTGTACGGCCAGGGCATCAACCGGCTGGATGGCCTGGTGGTCTCGCATGAGGACAGCGACCATAGCGGCGGCACCCGCTCATTGCTGGCCAGCCATGCCCCGGCCTGGCGACTGTCGTCGGCCTCACTGCCCGGCACACGGCGTTGCGTAGCCGGCCAGGTCTGGCAGTGGGACGACGTTCGCTTCGAGATCATCCACCCGCCGGCGCGCTATTACACGCAGTCAGGTTTCCCGGACAACGACCTAAGCTGCGTGTTGAAAATCACCGGGGTGCACGGTTCCGCCCTGTTGACCGGCGATATCGGCCGGCTGGGCGAATTGAGCCTCATCGAGCTGGCGCCCGGCGAACTCCATGCGGACATCCTGGTCGTGCCACATCACGGCAGCGGCGGCTCCTCCATGCTGCCGTTCGTCCGGGCGGTGGGGCCAAGGCTGGCGTTGTTTTCGGTGGGCTATCGCAACCGCTTTGGCCACCCCGACCCTGAGGTCGTGGGCCGATATCGGGCCGGCCATGCCGCGATCCGCCGTACCGATCTGGAAGGGGCCCTGCATGTCGCCGTGGCCGGTCCGGAACTGTCCGTGGAGACCGGGCGTCAGGCCGGTCGGCGCTATTGGCAGGCCAGGCAGGACTTGACAAGCCAGCGCTAATCCACAGTTGTCACCCGGGTTGAGCGGATAACCGCCGTAGACCATTGATGGCATTGGGTAAATTCATAACTCATTGAATTACAATGATATTGCTCGTGGCCTAATTTATGGACCGTGGCAATAAATCCAGTCGCCACGGTCATTTAGATGAAATATTCAGTGTTTATGCACAGGTTTATCCACAGCTTCTGTGGATAAACCGGCTGGATGCGGGTGCGGCGAGGCCTGAAGGTTTTTTCGGACCGGATTTAAGGGTATAGTTGCCCGTTCCCGGCGGCGCGGAGCCTACTGAATTGGGCTCGTAGCTGCCGAAATTATTTATTGGTGAACGAGTTATGTCCCAGCACCTGATGCAGACCTATGCCCGCCAGCCCGTGGCCTTCACGCACGGCGAAGGCGTCTGGCTTTACGACGAAAACGGCGACAAGTACCTGGATGCGGTCGCCGGCGTGGCGGTGAGCGGCCTCGGCCATGCCCACCCGGTCCTGGCCCGCGCCCTGTGCGAGCAGGCCGGCCGGTTGATCCACACCTCCAACCTGTACCGGATTCCCAAGCAGGAAGAACTGGCCGACCGTCTGTGTGCGCTGTCGGGCCTGGACCGGGCTTTCTTCTGCAATTCCGGCGCCGAGGCCAACGAGGCGGCGATCAAGCTGGCCCGCTTGCACGGCCACAACCGCGGCATCGACAATCCGGCCATCGTGGTCATGGAGAAGTCCTTCCACGGCCGCACCCTGGCGACCCTGTCGGCCACCGGCAATCGCAAGGTCCAGGCCGGTTTCGAACCCCTGGTCGGCGGTTTCGTGCGGGTACCGTTCGGCGATGCCGACGCGGTGGCCAAGCTGGCTGCGCACCACAACAACATCGTTGCCGTGCTGGTCGAGCCGTATCAGGGCGAGGGCGGCGTGCAGATTCCCCAGGCCGATTACCTCGACCGCCTGCGCGCCATCTGCGACCAGAACGAATGGCTGCTGATGCTGGACGAGGTGCAGACCGGCATCGGCCGTACCGGCAAGTGGTTCGCCTTCCAGCATTCCGACTGCCTGCCCGATGTGATGACCCTGGCCAAGGGCCTGGGCTCCGGCGTGCCCATCGGCGCCTGCCTGGCGCGCGGCGTCGCGGCCGAGGTGTTCACCTATGGCCGGCATGGTTCCACCTTCGGCGGCAACCCGTTTGCCTGCACGGCGGCACTGACCACCCTGGAGGTGATGGCGAAGGACGACCTGCTCGGCAACGCGACCGAGGTTGGCGCCTTCATCGTCGATACCCTGAAGCGCGAACTGGGCCAGGTGGCCGGCGTCAGGGAGATCCGCGGCCAGGGCCTGATCATCGGCATCGAGCTCGACCGTCCCTGCGGCGACCTGGTCAAGATGGCGCTGGCCGAGAAACTGCTCATCAACGTGACCGCGGATAACGTGGTGCGGCTGATTCCGCCCCTGGTGATGACCCGGGACGAGGCCGCCCTGCTGACCGACCAGCTGGCCGCGCTGATCTGGGCCTTCCTGAACTGAGGTCGCCATGGCCAAGCATTATCTGCAGTTTCGCGACCTGACCCGGGAAGAGTACGACTACCTGTTCCGGCGCACGGCCGTGATCAAGGAGCGCTTCGAGCGCTACCAGCCGTACCACCCGCTGGCCGACCGCACCCTGGCGATGATCTTCGAGAAGAGCTCGACCCGGACCCGGCTCTCCTTCGAGGCCGGCATGCACCAGCTCGGCGGCACGGCGATCTACCTGAACACCCGCGACACCCAGCTGGGCCGGGGCGAACCGGTCGAGGACGCCGCCGAGGTGATCTCGCGCATGGTCGACATCGTGATGATCCGTACCTTCGAGCAGGACATCATCGAGCGCTTCGCCAGCCATTCGCGGGTGCCCCTGATCAACGGCCTGACCAACGAATACCACCCGTGCCAGATCCTGGCCGACATCTACACCTACATCGAGACGCGCGGCTCCATCCAGGGCAAGACCGTGACCTGGATCGGCGACTCCAACAACATGTGCAACACCTGGTTGCAGGCGGCCGAGATACTCGACTTCAACGTCCATGTCTCGACCCCGCCCGGCTACGAGGTGGAGCCCGAGCGCGCCAACCTGTACGGCACCGATCACTACGAGTCCTTCGCCGATCCGATGGACGCCTGCCGTGGCGCCGACCTGGTGACCACCGATGTCTGGACCAGCATGGGCTTCGAGGCCGAGAACGCGGCCCGCCAGAAGGCCTTTGCCGACTGGCAGGTCGACGCCGAGATGATGGCCCTGGCGAAGCCGGATGCCCTGTTCATGCATTGCCTGCCGGCGCATCGGGGCGAGGAGGTGGCCGCCGAGGTGATCGACGGCCCGCAGTCGGTGGTCTGGGAAGAGGCGGCCAACCGCCTGCATGCCCAGAAGGCCCTGATGGAATATTTGCTGCTTGGCAAGGTGGAGGACTAGGCCATGAACATCGCCTACCTCAAGGATCGCGATTCCCTCTACATCGAACTGGCGCCCGAGGACCCGGCGCATGCCTGGGAGGCCCAGGAAGGTGTCGTCATCAACCTGTCCGAGGACGGCCGGGTGATCGGGATCGAGATCGAGCACATCAGCCAGAAGACCGACCTGTCCATGTTGCGGGTGGGCGATTTCCCGGGCGAGGTCCATGCCGTCGAAGGCAGCGCCCATTAATGTTTCGTTTTATATGCGTGGTCGATCATGAGTGATGTGAAAAAAGTCGTACTGGCCTACTCCGGTGGCCTGGATACCTCGGTGATCCTGAAGTGGCTGCAGGACACCTATCAATGCGAGGTGGTGACCTTTACCGCCGACCTCGGCCAGGGCGAGGAACTGGAGCCGGCACGCGCCAAGGCGCTGCAATTCGGCATCAAGCCCGAGCAGATCTTCATCGACGACCTGCGCGAGGAATTCGTGCGCGACTTCGTCTTCCCGATGTTCCGCGCCAACACCGTGTATGAAGGCGAATACCTGCTCGGCACCTCGATCGCGCGGCCGCTGATCGCCAAGCGCCTGATCGAGATCGTCAACGCCACCGGCGCCGACGCCATCTGCCACGGCGCCACCGGCAAGGGCAACGACCAGGTCCGCTTCGAGTTGGGCGCCTACGCGCTCAAGCCGGACATCAAGGTGATCGCCCCCTGGCGCGAATGGGACCTGCTGTCGCGGGAAAAACTGCTCGCCTACGCCGAGAAGCACGGCATCCCGGTCGAGATGAAGCACAAGCAGGGCGGCTCGCCGTATTCGATGGACGCCAACCTGCTGCACATCTCCTATGAGGGCCGCCACCTGGAAGATCCGAACGCCGAGGCCGAGGACGACATGTGGCGCTGGACCGTGTCGCCCGAGAAGGCACCGGACGAGGCCGAATACCTCACCCTGGATTACGTCAAGGGCGACGTGGTCGCCATCAACGGCCAGGCCATGAAGGCGCACGAGGTGCTGGCCGAACTGAACCGCCTGGGCGGCAAGCACGGCATTGGCCGCCTCGACCTGGTCGAGAACCGCTACGTCGGCATGAAGTCGCGCGGTTGTTACGAAACCCCGGGCGGGACGATTCTTTTGAAGGCGCACCGCGCCATCGAGTCGATCACCCTGGACCGCGAAGTCGCCCACCTCAAGGACGACCTGATGCCGCGCTATGCCAGCCTGATCTACAACGGCTACTGGTGGGCGCCCGAACGCCGCGCCCTGCAGGTGCTGATCGACCACACCCAGGCTACGGTCAACGGCTTCGTCCGCCTGAAGCTGTACAAGGGCAACGTCATCGTGGTCGGCCGCGATTCGAAGACCGATTCGCTGTTCGATTCCACCATCGCCACCTTCGAGGACGATGCCGGCGCCTACGACCAGAAGGACGCGGGCGGCTTCATCAAGCTGAACGCGCTGCGCATGCGCATCGCCGCCAAACTCGACGCCAGAAGGAAATAAGCATGTCCCAGATCGATAATGTCGCCGTCATCAAGAAGGCCAACGTCTACTTCGACGGCAAGTGCGTCTCGCATACGGTGCAGTTCGCCGACGGCACCAAGAAATCCGTCGGCGTGATCCTGCCCGCCACGCTCACCTTCAACACCGGCGTGCCCGAGATCATGGAATGCGTGGCCGGCGCCTGCCGCTACAGGATCAAGGGCGAGGACTGGAAATCCAGCCAGGCCGGCGATTCGTTCACCGTGCCGGGCAACACCAGCTTCGACATCGAGGTCGCCGGCGAGCCCTATCACTACGTCTGCCATTTCGGGTAACCGACCATGCCATCCTTCGACATCGTCTCCGAATCCGACATGGTCGCGCTGAAGAACGCCATCGAGGTGGCGTCGCGCCAGATCGGCAACCGTTATGACTTCAAGGGCAGCAGCGCAGCGGTGGAACTGGACGAAAAGGCCAAGACCATCACCCTGCATGGCGATTCCGATTTCCAGCTCGAGCAGGTCACCATGATCCTGTTCCCGGAACTGGAGAAGAAGGAACACGACAGCACCAAACGCCTTGAACATGGCGACATCCAGAAGATCTCCGGCAACAAGGTCAAGCAGGTGCTGCAGATCAAGCTGGGCATCGAACAGGACCTGTCCAAGAAGATCATCAAGCTGATCAAGGACAGCAAGCTCAAGGTCCAGGCCAGCATCCAGGGCGACACCGTGCGGGTGACCGGCGCCAAGCGCGACGTCCTCCAGGACACCATCGCCCTGGTGCGCAAGTCGATCACCGATTTTCCCCTGCAGTACCAGAACTTCCGCGACTGATCCCCCAGGCCGGGGGGCAGGTGGAACACGGCAGCGATTGAGGCTTGCCGCAAAGCCTCTTATGATCCGGGTTCCCGTCGCAGGTATGAATACTCAAGGAGGCAACATGCAGCGTTCCGTCCAAGGCTTCAGCCGCAAGCTCATCGTCACCCTGGTTTCCCTCGGCCTCGCCGCCTCCTTCCCCGCCAGCGCCGGTTTTCTCGGCATGGAACTGGGCAGCGACAGCAAGGACAGCCACGGCAACACGGTCTCCGGCGGTGCCGGCCCGGGCGGCAGCCAGGGCGAATCGGCGCAGCTGGAGAAGTGCGACAAGCCCTACGGCACCCTGGCCGTGTCGGAGCCGCAGGACTACGTCGGCCGCGCCCTGATGGGCATCGGCCTGACCACGCCGACCCCGCTGATCCGGATGATCATCCAGCAGTCGAACTGCTTCATGGTGGTGGAGCGCGGCCGCGCCATGCAGAACCTGATGCAGGAACGCGACCTGGCCCAGAGCGGCCAGTTGCGCCGCAACGCCAACATGGGCGGCGGCCAGATGATGACCGCCGATTACGTGCTGACCCCGGACGTGGCGATCTCCAACAAGGATGCCGGTGGTATCGGCGGTGCCCTGGGCGGCCTGTTCGGCGTCGGCGGCGCCCTGCTGGCGGCCGGCCTCAAGTTCAAGGAGGCGCAGACCAGCATGATGCTGGCCGACACCCGTTCCAGCCTGCAGGTGGCCTCCGCCACCGGTTCGGCCAAGAAGGCCGACTTCAGCCTCGGCGGCATCGGCATCGGCGGCGGTGCGGTGGGCGCCCTCGGCGCCTACGAGAACACCGCCGAGGGCAAGGTCATCGCGGCCGGCTTCCTCGACAACTGGAACAACATCGTCCGCAACATCCGCAACAACCCGCAACTGGTCCGCACCGAAGGCGACACCAAGTCCGAATCCGGCAAGGTGGTCACCGCCGACGGCTGGGGTGACGGCGATGTCCTGGCGACCAAGATCGGCAACGTCAAACTCTATGACCAGCCCGGCAACAAGGGCCGGGTCATCGCCACCCTCGGCCGTGGCGAGGAAGTGGTGTTCATGGGCAAGGAAGACGGTGCCTCGGTTTACGTCCAGGGCGGTTCCGGCGAGGGCTGGGTGAGCAAGAACCTGCTCAAGCGTAACTGAGCTATTCCAGCAGTGCGTTGATCACCGCCCCGGCCAGCATCAGGCCGAACAGCGGCGGCATGTGGGCGATGGTGCCGTTGACCGCCCGCGCCCGGCCATGCGAGGTCGGCTCGGGTGGGCGCGGCGGTCGGCCCGGCTCATCGGAATAGACGGTCAGGATGCCCTTGGTGATGCCCATCCTCTTCAACCGGTTGCGCACCTCGCGGGCGAGCGGATCGACCTGGGTCTTGGCGATGTCGGCCAGGTGGATCCGGCTCGGGTCGAGCTTGTTGCCGGCGCCCATGCTGGCCGCGACCGGGATGCCCCGGCCATGCGCGGTGGCGATCAGGGCGACCTTGCAGTTGAGCGAATCGATGCAGTCCACCACGTAGTCGGTATCGGCCGGCAGCAGGCCGTCGACGTTGTCCGGATCGATGAAGGTATCCAGCACGGTCAGGCCGCAGTCCGGATTGATGTCGCGGATGCGTTCCGCCATCACCTCGGTCTTCCTGCGCCCGACCGTGGACAGCAGGGCCGGCATCTGGCGGTTGATGTTGGATATCGCCACGGTATCCATGTCGACCAGGGTGAGCCGGCCGATGCCGGCCCGCGCCAGCGCCTCGGCACACCAGGAACCGACCCCGCCCAGCCCGGCCAGGAAGACGTGCTTGCCGGCCAGGCGCTCGACGCCGTCGCGGCCTATCAGGATTTCGGTGCGTTCGAACTGGGGCAGGGTCATGTCAGCAGGCCGGAGAGCACGATGCCGGCGAATACCGCGGCGCCGAACCAGTTGTTGTGCAGGAAGGCCTTGAAGCAGGGGCCGGGCGCGCGCTCGCGGATCAGGGTCCAGTGATAGCCGGCGATGCCGGCGGCGGCGGCAAGGCCGAGGTAATAGGGCCAGCCCAGGTGCAGGCGCAGGCCGACGTAGGCGAGCAGGGCCAGGGTGAGGCCATAGCAGGCCATTACGGCGGCGACGTCGTAGCGGCCGAAGGTGATGGCCGAGGTCTTGATGCCGATCCTGAGGTCGTCCGGGCGGTCGACCATGGCGTACTCGGTGTCGTAGGCGATCGCCCAGGCCACGTTGGCGGCCAGCAGCCACCAGGCGACGGCGGGCACCGTGCCGAGATGGGCGGCATAGGCCATGGGGATGCCGAAGCCGAAGGCGATGCCGAGGTAGGCCTGCGGGATGGCGAAGAAGCGCTTGGTGAACGGGTAGCTGGCGGCCAGGAAGGCGGCCACCACGGCCAGTTCGATCAGCAGCCGGTTCTGCAGCGGCAGGATCAGCAGCAGCGACAGCAGGGCCAGGCCGGCGGCGAGCAGCAGGGCCTCCCGGGTGCTGACCTGGCCGGCGGCGAGGGGGCGGTTTTTCGTTCGCTCGACATGGAGGTCGAAGTGGCGGTCGGCATAGTCGTTGACCACGCAGCCGGCCGAGCGCATCAGGACGATGCCGAGCGTGAATATCCACAGGATGACCCAGTCCGGGCGGCCGGACCCGGACAGCCAGAGCGCCCACAGGGTCGGCCAGGCCAGGAGCAGGATGCCGATCGGCTTGTCCAGCCGCATCAGTCGTTCATAGAGGTCGAGACGTTCTCGCCAGTTCATTTTGGAGCCTCTGAATGGATCCCGAGCGGAGTGCATCAGCGTGAAAAGCGCCTGGATGCAAGGCGGGTGGCGCCGCCCATGGCACGGTCTATGGGCGAGCCGGGCAACGCCGCAGACCGCCTGCAACCTCCTCGCCATGCCCGCGATGGATTCATCCGAAGGCTCCTTGCAGCACGGTGGGCAGGAATACCTCGGTGACCATCAGGCGATGGCCGGCCAGGGCGAATAGCGACCGGCGTGCCCACAGCGACCCGCTCGGGTTGTCCAGGTAGGGCGTGGCCGCGTGATAGAGGGGATTGCGCCGGTCGATGCGCCGGTAGGCCAGCGGGAAGCGCTCGACCCGCGGGTCGGCGAACAGGGTGCCGCCCAGCGACTGGTTACCCAGGCCGGCCAGTTTCCGCCAGGGGCCGCGCAGGCTGGCCGGGGGGATCACGGTATGGGCGTAAACCAGGGCCGTCTCGGCGGAACGGAGCAGGACTTCCCTGACCATGGCGCGCTCATGCCGGCGCAGCCCGAGGGGGGCGCTCTCGTCGAAAAAAGGGAGGGCAATGGCTTGGCGAAGTTGGCGCACGTTGAACTCGGTGAAGCGTTCGCGCAGCAGCTGGGTCAACGAACCATGGTTGGTCAACCAAGGCCGCCAGGGCCCCATTGCGCTGGTGGCCTGATGCCAGTTCGTCATACCTGCCCATGGGAGTCGAGAGACCGCAAATTATGACAGATGCCTGTCATTGCGTCCGCACCGGTACTTGCAAATCACCCCGTGCCGGCAGCGCCCGATAGGCGCCGGCGCAATGCCGGCCTGGCTGCTAGCGGATAAAGATCTCGGCCCGGCGATTCCTTTGTTCGGGCGTGTTCCTGGGCGTCGCAACCAGCAGACGGTGCTGGCCGTAGGCCTCGACCTGCAGCAGTTCGACCGTGTCGGCCAGACGGCGGATGCGGTCGGCGACGTAATCCGCGCGTTTCTTGGACAGCCTGTTGTTGAACGCCTCCTTGCCGACCGTGTCGGTATGTCCCTGGACGCTGATCTCCGGCATGGGCCGCTTGCGCAACTCGGCCAGTAGTTTGTCCAAGCCGGCTTGCGAGTCCGGGGTCAGCCTGGTGGAGCCGAGTTCGAAGAACAGGGTGACATGGCTGGGCAAGGGGGGGAAGGCATCCAGCGCCGGGCCGAAATCCGTCCTAAGCTGTTCCTGGTCCACCTGAAAGGTCCCGGTGGCGCCGGGGTCCATGCTCATCGCCTCGCCGGACTGATCGATCGTGGTCGTGCCGCGCTCGTTCGTGACCATGATCTTGCCGGTCATGCCATCCGGGTTTTCCAGCAGGACCACATAGGTCCTGACCGGCAGGCCGGCCTGCCGTGTCTCCGCCAGGGTCTTCAGCAGGGGGCCGAAATCGGCATCGAGCTGGCCTGTGCTGAGGATGAACGGATTGCTTGAATAGCCGTCGATGAGCATGGCCTGGCCCGGGGCATTCAGATCGAAGGAGTCAGACTTGAGATCGACGTGCAGGTAGCCCGGTCTGTCCGCCTCGGGTTCGAGCAGGACCGCGTAGGAATGCGACAAGGTCGGCAGGCCCATTTTCAGGATGTCCTGCATGGCATCCAGGGCGGGGCCGAATTGGCGGGCCAACTGCTCTTCACTGACGCTTTTCGCGGTGATGAAGCCCTTGTCGATATAGCCGCCGTAACCCGCCGCCGGAATGCCGAACACCCCGTCCGGATTGATGATCTGGACATAATCCTGTCCGGCGCTCTGGCTCGGTATGGGGTATTTCAAAACCACGACATACGCCTTGGGGAGTGCGAGGCTGTCGGGGCTGAAGGCGGCCATGAGGCTGAACAGCGCCGGCAGGACCCAGGCGCGGGCCGGGTGCAAGATGTGTGGGCGTGAGGAAGGCATGTTTTCGCTCCCTTATCGATCGTCTACCTTGATGGCGAAATGCGAGCCGCGCACACCGATGGCCCCGGTCGGGGTCTTCAGCAGGACACCCTCCGGGTTCTGTTTCGCGATGGCGCCGGAAAGATAGGCCAGGGTGCCCTTGCTGAGGGTGGCGTCGAGCTTGAAACGCCCCTGGCTGGGTGAATAGAGGTAATTGTCGATGCTGATCTCTGTCGCCGGCCCCAAGGCCATGACCGTGTTGTCCTTGAAGATGATGCCGAGCGAAGCGCCGGGGCCCGTCCTGATCAGGCTGCCCTGGGTCACCGGGGCAGCCATCGCGGCCTGGGTCTCCTGGCCGGCCTGGACCAGCTTGGCATCGCCCCGGAGGACGCGCACATAGCCGATGGCCTCGGCCGCGACGGCATAGTCGCCAAGCATGAACAGGCCAAGCGAGGCCAGGACGAATACAGGGGCGCGTAGATTCAACATGCTTACCTCCATGGTGGGCACCGGACAGGCTGCATTTGCCGGGGTCGGCAGGCGAAGTGCGATCAGACAGGCGATCTAGAACACTCCGGTTTGCTGCTCCGCATGCCTGCAAATTGTAGTAACTGCCGCCGGAATTCTAGGGACATTGTTAAGGCGACAACTCTGCTGAGTAATAATACACAAATGTACTCACTGTGTTGTGACTGCGAAGCCCCCAGGGGCTCGTGCTAACCTGCCGCCGTATCCGCACCCGGACAAGCCGTTCATGACCCTGCCCAAACCGAACCCCGGCTTGCTGATCCCGATCCTGGCCGTGCTGGCCGGCATCGTGCTCTACCTGCTCGATCCGCTGCCGCTGCAGGGCCTGCGCAACAACGTGTTCGACCAGTACCAGCGCTGGCAGCCGCGCCCGTATCAGGAAACGCCGGTACGCATCATCGACATCGACGACGAGAGCCTGACCCGGCTGGGCCAATGGCCCTGGCCGCGCACCCGGATCGCCGAACTGGTCGACCGTCTGCGTGCTGCCGAGGCGGCCGCGATCGCCTTCGACGTCATGTTCGCGGAGCCGGACCGGACCTCGCCCGCCGCCATCCTGAAGGTATGGCAGCCGGGTCCCGAACTGCGCCGGCAACTGGCCGCGCTGCCCGACCACGATGCGGTGCTGGCCCGCAGCCTGGCCCGGGGCGGCGTGGTGCTCGGCCATGCCCTGATCAGGACCGGCCCCCCGCCGCCGCATTTCGCCACGCCCTTCCGGGTGGTGGATCTGGGCACCTCGTCGTTGCCCTATCTGCATGCCTTCAAGGGCACCATCGCGGCCCTGCCGGAACTGCAGGACGCCGCCGCCGGCAACGGCGCGATCACCTTCGTGCCGGACTCGGACGGCGTCGTCCGGCGCGTCCCCCTGCTGCTGCGCCTGGGCGACCACGCCATTCCCTCGCTGGTGACCGAGGCGCTCAGGGTGGCCCAGGGTGCCCGCAACCTGATGGTGAAGACGGATGCCGAAACGGGAACCGGGATACAGTCGGTCCGCATCGGCGCCCTCGAGGTGCCTACGACCACCGACGGCCAGGTCTGGGTGCATTACACGCGGCCGCAGGCGGCGCGCTACATCCCGGCCTGGCGGGTGCTCGCCGGCCAGGTTCCGGCGGAGTCGCTCCAGGGCCATATCCTGCTGGTGGGCACCTCGGCCCAGGGCCTCATGGACCTGCGCTTCAGCCCCCTGGGCGGGATGATTCCGGGGGTCGAGAGCCACGCCCAGGCCATCGAGCAGGCCCTGCTGGGGATACACCTGTCCCGCCCCAACTGGGGCCCCGGCCTGGAGATGCTGGGCATCCTGATCGGCGGGCTGCTGGTCGGCTTCATCGGCCTGTCGGCGGGTGCCCTGATGTCGGCCGTCACGGTCGCCGTCATCCTGGCCGTTACCGGTGCCGGCAGCTGGTACGCCTATGCCCGGCACGGCTGGCTGCTCGACCCGGTGGCGCCGGCCCTGGTGCTGGTGGCGATCTTCATCCTGGCCAGCCTGCACCATCACATCAACAGCGAGCGGCGCCAGCGCTGGGTGCGCAAGGCCTTCTCGCGCTATGTCTCGCCCAACCTGGTCACGCACCTGATCGACCACCCCGGACAACTCGAACTGGGCGGCAGCCGGCGCGAATGCAGCTTCATCTTCACCGACCTGGCCGGCTTCACCAACCTGATGGAGAAGCTGGATCCAGTCGAGGCGGTGGCCCTGCTCAACGATTACCTGGACAGCATGATCCATATCGCCTTCGAGCACGAGGGCACCCTGGACCGCATCGTCGGCGACGCTGTGGCGATCATGTTTTCGGCCCCGGTCGAGCAGCCGGATCACCGCCGGCGGGCGCTGTCCTGCGCCATGGCCATGCACCGTTACGCCCAGCGTTTCTCTGCGGCGGCCAACGCACGCGGGGTGCCCTTCGGGGCGACCCGGATCGGCGTCCATACCGGCGCGGTGACGGTGGGCAACTTCGGCGGTTCGACCATCTTCGATTACCGTGCCCTGGGCGATCCGGTCAATACGGCGTCCCGGCTGGAAAGCGTGAACAAGCAGCTGGGCACCCTGGTCTGCGTGTCCGAGGCCACCCTGTCCGGCTGTCCGGGCAGCGTGGCCCGGCCGGTGGGCAAGCTGGTGCTGAAGGGCAAGACCCTGCCGCTGATGGTCTATCAGCCGGTGATCCCGGATGAAGGTGCGCAGGCGCAGGCCGATCCGGATTACGAGGCGGCCTACCGGCAGATGGCGGCCAACGATCCGCAGGCCATGGCCTGCTTCGAGCGGCTGGCGGCCGTGCGGCCGGACGATCCGCTGGTGAGGCTGCACCTCGGGCGCTTGCGCAAGGGTCAGGCTGGCGAGGTCATCGTCTTCACCGAAAAATAAGCGGCCCGGAAGCACGGGACTGGCGTGGAAATTGCGTATAACTACCGATGTTCAACCGGCGAAGGAACCCCCATGCACTCCCCGATCCAAACCTATCTGGAAACCCTGCATGACCGGATCGCCGGCCTCGACGACGGCGAACTGGCCAGTTACATCCCGGAACTGACCAAGGCCGACCCCGGCTGGTTCGGCATCTGCCTGGTCACCATGGATGGCGTGGCCTATTCGGTGGGCGATTCCGGTCAGTTGTTCACCATCCAGTCGATCTCCAAGCCCTTCGTCTACGCGACCGCCCTGGCCGACCGGGGCCGGGATTTCGTGCTGGAAAAGGTGGGGGTGGAGCCGAGTGGCGACGCCTTCAATTCGATCAGCCTGAATCCCCAAACTGGTGCGCCGCTCAACCCGATGATCAATGCTGGTGCGATCGCCACCGCCAGCCTGGTCGCCGGCGAGACCCCGGAGGCGCAATGGCGGCGCATCGAATCCTCCATGGCGGCCTTCGTTGGCCGCGACCTCAGCGTCGACGAATCGGTATACCGCTCCGAGAGCGAGACCGGTTACCGCAACCGTGCCATCGCCTGGATGCTGAAGAATTTCGGCATCATCGACGGCGAACCCATGGCCTCGCTGGAAAATTACTTCCGCCAATGCTCCGTTCTGGTCGACTGCTGCGACCTGGCCTACATGGCGGCGACCCTGGCCAACGGCGGCCTCCACCCGCTCACCGGCCAACGCGCCCTGCCGGCCGAGCATGTCGAACGGGTGCTCAGCGTGATGTCCACCTGCGGCATGTACGACTTCGCCGGCAGTTGGCTGTACGAGGTCGGCATGCCGGCCAAGAGCGGCGTCGGCGGCGGCATCATCGCGGTCCTGCCGGGCCGCTTCGGCATCGGCATCTTTTCACCCCGGCTCGATGCCAAGGGCAACAGCGTGCGCGGCATCGAGGTCTGCAAGCAGCTGTCGCGCGATTTCAGCCTGCACGTGTTCAGCCACGTCGGCCATCCGGGCATGGCCCTGGGCCGGGTCTACACCGGCGCCGACGCACCCTCGCGACGCCAGCCCGGCGCCGAGATGCGTGCCTGCCTGCAGGCCCAGGCCCACCGGATCAAATACCTCTGCCTGCATGGCTTTCTGGCCGTCGACGGCATCGAGTACGTCATCCGGCGCATGCAGGAGATGGCCGCCGACAGCCACAGCTTCATCCTCGACATGCACCAGGTGGCGGGCATCTCGGAAAGCGCGGCCCGGCTGCTCAACCAGGCCCGGATCGGTTTCGGCGAGGACGACATCGCGGTGGTGTTCTCGCGCATCCACGAACGTCCCGCCATCGTCGAGCCGCTGAGCAAGTCGGCGCGGAATGGCGATCACGGCTTCCTCGGCTTCGAGGACAACGACCTGGCGGTGGAATGGTGCGAGAACCGTCTCTACGGCCAGGCGGCCCAGTACGCCGAGGCGGCCGGCTCGATGGCGGATTCGCCCCTGTTCGCCGGCGTGCCCGAGGACCTGATGAAACAGGTCGAGGCCGTGAGCTCGCCCCAGGTGTTCGCGCCGGGGGCGGCCATCCTGGTCACCGGCCAGGCCGGCGACGGCCGCATCTTCTTCATCGAGTCCGGCCAGGTCAGCATCCTGGTGCCATTGCGGGATGGCGGCCATCAGCGTATCGCCTCGCTCGGGCCGGGGATGAATTTCGGCGAGATGGCCCTGCTCGGCCAGACCACCCGGAGCGCCTCGGTCCATGCCGACACCGAGGTCAGATGCCGGGTCCTGGATACCGAGGTCATCGACCGGCTGTCGGACCAGGCTCCTTTGCTGAAGATTGCCCTGCTGGGGAACCTGGCCAGGGACATGGCCAGCAAGCTGCGCCGGGCGACCCAGTGGATCGGGGCGCTGGCCTGACGACGGCGGGCCCTGACGATCCGCCAGGGCTGGGTTCAGTCGGTCTCGACCTTGACCACGAAATGGGTGCCGCGTACCCCGATGGTGCCGGTGGGCGTCTTGACCGACACCGCGTCCGGCTTGATCTTGGCGATGGCACCGGACAGGTAGGCCAGGGTGCCCTTGGCCAGGCTGGCGCCGAGCTTGAGTTTGCCCTGGTTGGGGGCGTAGACGTATTCGTCGACGGTCAGTTCGGTGTCGGGTCCGAATGACATCACGGTGTTGTCCTTGAAGGTGACCCCCAAGGCCGCCTGGGCGCCGGTCTTCAGCACGCTGCCGGCCTGGACGGGGGTGCCCACGGCCGCCTTGGCCGGCTTGCCGGCGGTGATCACGTAGGCCTCGCCCTTGACTGTCTTGACATAGCCGACCGCGTCGCCGCCGGCCAGGGCGCTACCGGCCCAGAGCAACAGGATCGCGAATGGAAACACGAGACGCATGATGGGTATCCTCCGCAACTTGTTGGTTGGAGTAAAAGTACCATATTCCCGGACCGGCAATCGCCTGATTTGGCAATCGGCTACGCTTCGCGATAGCGCAATGCCAGGATGGTGATGTCGTCCGACTGCTCAGCCCCGGCGGCGAACAGGTTCACGCCCTCGATCAGGCTGGCGACCAGGCTGGCCATCGGCGCCTCGGCCGGACACTCGTCCAGGTCTGCCTGGGTGCGTTCCTGGCCCATCATGTCGCGCTGCGGGTTCTCTGCCTCGGTGACGCCATCGCTGTAGAGGACCAGCCGGTCGCCCGGGGCCAGGGTCAGGTCGCGCGACTGGAACCGCACTTCCGGCATGATCCCCAGCAGGGCACCCTTGGCCCCGGTCACGGCCTCGAACGGCCCGCCGGCCCGGGACAGCAGGGGCGGCGGATGGCCGCCGTTGAACAGGACCAGGCGCCCCGTGCGCACCGATAAGACGACGACGCACAGGGTGACGAACATGTCGGCCTCGTTGCCCTCGCAAAGCAGGTGGTTGAGCGTGGGCAGGAACTGCTCGTCGGGCAGCCTGCCCCGGCCCTGGGACCGCAGCAGGGTGACGGTGCGCATCATGAACAGGGCCGCCGGCATGCCCTTGCCGGAGACGTCGCCGACCGCAACCAGCAGGTGCTCGTCGTCGATCGGAAAGGCGTCGTACAGGTCGCCGCCGACCTCCTTGGCCGGCAACAGATGGGCATGGACCTCGACTTCGGGATGCTGCGGGAAGAGCGGATCGCCATGCGGCAGCAGGCCCATCTGGATGTCCCGCGCGGCGGCCAGCTCCTTCTTCATGTGTTCGTACTGCAGCTGCTCCGCCAGGGTGTGCAGCATCCGCTCGCTGCTGGTGCGCAGGCGCTGCGTCACCAGGCGGGTCAGGTTGCGCAGCACGCCGGGCAGGGGGGCCAGACGTTGCCAGAAATCGTCCTCGTGGACCGCCACCACATCGCATTCGCCCGCCGCGTAGACATGCGCCGAGGTCCTTTGCCCGTCCAGGATGGACAACTCGCCGATGGCCTCGCCCCGGGCGATGGCAATGCCCTTTTCCGAACGCTCGCTGGACAGGCGGGCCTCCATGCGGCCATCGAACAGCAGGTAAAGGTAATGATTGTCCTGGCCGGCCTCGATCAGACGCTCGCCAGCGGCCAGATGGAGGTGCCGGCTGGACGCCAGCACTTCGTCTATCCGGGGGTCGGCAATGCCCTGGAAGATTTGTATGTGGCGGTAATCCAGGGTGTTGTCCGAACCGGCAGGCCTCGCCTCGGGCGGCGGGTCGACCGGCAGGGTCATGCGCAGCCTGTTGCGGTGGTCCTCGCGCCGGTAGTCCAGGCGGCTGGTGTAGTGCCGCATCAACTGGATGCCGTGGCCGCCCGGCCTGGCCTCGGCCAGGCTGGCCGGTATGGGCTTGGGTGCCTGTGCGGTGGGGTCGAACGGCGGTCCGTCATCGGCCAGTTCCACCACGATCTGGCCGTCCGCGATAGCGCAGGCCAGTTCGATCCGGCCTTCCGAATCGGTCGGCCTGGCATGATCCATGATGTTGGTGACCGCCTCGGTCAGTACCAGGTTGAGGCGAAACACCGTCTGCTCGGGCAGTCCGCCGGCAAACCGGGCCAGCCACTCGGCCAGCTCGGCCAGCCCGGCATGGTCGTTGCTCAGGACCAGTCGTGCAGTCGGCGCCGGGACGGCGTCCACCCGATCAGGCCGGGTCAGGCCGAGAGGCCGGCGAGGGCGGCGGCTTCGTCGGCATAGATCGGGATCAGGGTGTCCAGGCCGGCGGTCTCCAGGGCCTCCCAGACCATGGCCTTGGGGGCGACCAGGACCATCTTGCCGCCCTGCCTGGCCTTGGCCTTGGCATTGGTCAGCAGCAGGCGCATACCGATGGAGGCGAGGAAGTCGACCCCGCTCATGTCGACCAGGATATTGCGGCTGTCGCTGCCGGTCAGGCTGGCGAAGCGCGCTTCAATCTCCCCGGTTCCCTTGAGGTCGAGACGGCCGTTCAGCCGGATGCGCCTGGACTGGGGAGTCAGTTCGTCGTGGCCGAGATCCATCCTGGGTGTCTCCATTTTGTCTGAACAGGATGATGCTACTTCAATCAGGGATCGACAATTCGGCCAGCCGAAAAAATCACCTGGCGGCAGTACAGGCCTGTTGGCGAGGCATGCAACCTAGGCGTGCAGCAGGTCCAGGCCTCGGGGCAGCCAGCGGGCCAGGTGGCGGCGCACCGCCTCCGGTTCGTGGCGGAGCAGGTGGCCGGCGGCGTCGCGGGCCAGTTCCAGCAGGTCCTGGTCCGCCTCCAGGTCGGCAAACCGGAGCATGGGCGCGCCCGACTGGCGGGCGCCGAGGAACTCGCCCGGCCCGCGCAGGGCCAGGTCCTCGCGGGCGATGGCGAAGCCGTCCTGGCTGTCCTTGATGATGCGCAGGCGGCGGCGGGCGGTTTCCGAGAGCGGCTCGGCATAGAGCAGCAGGCAGGTCGATTCCCGGCCGCCCCGGCCGACCCGGCCGCGCAACTGGTGCAACTGGGCCAGGCCCATGCGTTCGGCATGCTCGATCACCATCAGGCTTGCGTTGGGGACGTCGACGCCGACCTCGATCACCGTGGTGGCGACCAGGAGGTCCAGTTCGCCGGCCTTGAACGCCGCCATCACGGCGGCCTTCTCATCGGCCTTCAGGCGGCCGTGGGCGAGGCCGATGCGCAGGTTCGGCAGTTCGGCCACCAGTTCGGCATGGGCGTCGATGGCGGCCTTGAGGTCGATCTTCCCGGATTCCTCCACCAGCGGGCAGACCCAGTAGGCCTGGGCGCCGCCGCCACAGTAGTCGCGCAGCCTGGCGATCACCTCGTCGCGCTTGGCGCTGCCGGCCACCTTGGTGGCGATGGGCTTGCGGCCGGGGGGCAACTCGTCGATCACCGAGACGTCGAGGTCGGCGAAATAGCTCATCGCCAGGCTGCGCGGGATCGGCGTGGCGGACATCATGAGCAGGTGCGGCATGCGGTCGACACCCTTGCCGCGCAAGGCCAGGCGCTGCTCGACGCCGAAACGGTGCTGCTCGTCGACGATGGCCAGGGCCAGCGACCTGAACGCCACCTCGTCCTGGAACAGGGCGTGGGTGCCGACCGCGACGGCGGCGCGGCCGTCGGCGATCTCGGCCATGGCCTCGCGCTTGGCCTTGCCCTTGAGCGCAGCGGCCAGCCAGGCCACGCGGATGCCGAGCGGCTCCAGCCATTCGCGGAACTTGAGGTAGAGCTGTTCGGCCAGGATCTCGGTCGGCGCCATCACCGCCGCCTGCTGGCCGGCGCCGACGGCGACCAGGGCGGCCAGGGCGGCGACGCAGGTCTTGCCGCTGCCGACATCGCCCTGGAGCAGGCGGTGCATGGGATGCGGCTGGCCCAGGTCGGCGCGGATTTCACCCAGGGCGCGGCGCTGGGCGCCGGTGAGCGGGAAGGGCAGGGCGGCCAGCAGGCGTTCGCTCAAGCCGGCATCGGCCAGGACCGGCGCGCGCTGCCGACGGCGCTGGCCGGCATGCAGGCGCAGGGAAAGTTGCTGGGTCAGCAGTTCATCGAACTTGATCCGCCGCCAGGCCGGGTGTTCGTGCCGTTCCAGGCTGGCCAGGCTGTCTTCCGGCTGCGGTCCGTGCAGGCGGCGGATGGCGGTCTCGAAGGCTTGCAGGCCGAGCCGGTCGAGCAGGACGGCGGGCAGGGTCTCGGACAGATCGGCGGCCTCGAGCAGGGTGGCGACGGCCTTCTGGATGCGCGTCTGGGACAGCCCGGCGACGGTCGGGTAGATCGGCGTCAGGGTGTCGGGCAGCGGGGCGCCTTCGGCGACCCTGCGCCAGCGCGGGTGGACCATTTCGGCGCCGAAAAAGCCGGGCCGGATGTCGCCGAAGAGGCGCAGGCGCGCACCGGGCTTGAGCTGGGCCTGCTGGCTGGGATAGAAGTTGAGCATGCGGAAATGGAAGGTCTCCGCCGAGCCGGGTTCGGCCAGGGTGACCAGCAGTTGCCGCCTGGGCCGGTAGAGTATCTCCGCGCGCTCGACGATGCCCTCCACCAGGGCGGACTGGCCTGGCCGGAGATCGCGGATCGGGGTCAGCCGGGTCTCGTCCTCGTAGCGCAGCGGCAGGTGCAGCAGGAGGTCCGCCTCCGACCGATAGCCCAGTTTCTCGTGCACCGGGGACACGGAGGCAGTCTTGGCCACCGGGGCACCTGGGCGTCAGGTCAGCCGAGCACCATCACCCCATCCGCCTCGACCATCGCGCCCCGCGGCAGGCTGGCCACGCCGACGGCGGCGCGGGCCGGGTAGGGCTGGGCGAAGTACTGCGCCATGATCTCGTTGACCTTGGCGAAATGGCCCAGGTCGGTCAGGAAGACGTTCAGCTTGACCACGTCGGCCAGGCTGCCGCCGGCCGCCCCGGCTACTGCCCTGAGATTCTCGAAGACCCGGTGGATCTGCGCCTCGATGCCGTCGACCAGCTGCATGCTGGCCGGGTCGAGGCCGATCTGGCCGGACAGGTAGACGGTGTTGCCGGCCTTCACGGCCTGGGAATAGGTGCCGATGGCCTGGGGGGCGTCGCCGGTGGCGATGATCTCTTTGTCGCTCATGAGTCTTTCCTGGAGGGATCGATGACGTGGGTGCCGCGCAGGCCCTGGTTGCCCTTCAGGCGGGTGATCCGGCTGACCTCCTGGAGGCTGCGCAGGACGCGCATCAAGCGGGACAGGTGGACCCGGTTCTGGACCTGCACGGTGAAGTACAGGTTGGTGTAGTTGCCGCCTTCCTCTTCCATGTGCACGTCGTCGATGTTGGAGCCCTCGGCGGCGATGGCGGCGGCCACCTTGGCCAGCACCCCGCGGGCATTGGCGACGGTGATGCGGATGCTGACGTCGAAGGTCTTGTCGAGGTCGGGTTCCCATTCCACGTCCACCCACTTGTCCGGGTCGTCGCGGTAATGGCTGACCTGGGGGCAGTCGTGGGTGTGGATGAGCAGGCCCTGTTCCTTGCGGATCTGGCCGATGATCGGATCACCCGGAATCGGCCGGCAGCACTTGGCCAGGCGCACCGCGACCCCCTCGGAGCCGCGGACCAGGATCGGGCCGGCGGCCCGGCTGACGTCCTCGCCCTCGCGGGAGAGCAGTTGCCGGGCGACCATGACGCCGAGCTTCTTGCCCAGGCCGATCTCGATCAGGATGTCGCCGCGGCTGCGGCCGCTGGTCTTCAGCAACTGTTCCCAGCGGTCCTCGCCGACATCGGCCGGTATGACGCCGAGGCCGCGCAGGGCCTGGTTGAGCAACTGCTGGCCGAGCATCTCGGATTCGTTCCGGTGCACGTGCTTGAGCGCGCTGCGGATATGGGCGCGGGCCTTGCCGGTGACCGCGAAGTGGATCCAGGCCGGGTTGGGCCGGGCCGATTCGGAGGTGATGATCTCGACTCGGTCGCCGTTCTTCAGCGGCGTCGACAGCGGCATGTAGTCGCCGTTGATGCGCGCCGCCACGCAATGGTTGCCGATGTCGGTATGGACGTTGTAGGCGAAGTCGACCGCGGTGGCTTCGCGCGGCAGGGCCATGATCTTGCCCTTGGGGGTGAACACGTAGACCTCGTCCGGGAACAGGTCGACCTTGATGTGTTCGAGGAATTCCACCGAGTCGCGGCTGTCGGCCTGGATGTCGAGCAGGCTCTGCAACCACTGGTGGGTCATCCGCTGGGCCTCGGTCAGCTCGGTGCTGCCGACCTTGTACATCCAGTGCGAGGCGACGCCTTCCTCGGCCAGGCGATGCATCTCGCGGGTGCGGATCTGCACCTCGACCGGGGTGCCGAACGGCCCGAACAGGGTGGAATGCAGGGACTGGTAGCCGTTCGCCTTGGGGATGGCGATGTAGTCCTTGAACTTGCCCGGGATCGGCTTGTACAGCGAATGCAGCGAGCCCAGGGCCAGGTAGCAGGTCGGCACGTCGTCGACGATGACCCGGAAACCGTAGATGTCGAACACCTCGGTGAAGGCCAGGTGCTTTTCCTGCATCTTGCGGTAGATGCCGTAGAGGTGCTTCTCGCGGCCGTAGACGTCGGCCTTGATCTTGCAATGTTCGAGCTTCTGGCGGATCGCCTGGTTGATCTTCTCGACCAGTTCGCGGCGGTCCATGCGCGAGGTCGCGATGGCCTTTTCCAGGACCCGGTAGCGGGTCGGGTACATGTGCTGGAAGGCCAGTTCCTGCAACTCGTGGTAGACCACGTTGAGGCCCAGCCGGTTGGCGATCGGGGCGTAGATGTCCAGGGTCTCCTGAGCGATGCGCTGGCGGCTCTCGACGCTCATGGCATCGAGGGTGCTCATGTTGTGCCAGCGGTCGGCCAGCTTGATCAGGATCACCCGGACGTCGCGCGCCATGGCCAGGAGCATCTTGCGGAAGTTCTCGGCCTGGGCGTGGCGCTTGCTCTCGAACTGGAGCTGGTCCAGCTTGGTGACGCCGTCGACCAGGTCGGCCACGGCCTCGCCGAAATTGCTCTTGATCTCCTCCCGGCTGATCCCGGTGTCCTCGACCACGTCGTGGAGCAGGGCGGCGGCCAGGGTCTGGGCGTCCATGCGCCAGCCGGCCAGGGTCTCGGTGACCGCCAGGGGGTGGGTGATGTAGGGTTCGCCGTCCTTGCGGAACTGGCCCAGGTGGGCCTTGGCGCTGAAGGCAAAGGCGCGCCGCAGCAGGTCGGCCTCGTCCGGGCGCAGGTAAGGCGCGATCTCGGCTACATCGGCAGGGGCCGACTGCGATTCATCCGGGGTGGTCGCCAGCGCGCGGCTGCGCGCACGGGCGAATTTTGGGTGGGGTTCCTGGACCGGCGGCATGGTGCGGGGTCCAGGCGAGCCGATCAGGAATGGAACTTGAGCAGGATTTCCGGGCCGACCAGGCCTTCGGACATCTCGCGCAGGGCGATCACGGCGGGCTTGTCGCGATCGGACTCGACCTTGGGGGTAGCGCCGACGGAGATCTGGCGGGCGCGGGTCGCGGCGGCCAGGGTCATTTCGAAACGGTTGGGGATGTACTTGATGCAGTCGTCGACGGTGACACGAGCCATGATGGGATTACTCCAGTAATGCGTTATGTGACAACGCCGATTTTATCCTGATACGGGGCCATTGGGCATGGCGGTGGGCGTTATTGCGCAAATGAAGTCGTGGCCGGGCTGGCCGGCGGCCGGAAACCGCCGGTCAGCAGCATTCCTCCTCCAGGAGCGCGAGCAGATGCAGGGCTTCCCGGTCCTCCCAGGTCTCGAACAGTTCCCGCACCTGGTTGATATTGGAGTGGATCAGAAACAGCTCGTCCGGTTTCGGCCCGGACCCGCCCGAGCGTTTTTTGCCGAAGTATTCCCAGAATGCATTGCACCGCCCCGGCAGGGCGAGATGCCGGTCGATGCAGGCCATGATCTGTCGGGCATTGCTGTCGCAATCTATGCCCTGGAAGCTTACGTAGCGGTCGGTATTCTTGCAGCCGCAATCCAGTGTCACTGAAGTTCCCCGGTATGTCGAAGTGGGCGATTTTAGCTTCGGCGCGGCCACAATGGCATAGCTAAATGGATGCCGGTATCGATTTATGACGCCAAACTGCGGCGCGGATGCCATGTCGCATGCACCCCTGCGATGGCCAGAGCGGGTCGTCAGCGGCGCAACCGGGCTTCCAGGGCGGCGCCCTGCCAGTCGATGGCCAGGGGGTGGCTCAAATGTCCAGCCGGTTAAACAGCGGTCTCGGCAGGTTCCTGATCAGCCACATGATCGGCCGCCAGATGCCCGGCACATAGGCGACCGGTGTACCCCGCCCGATGGCCCGGTGGATCGCGGCGGCGACCTTGGCCGGATCGGCCAGGCGGGCGCCGGCCGTCTTCAGGTGGGCGGTCATCGGGGTGTCGGTGGGGCCGGGCTTGATCAGGACCAGCCGTACCGGACTGTCGGCAAAGCGGTGCTGCATGCCCTCGGCAAACAGGCCGACCAGGCCCTTGGCGGCGCCGTAGACGTAATTCGACTTGCGTCCGCGGTCGCCCGCCACCGAGCCGATCACGGCGATGGTGCCATGCTGGCGCGCCGCGCAGCGGTCGCCCAGCAGGGTGAGCAGGGAGACCACGCTGATTGCATTGGTGTCGAGCTCGCGCAGGGCGAGGCCGACGTCGGCCTCGCAGGCCTTCTGGTCGCCCAGACTGCCGTGGGCGATCAGGGCGATATCGAGGCCGTCGAGGCTGGCGATGGCGCGGTCGATGGCAGCGGCATGGCCGGCATGGTCGAGTAGATCGGACCGTTCCACGGTCACCGCTTCGGCTCCCCGCACCTTGAGGTCGGCGGCGATGGCGGCCAGGCGCCCGGTGTCCCGGCCGATCAGGTGCAGGCGGTGGCCCTCGGCGGCCCACAGGCGCGCGGTGGCTTCTGCGAGGGCCGAGGTGGCGCCGATGACGAGTATCTTGTTCATTGCAGTTCCAGACGTCTGGACAGGGCCGAGGCGAACCTGCCCACGGCGTGGTGACGCTCCCGAACGGCCTCGAATTCCTGCCAGCGCGGATAGCCGGCCCGGAAGGTGGCTGCGCTCATGCGGGCGTCCTTGGCCAGGTAGAGCCGGCCGCCGTGGTCGAGGACCAGGCGGTCGAGGGAGTCGAGCAATTCGAATGCCGCCGGCTCGGCCTTGAAGTCGAGCGCCAGGGTATAGCCGGCATGCGGGAACGACAGCAGATTGTCGTTGCCCTTGCCGAATGCCTTCAGGACCGCCAGGAAGGAGCCCCGGCCGGAGGCGGCGATGCGTTCCAGGATGACGCGCAGCCCGGCGGCTTCCGGCACCACGAACTGGTACTGGAGGAAGCCGGCCCGGCCATACAGGCGATTCCAGTCGGCGAGGGCGTCGAGCGGGTAGAAGAAGGACTCCAGACCGACCCGGCGCGTGCCGGTGCGCGCCCTGGCGTAGTAGAGGGCGTTGAAGGCCGCCATGGTGACGCGGTTGAGCAGGCCGGCGGGGGCATCGACGGGGATCGCCACGGGGTGGCCGCCGGACAGGGCGAGGGGGCCGTCGTCGGCGTGCTCGCCCAGCATGAGCACCGAGCGGCCGAGCTGGCGGCCGCGGGCGAGGCAGTCGATCCAGGCCACCGAATAGGTGCTCCCGGCCTGTTCGGCAAATGCGGCCAGGGTGGCGTCGAGGTCAGGGGTCTTGATGGTGGTTTCGACGACCGCGGCGGAGCGGATCGGCTTCAGGCGCAGGCGGGCCGCCAGGATCACCCCGGTCAGGCCCATGCCGCCGCAGGTGGCGCGGAACAGGTCCGGGCGCTCGCTGGCCGATGCCTGTACCCGCTCGCCGTTGCCGAGCAGGAGGTCGAGGCCGATTACGTGCTCGCAGAAACTGCCTTCGACGTGGTGGTTCTTGCCATGGACGTCGCTGGCGACGGCGCCGCCGACGGTGACGAAGCGGGTGCCCGGCGTCACCGGCAGGAACCAGCCGCGCGGCACGAATACCTGCACGATGTCCGCCAGCGTGGCGCCGCCGGCACAGGTCAGCACGCCGCTCACGGGGTCGAAGTCGAGCAGGTGGTCGAGCCGTCGGGTATCCAGCACCCTGGGGGCCAGGGCGCAGTCGCCATAGCCGCGGCCGAGGCCGCGCGCGATCAGCGGTTCGCCCAGGAGGGGCGCGCATTGACCTGCCGAGAGCGGGAACGCCAGGCTGGCGTCCAGGCGCGGATAGCGGCCCCAGCCGTGGATTTCCATCACGTCCCCCGCACTGGTGCCGGGGCGACGAACACATAGCGTTTGTCGAGCCGGTACTTGATGACGTAGCCCAGGGTCAGGCCGATGACGCCGCCCAGGTAGCGCATGGCGTCGCTGCCGAAGGCGAGGTGGAAGGCATACTCGATGCCCCAGAACAGGGCCGTGGTGAACACCCCCATGCCGCTGTAGAGGATGAACAGGCGGCCGTCATGGGCCAGGTTCTCGGTCCGGAAGCCGAAGATGTGGCGCTTTTCCAGGATGTACTTGACCGGCAGGCCGGAGGCGGTGCCCGCCAGTATGGACAGCTCGACGGCGTGGCGGCCGCCGTACAGCCAGATGACGACGGCCTGGCTGCCCAGGTTGACCCCGGTGGCGAGGGCCGCGAAGACGGTGTAGAGGAAGGCGATGCGCGCGACGTCTTTCATGGCGCCATTCTCGCCAGGGCGAAGGCCAGGCCAAAACCCAGCCCGATCAACCAGCTGGCCGGGTCCTTGATGGCGAACACGAGGGGGTCGTCGTGCATCCCGCCGCGGTGGGCGATCAGCCAGGCGCGGGAAACCCAGTACAGCAGCAGGGGGCAGGCCAGCCAGATGAATTCCGGGCTGTGGTACATCACAGCCGTGTGGCTGTCCTGGATGTAGAGCGCGAGCACCAGGACCGAGACCTGCCCCGCACCGATACCCAGGCTGGACACGGTCTCGAGGTCCCCGTGCAGATAACCGCGGCCATGCACCTTGCCTTGGGAACCGATCCCCGCCTTGATCTCGCTGTAGCGTTTGATGAACGCGAGGCTGAGAAAGAAAAAAGTGGAAAAGGCCAGCAGCCAGAATGAGGGTGTGACGCCGATGGCCGATGCGCCCGCGACGATGCGCAGTGTGTAAAGCCCGGCCAGGGTCAACACATCCACCAGGACGATCCTCTTGAGCACCAGGGAATAGGCCAGGGTGAGCACGAAGTAGGCGGTCAGCCAGGCCAGGAAGGCTGGCGGCAGGGCGAGGGCGGCGAGTGAGAAGGCCGCCAGTTGCAGGACCGGCCAGGCCAGCCAGCCGTGCAACAGGCTGAGGTGGCCGGCGGCGAAGGGACGCCGGCGTTTGCGTGGATGCTGCCGGTCGGCCGCCACGTCCGCGAGGTCGTTGAGCAGGTAGACCCCCGAGGCGGCAAGGCCGAAGGCGAGGAATGCCAGCAGGGCCGGGACCAGGCTGGCCGGGTCGCCATAGCGGTGGGCCGCCAGCAGCGGCACCAGGACGAGCAGGTTCTTCAGCCACTGGTGCAGGCGCATGGCCTTGAGCAGGGATCCGAAGGCAGACGGCCGGGCGTCGTGGAAGACTCGACCGAGGGTGCCCAGTACCTGGACGTCGCGGATGAGCCGGGGCGACGAGCCGACCACGTAGGCCCGGCGCGCGGACCGCCAGACCACCAGGTCGGCCGCCTCGTTGCCGACATAATCGAAACCCCGTTCGCCATAGCGGTCGACCAGCGCGTCGCGTTTCGCGCTGCCCTTCAGGTTGGTGCCGGCCTGGCTGGCCAGCACCTCGTCGAAGATGCCCAGGTGGCGCGCCACCGCCTCCGCCAACGTGAGGTGGCTCGCGGTGGCCAGGACCAGGCGGCGGCCCAGTTCCTTCTGTTCGTGCAGCCAGGAGAGCAGGGCCTGGTTGTAGGGCAGGTGTGCCGGATCGATCCCGCAAGCCTCGGCCAGGCGCGTCTTCAACTCGCATTTCCCGGCCAGCAGCCAGGCCAGCATGCGCAGGGCGCGCAGGTGCTGACGGGTGACGAAGCCGTTCGCGGTCTCGATGAGCAGGTCCGTGCTGATCAAGGTGCCGTCGAGGTCGACGACGACGGGTATGCTGGAGGGGTTGCTGGATGACATCGCTGGCCGGGTGTTCAATCGTCCAGGGACTCGATGACTCCCGCGCCATGCAAGATCTGCTGGGTCGGATAACGGATCGTCACGGCGTCGGCGAGGCCCTGCTTGCGCAGCCTGTCTTCGATGAAGTTGTTGTTGTTTTCGCTGAACAGGATCAGGAACGGCCGCGGTGCGGCGCCGATCTCGGCTATGTTGATGGGTGCCAGGCGGAGCCGGCCGTAGGATTGCCGGTTCAGGTAATAGTTGAAGATATCGTCCCTCTCCCTACCTATCCGCTTCGCGTCATGCAACGGAATGAAATACAACGCCGTGCCCGGCGTGTGATCGCGGCTGATCAGGGCGGCGGTGGCCCGCCAGTCCTGCAGCGGCATCCATCTTTTGTGCATGTGCTTGTAGGCCTGGTGAGCATTGTCCAGGGCGAACAGGGCCAGGACGACATAGGCGTAGAGCCGTGCCTTCGGGTGCCGGAGCAGGCCGCCGACGAAGATTCCGAACAACACGGAGTAGGCGGGCAACAGGACGATGAAGTTGCGCTTGGTGGAAATCGGGGTGTGCAGGTCGATGAGCAGGGCCAACAATATGGTGGCAGCCAGGAGAAAGCCGGCCCTGGCGAGGTGGCTCTTCTCGGCCAGCCATTCCGCCTTGAGGTTGCGCGACAATGCCGCGATCAGGGCAAACACGATGAAAAAGCCGGTCAGGTTGGTGGGCGCCCTGATCGCGGTCATGATGGTGTCGATCGGTCCGTCGACCTTGATCCAGAACTGCCCGCCCGTCTTGTCGGCTATGTCGCCGAGCAGGAATTGGCTCGCCGGCCAGGCCGCCGCCAGGGCCAGGACGGCGAAGATGGTCAGGACCCTGGCGT
The DNA here is from genome assembly GCA_028714735.1 of Gallionellaceae bacterium. Taxonomy (GTDB): domain Bacteria; phylum Pseudomonadota; class Gammaproteobacteria; order Burkholderiales; family Thiobacillaceae; genus Parasulfuritortus. Next base: position 29,821 of record JAQTLU010000005.1, on the reverse strand, counting down.
GGTCCCGGCGGTCGCGGAAGAGCAGCCAGCCCAACGCCGCCAGGGACAGGAGCAGGCCGAAGTAATGGGTCAGCGACAGCAGCGCGCAGACCGTGACCAGGCCGATAAAACGCCTTCGACTGCCATCGTAGTCGAGCAGGCCGGTGGTCAGGAGGGTCGAGAGGAACAAGACCATCGCATAGGAGCGGGTCTCCTGCGCGTAATTGGGAAGCAAGGCGGTAGTGCAGAAGAATATCAGCAGTGCCAGCCGCGTTTCCGGATGCAGTTTCTTCGACCAGACCACGACATGCGCCAGGGCAGCCACGGCGAAGACCAGGCTGAGTGACCGGGTCGCCGGCTCCGAGTCGCCGAACAGCCCCATCCAAGCCCACAGGAGAACCTGATAAAGCGGCGGATGCACGTCGCGCAGCATGTCGTGAAAAACCCCGCCCAGGCTCTGCGCGCTGACGGTCACGGAGAATAGCTCGTCAAACCAGTACGAATACGGAACCCATATGTTGGCGACGCACATGGCCAGCGCAAAGAGCGGGATCACTCCCGCAAGCGGCTTCGTGCCCAGAGCATTCACGGTCTTACCTCACATGTTCTTGTCGTTGTCTTGCTGGCTGGTTCGGCGTACTCATGGTGTTATCGCTACCGCGCCAAGCGCCAGGGCAGGCGGGGAACGGCCGGGCGATTCTACTCCAGCGCAGCGCGGACGGTCTCGCGCGGGCAATCCATTCCGGTCAGGTCAGGAAGGCGTGCCCAGCAGTTCGCTCAGGAGCGGTTCCAGGTGGCTCATCTGGTTGCGGATGTGCAGGCGCTGGGCCTGGACGATGGTATGAAAGTCGGCCAAGGCGGTCGCGAAATCGTCGTTGACCAGCAGGTAATCGAACGAATAGGCGTGCGAGATATCCTCCTGGGCCGCCTCGACGCGTCGGGCGATGACCTCGGCGGAGTCCTGGCCACGGCCTTCCAGCCGGCGCTTCAGTTCGGCCAGGGAGGGTGGCAGGATGAACAGGCCGACGGCGTCCGGGAACAGTTTGCGGACCTGGGCGGCACCCTGCCAGTCGATCTCCAGGAGAAGATCGTGGCCGGCGCGCATCTGGTCCTCGATCCAGGGCTGCGAGGAGCCGTAGTAGTTACCGTAGACCTCGGCGCTTTCCAGGAAGTCGCCGTGGTTGAGCATGTCGCGGAAGGCGTCGACGCCGACGAAGTGGTAGTGCACGCCATCGACCTCTCCGGGCCGGGGCGCACGGGTGGTGTATGAAATGGACAGCTTGATGCCGGGATCGGCTTCCAGCAGGGCCTTGACCAGGCTGGATTTGCCGGCGCCGGAGGGGGCGGAGACGATGAACAGGTTGCCGGGCATATGGCTTACTCCGGATTTTGCACTTGATTGAGGATCTCGATTTGACAGCGGCCGGCATCCAGCCGCCCTGGCAAACAGGGTGTCATTCCGCCTTGAGCATATCATTTCGGGCCGCAGGGTGGCTTCGCGCTCCCGGCGTCATTTTTAAGAGATCGTGATCGTGATATTTTCACACCTGTCGACATGATTCTCCAGATGCGTCCCCACCTTGTTCCATTTTTCCGTCACCACTATCAAGCTCAAGCTGATCCTGTTGTTGCTCGGGGTGTCCGGAGTGGGCATCGGTTTTGCGCTGGCCTTCAGCGCATGGCAGCAGTTGAGCAATATCCGGGAGGACGCCGCCGACAGGCTGCTGGCCATCGCCCATGCCACCGGTAGCTCGGCCAACGCGGCCCTGGCCTTTCGCGATGTCGGCGCGGCGCGGGAGGTGCTGAACGACAGCCTGTGCGAGCACGCGGAGATCGTCGCGGCGGCCATCTACGATCGCCTGGGGGCGCGCTTCGCCGACTATGGCAAGGCGGATCAGCTGCCCCGGGAACTGCACAGTCTATTGGAGACGGGACCGGCCATTCACGTCTTCGACCCGGTGGCCTATCTGGTCAGCATCATCCGTGTGGACGGCGAGCCGGCCGGCCTCTTGTACCTGCGCGCGGACCTGAGCCAGGAATGGCGGCACTTCTATACCCAGTTCGCCCTCTCCGCCGGCGGCATCCTGCTGGCCTTCACCCTTTCCCTGCTGCTGGGTCTGCGCATGGTGCGCCGGATCGTCACGCCCATCGACGAACTGGCGGCGGCCACCCTCCGGGTGCGGGAACACCAGGATTATTCCCTGCGGGTGGCTCGGCATACCGAGGATGAGGTGGGTGAACTGGTGGACAGCTTCAACGCCATGCTGGCCGAGGTCGAGGCCCGGGACCGTGATCTGGCCGATTCCCGCAACGAACTGGAGCGGCTGGTGGCCCAGCGCACCGCCCAGCTGGAAGCGGCCATGCGGGAGGCGGAGTCGGCCAACGTCGCCAAGAGCCAGTTCCTGGCCAACATGAGCCATGAGATACGCACCCCCCTGAACGGCATCCTGGGCATGGCCCAGCTGTTGCAGCAGGGCGGCCTGGACGAGAAGCAACGCCTGTTCGTGAACACCATCCGCAACTCCTCGGAGGCCCTGCGCGCCCTCATCAGCGATGTGCTCGACCTGGCCAAGATCGAGGCCGGAAGGCTGGAACTGGAACATGTCGCCTTCGATCTGCGCGGCCTCCTGAACGATGCCCTGGACCTGGTGGCGCCCCAGGCCATGGCCAAGGGGGTGGAGGTCTTCGGCGCGCCGGCCCCCGACCTGCCCGGCCAGGCCGTGGGCGATCCCGGCCACCTGCGCCAGGTGCTCAACAACCTGCTGTCCAATGCCGCCAAATTCACCGCCCGGGGCGAGATCCAGTTGTCGGCACGGCCGCTGTTCACCGGCAACAAGGGCTTCACCCTGGAGGTGGAGGTCAGGGATACCGGCATCGGCATCCCCGTCAGCGCCCAGCCCCACATCTTCGACGTCTTTTACCAGGGCGACGGCAGCATCACCCGCCACTACGGCGGCAGCGGCCTGGGCCTGGCCATCGTCCAGCGCCTGCTGGCTGAAATGGGCGGCCGGATCGTGCTCGAAAGCACCGCTGGGGTGGGCTCCTGCTTCCGTTTCCGGCTCCCCCTCGAGGTCGCCCGCGCCGGTCTCGTCAGCGGCATCGAGCCGGCTGCCGCCGGCTCGATGCCCGCGGCGGTGTGCGTGCGGATCGGCCACCCCGGCGTGCGCCAGGTCATCGAGACCCAGTTGCGCCACTGGGGGATCGCCATCCACCACCATGACCTGGACGACCGGCCGGCCTCGGGCCCCACCGGCCGCATGCCCTGCCTGCTGGATTACGAATCGCTCAGCCCGGGTCCCGACGCTGTCGATGACCTGGTCGGACTATTGGGCACGGCCGACGGGGACGATCCCGCCGTCATCGTACTGGTACCCATCCACCGCCTGGCGGAACTGGATGCGGCCCCCCATACCGCCCACCTCAAATGGCTGCATCGTCCCGTGCGCCTGTGCCAGCTCCGGGATACCCTGCTGGAACAGGATCGTGCCGATACGCCGGCCTCCGACACGACCGTCCAGGGTGGCGTCGGCGCCACCATCCTGCTGGTGGAGGACAACCCCACCAACCAGTTGGTCATGACCGAGTTGCTGACCGGCCTGGGGCTGAGCGTGGTGCATGCCGAAGACGGCCGGCATGCCCTGGCGCGGGTCATGGCCGAGCATCCCGACCTGGTCCTGATGGACCTGCACATGCCCGACATGGACGGCTACCAGGCCACGGCCGGCATCCGCGGCTGGGAGGCGGAAAACCGGCCTGGCCAGCGCATGCCCATCGTCGCGCTTACCGCCGATACCCTGCCGCAGGTGCGCGAGCGTTGCCTGGCGGCGGGCATGGACGGCTATCTGCTCAAACCCCTGCTGCGCGCCGACCTGATGGCCCTGCTGGATCACTGGCTGGGGCAGGGTTGGGCGCCGGGCACGGCCACCCGCCGGCAGGCACCGGCGCCGGATGCCTCGATCGCCCCGGATGCCTGCCTGGACATGGAGATCGTCCAGGACCTGAGGGATAACGTCAGCGTCGAGGCCTTCGCCCGCATCGTCGGCAAATACTTCGACGTGGCCAATGGCCTGCTGGAACAGATCCGCCGGGACCTTGCCCGGGCGGCGGCCGACGACCTGGCCGAGACCCTGCACCAGTTGAAGGGCAGCAGCGCCACCTTTGGTTCCAGCAAGCTGCCGCCGCTGTGCAAGACCCTGGAACTGGCCGCCCGGGCCGGCGACTTCGCCACGGTGCAAGCCCGCCTGCCTGAACTGACCGATGAATTAGAACGACTGCGGCAAGCCTTTGCGGCCCTGGGCGAGGTGAGCGGGTAGCGGCCCGGCTACTCTGCATCAGGAAAAGCCATTAGCATGAAGGCATCGTGCAGGAAGCATGACAACCAGAATAACGGCATGAATACGCTCACCCCGGATGCGGCCTGGCCGCACCCGGTTCGCTGCGAGCATGGGGAAGCATGAAAAAGTACACACTCGTCATCGCGTGCTTAGGTCTGTTCGAGGCGCTGTCCGCCCATGCGGACAGCGATGAAAGGCTGGCCCATTTTCTGTCCATGAGCCTGGATGAACTGGTGACCCAGAAGGTCACCATCTCCACCAACACCAAGCAGATGCTCGCCAAGGCCCCCGCCGTGGTCACCGTCATCACCGCGGAAGACATCAAGGCCACCGGCGCGACCAATCTGGCGGACATGCTGGAAGGCGTTCCGGGCATCCATATCAGGACCAGTCTGTTTGGCGACCGGCCGCTGGTGCACATACGCGGCGCCAACGCCAGTCAGACCCTGCTGATGGTCAACGGCGCGCCCCTGAAGGACCTGATGTGGGGTTACGGCATCTTCTGGAAGGGGCTGCCGGCCAGCATGATCGAGCGGGTGGAGATCATCCGCGGCCCCGGCTCGGCCCTGTTCGGCTCGGATGCCTCCGCCGGCGTGATCAATGTCATCACCAGGACCGCGGGCAGGATCGTGGGCACCGAGGCCGGCGCGCGGGCGGGCAGTTACGGCACCAGGACCGGCTGGGTACGGCATGGCGGCAATTGGAACGGCTTCGACATCGGCCTGACCGCGGAACTGTCCGACACCGACGGTTACAACCCCTACATCGCCTCGGATGGCCAGCACGAACAAGGCGATGCCCATTACGGCTGGCGCAATGAGGACCTCCGTTTCGCCATGGCCCGGGGCGACTGGCGCCTGCAGGCCGACTACATGAGCCACGGCGACCTGGAAACCGGACTCACCGGCGCCGGCGTGCTCGATCCGGTGACCCGGGCCAGCGACCACCGCTACAACATCGACCTGCTCTACAACAGCGACCGCTTCGGCAAGGATTGGGGCCTGAATGCCGAACTGCGATTTGCCCACCTGGATTACTCCTCGGGCGACGGTTTTCAGGAGCGCCCTCCCGGCTACTCCGACGGCACCTACACCTATGCCGATGGGGTCATCAACCGGATGCGTTCGGCCGAACGAAAGCTGACTGGCGAGGTCAGCGGCCTGTATACCGGCATCGACGGTCACGCCGTCCGCCTGGGGGCGGGCTATGTCCGGCAGGACCTGTATTCCGTCGAGCAATTCATCAACAGCGGGACCGGTCCGGACGGGATGCCGCTGGACGGTACGGCCCTGGTGGACGTCTCGGACACGCCCTATGCCTTCGCGCCGGAAAAGGCACGCGAGATCGGCTATCTGTTCGTGCAGGATATCTGGACCCTCGCCGATGCCTGGGAGCTGACTGCCGGCGCCCGTTACGACCACTACTCCGACTTCGGCGGTACGCTGAATCCGCGCCTGGCGCTGGTCTGGCAGAGTACCGACCGGCTCACCACCAAGCTGATGTATGGCCAGGCGTTCCGGGCGCCGTCCTATCAGGAACTCTATGCCGTGACCTCGCGCTCGCTGCCCAATCCCGATCTCGCCCCGGAGCGCTCGCGGACCTGGGACCTGGCCTTTTCCTACGCGGCCACGAAGGGGTTGCGCCTGGGCCTCACGCTGTACCACTTCACCCAGTCCGACCTCATCGCGGCGGTCGGCTCGCCCAGCCAGTTCCAGAATGCCGGCGATCACACGATCCGCGGCATCGAACTGGAAACCCTGTGGCAGGCCAGCAAGGACTTGCGGATCTCCGGCAACTATAGCCTGCGCAACCAGGACGACACGGTATACCGCTCCGTCTTTGTGCCGGACCGGGAGGCCTACCTGAGAGCGGACTGGGCCTTCCTGCCCAGGTGGAACTGGAACCTGCAGGCCAACTGGATCGGCCAGCGTCCACGTGCATCCGGCGATACCCGTACCCCTGTGGATGCCTATACCGTGGTCGACACCACGGTGCGTTATTCCGCCGGGAAACAGTGGGAGTTTGCCGCTTCCGTCCGCAATCTGTTCGATGCCGATGCACGGGAATACACCGGCACCGCCATCCCCGACGACCTGCCGTTGCCGGGGCGCAATTTATACGCGGAGATGCGCTACCGGTTTTAGGAAGCCAACAATTACATGGGCCTGAAGACAGGGGACGCGTTCCCTGATTTTTCAGCCGCTAAAGGGTGGTAAAGGGATTGATGAAATCGCTGACAGGGTTGTTGCTCTGCACCTGCCTCTGGCTTTTTGCCGGCGGCGGGGCGGTGGCTATGGCCCAGGACAGTGCCGAGGACGAACTCCTGCTCAAGGCCGCCTTCATCTACAACTTTGCCAAGTTCACCCTGTGGCCGGAAGATGCCATGGGGGAAGCGGGCACGCCGTTCTCGCTGTGCATTGCCGGGGAGGATGACCTGGCCGATGCCCTGGCGCGGCTGAGCGGCAATCAGGTAAAGGGGCGTCCGCTCAGCATCCTGACCGTCAGGGAGGCGCGGCTTCCGGGACGCTGCCAAATGCTCTACGTCGCGGCCTCTGAGCAGAGAGGCTACCCCGATCTGCTCCGATCCCTGCACGGTCGACCGATCCTGACGGTCAGCGAACTGCCCCGGTTCGCAAGCTCGGGGGGCGTCATCGAACTCTATCGCGAGCATGAACGGGTCCGGTTCATCATCAACCTGGGCATTGCCCGCGGGGCAGGGCTGGAAATCAGTCCCAGCCTGCTCAGGCTGGCCGCTGAAGTCTACCAGGGGCAAGACCCCTGAATCCGGCGGGTGCCGGCCGCTGACACGGACGCTTGCAGGCGGAACCGGGCCGGCGTCACTCCAGGTTCTGCACCTGTTCGCGCATCTGCTCGATCAGCACCTTCATCTCCACCGAGGCCTGGCTGAGTTCCATGGCGGCGGCCTTGGAGCCGAGGGTGTTGGCCTCGCGGTTGAGCTCCTGCATCAGGAAATCGAGCCGCTTGCCGGCCGAGCCGCCCTGCCTGATCACCCGCTCGACCTCGTCCAGGTGGGTGGACAGGCGGTCGAGTTCCTCGTCGACGTCGATCTTCTGGGCGAACAGGGCGACTTCCTGATGGATGCGCTCGGGATCGGAACCTTGCAGGATTTCTTCCACGCGCCGGGTGATCTTGTCGCGGAAGGCGGCGACGATGGCCGGCGCACGGGGCCGCAGGTCGGCAACCAGGGCGCGCAGGGCGGCGACCTTCTGCAGGATGATGGCGGCCAGTTTGGCGCCTTCCTGGGCGCGGCTGGCATTGAAGTCGCGGATGGCGCCGTCGATCAGGGCCAGGGCGGCGGCCTGCATCTGTTCCGGATCGCTGGTGTTGTCGCCGAGCAGCCCGGGCCAGCGCAGTATTTCGGCGACGCCCATCGGGCGGGCATCCGGGATGGTCTGGCGGACCTTGTCGGCCAGGCTGGCCAGCTGTTCGAGCATGGCGGCGTTCGGTTCGCTCGGCAGCAGGCCGCCTTCCCTGGCCGAGAAATACAGCCGGCATTCCATCTTGCCGCGCTTGACCTTGTCGTTGATGCGTTCCCGGATGGCCGGTTCGAGGACCCGAAAGTCGTCGCCCATCCGGAACGACAGGTCGAGAAAGCGCGAGTTGACCGCGCGCAGTTCAAGGCCGATCGAACCGTTGTCCAGGGTGGCGGTGGTGGCGGCAAAGCCGGTCATGCTGTTCAAGGGAGCCATGTATTCGTTATTCTTCCGTGTATGCATCGATTACCCCATCTTACTTGGGCTTGAATGGCCGCTCAAATCCCCGATCCGCTTCCAACCGGCTATCAACTGGCCGAGTACACCATCGACCGCAAGATCGGCGGCGGCGGCTTCAGCCTGGTCTACCTGGCCTTCGACAGGAAGGGCCAGCCGGTGGCGATCAAGGAATACCTGCCGGACGGCATGGTGATGCGCGAAGAGAACGGCACCGTGAAACCCCTTTCCGAAGACAAGGAAAAGGGTTTCCGCCAGGGCATGAAATATTTTTTCGACGAAGGCCGCACCCTGGCCAGCATCCGCCACCCCAACGTGGTGGAGGTGGCCAATTTCTTCCGCGCCAACGAGACCGTGTACATGGTGATGCGCTACGAGCGCGGCAAGACCCTGCAACGCCATATCCACGACCTGCGCGAGGAGCCGATGCGCGAGGGCTTCATCCGCGGCGTGTTCATCCAGTTGCTCAACGGCCTGCGCGAGATCCATGCCCAGCGCCTGCTGCATTTCGACATCAAGCCGTCCAACATCTACATCCGCCAGGATGCCTCGCCGCTGCTGATCGACTTCGGGGCCGCCCGGCAGGCGCTCCTGGCCGAGCAGAAGTATGTCGCCATGTATACTCCCGGCTTCGCGGCGCCGGAGCAATATAGCCAGCGCGACCGCCTGGGGCCGTGGACCGACATCTATGGCGTCGGCGCCAGCATGTACGCCTGCATCGCCCGGCGGCCGCCGCCGCCGGCCAACGAGCGCGTGCTGGAAGACAAGCTGGTACCGGCGGCGAAGGAGTTCGCCGGGACCTATTCGTCGGATTTCCTGGAACTGATCGACAGCCTGTTGCGCCTGTCCTATACGGAACGGCCGCAAAGCGTGTTTTCGGTCCAGAAGCGGCTGATCGAGCTGGTGCCCTTCCATGCCAGGCCGGTCAAGCCGACCCTGATGGAAGTGATCAAGGACAGATTGACCAAGCCGTTATGAAATACAGCCTTTACCAGGAGAGCCGCCAGGGTGGCCGCAAGTCCAACCAGGACCGGGTCGGCCATAGCTATACGCCCGAGTCCATCTGCATGGTCCTGGCCGACGGCATGGGCGGGCACGAACGGGGCGACGTGGCGGCCCAGTTGCTGATCGACGTGGTGCTGGGCATGTTCCAGAAGCTGGCCAAGCCGCATCTCGACGACATCTGCGAGTTTCTCCTGGACGGCATCTATACCGCGCACGAGACCATCAACGAATACGCCCTCAAGCACCGGATGAAGGACACCCCGCGCACCACCTGCATCGTCTGCGTGATCCAGGAGGGGCGTGCCTGGTGGGCGCACGTGGGCGATTCGCGCCTGTATCACTTCGGTCCGGACGGCCTCAACTCGCGCACCCGCGATCATTCCGCCGTCCAGCATCTGATCGACGACGGCCTGGTGTCGGAGGACGCGATCAACAGCCACCCGGATCGCAACAAGCTGTACAACAGCGTCGGCGGTTTCGTCCTGCCCAACATCGAACTTTCGCCCGGCGTGGTCCTGCGCGAAGGCGATGTCCTGCTGATGGCCAGCGACGGCTTCTGGGCCGAGTTCCAGCCCGACGAGATGCTGGCCATGCTGCATGTCTATTCGCTCCAGCAGGCGGTGGTCCAGATGCTGGAGCACGCCGAATTCCGCGCCGGCGATTTCGGCGACAACCTGTCCATCGTGGCGCTGCGCTGCGGCGAGGATCTGCAGAACCTCAAGACCCTCCCGATCGGCGAACTGGGCCTGGACGGCTTCACCACCGAACTGAAGGCGCTGGAAGACCGGCCCGACCACCAGCCGGCCATGAGCGATCGCGAGATCGACCAGGCCATCGACGAAATCCGGACCGCACTCCTCAAACATAATTTGGACGACAAAAAATGACTGAATTCTTCCGCCCGTCGGGGCGCGCCCCGGCGCAACTGCGCGACATCCACATCACCCGCCGCTATACCAAGCATGCCGAAGGCTCGGTCCTGGTCGAATGCGGCGACACCAAGGTCATCTGCACCGCCAGCGTGGCGGAAAAGGTGCCGTTCCACGTCAAGGGCAGCGGCGCCGGCTGGCTGACCGCCGAGTACGGCATGCTGCCGCGCGCCACCCACACCCGGGGCGACCGCGAGGCGGCACGGGGCAAGCAGAGCGGCCGCACCCAGGAGATCCAGCGCCTGATCGGGCGCAGCCTGCGCGCCGCGGTGGACCTGAAAAAGCTGGGCGAGCGCACCATCCATATCGACTGCGATGTGATCCAGGCCGACGGCGGCACCCGCACCGCCAGCATCACCGGCGCCTGGGTGGCGGTGCACGACGCCGTGGACTGGCTGGTCAAGGCAGGCAAGCTGCCCGAGACGGTGATCCGCGACCACGTCGCCGCGGTCTCGGTCGGCATCTACAAGGGCGTGCCGGTGCTCGACCTCGACTATCCCGAGGATTCCGACTGCGACACCGACATGAACGTGGTGATGACCGGCTCCGCCGGCATCATCGAGATCCAGGGCACCGCCGAGGGCGAGCCGTTCACCCGCAGTGAACTGAACGACCTGCTCGACCTGGCCCAGGACGGCATCGAGCAGCTGATCCACGAACAGAAACAGGCCCTCCAGTCATGAAGAAGATCGTCATCGCCTCCAACAACGCCGGCAAGCTGCGCGAGATCCAGCGCATCCTGGAACCCCTGGATTTCGAGGCCGTGCCGCAGGGCAGCTTCGGCGTGCCGGAATGCCCCGAGCCGCACGTCACCTTCGTCGAGAACTGCATCGCCAAGGCCCGCCACGCCGCCGCGCATACGGGTCTTCCCGCTTTGGCCGACGACTCCGGCATCTGCGTCGATGCCCTCAACGGCGCGCCGGGCGTCTATTCCGCCCGCTATGCCGGCGAGCCGAAGTCGGACCAGCGCAACAACGAGAAGCTGATCGAGGCGCTCAAGGACAACCCCAACCGCAAGGCGCACTACTACTGCGTGATGGTCTATGTCCGCTATGCCGACGATCCCCAGCCGATCATCGCCGAGGGCGCCTGGCATGGCGAGATCATCGACGAGCCGCGCGGCGCCGGCGGTTTCGGCTACGATCCCTACTTCCTGGTGCCGCAATTCGGCAAGACCGGCGCCGAGCTCGGCCAGGACGAGAAGAACGCCGTCAGCCACCGCGGCCAGGCCCTGGGTGCGCTGGCCGAGCGCCTGAAGACCCAGGCTTGAGCCGTTCGCCGCGATGACTGCGGCCGGCCCCGCCGTGTTTGCCGTCACCCGCCCGGACCGGCTGGCGCCGGCACAGACCTTGCCGCTGTCGCTGTACGTGCATGTGCCCTGGTGCGTGCGCAAGTGTCCGTATTGCGATTTCAACTCGCATGCGCTCCGGGACGAACTGCCCGAGGCGGCCTATCTCGACGCCCTGAGCCGCGACCTCGAACACGCCCTGCCGGAGGTATGGGGCCGCCCGGTGGAGACCGTGTTCATCGGCGGCGGCACGCCCAGCCTGCTGAGCCCGGAGGCGGTCGACCGCCTGCTCACCACGGTGCGCACCCTGCTGCCCTTGCGGCCGGGCGCCGAGATCACCCTGGAGGCGAATCCGGGCACCTTCGAGCTGGCCCGCTTCCGGGGCTATCGGGAGGCCGGGGTGAACCGCCTGTCGCTCGGCATCCAGAGCTTCGACGACCGTTTCTTGAAGGCGCTCGGGCGCATCCACGACGGCCGCGAGGCGCATGCGGCGATTTCAGGCGCCCTGGCCCTGTTCGAGCGGGTCAACCTGGACCTGATGTATGCCCTGCCGGGGCAGACCCCGGCCGACCTGGCGCGCGACCTGGCCGCCGCCCTGGGTCATGCCCCCCAGCACCTGTCCTGCTACCACCTGACCCTGGAGCCGAACACCGCCTTCGCTGCGGCGCCGCCGGTCCTGCCCGACGACGATGCCGCCGCGACGATGCAGGACCAGGTCGAGGCCGCCCTGGCCGAGGCCGGTTACCAGCATTACGAGACCTCGGCCTATGCCCGGCCGGGCCTGGCTTGTCGGCACAACCTGAACTACTGGCAGTTCGGCGACTACCTGGGCATCGGCGCCGGCGCCCATTCCAAACTGAGCTTCCCGGACCGGGTGGTGCGCCAGGCGCGGCCGAAACACCCGAAGGACTACCTGGCCTGGGCGGGCTCCGGCAGGCCGCCGGAGGACCTGCGGGTGCTCGGCCGGGACGACCTGAAATTCGAGTTCATGATGAATGCGCTGCGCCTCAATGCCGGCTTCGACGATGGCCTGTTCATGGAGCGGACCGGCCTGCCGCTGCAGAGCGTCGCGGAACCGCTGCGCGAGGCGCAGGCGAAGGGGCTGCTGGAACACGACGGGCCGAGGCTGCGGCCGAGCGAGCAGGGCCGCCGGTTCCTCAACGACCTGCTGCAGATGTTCCTGGAATAAGAGCCTGATTCAGCCGGTCAGCGCGCCGCCCATCCAGAACTCCTGGCCCTTGTCGATGAACTCGTCGACCGGGATGTAGTGCGAGCCATCGCAGGAGAAGGTCAGGCCGACCACGCCGTTGTAGATGTTCAGGGTGCCGGTGCGCAGGTAGAACATCTCGTCCATCAGGCGCAGGCCGCGCAGGTTGTCGAGGATCGGGCGGATCTGCTCCTTTCTCACCAGGGCGTCGGCCGGGTAGGGGCGGCTCGGGTAGGTCAGGCAGACGTCGGGGTGGGTCAGGGCGTCGATGTCGAGCAGGCGGTAGCGCAGCGGGTCCTCGGTCAGCCAGATCACCGCCCGGCTGCTGGAGAAGTGCAGCATGACGTGGTGCACGCCGTGCGCGGTCATCAATTCCTCCACCACCGAGAGCACGGTGTCGATGTTGATGTCCATGATGCTTTCGCTGCGGGTCTGGTGGAACACCGTGCCGCGGATCGCCGGGTCGCCCTTGATCTGGCGCCAGTAGGTCGGCTCCTGGTAGACCTGGCGGGTGATCGGCAGGTCGCGCAGGTCGAAGTCGGCGCCGACGAAACCGAGGGCACGCCAGTCGGTGCCCCGCACCAGCTGGATGGCGGTGAGTGAAGGCCGCTTGGCGCGCAGGCTGATGTAGGCCGATGACAGCACGAAGCCGTCGGCAGGCACCTTTTCCCGCATGTAGGGGCGCTGCGAACGGTCCCGGCCCAGGTCGTCCGGCTGCAAGCCAGCATGTGTGATATTGCTGCTGATCTGCACGCCATCGGTGTTCAGGGCATAGAAATATTTGCACGACGGAATGATGCGGTAGGCCTCGGTCAGGGCCTCGTCGAGGGCGTCCCGGTCGGCCCAGGCGTAGCTGCACAGTTCGGCGGCCTTCTGCAGGGGGCCGCGCAGCATGACGCGCAGCGCTTCGCGTTGCTGGATGATGGCTTCCTGCAGGGTGCCGGTCGGGGGTTCCATGGCTGCTATATTCCGGAAAATCGGGCGGCGAGTAAAGCTCGACGGCGGCCCGGCTCGACGGCCTGATTTCAGAGTAGTATCGGCGCGTACGGTGTCCCCAGGAATGGTAATAGGAGGAATGAAAATGACCGGATACATGAGAGTGGGTGGGATGTTGCTGCTGGCGGCGATGGCGCAGACGGTCCGGGCCGAACCGGGTTACCGCTGGGAGATGAACATGGAGATGAACGGCATGGTCATGCCCGGCATGGGCGGCGGCAGCCAGTGCCTGCCGGTCGGGCGCAGCCAGACGCCGGGCATGGACAGCAAGTGCACCGTGCTGGAATCCAGACAGACCGGCAGCACGTACCACTGGAAGGCCCGCTGCGACGGCACGGTCTCGACCGGCGATTTCACCTATCTGGGCGACACCGCCTACAAGGGCACTGTCAGCATGGATGAGGGCGGCGAGAAGATGGTCATGAAGATGTCCGGCAAGCGCCTGGACAAGTGCGAGTACAACGCCCCCAGGGTGGCGATGCCCGACATGACCGCGACCTGCGACCAGGCCGTGCGCGACCTGGAACCCGAGTTGGTGTTCGCACCGAAGGCGCTCTGCGCCAAGCGCAAGAAGGATTTCTGCGCGCGCCTGGATGGTCTGAGCCCGGAAAGCTACGCCCGGGTGGCGGATCGGGCGAAAATTGAACAGCAGAACGGCCTGACTCCGGGCGCCGTGCGCATGGAGGATGTCCTGGCCAGTTGCGGCGTCAAGCTGGCCGATCTGCAGGCCAGGCAATGCCGCCAGGCGGTGAGCGTTAAGGATTGCGACTTCATCAGGCGCTATTGCCCGAACGACAAGGCACAATGCGTCTCCGGACGCGATTTCAGCGGCCGCGGCTACTCCGCGGCGGCGAGCGCCGGCGGTGCGGCAGCAAGCCCCAGCGCCGTAATGACGAACCCGCTGGGCGAGGGGATGAACAAGCTGAAGGGCCTGTTCGGGTTCTGAACCGGGTGCCGGCCCGCCCGTGCGGCCCCGGTTTCGGGGTAACATCGGGCGGGAATTCTTATCATCCGGGAAACAGATCGTGCGAGTAAAACTGCTATTGCTGGCCCTGGCCGCGCCGCTGCCCAGCCTGTCCGCCGTTGCCGGCGAGACCGCGGCGGCCGAGGCCGAGACACCGGCCCGGCAATGCCACCTGGCCTACCGTCAGGAAAACCTGCCCTACATACTCGAACACTGCCCCGAGGAGGCCTGGGCGTTGGCGCGGGCGCAGTGCGAGCGGAACTCCGACTCCGTGTCGCCCCGCTATGCCGAGTTCTGCCACCTGTTCTACACCGGCACGGCGCCCACCTACGGCAATTGAACCTGCCCGTCAGGCCAGCTTCTGGCCGTGCTCCCGGGTGGCGTGGAAGCCGATCTTGGGCCACTTCTCGATCAGCAGTTCCAGGTTGTAGCGGTTGGTGGCCAGGTAGACCACGTTGCCGTCGACGTCGACCGCCATGCGCATCTGCTGGTCCTTCTCGAACTGGCGGTACAGGGACTCGTCCGGGAAGGTGAGCCAGCGCGCGGTGTGGATGTCGGCCGGGGCGTAGATGGCGTCGACGTTGTATTCGGTCTGCAGACGCTGGGCGACGATCTCGAACTGGAGCTGGCCGACCGCGCCCAGCAGCATGTTGCCGGTCAGGGTCTCGAACACCTGGATGGCGCCTTCCTCGCCCAGTTCCTTGAGGCCCTTCTGCAATTGCTTGGACTTGATCGGATCGCGCGAGCGGGCGGTGCGGAACATCTCGGGGGCGAAATACGGTATCCCCTTGAAGTGCAGGGCCTCGCCCTCGGTCAGGGTGTCGCCGATCTGCAGCTGGCCGTGGTTGTGGATGCCGATGATGTCGCCGGCGACGGCGTCTTCCATGTGCACCCGCTCGTTGGCCATGAAGGTCAGCGCGTTGGCGATCTTCATCTCGCGGCCCATGCGCTGGTGCTGGACCTTCATGCCGGGCGAATAGCGGCCCGAACAGACCCGGAAGAAGGCGATGCGGTCGCGGTGCCGGGGGTCCATGTTGGCCTGGATCTTGAACACGAAGCCGGTGAACGCCGGCTCGGCCGGCTGCACCCTGCGGCTTTCGGCCCCATTGGTTCCAGCCTGGCGTTCCTGCGGCGGCGGCGCCCATTCGACCAGGGCCTGGAGGATTTCCCGGACCCCGAAGTTGTTGATGCCGGAGCCGAAGAACACCGGGCTCTGCGTGCCGGCCAGGAAGGCGGTGATGTCGAACGGCGAACTGGCCGACTGGATCAGGTCGACGTCCTCGCGCATCGGGCCCATTTCCATCGGGAACATCTGGTCCAGCCTGGGGTTGTCGAGGCCGTCGAGCAGTTCGGTCTCGCCGCCGGCCTTTTCCTCGCCCGGGGTGAACAGCATGGTCTGGTCGTGCAGCAGGTGGTAGACGCCGCGGAAGGTCTTGCCCATGCCGATCGGCCAGGTCACCGGGGCGCAGTCGATCTTCAGCACCGACTCGATCTCCTCGAGCAGTTCGACGGTCGGCTTCACCTCGCGGTCCATCTTGTTGACGAAGGTGATGATCGGCGTGTTGCGCAGGCGGCAGACCTCCAGCAGCTTGATGGTCTGGGTCTCGACGCCCTTGGCGGCGTCGATCACCATCACCGCGGCGTCGACCGCCGTGAGCACCCGGTAGGTGTCTTCCGAGAAGTCCTCGTGGCCGGGGGTGTCGAGCAGGTTGATGGTGTGGCCGGCGTAGTCGAACTGCATCACCGAGCTGGTCACCGAGATGCCGCGCTGCTTCTCCACCTCCATCCAGTCCGAGGTGGCGTGGCGGGCGCTCTTGCGCGCCTTCACGGTGCCGGCCATCTGGATGGCGCCGCCGAACAGCAGCAGCTTCTCGGTCAGCGTGGTCTTGCCGGCGTCGGGGTGGGAGATGATGGCGAAAGTGCGGCGGCGTTGCACGTCGCGCAGCAGGTCGGGCGGGAAGGCGGTCATGGTGGTCCGGTACGGGGTTCCCGCCTGGGCGGGAATGGCAAATGGAAGATTGGCTCGCGATTATACCGGTTCAGACGATCACCACCCGGTCGCGGCCGGTCCGCTTTGCCTTGTAAAGGGCGGCGTCGGCCCGTTTGAACAGGGAGTCGTAATCGTCGCCGTCCTGATATTGGGTCGCGCCGATGCTGATGGCCAGATGGCCGGCCTTGTCGAAGTCATGCTCGGTAACGGCCTTGCGTATCTTCTCGCAGGCGGTTTCCAGGTTGGCGCCATTGCTGGCGAAGGTGATCAGGCAGAACTCCTCGCCGCCGACGCGGAAAAAGCTGTCCGCTTCGCGCCGGGTCGACTCGATCAACCGGGCCAGCTCCTGCAGCACGGCATCGCCGACGGCGTGGCCGTGGCGGTCATTGACTTCCTTGAAATGGTCGATGTCCAGCATGGCCAGGCTGAGGCCCCGGTGATAGCGGGGCTCCTGGCGCAGTTCCAGGTTCATCAGCTCGTCGAACTTGCGCCGGTTGTAGACGCCGGTGAGCTGGTCGGTTTCGGCCAGGGTCTCCAGGCGCTGCTCGATGGCCTTGCGGTGGGCAATCTCAACCTGCAGCCGTTCGTTCTTCTGGCCCAGCTTGATGGCCATTTCCTCGACCAGGAAACGGCTATGCTGCATCTGCGCTTCGGAGTCTTCCTTGCGCCGCAACAGCAGGGCGGCGATGAATACCAGTAGCAGGATCAGGCCGGTGGCGAGGAGCCGGATGCGGAATTCGTGGGTGCCCGGGCAGAGCAGGATGTCGAGATAGGATTGGGTCGAGCCGATCAGGTATTTCTCGATCGTCGCATCGACCAGCCAGAACAGCAGCGCGCCGACGATACCCAGCAAGGCTTCCCCGTAGGAGAAGAATCTGGATAGGGTTTTCATGGCCGGCGCCGATCACATCTCAGGTAGTTCAGGCCCGGGCAGGTTCGAAGATCGCATCCAGGTTGAGGCTGTCGCAATAGTCGAGGAAATCGCCGCGCAGGGTCGGGATATGGGTCTCGGCCGGGATGCCCACGGTCATGTTGACCGAGAACATCGGGGTGCCGGTATGGGGGGCGGGATAGGTGTCGGTGGACAATTCCTCGATGTTGATGCTGCGCTGGGCGAAGAAATTGGCCAGGTTGTGCACGATGCCCGGATGGTCCATGGCCACCACGTTGATGCTGTAGGGCACCAGCGGGGTCTTGCGTTCCAGTTCCTTGGTGCGCTTCTGGACGATGGCGAGGCCGAGCTCGCTGCCCACGGTGGTGAGCCGGTCCTCCAGCCGGGTCAGGGCATCCCAGCGTCCCGAGACCAGCATGATGATGGCGAACTGGCCGCCCAGCAGCGACATCCGCGATTCCTCGATATTGCAGCCGGCCTCGACGATGCGGCTGGTGAAGCGCTGGACGAGGCCGACCTGATCCTCGCCGGTGGCGGTGATGACCAGATAGTCGCGCGGATTGGTGGCAGTGCTCATAAAAATTCCGATGGTGTGATCTGATCTGATTTTAACCGCTCAGGCATAAAAAAACGCGGCCCGCATGCGCGGGCCGCGTCCATGGCGACATTGGGTCAGTCGCGCTTGCCGAACAGTTCCACCAGGAAATCGCCCAGCTGCTTCCAGGAATCGCTGTCCGCTTCGGCGTTGTAGGCCAGGGGCAGATTGAATTTCTTGCCCAGTTCGTCGGCGGCCGGATTGGTGAAGCTGTGCTTGGCGCCGGCGTAGCTGACCACGCGGAAATCGGCGCCGGCGTCGGTCATCTCCTTGCTGAAGGCGTCGACCTGGGCCTTGGGCGCCATCGGGTCGTCGGCGCCGGTGAAGACGATGATCTTGGCCTTGATCTTGCCGTTTTCGGCCGGGGTGTCGGTCGCCAGGCTGCCGTGGAAGCTGGCCACACCCTTGAGATTGACGCCCTGGCGGGCCATGTTCAACACCACGCCGCCGCCGAAGCAGTAGCCGATGGCGGCGAGCTGGCCGGGGGCGACGGTCTTCTGCTTGGCGAGCAGCTTCATGGCCGCGTCGAAGCGCCCCTTCGCCATCGGCATGTTCTTGCTGATCTCGGCGGCGAACTTGCCGGCCTCGTCCGGGTGGTCGGCGGTCTTGCCGTCGCCGTACATGTCCACCGCCAGGGCCGTGTAGCCCATGCCGGCCAGGAGCAGGGCGCGCTTGCGGGCGTACTCGTTCTGGCCCCACCACTCGTGTACCACCAGCACGCCGGGGCGTTTGCCCTTGATGTCCCTATCGTAGGCCAGGTAGCCCTTCATGGTGACGCCGTTGGCCTTGTAGCTGATTTCCTCGCCGACCACCTTGGCCTGGGCGGTGGAGACGCCCAGGAGCATGCCGGCGAGTAAGAGCAGGATAGTGCGCATATAGATTCTCCAGTACGTTATTGAACCGGCAGTCAGCCGCTTTTTTCATTTCCGCCGAGATAATACCAGCGTCCGGCCTGCTTAATGAAACGACTCTGTTCGTGCTGGCGGTAGGCGCGTCCGGCAACCTTGTAGCGGGCCACGAATTCAACCGTGGCATGGCTTTCATCCTGATCTTCGTGAGTGATTATCCTCAATCCGAGCCACTTCGGGGCCGGTCCGTCGGCCAGGTTGAGGGTCGCAGGACGGGTGTCCGGGTGCCAGGTCGCAAGCAGATAGGCCGCGTCGGCCAGGGTGAAGGCGGTATAGCGCGAACGCATCAGGCTTTCGGCATCCGGCGCGGGTGCCCCGGCCAGGTAGCGGCCGCAGCAGTCGGCCAGGGCGGCGGCACGGCCGCAGGGGCAGGGTGGTTTCATGAGGCGTGTGGACATAGGGTGTTGAGCGGACAATCGGCACAACGCGGCTTGGGTCGGCAATGTTCCTTGCCCAGGCGCACGATGAGGGCATGATATTCGTTGTACAGCGCGACTTCGCGCGGGACATGGCCCTCGAACAGGCGCTGGATGTCGCCGTAGCCTTCGCCGCCCTGCAGCAGCCCGAGCCGGCCGAAGGCGCGCCGGGTATAGGCATCGACCACGAAGCTGGCCAGGCCGAGGGCGTAGAGCAGGATCGAGTCGGCGGTTTCCTCGCCGATGCCATGCACGGCCAGGAGGTCGCGGCGTAACTCCGCCAAGGTCCCCTGGCCGGCCAAGGCCTCCGGCGCCGCCGCGACGCCGCGTTCGGCCAGGAAGCGGCACAGCGCCTTGAGCCGGCGGGCCTTGACGTTGAAATACCCGGCCGGGCGGATCAGTTCGGCCAACTCGGCGTCGGCCAGGCTCAGGATTGCCCGGCAGTCCAGGGCATCGGCCCGGTTCAGGTTGGCGATGGCCTTCTCGACGTTGCTCCAGGCCGTGTTCTGGGTCAGCACCGCGCCGACCATCACCTCGAACGGCGTCTCGCCCGGCCACCAGTGCTGGGGGCCGTGGCGGGCGAGGAGCAGATCGTAGGGCGGTAGCCAGCGGTCGGTGCGTTTCATGACGGTCGAGTATCCCCGGCGATTTTTTGCAAGGCAAGCCGTCCGCGGCTTTCCGCCGCCGCCATAGTCGGTTAACTTAGCCGGCGTGAAAGCGCTGCTGCTCGAATTCCTGTTCTCGATCCGCGACAGTGTTCGCGATTTGCTGCCCATCGTGGCGGTGGTGGCGTTCTTTCAACTGCTGGTGCTGCAGCAGCCCTTGCCCAATCTGGGCCGGATACTTTACGGCACGATCATGGTGGTCCTGGGCCTGACCCTGTTCATCCGGGGTCTGGAGATGGGCCTGTTTCCCATCGGCGAGGCCATGGCCCACGGCTTCGCCCGCAAGGGCAGCGTGATCTGGCTGCTGGTGTTCGCCTTCGCCCTGGGTTTTTCCACCACCGTGGCGGAGCCGGCCCTGATCGCGATCGCCGGCGAGGCGGCCAAGGTGGCGGCGGAGGGCGGGGTGATCGTCGACAGCGAGGCCTCCCGCTCGGGTTACGCCCAGGGCCTGCGGATCACCGTGGCCTTGTCGGTGGGCGTGGCCATCGTGCTGGGCGTGCTGCGCATCATCAAGGGCTGGCCAGTCCAGTGGTTCATGATCGGGGGGTATATCGGCGTGGTGGTCATGACCGCCTTCGCGCCGCCCGAGATCATCGGCATCGCCTACGATTCCGGCGGGGTGACCACCTCGACGGTGACGGTGCCGCTGGTGACCGCCCTGGGTATCGGTCTGGCCTCGTCGATCAAGGGCCGCAACCCGATGATCGACGGCTTCGGCCTGATCGCCTTCGCCTCGCTGACGCCGATGATCTTCGTCATGGCCTACGGGATGATCGTCTGATGGACTTCCTGATCGGCCTGTTCCACGCCACCCTGGCGACCATGATGGATGTCCTGCCGATCGCGGCCATCCTGTTCGGTTTCCAGGTCTTCGTATTGCATCGGCAGATCGCCAACCTGCCCCGGATTCTGCTGGGCTTCGCCTTCGTGCTGGTCGGCCTGGCGCTGTTCCTGGACGGGCTGGAGTCGGCGCTGTTCCCGCTCGGACGCCTGATGGCCGAGCAGTTGACCCAGCCGGCCTTCATCGGCCAGGCGCAGGGCTGGTGGCATTACGGCTGGGTCTATGCCTTCGCCGCCGCGATCGGCTTTGCCACCACCATCGCCGAGCCGGCCCTGATCGCGGTGGCGATGAAGGCCAACCAGGTATCCGGCGGCACCATCGGCGTCCTGGGCTTGCGCATCGCCGTGGCCATCGGCGTCGCCTTCGGCATCGCCCTGGGTTCGTTCCGCATCGTCACCGGCACGCCATTGCCCTGGTACATCATCAGCGGCTACGTCCTGGTGGTGATCCAGACGGTCTTCGCGCCGCGCACCATCATCGCCCTGGCCTACGATTCCGGCGGGGTGACCACGTCCACCGTCACGGTGCCCCTGGTCGCCGCACTCGGCCTCGGCCTGGCCAGCACCATACCGGGCCGCAGCCCGGTGCTGGACGGCTTCGGCCTGATCGCCTTCGCCAGCCTGTTCCCGATGATGACGGTGATGGGTTATGCCCAACTCAGCGAATGGCGGGCGCGCCGGCAGCGCGCCAAGGTTATGGATTCGGAAAAGGAGGTTTAGCCATGCATTTCAAACTGATCATCACCCTGGTCGAGGACAGCAAGACCGAGAAGGTATTGCAGGCCGCGCGCGAGGCGGGGGCGACCGGCGCCACCGTGCTCAACCAGGCGCGCGGCGAGGGCCTGAAGCCGGCCAAGACCTTTTTCGGCCTCACCCTGGAGGCACAACGCGACGTGGTCCTGCTGCTGGTCGAGGAGCACATGTGCCGGCGCATCCTGGAAGATATCGCCGAGGTGGGCGGCTTCGACGAGTCGCCCGGCAGCGGGATCGCCTTTCAGATCGATGTCGAGGATGCCGTCGGCGTGCGGCATCAGATCAGCCAATTGGCGGAAGCCGTGGAGGAACGGATATGAGCGAGGAACGCAAGATCGTCCGGGTCAGGGACGTGATGAAGACGCAGTTGGACATGGTCGACGGCCTGACCACCGTGGCCAATGCGCTGCGCATGATGCAGCACGTGGAAACCAAGTGCCTGATCGTCAACAAGCGCCACGAGGATGACGAATACGGGGTGGTGCTGATCTCCGACATCGCCCGCCAGGTGCTGGCCAGGGGCCGCTCGCCGGAACGGGTGAACGTCTACGAGATCATGTCCAAGCCGGTCATCTCGGTGGACCCGGCCATGGACATCCGCTACTGCGCCCGCCTGTTCGACAAGTTCGGCCTGTCCAGGGTGCCGGTGATCGAGAACGGCCAGGTGGTCGGTATCGTCAGCTACACCGACATGGTGCTCAAGGGACTCTGCCAGGGCTGTGTCGAGCCCGGCAACTGACTATAAACAAGGCAGCGCATGGCGAGGGGATGGAGATGAAACTGACCGTACTGGGCGCCGCCCGAGAAGTGACCGGGTCCTGCTACCTGGTGGAGACGGAGGGGGTCCGCTTCCTCGTCGACTGCGGCATGTTCCAGGGCGGCCGCGAGGCGGAGCCGAAGAACCGGCGCTTTCCCGGCTTCGACCCGGAGGGCATCGATTTCGTCCTCGTCACCCATGCCCACCTCGACCATTCCGGCCTGCTGCCGCGCCTGATCAACCTGGGTTTCCGCGGCCCGGTCCACTGCACCGACGCCACCGCCGACCTGCTCGGCGTGCTGCTGCCGGATGCCGCCCACATCGCCGAGAAGGAGGCCGAGTGGCGCAACTACGACCGGCGCAAGAAGCGCGGCGCACTGAAGGGCGAGACGGCGCCACTGTATACGGTCGAGCAGGCCAGGAGCAGCCTGAAAAAACTCCGGCGGCACGAATACGACCAGGCCTTCGGGCCGCATGCCGGGGTCCGGGTCCGTTTCCGCGACGCCGGCCATATCCTCGGTTCCAGCATCGTCGAGGTCTGGCTGTCCGCGCACGGCAAGGAGACCAAGCTGGTGTTCTCCGGCGACCTGGGCATGCCCGACCGGCCGTTGATGAACGACCCGACCGTCATCGAAGAGGCCGATTATTTGCTGGTCGAGTCGACCTATGGCGACCGCCTGCACAAGTCCATGGCGGAGACCGTCGAGGAACTGGTGTTCGCGGTCAACGACACCCTGCAGCGCAAGAAGGGCAACGTGGTCATCCCGTCCTTCGCGGTCGGGCGCACCCAGGAGATCATCTACCTGCTGCTGGACCTGATCCGGCAGGAACGCATATCGGCTTCGCTGGCCATCTTCGTCGACTCGCCGATGGCCACGGCCGCGACCGAGGTCACCCTGCGCCACAGCGACCTGCTCGACGTGGAGTCGCGCAAGTTGCTGGAGTGGGGCCGGCGCAATGGCCATGACCTGCCCTATATCCAGTTTACCGGCAGTCCGGAGGAGTCCATGGCGATCAATACCATCCGCCAGGGCGCCATCATCATTTCAGCCTCCGGCATGTGCGATGCCGGCCGGATCAAGCACCATCTGAAGAACAACCTGCCGCGCAAGGAATGCACCGTGATCATTGCCGGCTTCCAGGCCCAGGGCACCCTGGGCCGCCGGCTGGTCGACCACGCGCCCTACGTGCGCATCTTCGGCGAGCCGATCCCGGTACGGGCGAGCGTCTACACCCTGGGCGGCCTGTCCGCCCATGCCGACCGCGACGCCCTGCTGGGCTGGCTGGCGCGGTTCAAGCGGGCGCCGCAGAAGACCTTCGTGGTCCACGGCGAGGCAGAAACCGCGGCCGGCTTCGCCGCCACGATCCGGGAACGCTATGGCTGGCAGGTGGAAACGCCGGAGAACGGCGCCAGCTACACGCTTGATTAGCGGCCCAGATCGAGCACGAAATACCCGCCCAGGGCCTGGCGCATCTCGGCCAGGGTCAGGTGGCGCGGGATGCCGACCCCGCCGGTGCCCTGGTCGTGCTGGCAGGTGAGGCTGCGGACATCGGGTTGGGCGTCTGAATGCAGCCTGAACTCGGTGATGTAGTAGATCTGGCTGGGCCCGCCGTCTTCCCCTATGCCGCCCCCGAACAACGGGGCGAACATGACCGGCATGCCCGAGAAGGCCTCCACCCGGCGCTGGCTGCGGGTGATCCGGAACGACCCCGGCGGCACGGTCTGCGCGGCGTCGGAAACCGTACCCAGTTCGAGGATGCAATACGGGTCGGTTTCCTGCACGCCGTTGCGGGCGACCGTATGGCCATATTGGAGTCGCACCGTCGCTTCGCCGGGCGGAATGGCCAGCGCTCGCTCGAGGCTGACCGTCAGCCCGGCAGGATAGGCATAATATTGCGAGCCGGGCTCCCGTCCGGGCTGGTCGGCACAGGCTCCGAGCAAGGCCGGCAGGACGATGCCTGAAAGGAGGGTGCGGTAGGTGGGCATGCTGGCTTCCCCTGATATGATCGCCGTTAGGACCCGCAAGCGGGCGACAGGTTTCCAACACTATAGCGAATGGACAAACTGCGTATCGACAAGTGGCTCTGGGCCGCACGATTTTTCAAGACCCGCAGCCTGGCCTGCCAGGCGGTCGACGGCGGCCGGGTGAAGTTGAACGGCGACCGGGCCAAGCCGAGCAAGGAGGTCAGGGCGGGCGACCGGATCCTGCTCCATATCGGCGAATTCGAGTGGGACGTGACGGTCTGCGGGTTGTCCGACCGGCGCGGCCCGGCCGAGGTGGCCCGGACCCTGTATGACGAGGACGAGTCCAGCCGGCAGCGGCGCGAGGAACGGGTGGCCGAGCGCCGCCTGTGTCACAATCCTGCCGCTGAACTCAAGGGCCGGCCGACGAAACGGGATCGTCGGCTGATCCACCGATTCACCCACGAATAAGCGCATCAAGCAAGAAGGAACCATGCCCGAATTCGACCTCATCGTGATCGGCGGCGGTGTCAGCGGCATCACCGCCGCCGCCTACGCCCGGCGCGCCGGGCGCAACGTCGTCCTCCTGGAAGCGGGCGATCGGCTGGGCGGCTGCTGCCATACCTGGCATCCGGTCGCCGACTTCTGGCTGGAACTGGGCGCCCACACCGCCTACAACTCCTACGGCGCCCTGCTGGCGCTGAACCCGGACACGGCCTTCGGCAACCTGATCCCGCGCGCCAAGGTGGGTTACCACTTCCTCAAGGCCGGCAAGCCGCAATCGCCATTTGGCCGCGTCGGCTTCCTGGAGGCGGCGCTCACGCTGCCGTTCGGCCTCGGCAAGGACAAGGCCGGCCTCGATGTCGAGACCTGGTTCACCCGCCTGCTCGGGCGCGGCAACTGGCAGAGGCTGCTGGCCCCGGCCTTCGCCGCGGTGCTGTCGCAGGCGGCCGGGCCGTATCCCGCCGAATGGCTGTTCAAGCGCAAGCAGCGGATCAAGGCGGCGCCGCGCAAGTTCACCCATGCCGGTGGCCTGCAGGGCTGGCTGACCGAACTGGCGACGGGGCTGGATGTGCGTCTCGGCCAGCCGGTGCAGACCCTGTCGATGGCGGACGAGGGCGTGCGTATCGTGCTGGCCGAGGGCGAACTGAGTGCGCGCGAGGTGGTCATCGCCGCGCCGCTCGATGTTGCCGCCGGCCTGCTGGAACACATCGTGCCGGAACTGGCCTGCCGCTTGCGCGCCACGGTCATGGCCGAGATCGAGACCCATGCCGTGGTGGTGCCGGCCGGCAAGGTGAAACTGCCGCCGGTGGCCGGGTTGATCGGCGGCGACGACGCCTATTTTTCCGCGGTCAGCCGCGACTACCTGGCGCACCCCGATTGGCGCGGCTTCGCCTTCCACTTCAAGCCGGGCCTCCTGGATGGCGACGCCCGGCGCCGCAAGATGGCGGCGGTGCTCGGCTGCGAGCCGGCCGACTTCGCCTACGAAACGGCAAAGACCAACCGCCTGCCGGCCCTGACCCCGGCTTCGGTGGCGCTGGCCAGGGAATTGCGTTCGGCACTGGCGGACACCCCGGTCCGACTGGTCGGAAATTATCTCAACGGTTTGTCGCTGGGCGATGCCGCCGTATATGCGGCACAAGGAGGATGATATGAAAACGGTCCTGGTTCCGTTGGCCCATGGTTTTGAAGACCTGGAAGCCATCACCATCGTCGACCTGCTGCGCCGGGCCGGCATCGAGGTTGTCACCGCCGGCTTGCAGACCGGCCTGGTCAAGGGCTCGCGCGGTAACCGGGTGCAGCCGGACGCCACGCTCGACGAAGTGATCGGACGCGACTTCGACATGATCGCCCTGCCGGGCGGCATGCCGGGTGCGGAAAACCTGACCAACGATCCCCGCATCCAGGCCCTGCTGAAAAGGCTGTCCGCAGCCGGAAAATACACCGCCGCCATCTGTGCCGCGCCCATCGCCCTGGCCCAGGCCGGCCTGCTCGACGGCAAACGGGCCACCAGCTACCCCGGCTTCGTCGACCGGCTGCCGATTCCGGGGGTTCGTTACCTGACCGAGCCGGTGGTCATCGACGGCAAGGTGGTGACTTCGCGCGGGCCGGGCACGGCGATGGATTTCGCCCTGGCCCTGATCGAGCTGCTGCTCGACAAGGCAACCCGCGACAAGGTGGAAGCGGGCCTGGTCCGGGGCTGAAGTCGAACTGCCGACGTGCGTCGCGGGGCTTCTGATCGCCGGGCGGGGTAACTGCCCGCATTGCCCATTCTCTGCCGATGTCAGGCCGCCTACATGGCAGCGCCAAAATTGTGCCTTTCCTGCCCAAGGCTGGTGCGCCGCTGCCGGCTTGGCTGGAGTGCCGGCGCGATAATTCGTAAAAATCATTGGGTTAGGCAGGTGGCGTTTACTGGCACGATCCCTGCTAGTAGCTAGTTGAATCGAATGCGTTAGGTAACCGCACTCATTCGGCACCGAGGTAGGTGCGATAGGACAACGGCGTCCTGTCCGGCGAGAGCTGGGCAGGACGTTTTTTTTTGTCACTTGAATGGATCGGACGATGGACAGGCGGCCAGACCATCGATCGGTGCATCGAACCCGTTACCTGATGACCCCTTGTGATTTTTTAACTCAAGAAGGAAACACCATGACTCCCGAGCAAATCGCCCTCATCCAGTCCTCCTGGACCAAGGTTGTCCCGATCAAGGACACTGCAGCCGAACTGTTCTACGGCAAGCTGTTCGAGCTGGATCCCGCCGTGAAGCCCATGTTCAGGGGTGACATGAAGGAACAGGGCCGCAAGTTGATGGCCTCCCTCAACGTGGTGGTGAACGGCATCACCAACCTGGGCGATCTGGTGCCCAACATCCAGGAAATGGGCCGCCGCCATGTGGCCTATGGGGTCGAGGCCAAGCACTACGACACCGTGGGCGCCGCCATCCTGTGGACCCTGGAACAAGGCCTGGGCGAGGACTTCACCCCGGCCACCAGGGAGGCCTGGACCATCGCCTACACCACCCTGGCCAATGTGATGAAGGAAGCTGCCTACGTGCCCGCCTGACCGCACGAGCCTGCCCCTGGTCGGGGGCAGGCAGGGTTGCCGGGAATCAATAGTGCCGCGGCTTGCTGCTGTAGTGACGGCCTGCCGGTTTTACCTTGGCCTTGCGTTTTGCCTTGGTCTTGGACGGTGAGGCCGCCTTGGCGGCCGCGGGTGGCCGGACGCGTTCGATTACCGCGGTCAGCGGTTCGGCCTTGGCGGGCGGCTCGACCACGGGCTGGCTTGCGGCGGGTTCGACCGGAACCGGCTGGGCGGCCGGCTCGGCCACCGGTGCGCTTTCGACCACGGGCGGCGGCTCCACGGCCTGGACGGGCTCGACAGGCGTCTCGACCACGGGCTGGCTTACCGCGGGTTCGACCGGGACAGGTTGCGTGGCTGGCGCGGGCGCCGGCGCGCTTTCGATTACAGGCGGCGGCTCCGCGGCCTGGGCGGGCTCGACAGGTGGCTCGACCGCGGGCTGGCTTGCCGCGGGTTCGACCGGGACAGGTTGCGTGGCCGGCTCGGTCACCGGGGCGCTTTCAACCACGGGCGGCGGCTCCACGGCCTTGACGGGCTCGACAGGCGGCTCGACCACGGGCTGGCTTGCGGCGGGTTCGACCTGAACCGGCTGGGCCGCCGGCTCGGTCGGCTGTGCCGCTTCTACTTTTGGAGTGGCAGCGACAGGAAGGGGGCAGCCCTTTTCATCCACCTGGTCGCCCGTAGGGGTGCCCGGACACTGGTCCTGCGAGTCGATGATGCCGTCGCCATCGCTGTCCAGTTCGCATCCCAGGGCATTGACCGTGCTGCCGGCCGGGGTGTCCGGGCAACGGTCCAGGGCGTCGATGACGCCATCGCCATCGCGGTCCGGTTCGCAGCCCTGGGCGTCGACCGCGCTGTTGGCCGGGGTGTTCGGGCAACGGTCCAGGGCATCGACGACGCCGTCGGCGTCGGCATCCAGCTCGCAACCCTGGGCGTCGACCACGCGGCAGGCGGGGGTGTCCGGGCAGCGGTCGAGGGCGTTGACGACGCCGTCGCCATCGCTGTCCAGCTCGCAGCCGTCGGCACCAACCTTGCGGCCGGCCGGGGTGTCCGGACAGCGGTCCAGCGGGTCTTCGACGCCGTCCTGGTCTTGGTCGGCGCCTGGGGCGCAGCCGGTCAGGTCGACCTTGGTCCCGGCCGGGGTGCCCGGGCAGGCATCGAGGCGGTCGACCACGCCATCGCCATCGCTATCCGCATCGACCACGCCCGGGGCGGGTTGCTGTACGTATTCGGAGGACACCAGCGGGGTCGTTATCACTGACTGGAGGGCCTTGGTCACGCTCCTGCACGACTGGTCGATGAACGACATGGCGTTGTCGGCATGGGCGCCGGTGGTGCCGGCAGCGATCAGTGATGCGCCGAGCAGGATGGGCAGGGACATACGCATAAGAAGCTCCAGGTGAGAATTCAGTGAATTGGATGCAGTATCTCAGATTGCATGAAAAACCTGCGGCCAGGACCAGGAAAAATGGCCAGCGCCGTCAACATGGCCGTTGGCCCAGGACCCGGGTATCCCGCGCCCCGAGGTCGGCCCGGGCTGGCGACTCATCGGCTGCGGGAGCCAAGCCAGCTACAGCAGTGCACCCTGTGCGGCCAGGGGCGCCGAGATGCGACGGCGGTATTCGTCCGGCGTGAGCACCTCGATGGTCGTGCTGTAGGAGAACGGCCGGTCCAGTAAGTCTGGTGTAAGTGAGGCTGAGCGTGTGCTTGCCCGAAGCTGGCATGGCCAGCGACAAGGCTTCAGCGGTCGACTTCACCGCGCCATCCAGCTTCCAGGCGATCTTTTTCAGGACCTTGGCGATCACCGCGCCGCGCACCGCCAGTTCCAGCCGCAGGTGCAGGGTTTCGCCCTGGCGCAGGACGCGGGTGCCGGCCAGTTCCGCGACCCGCGCATCCTCCGGGTACAGGATGTGGATGGCCAGCCGGTCGTACTCCGACCAGTTCGAGGTCCGGCACGTTACAGGTAGGCGCCCCTTCATTGAAATGGCTTGAAGTTGCATCTTGGGCAATACAGAAACATGCGGCTACGGCCATCTATGGCGAGTGAGCCGGCTCGTAATTGGTTAATAGTGGATTGCCGGCTGTGCACCAGCTTGGCCAAATACTCCTGGCCCCATCCTTTAAGTTCGCGGCATTCAGTCATTCGTTTCTGTAGTGTGGTCATAGTTCGTTATGTGCCCCTTTTATTGCGTTCGGCTGCTCAGTATCCAAACTACTTATCCATAATCCCCAGCTTCGCTGAACCATTTAGCTCAATCTTCTTATCGATTACCACATGAGTATCACTGTCTTCGAGCCATACTGCCGAGTAGTTATCGCCTAGTTCGCCCTTAACGTAATAGGTCTTGTCGGCATCAGGAGTAAATGACACATCACCGGTAACTTGATATATGGCATTTGTTAGGGACACGCTGAAATATTCCCGAACCGAGCGGCTTTGACCCCCTGGGTTCTGGGAGAATTGAACGAACACAAACCTGCCGGACAGACATGAAGCAGAGAAGCTTTTCCGACCTGGAATACGCGGCCAA
>JAQTLU010000004.1:292086-298837 GCA_028714735.1 Gallionellaceae bacterium | reverse complement strand
AAGTCTCGCGCCTGATCGGCGCCAGCGACCGCTTCATCCGTCGCCCCTTCCTGTACTTCGGCACCTTGCAGGGCCTGCTCGGCGGACTGGCCGGCTGGGCCATCGTCACCGGCAGCCTTCTGGTCCTCGAAGGCGCGCTGGACAGACTGGCCGCCGCCTGGGGCAGTCAGCTGGCGCTGCAAGGCCTGGGCCTGGCCGAAAGCGCCATCCTGATCGGCAGCGCCGCCCTGCTGGGCTTCCTGGGCGCCTTCCTGGCCGTCAACCACAGCCTGCGCAAGCTGCAATAGCACGGAACTTTCCGCCCTTAGCACTCTCTATCAGCGAGTGCTAAAATGGCGCCAAAGCGTACCAGAGGTTAAACCCATGACTACCGAAACCCTGCATTTTCCCGTACCCAGCGTACTGGGCAGCCTGGACAACTACATCCAGGCAGTGAATCGATTTCCCCTCCTCACCGCCGAGGAGGAACACGAGCTGGCAAGCCGCTTCCAGCAGGATGACGATCTGGAGGCCGCGCGCAAGCTGGTCCTGTCCCATCTCCGCCTGGTGGTCGCCATCGCGCGCGGCTATCTCGGCTATGGCCTGCCCCATGCCGACCTGATCCAGGAAGGCAACATCGGCCTGATGAAGGCGGTCAAGCGCTACGACCCGGAGCGCGGCGTGCGCCTGGTCTCCTTCGCCGTGCACTGGATCAAGGCCGAGATCCACGAATTCATCCTGAAGAACTGGCGCCTGGTCAAAGTGGCCACCACCAAGGCCCAGCGCAAACTCTTCTTCAACCTGCGCAGCATGAAGCAGGGCAGTGGCGCCCTGGGCGAGACAGAAATCCAGGACATGGCCAAGACCCTGAACGTCCGCGAAACCGACGTCAAGGAAATGGAAGTCCGCCTTTACGGCCAGGACGTCGCCCTGGAGGCCAGTGCCGACGACGAGGACAACAGCTTCGCGCCTATCGCCTACCTGGCCGCGCCAAACGCCGATCCGACCGATCATATCGAGCGCGGCGAGCGCGACCATATGGCGAGCCATGGACTGAGCCATGCGCTGGCCAGCCTGGACCCGCGCAGCCGGCATATCGTCGAGTCGCGCTGGCTGAACGAGGAAGACCCGGCCACGCTGCATGAACTGGCGGCCGAATACGGCATCTCGGCCGAACGGGTCAGGCAGATCGAGGCCAAGGCCCTGCAGAAGATGAAGTCGGCCCTGACCAACTGACGTAAAAAAGCCCGGCGATACCGGGCTTTTTTTTCTTGTCATTCCCGCGCAGGCGGGAATCCAGTGATTTCATTTGACTTGGCTCCCGCCTACGCGGGAGCGACGACGCTATTCCTAGAGAAACGAAGCCACCAGGGCGGAAATCAGACTGAACCAGGCCCAGGCGATCAGGGCGACCAGAAGGGTGATAGGCAGGTTGTAGGCACTAAACAGGTTCATCTTCCATCTCCGGATAATTTTCCGCGATATTAATACGTTATCCCCGCGCACTCAATCAGGCGGCCCGCTCTGGCGGAATTCGCGCACCACATTGGCCTGCCGCCTGGAGACCGGCAAGACCTCCGGCCAATCCTTGAGTATCGCCATCCAATGGCTCTCCTCGCCCTCGCGGCGCAGCTCGAACCCCGTCAATTGGCCGCGATTGACCAGGCAGTTACGGTGTATGCGCAGCAGTTCGCCGGGAAAGTCGTCCTCCAACCGGGTCAGCGGCTCGTCAAGGACGAATTCCTTTTCCCGTGTCCGCAAGGTGACGTATTTCAACTCCGCACGCAGATACAGGACCTCTTCCAGCGGCACCCGCAAGACCCGGCCGCGGTCATTGACGGTAATGAACCGGCTCTGTGATCTTGACTCCGCCTGACTGGACGGGACCACCCGCCGCAGCGCCTCGACCAGCCGATCCAGGCGCACCGGCTTGAGCAGGTAATCCCTGGCGCCCACCTCGAAGGCCGAAACGGCGTGGGCATCATAGGCGGTGACGAAAATCACCGCTGGCGGCCTGTCCTGCTGGGCAAGCCGGCGGGCCACCTCCATGCCGTCCATACCGGGCATCCGGATATCCAGCAGGACCACGTCCGCCGACAGATCCGCCAGGGCCGTCAACGCAGCCGCCCCTGAGTCCGCCTCACCGACCACCTCGTTGGGCAATGACCCGGCGCAATCCTCCAGCAGGCTGCGCAACCGGGCCCGGGCCGGCGCCTCGTCGTCGACCAGGAAGATCCTAAGCGGTTCGGCCATGTTTGTAAGGCATCCTAATCTGCACCACGAACTCCTCACCCGACTTGTAGGTGCTCATCTCGGCCTCGGCGTCGAAATGCAACGCCAGCCGCTCGCGTATGTTGTTCAGCGCCATGCGATTGCCCGCTTGCCGCCGCGTCGGCGACACGCACGGATTGCGCATCACCAGATTAATCTGATCCCCTTTCAAAAATATCGAGACATCCACCTCGCCGCCCGACTCGGAGGGTTCCACCCCATGATAGACGGCGTTCTCCAGCAAGGGCTGAAGCATCAGGGGCGGCACCAGGGCATCCAGCGCCGCATCCTGGCATTGCCAATTCACCCTCAGGCGCTCGCCCAGACGCATCGTCTCGATTTCGGCATAGGCGTGGGCGAGTTCGAGTTCCCTGGCCAGGGGCACCAGCGTGCTCGTCTCCGACAGCAGTGCCCGGTAAAGCTCGGCCAGGTTTTCCAGCACCGTCTCGGCTCGCCTCGGTTCGTCGCGCAGCAGACCCAGCACGGTATTCAGGCTGTTGAACAGAAAATGCGGCCGGATGCGGGCCTGGAGGGCCATCAGGCGGGCTTCAGTCAAAGCGGGGGAAAACACGCGATGGCGCCAGTTGAAGTAGAACACGGTCACAAAGGCAGCAACCGATCCGAGCAGGCCGGCCCGAAATGCTTCGGCATAAGCCTGCGGGGGCATGGCTGGCGACAAGGACAACATGAGATTCCAGCCCGAGGCCAGAATAGCGGCGGCGCAGATCACCAAGGCTGCCGCAGCACGGTAGGGTATTTTGCCCAGTCCGGGGGCAATGACAAACAGCAACAATAACGACAACAACAATACGGGCTCGACGTTCGCAGCCGCCTGGTATATCTCCTGGACCACCTCGGCACCTGTCGGTGGGGCCACCACCAGCGCAAACAGGCAAAGCATCACCTGGACCAGAAGGATGCTACGCAAGACAACCCCAAGGTTACGAAAGTCCGGCAGGACGGCTTTTGTATCGGTTTTCGCCAGGTAGGCCAGCGTCATATGGCGTTTCGACCGTTGCCGCATCAAGTCCGACCTAGGCCATCTTGCGTTACGACATTACAGCGGCAGTGGCTTTCCTGCTCTGCAGCCGGGGGCATCCGGAATACGGCACAGAGGCACCACATCGACGGCCCCGCATTACCAGCACTCGGCCACACTGAGGGTAGCGCCGGAGACATTTTGATTACCCGTTTGGTCGAGCGTAAATGTCCCGCATGCATCCGCGGCCATGGAGTTCACCGGAACCGCCCGCAGCACGAAGCTGGAAGCGTTCGGTATGGTCAGGGTAATGGAATACGTCTCCGTGCCGCCATCTCGCGGCAACCGCGTGAGCCGGGTCGAGGCTCCCGTGTAAGCGCCATTGGTCGTGAAATATTGTTCCAGGAATTGCGCCTCCTCCTGTAAAGCCCCCTTGGCCTCGGTGCGCTTTGCCTTGGCTACATAACTCAGGTAACTCGGGATCGCGATGGCCGCCAATATGCCCACGATAACGACCACGATCAGCAACTCGATCAGCGTGAACCCCTTTTGCAGCGTTGCTCGACTCGATTTCATGGATACTCACCCTCACATCAGTTGTTGCCAGTAGATCCGGACGGGCACTCCGCTAGCCGTGCCGAGGCCACGGTTCTTGATCGACATGATCCCCCCGGAAGTGCCGCTCAATAGTTTGAAGGCGATACTCGCGTCCTTGTCCATCCAGGTCGGCGTATTGACGATGCCGACTGTCGACTGGATGCCGGTCGGTATATTGCCGTCAATCTTGTCTGCATCGGTGAACAGGCCATCGCCGTTGAGGTCGAAGACCGGCGTATCCGGCCTGCCGCCTGACAAACCGAACTCCATGAGCCAACTGGTTCCGCCCGATTTGCATGGATCCGGATCGGGCCTGAGGGTCACGAAGATGACCCGGTCCTTGGTGATATCGACGTTGTCCTGCACCGTGATCGCACGGGACACCACCCGCTCGCCTATCGAGGTCGTACTGCCCGGTGGCAGCAGCTCCATGTACCAGCCGCGCGAGCTGGCCAGCGACACGGTTTCGTTGGAAGTGGTGCGATAGGTATAGGAACCGACCTTGGTTTCGGCCAGTATGCTGTGTTGGGTCAGCACGTCGCTGCGGCTGCTATAGGTCGGTACGGCGCTGCTGCCGTTGTCCCAGATGCCGTACAGGGTTTGCGTATCGTAGGGCGGATCCTTGTCGCCGGAGGCGAAGAACCGGCCGGTGCCGAAATAGATCCAGTAGCCGCCGGTCACGTTGCGGATCACGGAAGGCTGGGCGGTAATCGGCTGGGCGATCGTGGTGCCGGTCGATGACGGCCCGGTCGCCTTGAACAACGGGTCCGCGTAAGCCACGCCCCAGGCCGCCGGATTTGCCGAACTCAGGTCGAACTTCCACAGGTTGCCGTTGAGATCGCCGGCATAGGCGTAATCGATGGTTTTGTTACCATCGCTGTCCAGCAGGGCCGGCGTGGACAGGCCGTTGTTGATGCCGCCCTTGGCCGGATCGATGCTGATCTTCTTGATCAGGGTGCCATTGGCCAGGTTGACGATATAGAAGTGCGCGCCGCCGCCGCTCGTCTTGTGGCCGTTGCCGAAGATGGCCGCCCACTGGCCATTGTTCAGATAACCGATCTGCGGCTGGCCGAAGGTGTAGCCCATGTCGGCCTCGGTGTATTCCCACATGAATTTCGTGGCCAAGAGATCAGCCGCGTCAGTCTTGGTGGCGTCGACCGCAAAAACCGAGTTGCCACCGGCACCCAGGCTGCTGACCACCACCGTATTCCAGCCGGAGGTTGCCGAGTGGCTATTGCTCAGATAGGCGTCATTGGCGTTGGGCGAGCCGTCGACGTAGAACAAATGGGTGTAGTTCAGGTCAGTCAGCTTGCTCAGATTGCCATAGACCCCCTTGGGCACGACGGCAAACACCTCCTCGCCATTGTCGGCGAGGAAGGCATGCAGCATGCCATCGTTGGCACCCACATACACCAGGGGCTGCCGGGTCTTCTTGAAAGTGAGGAAGTCTCCATAGGTAGCCTTGCCCGGCGTACCGTCCGGCAAGGCGGCATAGCCCTGGGACGCAGACGAGACATAGATCGGGTTGGAGTTGATGATGTCGCCCAACGGCCGCGAGCGGGGCCGGAACTTGTTGATGATGCTCCCGCTCGCGCAGGTGAACGTCCCGCTGGTGCCCGAGTAGGTGGTCACGCCACGCAGGTAGGCAAGGCGCTCCAACCCGCAGCCGTCCGTCGTCCCGGACAGGTTCTGGTTGAGCAGGGCTTGCTGGCTGCCCGTCCCGGTGGTCAGGTTGCCCCACTGGAAATTGACCCCGCCGCCGCCGCCCTGGGTATAGATCCGCCGGGCGGATGGATCATAGATCCGTCGAGCGGTTAAATCTGTCGGGTTGGAGGCATCCCAATCCGGGCTGCCCGGACTGCCATCCCCCTGCACGTGGTAGGCCACCAGTTGGCCGGACCAGTCCTTGGGGTCGAACTTGGCCTGATAAACCACGGTCAGGCTGCTGCCATCCTCGGCGGTCTGCAGCTTGGTCGAGTTGGCCGCCAGGGAAGCCGACGATGACGAGTCGCCGCCGACCTCCTTCAGGATGGTCTGGAAGGCATTGGCCACATCGGACGCGTTCTCGGCGCTGAAGAACTTGCCCCGGCTGCTGATGGCAGCATGCCAGAGGTCATAGACGTTGTTGGCCGAATCGGAACTGGTGGCGGGCCAGGACTTCGTGCCCGAGGCCAGGGCCGGGTAGTCGCCGGCAAAGGTGCTGCCGCCCCAGGCCGGATTGGTCAGCAGGGAGGTCAGGCCCAGGCTCACCGCATAGGTGGTCATATGCTGCCAGTCCGCCGGGTCGTTCTTGGGGTTGACCCATTGCGCCGTCGAATCGCCGGACTGGTCGCGCAGTATGGGCAGCAGGGTGTTGTCCATGACGGTGCCGGCGGCGAGGTCGCGCTTCCAGTAATAGAAGGCAATGTCGGCCATGTCGTTGCTGTTGCTGTCGGTGTAGGGGTGGTCCGGGGTCCAGGTGGTCGACCCGGACGGCAGGGATGAGCCGGACGGCAAGCTCACCGCCGTGCTGTTGGCATTGGCGACGCTGGGGGTGATCGATTCGGTATTGGTATTCCACAGACCGTCGGTCATCATCATGTGGACATTGCGGCGGCAGGAATAATAGGTGCCTGCCGTGCCGGGCGGGGTTTCGGCATAGGGACTGGAAGCGGACAGCCCCGTCACCGAGGTGTCGACGTAGCGGCCGGCCCGGATGGCGGCCGAGCGCAGCGGCGTATAGCCGCTGGCGGGCAGACGCGCCAGCCAGCTGTAGAGTTGCCGCCGGTGGCTATACCCGGTCGCATCGTTCTCGTCCAGCGCACGGATGCGGTTATCCAGCCCGGTAGTGGGATTGTCCCAGCCCTTGCAGCCGGTAGACGTGAACAGATTGGTGTCGTCCTTGCAGGTGCTCAGGGCCTGCCAGGCCAGGCGCACGCGGCCGTC
>JAQTLU010000004.1:0-291986 GCA_028714735.1 Gallionellaceae bacterium | reverse complement strand
GCGCACGGATGCGGTTATCCAGCCCGGTAGTGGGATTGTCCCAGCCCTTGCAGCCGGTAGACGTGAACAGATTGGTGTCGTCCTTGCAGGTGCTCAGGGCCTGCCAGGCCAGGCGCACGCGGCCGTCGACGCCGGCGAAGGCGGTCATGGCGCCGGACACCGTGGCCAGGTTGCGGGTGCGGTAATAGGAATACCAGTTGGCGAAGTTCTGCTGCTTGCGCGCCTGATCGGCCGCACTGCCGTCCGGTTTCTTGTAGATGTCATCGGCCGAGCCGACGGCCACCCTGAGGTAACAGGCGTCATCCGTTTTCTGGTTGGCGGTGGTCGTGGTGCAGCTGCTCGGCCGGGCGACGCCCGCCTCCAGATAGAAGCGGTAGTAATAGGCCGAGTACGAGGTGGATGCGGGAGAGACCTCGGTCGTGACGCTCCAGGACAAGGTCCGGTTTGTTTCGGTAGTTGATGAGCTAGAGAAGTTTATGTTGCTCTCTCTTAGGCTGGTCGTGCTCGTCCTCGCCGAAATCGTATAAGTGTCATTGTTGCCATAAGTTCCGCCCGAACCCGTAATCGTCACGTCGGGATACCCGCCATTGTTTGGCATCGTGGTGGTCGTAAATGGACCGCTGGTGCTTGGCGCTGAGGCCGAGCAAGCGGCCCCATCGGTACGAGTGCAAACAGCAGACGCATTGCCACAACTAGTGACATCGAACCGGTCATCGCCAGATTGCCTTACGAACGTGACAGTGCACCTGAGCGAATAATTGACGGTCTGGTTTACTGCAGTACCCACAATGCCGTCGGCCGACGTGCAGGTCTGGCTGTTGCTGTTGGGGGCATAGGAATTGGTTGCCGCGTAATCGCTGCTCAGGTTGACGGGCGATGACCTCAGGTTGGAAACCGAGGCCGGATTGCAGTAGTTGCTGGTGGATACCGTGTTGACGGTCCCGTTCGACACGGCAAAACCATTCATCGGCGCCGCCGTGAACAAAGCGTTCGGATAGCAGGTCGGGTCGCTGTCCGCGCTGTCGATCGTGCATTCCTTGCCGTCGTATTTCGGCGGCGGGTTGTAGGTGATGGCCGGGTTGTAATACATGGCGTTGAAATACGCCGACTTGTAGCGCTTGCTGTTCGTGGTGCTGGAAATACCATCCGGCACGTAGCCGTTGTCCATACTGCCCGAGTCGTCCAGGGTCAGGATGATGTTGGGCGGCACCCCGACGGTCAGGTACAGGGGAACGTCGGAAAGGGTGTAACTGCCGGCATGACCGGAAACGGACAGGAACAGCCCGGCCAGAAGGGTGAACAGGCGTATTTTCATGATTTGACCTCCATCATTCCGGGCAGCGCGGGCTGTCATAGCGGTATTCGGACTGCAACATCACCCGGGTATCGGCCGAGCGGCCCACGGCCATGGCCGTGACGCGATAGCGCCGCCGGTCATAGGTGGCGCTGGAACTGGGACAGGCATTTCCGGTGCTGATATCCGGCAGGCGTTCCACGACATAACGCGGCAGGCTGGATAACGTCCCGGAATAGCTGCCGTCGGTATCGCGCATCTCGATGGTGTTGCCATTGGCCCAGCCATACGTATTGAGCCAATAGTCGACCGTCGTCTTGGTGGGCAAATCGGCAGCCGCCGTCGTGATCAGTCCAGTCCCGGCAAAGCTGGCGTCATAGGCAGCGATACGGGATTCGGCATCCCGCATCGCCGCCTCGGCCGACTGGAAGGCCAGGTCGCGGTCGCGGGTATTGCGCGCCATGATGTTTTCCATGATCACGGTGCGGGCGCCATAGATCGCCAGGAGGGACAACAACACCAGCATGACCAGACCGACCAGCAGGGTCATGCCGCGCTGGCCGCGACCGCCGGATTGGGGAAAATGGAATCTTCGCGTTTTCATCAGTGCACCCGTCCACGCAATGTGAAAGTGGCGGTAAATTGCTTACGCAAACGGCGATCCTGGGCCACGGCACTGCCTCCGCTGACGACGACCGTTGGAGTGCTGAATGGCCAATAAGCGGCCGGAAAGGACTGCGCGTTGGTGGCGACATTGTTTTCAACCGAGCGGATCAACAGATCCACCCTGACGCTGAGCACGCGATTGGACCATTTATTCGCATCCGACGAACCCGGTGCGGTAGCGGTCACCTGATCGGCCGTCACATAGGCATCCACCGAGCCATTGCCGTCGGTGTCGGCGATGCCGGTCGTATCGACGCCATACATTATCTGCATATCCTCGACGCCTTCGACCAGTTCAACCCCGGCCGTACTGCCGTTATCGAAATCCTGACGATACAGGGAGGGGATGCCCGCCCCGTTGTTGCGGATGTAATAGAGATGACCGCTCAAGGCATACAGACGGGAATTGGCGGCCAGAGACGCGGTAGCGCCATTTGCCGTGGTCGCCGTCGTCGTCACATTCTGGCCGGCCACGCTGTCAACCCGCCCGACCACGGCCGTCTGACAATTGGTGGCAACCACGATGTCGTCGGCTGACAGATTCGGGGTGGCCGTCAGGGTGAATACCCCTGAGGATTGGGTGTAGCTGGAAATAATGTTCGGCGTTTCACCATCGACACGGAGAACGGCCAGCGCATCACCCCTGAGCACATTGCTGCGCAAGCTATTGATGGTTGGGGCGGTTGTGGCCGCATCCTCGTAACCGATCAAGGGCTGGCTATCGACGGCACCATACCAGTAGCCGCGTGTGGTCGCGTCCAATGTACTGACGATGGTATTTCGGTAGCAACCCGTGTCCCCCACCATACGCAAATCCCGCCCGATCAGTTCAAAGGCGTAGCGTGCGTTTTCCTGCATTCGGCTGAATGAAAGGGACTGCCTGGAGCCTTGGCTCTGGCTGATATACAGGCCGATCATGCCGGCCACCAACAACAGGCCGATCGCCATGCTGACCATGACTTCGACCAGGGTGACCCCGAGTTGCGTGCGCGTATTCATAATTTTGTATTCGTCGTAAAGCTGGTGTCGGCCAGGTTGTTGGCGTTCCGCGTGTCATTCCAGGTCACAATCACGGTTGCAAAGCAACCGCTGATATTGCATGTGGCAGAGATCGAGCCGTCACCGCTGGGCAACCGATTGCGCAGGGCGGATTTCCATTCAGCAACTTCAGTGGCAGGCAGCGTCCCGCCAGACGGGTCACTGCCTAACGCGATGTTGTAGGAACCACTCCCGGCACCGGCCTTGTTTGCCCGCATCCGGTCGATGATGTCGTAGACGAGAACGGTGGCTTCGCTGCGGTTGCTGGCTCCAATGTTGTTTTTCATGCTGGTGGCCTGCAAGCCGGCCAGACCCAGCAGGCCGATGGCGATGATAACCATCGTCACCAGCACTTCGATCAGGGAGGTACCGGACTGGAACTGCCGCAGTTTCATCTCAGCTTTCAACATGATGTCTTAACGCTGCTTACGCGCCCTGTTGCATCGATGGTAATGGTTCTGGCGTATGGTGCCCCACACACCGCAAAGCTTCCCCCGTTACGTGAGTTGCCGTTTCCCACACTCACGCCTGAAGACAGATAAGTCAGCCAGTTGCTGACGTTGGTATCGCTGGCACTGACCGAAATGCCACTTGCTGGCGGAGATACCACCCGCACGATGGTGTCGGCGCCGTCGATCACCCCGCGTGTATTCCCGTCCACAAACACAATCACGGCCTGCCCCCAATTACCCGAGGTCGTGCACGTGACCTTGTCGGCGCTCTTGCACACGGTCACCGTGTTACCTCGCCTGATGGCTTCCGACCGTGCCAGGGCGACCAAAGCGACAAATTCGTTCGCCGTCGCGCTGACCCGGTTCTGCCTGATGAAGTCGACGAACGATGGCACAGCCACCGTTGCAAGTATCGCCACGATGGTAATTGTCACCATTAACTCGATAAGCGTGACGCCACGACAACTTCGCATTTCAACTCCTCTATCGGCCCTTGGAATGATATTTGTAAAACCACATCATGCCGATGCCATGCAGACCAGCGGCGTACCACATACGACGAACGTGGCAGCCACTACCCAATTGGGCTCAACATATACCAAATTCATCTGAGGGCCGTGATTTCCCTGGCATTTCGTCTCCCGGCGCACAGGGCTTCCTGCCATCTGCTTTACTTGCCCCGGAGCCGACGCGCAATTCTGCAGGAACCGGGCAGGTGACTTTCAGCCAAGCGTCGAATGCCGGCTTATCCGATTGCCGAAGATCTCGATGCAATTGAAGGCTGTCATTGCCGTCCGTGTCACGAAACGCTGCGCATCCCTCTGTCCGTTCGCGAAGTTGTTGCACCCGCTTTAAGCCGATCCCGAATCACGACCGGTCGGAGTCACGCGTTTCCGGCTTATGGGCAAGTATCCGCCTTGCTTTTCACCCGCACCCTGCCTGTGCTGGAGATGATTACGCTACGGGAAAAATCCGTTCCGCGCAGGTCGCAAACCCGTAGCGTATCGTTGAATCCGGCGCTGAAGCCGGTACTCTGATAGGTCAATCTTGTCCGGGCGCCGCGTAGTGTGGTGTCACCTTCCGTCCCTTCGCGTACGCGCAGGATGCTGTCGCTGTCGTCGATAACGCCGTTGCTGTTGGGATCGGTGAAGACGATCCAGCCGGTCTCCCATTGCCTGGTGTCATTGCAGTCGAGGCCATTCGCGCTCGGACACACCGTTATGTTGTGATTGCGCCGGATTGCTTCGCTACGGGCGTAATTCAGGGCGACCACGATATCGCTGACCTGGCTATCGCGTCTCGCGTTGCGCGTGAAGTCGATCAGGCCGGGGATGCCCAGCGCCAGCAGGATGGCCGCGATGGTCATGGTGACCATGGCCTCCAGCAAGGTGACGCCAGCCATGCTCCTGATCGACCCGGTCTTCACATCCCTATGCATTATTTGGCTAACCGCACCTGTTGACGAATGCGGGCCACGCCCGAAGGGCGCGGCCGTTCCAAGGCGGCTTACTTCTTGGGCGCCTCGGCGGGCACTTCGAACTGATCTTTCAACTTGGCCACGCTGGCCTTGCCGAAGCCCTTCACCTTGGCCAGTTCGTCGACGCTCTTGAAGCCGCCGCTCTTCTCGCGGTAGGTGATGATGGCCTTCGCCTTGGCCGGGCCGATACCCTTTACCGCCTCAAGTTCAGCCTGGGTGGCGGTGTTCAGATTGACCGCCGCAAAAGCAGAGATCGCCGAAAAGACAAACAGGATGAAACCAATCAGCAGCTTTTTCATGATGCCTCCCAATATGATTGATGGATACCCAGCGGGCATGAAAAATCTACCTGCAATCATGCCATTAGGCTATCTGACATAGGATTTACATCCTTCGGCGTAACCCAGCCGAGAGTTATAGTGGCCATTGATGCGACAACCAACTGTCCCGCAACAACTCACCCTAGATGGCCCGCGCCCATACCATTTCCAGCTAATGAGAAGGCAATACAGCCATGGATGGGAGCTGGCGATCAAAGGTTGTGCCGCTTGTCCCCCCGGGCAAAACCCAACGGCAATGGCAGATCGCCCTTGCCCAGGGCGATGACCTTGAACAACTCGCCCATCTCGGTCGGCTGGATGAGTTTCTGCACTCGGGCGGTCTCTTTCAGGTAAACCGTCGAGCCGGGCTCCAGTTCGCCCAGACGTTCGAGCAGACCGCAGTTGAGCAGGAAATGGGCCTGGCTGGTGTAGCCGAGCACATCCAAGCCGGCCTCCAGGGCGGCATCGGCGATCAGGGTGAAATCGACGTGGGAGGTGATGTCGACCAGGCCGGGCAGGTAGAACGGATCGTCGAAGGAACGGTGACGGTAATGGCACATCAGGGTGCCTTCGCGGCGGTCCGGGTGGTAGTACTCGGCACGCGGGAAGCCGTAATCGAGGAACAGCAGCATGCCATGTTGCAGCCGCTCGGCCAGGCTGTGGATCAGTGCCGGCGCGGCCAGGCAGACCTCGCTCAGATAATCGTCGCCCGGCGCCGGCAGCCTGTTTGCCGCATCGAGCAGCGGCCCCGGGGGCATGGGGCGGTCTTGCCAGACGAAGGCCGACCCGGCCTCGTCCAGCGCCACGCCACGCTCTAACGCCTGCCCGTCCAGCCAGTGCACCAGGTGCACCGGCAAGGCGTCGAGCACCTCGTTGCCGAGGACCAGGCCGGACAGTCGGTCGGGCAGGGTGTCCAGCCAGCGTACCCGGTCGAGCAGTTCGGGCGCCTCACGTTCAAGCAAGGCCTGCTGGCGCTGGCGCAGGTCCGGGCTGGGTTCGAGGATGCCATAGCGGTCGGGCAACCGTCCCAACCGGGCCAACTCCCGCATCAGGTCCACCGCCAGGCGGCCGCTGCCGGCACCCAGTTCGAGGATTTCGTTGCCGCAGTCTTCCATGACCTGGACCGCCTGAGCGGCCAGGGTTTGGGCAAACAGCGGGGTCAGTTCCGGCGCGGTGACGAAGTCGCCGGCGGCGCCGAACTTGCGCGCGCCGGCGGCGTAATAGCCGAGGCCGGGCGCATACAGGGCCAGGGCCATGTAGTCGGCGAAGGACAACCAGCCGCCTGCTGCGCCAATTCGCCCGGCGATCAGCCCGGCCAGCCTTTCGCTATGAGCGAGGGCGTCCGGGTCAGCCGTCGGCCAGGAGGTATCCGCCCCGGGAATCAAGCGAGGCCGTGATAAGTCCGGTACCACTCGGCCCAGCGTGCGATGCCGTCGGCCAGCGGGGTCTTCGGCTCGAAGCCGACATCGCGCTTGAGGTCCTCGACGTCGGCATAGGTCGCCACGACGTCGCCCGGCTGCATGGGCAGGAAATTCTTCTTCGCCTCCTTGCCGAGCGCGGCCTCGATGGTGCCGATGAAGGTCATCAGTTCGACCGGCTCGTGGTTGCCGATGTTGTAGACCTTGAACGGGGCATAGCTGGAACTCGGGTCCGGGGCGTTGGTATCGAATTCGGGGTTCGCCGTGGCGACGCGGTCGAGCACCCGGACGGTGCCCTCGGCGATGTCGTCGATGTAGGTGAAGTCGCGCTGCATCTTGCCCATGTTGAAGACATCGATGGGGCGGTCTTCCAGGATCGCCGAGGTGAATAGCCAGGGCGACATGTCGGGCCGGCCCCAGGGGCCGTAGACGGTGAAGTAGCGCAGGCCGGTGGTGGCCAGGCCGTACAGGTGGCTGTAGCTGTGGGCCATCAGTTCGTTGGCCTTCTTGCTGGCGGCATACAGGCTGACCGGGTGGTCGACGTTGTCGTGCACCGAGAACGGCATGTGGGTGTTGGCGCCGTAGACGCTCGACGAACTGGCGTAGACGAAGTGTTCGACGCCGTTGTGGCGGCAGCCTTCGAGCAGGTTGCCGAAGCCGACCA
This sequence comes from Gallionellaceae bacterium, assembly GCA_028714735.1. Classification (GTDB taxonomy): domain Bacteria; phylum Pseudomonadota; class Gammaproteobacteria; order Burkholderiales; family Thiobacillaceae; genus Parasulfuritortus. The sequence goes on along the minus strand of JAQTLU010000004.1, from coordinate 284,657 downwards.
GGTTGGTCTGGATGTAGGCATGCGGGTTGGTCAGCGAGTAGCGTACGCCGGGCTGGGCGGCCAGGTTGACCACCCGGTTGAAACGCTCGGCGGCGAACAGGTCTTCCATGGCCATGCGGTCGGCGATGTCGGCCTGGATGAAGCGGAAGCCGGCCTGCCCCTTCAAGCGCGCCAGCCGGGCCAGTTTCAGTTTCGGGTCGTAATAGTCGTTGAGGTTGTCCACCCCGACCACTTCGTCGCCGCGCGCCAGCAGGATTTGCGCGACGTGCATGCCGATAAAACCAGCACAGCCCGTAATCAACACTTTCATTTAAATCTCCTGTGCTGGTTTCAGTGGAGGCTAACTTGCGCCAAGCGCAAGTTAAGTGAGCAACGCGAATGGCCGTAACTAAAACCAGCACAACCGGTAATCAGAACTTTCATAACCGCTCCTTTTAAGTCCAGGCATTTTAGCCCAGCCAAAGGAACCTCTGATCAACTTCCACACGGAGCGCGTTGTGGCGAAAAGCGCCTGAATGCAAGGCGCGCGGCGCAGTCGAATAGCGAGACTATTCGCAAGCCACGCAACGCCGCAGACGGGCGCTTTTCGCCACAACCCTTCGGGACGGGGCTTTGCGGGCGGTCTGCGGCGTTGCGCCACTTGCGAATGGGATGACCATTCGCTGCGCGACGCGCCTTGCATCCCATCCCGCAAAGCCCACGTCGCGCCCGTGCGGAAGTTGATCAGAGGTTCCTATAGAATTCGTCCATGCGCGCCCTTTATACCCTGCTCTGGCTGCTGGCCCTGCCGGCCATGTTCCTGTACCTGCGCTGGCGCGGCAGGAAGCAGCCTGAATATCGCCTGCACTGGCGCGAGCGTCTCGGCTGGGCACCGGCATTGCCAGCCGGACCGGTGATCTGGCTGCATACCGTCTCGGTCGGCGAGACCCGTGCCGCCGCGCCATTGGTCGGCGTGCTGCGGCAACGCCGGCCGGACGCCACCATCCTGCTCAGCCACACCACGCCGACCGGGCGCACCACCGCCGTCGAGGTCTTCGGCGACCACATCCGGCAAACCTATCTGCCCTATGACTTGCCTACTGCGATCAATCGCTTCCTGAACCGGAGCCACCCCGGCATCGCCATCTTCATGGAGACCGAGGTCTGGCCGAACCTTTATGCCGCGTGCGCAAAACGCGGCATCCCGGCCTACCTGGTCAATGCCCGCCTGTCGGAGCGCTCGGCACGCGGTTACGGCCGCATCGCCGGCCTGATCCGGCCGGCGCTGGCCAGCCTGGCCGGCATCGCGGCCCAGACCGAAGCCGATGCCGGGCGCCTGGCCGGACTGGGGGCGGCGGCTGTCATCGTCACCGGCAATATCAAATTCGACGTCGCCGCACCGCCCGACACCTACCAGCGCGCCGAGGTCTTGCGTAAAACATTCTCCGGCCGCTTCGTCTTCCTCGCCGCCAGCACGCGGGACGGCGAGGAAGAACTGATCCTCGACACCTGCCTGGAACTGGGCATCCCGGACCTCTTGCTGGTGATCGTGCCGCGCCACCCCCAGCGCTTCGACGAGGTGGCGGCGCTGCTGGAGAGCCGTGGCGTCGAATTCGCCCGGCGCAGCCGGCATGAACCGGTGACCCGCGAGACCGAGGTCTTCCTGGGCGACAGCATGGGCGAGATGGCGGCCTTTTACGCCGCCTCCGACGTGGCCTTCATCGGCGGCAGCCTGCTGCCGCTGGGCGGTCAGAACCTGATCGAGGCGGCCGACATGGGCTGCCCGGTCCTGATCGGGCCGCACACCTGGAACTTCCTCGACGCCACCGAGCGCGCCATCGATTGTGGCGCCGCGTTGCGGATCACGGATGCCGAGGACCTTGCCCGCTCGGTGAAGCGCCTGCACCAGGATGCCGGTGCCCGCCATGCCATGGCCGAGGCCGGCATGCACTTCAGCCGGGCGCACCAGGGCGCCACGGACAAGGTGATGAAGTTGCTGGAACCCGCCCTGGCGAGGTTGTAAGGCTTATTCCTTGAGCAGGCCGTCGACGGCCTGCAGATCGGCCTCGGCCAGGGCGCCGCTGACCGCCTTCAGGCGCAGCCCGCTCATCAGGACGGCATAACGTGCGGAGGCCAGGTCGCGCTTGGCGGAAAACAGCGACTGCTGGGCGTTGAGTACGTCGACTGCGGTGCGCACGCCGACCTCCTGGCCCAGCTTGGTCGAAGCCAGTTGCGCCTCGCTCGACACCACCGCCTGCTCCAGCGCGCGTACCTGTGCCTCGCCGGAGACCACGCCGAGGAAGGACTGGCGGGCATCCAGTTCGGCCTGACGGGTCGTGTTATCGAGATCGAACCCGGCCCTTTCCTTGTTGGCCACCGCCTCCCGTACCAGCGACCCGGTGAGACCGCCCTGGTACAGGTTCCAGCCCAGTTGCACACCGATCTGGGCGCTATTGCTGTCGACTCCGCTCAGGCTGCCGTTATGGTTGTCGGAATAGCTGGCGGTCAGGTCCACGGTCGGCAGATAGCCGCCGCGCTGGCGTTCCACCTCGCGCCGGGCGATCTCGGCCAGGGACTGGCCGACCGAGACACTGAGGCTGTTTTCGCGCGCCTGCCGAACCCAGCTCTCCATGTCGTTCGGCTGCGGCAGGCTCACCGTGACGCTGCCGGCCAGCGGCGCCAACTGCGGCGCCACCGCCATGATCAACTTTTCCAACGTCCGCCGTTTCACGTCGAGTTCATTCCGGGAGGCGATCTCCTGCGCCACGGTGGCGTCGTAGCGGGCCTGCGCCTCGCGGGTGTCGACGATGGTGGCGGCGCCGACCTCGAAGCTCTTCTTCGCCAGGGCCAGTTGCTCGGCAATGGCGGTCTTCTGGGCCTCGGCGGTAGACAGGTTGTCCTGTGCCAGGAGGACATCGAAATAGGCCTGGGCGGTGCGCAGCATCAGGTCCTGCTCGGCCAGCTTCAACTGGTCCTCGACCACCTGGACCTGCAACTTGGCCTGCGCCAGGGTCTCCAGGTTCTGTTTGCGGTAGATCGGCTGGGTCAGGGCCAGGGTCGCGCCGTGGCTGGTATAGCTGCTGGAACTGCTCGCGCTGGTATCGCTGTTGACGTGGTTGACGTTGGCCGACAGGTTGACGCTGGGCAGCAGCAAGGCACGTCCCTGCGGCAGCTTTTCCAGGCCGGCCTTGTAGGCGGACTGGGCCGAGGCATAGACCGCGTCGTTCCTTCGGGCCTGCTTATAGATGTCGCTCAGGTTGGCGGCTTCGGCGCTGAAGGCGAGGGTTGCCAGTGCGAGTGTGAGTAGCGTCTTGCGCATGTCCGTTCTCAATAGGTCGGCATGGTCGGGTCGGCCTCTTTGGCCCAGGCGTCCACGCCGCCGGTCAGGTTGATGACATTGGTAAAACCGTTGTGTTCGAGAAATCGGGCGGCGTGATAACTGCGCACGCCATGGTGGCAGATGACCACGGTTTCCCGGGCCGGGTTCAATTCCGTCAGCCGGGTGGGTATGGTCTGCAGGGGCGCCAGTTCGGAACCCTCGATCCGGCACAGGCCGAATTCCCACTCTTCGCGCACATCGAGCAGAAACGGCTTGTCGCCAGACGGGTCGTCCAGCCAGGCCTTCAACTCGGCCGGCCGCATCTGCCTCATGTCAGAACTCGAAACGTTCCGGCTCCAGGGCATACGCAAGCGCCTTCACCTTGGTCTCGAATAATGTCCTGCGCTGACAGGCGCCGGCGGCCACGCAGGTGACCAGGATCGCCTTCATCATGACGCCCTCGCCGACCAGCGCGAACAGCCGGCCGCCGGGGTTGAGCCGGCTCAGATAGGCCTCCGGCAGCACCGGCGTCGAGCCGGTCAGGACGATCGCATCGAAGCTGCCGTCAGCACCCCAGTCGCGCGCGGCATCGCCGACCTTCAGGGTGATGTTCTCCAGGCCGTGGGCCTTGAGCTTTTTCTCGGCCTCTTCCTTCGACGCGGGGTCGATCTCGATGCTGACCACCTGCATCGCCAGCGAAGCCAGCAGCGCGGTCAGGTAGCCGCTGCCGGTGCCGACCTCCAGCACCCGGTCGCTCCGCTTGAGCGCCAGGTCCTGCACGACGCGGGCCTCCAGCTTGGGTTCCCACATGAACTCGCCGTTGCCGAGCGGGATTGCCATGTCGACGAAGGCCAGGGAACGGTAGATGGCGGGTACGAAGTCCTCCCGCTTGACCTTGCTCAGCAAGTCCAGCACCACCGGGTCCAAAACCTCCCAGGGGCGGATCTGCTGTTCGATCATGAAGTGGCGCGTCTGTTCGTAATCCATGGCAATTCCTGTGCGGGTAATCGGGTTCAGTCAGTGCATTCTACAGCCGGCCTATCCTGACCTCCACCCGCTGACCAAGTTTGAGCGGCGTCGCCTCCTGCAACGCGACCTTGACCAGCAGCACGCGCACATCCACCGGACGCGACGGGTCCTGGGGCCGCAATCGACGCGAGACCACCGCGTCGGGGATATCCTCGACCTTGCCCGCCCATTCCTTGCCGGGGTAACCCTCGGCGCTGACGCGCACGCCGGCGCCCGGTTCGATCCGGCCGGCGTCGAACTCGTCCACCTCGATCTCCAGCCGCAACTGTCCCAAGTCGGCGAGGGCGCACAAGCCCTGCCCGGCCGTCACGGTCTCGCCCTCGTTGGCCAGGCGGCCGATCACCGTACCCGTGATGGGTGCCACGATCACGGCCTTGTCCAGCGCAGCCTCCAGGCGGTGCACGGTCGCCCGTGCGCTGTCGCGGCGGGCGCGGGCCGAGGCCAGGGACTGCTCGGCCCGATCCACCGCCTGGCGGCTGTAAAACCCCTGCCCCGCCAGGTCGCGGGCACGCCGCAACTCGACCTCGGCCAGGCTCGCCTCGGTCTCGGCCTCCTTCTCCCGGGCGGCAGCCTCGGCCACCGCCGCCCGGCTCTCCTCGCGGCGCAGCACGGCTATCGTCTCGCCCCGGCGGACCCGCCGTTTTTCAGTGCAATCGAGCCGGACCAGGGTGCCCGCCTGCTCGCTCGCCAGGGTGACCTCGGCGCCGGGGTAGGCGACGACCTGGCCCTCGGCGCGCACACCGGTCTTTTCCCCGGCCGCCGCCGGCGCGGACGAGGCCGTGGCCAGACCCGCCGGTTTCGGCGCCAGGCCATAGCCGGCGAGTCCGCCGCAGGCCAGTATCGACAATGCAACGATCCAGGTTCTCATCATCCATCTCCAGTAAGGATGCGGCCATCCTCGATATGTGCCACCCGGTCCGCGATGGCGCGCACCTTGGCATCGTGGGTCACGATCATCAGGCCGCGGTTGTCGCGCTTGGCCAGTTCGCGGAACAACCCCAGTATCTGCTCGCCGACGTGGCTGTCCAGATTGGCGGTCGGCTCGTCGGCCAGAATCAGCGGCGGGCCGCCGGCCAGCGCGCGGGCGATGGCCACCCGTTGCTTCTGGCCGCCGGACAGGTCGCGTGGCAGGAATTCGCGCCGATCGGCCAGCCCCACCCGGTCCAGCATCGCCTCCGCCTCGCGGCGCGCCGAGGCATCCTTGCGCCCCTTCATGTTGAGGGCGAACTCGACGTTCTCCCGCGCGGTCAGCGCCGGGAACAGGTTGAACTGCTGGAACACAAAGCCGATGCTGCGCCGCCGCGCCGACGCCAGTTCGCGCGCGTTGCCCATGTCCATGGCCTGGCCGGCGATAGCCAGCCTGCCGCCGGACGGCGTCAGGATGCAGCCGGCGATGGACAGGAAGGTGGTCTTGCCGGAACCGGAGCGGCCCTCCAGCGCCACCACCTCGCCGCGCGCCACGGACAGCGATATCCCCTTCAGCACCTCGACGCTTTCGCTGCCTTCCTGGAAGGTCTTGGTGATGTTCTCGGTTTCCAGGACATTCATGGTCAGCCCCTGAACACCATGGCCGGATCGATGTGGGCCACCTTGCGGAACGACACCAGCGCCGCCGCCAGACACAGGGCGAGCGCACCGGCGAACACCACGGCCAGCATGGTCGGGGTCAGCGCCATGTGCAGGCCGCTCTTCTCGACCAGGGCGCCGACGCCCCAGGCCATGGCGGCGCCGATGGCATAGCCCAGCACGGCGGCGATCACCGCCTGCTTGCCGATGATCCGGTAGATGTCGGCGTTGCCGCCGCCGATGGCCTTGACCGTGCCGTATTCGCGGAGGTGCTCCATGGTCGAGGTGTACAGGGTCTGGGTGACCACCACCACGCCGACCAGCACGCCCAGGAACACGGTCAGGTACATGTTGAGGCCGATGCCGGTGCTCTCGATCCAGTAGGCTTCCGACCTGTCACCCCACTCGGCGCGGGTGAAGACGTCGTTGTAGGGCAGGCGGCGGTGAATCTCGGCGCGCACCTGACCCGGATCGGCGCCGGCCGCCAGCTTGACCACCACATAGCTGGTGCGCCCCTTCAGCATGTCCGCGTTCATGCGCTGGGCCTGGCCGTAGTCCATGAACACCAGCGGCGTGGTGGTGAAGGAAAGCGCATCCGCGGTGCGTCCGACGATCTCCAGCCGGGTGTCCTGGACCTCCCGGTAATCGCCGACCGCGAACGGCCCGAATCGGCGCGTCGCCGAATTGTCCATGAAGATGTAGGGGCCACGCTTCAGGTCGTCCAGGTCGCCCTCGAGCACATGCCACGGGAAGCCCCAGCGGCGAAAATTCTCCATGGCGTAGACCTCCACCGATTCGCGGGCGCCGCTGGGCAGGGTCATGAACATGAAATAGACGATCAGGTTGTCGGCCCGCGCCACCCCGGGCACCGAGCGGACGCGATCCAGGTAGGACTCCGGGAAGGTGTTGGCGAAGTCGACGTTGGCCGTGTTTTTCGGCGTGATCCACAGCTCGGCGTCGAGGTTGCGCACGGTCACCGAGGCATTGCCCAGGATGCCGGCGAACAGGCCGGCCTGCACGAACACCAGGGTCACCGCGAAGGCGACCCCGGACACGGTGATGAAGAAACGCAGCCGGTCAAACAGCAGCGTCTTGAGCGCCAGGTCAACCATGCGGCACCTCCGGCAGACGGGCCATGGCGCGCATCAGCGACTCGACCATCAGGCCGATCCGCGCCTCGAACGGCCGCCAGTCGGTCCAGCCATCCTCGCCCAGGGTGATCTCCAGCGAGCAGACACCGTGTACGCCCGCCCAAAGGGTCTGGGCGACCAATGCCGGATCGTCCAGGTCGGCGCGGAAGCGGCCGGCGGCGTGGGCCTCCGCCACCATGCCGTACAACTGGGCATAGGCGTCCTGCTCCGGGTTGCCCTGCTCGATGCCCAGCTCGTCGGCCGCCAATTGCGGCCAACGCGTCATGAACATCAGGCGGTAGTGGTTCGGGTGGCTCAGCGCGAAGCGGGCATAACCGATGCCGAGCCTATGCAGGCGCTCCATGGGATCGACGATCCGCTCCATCTGGCGCATCTCCTCGGCGAGGGCGAGGAAATCGGTGGCGCACAAGGCGCGGAACAGGTCGCGCTTGTCGCGGAAGTAGAGATAGATGGCGGTTGCCGAGCAGCCGACCCGGCCGGCGATCTCGCGCATGCTGGTGGCCTCGATGCCATGCTCGACGAACAGGATGCGCGCCGCGTCGAGGATGCGGGTCCGGGTCTCCTGGCGTTCCTGTTCGTTTCTTTGTTTCGGGGGCATGACGTTGCCGCTGAATTTGTTAACGTCGTTAACTTAACACCGTTAACAAAACGCAGCAAGTGATGTCGACGCCATTTTAGATTGCCTGGCCCCCCCGGCCTGGCTCAGTACATGCGGTGCCGGAACAGCCACGCGGCCAGGGACAGGCTGACCGCGCCGATCACCGCCATGGGCCAGAGCTGGTCGATCAGGACATCGAAGCCGGCGCCCTCCAGGAACACCTTGCGCAGGATGACCAGGAAGTAACGCAGCGGGTCGATCAGGGTGATCATCTGGACCGCTTCGGGCATGTTGGCGATGGGGGTCGCGAAGCCGGACAGGATCACCGCCGGCACCATGAACAGGAAGGCGCCCAGAAGGCCCTGCTGCTGGGTCGCCGACAGCGACGAGATCAGCAGGCCGGCGCCCACCCCGGACAACAGGAACAGGGCCAGGCCGGTATAGAAGGCAGCAAGGCTGCCGAGCAGGGGCACCTTGAACCACAGGGTCGCCACCAGCAGGATCAGGGTGGCCTGGACGATGCCGATGACGAAGCCGGGCACGGTCTTGCCGAGCAGGATCTCGCCCGGCCGCAGCGGCGTCACCAGCAACTGGTCGAAGGTGCCCTGCTCGCGTTCCCGCGCCACCGTCAGGGCGGTCACCAGCATGGTCACCACCAGGGTGAGCATGCCGATGATGCCGGGGATGAAGAACCAGCGGCTCTCCAGGTTGGGGTTGAACCAGGCCCGGGTGACCAGTTGGGCCGGCGGCCCCGGCAGACCCTGGGAGGCGAGCCAGTCCCGGTTGAAGCGATCGACCACGCTGCGCACGTAGTTGAGTCCGATTATGGCGGTATTGGAGTTGCGCCCGTCGACGATGACCTGCAGCTGCGCCGGCCGGCCCGACACCAAATCGGCGCTGAAGCGCGGACCGATGTGGATCACCACCAGCACCCTGCGCACATCGACCAGGGGCGCGATCTCCGCCTCCGAGTGCAGTTCCGCCACCTGATTGAAGCTCGGCGCGCCGTGGAAGGCCGCCAGCAGGTCACGCGCGGCTGCGCCGCGGTCCTCGTTGTAGACCGCGTAGGGCACCTGCTTGAGATCGAAGGTGGCGGCATAGCCGAACACCAACAGCTGGATCAGGGGCGGCACGATCAGGACCATGCGGCTCTTGGGGTCCTTGAGCAGGGCCAGGAATTCCTTGTGGATCAGGGCGAGCAGGCGTTGCCACATCATTCAAGGCGCTTTCTCGACTTGCGCCAGGTGATGGTCAGGAAGATCGCCGCCATCACCGCCAGGGCCAGGGCGTTGGGCAGGATCACCGACCAGACGTCGCCGGCCAGGAACAGGGTCTGCACGATGGCGACGAAGTAGCGCGCCACGATGACGTGGGTGATCGCCTGCACCACCGCCGGCATGCTGCCGATGTCGAAGATGAAGCCGGACAGCAGGAAGGCCGGCAGGAAGGTGGCGATGATGGCGATCTGGCCGGCGACGAACTGGCTCCGGGCCAGGGTGGAGATGGTCAGGCCCATGCCCAGGGCGGCGAGCAGGAACAGGCTGGAACAGGTCCACAAGACCCAGAACGAGCCGCGCAACGGCACCTCGAACAGCCACACCGACAGGCCGACCGTGAGCAGCATGCCGCCGGTGCCGAGGATGAAGTAGGCGACCAGCTTGCCGAGCAGCACCTCGGTCATGCTGGCCGGGGTCACCATCAGCGCCTCCATGGTGCCGCGCTCCCACTCGCGCGCCATGACCAGGGCAGTGAGCAGGGCGCCGATCAGGGTCATGATGATGGCCACCAGGCCGGGCACCAGGTAGTTGCGGCTGCGCAATTCGCTGTTGAACCAGATCCGCGACTCCATCGCCACCGGGGTGCTGAGCGTCTGGCCGCGCTGGGCCGTCTGGCCGGCCAGCCAGCTGCCCCAGGCGCCCTCGGCATAACCCAGGACCAGACGGGCGGTGTTGGCATCGACGCCGTCGACGATGACCTGGATCGGGGCGCCGTCGGACTGGCGCATCTGCCGGGAGAAGTCGGCCCTGAGCCGGATGATGCCCTTCACCTCGCCCACCCGCAGGGCCTGCTCAGCCTCCGCCATGGTGGCCAGGGTGCGCGGCGCGAACGAGTGCGAACCCTGCAGCGAGGCCGTGAAGTCGGCGCTGTCGCTGGACGGCGCCTCCGCCACCAGGGCGATCGGCACATGGTCGGCGTCGAGCGAGACCCCGTAACCGAACAGGACGAGCAGGAAGATCGGCATCAGGAAGGCGATGGCGATGCTGCTGGGGTCGCGCACGATCTGCAGGAACTCCTTGCGCACCAGACCGCGCAGGCGCATGCCCGCTCCGCCGCGCAGGCGGACATCCGGCCCGCCGCGTTCGCCGGTCATGCCGCCGCCCTGGCCAAGTCGCTGACCTCGACCAGTTGGATGAAGGCGTCCTCCATGCTCGGCTCGGGGTTCGCCGGCGTGCGCGCCAGGGCCTTGATGGCGGCCGGCTCGGCCAGGGCCAGGATGCGACCGGCCGCCATGATCGCCAGACGGTCGCAGTATTCGGCCTCTTCCATGAAGTGGGTGGTCACCAGCACCGTGACGCCCTGCCGGGCCAGGCCGTTGATGCGCTGCCAGAACTCGCGCCGGGCCAGCGGATCGACCCCGGAGGTCGGCTCGTCGAGGAAAATGATCTCGGGCCGGTGCATCAGGGCGCAGGCCATGGCCAGGCGCTGCTTGTAGCCGAGCGGCAGTTCGGCGCTCAACTGGTCGGCGTAGGGTCCCAGTTCGAATTCGCTCGCCGCCCAGTCCAGCCGATCCTGCCGGGTCCGGCCGGAAAGGCCGTAGGCGCGGGCGAAGAAGTCGAGGTTCTGGGCCACCGAGAGATTGCCGTAGAGGGAAAATTTCTGCGACATGTAGCCGATCCGCGCCCGCGCCGCCGAGGCGGCATGGCGCAGGTCCAGGCCGGCCACCTGCAACTGACCGGCGCTGGGCGGCAGCAGGCCGCAGAGCATGCGGAAGGTGGTCGTCTTGCCGGCCCCGTTGGCACCCAGGAGGCCGAATATCTCGCCCCGGCGGATCTGGAAGTCGACCCCGTCCACGGCCCAGAAATCACCGAACCGTCGCCTCAGGCCCTGCACCTGGATCACGATCCCGTCCGTCGCCGTGCCTTCTGCCTGTCCCTGCATCGAGGCCATGTGTCGCGGCCCTTCCTGGCGCTGCCTGAGCAGGTCGATGAAGCCGTCCTCGAACCGGGGCGCTGCCTCGCGCACCACGATGCCGGGATAGGCCGACACAGAATCCGGCAGGTCCGACGCCGCCGAAACCAGCCGCACATGCTCACCCTGGACCAGGGCATCGACCACGCCGGGCTGGCCGTCCAGCGCGGCCTGCAGGTCGCGGTTGCGTATGCCGGGCGCCGTCACGGCCCAGGTGCGACCGGCCATGCGGGCGCTCATGGCGTCGGGCGGGCCCTGGTCGAGCACCCGGCCTTCATGCAGCAAAACAACCTCGGCGCAGCGTTCCGCCTCGTCCAGGTAAGCGGTCGAGAGCAACACGCTCATGCCTTCCGACTTCACCAGGCGGTCGATGATCGCCCACAGTTCGCGCCGGGACACCGGGTCCACGCCCACGGTCGGTTCGTCCAGCAGCAACAGCCGGGGCGCCCGGACCAGGGTGCAGGCCAGGCCGAGTTTCTGCTTCATGCCGCCGGACAGGCGGCCGGCCAGGCGGCGGCTGAACGGCGCCAGGCCGGTCATGTGCATCAGCTCGGCATAGCGCTCCGGCCTGGCCGCCGCGTTGACTCCCTGCAGGTCGGCATAGAGGTCGAGGTTTTCCTGCACCGTGAGGTCTTCGTAGAGGCCGAAGCGCTGCGGCATGTAGCCCAGCGCGGCCTGCACCGCCAGCGACTCTTTCGTGGCATCCAGGCCCAAAACCGTGATTTTCCCAGCCTCGGGCACCAGCAGCCCGGCGGCCAGGCGCATGAAAGTGGTCTTGCCGGCGCCGTCCGGCCCGATCAGGCCGGTCACCACGCCGGCCCGGATGGCCAGGCTCACCGCATCCAGGGCCGTCACCCGGCGGCTGCCGGCCTGGAAGGACTTGCTCAGCCCTTCCGCCTCCAGGACCAGGTGGTCGGGCATTACTTGCCACCGCCGCAGGGAGCGCCCTGGCCGGCCGGCTGGTCAAACGCGATGGTCACCGTGGTCGGCATGCCCTGGCGCAACTCGCCCGCGCCATTGCAGACGAAGACCCGGGCCTGGTAGACCAGGCTGGTGCGCAACTCAGCGGTCTCCACCGTCTTCGGGGTGAATTCGGCGGCGGGCGAGACATAGCCGACCCAGGCGGCATACTTCCTGTCCGGGTGGCTGTCCGTGGTCACCGTGGCGCGGGCGCCAGCCGGGATCCGGCCCAGCACGTTCTCCGGCAGGTAGACGCGCACCCACATCGGGTCGGTCAGGGCCAGGGTCAGGACCGACTTCTGCGGCGAGGCCATGTCGCCCGGCTCCAGGATGCGATTCTCGATCACGCCGCCGTCCGGGGCCAGCAGTTCGCCCTCCGCGATGTCGTGCCTGAGGCCGGCCACCGCCGCTTCCTGTGCCGCCAGGCTCGCCGCGGCCGCCGCAATGTCTTCCTTGCGCGCGCCAAGTTGCGCCAGGCGATAGCTCGCCTCGGCCGCCTTCAGCCGTTCCCGGGCCGAGTTCAGGCTGTTTTCTGCGCTGTCGGCCTGTTGCTGGGAGACGAAGTGGCGCGCCACCAGATCCTGTTGCCGCTGGTAGACCTGCCCGGCATCGGCGACCGCCACCTGGGCGACATCGCGCTGGGCCGCGGCCTGGCGGATCTCCTCGGGCCGGTTGCCCGCCTTCAGCTTGATTACCTGGCTGCGCAAGGCGTTCGCCTGGGCCTCGGCCTGGGCCAGGCTCAGCTTCAGGCGTGCGGTATCCAGCCTGGCCAGGGCCTGGCCCTGGCTCACCCGATCGCCTTCCTGGACCAGGACCTGATCGATCCGGCCGCTGGCATTGAAGGCCAGTTCCACCTGGCGGATGTCGACGTTGCCATGCACCACCAGCTCAGCGGCCGCCGGCGCATGGTCGCGCCTGACCCACCAGACGGCGGCAACCACGGCTGCCAGGACCACGGGCACGATCAGTATCTTTCGGTTCATCGCCTATTCCTTCTTGTTGCTATCGGCCAGCAGGCCATTGAACAGCAGGTCGAGATGGGTTTCCAGATGCTGCCTGAAATCCATGGCCTCTGTCTCGAAGGCCTGAAATGAGTGTTTCCAGATGATCGCCAGCATGACCGGCGCGATGACGATCCGCCAGGCGTAGTCGATATCGACCGAACGGAACTCGCCGGCCGCGATGCCGCGCTCCAGCACCCCCACGACCAGCGCCCGGCCGCGCTGGATCACTTCGTCATGATAGAACCGGGCGACCTCGGGAAAGTTGCCCGCCTCGGCCATGACCAGCTTGGGAATCCCGGACAGCGGCGAGCACGCCACCCGCTCCACCAGGGTCTGCAACAGGAAGGTCAGTTGCGCCCGGCTGTCCGGCGCCGCGACCGCCTGCGCCTGCGCCACCTCGTCGAAACCGGCGACCAGGGCGTGGCGGACCACGGCCTTGAACAGTTCCAGCTTGTTCTCGTAATAAAGATAGAGCGTCGCCTTGGCCACCCCAGCCCGGCGGGCCACTTCCTCCAGTCGGGTCGCGGCGTAGCCCTTCTCCACGAACACCCTCAGCGCCGCCTCCAGCAGTTCCTGGGGGCGGGCCTCGGCACGGCGTTGCCATCTGGGTTGTGCAAGCACGGCGGACATGACCCGATCAATATATGACTGACTGGTCATTTATAGTCGCGATCCGGCCCCGGCGCAAACACCGTGGCGACATAACCCGCCGACCGGGAGGCTTTTCTTGCTTGGCCGGAAACGGTGTATTCTTCCCGATCACATTGATCGCTAGGGGTCTCCGTCCGACCGGAGTGAGATACACCCTTGGAACCTGATCCGGGTCATACCGGCGTAGGGAAGCGAGGCCGCCGCGCCGCCTTCCTTACATGTATTTGAGGAAGAACACCATGAACGCAGCCGCTCCCAATTCTTCGGCAGAATTCCTGGCCGACAGCGCCCACGTCGACGAGGCCGCCATCCAGCCGCTGCCCAATTCGCGCAAGGTCCATGTCGAAGGCAGCCGGGCCGACATCCAGGTGCCGATGCGCGAGATCAGCCAGTCCGATACCCCGACCGGCATGGGCGGAGAGGCCAACCCGCCGATCTTCGTCTACGACTGCTCAGGTCCCTACTCCGATCCCAAGGTGAAGATCGACATCCGCCAGGGCCTGCCGGCCATGCGCGCCAACTGGATCGAAGAGCGCAACGACACCGAGGTGCTGCCCGGCCTGTCGTCCGAATACGGTCAGGCCCGCGCCGACATGGCCGACCTGAACCGCCTGCGCTTCCCCGGTCTGCACCGCAAGCCGCGCCGCGCCATCGCCGGCCGCAACGTGACCCAGATGCACTACGCCCGCCAGGGCATCGTCACCCCGGAGATGGAATTCATCGCCATCCGGGAAAACCTGCAACGCGCGGCCTATCTGGAAACCCTGCGCAACAGCGGCCCCCAGGGCGCGAAGCTGGCCAAGCTGATGGGCCGCCAGCATCCCGGCCAGCCATTCGGTGCCAGCATCCCGGACGAGATCACCCCCGAATTCGTGCGCGACGAAGTCGCCCGCGGCCGCGCCGTCATCCCCAACAACATCAACCACCCCGAGTCCGAGCCGATGATCATCGGCCGCAACTTCCTGGTTAAGATCAACGCCAACATCGGCAACTCGGCGCTCGGCTCCTCGATCAACGAGGAAGTCGACAAGATGACCTGGGCGATCCGCTGGGGCGGCGACACGGTGATGGACCTGTCCACCGGCAAGAACATCCACGAGACCCGCGAGTGGATCATCCGCAACTCGCCGGTGCCGATCGGCACCGTGCCCATCTACCAGGCCCTGGAGAAGGTCGACGGCAAGGCCGAGGAGCTGACCTGGGAGATGTTCCGCGACACCCTGATCGAACAGGCCGAACAGGGCGTCGACTACTTCACCATCCACGCCGGCGTGCTGCTGCGCTATATCCCGATGACCGCCGAGCGGATGACCGGCATCGTCAGCCGGGGCGGCTCGATCATGGCCAAGTGGTGCCTGGCCCACCACAAGGAAAGCTTCCTCTACACGAACTTCGAGGAAATCTGCGAGATCATGAAGGCCTACGACGTCGGCTTCAGCCTCGGCGACGGCCTGCGCCCCGGCTCCATCTATGACGCCAACGACGACGCCCAACTGGGCGAGCTGAAGACCCTGGGCGAACTCACCCAGGTGGCCTGGAAGCACGACTGCCAGGTCATGATCGAAGGCCCCGGCCACGTGCCCATGCAGCTCATCAAGGAGAACATGGACAAGGAACTGGAATGGTGCGACGAAGCGCCGTTCTACACCCTCGGCCCACTCACCACCGACATCGCCCCCGGCTATGACCACATCACCTCGGGCATCGGCGCCGCCATGATCGGCTGGTACGGCACCGCCATGCTCTGCTACGTCACGCCCAAGGAGCACCTGGGCCTGCCCGACAAGAACGACGTCAAGGAAGGCATCATCACCTACAAGCTCGCCGCCCACGCCGCCGACCTGGCCAAGGGCCACCCCGGCGCGCAGATCCGCGACAACGCCCTGTCCAAGGCGCGCTTCGAATTCCGCTGGGCCGACCAGTTCAACCTCGGCCTCGACCCGGACAAGGCCAAGTCCTTCCACGACGAGACCCTGCCCAAGGAGTCGGCCAAGGTCGCCCACTTCTGCTCCATGTGCGGGCCGCACTTCTGCTCGATGAAGATCACCCAGGACGTGCGCGACTTCGCCGCCAGGCAGGGCATCAGCGAAAACGAGGCCCTGGAGAAGGGCATGGAAGTGAAGTCGGTCGAGTTCGTGCAGCAGGGTGCCGAGGTGTATCGGAAGGTCTGATTTTCGAATTGGCAAACCAGACCATATGGCGTTTGCGCGCAATCAGTCCGCATCGAACCCCCCTCGATGAACATCCGTAATCCGGTGCGGACTTAACCGGCCGCCCTTTTGGTTTACCGTTACCGATTGCAACATCGATCCGCCCGCTGGCGGCAATACCACAAGGGGAGGAGAACCTCGTGAAGATACGGCACCTGCCGCGTGATCTGGTGCGCTACCTAGTTCACGCCCTGTCGGTTCCGCTGCGTGTAGGCTACTTGATGAGTTGGGCGAAGGACCTGGAAGATCGTGCGCGGGTCTTCGATCTGGCCATGCTCAATATCCCCATACTCGCCGAAAACGCCCAGGCATCACTTTGCCAACTGAAGGCCGACAGTCGCTTCCCCCTGTTCAATCCGTCCATTGTCCGGCTGGAGGATGGCCGTTTCCTATGTCTGGCCCGCTCGTCCAACCTGGTCAATTATGTCGAGCAGGATTACCGGTATGAGGAAGACACACATTCGACTTCCAACCATGTCTTCATCCTGAGCGAGGATCTTCAGATTCAATCCTGCGAGGTTCTCGACGATTCCCCGATCAGGCAACGCGGATCGCCGGCGGAAGGCGGGCTGGAGGATTGCCGCTTATTCCACCATCTCGGGGAGATATGGGGTGTCGGGGCGGCGATGAGCGTCAGGAAAGGCCGCTTCGGCAATGCGCAGCAGATGCTGTTCCGCCTCGATGGGAACAAGATAGCCGAGCATTATTACGGACCGTTACCTTTTGGCGGATGGGAAAAAAACTGGACGCCTGTCGAATGCGACGATTCGATCAGGCTGCTCTACCAACTGAGCCCTCCCGTCGTGTTGGAGCTGAAAGATCATGCCTTGACCTTCGTATCCGGTTCACCGACCCGCACCACCGCCTGGCCGCTCCGTGGCGGCACGCCGCTGGTCAAGTTCGGCGAACATTATCTGGGAATTGCCCATTCGGATCGTTATCTGGTCAATGACCGCATTCATTATCTGCACCACCTGGTCGTTTTCGATCAATCCTTGCGCCACATCGAGACGAGCCAGCCCTTCTTCCTGCGGCGCCGTGGCATCGAGTTTGCCTGCGGCCTGCAATTGAGCGAAGGGATGGCCTACATTTCCTACGGCGTTGCCGATCGCGCGGCGGAAGTCATGCGCATCCCGGTCAGTGCATTGATGCACTGGCTAGTGGCCGACGATTACTGACCGGACCGCGCCGGAAAGCACAATAAGGCATCTATCGTGAACGACATGCTTTGGAACTATCTGCGTCGCGACAAGAAAACGGTCTGTGGCTGGCTACAACGGGTCGACGCCGAAATCATCGGCTCTATCCTGGCGTTTCAACACCAGAACAAGATCGCCGGAAGCTGTGTGGAAATAGGCGTCCATCACGGCAAGTCGTTCATCCCCCTATGCATGGCCCTGCGGAATGACGAGCTGGCACTTTGCATCGACCTCTTCGACGAGCAAAGCAAAAACCTGGACGCTTCCGGAAAAGGTGACAAGGCAAAATTCGATAAAAATCTGGGCCGGTTTCGGATTGATACGTCACAAGTCCGTGTCTTTGCCGGATCGTCCGTAGACGTCACCCCCGGCTACATCCTTCGGCAAGTCGGCCAGGTACGGTTCTTTTCCATAGATGGCGGACACTGGAGATCGATCGTGCGAAACGATTTGCAACTGGCGGAACAAACCTTGTCGGATGGCGGCGTAATTGCGCTGGACGATTACTGCCGCTCGGACTGGCCCGATGTCACGTATGGCTACTCGCTATGGCAGAACGAAACGAAGTCTGACATCGTTCCGTTCGCCTCTGGCTCGAACAAACTCTATCTATGCCGGAAAGACCATGCGCCTGAATACCGCGCCGCCCTCCATACGCCATACCTGGCTCATTATCTGAACAACAGTTACAAAACCGAAGAAGCCGAGATCGATTCCTACCGGGTGGAACCCTTCAACCAAGACGAAGAACGCACAAAGATGGCACTCGAATTGGCGTTAAAAATCTTCCGCCCCGACATTTTCTTCCACCTGAAGAACAGGTTTCGCAGACTGCTCAATTAAACATCGCGGCTTCCAGAAGGCGGCCTAACGACGATGACGGTTACACCTTGATTGCCGCGGCAAACGGCCGGATGGCGGCAGACCGCTTTCCCTGCGTCGACACGTTGGCCAATCGGGTTCTGCATGCCCAGCGACGGCCGGCATGACATGAACCGCACCCAATCCGATTTACACGGTCAAAGCCGATTCGGAAGGGGGCTGTCAGTGGCTAGACGAAGCTGATTGCAGCCTTCCAGAGCCATTGTCCAGGCGTTTATTCTGCCGGCAGCGGCTGTCACCTTCGATACCCGGCAACAGGAGGAACGTCATGGCGAAACCCAAGCTGTTCGAGCCGATCGAGATCGGCGGCATCAAGCTGGCCAACCGGATCGTGATCGCGCCGATGTGCCAGTACTCGGCGGTCGATGGCCAGATGACCGACTGGCACCTCATCCACCTGGGCCATCTCGCCCTGTCCGGGGCGGCCGTGCTGACCATCGAGGCGACGGCGGTCGAACCGGACGGACGCATCACCTACGCAGACGTCGGTCTTTGGGACGACAAGACTGAACGGGCCCTGTCGCACACAGTTGAGAGCGTACGGCGCTGGTCGGACATCCCCATCGCCATCCAGCTTGCCCATGCAGGCCGCAAGGCCTCGACCGAGGTTCCATGGCAAGGAGGCCGGCAACTCCCGCCCGGTCACGAGCACGGCTGGCAAACGGTCGCGCCGTCCGCCCTGCCGTTTTCGGATGACGATACGCCGCCGGCAGCGCTGGACCGGGCCGGCATGACGCGGATTCGCGACGCGTTCGCCGCCGCCGCCCGACGCGCCGTGCGAAACGGCATCGACGCCGTCCAGATCCATGCCGCCCATGGTTACCTGCTGCACCAGTTTCTCTCGCCGGTCTCCAACCGACGCGAGGACGAATACGGTGGCAGTCTGGAAAACCGCATGCGCTTCCCGCTGGAAGTCTTCGATGCGGTCCGGCAGGCCCTTCCCGCCGACCGGCCGGTGACGGTGCGGGTGTCCGGCACCGATTGGGTTGCCGGCGGCTGGGACATCCAGCAGACCCTCGTCTTTGCCCAGGCCCTGGAGATACGTGGCTGCGCGGCGATTCACGTGTCCGGTGGCGGGCTCGACCCGCGCCAGCAAATCCCGGTCGGTCCCGGTTACCAGGTGCCGCTGGCCCGCGCCGTCAAACAAGCGGTGTCCATTCCGGTTATCGCCGTCGGCCTGATCACCGAATACGAACAGGCGGAAGCGATTGTCGGCACCGGAGATGCGGACATGATCGCCCTGGCCCGGGCCATCCTCTACGACCCACGCTGGCCGTGGCATGCCGCTGCGCACCTAGGGGCGCAGGTAAAGGCGCCGCGCCAGTACCTGCGCAGCCAGCCCAGCCGCTACCGCGACCTCTTCGCCGAAGGATGAACCGGCCTGTCGGCCGGGTTCATCGCGTCCAACGTTAGTACAGGGGACCGGGCGCGAATTTCTCGGACGCCTCCAGCCACGCCGTCGAGCCCCCCCCCCGAGCATGGCTTGAAGAATTGGCGTGCCCGCCGGCTGT
Organism: Gallionellaceae bacterium; assembly: GCA_028714735.1. GTDB lineage: Bacteria > Pseudomonadota > Gammaproteobacteria > Burkholderiales > Thiobacillaceae > Parasulfuritortus. The sequence goes on along the minus strand of JAQTLU010000004.1, from coordinate 265,409 downwards.
CGCCATTTCGACGCAACCGATCCCAGGCGCCGAACGTATCCCGATCAGCCTGACACGCACCGGCATCCGCACCTGAACGCAGTACCGGAGCGACAGCGTCCGTTCCCGACCGGGAAGAAGGCTGGACGCCTATGTCGTGGGCTAGGCAAACCGGGGCATGACCGTTGTGCCCGACAGGTAACAAATTCCACCTTCATGCATATTTGCCGATTTCACTATTTGTATATCTTTAAATATGTTTTTATTATATTTGCCAGGTTCCTCCAGTTTCCCAAGAAAAAAACGTCGCAGCGAATCCGACCGGGCGGCCTTCTGCATCGACCGCCTTGCCGGCACCAACGACGGCCGGGTTGGGGGCATCCGTAAAAACCAGCATTCTTCCGTACAAGGAATCTGCAATGACCAAACCAAACATACTGTCCATCTGCCTGCTGGCCACACTCCTGGCTCCGCTGGCCGGCTGCCAAATCCCACCACGCCAGGGCGTGGAGCCGGCCCGCGACGGCGGGACACCGGCACACGCCAATGCAGCGCAAGCCCCTGCCGCAGAGGCACAGGCACCCGCCCGCAAGGCAAGTGCGCGCGACGAGGTACAGGTGCGTGACCGACATCGCGCAGGCGGCGCGGCCTTCAGCGATAGCGATATCGCTGACATCCGCGATTTCTACCAGCAGGGCCATCAGCCCGTCACCCCGCCCGGAAAGATCACAAAGCTGAACCGGGGCGGGCCCTATCCGTTTGGATATACCTGGCGCGCCTTGCCAAGCGAACTCGAGAACCGCCTGTCATCCCTGCCCAAGGGCTATAGCCGGATCCTCGTTGGTAACGACATCGGCCTCCTGGACATCCGCACCCGCATCGTGGTCGACCTGGTGGAAAACCTGTACAGCGAGGCGCAAGCACCCGTGCACAAGGTGCAGGCCGCCGAACGAAAGACGCCAGCGCCCGAGCGCAAGGTGCAGGCCGCCGAGACCAAAATACAGGCGTCCGTGCAGAAAGTGCAGGCCACCGAGACCAAATTGCAGGCGTCCGTGCAGAAAGTACAGGCACCCGACCGGCGTGATGAGGCAGACGCGGCCTTCAGCGAGGACGATATGGCCTCCATCCACGACTTCTACCAGCAGGGCCATCAACCCGGCCTCACCGCCGGCCGGATCACGAAACTGCGCCAGGGCGAGGCCTACCCGTTCGGATACACCTGGCGCGCCCTGCCGAGGGATCTCGAGGCCCGCCTGTCGCCGCTGCCCAATGGCTATATCCGGGTCCTTGTCGGTACCGACATCGGCATCCTGGACATCCGTACCCGCGTCGTGGTCGACCTGGTGGAAAACCTGGCCGGCTGACCCGTATCGCGGCGGCCGATTGAATACGGTCGCCGCGATCGGGGGCGCCTTACAGTTCATACCAACAGGGAAGAAGCGTGTCGCTAAGTCAGCATTGGAAAAATACCGTGGATGACGGTATCCGGAACGGTGCCTGGGACGCTTACGACAAAGTCATTCACGATGAGATCGGCGACTTGGTCTGTTCCATTGAGGAAAAATACAACTCTCGTTTCATAGAAGACGCATTTCGGACCGGTTACCCTGGTGTCGATTGGAAATTGGCGAAAGCCATGGTGTGGGTTGAAAGCGGTGGCCCGAAGAATCCGGCCTGGAACTCGCGGGTCATGCAGATCGGAAATAGTGGCGATCCTGCCATGGCGTCTTGAAAAGTGGTACCGAAGGCAGTTCGGTCATTATGACCGATGCGTTATGGCAAGCCATAAAGACGCAGTCCATCGATCAGCCTGTCCTGAATATTCGCGCCGGGATCGCCTATCTGTTTACGCGTATGGCCTATTTCGCCACGGGAACCGTGCGCGACTCCGATGACACGCGAATCTACGTCGAAGTGATCAGGCATGGCGACAGCTTGGAAAAGATCGCCCGGAGAGTAGGAACGACCGTGGAGATTCTCGCGTCAATGCGCAAGGAGTCAACGAGCACCGTCCTGCGTGTCGGCGAGAAGCTACAGTACTACAAAGCATGCCAGGCTACGGTCATTCAACGCTGGCGTCCCTGGGATTATCCAACCATTGCCGACCGATACAATGGGGAGGTGATCCTGCCTATGCCGAGAAGCTTGAATATGTCCACACGATACTGTTCCCCAAGTTGGTACGCTAATTGGCTAGGTATCCTTGCCGGCATCGCGCTGTTTGGTGGGCATGCCGCATACGCCAATGATTGGGACGCCTTGGCCCGAATCCAGGGCAAGGTTTATGCCGCGCTCCGGGCACAGGGTGTGGCCGATACCGCGCGCACACTGGTGCACGTGTCGCATACCTGCGAGGTGAACGGCGGCGGGAGGCTGTATCACGTCGTGGAGATACGCGAACTGGTAAAAGGCGGGCCGAGTCCACGCGGGGTCAACCAACTGGTCATCCTGGACCGCCGTCTGCGCGTTGTCGCACGTCTCGAACTCGGCTCCGCGCGCCCCTACTATTGCACCGGGGACGCTGTGGTGTTGAACCAACCTATCGATATCCCGGAATCCGGTGCCACGGCCAATGTTCTGCACCTGAACGGCGCAGGGCGGCTGACCGGGTTCGATACCAAAGAGGCCTCGGAACTGACAGGCTTCAGACCCGGTTTGCCCTGACGGTCAGCCCCAAAGTGGCCCGCGCCTGGTGTGTTCGCTGCCGCCGCTTTGAACGACATTAGAGAACATCGAGCCCAGCCCCTTTGATTTGCGAGTCTGGCCCGAATGGCGCCTACTTAAGGCGAGACCCTCTCCGACTCAGTAGTGATACCGGCACTGCACAATGATCAAGGTCTCGGCTTCAACCCTATAAACCAGCCGATGTTCTTCGTTGATCCGCCGCGACCAGTAGCCGGAAAGCTGGTGTTTCAGCGGCACCGGCTTGCCGATGCCGGCGAAGGGGTCGCGCCCGATGGCCTCGATGAGTAGGTTGATCCGCTTCAGCATGGTGCGATCTTCCGTCAGCCAGACCGTGTACTCCTCCCAGGCGTTTGGCGTGAAGCAGATGCGTTGCCGGCTCATTCGGAATCGGCGAGCGCTTGCGGCGTGGCGCGTCCTTTGCGGTCCTGCTCGACCGATTCAAGCAGCCGTCGTGCGTTGGCCGGACTGCGCAACAGATAGTCCGTTTCCTGCCAAGCTTCGAAATCTTCGAGCGACATCATTACCACGGGCTGGCCATTCTGCCGGGTGATGATGATGGGCGCGTGATCGTCGTTGACCTTGTCCATGGTGCGGGTCAGGTTGTTGCGGGCTTCGGTGTAGGTGATGGCTTCCATCTCTTCCTATGTACAGAAATAAGGACATGTTGAGTATGCGCCTGCCGGTTGGCATAGACAAGGCGCCGGGTTGGCGACGGCTACGGCAACTGGATTCCCGCCGCAGCCCGCCCTCGAATAGGGTACGGGGGCGGAAAGACGAATTCGGCTGTCTTTCCCCTGATGCCGTCGGGGTGGAATTTAGGCGCCTTCGGCCTTAAGTTCCTTCTTGTCAGCCAAGCGCTACCCACACCAGAAACGTGAACCCACCCATGCCGAACCCCGCCATCCCCTTCGACAACACCTACGCACGCGACCTGCCAGGCTTCTACGAGCCTTGCCAGCCCGCGACCGTGCCGGCGCCGGAACTGCTGTTCTTCAACCGCGGCCTGGCCGAGGAACTGCGGCTGGGCCTGGCCGGCCAGGACGTGGCCGCGCTGGCGGCGATATTTTCCGGCAACGCGCTGCCCGAGGGGGCACAACCCATCGCCCAGGCCTATGCCGGGCATCAGTTCGGGCAATTCAATCCCCAGTTGGGCGACGGCCGCGCGCTGCTGATCGGCGAGGTCATCGACCGCCAAGGCCGGCGCCGCGATATCGCCCTGAAGGGCTCGGGACGCACGCCGTTTTCCCGCCGGGGCGACGGCAAGGCGGCGGTGGGTCCGATGCTGCGCGAGGTGCTGGTGGGCGAGGCGATGCATGCCTTGGGCATTCCCACCACCCGCGCGCTGGCCGTAGTGTCGACCGGCGAGCCGGTGTATCGCGAACGCACGCTGCCCGGCGCCATCCTGACGCGCATCGCCGCCAGCCACTTGCGCGTGGGCACCTTCCAGTTCTTCGCGAGCCACGGCACGGAGGGGCAGGTGCGCCAGCTCGCCGACTACGCCATCGCCCGCCACTACCCGGAACAAATGGCTGCCGAGGACCGCTATCTGGGCTTCCTGCGCGCCGTGGCCGAGCGCCAGGCCGTGCTGATCGCGCAGTGGCTGCACGTGGGCTTCATCCACGGGGTGATGAACACGGACAACATGGCCATCCCCGGCGAGACCATCGACTACGGGCCCTGCGCCTTCATCGAGGCCTACGATCCGCGTGCGGTGTTCAGTTCCATCGACGAACGGGGACGCTACGCCTACGGGGAACAGCCGCGCATCGCCCGCTGGAACCTGTCCCGCCTGGCCGAGACCCTGCTGCCGCTGATCGCCGGCAACGAAGGCCACGCGATCTCCCTGGCCACCGAGGTGCTCGACGCCTTCCCCGCGCGCTACCAGCATCATTGGCTGGCCGGGCTGCGCGCCAAGCTCGGCCTGCGCGGGCAGGTGAGCTACGGCGATCAGGTCGATACCGCCCTGGGCGAAAGCTGGCTGGACCTGCTGCACGCGCAGCAGGTGGACTTCACCCTGGCCTGGCGCCGGCTGGCGGATGCGGCGGAAGGCGACGAGGCGCCGCTGCGGGCCTTGTTCGCCGCACAGCCTGGGCTGGACCGCTGGCTGCAACGCTGGCGCGAGCGTTGCGCCGCCGAGGATGCCGCCATGGCGAACGACGGGCTGCCCGACCGCGCCGTGCGGATGCGCCGGGTCAATCCCTGGCTGATCCCGCGCAACCATCGCGTCGAGGAGGCGCTGGACGCCGCCTCGGACGCAGGCAACCTGGCGCCCTTCGAGCAGTTGCTCAATGCGCTGCGGCGGCCCTTCGACGAAGACCCGGCCAACGCCCGCTACGCCGAACCGGCGCCGGGAAGCTTCATGGCGAGTTTTCAAACCTTCTGCGGCACCTGAGGCGGTCGCCGTCACGCCCGGACCGGCCCTAGAAATCGCCAAGGTCCGGCACATGCGCCGGCAATCCAGCACCGCCCCGGGCGATCTATCGATAGACACGCCCGTCGAGCACTTATAATGCCAGGTTGCCCCATAGGGAAACCGCCATTTTTCCATCCTGCCCGTGAGCCTATTCACCGAACTCCCTCCCTACGACGAACGGGACCTGCGACGCTGGTTCAACGGCCCCGACCTGGCCGCGTCCGACGCCTACCTGAACGCCGTCCGCGTCCTCCAGGTCTCCGGCGGCGCCATCGTCGCCACGGTCCAGGGCACCGCACGTCATCCCTATGCCGTGCATATCGTCATCAGCCAGGCCCGCGACGGCCAGTTGCACCTCAACGCCGCCTGCGGCTGCCCGGTCGGCTGGTTCTGCAAGCACACCGCCGCCGTGCTGCGGGTGCTGCTGCGCCAGCAGCCGGCACGGCCGGCCGCCGCCGTCAATCCGGACGTGCTGCGCTGGCTGGAAGGTTTCCGGCAGGCCATCGACACCCCGACCGAGACGGCCAAGCGCGTCTCGGTCAACAAGGAGGCCCTGTTCTACGTGCTCGACCAGTCCTACGACGGCGCCTGGGAGGTCAGCTTCGCCAAGTCGCGGATCGACAAGCATGGCCAACCCGGCACCTTCAAGGACTGGGACAACGTCGAGCGCGCCCTGCTGCAACCGCCCGCCTTCGTGCGCGAGGACGACCTGCCCATCCTGCGCCTGCTGTGGGCGAGCCGGCGCGGCGATCAGACTTTCCGCGAATACGTCCTGCACGGGGCGATGGGCGAAGACCTGCTCCAGCGCATGCTCGCCAGCGGCCGGCTGCTGCTGGGCCCGGAGCCTTACCGGCCGGCCGGGGCCGGCGAACCGCGCGCGGCCATGCTGCTTTGGCGACGGCTGGAAGACAGCCAGATCGCGCCCCGGATCGTCGCCCAGGACGAGACCGCAATCGATGTCATCGCCCTCGCCGAGATCTGGTATCTGGATCGGGAAACCGGCCGATTGGGCCTCTTGAATTTGCCCTATCCGGCCCACCGGGTGGCCCAGCTGCTGACCATGCCGCCCCTGTCCGAGGCCGATCTGCCGGTGGTCGCCGGGGCGCTCGCCGAACTGGCGCCGGAACTGCCGGCCCCGAGCGCGCCCAGGATGCGCATCATCGATGTCGAGCCGACCCCCGTGCTCAGCCTGGGCACGGCCAATGTCTACGGCGTCAATCGTTACCGCGACTATCCGCCCGACACCCGCCAGTTCGACTACGCCGCGCTCGGCTACAAATACGACGGCCTGTCGGTGGCGGCCTCCGGTACGGCGGAATTCATCACCACGCCCGCGGGCGAAGCCGTGCACGTCAAACGCCGGCCGGAGAGCGAGAAACGCCTGGCTGCAGCGCTCGGCCAGCTCGGCTTCATCCGGGTGCCGCCGCACAACCTGTACCTGTACGGGGCCGCGCCGGCCTCGCCGATGCTCGGCCTGGCCAGCGAAGCGCACTGGCCGGCCTTCATGGCCGGCGCACTGCCGACATTGCGCGCATCCGGCTGGGAGCTCGTCATCCCGCCCGGCTTCCGCCACCACGTCCTGGAGGTGGAGGCCTGGGATGCCGAGTTCGCCGAGGCCCAGTCCGGCTGGTTCAGTCTCGATATGGGCATCGTGGTCGCGGGCAAGCGCCTGCCCCTGGCGCCGCTGCTGCACCACCTGTTCCAGGAGGACCCGCGCTGGCTGGACGCCGGCAAGCTCGCCCTCCTGCCCGACGACACCCCGATCGACCTGTTCACCCCGGACGGCGCCCGCGTCCGGGTCCCGGCCGAGCGCCTGAAACCGATCGCCCGCACCCTGATCGACCTGTTCGACGGCAAGCCCGCCGACACCTTGCGGGTATCGAGGTTCGACGCTCCGCGCCTGGCCGAACTGACCGACATGAAACGCTGGAAATTCAAAGGGGCGGCCTCGGTGCAAAACATGGCCGCGCGGCTGAAGAAACTCGGCGGCATCAAGCCGATCAAGCCGCCCAAGGGCCTGGCCCTGGAACTGCGACCCTACCAGCGCGAGGGCCTGGCCTGGCTGCAATACCTGCGCGAGCACGAACTGGCCGGCATCCTGGCCGACGATATGGGCCTGGGCAAGACCGCCCAGACCCTGGCCCACCTGCTCCTGGAAAAGGAGGCCGGCCGGCTCGACAAGCCCGCCCTGGTGGTGCTGCCGACCTCGCTGATCTTCAACTGGAAGCGCGAGGCGGAACGCTTCGCGCCGGCGCTCAGGGTGCTGTCGCTGCACGGCAAGGACCGCGCCGAACGCTTCCCCCTGATCCCTGAAAGCGACGTCTGCCTGACCACCTATCCCCTGCTCTGGCGCGACGTCGAGACCCTGGCCAAGCAGGAGTTCCACCTGCTCATCCTGGACGAGGCGCAGACGGTGAAAAACGCCTCCAGCCAGGCCGCCCAGGTGGTGCGCCAGCTGCAGACCCGGCATCGCCTGTGCCTGACCGGCACGCCGCTGGAAAACCATCTGGGCGAGCTGTGGTCGCAGTTCGATTTCCTGTTGCCCGGCTTCCTGGCCGACAGCAAGTCCTTCACCAAGACCTGGCGCACGCCGATCGAAAAAAACGCCGACAGCCTGCGCCGCGACCTGCTCGCCGCGCGCCTCAAGCCCTTCATCCTGCGCCGGCGCAAGGAGGACGTGGCCAAGGAACTGCCGCCCAAGACCATCATCGTGCGCACCGTGGAACTGGAAGGCGGCCAGCGCGACCTATACGAAACGGTGCGCACCGCCATGGACGTGCGGGTCCGCGACGAGATCGCCAGCAAGGGCTTCAACCGCAGCCAGATCGTCATCCTCGACGCCCTGCTCAAGCTGCGCCAGGTCTGTTGCGACCCGCGCCTGCTCAAGCTCGACGCCGCGAGAAGGGTCCGGGAGCGGGCCAAGCTCGACCTGCTCATGGCCATGCTGCCGGAACTGGTCGACGAGGGCCGCAAGGTGCTGGTGTTCTCCCAGTTCACCTCCATGCTGGCCCTGATCGCCGCCGAACTGGCCGAGGCGAAGATCCCGTTCACCACCCTGACCGGCGACACCGGCGACCGCGAAGGCGTCATCAAGGTCTTCCAGGAAGGCGATGTGCCAGTGTTCCTGATCTCGCTCAAGGCCGGCGGGGTCGGCCTCAACCTGACCGCCGCCGATACCGTGATCCACTTCGATCCCTGGTGGAACCCGGCGGTGGAAAACCAGGCCACCGACCGCGCCCATCGCCTCGGCCAGACCAAGAACGTCTTCGTCTACAAGCTGGTGGTCAGCGGCAGCATCGAGGAAAAGATCCTCGCCCTGCAGGAGAAGAAGGCCGAACTCGCCGCGTCCGTGCTGTCCGGCGACGGCGCCGCGCTGGGCAAGTTCGGTGCCGCAGACATCCAGGCCTTGCTGGCGCCTTTGCCCGCCCCGGCCCGATAGGCTTTGCTACCATCCGGTGATGTCTTCCGATAAGCCCGATCCCTCGATCCGCCTGCGCGACCGGCTGGCCGCCCGCCTGTACCGCCTGAAGCGCCGGCAGGTCGCCTATCGGCATGTCTGGATCGGCCGCCTGATCTTCTGGGGCGGCGCGGTGGCGATCGGCCTGGTCGCCGTGCTGTTCGCCCAGATGACCGAGCTTGCGGTCGAAACCCTGCACGGCCTGGACGACCGCTTTCCCGGCTGGGTCTTCCTGTCCGCCCCGCTGGGCGGCGCCCTGATCGTCTGGCTGACCCGGCGCTACTGCATGGGCGCCGAAGGCAGCGGCATCCCCCAGGTGATGGCCGAGATGGCCCAGCACGGTCACCGCCATCGCCTGATCCGGCCCTTGCTGACCTTGCGCATCATGATCGGCAAGATCGTCCTCGGCATCGGCGCCATCTTCGCCGGCTTTTCCGCCGGCCGCGAAGGACCCATGGTCCAGATCGGCGCGGCCCTGATGCACCTGATCGGCGAGCGCCTGCCGCGCCGGCTCCAGGTCGACCGCCGCCACCTGCTCGCCGCCGGCGGCGCGGCCGGCATCGCGGCCGCCTTCAACACCCCGCTGGCCGGCATCCTGTTCGCCATCGAGGAACTCAGCCGCGGCGTCGAGGAACGCATGAGCGGCCTGATCATCACCGCCATCGTCATCGCCGGCGTGGTGGCGCAGGTCTATTTCGGCAACTACACCTATTTCGGCTGGCTCGACATCTCCAAGGTCGACACCCCGCACCCGGTCGGCCTGCTCCTGATGGTCTCCCTGACCTGCGGCCTGGCCGGCGGCGCCTTCGCCCGCCTGATGATCCTGTCCGCCACCGGCCTGCCCGGCCGACTGGGGCGCTGGCGCCGGGACTACCCGATCCGGTTCGCGGCCGGCTGCGGCCTGGCGGTGGCGCTCATCGGCCTGGTCTCGGACGGACTCACCTACGGCACCGGCTACGGCGAGGCCAAGCACCTGCTGGCCCAGGACACCGTCCTGCCCTGGCACTACGGCATCGACAAGTTCTTCGCCACCCTGGTCACCTTCGCCAGCGGCGTACCGGGCGGCATCTTCGCGCCCTCGCTGTCGATCGGCGCCGGCCTGGGCCAGAACCTGCACCTGCTGGCGGGGCAGAACTACCTGCCGGCGATGACCAACGTGCTGTGCATGGCCAGCTTCCTGGCCGCCGTGACCCAGACCCCGATCACCGCCTTCGTGATCGTCATGGAGATGGTGAGCGGCTACGGCCTGGTGATCGACCTGATGATCGTCACCCTGCTCGCCTCGGGGGTGTCGCGCACCATCTGCCCGCCGCTCTACCGCACCCTGGCCCTGCGCTACCTGGCCGCCCCCGAGCGCGCCGCCCCGGAACCGGTTGCCGCAGAAACCCTCCAAGCCGAGATTGATTTCAACAAAGAAAAACCATGAAACGTGCCCTGATCGCCTTCGCCATCCTGGTGGCGGCCGCCGTTGCGCTCTGGTTCTGGCATCCCTGGCAGGCAGCCAACGGCGTGCCGGCCTACCGCCTGGGCAAGATCGAACGCGGCGCGCTGTCCGCCACGGTGTCGGCCAGCGGCACCTTGAGCGCCTCGGTCACCGTGCAGGTCGGCTCCCAGGTGTCTGGCCAGATCCAGGCGCTGATGGCCGACTTCAACTCGACAGTCAGCAAGGACCAGGTCGTCGCCCGGCTCGACCCGGCCTCCTTCGAAAGCCGGGTCGCCCAGGCCGAGGCCGACCTGCTGGCGGCGCAGGGCAACGTCGAGGTGGCGCGCGGCAACCTGCTCGCCCGCCAGGCCGAGACCAAGAAGGCCGAGGTCGGCCTGGACGATGCCCGCCGCAGCCTGGAGCGCAAGAAGGGCTTGGTGGCGCAGAACTTCATCTCGCCGGCCGACCTGGACACCGCCCAGGCCGCCTTCGATTCGGCGCGCGAATCGCACGCCCTGGCCCGCGCCAACATCGACGTCGCGGCCGCGCAACTGAAGGGCAGCCAGGCCCAGGTGGCGCAGAAGCAGGCGGCCCTGCGCCAGGCCCAGGTCGACCTGTCGCATACCGTGATCCGCTCGCCGGTGGCCGGCACCGTGATCAGCCGCAACGTCGACGTCGGCCAGACCGTGGCCGCCTCGCTGCAGGCCCCGATCCTGTTCACCATCGCCCAGGACCTGAGCCGCATGGAGGTGAACATCGCGGTCGACGAGGCCGACGTCGGCCGGGTCCGGGTCGGCCAGAAGGTGCGCTTCACGGTCGACGCCTTCCCCGGCCAGCGCTTCATGGGCCAGGTGACCCAGATCCGCAAGGCGCCCCAGAGCGCCAACAACGTGGTGACCTACAGCGTCATGGCGACGGTCGACAACGCTGAACAGAAGCTGTTGCCCGGCATGACCGCCAACGCCAGCCTGCTCACCGAGGAACGCCAGGATGTCCTCAAGGTGGCCAACGAGGCCCTGCGCTTCCGGCCGACCCAGAGCGACGGCGCACCGGTCAAGACCGACATCCGCGCCCGGGAAGGCGGTCCCGGCGTGCCCGGCCGGGTCTGGCGGCTCGTCGACGGCCAGCCGGTTCCGGTGCAATTGCGCCTGGGCGTCTCCGACGGCAACGCGACCGAGATCATCAAGGGCGAGCTGACCGAAGGTGCCGAGATCATCCTGGGCACCGGAGAGGCCGGCGCCGGCCGGCGCCAGTCACGCCCGCTCGGCATGGGCCACTGACCGCTCGGGCGATGGCCGACACCCGTCCGCTGATCGAGGTCGAGGACCTCGCCCGCACCTACCACGTCGGCGAGGTCGAGGTGCCGGCCCTGCGCGGCGTCAGCCTGACCATCAGCAAGGGCGAGTTCGTCGCCGTGATGGGGCCGTCGGGCTCGGGCAAGTCGACCTTCATGAACCTGCTCGGCTGCCTGGACCGGCCCGACCGGGGCCGCTATCTTTTGAACGGCGAGGACGTCTCCCGGCTCGGCCCGGACCCGCTCTCGGCGGTGCGCAACCGCGCGCTCGGCTTCGTGTTCCAGAGCTTCAACCTGCTGCCGCGCGCCGCCGCCCTGGAGAACGTCGAGCTGCCCCTGCTCTATGCCGGCGTGCACGCCCACGAGCGGCACCGGCGCGCCATGGAGAAGCTGGCCCTGGTCGGCCTGGCCGAGCGCGCCCACCACCTGCCCAGCCAGCTTTCCGGCGGCCAGCAGCAGCGGGTGGCAATCGCCCGTTCCCTGGTCAACGCGCCCGCCCTGATCCTCGCCGACGAGCCGACCGGCGCGCTCGACACCCGCACCAGCCTGGAACTGATGGCCCTGTTCCAGTCGCTCAACGACCAGGGCATGACCCTGGTCCTGGTCACCCACGAGCCCGACATCGCCCAGTTCGCCAAGCGCATCCTGATGTTCCGCGACGGCCGCCTGGTCGAGGACCAGCCGGTGGCCGGGCGCCACTCGGCGGCGGCCATGCTGACGGGGGCAGCGGCATGAGCCCCCCGGCGAGGGCCCACGCGCCAGCGGGGATCGCCGGCAAGGCGAATACGGCGAGCCCCGACCCGGGAGGTCTGCTCGACCACCACGTTCTCGGAGGGGCAGCGGCGTGAACCATCTCGACACCCTGCGCGGCGCCCTGCGTTCCCTGCGCGCCAACCGGATGCGCAGTGCCCTGACCACCCTGGGCATCGTCATCGGCATCGCCGCGGTGATCACCATGCTGGCGGTCGGCGAGGGCGCCCGCCGCCAGGTCGCCGAGCAGATGAAGAGCCTGGGCACCAACCTGATCCTGGTCCTGCCCGGCACCGTCACCAGCAGCGGCGTCCGCCTCGGCGGCGCCAGCCGCAACAGCCTGACCGAGGCCGATGCCCGCGCCATCCGGCAGGAAATACCGGGTGTCGTGGCCGCCGCGCCGGCCCTGCGCGGCAGCGGCCAGGTGGTCTACGGCAACCTCAACTGGGCCACCCAGCTCTACGGCGTCGACGGCGACTACCTGGTCTCCCGCGACTGGGTCATCGCCAGCGGCCGCAAGTTCGACGACAACGACCTGCGCGGCAAGGCCAAGGTCGCCCTGGTCGGCGAGACCGTGGCCCAGATGCTGTTCGGCGGCACCGACCCGACCGGCCAGACCATCCGGGTCAAGGGCGTGCCCCTGACCATCGTCGGCCTGCTCGAAAGCAAGGGCCAGAACGTCATGGGCCAGGACCAGGACGACATCGTCCTGATCCCGCTCGGCACCGCGCGCGGCCGCATCCTCGGCTCGGCGCAGGGCCGGCCGGACAGCGTCGGCCACATCACCGTGAAGATGGCCGACGGCAGCGACATGCAGGCCGCCGAGGCGCAGGTGCAGGCCCTGCTGCGCCAGAAACACCGCATCCAGCCGGGCCAGGACGACGACTTCAACATCCGCAACCTGTCCGAGATCGTCCAGGCCGAACAGGCCTCGTCCGGCGCCCTGTCCGCCCTGCTCGCCGCCATCGCCTCGGTGTCGCTGATCGTCGGCGGCATCGGCATCATGAACATCATGCTGGTGTCGGTCACCGAACGGACCCGCGAGATCGGCATCCGCCTGGCGGTGGGCGCGCGCCGGGGCGACATCCTGACCCAGTTCATGGTCGAGGCGGTGACCCTGAGCGTGCTCGGCGGCCTGGTCGGCGTCGGACTCGGCCTCGGCGGCGGCCTGCTGGTGCAGCGACTGTTCGACTGGCCGGTGGTATTCCAGGCCCGGGCCGTGCTGCTGGCGGTGGTCTCCGCCTCGGCAGTGGGCATCTTCTTCGGCTGGTACCCGGCCAGGAAGGCGTCCCGGCTCACCCCGGTGGAGGCGCTACGGCATGACTGAGTGCAGGGCAGGCTGCGGCGCCTGCTGCATCGCGCCCTCGATCACCAGCCCCCTGCCGGGCATGTCCGCCGGCAAGCCGGCCGGGGTCAGTTGCGCGCAACTGACGGCGGACAATCGCTGCGCCGTATTCGGCCGCGCCGAGCGGCCGGCCTTCTGCGCCGGGCTCAAGCCGGCCCCGGAAATGTGTGGCGAGAACCGCTCGGACGCCCTGGCCTGGCTGGCCCGGCTGGAGCAGCTGACCCGGCCCGATAGATAAGCACTTGCCCCGGAAACGTTTTTTGTGGATAATTCGCGCCCTTTCCGGCTTGTTTCGAATCGAGTGCGCCATGAAAACCGGCATTCATCCCAATTACACTGAAATCAACGTGACCTGTGGTTGCGGCCACACGTTCAAGACCCGCTCCACCATGGGCAAGGATCTGCACGTGGAAGTCTGCGCCGAGTGCCACCCCTTCTACACCGGCAAGCAGAAGATCGTCGACACCGCCGGCCGGGTCGAGAAGTTCCGCCAGAAGTACGGCCTGAAGAAGTAAGTTTCGCCAGGTTCGCCAAAAAAGGCAGCGGCATGCTGCCTTTTTTGTTTCAATCTGCCGTATGCAAGCTCTGAGTAGATCGCAGCAGTTCTGGCTGGCCGTCTTCCTGACGGCATGGTGCTTCGTCGGCCTGACCGGGCGCGATGCCTGGAATCAGGATGAGGCCCTGGCCCTGACGCCCCTGCTGGACTGGCTGGCGTCCGGCGACCTGATCCCGGCCGGCGCCCCGTTCCCCCTGCATACCCTGTTGGCCGGCCTGACCGCCTGGCTGAGCCAGCCCTGGCTGGATGTCCAGGACGGCGCCCGCCTGGCCAGCGGCGTGCTGACCCTGGCTGCACTGAGCTTTACCGGCCTGACCGCCCGCGCCCTGTACGGTCCCGGCTACGGCGCGGCGGCGGCGCTGGCCCTGCTCGGCTGCTTCGGCCTGATGCTGCGGGCCCACGCCCAACTGCCGGAGACCGCGCTGCTGGCCGGCTACGCCATGCTCCTGTACGGCATCGCCCTGGCCCGGACGCGCGCCAGCGCCGGTGCCTTGGTCATCGCAATCGCCGGCTTCGTCCTGACCCTGAACCGGGGATTGCCCGACCTGGCGGCAGCCCTGCTGATCGTCCTGCTGCCCATGCTGTCGCGCGCCTGGCGCGAGCGGATCTATCGCCAGGCGGTCCAGCGCGGGCTGACCGGACTGGCCTGGTTGCTGACCGCCTGGCTGGGCCTGCTGCTGATCCAGGGCGACGGCGCCCTGGCGCTATGGTGGCAGCAATCCCTCGCCGCGCTCGCGCCCAACCGTTCGCCGGCCTCACTGCTCAATAACCTGTCCTGGTTTGCCTGGCCGGTCTGGCCGCTGGCCTTGTGGGCGCTCTGGCACGAGCACCGGCGCCTGGCCCGGGTACCGGTGCTGCATCCGGTCCTGGCCGCCGCCCTGGTCACCCTGTTGCTGGGCCTCTGGCCATCCGTCTCCGGCGGCAGCAGCGTCTTGCCGGTCCTGGTGCCCCTCGCCCTGCTGGCCGCGCACGGCGTCGCCAACCTGAAACGCGGCGGCGCCCAGGCCTTCTACTGGTTCGGCGTGCTCTGCTTCCTGTTCTTCGCCCTGGCCTTCTGGGTCTATTTCGCCGCCATCGAATGGGGCTGGCCGGTCCGGCTGGCCTCCCGCATGGCCCGCCTGGTGCCCGACTTTCCCGGCGGCCAGACCGCCCCGGCCATGGTCATCCTGGCGGCGGCGGCCACCCTGTTCTGGCTGATCGTCATCCCGCTGTTTCCCCGCGCCAAGGCCCGCCCGGTCCTGGTCTGGGCCACCGGCATGGCCCTGACCTGGTTCCTGCTGATCGTCCTGTTCCTGCCCTGGGCCGAGGCCGGCTGGGGCTACCGGCCGCAGATCCGCGCCATGGCGACCCACCTGCCGGCCGGCGCCTGTCTGCGCGCCGACGTCGACCCGGCCATGACCACCATGCTGCGCCTGCACCTGGCCGACCACTACCGCACCGACGGCGAGTGCACCTGGTGGCTGGTCACCGGTACCCGCGAGGATTTTGCCGCCCGGACCTGGCCGGTAGCGACCGTCTGGAGCGGTTTCCGGCCACGCGACCGCAGCCGTTATTACGCACTGATCCGGCGTGAGGAGTCCTGACCGTAACGTGACCGCCATCGTCCTGGCCGGCGGCCGGGGCCGGCGCATGGACGAGCGCGACAAGGGTCTGGTCGAGCTGGCCGGGCGGCCGCTGGTCAGTTGGGTGATCGACCGCCTGCGGCCCCAGGTCGGCGAGATCGTCGTCAGCGCCAACCGCAACCTGGAGGCCTACGCCGCCCTCGGCTGCGCGGTCATACCCGACAGCCTGCCCGACCAGCCCGGCCCGCTGGCCGGGATCCTCGCCGCCGCCGCCAATACCGGCGCCGACTGGCTGCTGGCGACGCCTTGCGATACGCCCTTCCTGCCCGCGGACCTGGCCGCACGCATGCTGGCCGTGGCGCATGAGAACGGCGTGCCCCTGGTGCGTGCCGCAGACGGGGATCGGATACATTACGCCGTGATGTTGCTGCACCGCCGCCTGCTTGCCGACCTGGCGGCCGCACTGGCCGGCGGCGAGCGCCGGGTGCAGGCCTGGCAGGCCCGCCACCCCCATGCCGAGGCCCGCTTCGATGCGCCCAACGCCTTCCTCAACATCAACAACGGGGACGATCTTTGCCTGGCCGAATCCTTGGCCAGGCCGGCCTGTCATATACCCGACATGGACTAGCGCTGATCGCGGTGTAGACTGATTGCATCCCTGTTACCTAGTACAGCGATGCCTGATACCGTCGAACTGAACGTCCTGCTCGATCGCCATCCCAGAAGGCCGGAGTCCCTGCTGCAGGTGTTGCGCGAGGTCCAGGAGGTCCACAACCATATCCCGCCCGGCATCGACGCCGCGATCGCCGAGGCGCTCGGCGTGCCGCTGGCGCGGGTGCGCGGCGTGGCCGGGTTCTATTCCTTCCTGTCGCTGGAGCCGCTGGGCCGCTACCGGGTGCTGTTTTCCGACAACATCACCGACCGCATGCTGGGCAGCCGAGAGATGATGCAGGCCCTGTGCGGCAAGCTCTGGCTGGAGCCGGGCAAGGTCTCCGAGGACGGCCTGGTCAGCGTGGCCACCACCTCCTGCACCGGGATGTGCGACCAGGGTCCGGCCCTGCTGGTGAACGGCCGGGCGATCACCCGGGTGACCCACCAGCGCATCAACGAGATCGGCGAACTGATCCGCGCCGGGACCCCGCTGACCGAGTGGCCGGCCGGATTCTTCCGGGTCGACGACCACATCCGCCGCCGCGACCTGCTGCTGGAGAGCGACCGCATGACCGGGGCGGCACTGACCGCCGCCCTCGAACGCGGTCCGGACGCGGTGATCGCCGAACTGGAGGCCTCCGGCCTGCGCGGCCGCGGCGGCGCCGGCTTCCCGACCGCGCGCAAGTGGGCCGCCTGCCGCGCCGCCGCGGGCGACGAACGCTATGTGGTTTGCAACGCCGACGAGGGCGAGCCGGGCACCTTCAAGGACCGCGTCCTGCTGGCCAGCTACGCCGACCTGGTGTTCGAGGGCATGACCGTGGCGGCGCTCGCCATTGGCGCGCGCCAGGGCTTCCTGTACCTGCGTGGCGAATACCGCTACCTGCTCGATGCGCTCGAGGACACCCTGCGCCAGCGCCGCGCCGCCGGCCTGCTGGGCCAGGGCATACTCGGCCGGGCCGGTTTCGATTTCGACATCGTCATCCACCTCGGCGCCGGGGCCTACGTCTGCGGCGAGGAATCCGCCCTGATCGAGTCGCTCGAGGGCAAGCGCGGCATCCCGCGCAACCGGCCGCCCTTCCCGGTCACGCACGGCTACCGGCAACGCCCCACGGTGGTCGACAACGTCGAGACCCTGTGCGCCGCCGCCCTGATCGCCATGCGCGGCGGCGCCGGGTATCGCGCCATCGGCACCCCGAAGTCGGCCGGCACCAAGCTGCTCTCGGTCTCCGGCGACTGCGCCCGGCCGGGCATCTACGAGTACCCGTTCGGCGTCAGCGTGCGCCAGGTCCTGAACGACTGCGGCGCCAGCGACGCCCTCGCGGTGCAGATCAGCGGACCCTCCGGGGTGTGCATCGGCGACGCCGAATTCGACCGCCGGATCGGCTTCGAGGACCTGGCCACCGCCGGCGCCTTCATGGTGTTCGACAGCAGCCGCGACATGTTCGAGGTGGCGCGCAACTTTGTCCAGTTCTTCGCCCACGAGTCATGCGGCTTCTGCACCCCCTGCCGGGTCGGCACCTCGATGCAGAACGCGCTGATGGACAAGATCGCCCATGGCATGGGCACCCGCCACGACCTCGAAGAGTTGGCCAAGCTGGACCGCGTCCTTCAGGGCGCCTCCCACTGCGGCCTCGGTCACAGCGCCTGCAACCCGGTGCTGGACACCGTGAAGCGCTTCCGCCCGGCCTACGAGCGCAGGTTGCAGTCGCTCTACTTCCGGCCGGCCTTCGATCTCGACGGCGCGCTCGCCGAGGCGCGCCGGATGACCGGCCGCGACGATGCCGGCGCGCACATCAGGGGTGAATCGTGAGCGAAACCTTCCTGCTCGACGGCGAGGACATCCCCTTCGAACCGGGCCAGACCGTGATGCAGGCCGCCCTCGCCGCCGGCCATTACATCCCGCACCTGTGCTACCACCCGGAATTCAAGCCGCACGGCAGCTGCAAGGTCTGTACGGTGAAGATCGCCGGCCGCTACGCCACCTCCTGCACCGCTCCGGCCCAGGCCGGCCTCGACGTGGCCAGCGACACCGACGAGGTCAACGAACTCCGGCGCACCCTGGTGCAGATGCTGTTCGCCGAGGGCAACCACTTCTGCCCGTCCTGCGAGAAGAGCGGCAATTGCGTGCTGCAGGCCCTGGGCTATGACCTCGGGGTGATGACGGCGGGTTTCCGCCATCTGTTCCCGGACCGCCCGGTCGACGCCTCGCACCCGGACATCCTGCTCGACTTCAACCGCTGCATCCTGTGCGAACTGTGCGTGCGCGCCTCCTGCGAGGTCGACGGCAAGTGCGTATTCGCCCTGGCCGGACGCGGCATCACCAAGCACCTGATCGTCAACGCGGAATCCGGCCGGCTGGCCGATACCGAGGTCGAGCTGACCGACAAGGCCCTGGCGGTCTGTCCGGTCGGGGCCATCCTGATCAAGCGCCAGGGTTTCGCGGTCCCCATCGGCGAACGCCGCTACGACCTCAGTCCGATCAGCGCCCAGGCGCTGGCCGATGCGCCCAGGCCGCCGTCGGGCAGCCAGCCCTGCCCGTCCTGCGAGGATGAGGCATGAACAAGCTGCGCGTCGCCACCACCTCGCTGGCCGGCTGCTTCGGCTGCCACACCTCGCTGCTCGACATCGACGAACGCCTGTTCGAACTGCTCAAGCTGATCGAGTTCGACCGCAGCCCGCTGACCGACATCAAGCATTGCGGCCCGTGCGACATCGGCATCATCGAGGGCGGCATCTGCAACGCGGAGAACGTCGCGGTACTGCGCGAGTTCCGCAACAACTGCAAGGTGCTGATCGCCATCGGTTCCTGCGCGGTGACCGGCGGCCTGCCGGCGCAACGCAACCACCTCGACCTGGGCGACTGCCTGTCCGAGGTCTACCTGACCGAGCCCGGCACCATGCACGGCCTGATCCCGAACGACCCGGAACTGCCGCTGCCGCTGGACAAGGTCCACCCCATCCACGAGGTGGTGAAGGTGGATTACTTCATCCCCGGCTGCCCGCCCTCGGCCGACGCGATCTGGAAATTCCTCACCGACCTGATCGCCGGCCG
The DNA here is from genome assembly GCA_028714735.1 of Gallionellaceae bacterium. GTDB lineage: Bacteria > Pseudomonadota > Gammaproteobacteria > Burkholderiales > Thiobacillaceae > Parasulfuritortus. The sequence continues at coordinate 246,242 of JAQTLU010000004.1, read as the reverse complement.
CACCCCCAGCCTGGGCCACGGCCTGATCAAATACGATTGAGACTGACGCGATGGCATTCGACCTGGAAACCGCCGAACACCCGGAAAAACTGCGCCGCGTCGCCATCGAGCCGGTGTCGCGTGTCGAGGGCCACGGCAAGGTCACCCTGCTGCTGGACGAGGACAACCACATCAGACAGGCGCGCCTGCACATCGTCGAATTCCGCGGCTTCGAGAAATTCGTCCAGGGCCGGCCCTACTGGGAAATCCCGGTCATGGTGCAGCGCCTGTGCGGCATCTGCCCGGTCAGCCACCACCTGGCCGCCTGCAAGGCCCTGGACCAGGTCGTCGGGGCGACCCGGGTCACGCCGACCGCCGACAAGTTGCGCCGGCTGATGCACTACGGCCAGATCCTGCAATCGCACGCCCTGCACTTCTTCCACCTGGCCTCGCCCGACCTGCTGTTCGGCTTCGACTCCGACCTCGGCAAGCGCAACATCGTCGGCGTCATCGCCGAATACCCGGACCTCGCCCGCCAGGGCGTCCTGCTGCGCAAGTATGGCCAGGAAGTGATCCGGGTCACCGCGGGCAAGCGGGTGCACGGCACCGGCTCGGTGCCGGGCGGGGTGAACAAGAACCTGAGCCGCGCGGAGCGCGACGCCCTGCTCAAGGACGCCTACCAGATCATCGCCTGGAGCCGCGACGCGGTGCATCTGGTCCAGCGCCTGTTCGAGCAGAACCTGGCCCTCTACAACGAGTTCGGCAGCTTCCGCGCCCATACCCTCAACCTGGTCCGGGCCGACGGCGCCATGGACCTCTACCACGGCGGCCTGCGCGCCCGCACTTCGGATGGCAAGACCCTGTTCGACCACGTCGACTACAACAACTACTGGGATCACATCTACGAGGAGGTGAAGCCCTGGTCGTACATGAAGTTCCCCTACTTCCGCGAACTCGGCCCGGACCTCGGCTGGTACCGGGTCGGCCCGCTGACCCGGGTCAGCCAGTGCGACTTCATCCCCACCCCGCTGGCCGACAAGGAACGCCAGACCTTCCTCGCCTATGACGGCGGCCGCCCGGCCGCGGCGACCCTGGGCACCCACTGGGCGCGTATGATCGAGATGCTGCACAGCGCCGAGATGATCAAGGACCTGCTGCACGACGACGATGTCCTCGGCGACGACCTGGTCACCACCGGCGAACGCCAGGGCCGCGGCGTCGGCGTCATCGAGGCGCCGCGCGGCACCCTGATCCACCACTACCGGGTCGACGAAAACGATCAGGTGATCCGCGCCAACCTGATCGTCTCGACCACCCATAACAACCAGGCCATGAACGAGGCCATCCGCGCCGTGGCCCGCAAACACCTGGACGGCCACGAACTGACCGAAGGCCTGCTCAACCACATCGAGGTCGCCATCCGCGCCTTCGACCCCTGCCTGTCCTGCGCCACCCACGCCATGGGCAAGATGCCGCTCCGGGTCGAGCTGATCGACGCGGAGGGCAGGGAGGTTGACCGTCTGGTGCGCTCCGGCGACGGTTCCTGCGCTTGACCGCCCCGGTACTGATCATCGGCATCGGCAATCCCAGCCGGGGTGACGACGCCCTCGGCCCGCTGCTGATCGAACATTTGGAGACCCTCGACCTGCCCGGGGTCGAACTGCTCACCGATTTCCAGTTGCAGGTCGAATACGCCCTCGACCTGCAAGGCCGGACGGCCGTGATCTTCGTCGACGCCGCCGTGGCCGGCCCGGAACCATTCAGTTTCGAGACGGCCAGGCCGGCGCAGGACACCAGCTACAGCAGCCACGAACTGTCGCCGGCCGCGGTGCTGCATACCTGCGAACAGCTGTACGGCACCTCGCCCGAGGCCCGCATCCTGGCGATCCGGGGTTATCAGTTCGACCTCGGCACGCCGCCCAGTCCGGCCGCACTCGCCAACCTGGACGCCGCCAGCCGTCGCCTGCTCGCCGAGATCGCTTGATAATATTCGTTTAGGCGTATATATTGCCGGCATGACCGACGCCCAAGCCATCTTCGACAGCCTCTCCGACGCCACCCGCCGGCGCATCCTGAGCCTGCTCCTGAGCCAGGGCGAACTGTGCGTGTGCGAGCTGGTCGCCGCACTTGAACTGCCGCAGCCGAAGATCTCCCGGCACCTTGCGGTGATGCGTGACGCCGGCATCACCGCCATGCGCCGGGAAGGCACCTGGATCTTCTACCGCCTGCACCCGGAACTGCCGCTGTGGGCCTACCGCATCCTGGAGATCGCCGGCCGCGACGCCGCCGAGACCGAATCCGGCCGGGACGCGACGCGCCTGACCGTGATGGCCGACCGGCCGATCCGCTGCTGCGGTTGAACATTCGTTGTTTCACATATATGAAACCGATTCCAGCTAGCCTGCCGCACTTACACCACCGGAGACCGTAATGGCAACCAACCAGCCCTACAACGTGCTGTTCCTGTGCACCGGCAACTCGGCGCGCAGCATCATCGCCGAGGCCATCCTCAACCATGCCGCGATCGGCCAGGGACGCTTCAAGGCCTGGTCGGCCGGCAGCCATCCCAGCGGCATCGTGAACCCGTTCGCCCTGGAACTGCTGGAGCGGAACCACCTGCCCACCGAGGGCCTGCGCAGCAAGGACTGGGCAGAGTTCTCGCAACCCGGCGCGCCCGCGCTGGACTTCGTGTTCACCGTCTGCGACAACGCCGCCAAGGAGGTCTGCCCGGTCTGGCCCGGCCAGCCGATGACCGCCCACTGGGGCGTGCCCGACCCAGCCGTCGTCGAGGGCAGCGATGCAGCCAAGCGCAAGGCCTTCTTCCAGACCTGGAACTACCTGTACAACCGCATCTCCCTGTTCGCCAATCTGCCGCTCGCCAAGCTGGACAAGCTGACCCTGCTGGCGCACCTGCGCGAGATCGGCACGGCCAAGCCGGCCGAGGCCGCCTGACCCCTTACCCGACCGGAACAACCACCATGAACCCGACACCGACCGTACTGATCCTGTGCACCGGCAACTCCTGCCGCTCGCAAATGGCCGAGGCCCTGGTCAACCACGACCTGGCCGGCCGCGTCCGCGCCGTCTCCGCCGGCACCCGGCCGCAGCCCAAGGTCGCCGACGGCGCCATCGCCGCGCTCCAGGAACTCAAGCTGCCGACCGACGGCCTGCACCCGAAGGATGTCGACGTCTTCCTGAACCAACCGATCGACCTGGTCGTCACGGTGTGCGACAACGCCAAGGAAACCTGCCCGATCTTCCCCAAGCCGGTGCGCTCCATCCACCTGCCCTTCCATGATCCGCACGGCGAGCCGCTGGAATCCTTCCTCCAGGTGCGCGACGACATTCGCGCCCGCCTGGTGCCGGCGGTCAGGGAAGCGCTGGGCCTGTAACCATGTCGGCCCAATGCGAAGTGACCGCCAAGCGCGCCGCCCACGCGCCCATGAGCCTGTTCGAGCGCTGGCTGTCGCTCTGGGTCTTCCTCTGCATCGTCGCCGGGGTCGGCCTCGGCCAGCTCATGCCGGCGCCGTTCCAGGCCCTCGGCCGCATGGAGGTGGCCCAGGTCAACCTGCCGGTCGGCCTGCTGATCTGGGTGATGATCATCCCGATGCTGATGAAGATCGACTTCGGCGCCCTGCACCAGGTCAGGGAGCACTGGAAGGGCATCGGCGTCACCCTGTTCGTCAACTGGGCGGTGAAGCCGTTTTCCATGGCCCTGCTGGCCTGGCTGTTCATCCGGCAGTGGTTCGCGCCGTACCTGCCGGCCGAGCAGCTCGACAGCTATGTCGCCGGCCTCATCCTGCTCGCCGCTGCACCCTGCACCGCCATGGTCTTCGTGTGGAGCCGGCTGACCGGCGGCGACCCCTATTTCACCCTGTCCCAGGTGGCCCTTAACGACACCATCATGATCTTCGCCTTCGCGCCCATCGTCGCCCTACTGCTCGGGCTGTCGGCCATCACGGTGCCGTGGGCGACGCTGTTCACCTCGGTGGTGCTCTATATCGTCATCCCGGTGATCCTGGCCCAGGCCTGGCGCAAGGCGCTGCTGAAACGGGGCCAGGCCCGCTTCGACGCCACCCTGGCGACCCTGGGCCATGCCTCCATCCTGGCCCTGCTGGCCACCCTGGTGCTGCTATTCGCCTTCCAGGGCGAGGCGATCCTGAACCAGCCGCTGATCATCGCCCTGCTCGCGGTACCCATCCTGATCCAGGTCCTGTTCAACTCCACACTGGCCTACTGGCTGAACCGCAAGGTCGGCGAGAAACACAGCGTGGCCTGCCCATCGGCCCTGATCGGCGCATCCAACTTCTTCGAACTGGCGGTGGCGGCGGCGATCTCGCTGTTCGGCTTCGAGTCCGGCGCCGCGCTGGCCACCGTGGTCGGCGTCCTGATCGAGGTGCCGGTGATGCTGCTGGTGGTGAAGATCGTCAACCAAAGCAAGGGCTGGTATGAGGCCGGCCTGAGCGCCCGCTGAGGAATCCCGATGCGCAAGTTGCTACTCTTCGTCGCCGCCCTGATCGCCCTGACCGGCCCGGCCCGCGCCGACTACCTGCCGGTGGCCGAACCGGTCGCCGACAACGTCTGGGCCATGGTCGGGCCTTTGGCACAACGCAGCCCGGACAACGACGGCCTCAACGCCAGCTTCGCCTTCGTCGTCACCGACCAGGGCGTGATCCTGATCGACTCCGGCGCCAGCCGCAAAGGCGCCGAGAAGCTGGCCGCCGCGATCCGCAAGGTCACTCCCAAGCCGGTGCGCTGGGTGATCAACACCGGCAGCCAGGACCACCGCTGGCTCGGCAACGATTTCTTTGCCGAACGTGGCGCCGACGTCCTGGCCCTGACCCGCACCGCCGCCACCCAGGCCCAGTATGCCGAGCAGCACATGCTTGGCCTGCAGAAACTGCTCGGCGCACGCCTGGCCGGCACCCAGCCGATGCCGGCCAGACACACCTCGGCCGGCGACCGCGCCACCCTGACCCTGGGCGGCGAAACCCTGGAACTGATCGAGACCGACGCCCACTTCCCCGGCGACGCCATGGTCTGGCTGCCCCGGCAGAAGGTCGCCGTGACCGGCGACCTGGTCTTCGTCGACCGCCTGCTCGGCGTCCTGCCGATGTCCAGCGTCAGGAACGGCCAGCGCGCGTTCCAGGCCCTGGCGGCCCTGCAGCCGGCCCGCATCGTGCCCGGCCACGGCCGGGTCTGCGACCTGGCCCAGGCGCAGCGCGAGACGGGCGACTACTATGACTTTCTGGCCGGCACCCTCGGCAGGGCGGCCCAGGACATGGAGCCGATGTCCGACACCCTGGCGAAATACGCCGACCTGCCGCAATTCCGCGACCTGGAGAACTACGCGGGACTGCACAAGGCCAACATGAACCGGGCCTTCACCGAATTCGAAGCCGCGCCATGAGCCCCGGCCAGTTGCACGCATCCACTGCCAGCCGGACGGGCATGAACTGCGTCCAGCTGGCCTGGCACCGGCACGAGGCCGAACTGCGCCTGTGGCTGCGCGGCCGCCTGGACAGTAGCGCCGATGTCGAGGACGTCCTCCAGGAACTGTTCCTCAAGGCGCTGCGCCAGGGCCGGAAGTTCTGTGCCGTCGCCAACACCCGCGCCTGGCTGTACGAGGTGGCGCGCAATGCCCTCATCGACCGCTTCCGGCTGCGCAAGGATCAGGTCGAACTGCCCGACGACCTGGCCAGCGCCAGCGACGAGCCCGAGGCCGTCGACAGCCTGGCCGCCTGCCTGCCGCGCGCCCTGTCCGAGCTTTCGGCGCTCGACCGCGACATCCTGAGCCTGTGCGACCTGGAGCACATGAGCCAGGCCGACTATGCCGCGCTCAGGGGCCAGACCCTGGCGGCTGCGAAATCGCGCCTGCAGCGTGCCCGCAAGCGCCTGCGCGAGCACCTCACACGGGCGTGCCAGGTGCGCTTCGACGCCGATGGCAAGGTGTGCGGCTTCGTGCCGAGAAAGCCATGAACAGGCGCATCCTTTTCCGGCCTCATTCGTCTCCCCCTTTGAGGGACAGGGGTTCCTCAGCCCGTGCATGCGACGGCCACCGACGCGGTGCATCCAGGCGGTCCTCGCCGGGCTCGTCACCCGCAACTCTGAAAAGGTGTTCATCATGAAACGCAACTATCTGCTTGGCATCGCGATTTCCGCACTGCTCTCCACCGGCGCCTGGGCCTATGACGCCGATCTGGCGGCCAAGCTCGCACCGACCATGGCGAAGATGGACCATGCCGGGCTGGCGAAGGGCGGCAGCAAACTGAGTGCCGAGAATTACCTGGCCATGCAGGCGAAGAAGGAAAAGCTGACCGTTCTGGATATCCGGACCCCGGCCGAGGTGCGCATCCTCGAACTTCCGGGCGCCTTGCAGATTCCGCTGGACCAGCTGATGAAGAAGGAAAACCTCGACCGTCTGCCCACTGACGGCAAGATCGTCGTGTTCTGCCACCTGGGCAGCCGGGCGTTCATCGCCACGACCATGCTCAGGGCCGTGGGCTTCGGCAACGTCGTCTTTCTGGACGGCGGCCTGAGCGCACTCGTCAACGCCGCCACGCCCAAGGGCCTGGCGGTCGAGTGATCGAGGCCCACCCTTAAGCGGAACGACCATGCTCGACACCTTCGCCTCCTGGCTCGCCTTCTCCGTGTTCGGCCTGGTGCCCGGCTCCCGGCTGGGCGAGGCGGCGCGTTTCTTCCTCTACGACACGCCGAAGGTGTTCCTGCTCCTGGTCTCGGTGGTGTTCGCCATGGGCGTGGTGCACAGCTGGATCTCGCCCGAGCGCACACGCGCCTGGCTGGCCGGCAAGCCGCTCGGACTGGGCAACCTGATGGCGGCCGGCCTGGGCATCGTGACGCCGTTCTGCTCCTGCTCGGCGGTGCCGCTGTTCATCGGCTTCCTGTCGGCCGGGGTGCCGCTGGGGGTGACCTTCTCCTTCCTGATCTCCGCGCCCATGGTCAACGAGATCGCGCTGGCCCTGCTGTTCGGCCTGTTCGGCTGGCAGGTGGCGGCGCTCTACCTGGTCCTGGGCCTGGGGGTCGCCATCGTCGCCGGCCTGGTGATCGGGCGGCTCGGCCTGGAACATCACCTGGAAGACTGGGTCCGCACCATCCGGGTCGGCACCGCACCCGACCTCGACACTGCGGCGCCGACCTGGCGCGACCGCCTGGCCGCCGGCAGCACCCACGTGCACGAGATCGTCGGCCGGGTCTGGCCCTGGCTGATCGCCGGCATCGCGGTCGGCGCCGGCATCCACGGCTACGTGCCGCAGGACCTGATGGCCGGCATCATGGGCCGCGACCAGTGGTGGGCCGTACCGGCCGCCGTCCTGCTCGGCGTGCCCATGTACAGCAATGCCGCCGGCATCCTGCCGATCATCCAGGCCCTGCTCGGCAAGGGCGCCGCGCTCGGCACCACCCTGGCCTTCATGATGAGCGTGATCGCCCTGTCGCTGCCCGAGATGGTGATCCTGCGCAAGGTGCTCAAGCCGACCCTGATCGCCGTGTTCGCCTCCGTGGTCGCCTGCGGCATCATGCTGGTCGGTTTCGTCTTCAACGCACTCCTATGAGGTTTTGCCATGGCTGATTTGCACCCCTCCATCGTCGCCCTGGTGGCCCTGTCCGCCAACATCGCGGCCAACCACCCCAACCAGGGCCTGTGCCAGATCGACAAACTGAAGGGCTACGGCGTATCGAAGGAACAGATCGACAGCGTGATCGAGATCGCCCGCCACCTGCGCGACGAAGCCGCGCAGAAGCTGGACGCCCGATTCGACGAGGCCTACGAAGCGGCCTGGCAGCCAGCCAAGCCGAAGCTCAAGCCAGACCCGTTCGCCAACATCGCCGTGGTGGAATCCGGTGGCGCCTGTTGCACGCCGACCCCGTCCGGCAAGTCCTGTTGCTGAGGCAAACGGCATGAGCGCACAGGAACACGACGAACGCCGCCAGCAGGTGCGCGATGCCTACGGCGCCATCGCGCGCAGTGGCGGCTGTGGCTGCGGCCCGAGTTGCTGCACGCCCTCCGAGGAAAACGTCGCCGAACTGCTCGCGCAGGGTATCGGCTACAGCGCCGAGGAGACCGCCGCCGCGCCGGACGGCGCCAACCTGGGCCTCGGCTGCGGCAACCCGCAGGCCATCGCCGCCCTGAAGCCGGGCGAGACCGTGCTCGACCTGGGCAGCGGCGCCGGCTTCGACTGCTTCCTGGCTGCCCGCGCGGTCGGCCAGGCCGGCCGGGTGATCGGTGTCGACATGACTCCGGACATGGTCAGCAAGGCACGCGCCAATGCCGCCAAGGGCGGCTACGCCAACGTCGAATTCCGCCTCGGCGAGATCGAACACCTGCCGGTGGCCGACCGTACGATCGACGTGATCATATCCAACTGCGTCATCAACCTGTCGCCCGACAAGGCCCAGGTCTTCCGCGACGCCTACCGCGCCCTCAAGCCGGGCGGCCGCCTGGCCATCTCCGACATCGTCCTCAGCGCCGAACTGCCGGCGGACATGAAGGCCGAGGTGGCCCTCTACACCGGCTGCGTCGCGGGCGCGGTCAGCGTGGCCGAACTGTCCGGGCAGATGGTGGCGGCCGGCTTCGCGGACATCCGCATCGTACCCAAGGACACCAGCCGGGAATACGTCCAGCAATGGGCGCCCGGGCGCGGCATCGAGAACTATATCGCCTCGGCCAACATCGAGGCCGTCAAACCGGAGTGAACATGAAACAGATCAAAGTACTCGGCACCGGCTGCCGCAACTGCGAAACCACCGCCAAGCTGATCCAGGAGACCGCCGCCGCCAAGGGGCTGAGCATCGAGCTGGAGAAGGTCACCGACATGGCCGCCATCCTCGGCTACGGCGTCATGTCGACGCCGGGCGTGGTGATCGACGGCCAGGTGGTGCATGCCGGCGGCGTGCCGGACCGGAAGAAGGTCGAGGGCTGGCTGGCCGGCTGATCCGGACGCTATCCGCCGGCGCTCGGCTGTTGGCCAAGCGCCGGACGGACGGCCAGTCCGTGGCTGTCGGCGAAGGCCATCACGAAGGCGAACGCCGCCGGGTCGCGCTGTCTCAGTCCCTGCTCCAGCCAGAGTCCGCGCGTGCCGTCCAGGGTCGCCGGACGGATCCAGGGCGAGTAGCGCAGCTTCTTGTCCTTGCCGAAGGAGGCAAACAGGCCGGCCATGCGGTCGACCCAGTCGCTCGGGCGGAATGGCTGGCCGGCGCGCGTCTGGCCGAGGATGAACAGGGAACCCGTCGACGGCTCGGTGCCGTCGACGGGGCTCGAAAAGGGCGGGTGTGGCGCAAGGCTGGCGGCGGTCATGGCTTTCAATCGATTGCGGGCAGGGAGGCAGGATGCGCTTCCCGTGCACCGGAAAAAATCGATGCATATGGTAATTTTATTTATGCATAAGTCAATTCGATATTGATGGCTTTGCCAGCCACTACGAAAGGATAAGCCGGCACGGGGTTACCCGAGCGGAAACCGGGAGCGGCAGGATCGAGTCCATACCCCGCCGCGACGCACTCCAGCAGGGTCGCCGCGCCGGCCAGCTAGCCCAGCTTGTTGTCCGCGATGTGGTAGTGGGGGTCTTCCGCCACGTCGAGTTCGACCATCTCCCTGGCGTTGGTCAGCACCTCCAGGCAATCCGGGCTCAGGTGGCGCAGGTGCAGACGCTTGCCGGCCTTGCGATAGCGCTCGGCGAGGCTGTCGATGGCCTCGATGGCGGAGTGGTCCATGACCTTGGCGTGACGGAAGTCGATGACCACTTCGTCCGGGTCGTCGGCGGGGGCGAACAGGGCCTGGAAGTTGGCGGTGGAGGCGAAGAACAGGCTGCCGTGCAGGTTGTATATCTTCCAGCCATTGGCGTTGCGGCCGACGCGCACCTCGATATGCTTGGCGTGCTGCCAGGCGAACACCAGGGCGGAGATGATGACGCCGGTGACCACGGCGATGGCGAGATCGGTCAGCACGGTGATGACGGTGACCGCGACGACGACGAAGGCATCGCTGCGCGGCACCTTGCGCATGGCGTTGAGACTGCCCCACTCGAAGGTCTTCTCGGACACCACGAACATCAGGCCGATCAAGGCGGCCAGCGGGATCATCTCGATCCAGCTCGACGCGAACAGGATGAAGGACAGCAGGAACAGTGCCGCCGCGATGCCGGCCAGACGCTGGGTGGCGCCGTTGCCGACGTTGATCATGCTCTGGCCGATCATGGCGCAACCGCCCATGCCGCCGAACAGGCCGGTGACGATATTGGCCGAGCCCTGGGCCACGCATTCGCGGTTGGGCATGCCGCGGCTGTCGGTCATCTCGTCGATCAGGTTGAGCGTGAGCAGCGATTCGATCAGGCCGACGGCGGCCAGGATCAGGCTGTAGGGAAACACGATGCGCAGGGTCTCCCAGGTGAACGGCACGGACGGAATGTGGAACTGCGGCAGGCCGCCCTCGATCGAGGCCATGTCGCCCACGGTCTTGGTGTCGATGCCGGCGTAGATCGCCAGCAGCGAGACGACGACGATGCCGGCCAGGGTGGACGGCACCGCCTTGGTCAGGCGCGGCAGCAGATAGATGATCGCCATGGTCAGCACGATCAGGCCGATCATGGTCCAGAGCGGCGCGCCGGTCATCCAGACCAGGTTGCCGTCGGCGTCGGGCATCTTGAAATGGCCGAGCTGGGCCAGGAAGATGACGATGGCCAGGCCGTTGACGAAGCCGACCATGACCGGGAACGGCACCATGCGGATGAACTTGCCCAGCTTCAGCAGACCGAAGGCGATTTGCAGCAGGCCCATCAGGACCACGGTGGCGAACAGGTATTCGACGCCGTGCTGCACCACCAGCGCCACCATCACCACCGCCAGGGCGCCGGCGGCGCCGGAGATCATGCCCGGACGACCACCGAAAACAGCGGTAATGAGACCGACCATAAAGGCCGCATAGAGGCCGGCAAGCGGATGGACGTGGGCGACGAAGGCGAAGGCGATGGCCTCCGGCACCAGGGCCAGGGCCACGGTCAGCCCGCTCAGCAGGCAGAGCCTGATCCGTGACGGGGAATAATTCATACAGCTATCGAACAACTTCATGGATGTGATTCTCGGTCTGATGGCAAAGCGGCGTCCTGTGCCTGGCCACCGGCACGCGCAGGGACGTGAAAGCAAAGCGTTTAAAGGCAGCGCTAGCCCGTCACCGTCACCCCGACCGGACCGGCTTCCAAGCCACCGATGATCGAAGCCTGCTCGAAACCGTGGCGACGGAACACGGCCATCACCTCGTTCACCGCCTCCGGCGCGCAGGCGACCAGGAGGCCGCCGCTGGTCTGCGGATCGGTCAGGATGGCCTGTTGCCAGTCGGCGCAACCGTCGAACAAGGTGACGCCGCCGCCATAGCTGGCCCAGTTGCGACCGCTGGCGCCAGTGATGAACCCGGCCTGCGCCAGTTCGGCGGCGCCCGGCAGGACGGGCAGTCGGGCGAATTCGACCTTGGCACGCAGGTTCGATCCGCGGGCGAGTTCCAGGCCATGGCCAAGCAGACCGAAGCCGGTGACGTCGGTCATGGCATGGACGCCGTCGAGATCGCCCAGTTCGGTGCCGGGCGTGTTGAGCTGGGTGGTGGAGTCGATCATGGCACGGTAGCCGCCTTCCGGCAGGGCATCCTTCTTCAGCGCTGCCGAGTAGATGCCAACACCCAGGCCCTTGCCCAGGATCAGCACGTCGCCAGCCTGGGCTGCATTGTTCTTCTTCACCTTGCGCGGGTCGACCACGCCGATGGCGACCAGGCCATAGATCGGTTCCTGGGAATCGATCGAATGGCCGCCGGCGATGGGGATGCCGGCCGCCCGCGCGGCGGCGTCGCCGCCGGCCAGTATCTTGCGGATGGTGTCGTGCGGCAGCTTGTCGATCGGCATGCCGACCAGGGCCAGGGCGAACAGCGGCCGGCCGCCCATGGCGTAGACGTCGGAGATGGCATTGGTGGCGGCGATGCGACCGAACTCGTAGGGGTCGTCGACGATGGGCATGAAGAAGTCGGTGGTGGCGACGATGGCCTGCTCGTCGTTGAGCTGCCACACCGCGGCATCGTCGGAGGATTCGATGCCGACCAGGAGATCGGGAAACTGGCCGAGCAGGCCTTTCGAGAACGGCGTGTCGGCGAGGATCTGTTCCAGCACCGCCGGGGCGATCTTGCAGCCGCAGCCGCCACCATGGGAAAGGTGGGTCAGGCGGAGGGGCGGATTGAGGATGGGGTCGGTCATGATCTCGGCAGGGCTGGATTGAATGCGGCGATTTTACCGCACCCTCACCCTGGCCTCGCCTGCCCGCGCAGGAAAGCTAACGGCGCCGCGAAAGTAGCGTCGAGCCGAGCAAGGCCAGTGCGGCCAGGACCAGGAAGGCCCGATTGCCCCAGCGGCTGTATGGCGTCGCGCCGGTCATGCCTTGCGCCTCGCTGTCGAGCACGTCGGCGGTGAACGGCTTCAGGCTGGCCACCACCCGGCCCTTCTCGTCGAGCACCGCGGTGATGCCGGTGTTGTTGTCCTTGAGCCACCAGCGCCCCGTCTCCAGGGCGCGCATCTGGGCGATCTGGAGATGCTGCCAGGGCGCGAAGGAGTCGCCGAACCAGGCGTCGTTGCTGACGTTGACCATCAGGGTCGCGGCCGGCAAGGCGCGGATCAGCTCCTCGCCGAAGGCGTCCTCGTAGCAGACGTTGGCGGCGATGCGCTGGCCGGCCGCCGCCAGCGGCGCCTGGTCGGGCCGGCCGCGGCTGAAGTCGGACAGCGGAATGGCCATGGCGTCGACGAACCAGCGGAAGCCGAACGGCACGAACTCGCCGAACGGCACCAGGTGCGACTTGCGGTAGGTCTGCACCGGGCCGCCGTCGAGGACCGCCACGCTGTTGTAGTAGCGCCCCTCGCCCTCGCGTTCCGGCACCCCGGCCAGCAGGTGGCCGCCCAGTTGGCGGGCATGCTCGCGCAGCGGATCGAGGTAGTCGGCCGGGATGGTGTCGAGGAACAACGGCCATGCAGTCTCCGGCAGGACGATCAGGCGCGAATCGCTGGCCATGATCATGTCGCGGTAGGTGATCAGCGTGTCGGTCAGCTTCTCCGGACGGAACTTCATCTCCTGGGCGATGTTGCCCTGGAGCAGGCTGACCGTGATCGGCTGGCCGGCGGGCTGGGTCCAGTCGACCCGGGCCAGGCCGAAGCCGCCCAGCCAGACCACCACCGCCAATGCCAGCGGCCAGGGCCGCCACAGCGCCAGCGCCCCGGCGGTCAACGCCGCCAGCCAGGACACGCCATAGACCCCCAGGATGGGCGCGTACGCGGCCAGCGGTCCGTAAGGTGCCTGCGAGTAGCCAATGGCCTGCCAGGGAAAGCCGGTCAGCAGCCAGCCGCGCAGCCATTCCGCGAGGGTCCAGAGGATGGGCAGCAGGATCAGCACGCGTGCACGCGCGGACACCCGCCAACGTGCCGCCAGCCAGATGGCCGCAGCGGGAAACAGGGCCAGGAAGGCGGCGAACAGCAGGGTCAATGCCCCTGCCACCGGCAAGGCCAGGCCGCCGACGTCGTGCATGCTGACGTAGACCCAGGACACCCCGGCCAGGAACCAGCCCAGGCCGAACAGCCAGCCGCGCAGCAAGGCCTCGCGCGGCGTCACATCTCGGATCAGGGCGAAGAGTCCCGCCAGGGCCAGGACAGGCAGCGGAAACAGATAGAACGGCGCGAAGCCGAAGACGCTGGCGCCACCCAGAACGAGGGGCAGCAGCCGGGTCGATAGAAGGTTACGCAGTTTGGACAAGGCCGTCGTCATCCGGATTCAACAGCGGCCATCATGCCCGATGAAGGTTACGTCTCCAATGCCGACGCACCTGTGCCGCGGTCAGAAGCGTCGGCGTCTCGGCGCTGCGGGAGCGGATGAGGTGCGGACATCGAGATGACGGAAGGTGATACGCCCTTTGCTCAGGTCGTAGGGGGACATCTCCAGCGAAACCTTGTCACCGGCGAGAATGCGGATATGGTGTTTGCGCATCTTCCCGGAGGTGTAAGCCACCAGGGTGTGACCGTTTTCGAGGGTAACGCGGTAGCGCGAGTCGGGCAGCACTTCGTCCACCACGCCATTGAATTCAAGTAGTTCTTCCTTGGCCAAGGCCGGATCTCCTTAAAGTCGGAAAGAAAAAGCCCGGCATGGCCGGGCTTTTCCGGAAAGGAAACGAACCGTTGCCGGCTCGAAACCTCTTTCGGCAATGAGGGTTAGTCAGCCGGCCGGATGTTCGACGCTTGCTGGCCCTTGGGGCCGGACGTCACGTCAAAAGTAACCCGCTGGCCTTCCTTCAGGGTCTTGAAGCCCTGGCCTTGAATCGCGGAGAAATGGGCGAAAAGGTCTTCGCCACCACCTTCAGGGGAGATGAAGCCGAAGCCTTTGGAATCATTGAACCACTTCACGGTACCAGTTGCCATAATCTTGAAAATCCTAATTAAAAATAAAAATATAGGCGCGGGCGCCCGGTGGTCGACTGTCAAGACGGCAGGGTGATGAAGGCAGAAACTCCGCAGAAGCGGCACTGAACCAGACAACAACAGCACTACTTGATGATCGCACGAGCGGACTCTGAACCGTATTGTCGCGAATTGCAATAGTTTTTTGCGTGACAAAGCCGGTCGCAGGACTGCCGCATCCAACCGCCATGCGACAATGCCCGCCATGGAACACCAGCTCATCGCGCTCACCGCCATACTGGTACTGGGCATCTCGGCCCAGTGGCTGGGCTGGCGTTTGCGCCTGCCATCCATCCTCATCCTGCTGGTGTTCGGCATCGCCGCCGGGCCGGTGACCGGCTTCCTCGACCCGCACGCCCTGATGGGGCCGCTGCTCTACCCGACCGTCTCGCTGGCGGTCGCACTGATCCTGTTCGAAGGTGGCCTCAGCCTCACCGTGAAGGAATTCCGCGCCGTCGGCGGCGTCGCCCTGCGCCTGGTCACCCTGGGCGCGGCGGTGAGCTGGCTGCTCACCACCCTGGCCGGACGCTGGATACTCGATCTGGACTGGGGCTCGGCGGTGCTGCTGGGCGCCATCCTGGTGGTAACCGGCCCGACCGTGATCGGCCCCCTGCTGCAACAGATCCGTCCCGCCGGCGCGGTCGGCCCGATCCTGAAGTGGGAAGGCATCGTCATCGACCCCATCGGCGCCATGCTGGCGGTGGTGGTGTTCCAGATCATCACCACGCCCGACACCTCCCTGGGCAACCTGGTCGCCATCGTCTCCATGACCCTGGGCCTGGGCACCCTGCTGGGACTGACCGGCGCAGCCGTCCTGGTCTGGCTGCTGAAGCGGGACCGGGTGCCGGATTACCTGCAAAGCCCGGTCGCCCTGATGCTGGTGGTAACCACGTTCACCCTGGCCAACCTGATGCAGCACGAATCCGGCCTGATGGCCGTCACGGTGATGGGGTTCGCCCTGGCCAACCAGAAATTTGTCGCCGTCCACCACATCATCGAGTTCAAGGAAAACCTGCGGGTGATGCTGATTGCGGTGATCTTCATCCTGCTGGCGGCCAGCCTGCGCCCGGCCGACCTCGGCCAACTGGGTCTGGCCAGCCTGGAATTCCTCGCCTTCCTGATGGTGATCGCCCGCCCGGCGGCGGTGTTCGCCGCCACCGTGGGCGCCCGCCTGGAACCCAGGGAACGACTGTTTCTGGCCGCCCTGGCACCGCGCGGCATCGTCGCCGCCGCGGTGTCGTCGATCTTCGCCCTGCGCCTGGCCGAAACCGGCTACCCCAACGCGGAAGGCCTGTTGGCGATCACCTTCTTCGTGATCATCGGCACCGTTGCCATCAACGGCCTCACCGCCCTGCCGCTGGCCAGGCAACTCGGCCTGGCCAAGGCGCACCCGGATGGCATCCTGTTCCTGGGCGGCGAAACGTGGGTGCGCAAGATCGCCCGCTTCCTCCGCGACGAAGGCTTTCCGGTGATGATCGTCGACGACAACCGGCACCACATCCTGGCGGCCCGCATGGAGGGCATCCCGGCCGTCTACACCAGCGTCTTTTCCGAACCGGTCCTGGAACAGGTGGCCCTGGGCGGCATCGGCAAGTTCTTCGGCACCAGCGCCAACGAGGATGCCAATGCCCTGGCCGGACTGCATTTCGCCCGCCTGTTCGGACGCGACCAGATCTACCGGGTCGCCCCGGACGAGGCGCGCACCCACGAAGACGAGCATGGCCCGCCGCGCGGCCGCGTCCTGTTCGGGGAACAGGCCTCGCTCTCGCAGTTGCGGCGGCGCTTGCCGGATCGCTGGCAGATCAAGAAAACCCTGCTGACCGAGGAGTTCAGCCACGAGGCCTTCGTGGCCCGCCATGTCGGCGAGGCGATGCCGCTGTTCCTGGTCACCGAGGAGGGCCGGTTGCGGGTATTCACCGCGGACGACAAGCCGACGCCGAAGCCGGGACAGACCCTGATCAGCCTGGTCAGGAAAGACGCCCAGACCGCCAGCAAATAGACGCACCTGTTCGGTGCACAATTTTTCAGCATGTCAGGCTTTTGCCGGCGGGGTCATCAGAGTAGAATCCTCTCCCCTCGCGAAGCCACGACCACAGAATGCGCATCGGCCCCCACACCCTCCGGAACAACCTGATCGTCGCCCCCATGGCGGGCGTCACCGATCGGCCGTTCCGTCAGCTCTGCAAGCGCCTCGGCGCCGGCATGGCAGTGTCGGAGATGGTGACCTCGAACTCGCTCCTGTACGGTTCAGAGAAGACCAAGCGGCGGGCCAACCACGACGGCGAGGTGGCGCCGATCAGCGTCCAGATCGCCGGCGCCGACCCGGCCATGCTGGCCCAGGCCGCCCGCCACAACGTCGACAACGGCGCCCAGATCATCGACATCAACATGGGTTGCCCGGCCAAGAAGATCTGCAACGTCATGGCCGGCTCCGCCCTGCTCAAGGACGAAGCACTGGTCGGCCGCATCCTCGCGGCGGTGGTCGAGGCGGTGCCCGAGGTGCCGGTGACCCTGAAGACCCGCACCGGCTGGGACAAGTCGACCCGCAACGCCCTGACCATATTGAAGATCGCCCAGGAATCCGGCATCCAGGCCCTGGCCCTGCATGGCCGCACCCGCGCCTGCGCCTACACCGGCGAGGCCGAGTACGACACCATCCGGGCGGTGAAGGCCGAGGCGCGCATCCCGATCATCGCCAACGGCGACATCACCTCGCCCGAGAAGGCGCAATACGTCCTGGAGCACACCGGCGCCGACGCCATCATGATCGGCCGCGCCGCCATGGGCCGGCCCTGGCTGTTCCGCGAGATCGAGCACTTCCTGGCCACCGGCGAGCACCTGCCGGCGCCCGAGGTGGTCGAGATCCACCAGATCATGCTGGAGCACCTGGACGACCTCTATCGCTTCTACGGCGAGGTCACCGGCGTGCGCATGGCACGCAAGCACATCGCCTGGTACACCCGCGGCCTGGCCGACTCGGCCAGTTTCCGCCATGCCATGAACCGGCTGGAAAGCACCCGGGAACAACTGCAAGCGGCCAACGAATTCTTTGACCGAGCGGCCGAAAAGAGCCGCCGGTTGGTATATCTGCAAGACGAACTATGGGACCGACAGGCCGCCTGAGCCTGAGCGCGATCGACAACTAGGGGAAAATCAATGTCGGCGGTAGACGAAAACGAACTCAGCCTTTGCGTGCGCAAGGTATTGACCCAATACTTCAAGGACCTCGACGGCGAGACCGCCGCGAACGTCCACGAGATGGTGATGAACTGCGTCGAGAGACCGGTCATCGAGATCGTCATGGGCAAGGCCGGCAACAACCAGAGCCGCGCCGCCGACATCCTCGGCATCAACCGCAACACCCTGCGCAAGAAGATGCAGCAGCACGGAATCAAGTAAGGCGCGGCTGCGGCCGCGTCCACCTTTTTCAAATCCATCCAGAACCCAAAAAATGATCAAACGCGCCCTACTCTCCGTTTCCGACAAGACCGGCCTCATCGACTTCGCCCGCGCCCTCTACACCGCCGGGGTCGAGATGCTGTCCACCGGCGGCACCGCCAAGGCCCTGCGCGAGGCCGGCATCCCGGTCATCGAGGTGGCCGACTACACCGGCTTCCCGGAGATGCTCGACGGCCGGGTCAAGACCCTGCACCCGAAGATCCACGGCGGCATCCTGGGCCGGCGCGACCTGCCCGAGCACACCGAGGCCATGGCCCGCTACGGCATCGGCAACATCGACCTGGTCTGCGTCAACCTGTACCCGTTCGTCGCCACCGTGGCCAAGCCCGGCTGCACCCTGGAGGACGCCATCGAGAACATCGACATCGGCGGCCCGGCCATGGTGCGTTCCTCGGCCAAGAACCACGCCTTCGTCACCATCGTCACCGACCCGGCCGACTACGCCACCGTGATCGACGAGATGAAGGCCAGCGGCGGCGCGGTCAGCGACCAGACCCGCTTCTCGCTCGCCATCAAGGCCTTCGAGCACACCGCCGCCTACGACGGCGCCATCGCCAACCACTTCGGCAAACTGGTCGAGCAATCCGAATTCCCGCGCACCATCAACCTGCAATTCGTCAAGGCGCAGGGCATGCGCTACGGCGAGAACCCGCACCAGAACGCCGCCTTCTACGTCGAGGCCGGCGCCCGCGAGACCAGCATCGCCACCGCCCGCCAGTTGCAGGGCAAGGAACTCAGCTACAACAACATCGGCGACGCCGACGCCGCCCTGGAGTGCGTCAAGCAGTTCGATGCCGCCCCGGCCTGCGTCATCGTCAAGCACGCCAACCCCTGCGGCGTCGCCTACGGCAAGGACCTGCTGGAGGCCTACGACCGCGCCTACCAGACCGACCCCGAGTCGGCCTTCGGCGGCATCATCGCCTTCAACGGCGAACTCGATGGCGAGACGGCCAAGGCCATCGTCGAGCGCCAGTTCGTCGAGGTGATCATCGCCCCCAAGGTGTCCCAGGCCGCGATCGACATCTGCGCCGCCAAGAAGAACGTCCGCCTGCTCGAATGCGGCCAGTGGCCGGCCCAGCCGGGTTCGCGCCTGGACTTCAAGCGGGTCAACGGCGGCCTCCTGGTCCAGGAGGCTGACCTGGCCCTCTCCAACGAGATCAAGGTGGTGACCCAGCGCGCCCCGACCGAAGAAGAGATGCGCGCCCTGCTGTTCGCCTGGCGCGTGGCCAAGTACGTCAAGTCCAACGCCATCGTCTACGCCCGGGGCGACATGACCATCGGCGTCGGCGCCGGCCAGATGAGCCGGGTCAACTCGGCCCGCATCGCCGCCATCAAGGCCGAGCACGCCGGCCTCGCAGTACCCGGCTCGGTGATGGCCTCGGACGCCTTCTTCCCGTTCCGCGACGGCATCGACAACGCCGCCCAGGCCGGCATCAAGGCAGTCATCCAGCCCGGCGGCTCGATGCGCGACGACGAGGTGATCGCCGCCGCCGACGAACACGGCATGGCCATGGTGTTCACCGGCATGCGCCACTTCAGGCATTGAAAAGCCGCCATGACTAGCGGCGACACTAGGGAGCAGCAATGAAACTGTTGGTAATCGGTTCCGGCGGCCGCGAGCACGCCCTGGCCTGGAAACTGGCCCAGGGCCCGCGCATCCAGAAGGTCTACGTCGCCCCCGGCAACTGCGGCACGGCGCACGAGGAGGGCCTGGAGAACGTCGATCTGACGGCCATCCCGGACCTGATCGCGTTCGCGAAAGAGAATGACGTCGCCCTTACCGTGGTCGGGCCCGAGGCCCCGCTGGCGGCCGGCGTGGTGGACGCCTTCCGCGCCGCCCACCTGAAGATCTTCGGTCCAACCCAGGCCTCGGCCCAGCTCGAATCGTCCAAGGACTTCGCCAAGCAGTTCATGGTCCGGCACCACATCCCGACCGCGAAGTACCAGACCTTCACCGAGGCCGCTGCCGCCCATGCCTACATCGACGCCGAGGGCGCGCCCATCGTGGTCAAGGCCGACGGTCTCGCCGCCGGCAAGGGTGTCGTGGTCGCCCAGAGCACCGACGAGGCCCATGCCGCCATCGACATGATGCTGGCCCCGGATGGTCGATCCGGCGCCTTCGGCGCGGCCGGCGCCCGGGTGGTGATCGAGGAATGCCTGCAGGGCGAGGAGGCCAGCTTCATCGTCATGGTCGACGGCGAACACGTCCTGCCCATGGCCACCAGCCAGGACCACAAGCGCCTGCTCGACGGCGACCAGGGTCCCAACACCGGCGGCATGGGCGCCTATTCGCCCGCCCCGGTGGTCACCCCGGAGATGCACGCGCGCATCCTGCGCGAGGTAATCCGCCCGGTGGTGGCCGGCATGAAGGCCGAGGACATGCCCTACACCGGCTTCCTCTACGCCGGCGTGATGATCGCCCCGGACGGCAAGATCGGCGTGCTGGAATTCAACTGCCGGTTCGGCGACCCCGAGACCCAGCCGATCATGATGCGCCTGAAGAGCGACTTCAGCGTCCTGATCGAGGCCGCGATCAACGGCCGCCTGGACCAGGTCGAGGCCGAGTGGGACCGCCGCGTCGCGCTCGGCGTGGTGCTCGCCGCCGGCGGCTACCCGGACGCGCCGCAGAAGGGGGCCGCCATCACCGGACTGGGGGCCAAGCCCGAGGAAGACTGCCACGTATTCCATGCCGGCACCGCGCTCAAGGACGACCAGGTGGTCGTCACCGGCGGCCGCGTGCTCTGCGTCACCGCCCTCGGCGATACCGTGAAGATCGCCCAGGGCCGCGCCTACGAGGTGGCCGACCGGATCGAGTTCGCCGGCCGCCAGATGCGCCGCGACATCGGCTGGCGGGCGATCAAGAAGCGCTGACCGTGCGACGGAGTGACCCCCGTCGCACGGCCACTCCGTCACCCCCATGACACCCCTGCCCGACATCGTCGCCCTGCGCCGCCACCTGGCCCAGGGCGGCGTCATCGCCTACCCGACCGAGTCCTGCTACGGCCTCGGCTGCGATCCGATGAACGCCCGCGCCGTAGCTCGGATCCTGAGCCTCAAGGGCCGGCCCAAGAGCAAGGGCCTGATCCTGATCGGCAGCGCACCGGCGCAGTTCGCGCCCTACCTGGCCGAGCCGCCGGCGGCCTGGCCGCAATACTGGCCCGGCCCCACCACCCTGCTGCTGCCGGCCGCGCGGCACTGCCCAAGGTGGCTGACCGGCCATCACCGCAAGCTTGCCGTCCGCGCCACCGCCCATGCCGCGGCCGCCCGCCTGTGCCAGGCCCTCGGCATGGCCCTGGTCTCCACCAGCGCCAATCGTTCCGGCCGGCGCATGCTGCGCACGGCGGCCGCCTGTCGGAAGGCGTTCGGGGCGCGGGTATGGGTGCTGGACGGCCGCATCGGCAAGCGCCGACGGCCGTCGACCATCGTCGACCCGGCCAGCGGCGGCGTGTTCCGGGCCTAGCGCTTCAGCTGCATCGGCACCATGGCTGCTCACGCAAAATGATAAGCCTCACTGACAACAGGCTTTTGTATCATGCGTGCCGCACCTTGACCGAATAGCCCCCCCGACAATCCAGCCAGGCCCACAGACATGAAATGTTCCAGCACAGACCACGCCAGATTCGACGAAGCCGCGGTGGCCGCCGTCGTCCGATCCTGGAGCTTCATCACCACGCCGATCCGGCCTTCGGCAGAAATACTGGCCGAGTACCGCAAGCATTTCGAGCGCTCCGCCAGCCAGCCCATCCTGATCTTCGGGGCCACCCCCGAATTGATCGATCTGGCCCTTGAAGTGGGCTGTCCGGAAGTCGTCTCCATGGACTGGAACGCGGACAACTTCGAGGCCATGCGCAGGATCGCCAGCCGGGAATGGGACAACGTCACCTTCCAGCATGGCAACTGGGTGGTTCCCATCGAAGACCTGAACGATCGTTTCGGCTGCGTCGCCAGCGATGCCGGACCTATATTTCTGAGTTTTCCTGAGCAATGGCAGGGCATTTCCGCCGCCGCCTACGGTTACCTGCAGAGCGGCGGCCGCTGGGTCTCGCGCTCCTTCGACTGGCCGGGCGAAGCGCAACCGTTCGAGGCCTATTTCCAGCGCCATGTGGATGACTTCGAGGCGGCGCGCAAGACGCTGAACCGCGAGGATGAGCTTACCGCCTTCAAGGCGCTGACCGTCCACATCCGATTGCGCTCCATGCAGAATGTCGTCGATGGGCACGGCATGATCGATCAGCAGGAGTTCGCCAGGCGCAATGACCAAGCCGCGCGCATCCTGATCGAAACATACCCCGACCCCGCTTTCCGCGAGGTGGTCGACATGAACCTGCTCAGGCTGGTGCGCCCGAGGCCGGACCAGTCCGACCTGCAGAGCGTCGTGCCGCCCGAACTCGCCTGTCTGCCCCTGCAGAAAATGGGTTTCCGAACCGAAGTCTGGCATTTTTCCGAGGCCATCCCGAACAGCGGTTTCCTCCTTGCCGCCAGCAAACCCTGATCGACGGGTCCAGGCATCGTGAGCCATCGTCCATGAGCAAACGCATCGTCATCCTGGTGCATGAAAACACCCGGTTTGGCTACCTGGGCCGCTGGCGCGGCCCCAAACAGCGCTATTTCGTCAGCCAACTCGCCCGGCATTGGCGGGAAGAAGGGTTTCAGGTCCGTTACCTGAAGGATCCGGCCAGTCCCATAGCCGGCGATCTGCTGTTTATCCATATCGATTTATCGGTGGTGCCGGAACCCTATCTGGCCCTGGCGCAGGCCTATCCGGTGAGCATCAATGCCACGGTCAAGGACATCCGAAAATCGGTCATCAGCCGGCAACTCGTCGGCCCGGACGACAGTTGGGACGGGCCGGTCATCGTCAAGACCGACCTGAACTACTCCGGCTTCCCGGAGCGACGCTATGCGGGCGCAGCTCTGGCGGGCTCCCTGTCGGTCGTGAAATCACCCGGCGACTATCCCGTTTTCCAGCAGCTGCGCGATGTCCCGGCCAGGCATTTCGATAATCCGGAACTGGTGGTCGAGCGTTTTCTGCCGGAGATGATCGATGGCCGTTATTGCATCCGGAGCTATAATTTTTTCGGTGACCGGGAAGACACCTTCCTCCTTTACGGCGAACAACCGGTCGTCAAGCTGGGCAACATCACCCGCATCGAAAACACCGTCGCGCATCCGGAGATCCGGGACATGCGCCACGCCCTGGGTTTCGATTACGGCAAATTCGATTATGTCGTGCACGATGGCCACGCCATCCTGCTCGACGCCAACAAGACGCCCGGCCCGTTGCCCGTCAAGGACGCTGCGACTGCTGCCATGCTGCGCCGCCGCGCCCTGGGCGTTCATGCGTTCTTCGCCTGAGCGGCGGCCACCGCCCGTCCACACGACGGCGAGACCGCAACACGGTGCGGCCCGGCTTGACCCCAGTGGTGGACCCGCATACCTTAGCCGCTAATTCATGGCCGCCCAGCGGCAGGGAGTCGAACGTGTCCGGCGAAAACGTCGTTGAAATCCGCGACCTGCATTTCTCCTACGAGAACCGCAAGATTCTCGACGGCATCAACCTGACCATACCGCGCGGCCAGGCGGTGGCCATCCTGGGCACCAGCGGCTGCGGCAAGACCACCCTGATGCGCCTGATCAACGGCCAGCTCCGGCCCCAGCGCGGCCAGGTCCTGGTCGACGGCGAGGACGTCCATGCCCTCGACCACGACGGCCTGTTCCGGCTGCGCCGCAAGATGGGCATGATGTTCCAGGTCAGCGGCCTGTTCAGCGACCTTTCGGTGTACGAGAACATCGCCTTCCCGATGCGCGAGCACACCGACCTGAACGAGGACATGATCCGCGACCTGGTGCTGATGAAGCTGCAGGCGGTCGGCCTGCGTGGCGCCCACGGCCTGATGCCGGGCGAGTTGTCGGGCGGCATGGAACGCCGCGTCGCCCTGGCGCGCGCGGTCGCCATCGACCCCAAGCTGGTCATCTACGACGAGCCCTTCGCCGGCCTCGACCCGATCTCGCTCAACGTCATCGCCAACCTGATCAGGCGCCAGAACGACGCCCTCGGCACCACCTCGGTCGTGGTCACCTACGACGTCTCAGAATCGCTCAAGGTGGTCGATTACGTCTATTTCATCTCGGACGGCCGCATCGCCGCCGAGGGCCCGACCGCGGAGATACTCGCCTCGGACGACCCCTTCGTATACCAGTTCATCCACGCCGAGCCGGACGGGCCGGTGCCCTTCCACTACCCGGCGCAGCCGTTGCGGGCAGACCTGGGCTTCGAGCCGGCCTAGCCGCCTGTCGGGCTTTCCGCGCGAGATGCGTTGGGTGTTTGGTCGGATGGATGCAAGGCGCGTCGCGCGGCGAATGGTCAATCCATTCGCAAGCGGCGCAACGCCGCAGACGCCGCCCAGACGCCCAACCCGAAGGGCCGGGGGCGCTTTTGGCGCACGCACGTGGAAAGTCCGACAGGCGGCTAGCTTTCCAGCCGGTAGGCGATCGGTATTTCCAGCCGGGTCGGCCGTTCCGGACGCAACTGGCCGCGTGCGGTCTCGGCCGCCGTCTCCAGCAGGCGCAACGCCTCCCGGTCCAGCAACGGGTAGCCCGAGCCGCGCTTGATCTCGGCGCCTTCCAGGCGGCCGTCCGGTCCGATCCGGGCCTCGATCAGGACCACGCCCTCCTGGCCCAGGCGCCGGGCTGCCAGGGGATAGCGCTTCATCGCCCGCAGGCGCTCCAGCAGGGCCAGATACCAGCGCCGCTCGACCTCGGCGGCGCTGTCGACGGTCTCGGTCCTGGCCTGGACCGGGGCAGGCGCCGGTTCGGCAACAGGTAACTGGGTGCGCACCGGAACCGGCTCGGCGCTCGCCTGGGCGGTCACAGCCGGCTCGACCCGTTGCGGCACGGACGGCGGCTGGGGCGCCATGGCCTCGCGTGGGGCTGGCGCGGGAGTGGGCGGCTGGGGCGTCGGTACGGGCGGGGGCGGTTTGGGCGTAGGTGGTGCAACCTGTTTCGGCGGCGCCGGGCGCGCCGGTTCCGGTGCTGGAGGCGTCACTGGCGCCGGCGTGAAGGCAACCTGCCAACGCATGGGCTCCCTGGCCTCCTCGACCCGGGGTTCCAGCCAGACCAGGGCGGCCAGGCCAATCGCCACGCCATGCAGGGCGAAGGAGGCCGCCCAGGATTTCACGAGCGCCTGACCTCCAGGGAGACCTGGCTGAAGCCGAGCCCCTTGATGCGGTCGGTCAGTTCGACGAAGGCACGCAGTTCGATGCCGCCGTCGGCGCGCACGACGATGGGCGTGGCACGATTGATGCCGGCCAGGGCGGCCGCCAGATCGGGGGCCGGCTGGTCGTTGACGTAGACCGCCTTGTGCAGGGTCTGGGTGACCACCACCGGGGTTTCCCGCGCGGCGGCGGCGTTGCGCGCCTCGGCCAGGTCGACCGGGATGCGCCCGGTGGCGATGAAGGTGGCCGAGGTCAGGACGATGGTGAGCAGCACGAGCATCACGTCGACCAGGGGGACGACGTTGATGCCGTCGATGTCCTCATCCACCCGCCTTCTCCCGGAGGGCGTCGAACTCGGCCAGGCGCTCGCGCACGCGCCGGCGCAGGACGTTGTTCAGGGCCACGCAGGGAATCGCCACCAGCAGCCCGGCGGCGGTCGCCTTCAGGGCCAGGGCCAGGCCGGTCATGATGCTCTTCACGTCCATGTCGCCGCTCACCCCCATGGTCTGGAAGGTCAGCATGATGCCGAGCACGGTGCCGAGCAGACCGATGTAGGGCGCATTGGCCGCCACCGTGCCGATCACCACCAGGCGGCGGGTCAGGGCCACCTCCAGTTCCACCCGGGTGCCATGTTCGGCCACCCGCACCCGCCGGTAATAGCCGAACCGCTCGATGGCCACCGCGACGGCCCAGACGCTCAGGCCCAGCAACAATCCGATCACGCCGTAGTCGATGACGGCCTTCAGTCCATCCATGTCACATCCCCAATCCGATCCGATAAATCCCCAGCAGCACCAGCACCGCCCCGGCGCCGCGCCGCAGCCACAACCCCAGTTCGGCGCGACTGTCGCGCAGGCGCTGGCCAAACCAGCCGAGCGCCGGCAGCAGGACCAACAGCGGCGTCACCGCCGCGCCCAGGCCGAAGGCCAGTCCGTAAGCCATGCCCGAAAGCGCGGAGCCGGCCTGGGCCGAGAAAGCCAGCAGCGATGCCAGCGGCGCGCATGGCGTCAGGCTGAGCGTGAAGCCCAAAACCAGCGGCGAGGCGCGCTCGCGCCGACTGGCGCCACACCCCCGCCGCGGTCGGCCGAGCAGCAGCCAGAGACCGGCCGCCGCCGAGGCCGCCCCGACCGCGACATGGCCGATGCCGCTGGCCAGCACGCCGCTCAGCCAGGCGCCGGCCAGTCCCGCCGCCAGGCCCATCAGGGCATAGGCGGCCACCCGTCCGGCCAGGAAGGCGATGGTATCAGCCATGGCCGTGCTGCGCTCGCGCGCCAGCATCCAGGCGCCCATGTAGGGCAGGCAGGTCACCGTACAGGCGGTCAGGCCCAGGCTCAGGCCCAGCAGCCAGGCCGAAGCGACCCCGGCCGGGTCAGGCATCCGGGGACTCCCCGGCCGCCGGTTTGCTCAGCCAGCGCACTGGCCTGGCCTCGCCGGCCGGCGTCTCGCGTTTGAAGCGGGCCTTGTAGTAGTCGCGCGAAGAGCGGAACAGGGCGAGCGGGCCGAACTTGAGCTGGATCACGCCGTCCTGCGGGCAGAACTCGGCGCAACGTCCACACAGGGTGCAATCCTCGCTGAAGGCCTTGCGGCCGTGCTCGTGGTGGATCTCCGGGATATCCATCGGGCAGGCTTGGCGGCAGATGCCGCACTTCTCACACTTCTCATGCTGGCTCTTCACCAGGCGCATCGGCGACAGGCGCTGGAAAGCGGCGTTGAGCGCCATCAGCGGGCAGATCCGGCAGAACGGCTGGCGCACCGCCAGGGCGGCGATGATCACGAAGCCGAACAGGGTGTTGGCCAGGGCGCCGAAGGCAAAGGCCAGGGCGTTGTTCTGCCGGATGGTGAGTTGCTCGGCATCGCCGGTGAGCAGGGTGGTGGCCAGGCGCGACGGGCAGATCTGGCAGAACGCATCGCCCGTGATCGCCGGGGTGACACCGAGACCGGCCAGCACCGGCAGGGCGAAGACCAGCAGCAGCAACAGGCCCCACTTGACCGGGCGCAGCCGCCGCGCCGCCGTCTCGGACAGGTTGCGGAACGGCCGCTTGAGCCGGCGGCCGAGCCGGTACAACAGTTCCTGCACTGTGCCGAGCGGACAGACCCAGCCGCAGAAGGCCTTGTTGAGAACGATAAAAAACAGGTAGAAGGTCAGGAAGGTGAAGGCCAGCGGGATGATCATCGATAGCGCGAAATGCCCGGCCTGGGCGATCTGCTCGCCGACCCGGTGGTGCAACTGGTGCTGGGTCGAGATCAGGATGCAGTAGGCGCCATCCTGCTTGTCGTAGGCGCAGGACAGGGCCGGCAGGCTGCCGGTGATCTTGTCGGCGGCGTAATAGCCGACCAGGCTGGCGCCGTAGACGGTGACGAACAGCATGATCAGTTGCACGGCCAGGCGCAGGCGGCCGAGGCTGAAACGCGGGGCGGCATCAGCCATGCTTGCTCTCCTTGCGGCGGATCGCCAGCGGCACGGCCGCCAGGCCACCGAGGGCCAGGAAGCCGAGGCCATACGGCAGGCTGCGGCCGGCATCGGCGGCGGCGCCGTAGACCTGATTGAAGCCGGTCAGGTAATAGCGGCCGTCCTGGTCGGTCAGGCCCACCGCCAGGACGAAACGGTTCTCGCCGCCGCGGCCATGGTCGTGACCGCCCTTCGGCGCCTCGTCGGCGACGTCGGCCGGGAAGGTGACCCGGACGATACCCTCGCCATCGGTCCTGAATACCTGCTGGGTGCCGCCGCTGGTCTCCAGGCGCACGCCCGTGTCCTTCACCGGTTCGTCATGGAAGCGGACCAGAAAGGCCCAGGTCTCGCCCGCCCGGTAGTGCCAGTGCTCGCGCGGCAGCGGCTGCGGCACGATTTCCAGCTCGGCCTTGGCCAGGTGCAGCATGGCGGTCGGCGCCGGGCCGGGGTTGGCGAAGTAATGCACGGTGCTGGCGGTGATCACCCCGGTCTGCGACGCCTCGCCGGCCTGCAGCCAGTGGTAGTTGCCCACCTTGCCCGGGTTCACCTTGAAGCCGCCGGCCGCGACCGCCAGCGCGGCCGGGGGTGCGAAACCGCCGGCGCCGTTGCGCACCTCCACCGCCTCGGTACGCACATTGGCCAGGCAGTAGGCGGCGCCGGCACGGTCGCCCCGTCCGGCCGGGACCAGCATGGGCAGGGTGGAAAAGGCGTTCATCTCATCGGCACGGCAGTCGGCGGCCTGAGGCCGGGCGGCCTGGACGGCCGTAGCCGCGAGCGCGAGCATGATCGACAGCATTACACGCTTGTCCATGGCCGTCTCAGAAGCTGTAGCGATAGGTCAGCATCAGGGTGCGCGGCATGGCAGCGGTGTAGGTCACCTTGCCGGAGGTATCCTTCTTCACCTCGAAGGCATAGTGCTCGTCGAACAGGTTGTCGACGTTGAGGGTCAGCGAATGGCCCTTGCGCTCGTAGCCTACCGACAGGTTGGTGATCCACTCCCAGCCGTCGTATTTCTCGGTATTGGCGTTGTCCAGCCAGTACTCGCCCCAGGAGTTGCTGGACAGCTTGGCCTGCCAGCCGCTGGGCGATTTCCAGCCCAGGAAGACGCCGTACTGGTGTTCGGGTATGAAAGGCAGCCGGTTGCCGGCACGGTCCATGTTCACGGTCGACATGCCGACCCGTACCGGCTCGGAGAACTCGTCATAGGTGTAGTCGGCATAGCCGTAATGACCACCCAGTTCCCAGCCGCCTTCCAACTTGATCCGGCCGGACAGTTCCAGGCCCTGCTTGTCGGTCTTGCCGGCATTGGCGTATTCGGTGACGCCGCCGTTGTTGATCTGGACGATCTCCTTCTCGACCGGGTTCAGGTAGACGCTGGCGTCGAATTCCCAGTTGCCGCCGCGGCCCTTGACGCCGACCTCGTAGTTGGTGGAGATCGGCGCATCGAGCGCGGGGTTGCTGGAGAACTCGCTCTGCGAAGGGATCTGGCTGGCCTGGGCGACCATGCCGAACAGCGACAGGGTGTCGGTCGCCTTGTAGGACGCGGCGAGCTTGGGCGCCGGCAGGTGGAAGGTCTTTTCTGAATGGGTAATGCCCGCGCCCGGCTTGTAGGTGCCCGTGGCGTAGTCGTATTTCGTGATCTGGTTGTTGTCGTCGGTGAAATCGACCACGTCATAGCGCATGCCGATGTCGACGATCCAGCGCTCCGACGGCCGCCAGGACTCCTGCACGTAGGCTCCGGCCAGCAGGCTGGTGGCATCGTCGATCTCGGCCAGGTCACCCTTGGCGTCGGACAGGGTGGCGGTAATGCGGCCGCCGAACCCAGTGGTCACGTCCCGATACTCGTACTTGCGCGAATTCGGCGTGCGCTCCTGGCGCACGGTGAAGCCGCCGACCAGGCTGCCATTGGCGTGCTTCCAGTCGCCCTCGATGTCGGTGCCGATGTTGTAGACCCAGTCCTCGGACTCGTTGATGAGCCCGGTGACCGGGTGGTAGTGGTACCAGGTGTTGTAGTAGAAGCGCGGCTTGAAGGTGAAGTCGCCGAACTCGGCCTCGTATTTGCTGTTGAGGAACCAGACCTTGGAATAGCGGCCGGAATTCTTCCAAGGCTCCGAGGTTTCGGTCTGCTTGCCGGTGGCGACAAACTTGTCGTACAGGGTCTTGTCCATGGCGCCGGGCAACTGCATGTTGGCCTCGGAATAGGACACCTCGCTCTCCAGGGTGCCCTTCTCCAGGATCAGGCCATGCTTGACCGAGATCTGGCTGGTGTCGAACTGGTTCCAGCTGCGCCAGTCGTTGTCCTGGGCCCGGTACGAGGCGGTAAGCGCCAGGGCCTGGTCGCCGAAGGCCTTGCCGTAGCGCAGGTGCAGGTTCTCGGTGCCTTCGGTGCCGAGGCCCGCCTTGAGGTTGTTGGCCGACTCGTCGAACACCGACTTCGAGAAGATCTGGATGGCGCCGCCGACGCTGCCGGCCGCGAACAGGTTGCCCGGCCCCTTGGCCACTTCGATGCGCTCGATGTCCTGGGTGTCGACGAAATCGAGCTTGGTGAAGCTGTCCGGGTCGGACAGCGGCACGCCGTCGCGCAGCACCATGATCTCGCGGATGCCGTAGGCCGCCTTGAGGCCGGCGCCGCGGATGATCAGGCGGGCGTCGTAGCCGCCGTTCTTGCTGTCGATCAGCACGCCCGGGATGTCCTGAAGGGCTTCCTTGACGTTGAACATCTTCTTGTCGGCCAGCGCCTCCTTGCCCACCACGGCGATGGCCTGGGGCACGTCGCCGGTTGGCCGCGCCTCGCGGGTGGCAGTGACGCTCACCTCATCCAGGCGCTGGGCGTCCTCGGCCCAGGCGACATCGGCGATGGCCGCCAGGATGCAGACACTTGCAAGCCGCAAGACAAAAACCTGATTCATTCTCGCAATCCCCTTGAAACGAAACGGGCCCGCCGAGCGTCAAGCATCGGAAACGGGCCCTGGTTGTATTCTGGGGCGCATGGTAATTACGGATGTGCGCATCCGAAATGTGACAAATTGTCGCAGCGTAGATCTACTCGACCGCGAAGGCCTCGCCTGCCGCCAGCGATGGCAGGGCCGGCCGTTCGGTCAGGTCGGCGCCGTATTCACCACCGGATCAGGCCGGAGCGGCACCGCCCCGGCGTCAGAACCGGACCGTCAGGCCGACATTGATCGAGCGACCCATGCCAGGGACGGTGACGCCCCAGGGGATGGTATTGGTCGACATCGACATGCCCTGGCCGACATAGGCGCCGCCCAGGGGCATCGAGTAGAACCGGTCGAACAGGTTGTCCACGCCGAAATCGAGCCGGACGTGTTTCCAGGCATAACTGCTGCGCAGGTTGACCAGGGTGTAACCGCCGGTCGGCACCTCGTTCCTGACCTGCGACACCCGCTTCTTGCCGGCTACCGACTGCACTTCGACGGTATTGCTCCAGGCCCCCAGGCCATGCACCAGGGCAATCTTCCCGTTCAGCGGCATGATGTGGTAGAGATCGTCGCCGGTGCTCCGGTTCTCGCCCCTGACGTAATTCAGCACCGCGGTGGCGGTGAAACTGCCGTACTCCTCGGTCCTGCCCAGGAACAGATGGCCGGAGATATCCATGCCGTAGAGCCGGGCGGACTGGTTCGCATACTGGAGCAGGACAAAACCGGTCGTTTTGGTCTCGTTCTCGGCGCTGCACTGGCCCGAGTCGCAGCGGCGGGCGTCGATGAAGTCGTCGACGTAGGTCAAATAGCCCGTGGCCTTCAGCCCCCATTTATCCTCGTCTGCGTCGTGCCAGTCGGCGGTGACACTCAGGGTGTCGGCTACTTCCGGTTTCAGATCGGGATTGCCGACGTAGCCGTTGCCGTCGCCGACGAAATTGTTCATCAATGCCGCCATCGCATTGGTCGACCAGGGATAGCGTTCGTACAGATTGGCCGACCGGGTCTTGCGCGCATAACCCGCCTCGAAGGCCCGTGACGCGTCCGGCGTGTAACGCACCGATGCGCTCAGGTCCAGGTGGTCATCCGTACGTCCACGTTCGAGCGCATTGAAGGCCGCCGCGTCGGTCTTCCATACCCCCATGGTCGGGTTGTAGCCCTGCACCGTTCCTGCATTCGCCTTGACGGTATCGGCCCGGATGCCGAGCAGGCTGAGCCACTCCGGGCTCCAGCGCGCCTCCCATTCGGCGAACAGGCCGATGCGGTCCCGTTCGCCGTGGCTGACGTTCCAGAAGGCTTCGCAACACATCGATCCGCTGCTTCCGACCGGCGGCCACCAGTCGTCCAGGTCGTAAGCCTGATACTCGCCGCCCAGCCGGAGGATGTCGCTTTCGCCAAGGTCGATGCTCACCTTTGCCAGCGCGCCCCGGGTTTTCGCCGTGGTCTCCATCGGCATGCCGAAGCCGTAGGTAAACCGGTCCGGGCCCATATCCATCTTGTGCCGGGTATCCTGGTCGAACACGCGCGCCTCCAGTTCGCCCCACTGGAACTGCCCGGCATAACGAAGATTGACCAGGGTGTTCCGATTCGCGGTCATGTCCATGCGCTGGTTGGGAAAGCCCTCGAAACCGATCTGCTGCTCGCTCACGTTCAGTTGCAGCAGGTGGCCGTCATGCTGCAACGCCAGCCCGATATCGCGGTTGGTCGAGTCCTTGTACGCGCTGGAGCCGACGACATCCCCGTCCAGCCAGTCGCCGGTGAAAAGTCCGCCCAGGCCGGCGGCTTTGAAAGCGCGCGCAGTGCGATAGTTGTCGGCCTGGGCATGCGATTCATCGTAGGTCAGGCTCAGGCTCTCGCCCGCCAGCGCGGCCCCAAAGTTGTAGCCTTGCGCCTTGCCGTTGCTGCGGAAGAAAGTGCCGGCCTGCCCCTGGGCCAGGAACCCCTCGCCGGGACGGGCAAACCGGGGCATTGCGGAATTCACCTGGATCGCACCGCCGATGCTGTCGCCCCCGACGCTGACCGGGGCGGTGCCGGCATACACCGTGGCGCTTTCGACCTTGCTCGGGTCGATGTAGGACAACGGCGAATTCATGTGGTTGGGGCACGCCGTCATCAGGTCCATGCCATCCACCTGGACGTGCAAGCGGTCGTCCGCCAGGCCGTGGACCACCGGCAGGCTCGAAATCCCCCCGGCGCCATAGAGGCTCACGCCGGGAAGGTCTTGCAGAAGGCGCGCGCTGTCGCTCGACCCGGCCCGCCGCGAAGCCACGCCACGGCCGTCCACAACGGCAACGCCCGGAGAAGGATCGTCCGTCCGGGCGGCGGTGACCTCCACCGTACCGAGAGTCAGCATTGCCGGGGTCTGCTCGGCCGGCTCCGGGGACGCGGTGGCCGCCGCAGCGGCCGCCGCGTCCTGGGAAAATGACTGCGGCGAAACGACGCTCAGCAGGGCGGCCAGGGCAGGGGCGAGTAGTTTTCTGATCACGGCTCTACAGGGTTGGAAGGCCTGAAGCGCAAATCCCGCTGCAGACGAAAATCCGACGACGGCAAGCCACCCTCGCGCCCTATCCGGGTCCAGGTGGGTATGGTCCGCGCGCCACTTGGCGCGCAGACTGCAGGACTAGACAGCCTTGCGCCGCCGGCGGGCAATAAATCCCACCATGCCCAGACCGGACAGCATCAAGGCATAGGTCTCGGGCTCCGGAACCGCCGCGGTGATCGTCTGGGAGACCGGATAGCCGCTCATCGTGCCGATGCTGCCGTAGCCCGCCACCGTAGTCCCAGTCATGCACACCGCGCCCATCATGCCGCCCGGCGCGCAGTCCGCGTAGGCCAGCTTGTTGATCTGGGCCTGGGTCAACGCCGCAGTCGGATCCGTAGTATTGACGAAGATCATGGCGTAGGCGT
Organism: Gallionellaceae bacterium; assembly: GCA_028714735.1. GTDB lineage: Bacteria > Pseudomonadota > Gammaproteobacteria > Burkholderiales > Thiobacillaceae > Parasulfuritortus. Next base: position 212,812 of record JAQTLU010000004.1, on the reverse strand, counting down.
TGCCCGGGTTGGCGGCGGGGGCCGGAAAGCCGTAATACACACCGCCCACCGCCACCCCGGCGCCGGGCGTCCAGCCATCGCCGCCCGTCATGGTGGTGAAGGTGTGGGTGTTGTCGTTCAGGAACGTGGTGACCAGCAGGCCGCCCAGCACGGGGTCGTACACCGACGACAGTTGATGGGTGAGGTTCAGCTGGGTCATGTCGTAATACGGTGCCGGACCGGTCCCGCTGCCCGTCATGGATTCGGTCAGCCAGCCGCTCAGGTTCGATACCGTCATGCTGACGTCGTCGAAGGTGAACGATCCCGTGAAGATCGAATCGCTGGGCTGGGTGTCGGGCTCGTGGAACGTCTCGACGACGTTGTAGGTGGTAACGGCGGCCTGGGCCATCGGCGCACCGGCAAACACGGCGAGCGCCCCGCCGATCAACAACAGTTTTTTCATGGTCATTCTCCCTTCCTGGTGGCAGTACAAGACGTACTTGGTTTCTTTTCGCGAGCGCACCCGGCGTCGCGACGGACAACGGCCCGTGCCCCCTCAGGCATGCGGGCCGCATGAACTAGCGGGTCTTGCGGCGACGGCGCGCGACGAACCCCATCAAGCCCAGGCCGGCCGACATCAAGGCGTAGGTTTCGGGTTCCGGCACCGCCGCGGTGATCGACTGGGTAATGGGGAAGGTGCCCCGCATCGTCCCGCCCGGCCCCGGCACGCCATTGGCATAAGCGACCCAGCCCGCCATGCATACCGTGCCCGAACCGTTGCGAGGCATCAGCCCGCCCGGCGTGCAGTCCGCGTACGCCAGTTTGTCCATTTCGGCCTGGGTCAGCGCCGCCGTCGGGTCGGCAAAAGGCACATAGATCGAGGCGAAGGCGTTGTAGTTGCCATACGTCCGCACCGGCCCCATCAGCCCGGTGCTGGCAAAGCCGCCGCCCTGGAATACGTCGGTGGTGTTCTCCTTGAACACCGAGACGATCAGGCCGTTCGTGCCGTCGGCCACCGCGGACAACTGGTAGGTGAGCGGTACCCATGTAGTGTTGCCGTCCATGGCCTGGGACAGCGAGCCGGTCAGGTTGGATACCGTCTGGGTGACGGAATCGTAGCTGAACGATCCCGTGAATATCGTGTCCCAGGTCGGGTTGCTGACGTCATAGACCACCTGGTTAAACGTCTCGACGACGTTGTAGGTGGTCACCGATGCGAATGCTGACGGCATGCCGACGGCCATCGCCAGCGCGCCGAGCAACATCCGTGCGCCGCTGGTTTTCGACTGAACCTTGTTGCTGATCATTGATCTCTTCCAAGCCTGTTGAAATTGCGTCCCGGCCCCTGACCTGCAGTGCTGCCCGCCGGAAAACCCATCGCCACCGAAGCCGGGGCGCAGGCACTATAAGCAGGCCGACAGGCCGCCAACAATGCGACAAGACGCCGCAGAGTTATTCCACTCACTCGGTTTGTTTCACGGTCTCGATACGGGCGCCAGGCCGCACGGCGCCTGGCTTCCGGCCGGGGCAGAGGGCACCGTAGCCGGTCGGCCGCGCTCACTGCGGCCCGGCCCCTGCGACCTCTTGTCGCATGCCTGGCCGCGTGCAACTTCCATAGAATTGGCTGCGCTTATCTTGAATAAGCCGGGCTTGCTCCCCGCAGCCCAGCCGCAATCATCCTGGTGATGATTGATTTCCCGACTTTACTAAAAGCCCAAGCACATGAATCGGTTCAAGACCCTGGCCATCCTGCTGGCCGCCACGCTGGCTGCAGCCGGCAGCGCCCGCGCGGACACCTATACACCGGAAGCAATCGGCACCTTGCGTTACATGATCGAGGAAGAAAAACTGGCCGGCGACCTGTACGAGGTTTTCTACTCGCAGACCGGGCTCATGCCCTTCGGCAACATCATGCGCTCGGAGGACCAGCATGTTTCCATGCTGCTCGCAGAGGCCGGCAGCGCGGGCATCGACGTCAGCGACCTGACCGCCTTGGCCAAGGGCTCGTTCCAGAACATGGCCATCCAGTCGCTCTACGCCAGCCTGCTGGCACGGGGCAGCCGATCCAGCTATGACGCGCTGGCCGTCGGCCGCGACATCGAGATACTGGACATGGCCGACCTCGACGCCGCCATGACCGGCGTACCGTCGACCTCGTCGCTCTACTCGACCTACACGAGTCTGCAGTGGGCGTCCGGCAAACACCTGAACGCGTTCAACAATTTCCTCGCCACGACCCCCGCCCCGGCAGCCGCCCCGGTGCCCGAGCCGGAAAGCTATGCCCTGATGCTGGCCGGCCTGGCTGGGCTGGGAACCATTGCCCGCCGACGCAAGGCGCGCGCCCCCGAGCAGCCCTGGTAAGGCCGCGCCCGGCAAGCGGGCGCGCACGCCTAGCCGTCGGCCGTTCAGTCGAAGCGGTAGTTCAGCTTGGCCCAGATGAAGCGGCCGGGCTCGTTGACCCGGGTGCCGGGGCCGGCCTCGAAGCTGTTGTCGCGGGCCAGGTGCTCGGCATAGGACTTGTCGAACACGTTGTCGAGGCCGGCGCTGACCAGCCACTGCTTGTTCGGCTTGTAGGCCAGATTGAGCGCCAGGGTGTTGAAGCCGCTGGTCTTGCCGTAGTCCTGGCCGACGATGTTGCCATAGCCGACGTCGACCCGGTCCTGCTCCGCCACCATGCGCACGACGCCGCCGAAGGTCCAGGGCCCGGTCGTGTAGTCGAGGCCCAGGCGGCCTTCCAGCGGCGGGGTCTGCGCCAGCGGCACGTTGTCGGTATCGTTGTCGGCGTGGACCCAGGCCAGGGTGCCGCGCAGGGTCCATTGCGGTGCGAAGCGCCAGGCCATGTCGGCCTCGCCGCCGTAGCGGGTGGCGTCGATGTTGCCGCTGCATGAATAAACGCCCATGGTCGCCGTGGCCGGACAATTCATGACGCGTGCGCTCGGCACCGTGCTTCCGGCATAGGTCAGGATGTAATCGTCGATCCGGCTGTAGAACAGGGACACCGAGCCATTGAAATCGCCACCCTTCCAGATCAGGCCGGCATCCAGCTGATCGTTCCGTTCCGGGTTGAGCCGGCCGCTGGCCAGGAGGCCGTTGTAGGTGGAGGCTTCCCAGTAGTCCATCGGCCGCTCGGAATGGCCGAGGCCGACGAAGGCGGTGGCGGACTGGCCGGCCAGGTCCTGCTCGTAGCGGACGAAGCCGCTGGTCAGGGTCTCGTCGGCGCCGGCCATGAAGGTGCCGCCGGTCATCGAGTTGTAGCGGTCGGCCGACCAGTCGTCCACGCGCAGGCCGGCGATCACCCGCTGGCGCTCCGACAGGTCGTGGCGCAACTCGCCGAACAGGCCCGTGATGTCGGTCGCCATGTCCTTGATGCGGGGCAGGCCGGCATAGGCATCGGCCTGTGCCTCAGTGCCGCTGACCTTGCGCAGGGTGTGCTCGTTGCCCTGCCAGTCGGCACCCACGGTCAGCAGGGTGGTAGCGGCCACGGCCAGATCGGCGGACAGCTTCGCGCTCTTTGTTTCGCGGTCCGGGTTGTTGACCATGTGACTCATCGCCGTATAGGTGCGCAGACTGTAGTTGTCCATCACGTGGTCGATGTAGTTGTAGTTCAACTGGGCCGCGATCTTCTGCACCACCGGCGACAGGTTGCCCTTCTCGAACTTGATGCCGTAGCCCTCGCGGTCGAACTTGACCCCGTCCATGGTGCGGTCGGCATAGGCGGCCTCGGCGCGGCTGGCGACGGCGGAGAACTCCAGCCGGGTGTCCCGGTCCGGGGTCCAGCCGGCCGCGCCGGACAGGTTCTCGCGCTCGTAGAAGGAATGCACCTTTTTGCCGTCGCCGTCCTTGTAGTCGTTCGATTCGGCATGGCTGGCGACGGCATGGATATAGGCCTTCTCGCCGGCATAGTTTCCGGCCAGGACGCCGTCCAGCCGGCCCCAGGCGCCGGCCATGAGACTGGCGTCGACCCGGCCGCCCGGCTGGCTCATGGCCTTGGCATCGCGGTCGAACAGCACCACGCCGGCCGAATTGCCGTTGCCGTACAGAACCGTTTCCGGACCCTTGATCACGGTGACCTTGTCGAAGGTCTCCGGGAAGACATAGGCGGTCGGCGGGTCCATGCGCATGCCGCAGCCGCCGTAGAACTCGGTGCCGTCGAGCAGGATGTTCAGGCGCGAGCCGGCCAGGCCGCGCAGGACCGGGTCGCCGTCGGTGCCGCCCTTGCGGATCATGGCGAAGCCGGGCACGTTCTTCAGGAAGCTGGCGCCGTCGTTGGCCGGCACCGGCTGCTGCGGCAACTTCGGATCGAGTTCGATGGTGAGCGGCTCGGCCATGCGCGGCGCGGTGACGACCACCTCGTCCAGGGTCGTGACGTCCCCGGCCCATGACATGCCGGCGATGGCGGCCAGGATCAGCAAAGTCGAGGTCCGCAACGCGAAGTTACCGTGCATTTTTTCTATCCCCTATCAGCAAGAAAAAACCCCCTTGCGGGGGTTGAATCCATGGCCCAATGCCACGAATGGAAGCACGCTGATTTTATTTCCGACCATGCAGGCCCGGCCTGCGGCATTTTGTCGCAGGCCGCACCGGGGCAAAAAAAGCCCCGCCTGAGCGGGGCCAAGCGAAAGGCTTTCCCGGTTGTCTAGTCGCCGTTCTGCGCGGCGCACTCCTGCGCCTCGTACCACATGGCGTTGAGGACGGACAGCATGATGGCGGCGGAAATGCCGAGTACCCAGGTGAAATACCACATAGCAGGCTCCTTGATGTCAGTAGGCGGAATGGTCGTTGGCCTCGATGAAGGCGGGGGTCACCTTGCCGGCCATCTTCCTGTAGGCCCAGGCGGTATAGCTGATGACGATGGGGGTGAAGATCAGGGCGGCCCAGAACATGATGTCCAGGGTCAGGTGGCTGGACACGCTGTCCCAGACGGTCAGGCTGGAACGCGGGTCGCTCGACGACGGCATGATGAACGGGAACATCGCCACGCCGGCGGTGCCGATGATGCCCAGTTCGGCCACCGCGCTGCCGACGAAGGCCAGGACCGGCCGGTCGACGCGCGCCATGACCAGGCCGATCAGGCCGCCGATGAAACCGGCGCCGGGCACCAGCCAGAGCAGCGGCTGGGCCGCGAAGTTGCTCAGCCAGGCGCCCGCCTCGACCACGACGGTCTTGTCGAGCGGGTTGGGCAGGGCCGCGGGATCGACCGGCGAGGTGATCACGTAACCCGGTATCCCGGCCGTCACCCATAGCCCGGCGCCGGCGAAGGCCGCCAGCATCAGGCCGCCGAAGATCAGCGAGGCCGTCCTGGCGCGCTGGTAGACCGCGCCCTCGGTACGGATCATCAGGTAGTTGGCGCCGTGGAAGGTGAGCATGGCCAGGCTGACCACCCCGGCCAGGAGGGCGAACGGGTTGAGCAGGGCCCAGAAGGTGCCGGTGTAGACCGGCATCAGGTTGGCCTCGAAGTGGAACGGCACGCCCTGGAGCAGGTTGCCGAAGGCGACCCCGAAGATCAGCGCCGGCACCGCGCCGCCGACGAACAGGCCCCAGTCCCAGGCCGTGCGCCAGCGCGGATCGGCCACCTTGCTGCGGTAGTCGAAGCCGACCGGGCGGAAGAACAGCGCCCACAGCACCGCCAGCATGGCCCAGTAGAAGCCCGAGAAGGCGGTCGCATAGACCAGCGGCCAGGCCGCGAAGATGGCGCCGCCGGCGGTGATGAACCAGACCTGGTTGCCGTCCCAGTGCGGGCCGACGGTGTTGATCACGACCCGGCGCTCGACGTCGTCCTTGCCGACGAAGGGCAGCAGGGTGCCGACCCCCATGTCGTGGCCGTCCATGACGGCGAAGCCGAGCAGCAGGACGCCGACCAGCAACCACCAGATGATCTTCAGGGTTTCATAATCCAGCATGGTTTTCTCCTCGGCTCAGGCGGCAGCGGTTTCGAAGTGGTAGCGGCCGACCCCGAGCGAACTCGGGCCCAGGCGGGCGTACTTGAACATCAGGAACAGCTCGACCACCAGGAGCCCGGTGTAGAAGAACATGAAGCCGGCGATGGAGCCGTACAGGCTGCCGGCCGAGAGGGTCGAGGTGGACAGGTGGGTGGGCAGGACGCCGTAGATGGTCCACGGCTGGCGGCCGTACTCGGCCACGAACCAGCCCATCTCGGAGGCGATCCAGGGCAGCGGGATGAACCACACCGCCCACTTCAGCAGCCAGCGCTTCTCGTGGAAGGTGTTCCTGGCCGAGTACCAGAACGACAGCGCGAACAGGACCAGGAACAGGAAGCCCAGGGCCACCATGATGCGGAAGGTCCAGAACATCGGCGCCACCCTGGGGATGGCGTCGCGGGCGGCCTGGGCGATCATGTCCGGGGTCGCCTGGGCGACATCGGCGGTGTATTTCTTCAGCAGCAGGCCGTAGCCGAGGTCGGCCTTGTTGGCCTCGAACACGGCCTTGGCCGCCGCGTCGGCGGTCTTGGCGCGCAGCTGCTCCAGCGCGGCCACGGCCAGGGCGCCGCGGCCGATGCGCTCGGCCGCCTGTTGCTCCAACTGGTCGATGCCGGGCAGCACCTTGGTCGCGGAACGGGTGGCGATCAGGCCGAGCGCATAGGGAATCTTGATCTCGGCGCTGTTGCTGCGCGTCTCGTCGTCCGGGATGGCGAACAAGGTGAACGGCGCCGGCGCCGGCTCGGTCTGCCACATTCCCTCCATGGCCGCCAGCTTGGTCTGCTGGTGCTCGGTCACGGCATAGCCGGACTCGTCGCCCAGGACGATCACCGACAGGGCGGAGGCGAAGCCGAACGCGGCGGCGATGCGGAACGAGCGCTTGGCGAATTCGATGTCGCGGCCCTTGAGCAGGTACCAGGACGAGATGCCGAGCACGAACAGCGAGCCGGTGACGTAGCCGGCCGACACGGTGTGGACGAACTTGGCCTGGGCCGCCGGGTTGAACAGCAGGTCCCAGAACGAGCTCATCTCCATGCGCATGGTCACCCAGCTGAATTCCGAGCCGATCGGGTTCTGCATCCAGCCGTTGGCGATCAGGATCCACACCGCCGACAGGTTGGAGCCGATCGCGGTCAGGTAGGTGATGACCAGGTGTTCGCGCCTGGACAGCTTGTTCCAGCCGAAGAAGAACAGGCCGATGAAGGTCGATTCCAGGAAGAAGGCCATCAGGCCCTCGATCGCCAGCGGGGCGCCGAAGATGTCGCCGACGTAATGCGAGTAGTAGGCCCAGTTGGTGCCGAACTGGAACTCCATGGTGATGCCGGTGGTGACGCCGAGGGCGAAGTTGATGCCGAACAGCTTGCCCCAGAACTGGGTCATGTCGCGGTAGATCTCCTTGCCGGTCATGACATAAGTGGTTTCCATGATGGCCAGCAGGAAGGACAGGCCCAGGGTCAGCGGCACGAACAGGAAATGGTAGAAGGCCGTCGCGGCGAACTGCAGCCGCGACAGGTCGACGACGCTTGGATCGATCATGGTTGAGGCTCCTTGTTGGAGGAAGAAACGGGAATGGCGGTAGCCGGGCTGCCATACAGGTGCGTGGCGATGCCGCGCGCAACGGCATCCTTGGCCGGCGCCTGGGAGAAGAAGGCCCACCAGAGACCGAACAGCAGGGTGGTCTTGATGATCAGTGCGACCAGGATTTCCCGGAACAAGCGTGGCCGCCGCACCATTCCGGCGAGCGCCGGCAGGGCGGATTTATCGTTCGGTCTCATGGCTACCTCGCGCATGGTGAGTCGGGGAATGCCACCCGCAGTCCGGTGGCGACCGGCACGGTCAGGGCCCGTGCGAATGCGGAGCGAAATGTATAAGGCGATACCCATATCCGGAATATGGCAAATTGCCGCGCGTCGAATTGACGCAGAGTAGTTGTCCATGACAAAGCCGGACATGGACCGGCATCAGCTACGCTAGAATGCTCGGAACAGGGCAAAACTACGCATCATGGATACCAACAAGATCAAGGAATTCCTGCTCGAACTGCAAGCGTTGATCGTCGAACGCCTGGAACAGGTCGACGGCAAGCCGTTCCGCCGCGACGAGTGGCAGCGTCCGCAAGGTGGCGGCGGCCTCACCCGGCTGATCGAGGAAGGCAACGTGCTGGAGCGCGGCGGGGTGAATTTCTCCCATGTCATGGGCGACCAGCTGCCGGCCTCGGCCACCGCGCACCGGCCCGAACTGGCCGGCCGCCACTGGCAGGCCATGGGGGTGTCGCTGGTGATGCACCCGCGCAACCCCTACGCGCCGACCACCCACATGAACGTGCGCTTCTTCGTCGCCGAGAAGGAGGGCGAGGCGCCGGTGTGGTGGTTCGGCGGCGGCATGGACCTGACCCCCTACTACGGCTTCGAGGAAGACGCCCGGCATTTCCACGACGTCTGCCGGCGTGCCCTGATCCCGTTCGGCGAGGACTATTACCCGCGCTTCAAGAAGTGGTGCGACGACTATTTCTTCCTCAAGCACCGCAACGAGCCGCGCGGCATCGGCGGCATCTTCTTCGACGACCTCAACGACAAGGGGTTCGAGCACTGCTTCAACCTGGTCGAATCGGTCGGCGACCATTTCCTGTCCGCCTACGTGCCGATCCTGGAACGCCACATGCACACCCCCTACGGCGAGCGGGAACGCGACTTCCAGGCCTACCGCCGGGGCCGCTACGTCGAGTTCAACCTGGTCTGGGACCGCGGCACCCTGTTCGGCCTGCAATCGGGCGGCCGCACCGAGTCGATCCTGATGTCGCTGCCGCCGCTGGTGAAGTGGCGCTACGACTGGCAGCCGGAACCGGGCACGCCGGAGGCGCGGCTGTACTCCGACTTCCTGAGGCCGCGCGACTGGCTGACGGAATAAGCCCAGATGAAACGCATAGGCCGGTTCTGGCTGATCTTCAGTCTTGTCCTGTTCGGGCTGGCCGGTCTGGCCGCCTACGAACTGATCGCCTCGCCCTTCCAGGCCATGCTGCTGGCCGACTACGCCAAGCGGCTGACCTACCGCACCGGACCCGGCCCCAGCAACCTTATCCGCTTTCCGAGCGCCGGCCCCTCCGACATCCGGTTCGGCTACACCGGGCTGCCGGAATTCCAGGAGAGGCTGGCACAGCGCGGCTACCAGGTCAGCCAGCAGGCGCGCCTGTCGCCCGAGATGGCCAAGCTGGCCGATTACGGCCTGTTCCTGCCCTATCGGGAAAAGAGCAGCGCCGGCCTGACCCTGGACGACTGCGCCGGCAACCCCTATTACAGCTTCCGCCAGCCGCACCGGACCTATGCCGACTTCGCCGCCATTCCGCCGGTGGTGGCCAACACCCTGCTGTTCATCGAGAACCGCGAACTGCTCGACCCCAACCACCCGCAACGCAACCCGGCGGTGGAATGGGATCGCCTGGCCCAGGCCGTGCTGGAGAAGATGGTCCAGGTGGTGCAACCCGGACGCAACGTGCCCGGCGGCTCCACCCTGGCGACCCAGATCGAGAAATTCCGCCACTCCCCGGACGGCCTCACCCTGACCCCGGGCGACAAGCTGCGCCAGATGGCCTCGGCCTCGGTGCGCGCCTACCTGGACGGCACCGACACCCTGGTCACCCGGCGCCGCATCGTGCTCGACTACCTGAATACCGTGCCGCTCTCCGCCGCACCCGGCTTCGGCGAGGTGAACGGCCTGGGCGACGCGTTGCAGGCCTGGTTCGGCTACGATTTCGACCGGGTCAACCTGCTGCTCAGGAACCCCGACCCGACCGCCGAGGCCGCACGCGCCTACAAGCACGTGCTCGGCCTGCTGATCTCCCAGCGCAAGCCGTCCTGGTACCTGCTCAGCGGGCGCAAGCAACTCGATGCCCAGGCCAACGCCCATCTGGGCCTACTCGCCGAAGCCGGGGTCATCACGCCCGACTTCCGCGACCTGGCGCGCAAACAGCACATCGCCTTCCACGACGGCAAGACCGCCAATTACCGGTCGAACAAGGTCAACAAGGCCGCCGGAGCGGCCCGCAACGAACTGGCGGCGATGCTGGGCGTGGACCGGCTGTACGACCTCGACCGGCTCGACCTGACCGTGGCCACCACCCTGCACGGCCCCAGCCAGGAGCAGGTGGCTGGTTTCCTGCGCAGCCTGACCGATCCGGCCGCCGTGAAGGCCGCGGGGCTCATGGGCGACCATCTGCTGGCGCCCGGCAACGACCTGTCCAAGGTGCTCTACAGCTTTACCCTGCAGGAGTTGACCAGGGACGGCGCCGTCCTGCGGGTGCAGGCCGACAACCTCGACCAGCCGTTCGACATCAACCGGGGCGCCAAGCTGGACATGGGCTCGTCGGCCAAGCTGCGCACCCTGATCACCTATCTGCAACTGATCGCCGAGTTGCATGGCCAATACCGGGTCTACAGCGCCCGCGACCTGGACAAGCTGCAGATACCGGAAAAGGACGCGCTGACCCGATGGGCGGTGGACTGGCTGCGCGACACCCCCGATCGCAGCCTGGACGCCATGTTGCAGGCGGCGATGGAGCGGACCTATTCGGCCAGCCCGGCCGAGGCCTTCTACACCGGCGGCGGCCTGCACACCTTCGTCAACTTCAACAATGCCGACAACGGCCGCGTGGTGAACCTGTGGGAAGCCCTGCGCAACTCGATCAACCTGCCCTTCATCCGCCTGATGCGCGACATCGCCCGTCACTTCATGTACCGGGCGCCCAGCACCGCCGCCCGCATCCTGGCCGACGTCGATGACCCCGAGCGGCACGATTACCTGATCCAGTTCGCCGACAAGGAAGGGCGCACCTTCCTGGCCAGGTTCTGGAAGAAATACCGCGGCCTGGATTCGCACCAGATCAACGACATCCTGCTCAACCACCTGGCCGCGCATCCGGTCCGGCTGGCGGCGGTCTACCGCTACATGGAGCCCAAGGCCGATCTCGACGCCTTCAAGGCCTTCATGAAGACCCGCCTGGTCAACCCGGAGGCCTGGGACGACGCCGAGTTGCAGAAACTCTATGAGAACTACGGCCCGGACCGCTACAACCTGGCCGACCGTGCCTACATCACCCAGATCCATCCGCTCGAACTCTGGCTGGTCGCCTACCTGCGCCAGCATCCCGACGCCCATTGGGACACCCTGGTCGCGGCCAGCGCCGAGGAACGGATCGCCGGCTATGAATGGCTGTTCAAGACCGGCCGCAAGAATGCCCAGGACATCCGCATCCAGTCCCTGCTGGAGATCGAGGCCTTCCAGGAAATCCACCAGCGCTGGCAAAAGCTGGGCTACCCTTTCGCCAGCCTGGTCCCGTCCTACGCCACCGCCATCGGCTCCTCGGCCGACCGCCCATCCGCCCTGGCCGAATTGGTCGGCATCGTCCTCAACGACGGCGTCATACTCAGCCCGGTCACCCTCAAGCGGCTGGACTTTGCCGCCGGCACGCCCTACCACACCGTCTTCGCCAGCCGGGCGCCGACGTCGGAGCGGGTCATTCCCGCCGAAGTCGCCAGGGTGGTCCGCCAGGCGATGATCAACGTGGTCGAACAGGGCACCGCGCGCCGGGCCGCCGGCGCCTTCACCACCCAGCAGGGCAAGCTCACCATCGGCGGCAAGACCGGCACCGGCGACCAGCGTTTCGATACCTACGCGCCGAACGGCGCGATCCTGGAATCCAGGGTGGTCAACCGGGTCGCCACCTTCGCCTTCTTCATCGGCAGCCACTTCTATGGCGTCGTCACCGCCTACGTACCGGGCGCACAGGCGGCCAACTACAAGTTCACCAGCGCCCTGCCGGTGCAGATACTCAAGACCATGGCCCCCATGCTGCAACCTCTGGTGGCCAGTTCGGAAAGCCGGCCGCGCGAATGGGCGGACGAGGTCGCCGACTTCCTGGCGGAGAACCCGCCCGCATCACCAGCCACATCACCGCCCGCGCCGCCGCCCGCGCCGCCGCCTTCGCTGCCGCCAGCGCCCCCGGCCGCAGAGGAGAAGCCGCTCCCGAGCGCCCCCGCCGTTGCCCCGAAACAGGTGCCGAAACCGGTGCCGAAACCGGAACCAGGCCACCCGCCGGCGAAACCCCATCCCGCGCCAACCGCCGTGACCGCGCCGGCCAAGGCGGCACCCGCGCCAGCGGAAACGCCGACCGGCCCGGTGCCGCACCCCCCTGAACCCGCACCGGCCAGCGAAGAAGCGGCCGGGAAGGAAGCCATGAAACCCGAGCCCAAGCCGGTGCATGAACACAAGCCGCCCGCGCCGGCCAGCCAACCGGGCGAGGGCCTCAAACTCTTCTGAACGATGGCAACTGGGTTGCCGTCGGCCTTCGCGGTACAATGCCCACCCATTTGCCCCAGCATTTCAAACAGATGCAGCTTTTCGCCTGTGGCGTAAACCACCACACCGCCCCGGTCTCGATCCGGGAGCGGGTCGCCTTCCCCGCCGATATCCTGATGCGGGCGCTGGCGGATGTGACCGGCCACGGCGTAGCGCGCGAGGCTGCCATCCTGTCCACCTGCAACCGCACCGAGGTCTATTGCAACACCCCGGAGCCGGGCGCCGTGGCCGAGTGGATGGCCGGCTTCCATGGCCTCAAGACGCAGGAGGTGAAGCCCTATCTGTATCAGTTGCCGGGCGACCAGGCCGTGAAGCACGCCTTCCGGGTCGCTTCCGGGCTCGACTCCATGGTCCTCGGCGAGACCCAGATCCTCGGCCAGATGAAGCAGGCCGCGGAAAAGGCCCACGAGGCCGGCACCCTCGGCCTGCTGCTGAACAAGCTGTTCCAGCGCACCTTCTCGGTCGCCAAGGATGTCCGCACCTCGACCGAGATCGGCGCCAGCACGGTGTCGATGTCGGCCGCCGCGGTCACCCTGGCCGAGCGCATCTTCGCCTCCATCTCCGAGCAGTCCGTGCTGTTCATCGGCGCCGGCGAGATGATCGACCTGGTCGCCACCCACTTCGCCGCCAAGTCGCCCAAGCGGCTGATGGTGGTCAACCGCACCATCGACCGCGCCCGCGACCTGGCCAGCAAGTTCGGCGGCGAGGCGGGCGCCCTGACCAGCCTGCCGGAGCTGTTGCACGAGTTCGACATCGTCGTCACCTCCACTGCCAGCCCGCTGCCCATCGTCGGCCTGGGCCTGGTCGAACGGGCCTTGAAGGCGCGCAAGCACCGGCCCATGTTCATGGTCGACCTGGCAGTGCCGCGCGACGTCGAGGCCGAGGTACGGGAACTCAACGACATCTTCCTGTACACCGTCGACGACCTCGGCGAGGTGGTCCGCGCCGGCCACGACGCCCGCAACTCCAAGGTGGAGCAGGCCGAGGCCATCGTCACCGCCGGGGTCAACGAATTCATGCACTGGCTGGACGCCCGCAAGACGGTGCCGACGGTGCGCGCACTGCGCGACCACGCCGAGCGCCTGCGCCGGCACGAGATGGAAAAGGCCCACAAGCGCCTGGCCCGGGGCGACGAACCGCAGGCCGTGCTGGAGGCGTTCAGCCATGGCCTGATGAACAAGCTGCTGCACGAGCCCAGCCATGCCCTCAACCAGACCACCGGCGACGAGCGCGACGAGTTGCAGCAGCTGATCACCCGCCTGTACAACCTGCATTCCGACTAGCGATCATCCGTCAGCGATCAGCGGTCAGCCAATTCAAAAGCAGAGCGCCTTAGCTGATAGCTGACTGCTGAAAGCTGATAGCTCAAAAATGAACCCCACCCTGCTCGGCAAACTAGACCAACTCGACCAGCGCCTGGAAGAGGTCGGCCGCCTGCTCGCCAGCCCGGAGGCCACCGCCAACCTGGACCAGTACCGCAAACTCAACCGCGAGCATGCCGAGATCGGGCCGGTGGTCGAACGCTATCGCGCCTACCGCCAGGTCGAGGCCGACCAGGCCGCCGCGGCCGAGATGCTGGCCGACCCGGAGATGCGCGAACTGGCCGAACAGGAGATCGCCGACGGCCAGGCACGCCTGGCCGAACTGGATGGCGAACTGCAGATCCTCCTGCTGCCGCGCGACCCCAACGACGAGCGCAACCTGTTCCTGGAGATCCGCGCCGGCACCGGCGGCAACGAGTCGGCCCTGTTCGCCGGCGCCCTGTTCCGCATGTACGCCCGCTACGCCGAACGCCAGCGCTGGAAGCTGGAGATCCTGTCCGAGAGCGAAGGCGAGGTCGGCGGCTACAAGGAGATCATCTGCCGCATCGTCGGCCAGGGCGCCTATTCCAAGCTGAAATTTGAGTCTGGCGGCCACCGCGTCCAGCGCGTACCCGAGACCGAATCGCAGGGCCGCATCCACACCTCGGCCTGCACCGTCGCGGTGATGCCCGAGGCGGACGAACTGGAAGAGATCAACATCAACCCGGCCGACCTCCGCATCGACACCTTCCGCGCCAGCGGCGCCGGCGGCCAGCACATCAACAAGACCGACTCGGCGGTGCGCATCACCCACCTGCCCAGCGGCCTGGTGGTGGAATGCCAGGACGGCCGCTCGCAGCACCAGAACAAGGCCCAGGCCATGCAAGTGCTGGCCGCGCGCCTGAAGGACCGGCAGGAACGCGAGGCCCACGCCAAGGAGGCCAACCAGCGCAAAAGCCTGATCGGCACCGGCGACCGCTCCGACCGCATCCGCACCTACAACTTCCCCCAGGGCCGCATCACCGACCACCGCATCAACCTGACCCTGTACAAGATCGACGCCGTCATGGACGGCGACCTCGACGAACTCGTCGCCGCCCTCACCGCCGAGCACCAGGCCGACCAGTTGGCGGCGCTGGCCGGGGAATAAAACCGGCCGGAGGGGGATGGCAGTGAATCGGCTGTTCAAGTCGGTTGTTTCCCTCAAACAACATTACTTGTTCAAAATAATATAATGTTCACGCTGCGTGAACATTGAACATCGCCTGAACATATTTCTTGACGCCTTCGTTCATCAACATCTATTGTTCACGTAACGTGAACGGATGCAGGTCATGAACAAGAAACCACCTATTCGTGAGGCCACACTCACTCAAAAAGAGCAATTTCTGCTTGAACATGCCTTGGAAGCACTGCGGAACGCCACTGGCCTGGTGGGGAAACCAGTTGCAACCGAGCACGGCCTCGGAGGGGATATCAGACCCGATGCCACTGTCGAAATCGATGTAGGCGGCAAACCTCACCGCTACACGGTAGCGATCAAACGCATTGATCGCTTTGCCGCCATAGGCCAGATCAAAAACCAGCTAGAACGTTTCCCTCAGCCCGGCCTCCTTGTTGCGCCCCGGATAACCACGGAAACAGTCGATATATGCCGTGAGTTGGATGTTCAATTCATCGACGCCCATGGCAATGCCTACCTTCACGCACCGGGCATGTTTGTCCTGGTAAAGGGCCAGCGCCTACCCGGCAAGGGGGATACGGACTTCGTCGCCGCGGAGACGCCGCGTGCCGGAACGCCAACCGCCCTCAAAGTGATATTCGCCCTGATCTGCCTCCCCGAACTGCTCAATGCGCCCTATCGGGAGATCAACCAGGTGGCGGGTGTCGCACTGGGTGCGGTAGGCTGGGTATTCTTCGACCTGAACAATCGTGGCTACACCACAGGTGGCAACAAAAAGGGCGACCGCTGCATGCTGGAGCGTCAGCGTTTGATAGATGAATGGGTGACCAATTTCCCCATCAAGCTTCGGCCCAGGCTCAACCCCAGGCGGTTTCATGCACCTGACCCGGAATGGTGGCACAAGGCAAACATTGCCCAATATGGCGCCCGCTGGGGCGGCGAGGTGGCGGCGGACAGACTGACCGCGCACTTGAAGGCCAACACGGTCACCCTCTACATGAACACCGAAGGCATGCGCCAGAACCTCACGAAATTGGTGGCAGAGCACAAATTGCGGGCCGATCCGGATGGCGAGATCGAGGTGCTGGAAACATTCTGGAACTTCCCGCCCGACCATGCCCAGCCTGATCTCGTGCCTCCCCTCCTGGTCTATGCCGACCTGCTGGCCACCATGGACCCACGCAATATCGAAGTTGCGCGCTGGATACTCGATCAACACCTCAATGCACCTGACACCCAGGCCTGACCGCCCAATCGATCCCGTCAGCCTGTCGGTGATTCGCGCGGTGATGGGCGCCGCGAACCACTTGCGCCTGGACGCCTTCCTGGTGGGCGCAACGGCCAGGATCATCCTTCTGGAACATGTGTTCGGCCTGCGCACGGGGCGCGCAACACGCGACATCGATTTCGCCTTCGCGGTCGCATCCTGGGAGGAGTTTCAGGCCATCAAACACCACCTCAGCACCTCCTCCACCTTCAGGGAGGTGGCGGGGGCAGCCCAACGGCTCATATACAAACCCACAGGCATGAATCACGACTTCATTGTGGATCTCATCCTCTTCGGCGGGCTTGAAAACCAGGCCAACACCATCGCCTGGCCGCCAGACATGAGCATCATGATGAACGTCGCAGGCTACCGCGATGCCCATGCCTCCGCAGTAGCGGTAGAGCTCAATCCCGGCCTTGTGATCCCCATTGCTTCCGTCCCCGGCATGGCGGTCCTGAAGCTGTTTGCCTGGCGGCGCGCCTGAAGGACCGGCAGGAACGCGAGGCGCACGCCAAGGAGGCCAGCCAGCGTAAAAGCCTGATCGGCACCGGCGACCGCTCCGACCGCATCCGCACCTACAACTTCCCCCAGGGCCGCATCACCGACCACCGCATCAACCTGACCCTGTACAAGATCGACGCCGTCATGGACGGCGACCTCGACGAACTGGTCGCCGCCCTCACCGCCGAACACCAGGCCGAACTGCTGGCCGCTCTGGCGGGGGAATAATATCGGGTTGAGGTGTTGGGCGGGGTGACGGCCCGGACCTTTAACTTAGAGTTAACTGGCGCTGAACTGCTTTATGCGCAGCGTCCGTGTTGAGCACCGGGTTAGCGCGCATTTTGCTCGAACTGCACTTCGGTTCGAAACAATCTGGTCTTGACTGTACCGAAGGCGATTGCCTCAAGGCGTTTCGATGATTCGATTTCGGCTTGAAGAAGCGAAGCAAAAAACGACTTGAACTCGGATTCTTGAAGTTCAGCTACGGCCGCAAAAAAATCTAGCCCTTCGTTGTGCGTGAATACGCGACCGGGTACGCTCTTCTCGCTGGACGCAAGAACGCCATAGCGAAGGTATGGGTAGATCTGTTTGTGTTTCACTGCCTTGGCGCTGTATGTCAGCACGTCATGTGTTGTGATTCCAGTCTTGAACTCAATAACAACACGTGGGATGGAGATGTCGGGTGTCTTATCCTCGAACACGCACAAATCAGTTTGAAAGGCCGATGTGCCTCTCTTCGGTTTTCGGACTTGGTCCTGGCTCATGACTTCGAGGGCATTGCTTACTTTGATCTCGTAAAGCAGTGGCGCACCTCGCGCAACCCGAAATGGCGGAACGAGTATTTCATCCGCGACAGCGTGGACGATTGCAACAAATGGACTTTCTGCGGCCATTGGGGAGGCTCCTGCGCGCTAACGTGGAATTAACTGGACTGAGCACAGGTCCGGTTGAATGAAGGGTTATGCATCTTTCTTCCTTCCGGTACGCAGTGCTTGCTCTACGACGCCAGGGCCTGGCGTTACTAGAACGCGGGTACGTGCATTCGGCAACTTGTGGATTAGGCTGGCGACGGAGACACCTTTTGCTTTTGCTTCCTGGATTATTTCGTAAAGATCCTCACCTCGAATCGTTGTGCCTTCGTCAGCCATGGCGATGGTGTCGAAGTGAAGAGACGCATCCTCATCGGCGTCACCTCCTGTACTGTTCTCGATCAAAGCTTCAACCGTGTCATCGTTCAGAACCTCTGCCATTCCTTCACCAAATGGGAACTTATGTTTGACGATATGTGGAAGCCTGCGCTTGGTTTCCATGCTCAGAATGTCACGCTCCATAAATGGAACGTGAAAATCGTTGTAGCTGATGAAAGCGCGCCGGTCGATCCGCATTTGAAAATGGTAGTGGGGGTGTTTTGCGTGTTGTGAAGTTTGGTGGCCTAAGTAATCCGATTCGGCACAAGAAAACGACCACTCGAGATTTCGATATCTGATTGTGAGTTCAATGACTTTCATTCCTGAACCCTCTTCCGGAAGGTCATTGATGTGCTTGGCAAACCCTTGGGTGTTCGCAACCCACCTGAGAAAGGTCTGAATTTGGAAGAAACCGAAACGCTTCGCAATCTCTGGCAAATCGTTTTTCTTGAATCCCTTGGGTTTCAGTAGCCAATGGATGCAAGGCGTTTTCTTACTAAAGGACGAAAGCGGGTTGCCACAGATATAGCAGTTTCCAATACCAAATGCGCTAAGGAAGTCTTTGTACTCGGCTTCTGTACTTCGTATATTTTCTTCGCTGATGCTGTTCCGTTCCTCGGGAGGCATATTTTCTATTCGATGGATCAGCCAAGCAGCTTTGGAAAATGGATCGGTATTCACGGCTAATGAGCCTTCAAGATGCATAACGTAAATTCGATATCACGCCTCCCTAACCAGATTATGCGGCGCCACATAACCTAATTGGCGAGGCTTGACGCACAACCTTGAGACGAGTCCGTAACCCATTGAGCTGATGAGTGCCCGTTTTTCAACGTGGCGCATACCAAGCCAAGTTGCTGCCCAGTCGCTCTTTGTAATGGCTGGCTGCAGTTCATCTGCGATCGCTCCCTGGCGGTATTCTTTTCCGGGCTATCTTAAACTTCGCGCGCCCGGCAAACAACGGGCTCGCCTGCGCCACCACCCTCAGCGCCGCAATACCGCCAGCCAGCGCCAGATGTTGAGCATCCCAGACAGCGAGGCCGCCACGTAGGTGTAGGCGCAGGCGGTGAGGATGCGGCGTGCGGGGGCGAGGTCGCGTTCGGGCAGGCCGATACCGGCCAGCAGCGGCAGGGCGCGACGGTAGCTGGCGTCCAACTCCACCGGCAGGGTGACCAGATGCACCAGGGCCGCCGACAGGAAGCCGGCGGCGCCGATCACCAGGCTGACCATGCCGCTGGCCGGGCGCCGGGTCACCAGCATCAGGATGGGGCTGGCCAGCATCAACAGGGCACCGATTTTTTCCGCCGCCTGGGCGACACGCACCAAGCGGGTGCGCCAGGCCAGAGGGGCGTATCCGGTATGGTCCTGGATGGCGTGGCCGACCTCGTGCGCGGCCACGGTGACGGCAGTGAGGGAGCGGCCGTGGTAGTTGCCGGCCGACAGGCGCACGGCCTTGGCCGCAGGGTCGTAGTGGTCGCCCTGCTCGGTGACCTCGACCGTCACCCCGGCGATGCCCTGCTCGCCGAGCAGGCGCCGGGCCAGTTGCGCGCCGGTATGGTCGAGGTCTGCGCGCTCACCGGCATGGCGGCGCAGCACTGCCTTGGCCCACCAGCCGGGCGCCAGCAGCAGCCCGAACAGGGCGAGGCCGATCAGCGCGGTGGCCAGGGCGCGGCCTCCCGCCTACTGCATCTGCTGGATGCCGGCCACCACCCAGCCGGCCTTGCCGCTGGCGGGCTTGGTCAGGTGCCAGACCTCGTCGAAGTCGACCGCCGGGGCGTCCGCTTCCTCGCGGATGAGGCCGTGGAAGCGCACGCTGACCAGTTGGCGGTTCGGCTCCTCGACGCATTCCAGCACCTCGGCGTCCAGCATCATCACCTCGGTGCGTTGCCCGGCGTCGCCCCGCTCGCCCAGTTGCAGCTTGAACTCGGCGTACATCTCCGGGCTGGTGAAGTCGCGGATGTCGTCCAGGTTGCCGGCGTCGGAAGCGGCCTGCAGGCGGATGAAGTTGAGCTTGGCCTGGCGGGTGAAGGCCTCGGCGTCGAAGCCTTCCGGCAGGACGGCTTGCGGCATGGGGGCAGCGGCTGCGGAACCGGCCGGGAACGGCGTTAAGTTGCCGCCGGCGCCCTGGCCGGCGTACTGCATGCCCTGGGGGATGGCGCGGCGGGTCAGCCAGCGGAACAGGAACAGGGCGGCCATCGCCAGCAGGGCGATCATCATGACATTGGCGAATTCCTCGCCCAGGCCGAAGTGCGAGGCCAGGGCCGCCAGGCCGAGGCCGGCGGCCAGGCCGGCGACCGGACCGAGCCAGGAACGCTGGCCGGCCGGGGCGACGCCGGCACCGGTCGGCGCGGCGGGCTGCGGCGCCACCTGCTTCTGGGGCAGGGCATCGCGCTGGATGCCGGACGAGCGGCCGCCGCCGAAGCGCTTGGCCTCGGCATCGTGGACAGGCAGGGCAAAGGCGATGAAGACGGTGAACAGGGCCAGCAGGATGCGTTGCATAGGGGGCTTGTCGGTTTCAGCAAAGGGCGGGATTCTAGCCGACCGGGGTGACAGCCAGGCGCATTTCGGTCGGGCCGGTTCAGGCCGTGTCGCGGGCCGCCGTCACCCGGAATTGGCCCGCCTCGGCGCGGACGTCGTAGAGCGCATCGAAGCCCTCGCCGAAATCAGGCGGCTGCCAGCGCTTCAGGCTGGCCCGCAGCGCCAGTTCGGGCACGGGCCGGGGGCCGGCACGGCCGGCATTGCGGGCGATGGCGGTATCCAGGTCGACGAAGAAGCGATAGCCCACCACCCGGAAACGGGCGGCGCGGGCCAGTTCGATGTAGCGTGCCCGGTCGGCGGCGGTCAGGTTGGTGTTGTCGACCACGAAGGCTTGCCGGGCCTCCAGGCAAGCCCGCAACAGGATGCCCTCGCGATGCCGGGTGCGCAGCATGTCCAGGTTGAGGCGGACATGGCTGTCGGCAAAGCGGGCCTTGAAGTAGGCCGATTTGCCGGCCGCCTGGATGCCCGAGAAGAGTATCGCCTCCATTGCGCCTGTCCTCAAAATGACGATAGGCAGGACCGCAAGGCCCTGCCTATCCGGATGGCCCCGAAAGGCCGGTGCCCTGATTAGGCGCGCTGGTCCTTGCGGCGGCTCCACACGCCCACGAGGCCGAGACCGGCCAGCATCATGGCGTAGGTCTCGGGTTCCGGTACGGCGGCCACGTTGATGTTGTCGAACTGATGGTAGCCGGGGGTGTTGGCCCAGACCACCGAGGTCAGGTTGGTAAAGCCGGGGTCGAAGGTGAAGGTCTGGGCGCCATGCGCACCATCCAGGGTGAACTGCTGGGTCACGGCGGTGCCGGAGGTCGTGGTGCCGGTGAAGGCGACGCTGTAGCTGCCGGCGCCGAGGGCCAGTTCGGCCAGGTCGATGGAGGTCAGGGAGAAGGCCCCGCCGCCCACCTGGGTCAGCACGGTGACGCCTCGGTCGTTGTCGTTGATCATGGCGGTGGAACCGCTGAAGTCGGCATCCAGGGCGCCATAGGTGGCGAAGGGCCAGTCGCCGGCGTTGACCAGGCGGAAGCCGTCTTCCTCGTAGCGGTAGCCGGCGTCGTTCAGATTGGCGTCATTGTGGTTGAGCGTTTCGAAGTCCAGCACGACAGCGCCGGCTTCGAGGGCGTGGACCTGCATGGCCGTGGCCAGGGCAAGCAACAGCAGGGTTTTTTTCATGTTTCGATTCTCCAATTGGTTGGTCTCGGGGGCGCACCCTGGCGCCCCCATATGCAGCAAAGGCAGGATGCTCAGAGCGCGACGAACTCGCCGTCCCGGTCCAGCACGGCCCACACGGTACGGCTGTTGGCATCGACGCCGTAGGTACCCAGGCCGTAGCTGGACTTCCAGGGGCCGTAGACGAACTTTTCGCTGCCGCCTTCGTTGAGGTTCACGGCCTTGACCCAGTTGCCGTCGGCATCCCGGGCCTGCAGGCAGAAGTTGCCGGTGCGCAGGGCCGTGGGACGCACCGCGGCGCCATCGTAGGAGAGGGACAGGACATAGGGGTCGCCCACGGTGGTGCCGTCGGCGTTAGGCAACCGGCCGACCAGGCTGGCGTCGAACAGGCTCAGGTTTTCCGCCATGCCCCACAGCTTGAGGACGGCGCTGGCGGCGCCAGCCGGCTTGTTCCTCCAGCCGGTCTTGATGGTCTTGATCTCGTTGCGGCCGTTGTAGTCGGAATCGCCGGCGGTGTCGGCATTGCTGCCGGACAGGATCCTGGCCGTGGTGCCGGCGTAGCTGTCCGAGACCTTGGTGTAGGACTCGCCGTTGGCGACGTCGAACTGCTTGCCGTTGAGGCTGTAGCCGAAGCGCTCGCGCAGGAAGAAGTCGTAGCGGATCGGGGAGGCGCTCAGGTCCACGTCGCCATAGTCGGCGCCATGGCTGGAGGAATAGAACTCCACGGTCGCGCACGGGCCATCGATGGTGAAGACGTAGTAGCCGATGGTGAACAGTTCCTGGGCGACGATGGTCTCGCGGCCGGTGGTGTCGTTGGGCGTGCTCTTGGGGATATAGAACTTGTAGCTGTTCGAGGAGCAGATCATCTGCTCGGTCCGGGCACCGCCGTCCGGGCTGGCGATGATGGAGCGGTGGTGCATGTGGTCGTGGCCGCCCATGTACAGACCCACCTTGTTGGCCTGCAGGCTGCCGATGAACTGGTTGCGGGCGGCCGGGTTGGCGGTGGAGTTCGAGCCGAACAGGCAGTCGGCGTGGTTCTGGCCAATCAGGTTCTTGTGGCCCATGACGAAGGCGTGGGAACCGGCCGGGCGGCTGGCGAGGACGCTGTCCACCCAGGGCAACTGGTCGATCACGGCGGTGTTGTTGTCGGCGCCGCTGCCGTTCTTGCGGGTGAACTGGTCGATCATGACGATGCGGACGTTGCCGAAGTCGAACGCATAGCTCAAGCCGGCCAGGTTGAGGTTGTCGCTGGCGACGACGTTGCTGACGCCGAACAGGTTGCCGCCGCCCTGGGTCTGCGGGAACAGGTTGGGCATTTCGTTGGCGGCGGTCTGGCTGCCTTCGTGGTTGCCGCGCAGGGGGAAGAAGCCGATACCGTGGTCGTACAGGGACTGGGCGGCCCAGGCGCGATAGGGCATCGAGCGCACGGTGGTGCCGGCGCTGATGCCGAACGGGTCGGTGTAGCCGGCCGCGGAGGTGACCTTCCAGGTTTCAGTGTTGGCCAGGTCGCCGACCTGGGCCACGAACTTGACCCCAGCGGCGATGAACTGCTGGTTCAAGGCTTCGATGATGTTGACGGCACAGGTGCCCGGGCTGTCCGGATCGTTGGTATTGCTCCACTGGGTGTCGGCCATGACGCCGAACTTCCAGGGCTGGCCGGACGCCAGCGAGTCCGCCATCGCCTCGTTGACCAGCCAGGACAGGTTCTGCCCGCCCAGGGTCAGGCCCAGCATACCCAGCGAGCCGGATTTCAAAAACTCACGTCTGTTCATGCTCAAAATCTCCGTGTCGAAAATTGTCGGGACGCCGCCCGGTACAAACCAGGCAACAGCCAATTCGAGGATGAGCGATCGACCCATGCGACGCAGCAAGACAAATCCGCGTTTTCTCCAGCAAATGTCCACCCCCCCGCAACACCGACTCAGGCGATCCAGGCTCATCCTCCAAAGGGCACGCCGACGATACTCAATTGATATGACCATCCTGTTATTCGAATACCGCCGCTGCATGCGCCGAATGGACTATTGACTGTGACGTACGCCACGAGGGCGCCCGGGGCAGGTGCCGGGCGGCGGCTGGGATGTCATGGCAAGTCGATCGGGTCAGGCAGAACGCCGACCCGCGGCAACGGTCAGTGCGATCGACCGGATCGTTCAGGGCCAGTCAGGCGCGCCCTGTTCCTGCCGGCCGAACCTCAGTGCCGGGCCTCAAGTTGAGCGGCCGGGGCATCGAGTAGGGCCGCTTCCGCGAGCAGCTTTTCCAAAGCCGCCACGGCCTCCGGGCTGTCCCATTCCATGGCGCCGAACAGGCCCAGGCGGATCCGGCCGCGCGGGTCGACCACATAGCTGGTCGGGAAGGCGACCACCTGCCAGGGTTGCAACTGGCTGCCGTCCGGGTCGAGCAGGATGGGGAAAGCCACCGGAATCTGCTTCAGGAAGGCGCGGATGTCGTCCGGGCTGTCGCCCATGTTGACGCCCAGCATGGCGAAGGGCCGGCCGGCCATCTTCCCGGCCAGGCGGTTCATGGAGGGCATTTCCTTGCGGCAGGGCGGGCACCAGGTGGCCCAGAAGTTGACCAGCACCACCTTGCCGCGCAGTTGCGCCAAGTCGACCCGCGCGCCATCCAGCGCGTCCAGGGTCATGGCCGGCGCCGGCCGTTCGGGCAGGGCCTTGAGTTCGCCCGCGCAGACAGGCAGGGCGATGAATGCCGCAAACAACCAGCCAACGATTCTTTTCATGCCGCTCGCCCCGTTCATTGCACCGGCGCCACCGGCAAGGTGTTCAGGCCATCCAGCAGGATGGCGCCGAGCCGGCGGCCGGCTGCGTTTTCCTGCTCGCTGGCGTCGCCGCGCCGGTAAAAGCCATCGCGCAGGCCGTCCAGGACGATGATCCGGACCCGGCTGCCGGCCGCCTCCAGGCGCCCTTTCAGGCGCTCGCGCCACCAGTAGCCGGCGGCGGACCGGGGTTGCAGGATGACGATGTCGAGCCGGGCCCGGTCGACCACCGGGTCGTACTCGGGCATCTCGCCCGGCTGGACATCCCGGTACAGCAGGGGAAACAGCAGCAGCACCCCGGCGACGCCGTGCCCGGCCTGCGCGGCGTGCAGGGCCAGGGCGGCCTGGTGTCCGGGTGCGGCCAGGATCAGGCGGCGGCCCGGGTTGCGCCGGTGCACGGCCTCCAGCCAGGCCGCCAGGTCGGCATCGGGCACCTGTTCGACGCTGCTGGGCAGCAGGGGCAGGAAATAGGGCACGTAGAAATCGGTCACCCAGGTCTCCACGCCGTGCCCGGCCAGGTCGGCCGCCGCGTCATGCTCGGCCTCGACGCGGCCGTATTGGCCGGTGAACCACAGGAGCAGGTCGGGGCCTTGCGCGGGATAGCGCTGGCTGACGATCTCGGCCCCGGACGGCACGCTGAGGGCAACCGTTTCGGCAGCCTCGCCCGGCGTCGACAGCATGGCCAGGCAGAGCGTCCAGGCGGTGATCAGGCGCCCGGCCCAACGCGGCATGCAGATCATCTGCCCGCAGACGACCGGCCTCATGGCCTGCGCGGGCCTGCCATCAACTGGGCTTAAGACCATGAACTTAGCGCCGGACCTCGCGGTAGCCGGCCGGGATCTCGAACAGGGCGTCATCCAGGGGCGCGTCCGACTGCGTTTCATAGACGATGCCGGCCTTGGTGGCCATGCGGCGGCCGAGGTCGGCCATGGGGCCGCTGCCCTCGTAATTGAGCTGGATGTCGGCCGCGCACAGCATGCCCTTGCCGAGCACCCGGCGCATGACCTCGTTGATGCCCTGGGCCTGGGCATTGATCGGCTGGCCCGGCGTCACCGCCCCGACGAAGAAGTCGTCGGCCTCGACCGACTTGATGAAGGGCAGGACTTCCTTGCGTTCGCTGACCTTGCGTTCGAGCCAGACCTGACCGTCCAGAAGTACGGTCACCTGTTCCTGGCCCATTTCGGCGGGCAGGCTGGCCGCCAGGGTGTACTCCAGGCAATTCCAGTCATCCAGGTCATGCTTGCGCCCGGTCGGCGTGAGTTCCAGGCGCATGTCCTTGTTCTTGCCGGCCTTGTCGTTGCTCAGGGCATGGATCTCGACCTGGCGCAGGGAATGGTCGACGAAAGCGACTTCCTTCTTCTTCAGGTCGTACAGATAGCTGTAGGAACGGCCCCGGTCGGTCAGGTCGCGGCGCATCTGGTTCTTCTTAACGTACAGCGCCTCGCGGCCCTGGTTGGGCATGTTGAGCGTCGTCAGGGTGCTGCGGCCGATCAGGGTGAGATCGGCCTGGGCGGCCTGGCCGAACGACAAACCGGCGACGAGCAGCAAACTGTATCTGGCGGTCATGGGCGGCGCTTCGATGCGAAATGGGCGTGGAAGCGATCATATAACACCCGCAGCGGTCGCGGGGCCCACCACATCCAGTGGCCCAGCAAGCGCAGCGAGGCCGGTACCAGCAGCATGCGCACCAGGGTGGCATCGACGATCACCGAGATCAGCAGGCCGATGCCCATGGCCTTCATGAATACCAGGTCGCCCATCGCGAAGGTGCCCAGGACGATGCCGATCAGCAGGGCGGCCCGGGTGATGATCGGCCCGCTCAGATGCATGCCGCCGGCGATGGCGCGGGCGTCGCCGCCGGTCCGCCCGCGCATCTCGCGGATGCGCGACAGCAGGAACACCTCGTAGTCGATCGACAGGCCGAAGGCACTGGCGAAGATCAACACCAGCACGGTGCCTTCCAGCTTGCCCTGGGGCGTGAAATCGAGCCATTGGGCGAGATGGCCGTCCTGGAAGATCCAGACCAGGCCGCCGAAGGTGGCGGACAGCGAGATCAGGTTGGTCAGCACGGCCTTGATCGGCAGCACCACACTGCCCAGCATCAGGAACAGCAGCACGGCGATCACCGCGACGATGGCGGCGATCACCCGGGGAGTCCAGGTGCGCAGCGACTCGACGTAATCGAGGTGCTCGGCGGGGAAGCCGCCGACCTGCAGCGTTCGTATGCCCTCCTGCGGCGCCAGGCCGCGGATGCGGCCGACCAGGTCGCGCGCCTCGACCGAGGACGGGTCGCTGCGATAGTAGACCAGCATGAAGCAGCGATCGCCCTTGGCATATTGCGCCAGACTCGCGGCGGCGAGCGGGAACTGGTCCGGGTGGTCGTAGAGCAGTCGGTAGTCGGCCAGGGACAGCGAGGCGTCCAGCCGGGCCAGACCAGCCACCCGGGTCACGTTGGCCATGGCTTCCAGTTGACTGGCCAGATGGAATTGCGCGGACAGGCCGGCCTCGCCTGCGGCTGGCCCCCGGGTCTGCAGGCTGAGCACCAGCGGGCTCAGTTCGGCATCCGGGAAGGCCCGTTCCAGGGTCTCCTGGACGCGGCGGCTTTCCGCACTGGCGGGCAGCGACTTGCTGTCGGCGGGGCCGATCTCCATGTGCAGTATGGGCAGCCCCATCAGACCCAGCGCCAGCAGCGAGCCGGCCAGGATCAGGCGCGGACGGTGCATGACCATGTGGCTGAAACGGCGCCAGGCGCCGTCGGCCCGCAGGCGCCAGCGCCTGCGCAGCGGGCCGTGGCGGGCCCGGCTGTCCAGGCGCGTGCCCAGCAGGGTCAACATGGCCGGCAGGATCAGGATCGAGGCCAGCATGGCCGACACCACCGAAATGCCGCCGGCCAGGCCCATGTTCTGGAAAAAACGCTGCGGCAGCATCAGCAGGCAGAACAGGCTGACCGCCACGGTCAGCCCGCTGAAGGCCACCGTGCGGCCGGCGGTGCAGAAGGTGGTGACCAGTATCTGGCGCGGCTCGCCGCCGTGCACCAGTTCTTCCCGGTAACGCGACACGATGAACAGGGCGTAATCGATGGCCAGGCCGAGTCCCAGCATGGACACCACGTTGGCGGCATAGACGCTGATCTCGGTGAACTGGGCGAACAGCTTCAGCAGCGCGGCGCTGACCACCACGCTGCTGCCGCCAACCAGCAGGGGCAGCGCCGCCGCCGTCGGCGAACCGAACACCCAGACCAGCAACACCGCCAGCAACAGCAGGCTGACCCATTCCGCCTTGCGGACATCGCGTTCGAGGTTTTCCCGGGCATCGACGTAGGTCGCCAGTTCGCCGCCGGTCTCGACCTTCAGCACCGTGCTGGCCAACTGCCCGCGCAGGCGCTGGTAGGCCCCGATCCCCTCGTCCGAATCGCGCGCCAGCCAGACCACCGCGTAGCTCATGTCGCCCGCCGCCGACTTCATGTGGGCATCGGCGTTGCTGAAATAGCTTTCCACTCCGCGCACGTCCGGATTCTGTCCGACCGCCGCCAGCACTGCCTCGGCGGCATTCCGGTAGGCCGGGTCGTCGACTCGGGACGGACCGCTCGGCCGAGGGCTGAACAGCAGGATCACCGCCGTCTCGTCCTTGCCGAGTTGGTCACGCAACGCCTGCCTGGCGAGGGCGGAGCCGCTGCCCGGGACATCCCAGCCCGGATCCAGGGTCAGGCTTTTGATGACGTTGCTGCCATACCATGCCGCGCCGGCAACGACAAAAAATGTCGAGGTCAGGAACAGTATGGGGAAACGCCAGATCAACCGTGCCAGTGCGGGAAACATGGAATCGTTATCGTGAGTATCGCTCGCCATGATACTCCCTAGAAAACGCGTGCATGAGCGCCCGTCCGGAAGGTATGCTGGAACACCGGTTGGCCGTACGCCATCCCACTGTGCAAGGTGCATTACGATGACCCAAACTTACTCCGCATTACCGATCCTGCTGCTGGGCCTGCTCGCCGGTGCCGTTCAGGCCGCCGAACCGGCAACCACGGCTGCGCCGCCGAATGCCGCCGCTCCGGCCCCCGCGCCCATGCCGGAAGCCGCCCCCCCGGTCGCGCCGCCGGCGGCCAAGGCCGCGCCGACCGCGAAGAATGGCCTGGCACCTGCCCCGGAGACCAGCCTGGTGGACATGGTCAGGGCGCTGAGCCAGTTCCTTACCGAGGAGGAGGTGCAGATGGTCTACGACTACCTGTGGGACACGTCCATCGCCACCCTGAAGGGCTCGGACGAGGAGATCACCCTGCCGCCCGAACTGGCCTTCAAGCTGGCCATCCTGCAGAAGCGCATCGAAAAAGAGGGCGGCCATTATCTGCAGGGACTGTCCCTGAAAATGGAGAAGGACCTCGCGCACTGGCGCGAAAGCCTCAACAATCCGCCCCCGCCGCCGCCCTACCAGCTGCCATCAGAACGCGACACCCCCAAGCAGCCGTGACCCTGGCCGTCTATCTGGCCGACCGTGCCGGCCGGCTGGATGCTGCACTCCGCTTGACCCCGCGCGAGGCCCGCCTGGAGGCGCGCGTGCTGGCCGCCGCCGCACTCGGCGTCGAGCCGGTCTGGCTGATCGCCCACGACACTGATTTGCTGGCCCCGCAACAGCTGGCGGCCCTCGATGCCTTGTTCGAGCGCCGGCTGGCCGGCGAACCGGTCGCCTACATCCTGGGCGAGCGGGAGTTTTACGGCAGGAAGTTCCGGGTCAGCCCGGCCACCCTGATCCCCCGGCCGGAAACCGAACACCTGGTCGACGCCGCGCTGTCCCATGGCCCGGATGCCGCCAGGGTGCTCGACATCGGCACCGGCAGCGGCTGCATCGCCATCACCCTGAAACTGGAACGGCCGGACTGCTCGCTCTGCGCGGTCGATGTCAGCACCGACGCCCTGGCCATGGCGCAGGCAAACGGGGAACGCCTGGGGGCCGGGATCGAGTGGCTGGAGAGCGACCTGTTCGCGGCCCTGGCCGGACGCCGGTTTGCCCTGATCGTCAGCAACCCGCCCTATATCGCCGCAGGCGACGGCCACCTCGGCCAGGGCGACGTCCGCTTCGAGCCGAAAGGCGCGCTGGCCTCGGGGGCGGATGGCCTCGATGCCATCCGGGCGATCGTGAAGCGAGCGCCCGCTCACCTGGAACCCGGCGGCTGGCTGCTGCTGGAACACGGCTACGACCAGGGCGAGACGGTGCCCGCCCTGCTCGCCGGGGCCGGCTACGCGGAGGTGTTCATGGCCCGGGACCTGGCCGGACAACCCCGCGTCAGCGGGGGCCGGCGGACCTGAATCAGGCCGCCTTGTGGTAGGAGACGATGGTCTCCACTTCATTCTTCGAGCCGAGGATCACCGGCACCCGCTGGTGCAGGCCTTCCGGCTGCAGGTCGAGGATGCGCTCGTGGCCGGTCGACGAGGCGCCACCGGCCTGTTCGACGATCATCGACATCGGGTTGGCCTCGTAGAGCAGACGCAGCTTGCCCGGCTTGCTCGGATCCTTGGTGTCGCGCGGGTACATGAAGACGCCGCCGCGGGTCAGGATGCGATGCACCTCGGCCACCATGGAGGCCACCCAGCGCATGTTGAAATCCTTGCCGCGCGGGCCTTCGGTGCCGGCCAGGCACTCTTCCACGTAACGCGCGACCGGAGGCTCCCAGAAGCGGCGGTTGGAGGCGTTGATGGCAAATTCCTTGGTTTCCTCGGGGACCTTCATGTCCGGGTGGGTGAGCAGGAACTCGCCCACTTCGCGGTCCAGGGTAAAGCCGTTCACGCCGTGGCCCATGGTCAGCACCAGCATGGTGGAGGAGCCGTACAGGGCGTAGCCGGCGCAGACCTGCTGGGTGCCGGGCTGGAGGAAGTCGGCCATGGCGGCGACGCGGTTGGGCACCGGGGCGCGCAGGATGGAGAAGATGGTGCCGACCGAGATGTTGATGTCGACGTTGCTGGAACCGTCCAGGGGGTCGAACACCAGCAGGTACTTGCCGAGCGGGTATTGCTTGGGGATGGCGTAGACCTCGTCCATCTCTTCCGAGGCCATGCCGGCCAGGTGGCCGGCCCATTCGTTGGTGCGGATCATGATCTCGTTGGTGATCACGTCCAGCTTCTTCTGGGTCTCGCCCTGGATGTTCTGGCTGTCCAGCGCACCCATGGTGCCGATCAGCGCGCCCTTGTTGACCGCGTTGGAGATGACCTTGATGGCGGTGGCCAGGTCGTTCAGCAGGGCGGTGAAGTCACCGGTGGCGCCGGCGATGTGGCGTTGTTCCTCGATGATGAACTGGGTGAGCGTGGTACCGGTGTGCATATAGGGTCTCGCGTCGAATATTAGGAGATGCTGAATTTTAACATTCAGCAAATTTATCGCGCCAGAATTTATTCTTATTCGTCCTGCAGCCTGTCGCTGGTGGTGAAATGCCAGGTGCGCGATATTTCAAAGATATCGACCTGCCTGCGCATGTCGTCGGAGAACGGCGCAAACGGCGCCGCCAACTGGACGATCTTGATCGCCGCGGCGTCGAGGATGCGCGAACCGGAGGAACGGTCGATCTGGACGTCCACCAGGCTGCCGTTGGCCCGGATGCTCACGGTCAGCAGCAGATTGCCGTGGATGCCCCCGCGCTTGGCCGCCTCCGGATAGTTCATGTTGCCGACCCGCTCCACCTTGATGCGCCAATCGTCGACGTAGCGGGCGAAGGCGTATTCCTTGGCCCGGGCAGCCGCATTGTCACGCCGGGGATACTTCTGGTAGGCCTCCCACTCCGTGCTGATGCGCGCCTGCAGGCGCGCCATTTCCAGGCTGGACTCGGCCAGGGAGACCGGCGCCGGCACCGACGGCTTGGGCTGGGCGGGCGCCTCGTCGTGTTCCTGGCTGACCGCGTAGTCCGATTTCGCCTGGCTCATCAGGCGCCTGGCCTCGGCCACCCGGGCCTGGATCTGGCTCTCCAGCGTGTCGGCCGATGCCATGGCATTGCGCTCGCTGGCCGGCAGCGGACTCTTGGCCTGGCGCTCCTCCTGGACATCGCCGCCACCGTCCAGGTTGGCCTGGGCCAGCACCTCGGGGGCAAGCGGCGCGGTCTTGCTGCGGGCGTTGACCAGGACCACCTCGAGCGGCCTGGTATCCTGGAACAGGGCCGGATTCGCCGCCCGGATGCCGACCCCGAACAGGATCAGGGTATGTACGATGGCCGACATCACCAGGGCGCTGCCCAGGCTGGCAAACGCCGCATTGAAGAAACTGCCGAAGAACCACTTCAGCCAGTCCCAGGCCCTGGCGAGAACGGTCGGTATGGCGAGCCCGGCCATGTCGGGTCAGGCGGCCACCGCCGACGCGAGGTAACGACAGCTCAGCTCGTTGTCGAGCAGGTCGAAATCGGCCACGGCGACCCGGAT
Source organism: Gallionellaceae bacterium (assembly GCA_028714735.1). Classification (GTDB taxonomy): domain Bacteria; phylum Pseudomonadota; class Gammaproteobacteria; order Burkholderiales; family Thiobacillaceae; genus Parasulfuritortus. The sequence goes on along the minus strand of JAQTLU010000004.1, from coordinate 181,232 downwards.
GGCGTCGCCCGGATTGAGCGCCGGCGCACCGACGACCCGGGTGACCATGGGCAGTCCGGTCAGGCGGACCAGGTTTTCCTTCAAGACGACGGCCTCCATTTCCGCGATGCCTTCCTGGATCAGCCAGCGCAGGCACCAGTAACGTTCCATTTTGCGCTGAAAATCGTTGTAGGCGTCATAGGCCAGCTCGAAATCGCGCATCGCCGCGAACAGCATCGGGTCGTTGCCGGCATAGACCGGCTTGTCGCCGCGCGCCGCCGCGAGGATCTGGCGCTGGTTGATCAGGTCGACATAGCGCCGCAGCGGCGACGTGCTCCAGGCATAGCACTCCAGGCCCAGGCCCTCGTGCGGGGCCGGCCGCAGGGTCATGCGCACCTTGCCCTGGCTCTGCGCCCGGTACATCCCGGCGACCTCGTGGTCGGCCAGCAGCTTGCCCCAGCGGCTGTTGGCCAGGATCATCAGCTCGGACACCAGCTTGTCGATCGGGTTGCCGCGCACGCGCGGGATGATGCTGACGCGATCGTCGACGACCTTGAAGTTGTAGTCCATGCGCTGGACCTGGTCGGCCTTGCCGCGCGCCGCCTCCAGGTGGCAGGCGAAGCCCCAGAGCCATTCCAGCTCCTGGCGGAACGGGTAGTCGGCCGCCGCCGGGTTCCTGATGGTGTCCTCGTTGAACAGCGGCTCCAGGGTCTCGTGGCGCAGGTTGGCGGCGATGCGGATGACATCGGCCTGGGTCGACAGGCTGACGATGGAACTGTCGGCCGCGACTTCGACGTAGAGCGAGAGCGCCGGGCAATCGCGGTTCTCGGCCAGGGTGTAACGGTCGACCAGGCCCTCCGGCAGCATGGTGATCTTGCCGCCCGGCATGTAGACGGTGGACAACCGGGTCGCGGCCAGGCGGTCCAGTTCGCTGCCGGGTGCGATGCCGAGTGCCGGGGCGGCGATGTGGATGCCGACGCGGGCGCCGCCACCGGGCCGGAAGATGACCGAGAAGGCATCGTCGATCTCGGTGGTGGCGGCGTCGTCGATGCTGAATGCCGGCGCATCGCCGGCCGGCAGTTCGGGCGGCGGCTCGGGTGGGGCCAGCTCGGGGAAACCGAAGCCGCGCGGAAAGTGTTCGAGCAGGAAGGCCTGCAGGTGGAATTCCTGGCTCGACGGGATGGCGCCGCACTTGTCGAGCAGGCGCACCGGGCTGAGCCCGGTCTCACCGCAGGCGTCCAACAGGGCCTTGTATTCCAGGCTGTTCTTGTCCGGCTTGTGGGCCAGCTCGAAGACCTTGGCCCGGAATGCCTCGGGCAGGCCGCCGGACTTGAGCTGGTCGGTCCACTCGGCGCGCAGCTCGGCCTCGCGGGCCTTGCGCTCCAGGCCGGCCTTGGCTGCCGCCAGGGCCTCGGCGGGCGCCGCCTTGTAGCGGCCCTTGCCCTTCTTGTAGAAGTAGATCGGCGCAGAGTGCAGGCACAGCAGCACCGCACCGGCCTCGGGGCCGTTCGGGGTCTTGCCGTGGTATTCGACGGCCAGGTCGGCGAAGCCGAACTCGCTGCCGGCAGCGACCTCCCACAGGAAGTCGGTGTCGATCTCGGCGGCCAGCTTCCTGGCCGTTTCCATCGCCTCGGCCGGGGCCGGGGCCGGATAGCGCAGGAGCACGTTGGCCGCCTTCACCTTGGTCCGCTTGCCATGCTGAGACTCCAGCTGCAACGACGTGTCGTTGTCGGCCAGGATGGTGCCGGCCTTGATGTCGCCGTCTTCCTCGTAAAAAACGTACATCAAAACTCCAGAATGGTGGGGATGTGGTCGGTAAACCGGGTAAAGCCATGGTCGCCGCCGTCCAGGACGATCTGGCGGGCGCCGTCAAAGTAATCGACCGCCTCGCGGTAATCGAGCACCTCGTCGCCGGTCTCGACCAGCAGCAGGTGGTTTTCCGGCCGCGCCAGTCGTTCGACCCGAAGGGCGGCCAACTCGTCGGCGTGCGCGGCAGTAAAGGTGTATTCCTCGCCGGTATGCCAGTTCTTCTGCGGCTTGCCGACCTCGAAGGCGAGCTTGCCGTGGCAGGCGACGCACGGGTTGATATGGACCGCCCTGAGGGCGTGTTTATCGGCCAGGTAGGCGGCATAGAAACCGCCCAGCGAACTGCCGATCAGCTTGGCCCGGTCCCGGCTGCCGGCGATCAGGCCTTCCAGCAGGCGAATCGCCTCGGCCGGGCGGTGCGGCAGGTCCGGGCAGGCCCAGGCCTCGGCGAGGCCGCGCGCCGCCAGCCAGGCGGCGAGTTCACGCGCCTTGCCGGACTGGGCGGAGCTGTTGAAACCGTGGATATAGATCAGCATGCGGGGAAAACAGGACGAACGAATCCGCTATTTTACCCGTTCGCTTCCCCCAGCCAGGCGACGATTTCATCGAGGACCTGATTGGCCGCCCGGTTCATCGCCTCGGCGGCGGCGGCGGCATCGAATGCGGCCACCGGCTGCTGGGACACGAAGATGCGCCGGCCGAGCAGGACGCCGCGGTCGCGCCGGACCAGCTCGGCCTCGACCAGCAGCAATACCTCGCCGGGCGGCGTGGCGGCGTCGTGGTAGAAGTCGATCAGCCGGGTGTTGAGCTGGTAGTCGCCGACGACACCGCCCGACAACGGGGCCACCGCCACGAAGGTGCCCGCCGCCTCCAAACGCTGGCGCAACAGCCAGGTCAGCCGCTTGGCCGGCAATTCGGTCCAGTAGGCGAATTCGTAGTTGGCACGGGTCCCCGGTATCCGGCTGTAGGCCAGGCGCGGCTCCTGGTAGAAGGCCGAGGCATCCATCTCGCGCAGCAAGAGGACGCCGGGCAGGGTTTTGGGCGACGCCTCGACCGGGCCCGGATCGGTGAGCACATAGTAGGTCGACGGTTGCGCCGGGCCGGGCAGTCCGCTGCAAGCGGACAGCCAGATCAGGGGCAGCAGCCAGAACAGTTTCTTCATTGCAGTTTCTCCCCCGGACCCAGGCTTTTCGGGCTGGGTCCGTACAGCACGCGGGCCGGATTGGCCAATGCCCGGCCGGTCTCCTGCAAGGCGTCGCCGGCCAGACGCAGGGACTGGGCGGTGGACTGGATCTCCTGCCCGGCCAGATCGGCAGTCAGCTTGACCTGGCCGGACAGGCCGCTCACCTCGCGATCGACATGGTCCAGCGTGGTACGCGCCATGGTCAGGGTCGCGGTAGTGGCGCCGGTCACCTTGACCAGGCTTTCATTGGCGGTCTTGAGGGTGGTTTTGGCCTCGCCGCCCAGGTCGTCGGCCTGATCGGCGGCGCGCTTGGCGCTGGCCACGGCGGCGCGCAGTTCCGGCATGGCCTGGCTCAGTTCGCGGGTCACGGCATTGAGGTTGGCCAGGCTGCCGGTCAGGGATTGCTGGTTCCGGTCGGACAGCATCGCATTGAAGCGGGACAGTGCCTCCTGGCCGGACGCGCCGAGCACTTCCAGGGTATTGGCGACGCGGGTGAACTGCGGCACGCCCTCCGGGATCACCGGATAGCGTTCGCCCTCGGGGATGGCCGTCAGCGGCACGGCGGCCTGGGGCGGGTTGTCCAGGTCGATGGCGGCCAGGCCGGTCACCAGGTGGCGGGCGACCGTGGCTTTGATCCCTTCCAGCACCGGGGTGCGGGCATCGACCTGCAACAGCACCCGCACCTTGTGCCCCTGGCCGGGGATGATCGCGTAGTCGACCACCCGGCCGACCTTGATGCCCTGCATGCGCACGTCGCTGCTGATCTGCAGGCCCTCCAGAGACTGGTTCTGGAAATACACCAGGTAACGCTCGCCGCCCTGGTCGGAGTTGGCGCCCGCCAGCCAGTACAGGCCCAGCACCAGCAGGGCGATCAGCACCAGCGTGGCCAGGCCGATGCGGACATATCTAGCCTCGGATTCCATTGCCATCCCCTTTCTCTTTCATATGCGCCGAGAAGTAAGACCTGATCCAGTCATGATCGACCCGGGCCACCTCGTGCACCGGGCCGTCGGCGATCACCTTGCCGTCGTGCAGGACCACCACCCGGTCGACCAGCCCCCAAAGGGTATCCAGATCGTGGGTGGTCAGCAATGCGGTCAGGCCCAGGCTGTCGCACAGGGTGCGCAGCAGGTTGTCGAAGGCGCGCGCGCTGATCGGGTCGAGGCCGGAGGTCGGCTCGTCGAGAAACAGCATCTCCGGTTCCAGCGCCAGGGCGCGGGCCAGGGCGGCGCGCTTCTTCATGCCGCCCGACAGCTCGGCCGGGCGCTTGAAGGCGGCCTCCGGCGGCAGCCCGGCCAGGCGGATCTTGAGGTCGACCACCTCGTCGCGCAGCGCCTCGGCCAGGCCGGTATGCTCCCTGAGCGGCGCCTCGACGTTCTCCGCCACGGTCAGTGAGGAGAACAGCGCGCCCTCCTGGAACAACACGCCGAAGCGCCGGCGCAGGGCATTCAAGTCATCCGGCGACAGCGCCCAGACATCCTCGCCGAGCAGGCGGATGCGGCCGGCCTGCGGCCTAAGCAGGCCGATGCACTCGCGCAGCAGCACGGTCTTGCCGGTGCCCGAACCGCCGATCAGGGCGACGATCTCGCCCTTGGCTATCTTGAAGCCGACGCCATCGTGCAACTGCTGGCCGGCCAGCCGGGTCTGGATGCCGTCGACTTCCAGCACGGTGGTCATCACAGCTCCGGGTGCACGATGGCGTAGAAGGCGTTGATCAGGATCACCGCCATCAGGCTGGTCACCACGGTGGCGGTGGTGCGCTCGCCGACGCTGCGGGCGTCGCGGCTGACGGCAAAGCCGTTGCGGCAGGCGATGAAGGCGATGGCGACGGCGAAGGCCGGCGTCTTCGACAGGCCGAAGGTGACGGTGCTGAACGGCAGGACGTCGCGCATGCGGATGAAGAAGGTATTGAAGGTGATGTCCAGTTGGCTGGCCGCCACCGTGGCCGCGCCCAGCACCCCGACCAGGTCGCCGAAGAAGGCCAGCAGCGGCATCGCCACGACGATGGCGAGCAGGCGCGGCAGCACCAGCACCTTGACCGGCGACAGGCCCAGGGTGGCGATGGCGTCGATCTCCTCGGTCACCTTCATGGCGCCGATCTGGGCGGTGAAGGCCGCACCCGAGCGGCCGGCGACCAGGATGGCCACCAGCATCGGCGACAGCTCGCGTGCGATCGCCAGCGAGACGCCGTCGACGATGAAGATGTTGGCGCCGTATTTCTCGATCTGGATGCCGAGCAGGTAGGCGAACACCACGCCGATCAGGAAGGTCATCATGGCGACGATGGGCAGGGCGCCGAGGCCGACCGCCTGCAACTGGACGAAGAATTCGCGCATCCGGAAGCCGGACGGGCGCCGCACCAGGTCGACCACCCCCTCGCTGATCTGGCCCAGCAGGGTCAGCAGGCCGGGCACTTCGGCGGCGGCCCGGCTGACCCGGTGCCCGAGTGCGGCGACGAAGCCGGGCGGCACCACGACGGCAGGCGCCGGCGCATCGAGCCGGTCGGCGACCAGACGGATCAGGGCCAGGCGCTCGTTGTCGAAGCCGGCCAGCTCGATCGCCGGCCAGGCGATCCCGGCGGACTTCAGCCGATTGTGGATCAGCATCAGGCCCGCGCTGTCGAGGCCGGTCAGGGCGCTGCCGTCCAGGCTGAGATGGCCGTCCTCGGGCCAGGCATGGCCGGCCAGGGCATGGTCAAGCGCGGCCAGGTTGACCATCCGCCAGTCGCCGAGCAAGCGCAGCAGCCAGCCGGTTGCCGTTCTTTCCAGGACGAACGGGCCGGCGTCGGTCATGGCCTCGCCAGCCTTTCCAGCAGCTTGCCGTGGATGCCGCCGAAACCGCCGTTGCTCATCACCAGCACCTGGTCGCCCGGTCGGGTCTCGGTGGCGATCGCCTCGACCAGTTCGCCGAGGTCGTCGTGCGTGGCGGACTTGGCGCCCAGGGGCGCCAGCGCCCCGGCGGCATCCCAGCCGAGGTCTTTCGAGTAGCAGAACACCCGTTGCGCATCCTTCAGGCTGCCGGCCAGCTGATCCTTCAGGGTGCCCAGCTTCATGGTGTTCGAGCGCGGCTCCAGCACCGCCAGGATGCGCGCGTCGCCGACCCGCGAGCGCAGCCCGGCCAGGGTGGTCGCGATGGCGGTCGGGTGGTGGGCGAAATCGTCATAGACGGTGACGCCGTTGACCGTGCCGCGCACCTCCAGCCGGCGCTTGACGTTGCGGAACCGGCCCAGGCCCTCGATGGCCACCTGCGGCGATACCCCGACGTGGCGGGCGGCGGCGAGGGCGGCCAGGGCATTCTGGCGGTTGTGCTCGCCGACCAGCTCCCAGTTCACCCGGCCCACCGGCTGGTCATCCAGCGTAACGTCGAAACTCGTCGCGTCGACCGGCACCGCCTTCCAGCCGAAGCCCGGCCCGGCGAAATACTCCACCCCGCTCCAGCAGCCCTTGCCCAGCACCCTCAGTATGTTGCCGTCGCCGCCGTTGGCGACCACCAAGCCCTGGCCCGGCACCGTACGGACCAGGTGGTGGAACTGGGTCTCGATGGCGGCGAGGTCGGGAAAGATGTCGGCGTGGTCATATTCCAGATTGTTCAGGATCGCCGTGCGCGGCCGGTAGTGGACGAACTTGGAGCGCTTGTCGAAGAAGGCGGTGTCGTACTCGTCCGCCTCGATGACGAAGAAGGGCGACTCGGTCAGGCGCGCCGAGACCTCGAAGTTCATCGGCACGCCGCCGACCAGGTAGCCCGGGTTGAGCTTGGCGTCTTCCAGTATCCAGGCCAGCATGGCCGAGGTGGTGGTCTTGCCGTGGGTGCCCGCCACCGCCAGCACCCATTTGTCCTTGAGGACGTTCTCGTACAGCCATTGCGGCCCGGAGACATAGGGCAGGCCGCGATCCAGGATCGCCTCCATCAACGGCTGCTTGCCCCGGCTGACCACGTTGCCGATCACGAACACGTCGGCGCCGATGTCGGCCTGCTCGGCGCCGAAACCCTCGATCAGGGCGATGCCCTGAGACTCCAGTTGCGTGCTCATGGGCGGATACACCTGGGCGTCGCAGCCGGTGACCGTGTGGCCGGCCTGCCGGGCGATCACCGCGATGCCGCCCATGAAGGTGCCGCAGATGCCGAGGATGTGGATATGCATGAGTGCCAACACAGTTGGGATTCGGCAGATTATACCGGGCCGTCCGGCCATGCCAGCCCTTGCCGCGCGAGCAGCGCGCTGCCGTTATGGCGAGAATGGAACTTAACGCGCGGAATTGCACCTATACGACTTATGTTCAAAATGATGCTGACCAAGCTGAACGAATTCATCGACAGCCTCGCTCCCAGCCCGCAAAGCCGTATCCAGCGAGATGCCTCGGCAGTCCGGGAGGCCTGTTGCGGACTGCTGATGGAGGTCGCGCGGCTGGATAACGCAAACGCCGAACAAAAGCGCGGACTCGTGGCGCAGATGATGCGGGAACAGTTTGAAATTCCGGATGCCGATCTGTCGGCCATGATCGACCAGGCCGGTCGGCTGGAAAACCGCCTGACTTCCTACTTCGACCCCGTGAAGCGGATCAACAGGCGTTTCGAACCCCACAGGAAGGCTCAGTTCGTCGAGCAGCTATGGCGGGTCGCCATGGTCGATGGCGATATCGACATGTACGAGGACCATCTGGTCCGCAAGCTCGCCGATCTGCTTTACGTCCCTCACAACGATTTCATCCTGGCCAAGAACCGTGTCCGCGCGCCTCGCCGCCCGGGTGAACTGGCGCCCCTTCAAGGCGGGCCGGCCGGCTAGAGCCCCTTCGCCTGCTGGTCGGCGTGATAGCTCGACCTGACCAGCGGCCCGCAGGCGGCGTTCCGGAACCCCATTGCCTCGGCCTCGTGCCCGAACACCTCGAACTGCTCGGGCGTGACGAAGCGCTCGACGGCCAGATGATGGCCGGACGGCTGCAGGTATTGCCCGACCGTCAGCATCTCGACGCCGTGCGCGCGCAGGTCGCGCATCACCGCCAGGGCCTCGTCATCGGTCTCGCCCAGTCCGAGCATGATGCCGGACTTGGTCGGTAGCGCAGGCACCCGCTCCTTGAACAAGCGCAGCAGATCGAGCGAATTGGCGTAGTCGGCGCCCGGCCGCACCGCCTTGTATAGGCGCGGCACGGTTTCCAGGTTGTGGTTCATCACGTCGGGCGGGTCGGCGGCGAGGAGGTCGAGGGCGATGTCCAGGCGGCCGCGGAAGTCCGGCACCAGTATTTCGATCCGGGTATCGGGCGATTGCTCCCGGATGGCGCGGATGCAGGCGGCGAAGTGGCCGGCACCGCCATCCCTCAGGTCGTCGCGGTCGACCGAGGTGATGACCACGTAGTTCAGCCGCATCGCCGCCACGGTCTCGGCCAGGCGGGCCGGTTCGTCCGGGTCGGGCGGCAGCGGCTTGCCGTGGCCGACATCGCAGAACGGGCAGCGCCGGGTGCACAGGTCGCCCAGGATCATGAAGGTGGCGGTGCCGTGGTGGAAGCATTCGCCCAGGTTGGGGCAGGCCGCTTCCTCGCACACGGTGTGCAACTGGTGTTCGCGCAGGATGGCCTTGATCCGGGCGACCTCGGGCGAGGCGTGGGCGCGCGCCTTGATCCAGGCCGGCAGTTTCATGCGCGGCTTGGCCTCGACCTTGATCGGGATGCGGGCGGTCTTGGCGGCGCCCCGGTGCAATGTGTTGTCGGCCATCTTGAAACTTCGGCAAATAAGCGCATCTTAACAGGCCATGAACACGACCATCCCCGTCACCCTGCTTACCGGCTTTTTAGGCAGCGGCAAGACCACCGTCCTCAACCGGCTGCTGAAACGGATGCCGCTCACCGCCGTGGTGATGAACGAGTTCGGCGAGGTCGGCCTCGACCACCAGTTGCTGGAGGAGACGCGCGGGCCGCTGGCCCTGCTCTCGGGCGGCTGCGTCTGCTGCCAGATCCAGGGCGCCCTGGCGCCGACCCTGAAGAACCTCTGGATGGCGCGCGACAAGGGCGACCTGCCGCCCTACGAACGGCTGATCATCGAAACCACCGGCATCGCCGACCCGGCGCCGATCATCGACACCCTGGTCAGCGAACGCTGGCTGGCGGCCCGGCACAAACTGGACGGCATCGTCACCACGGTCGACGCGGTGTTCGGCCCGGACCAGTTCGACGCGCATTTCGAGGCCCAGCGCCAGGCCGCGATGGCCGACCGCCTGCTGCTGACCAAGACCGACCTGGCCACGCCGGAGGCGCTCGAACGGGTTCTGGAGCGCCTGGCCGGGCTCAACCCGGCGGCGCCGGTCCTGACCGTGACCCAGGGCGAGGTGGCGCCGGAGGCCATCCTCGGCGCCGCGGGCACAGTGGAAGCCGGCCCGCGCCGCTGGCTGGCGGCAAACCGCTACCGGCCGGCCCGGCTGTTCGGCAGCGCGCCGGCCCCCGACCATGCCGGCCGCATCCGGGCCTTCTCACTCACATTCGACGAACCGCTCGACCGGGAGGGGGTCGCCGCCGCCTTGGAGATGCTGGTCGCGTTCCGGTCGAAAAACCTGCTTCGGATGAAGGCCATCCTGAACCTGATCGGCGAGGACCGGCCCACCGTGCTGCACGGCGTACAGCATGTGATGTATCCGCCGACACAACTGGAAGCCTGGCCGGACGAGGACCGAAGCAGCCGTTTCGTGTTCATCGTCAGCGACCTGGAAGAGGAATTCGTGGCCAGGCTATTGCACGATTTCACCCAGGCGGCCCGGCCAGGCGGGCCAAGGAGCCACTGAATGATCGATCACCAACACCCGGTCGGGAAATGGGGCTTTCGCACGGTTAACGCGAGATTCACGTTAACCGCCAGTAGCGTGGCATAATCCCGCCTCAGTTTTCGCCCTAACGATCATTATTGAGGAGAAAAGGCGTGGCAACTGCTAATAAAAAACCGGTCAGGAAATCCGAGGTAAAGCCGACTCCGGCCAAAAAGCCGGTTTTGAAAACCACCACGCCCGCCAAGCAGGCCGCCGCTCCGGCCAAGAAGCCCACGCCCGTGAAACCGGCCGCGGCCCCGGCCAAGAAAGCAGCAGCCGCGAAACAGGTGGCTGCACCCGCCCGGAAAGCGGCGGTTCCGGCCAAGAAGGCCGCGCCAGCGGTGACGGTCAAGGCGGCGGCAAAACCGGCTGCCGCCAGGAAACCCGTCGCCAAGGCTGCCCCGGCGCCGGCGAAGAAGGCCCCGGCCAAACCGGCTGTTGCCGCCAGGAAGGCGGTAGTAAAACCGGCGCCGCCCGCGCAGACTGCTGCCAAGCCGGCGGCGAAAACCGCGCCGGCCAGGCCGTCCCCCAAACCCGTTGCCAAACCGGCCAAGCCGGCGGCAACCGCAACAAAGGTATCAAGACCCATGACCGCAACGACTAAAGTCGCCAGCCCGGCCAAGGCCGCCACCCCTGCCAAGAAACCCGCCGCCACGGCCAAACAATCCCCCTCCGGCCAGGCTCACGCCGGCGTGATCACGGAGGCCGAGCTGCTCAAGATGTCCGACAAGGACTACATGAACGCCGCCCAGTTGGAGTTCTTCCGCCACCGTCTGGTGACCATGAAGGAGGAAATCCTGGTCAATGCGCGAGAAACCGGCGAGCACCTGAAGGATAACGAGGTCTTCGCCGACCCCAATGACCGCGCCACCGTGGAAGAGGAAAACATGCTGGAGCAGCGTGTGCGCGATCGCGAGCGCAAGCTGCTCAAGAAGATCGACTCCGCCCTGCGCCGCCTCGAGGAAGGCGAATACGGCTTCTGCCTGGAAACCGGCGACCCCATCGGCCTTCCGCGCCTGCTGGCCCGCCCGACGGCGGAACTGTCGATTGAGGCGCAGGAAAAACACGAGCGGCTGGAAAAGCTGTTCGCGGACTGAGCCACGGGCTGGCCGGCCTCTCGGCCGGCCCTCGATCCGCCAGCCGGCGGCGATAAAACCATGAACCTGTTCCAGCGCGTCCTGATCGGCGCCATCCGGGTCTACCAGATCGCCCTGTCGCCCTACTTCGGCAGCCAGTGCCGGTTTTACCCGACCTGCTCGGAATACGCCAAAGAGGCGGTCGCCCGGCACGGCGCCTTGAAAGGCGGCTGGCTGGCCATCCGGCGCATCGGCCGCTGCCACCCCTACCACCCGGGCGGCCACGACCCTGTGCCATGACGGGCAGGCCGGAGTAAACTGGCCGTCTCCCCCGCCACCCCGAGCCGCGCCCAGCCATGTTCGATTTCTTTCGGAAAGACAAAGGCAGCCACAAGCCCGTCATTCCGGACGAGCCGCCCGTAGCAACGGTGCCCGCGCCAGCCGAGCCGGCCGCCGCACCGGACTACGCCATTTCCGCGAACGACGGCGTCATGATCCAGGAAATGGACGTCCAGCTGACTCCGGAAATCGAGGAGGCGGTGGTGCTCTATTCCAGCGGCAACACCAGCGAGGCGACCGCCGCACTCAACCGGTTCATCCTGAACAATCCGGACAAGCGCGACCCGCAGCCTTGGCAGTTATTGTTCGACATCTACGAAGCGACCGGCCAGCGCCAGCCGTTCGAGGATCTGGCCATGGATTACGCGCTGCGCTTCGAACGTTCGCCGCCGACCTGGCGACCTGGCCAGGCCGTCGCGACCGCCAGCGCGACGGGCAACCGCCCCACCTTTGCCTTCGGCGCCCACCTGTCGCCCCAGGACAAGGCCGGGCTGGAGCATTTCCTGCGCGAATGCGAAACGGCCGATTCGGCGATACTGGATTTCAACAAGACGCCGGTGCCCGACAACGACGCCTATGCCCGGACCCTGCTCGATTGCGTGTCGCGGCTCGCCGCCAGCGGCAAGCCCATCCACCTGGCCGGCAGCGAGGCCTTCGTGGTGCGCCTGAATGCCACCCGTTCCGACGACGACCGGCTCAGCGAGCCGCTCTGGCTGCTGCTGCTGATGCTGCTGCAACTACAGGGCAAGGCCGACGCCTTCGAGGCCGCGGCGGTCGAATACGCGATCCGCTTCGAGATCTCGCCGCCCTCCTACGCGTCGCCCAAATGCATTGCGGCCGCACCCGAGGCGGCGCCACTTGCCGGCCCGAGCGGCCAGGTATTCCCCATGCATGGCCTGATCGACACCGGCAGCGCCGCCGTCTTTGACGAACTGCGCGAATTCGCGGCCTCCCTGGCTGAAATCGAGATCGACCTCGGCCAGGTCACCCGGATCGATTTCATGGTGATCGGACTGCTGATGGATATCGTCATGACCCTGGCCCAGGCCGGCAAACGGGTCATATTCAAGGAAGGCAGCGAGATGGTCTGCCTGCTGCTGGAGATGGTCGGCGTCGGCCAGTTCGCCGCCATCCAGCCGAAAGTGAGGAAGTGATGGAACAATGGCACGGCACCACCATACTCTCGGTCCGCCGGGGCAATCTGGTCGCGCTGGGCGGCGACGGCCAGGTCACCCTGGGCAACGTGGTCATCAAGGCGACCGCGCGCAAGGTGCGCAAGATGTACCAGGACCGCATCCTGGCCGGCTTTGCCGGCGGCACGGCGGATGCCTTCACGCTGTTTGAACGCTTCGAGGCCAAGCTGGAAAAACACCAGGGCAACCTGGTCAGGAGCGCGGTCGAACTGGCCAAGGACTGGCGCACCGACCGCATCCTGCGCCGGCTCGAAGCCATGCTGTCGGTGGCCGACAGCCAGTCCAGCCTGATCATCACCGGGGCCGGCGACGTCCTGGAACCGGAACTCGGCATCGCCGCCATCGGCAGCGGCGGCGCCTACGCCCAGGCGGCCGCCCGCGCCCTCCTGGAGCACACCGAGATGGCGCCGGAGGCGATCGTCCGCGAGGCACTCGGCATCGCCAGCGACATCTGCATCTACACCAACCGGAATTTCACCATCGAGACGCTGGAGTAAGCGGTCAGCTGAAAGCTGACCGCTATTCTTTCACCGGCTTCTTCATCAGCTTGCGCTGCAGGGTTCGCCGGTGCATCTTGAGCGCCCGCGCGGTGGCCGAGATGTTGCCGTCGTGCTCCGCCAGCACCTTCTGGATATGCTCCCATTCAAGGCGTTCGACCGACATCGGCTCGTCGGGCGGCGCGATCTCGGCATCGCCCTCTTCCCGGCCCAGGGCAGAGAGTATCTCGTCGGCATCGGCCGGTTTGGGCAGGTAATGGGTGGCGCCCAGCTTGATCGCCTCCACCGCCGTGGCGATGCTGGCGTAGCCGGTCAGGAGCAGGATGTGCATGTCGGCACGCAGGGTCCGCAACGGCTCCACCAGGCCGAGGCCGGAGGTCTCGGCCAGCTTCAGGTCAAGCACGGCCGCGTCGGGCGGGCGCTGCCGCGCCAGCGCCAGGGCGGCGACCGGCTCGCTCGCGGTCTCGACCTCATGGCCGCGCCGGCGCAGGGCCTGGGCCAGGGTGGAGACGAAGACCTCATCGTCGTCCACCAGCAGGATGTGCCAGCCGCCGCTCATGGCCGCACCAACCCAGACAGGGGAATCTCGACCGCCGCGACGAGGCCGCCGCCCGGCCGCGGGTTCAGCGCCAGGGTGCCGTGCAAACGTTCCAGCGCCGCCTGGGCCAGGAGCAGTCCGACGCCCCAGCCTTCTTCCTTGTCGCCGGCCTGGCCCAGGCCCGGCCCGCGGTCGAGCACGGCGAGGCGCAGGGTCGCGGCATCCCATTCGGCCGCCAGGGCAAGCTCGGACGCCGACACGTCGGCGGCATTGTTGAGCAGGGTGGACAGCACCGAGATCAGGACCGGGTCCTCGCGCACCACCGGTCCCGGCCGGGGCCCGCTGAGCTGAAGCAGCGCCTGCGCACCCGGGCGCATGAGCCGCCAGTGGTCGAATATCTCGGCCAGCCAGTCGTCCAGCGGACGATCCGGCGCGCCGGGGGCGCGAGCGCGGCCGGCTGCCGCCGCGAGGCGGTCGAGTACGCCCTTCATGCGCTCGGCCTGGGCCGACATGACGGCGATCCCGGGTGCCAGTTCGTCGTCGCCGGCGTAGTCACGCGTCAGTTCCTTGAGCGAAACGCGCAGGGAGGACAGGGGCGTGGCCAGATCATGGGCGGCGGCGGCGGCCTGCATGCCGAGGGCAAACAATTGTTCGTCGCGCAGCGCCTGCTCGCGCACCCGCGCCAGGTCGGCCTCGCGCCGGCGCAGGGCGGTGGCGAGGCGGGTGACGAAGGCCGCCACCAGGGCTGCGGTAAGGAGGAAATTGAGCCACATGCCGCCCAGGTGCAGGTCGATGGCGGCCTGTTCGCTCACCGCCAGGGCCAGCGGCTGATAGAAGCGCGCCAGCAGGGAATACAGCAGCGCCACCCAGATCGTCATGACCCAGGCATAGCGGGCCGGCAGGGTGACCGCGCAGAGGATCAGCGGCACCAGCAACAACGAGATGAACGGGTTGGCATAGCCGCCGGTGTAATAGACCAGCGCCGCGATGGCCTCGCCGTCGGCCATCAGGTAGGCCATCACCTCGCCCGGATGGCTGCCGCCGCCCTGTTTCAGCCGCCAGATGGCGACTAGGTTGAGCGCCGCATGCAATCCCAGCAGGATCAGCATGGCCGCCAGGGGCAGGTTGACCGCGAAGGCCTGGACCAGGGTCAGGACCATGACGCCTTCGATGGCGAGCAATACCCAGCGGGCCATGATCAGGCGGGCCAAGGTATCCCTGGACAAGGTTTCGTCGCGTAAGTTAGCTTTGCTGTTCATGTCGGGATTTTACCCATGGCAGCCGGTTCGCCGGGGCATGCGACAATTTGCCGCATCCACGGCACCCAGCCACCACGTTAGCCTAGCCGCCGATTTTCCAGCCTGGAGCCTCACCATGAAAGCCGTCATTGCCCTGTCCGCACTGTTGTTCTCCCTCCCTGCCCTGGCCGACACGGTCAAGGTCGACAATGCCTGGGTGCGTGCCACCGCGCCGGGCCAGCAGGTCGCCGGGGCCTTCCTGGACCTGACCGCCGATGCCGACATGACCCTGGTCGGGGCCGCCAGCCCGGCGGCCAAGGTGGTCCAGTTGCATACCATGACGATGGACAACGGCATGATGGTGATGCGCCAGCTCAAGGAGGTCGTCCTGGCCAAGGGCAAGACGGTCAGCCTGAAACCGGGCGGCATGCACGTCATGCTGATCGACCTGAACGGCCCGATCAAGGAAGGCAGCAAGACGCCGGTCACCCTGATCGTGCGGGGTGCCGACGGCAAGGAGCAGAAGGTGACCGTGGAAATGGAAGCGCGCGCGGTCGGCGGCATGCAGCGCCACATGCACTGAGCAACAAAAAAGCCGGCTGACGCCGGCTTTTTTGTTGCGGGCCAGTGCGCCTATTCCAGTTCCCGCTCCAACTGTTCCAGCGTGGCGTGGCGGACGTCCTTGCCCTTGACCATGTAGACCACGTACTCGGAGATGTTCTTGGCATGGTCGCCGATCCGCTCGATCGCCTTGACCACGAACATCAGGTCGATGAACAGGCTGATGTTGCGCGGGTCTTCCATCATGTAGGTGACCAGGTGACGCGCGATGAGGTGGAATTCCTCGTCCACTTCCATGTCCTGGCGAGCCACGGCGGCGGCGCTGGAAGCGTCGACACGGGCGAATGAGTCGAGCGAGGTGCGCAGCATCTTGATGGCAAGATCGGCCATGTACTTGATCTCGCTGTAGCGCGGGATGGCGATGCGGTCGTTGTTGAGCGACTTGACCGTGAAATGGGCGATCTTGACCGCCTCGTCGCCGATCCGCTCCAGGTCGGTGATGGCCCGGATGATGGTCATGATCATGCGCAGGTCGCTGGCGGCCGGCTGGCGCAGCGCGATGATCTGGGTGCAGGCCTCGTCGCTGGTGATTTCCAGGGAATTGACCAGGCTATCGTTGGCGATCACCTCTTCGGCCAACTGGGCATTCTGGGTCACCAGCGCCTCGACCGCCTTGTTGACCTGGTCCTCGACCAGCCCGCCCATCTCGAGCACCCGCGCACGCACGGCCTCCAGATCGGCATCGAACTGCTTGTGGGTGTGTTCGGCTAACATCCTATCTCCTCGACGGGCCTCTCGGGCCAGTGTGCGCGAATTATAAGCGGGCTGGTGGACAAAATAATTACAACTGCGTGACAAATGGCACGGTCAGCGCCTTGCCGTCGACCCTCAGGGTCATCACCCAGTCGCGCCGGCCGGATACGCACACCGGCAGGGTGATCCGGGCCCTGAACGCCCCCGAGGCATCTGGCCGCAGGGTATACAGGTTGAAGCCCATGTCCATGCCGACCATGGTAAAGCTGGCCTGGACCGTCTTTGCATCAGGCGCCTTGAGCCAGACTTCGAACGGCGACAGGACCTTGAGTTCACCGTCCACACCCAGTTCGACTGCGCGGCCATCCAGCCTGGCCGCGCAACCGGCCTGCAGGTTCGGACACACCAGGGCGAGCGCAGGCGCCTCCCTGGGTTGCATGAAACGGCTCGCCGCGACCACCCCGGCGATCAGCAGGATCACCAGGACCGGGGCCAGCCAACGGGGAAGGTTCAGTTTAGCCATGCTCCGCTCCTCATCGCAATACCCTGCGCACCGGCCTGGCGCGCGCGTTCCAGATCATCTGTTCCCAGGCCGCCCAGGGCATAGACCGGCAATGGGCAATCCTCGATCAGGCGGCTGAACATCTCCCAGCCCAGGGTTGCCGCGCCCGGATGGGAGGCCGTGGCCAGCACCGGCCCGAGCACCGCGAAGTCGGCGCCGATGGCGACGGCCCGGTCCAGTTCGGCGCCATCGTGGCAGGAGGCGCCGACCCAGGGCAGGTCGGGACGACGGCCGAGCATGGCCAGTTGGGCCGAGCTCAGGTGCACGCCAACGCCCAGGCGGGCGGCCAGGTCGACATCGCCGTTGACGGTCAGGCTGGCGCCGTACTGCCGGCACAGCCCGGCCGCACGTTCGGCCAGCGCGGCCAGGTCCGCCGCCGGCAGGTCCTTCTCGCGCAACTGGACCAGCCGCCGGCCGCTGGCCAGGGCGACCTCCAGCCGGGCCAGGAAGTCCTCGACACCGAGGTCGCTCGCCGCCGAGATGGCATACACCAGGGGCAACTCAAGGCCGCGCAGGACCGGCCCGTTGGCAGGCAGGATGGGCGTTACCTCGGGCCGCGCGGCATGGCTCCAGGCCAGGCCGCCCTGGCCCTCGTGCGGATGCGGCTCGCCTTCCCACTCGGTGACCCGGAAGAAGCGCAGCATGACCCGGGCGTGTTCGTAATCGAAGGCCCGGTTGATCCAGGGATAGGCGGTCTTCACCCGGATGCCGAGTTCCTCCTGCAATTCCCGGTCGAGGGCGTGGCGGGCGGTCTCGCCCGGCTCCACCTTGCCGCCCGGGAATTCCCACCAGCCGGCATAGACCTTGCCCTCCGGCCGGCTGGCCATCAGGAAGGTGCCGTCCGGGCGCTCGATCACGGCAGCGGCGACCTCGACCCGGCTCACCGCTTCAAGCCCTGCCGGCCCGCCCAGTCGGCCGCGAACTGGCGTGCGATGCGTCCCGAGCGGCTGCCGCGCTGGGTCGCCCATTGCAGCGCCTCCAGCCGGGCCGGCTCGGCCCAGGCGCCGCCCAGTTCGGCCACCCAGGCCTCGGCGATGGCCAGGTACTGGTCCTGGTCGAACGGGTAGAACGACAGCCAGAGACCGAAGCGGTCGGACAGGGAGACCTTCTCCTCGATGCTCTCGCCCGGCCGTACCTCGTTGCCGACATAACCGGTCTCCAGGTTCTCGGCCATGAACTCCGGCATCAGGTGGCGCCGGTTCGAGGTGGCGCAGATCAGGACATTCGCGGCCAGGCCGGCCAGGGAGCCGTCCAGCGCGGCCTTGAGCGGCTTGTAGGCGGCCTCGCCGGGCTCGAACGAGAGGTCGTCGGTGAAGATCACGAAGCGATACGGCTGCTCGGCGATGCGGGCGACGATGTCGGGCAGGTGGATGAGGTCGTCCTTGTCCACCTCGATCATGCGCAGGCCCTTCCTGGCCAACCGGGGCAGCAGGGCCTTGATCAGCGAGGACTTGCCGCAGCCGCGGCTGCCGGTGAGGAGGACGTGGTTGGCCGGCAGGCCGGCGACGAACTGGCGCAGGTTGCGCTCGACCGCCTTCTTCTGCGCGTCGATGCCCTTCAGCGCGCCCCACGGCGGGCAGTTGAGCTGCTCGATCGGTTGCAACCAGCCCTGCACCGGGCCGCGCCGCCAGCGACAGGCCAGGCTGGTCTTCCAGTCGATGCGCGGCGGCGCCGGCGGCAACCAGGGCTCGATCCGGGCCAGCACCTCGTTGGCGCGCGAGAGCAGGATGGCCAGCTCGGGGCTGACCTGGTAGGAGATGTCGTCTTCGTCGTCCATGTTCCAAATTCCTGGATTCCCGCCTACGCGGGAATGACGACCAAGACCGTCGCTCCCGCGCAGGCGGGAGCCCAGTTAAACAAGGGTCTCATACAAATCCTTCCATTCCGGGTTCACTTCCTCGATAAGGTGCAATTTCCATCTGCGGTTCCATTTCTTCAATTGCTTCTCGCGCGTAATGGCGCTCTCCATAGTCTCGTGCAGTTCGTACCATACCAGTTGGTCGACACCATATTCTTTCGTGAAGCTTTCGACAAAATGACCCTTGTGTTCCCATACGCGCTTGACCAAGTCAGAAGTCACACCGATGTAAAGCGTTCCGTTCCTTTGACTAGCCAGTATGTAGACGCAAGGTGCCTTCGGCATGACTTCCTGGATTCCCGCCTGCGCGGGAATGACGGCTAGGTCCGGTACTCCGCGTTGATCTTGACGTAGTCGTAGGAAAAATCGCAGGTCCATACCGTGGCCAGGGCGTCGCCGCGGCCGAGGTGGAGGCGCACCTCGATCTCGGGCGCGGCCATGACCCGGGCCCCCTCCGCTTCCTGATAAGAGGGCGAACGGCCGCCGTTCTCGGCCACCAGCACGCCGCCCAGCCAGAGCTTGATGCGGTCGACATCGAGGTCGGCGACGCCGGCATAGCCGACCGCGGCCAGGATGCGGCCCAGGTTGGGGTCGGAGGCGAAGAAGGCGGTCTTGACCAGGGGCGAGCGGGCAATCGCGTAGGCGATCTGCTTGCACTCGGCCTCGTCGCGGCCGCCCTCGACCCGGATCGCCATGAACTTGGTGGCACCCTCGCCATCGCGAACGATGGCCTGGGCGAGCTGGATCATCAGCTCGGTGACGGCATCGCGCAGGGTCGGGAAGCGCGGATCGCCGTCGTCCATGATCACCGGGGCCGCGGTCGCGCCGGTGGCGATCAGGATGCAGGAATCGTTGGTCGAGGTGTCGCCGTCGACGGTGATGCAGTTGAACGACTTGTTCACGGCATGACGCAGGATCGCCTCCAGCGCCTCGCAGGACACCGGCGCGTCGGTGGCGACGAAGGACAGCATGGTCGCCATGTTCGGGTGGATCATGCCGGAGCCCTTGGCGATGCCGGTCAGCGCGAAGTCCTGGCCGTTCAGGGCAACCTTGCGCGAGGTCGCCTTGGCGACGATGTCAGTGGTCATGATGGCCTCGGCGGCATCGGCCCAGTTCGCAGCCTTCAAATCGGCGATCGCGGCCGGCAGGGCGGCGACGATCTTGGCGTGCGGCAGCGGTTCCAGGATCACCCCGGTGGAGAAGGGCAGGATCTGCTGCGCCTGAAGACCCAGCTGGCCGGCCAGGGCGGCGCAGGTCTCGCGCGCCCGGAAGAGGCCGTCCTCGCCGGTGCCGGCGTTGGCGTTGCCGGTGTTGACCAGCAGGGCGCGGATGCCGTCCTCGCCATGCAGGTGTTCCTTGCACACGGTCACCGGCGCGGCGCAGAAACGGTTCTGGGTGAACACCCCGACCACTTCCGAGTCGTGGGCCAGGCGCATGACCAGGACGTCCTTGCGCCCGGGCTTCTTGATCCCGGCCGAGGCGATGCCCAGCTCGACGCCGGGCACGGACAAGAGTGAAGCGGGATCGGGGGCGGCGAGATTGACGGGCATGGCAGGAATCCTCGGGTTCGAACGGCCGCTATTCTACTTCCTGCCAGCGGCCGTCGCCGAACAGCAACGCGGTGCGGATGCGCTTGTCCGGGTAGAGCGCGGCCATGGCCTGGCGATAGTCGGCCAGTTGTTCGTGATAGGCCTCGGCGTAGCCGCCGGTCTTGTAGTCGAGCACCCAGACCTCGTCGTCGTATTCCACCAGGCGGTCGATGCGCCGGACCTGGCCGTCGGCGCCGACGTAGGCCACCTCGTTGCGGCCCTGGCCGGCGGCGAAAAACCGGCGCGTGTCCGGGTTGCCCAGGATGGCCCCGGCCATCGCGCTGACGCGGGCGAACGCCGCCGCATCCAGACCCAGGTCGGCGCGGACCGCCTCATCCGGTGCGCCTTTGGTCGCCAGTTCCAGATAGCGGTGGACCTGGATGCCGAAGGCGATCTCCGGAGTCGACGTCGCACGTCGGCGACCGATGCCATCAGGCATCGTCATTCCCGCGCAGGCGGGAAAACGAGTGAAGCGAAGTTTCGAGCTTGCGGCCATCCAGCCATTTGACTGGGGCCCCGTCTGCGCGTGGGCGGCAACGTCAACAAACCGCATCTCCGGCAGCCCCGCCATTGCCGCCTGTTCCAGCGCCGGCTGCAAACGCGCCAGCCAGGTGTCGTCCTTCGCCTGCTCCAGGCCGCTGACGAACAGGGCTTGCTGCGCCCGGGTCATGGCGACATAGAGCAGATTGAGGTTCTCCCGCGCCATCAGCGCGCGTTCCTGCTCGAACAGGTCATTGCGGGCATGGCCATGCAGTTCGCCCGAACCGTACAGGGAAAAATGCGCCGGCCGCTCGGCCTCGGGCGGCCAGTCGATCAGCGCGCCGCTATGGTCGCGCTCGCGGCGCTCCTCATCGGCCTTGATCAGGAACACCACCGGCGCCTCCAGCCCTTTGGCGGCATGGATGGTCAGCATGCGCACGGCATCGCCGGTGGCGGCCGGCGGCTCGTCCGGGGCGTCGTTGCCGGCGTCCTCGCCCAGCGACTTCAACTCGTCGAGGAAATGCGGCAGGCTGGGGAAGCGGCCGCCGCCCAGTTTCAGGCTCAGTTCCAGGACGCCGCGCAGGTTGGCCAGCACCGATGGCCGGAGCCGAGCGGGCGTGGCGGCGGCATAGCGGGCCTCGACCTCGCCCTCGTGGAAGATGCGGTCGAGCAGGTCGTGCGGCGGCAGCGGCCCAGCCGCCTCGCGCCAGGCCGCCAGCAGGCCGTCGGCACGGCGAACCTGCGCAGGCGCGTCGACCAGGGCGGCCCAGGCCCGCAGGCGCTCGTACCACGGCCCGGCACCGGCGTCGCGCAGGGTCATCAAGTCTTCGTCGGTGCAGCCGAACAAGGGCGATTTCAGGGCATGCGCCAGCTTGAGGTCGTCGAACGGCATCACCAGGAAACCCAGCAGCGCCATCAGGTCGCTGGCCTCCAGGGTATCCAGCAGGCCGCCCCGCCGGCTGCCCAGGTAAGGAATGCCGGCCGTCTTGAAGGCGTCCTCGAACACTTCCAGGCCGGTGCGGCTGGCGGACAGGACCAGGATGTCGCCGAACCGGGCCGGCCGGCCGGCGGCCTCCAGGCGGTCGACGATATCCAGAATGCGCTGGGCAACCCGGACCGCCTCTTCGGCGCGCTTGTCGGGTTTGGCCGCCGGCGCCTCGGCGAGCGGATCGCGCAAGCCGCTCCGCTCGCCTTCCCGGGGCGGTTCCCGGGGGGGCGCAACGATCAGCTCGCACCAGCCCGGCAGCCCGCTTTGATGTGCCGTATGGACAGCAAACCCCGGATACGCCCCGGCCAGCCCGCCGAATAGCGCATTCACCCAGGCCACCACGCGCGGCGCGCAGCGGCGGGTCTCGTCCTGGCGGTAGACGGCGGCAGCGAAGTTCTGCGTCAGCCAACTCCCGGCCAGCTCGAACAGACGCGGCTCGGCGCGACGGAAACGGTAGATCGACTGCTTGGGATCGCCCACCATGAACACCGTCGGCCGCTCCGGATCGGCGCCGTAGGCCGACAGCCAGGCGGTGAGGATGTGCCACTGCAGCGGGTTGGCATCCTGGAACTCGTCCAGCAGCAGGTGTTTCCAGCGCGCGTCCAGCTTGGCCAGCAGCGCGGCCGACTCGTCCGGGTCGGACAGCAGTTGCAGGGCCAGCCATTCGGCATCGGTGAAATCGAGGCCATCGCGTTCGCGTTTGAGGGCCTGGTAGTGCGCCAGCAGGTCGCTGCCGGCGGTCAGCGCCAGGCGGTTCAGGCGCAGGGCGTACTGATCCTGCAACTGGTGAAGGGCCCGCAGAACACGCTCCGCCAATGAATAATGCAGCTCGATGAAGCGCGCCGCGCGCTCCGCACCCAGGCGCTTGTCCAGGGCGGCGCCGGGCTTGCGGACGAAGGGCTCGCTCTTGGCGGTAAGGAAGATGGCCTGAAGACCGGCCCAATGGGACTCCGTCCTGGCCTGTTCAAGCAAATCGGCCAGCACGCCCGCGCGCTCGGCATCCTGTTTCACCCCCGCGCCGTTGGCCGCCAGCATCGGCAGGAACTCAGCCAGGATGGCAGGGAAACCGGGCTCCGACCACATCTCGGCCACCACCTCCCGCGCCTCGTTCAGATTCGCCATCGCCTGCTGTGCGGCCACCGCATCGGCCAGCGGATCGGCCCGCCCTGCCGCCCAGGCCCACCACTCCGCCCGCTTGTCCAGGAAACCGAACAACAGCTTGTGCACGCTCGCCAGCGGCATCCATTCGAGCAGCCCGGACAGGGCCTCCGCCGGCGCGGCCTTGTCGGCCGCACGCAGCGATTCGGCCCAGGTCTGCCAGGCCTCGGCCTTGAGCAGTACCGCGTCCTCGATCAGGTTGGCCGGCGCCCGCCAGGCCAGCGGCGCGCGCGCGAGCAGATTCAGGAACCAGCCATGGAAGGTGGTGATCATCGGGCCGGGCACGCTGTCGAGCACCGCCTCGAACAAGCGCCTGGCCTTGGGCAGCAGGCTGCGCGCCTCGTCATCCGCGAGTCCGCGCTGGCCCAGGAAGGCCAGCACCGCCGCGTCATCCGCGACCGCCAGGAACTCCAGCCATTCATACAGCCGGCCGCGCATCTCCTCGGCGGCCTTGCGGGTGAAGGTGACGGCCAGCAGTTCGGCGGGCGGCGCCCCCGCCAGCAGCAGGCGAACCATGCGCGACACCAGCAGCCAGGTCTTGCCGCTGCCGGCGCAGGCCTCGACCACGGCGCAGCGCGACGGGCTCAGGGCCTGAGACAACGATGAATCAGCAGATTGAGGCATTCCAGTCCATCAAGCGCCCCTGCGCGGTCCTTGCCAACTGCCGGCAAAAAGATCGGGGGACAACGATTCGCGACGGCACATGATACCCGGCAGGGCTATTAATGACCCGACACCTGGCCAAAGTCGGCTCCGGAATATTCACTTACTTGTCCGCCACTGCCGGTGCTTTCCGACCGCCTCCGTCACCACATGACGTTTTTCGTCACAATCGCAGTCATATCAAGACAACCCGCGGAAACTGGCTATCCCGAGCGAACGCCTGCTTTGTACCGAGTTGGTGCGCCCGCAAGCCATCGAGTACAGCACCTGGCACACATCTGGCTTACTGTGAACTGCCATCTGACGAGGTGGTGCCTCCAATATAACGACTTGCAAGGAGTTCCAAATGAAACGCACGCAACAAGGCTTCACCCTGATCGAACTGCTGATCGTCGTCGCCATCATCGGCATCCTGGCCGCGATCGCCATCCCGGCCTACAAGGATTACACGATCAAAGCCAAGGTATCGGAGGCAACCTCGATATCCTCCCCGGCCTTGCTGGCCGTGGGCACCCGCTACAGCGAAGGCAATCTGAAAGACACGGATGTCCAAAGTGATTTTGGCCTTGCCACCGACACCAGTATCACCAGTCATTATGTGACCAGCGTTACCGCAGCCGGCACGGCAACCAACGCAGCAACGGTAACGACCGTCCTCCAAAACGTTGATCCCTCAGTGGACACCAAGAACGTTGTCTGGACCGCCGCATGTGGTGCTGCCGGTTGTCAATGGACCGTTTCCGGATCGATTGACCCGAAATATTATCCCAAGAAATAACCATATGACTTGATTCGGATGGCCGTTTTCCAAAGGAAAGCGAAGGTGCGCTAATATTGTCCCCAGCCAGCTCGATCAAGTCTCTAGCCCCATCGCTCTCTGCGATGGGGCTTTTTTATTTTGTCTGAGTAACTGACCCGCATGTCATCTCGCCACCTCGCGTTTCCCTTCCTGGCATTGCTGCTCCTGCTGGCCTATGGACTCTATCGGTTGGGCTTTGCGGGTGGCTTTATGTATGACGATGCACTCTGCTTCCAAGGGCTGAAGGATGTGGTTAACCTTGGGTCCGCTCTTGCCTTCGTGGCAGGGGGAGACACGGGCCCGCTCGGGCGCCCTCTCAGTCTGGCTACGTTTTTGATCAATGCGCCATCCTGGCCGTCCAGCGCCACGGAATTTCTTTACTTCAACACCTTGCTGCACCTAGTGAATGGGTTATTAGTTGCTTGGCTGGTGTTGATCGTGGCCAAACTCATGCCGGGCAAGATCGAGAAACCGGAGTGGTTTGCCGTCCTGGTAGCGGCCATTTGGATGCTACACCCCGCATGGGCCTTCCTAGTTCTGCATGCTGTGCAGCGCATGGCGATTCTCGCCACCACCTTCGTACTGTCCGGTTTGATCGCGTATTTGAAAGCGCGTAACCGGATAGCAACACGGCCACGGCTTGCCCTTATGCTGATGGCAATCAGCCTGGGGTTAGGCACCGTTCTGGCCATACTGGCTAAGGAAAACGGCGCTTTGCTGCCCATGTTTGCAGCCACTCTAGAGTGGTTGCTGCGGCGTGCTGGCATCACTGTCCTGCCTGCAGATAGCCACCACCCCAGGATCGCGCAGGCCTGGGAATATTGGGCGGCAACGCTATTCTGGCTGCCGGCCGTGGTCTTGGCCATTTACCTTTTCCAACATTGGCCTGGTTTTAATAGCATGGCCGGAATTCGCGATTTTACGGGCGGCCAACGACTGCTGACCGAGGCCCGCGTGCTTTGGCAATATCTATTCAACCTGATATTACCGCGCCCGATGAGTTTTACCCCATTCTTTGATTATTATGTTGTATCCGAAAGCATTCTCTCTCCAATAACGACCTTGTTTGCTGTTCTTGGGTGGATGTTTGTCACTGGGTTGGCATGGTGCTGGCGTACGCGTTACCCAATTTTTTTCTTTGCAATGGCATGGTTTCTCGTCGGCCACAGCATTGAATCGACAGTCGTGCAGTTGGAGGTTTATTTCGAGCACCGCAATTACTTGCCCTCTTTGGGATTTGTAATCCTTGCAGTTTATAGCCTCTGGCAGTTGCCACAACGACTAAGGGCGTTTCGTTGGATTATCGCTGGAGCCTATATGGCGCTACTTGCCTTAGTTTTGGGGCAAGTGACTTCCTTGTGGGGCAATCCTGACCAGGCGGCTGTTGTTTGGTCAGATCGCCACCCCCTCTCCGCCCGCTTGGCACAATTCCACGCCAATCAATTATGGCGCTCTGGTCAGCGCAGAATGGCCGCCGATGTCATTTGGGAAGCACATCTACTCCTTCCTCACGATACCGGACTTGCCGTGCAAGGTGCCGAACTCGCCTGCTGGTTCAGCAAGCCAGATGAATATGAAAAATTAATTCAGGAACTACTTCCACAATTACGGTCTGGAAATTTTTCTAATCAACCTTCGATGTCCCTGCCAGCCATGTTCAATCAACTTGAACCATATGGTTGCCCAGCCCAGCGCTCCAGTCATTTGCAGAATATACTTGACGCACTGCTTGCGAACCCGAAGTATCAGGCTTCTAGTCGCACCATGTCGGTCCTGCACTACCTGAAGGGGCGCTTGTACATGCGTGATGGCGACTTCAATTCAACGTTATCGCATTTATTAGAATCCGCCCGCCTAGAGAGAAACTTGGATTTGACCCTGCAGATCTCGACAATATTTGCTTCCGGTGGCCTATATGATGAAGCGTTTGAGACGCTGGAGACCGCGATGGACAATGCTCCGAAAAACCCTGCAATTCGCGCTTCATGGCAAAAACGCATTGAAGCGCAGCGTTTGAAACTACTCAAAACCATAGCAACCAAGTCACCTACAGCAGCGCCCCCCCTCTCAGGTCAAAGATGAGCTTCGAATCACTCTCCATAATCCTTCCAGCGAAGAACGAAGCTGCGGGACTTGAACTCCTGTTGGTGCGTCTTCATCAGGAAATGCCCAGAGCGGAAATCATCGTTGTGGATGATGGTTCGACAGACGAAACGCAGGATATCTGTGAACGACTGGGCACCAAACGAATCGCCCATCCCTATTCCATGGGCAACGGCGCCGCAGTAAAGAGTGGGGCACGATCCGCGTCCGGAGAGATCCTGGTGTTCATGGATGCCGACGGCCAGCACGACCCCACAGATATTGCGAGGCTATTAGAACGCCTGGATCAAGGCTACGACATGGCAGTCGGCGCCCGCCCCCATAACAACCATGCGGGCAAGCATCGCGCGCTTGCCAACTCCTTCTTCAATCGACTGGCCAGTTGGATGGTCAAGCACCGGATTGAAGACCTCACTTCCGGCTTTCGCGCTGTACGTGCCGACAAGTTCCGCCGCTTCCTGCACCTGTTGCCGAACGGCTTTTCCTACCCCACCACGATCACCATGAGTTTCTTCCGCGCCGGTTTCCCGGTCGCCTACGTGCCCATCCAGGCCCGAAAACGCGAGGGCAAGAGCCATATCCGCTTGCTACGTGACGGCACACGGTTTCTGCTCATCATCGTCCGCATTGGCACACTGTATTCGCCTTTCCGCTTATTCCTTCCAGTCAGCCTGACCTTCTTTCTGATGGGACTTGGCTACTACGCCTACACCTTCATTACTCAAGACCGTTTCACCAACATGAGCGCGCTGATGTTCAGTTCAGCCATCCTGACCTTCCTGATCGGCATCGTTTCCGAGCAGATCACGGCGCTGCACTACAAGGACACCGAGCATTAGGCATGGTTCAGCCACAGATTACGGAAGAGCGCCAACGCATTCTCCTGGTCAGCACCTCTTATCCCAAAAATGCTGAAGACTGGAGAGGGCGTTTTATCGCCGATATGGCCACCGCCTTGGCGCACCGCCACGATCTGAAGCTCAACATATGGGCCCCTCCTGGAGACCTGCCTGATGACGTCGACGCGGCATCGACCCCAAGCGAGACGGCTTGGTTGGACCAGCTTTCAGATCGTGGGGGCATTGCCGCACAATTGCGTGGCGGCGGGCTGGGTGCGGCCAAGTCGGCTCTTATGCTCATGGCCCACCTATCCAGACTTTACCGGCGAGAGGACTGCGATGTAGCCCACGTGAACTGGCTGCAAAACGCCTTGCCGTTATGGGGCACAAAAACACCTCTTCTCGTTACCGTGCTGGGTAGCGACTTCGGATTGTTGCGTCTGCCAGGCATGCAAGCCATGTTGCGCGCCGTTTTCAGGCAAAGACCAACCATCATCGCCCCCAACGCCAATTGGATGCGTACCTCGCTTGAAACCATGTTCGGAGATGTGGCCCGTGTCCGTCCGGTGCCATTCGGCGTTGATCGCCGCTGGTTCGAGGTCAACCGGCAACAGGCCGAACCGCGATTATGGCTGGCCGTGACCCGAATCACCCACAACAAGATCGGCGATCTGTTCGACTGGGGTGAGGGGCTGTTTGGCGGCGAGCGCCAATTGCATCTATTCGGCCCGATGCAGGAGCCGATGCCATTGCCGTCCTGGGCCATCTGGCACGGCCCCACAAACCCAACCTCGCTGAGGGATGACTGGTTCCCCCGCGCCACTGGCCTGATCACCCTGAGCCGTCACGACGAAGGCCGTCCGCAAATAATGCTGGAGGCGATGGCTGCAGGCCTGCCTGTCATCGCCTCCAGCCTGCCGGCTCATCGGGACTTCATCCAGCAGGAAGAAACAGGCTGGCTGATCGGTGAACGGGCAGCGCTCAAACTCGCCTTGCATGGACTGGAAGAGAGGGGAACAAACCGGCGTATAGGCGAGGCGGCCCGAAGCTGGATCAAGCAGTCCATCGGCGACTGGGACGACTGTGCTGGCCGTTATCGTACCCTGTATGGAGAATTGCTAGCCTCATGACAGCAGATCGTGTCCTCATCCTTGGCGCCGGTTTCATTGGTCGTGCCCTGGCACAGCGCCTGGCCGCCGACGAGCGCACAGTCACGCTGATCTCCCGCTCGGCGCCAATTTCACACCTAAATGGAGTGGACTGGCAGCAGGGCCGCCTAGACGACCGTAATCTGCTACGCGAATTGCTGCCGCACAGCTGCGCCGTGGTGCACGCCGCCACTACGTCCACACCCGGCCGCTACCCGCACCAGCCTGCCCGTGAAGCAGAGGAAAATCTGCTGCCGCTCCTACATCTATTGGAAATTCTTGGGCAATACCCCGGCATTCCCCTGCTCTATCTCAGTTCAGGTGGTGCGCTCTACGGCAACCCCACCAGCCTACCGGTGACCGAGCGCCAACCGCCCGCGCCCCTGTCCTACCATGCCGCCGGCAAGGCGGCGTCGGAGCACTTCCTTGGCGTTTTCGCCCGGCAGGGACACACTGTGACCGTCCTGCGCCCCGCCAATGCCTATGGTCCGGGCCAACCTCTCAAAGCAGGCTTCGGAGTGATCCGCACTCTGCTGGAACATACCAAGTGCGGCAGCTTGATGGATATCTGGGGGGATGGCGAAACGGTGAGGGATTATCTCTATATCGACGACCTGATCCGAGCCTG
Organism: Gallionellaceae bacterium; assembly: GCA_028714735.1. GTDB lineage: Bacteria > Pseudomonadota > Gammaproteobacteria > Burkholderiales > Thiobacillaceae > Parasulfuritortus. Next base: position 152,467 of record JAQTLU010000004.1, on the reverse strand, counting down.
CATGCACGCGCTGGCGGCCCCAACTTCAGGTACTTTCAATGTTGGCAGCGGTACGGGAATAAACCTCAACGATCTTTGCCAGCTCGCTGAATGCATAACAGGTCGTCCACTCCAAGTGCGCCACCATCCCGCTCGCGGTGTCGATGTAAAAGCAGTGGTCTTGGACAGCGCAGCCCTGCGCCTGCATTACGGCTGGCAGCCGATGGTCACTCTGGAACAGGGAATGCGCACCACATGGGAATGGCTGCAGGCCCTACCGTGAACGCCCCCCTAGTCTCTATCTGTGTCGCCAACTACAACGGCATGGCAGTCATCGACGATTGTATCCAGTCGGTGCTGTCTCAAACAGGAAACTTGCCCGTGGAGATCATCATCCACGACGACGCCTCCCAAGATGATTCAGTCCAGCATATCCGCAACCATCACCCCCAAGCGAAACTGATCGAAAGTTCAGAAAACGTTGGCTTTTGCATCGCCAATAACCGCATGACAGCAGCAGCCCAAGGCAAATACCTGTTGCTGCTCAACAACGATGCCACACTCTTTCCAGATGCATTGGCCACGCTATACAAAGTTGCTCAGGAAACCGGGGGCCCCGCAATCCTCGGCTTACCCCAATACGACTACGACACCGGCGAACTACTCGACATCGGCAGCTTGCTTGACCCCTTTCTCAACCCAGTTCCCAACCAGAATCCATTGCAGAGTGACGTTGGCATGGTCATGGGGGCCTGTCTCTGGATCCCGAAATCGTTATGGGATGATCTGGGCAGTTTTCCGGAATGGTTTGACTCAATCGGTGAAGACCTCTACCTATGTTGTCGAGCGCGATTGGCCGGATATCCTGTCAGAGCGCTCGGGGTTTCCGGCTACCGGCACCACGTCGGGCGGAGCTTTGGCGGTGGCAAAGCTCAACGCGGCCGGCTTACCACCACCTTTCGGCGGCGGGCACTCTCTGAGCGCAACAAGACTTTCGTGATGGCGATGACCTACCCAACACCACTCATGCAACTGACATTGCCAATCCATCTTTTGCTGCTGCTGGTCGAAGGTTCGCTGCTTTCGGTCCTGAGTGGCCGGCTCGCCTATCTAAAGGAAATCTACCTGCCAGTCGCTGTCGCGCTGGTGCAGAAGCGCCATTTGTGGCAGTCATGCCGGCGCGATATCATGAGAAAACGACAGATCACCACCTACGGCTTTTTCTCCGTATTTGATCCGCTACCTTACAAGCTACGCATGTTAGTGCGGTACGGGATACCGGCTGTGAAGTGATGGCTGGCTACATCAGACTTTCTGATGATCCAGAAGAACCCCATCAAATGTCCGTTCGATTTTACTAACGCTGCTTTGCAGATCGAAATTCGCAAAGACACGCTCACGCGCTGATTGGCTCATCGCCTCGTAAAGAGCCTTGTCATCTAGTAAACGGGAAATAACTTCGGCGATTGCCACATCGTCGCCTATCTCGACCAAAAATCCACATTCGCCATCTACGATGATTTCCTCTGGGCCACCGCTACGTGTCGCAACGACCGGTTTGCCGGCAGCCATGGCTTCAATCAGAGTCCGCCCGAAGGGTTCGTGGATGGACGTGCTGACCATCACATCGATGCGCGACAGCAATGTCGGAACATCGTCGCGATAGCCTAGCAGATGTACCCTATCCCTCAGCCCGAGTCGGGCGATCTCCTGCTCTATAAGCAATCGGTAACCCATGTGCCCCTGACCAATGACAAGATGATGCAGATCGGGATGGAGGTCGCGCAACCGGGCAGCGCTCCGAATGTAGGTCAGGATGTCTTTGCGTTTCTGCAAGGCACCACAAACCGCCGTCAAGCGCGCAGCCTCGGGCACCCCCGGTAAGTCGATCGCAAAAGTCGGACGGGTGAATCGCGATAGATCGACACCGTTGTGCACCACTTTGACTTTTTCGGGAGGCGCGGCGCCAAACAGGGTTCGCGCCAAGGCATAGGAGTTGGTAATTACGGCAGCCGACCAATTGAGCGCGAAACCCGCAATCCAGCCAACGGGAAGCGGCGAGGACAGATCGTGGTTGTCGGCCACGCGCTCGCGCAAATGCCAAACATGAGGTATGCGACATAGTCTGGCTGTAAACGCCCCATCCAGAACAGTGGCGGTATTGGTGTAGATAAGCGAGATTTTATTTCGGCGAACGATGTATGCCAGTATTAGGACCCTGACCGGGAGGCTAACCCAGGATAGTAGCGACAGTACGTAGGGGTGATTCAGCCGGCGCCAAGGTCTTCGCAATATGGCACGCGACGTCATCGGCTTCGGGAAGAATATCCAGCGCTGGGCCAGGCCTGGAAAGCTGGAGATGCCAAGTTCCCCTAGCGCATCCGTGAAAGGACCGGAGGAAGGGATAACGACATAAGGCTCATATCGGTCCCCATCGATATGGCTGAGAATATCCAGCAGGGAATGCTGCGCCCCATACAACATGGCATCGTGCGCAACCACGAGCACCCGACATCTACTATGCCTGTCAGTAGGCGCGCCGGGCGATTCGCTCATGCCTTGGTCGATCTTATCCACTGCCGCAACCATCGGCGTACGGCTAGCGGAAGCATTCCTGCCAGCGGCTGTAGCAAACGCGATTCGCTCAACTGTAGCCCATGCATTGCCAGCATGTGCTGCAGCGCCAGCCAGCCGGTAAATCGCGGTGTGCCATGCACTGCAAGAAGATCAAACAACTGTGCCTGTCCTATGGTTGCCCGCTCCGTTTCACTGCCCCGGTGTGCAATATCCGTTAGCGACGCCATTGCCTGTGGGAAAACGGACTGGAGATCCCCCTGGATAACCGTCACACGCAAGGCCTGTAACAGAGCGCATAACTCATCCAGTTCGTCCGGCAGACGGAACCACAGTTTGAAGGCTTCATCTTTGCTATGCCAGTGCACGGAGAAGTAACCACCCCGTATAGGCGACAATTGGAGCACCGGAGCGGTGCCAGTGAACTCACCCGGACTATCTGAAGGTGACCCGGCAGGGACTACGACAAGGCGGGGGCCGTGAACATCATGCAGGAGACGCATCGCATCCACCCGCAATCGAAATGGACGGGCGGGGTCATCGGCAAAATGGCGTTGTATCAATGCCGGATAACGTGGATGGCGGTCAACCAGCAGCGCATAAGCCTGTCTGACTCTTGCATCCTTTTCCTCGCCGAAACTGCCTCTCCCCTTGTGGTAGACGAAACAATCGGCCGCCAGCACATGTGTCCAGCCACGCGCCAATGCGCGCAAACAGAAGTCGTTTTCCTCACCATAACCCTTGCCAAAGGCCGCCTCGTCGAAGACCCCGATGTCGTCAAGGCAGTCACGCCGAATGTATAGGCAGAAGCCGACTCCGGTAGGGATGTCAACGGCCCCACCAATGTTGGCAATCTGGAAAAACTGGTCGAGTTGCTCAAGCGTTAAGTTCTCCGGAAGCGCATTTTCCACATTCGGCACCGGATAACTTGCCAGTGAGCCACAGTTTGAGAAGGGGGTGACAGTGCCGATATCTGGTCTGCGATACGCGGCACCGCGCAGGCGCTGCAGCCAGCCGGGGGGCACCTCGGTGTCGCTGTTGAGCAGCACAACATCCTGGTCCGGATAACATGCTATGCCGCGATTGACGCTGGCGACGAAGCCGCGATTGGTTTCATTGCTCAGCAACTGCCATGTCGGCATGCCGGGCTCGAATCCGCCAGGATATGCGGCTCTGGGTGCTGTCTCGACAAACTCTGCCAGCATTGCTGCCATGCCAGTTTCCGGAGAGGCATCGTTGATCAGCGTAACCAGGCAATTCGCAGGCAGGCCGGATGCGGCCAGCCTTTCCAGGCAACGTCGGGTCAGCGCTATCCCACGATAAACGGGGACGACAATATGAACAGGAGGATTCAAGTTCGACCGCCGCCATCCATCCAGAAGAGTGACGATTTCAGAAACGATTTAAGACGGGGGTGCCTGGCAAGGATTGGCCTGATCTTTTTGTGCAGGCCTGCAACCCAATAGGACCGATGCTTGCGGAGCAGACGCCCGATATCCGCCAGGAGCGAACCGGCCCCCATGCTTGCCTGGTCAGGAATTCGCTTGTCAGTGAAATCAGTCAATAAGGAAAGACCTCGCTTGGCCGTCAGGGTCGCTTCCAAAAACGCACGCCCAAATCGTTGGTCGGGTTCCAGATGGCAGCCCTCCGCCCATTCGTTCCATGCATTGATGAACACCAAACGGTTCGGAGGTTCCTGCTCCTGGCGAACCTTGTTGATCGTCTTGGAAAGCCAGAACTCGTAATTGCCAGGCGTCCCATTGAGAAAGAACAGGGCACGATTTCGGCCTCGGGCCGTGCTATCCCACGAAGGGAATACACCGCGGAAGATTTTTTGGCCGGTTACCTCCCGTTCCAGATAGGCATTGGCCAGATCGTGATACAGCATGGCCGAGCCATCAAATGGACGGATGAAGTTAATCGACTCATGGACATACGGGACGCCGAGAAGAACGCGATTATGCGGAGGGAACTCGACGCCACTGTCGAATCCGAACTGGGTGTAATCCAGATTGTTGAAGGTCAGGGCAGCGCACAAATGGATATCACCAATGCCGAGCGAACGGGAATGCATCCTCCATTCTTCCGCAACGGCACAGATATCCGGAATTTCCTGTGGACGGTAGACAATCAGAAGTGGCCTGCCATCGACCCTGAGATAGCGCGGATCTGTCAGGAAGGGCGCAATGTCGCGGATAAAATTTTCGGGATCATCCTTCCGGTACTTCTGCTCAATCAGAATATCCTGATCTCCGCCATTCCAGCGCCTTGTCCAGTTCTCATTGGCCCAGCAGAGGCAGAATGGCATGTCACTTTCCGAATCGGCGAGCATGTCGTCGAGGGGTTCATGCAACAAGCGTGTTCCTGAAAACCAGTAGTAGTGATAACAGAATGCGTCGATGCCATGGACCTTTGCCAGGCGAATTTGCTGGCGGCGTGTTTCGCGCAGCCTCAGATCGTAGAAACCAAGTTCTTCCGGCTGGTGCGGCTGGTAGTGACCAGGATACAGTGGCTCGGCCCGGACGACATTGGTCCACTCGGTAAATCCTTTGCCCCACCATTCGTCGTTTTCCCTGATCGGATGAAACTGGGGCAGAAAAAAAGCAACTAGCCGAACATCGCCCTTGTCACCGGTTACATCGCAGCTAGTGTCCATGGCCGTCATTTGCGTGCGCCTCCCACTTCCATCGAGGACGCTGTGGCCAGCGAGGCATTGCCATTACCCGGCTTGAGCGTGACTAGCACCTCGATGTATTCGGCACGGATACCATGGCTGAGGTCGTCGATGTGCACGACGTGCGTGAACAGACCCGACGCTTCAAATATGTGCCGGCAGATGTCAAACCCCCAATCCACGGTAACCAGTGCGCCGTCTGCGCTGACTGGATTGCCGTGATAGACCGGCGGCAGTAGATGTGTAACCTCCCCATCCTCACCGATCACCGCTCTAGCCCGGGAAGGCTTATGCTTGTTTACTATGGGAACGGTGAACACATGGGCACCGCCAGGCTTCAGCGTTCTGGCAATCTCTCGAAATACTGCACCGGGGTTGAAGACATGCTCCATAACGTCCTGTGTGACATGCAAATCGATGCTCGCATCGGCAAACGTCAGATGTTCAAGATCTTCGCAACGCACCCCATTTTTTTCCGTTCCGGGCAGGCGATCACCGAACAACTGGGATGGTATGTAGTGAGCACATTCCTTGGCTAGTCTAATGCTTGCTCCGCGATTGATCGGCGAAGATTCGTGGATGACCTTGTCCTTCCAGTCAGGGAAATACATTTCCAACGTACGCATTAAGGCACGTTCGCGTGGCTTACTACCGCAGCGCGGGCAGAGATAATGATCCCGAAACCACTTATCGCGGGCGGCAAAAACCACCTCTCTTTGACAGGTCGGACAGACACCCTTATTACGGAACAGAATAGGGGGACGCTGAAGGTAGTTTATGGCGCGCGCGACCAAGTATCTAATGTTTCTAGAACTAGTCATTGCGCCGAGTCTTGAAGGCGTTCAGCGAACGTGCCGCGAAAATAACAAGCTTCCTGAGTAGGTTCCAGGAAATCCTCAATGGCGAGGTTATGCGCCAGGACACAGATCCCTTTACTCTCGTGAGTTCATTCTTCATCTGAATGAACTCAAAGCGCTTTTCCAATACGTTGTGCGACAGGCGAAACATCACTGCAATTGGTGTCCCAATAATTTCCGCCTGTGTCGCCTTGCGTAAACCGCCAATGAGGCATTGGGACACCAGACGTTCCTCAAGATGCGACGCCACGGCATACTCCGTCTCGGATATATGAAGGCCATTTACTTGTACGACTCGGTCTATCAATTGCCTGTACGTCAAGTTGGCCAACTGTCGGCTTTCAAGACAACCACTTAGCGAACCGAGGATTCCGCGAACGATAACCCAAGTCAGTGGGATCGGCGTTGCGCTTATCCACTCCGCATCAAAATAGCGCATTTCGCCAGACGGCAACTCAATCAAATTGGATGGTATGCAATCGATAAAATGTTCAGGAAGCGTCCGCTCACCCGTTTCATTAGTTTTGACATGGGCAAGCAGGAAATCAAGCCACGGCGAGAAACAAGCTGCTAGCTCGTCGATCCCTGCCTCGCGTGCCATGGCTTCATGGATCCTGCCGACAAGTAGGTGGCCGACCAAATAGGCGCAGTCAATGACGGCATGTTGAAGCCAGGGATTCGCCAGACCTGGAGAGTCTGGGAAAAGTTTACGCTTGCGGACAGTCAAGTCGCCCGTTGCATCCGACACAATTGTCGATTCAATTTGATAGCTAGTACGTCTACTGTCGCGGCTGTACATCTTTGCCAGCCAGTCGATCGGATGATGAACGGTCTTTACATGCCGCGCGAGAACAAGGAACGAGTTGGTCAAGTCGGGGAGCAACCGATTCCGTATAACGGTGCGCCATGCGAGATTTTCCGCGAACGCGCGATACCGGGTCTCAGGATAACTCCGGCCAGTGGCGTGGACCAGCAAGTCGGCCACATTTAGAAAGGGGAAATCAAGTGCCCCATCACTTAGGATTAGCATTGGTAGTTTGTAGTCGGGAAAGGGATAAAAAAACTCCTGCCAAGGAAGACCGGCCGAGCCTAATATCTCTGATAGTGCATGTCGGCCAAACGTTACTTGTGCAGAACCACCATAAAGATCATTTACCCCATAGAAGGGAATCCCTACATGGTCTTCTGGGCATCCGTTCAGGTACTTAAGGCCGAGTTGGTTTTCGATGGCAAGCATAAGCGTGCCACCTTCCTTGAGAAAAGAACGTGCCTGACGTAGGCAATATTCAACCGGGTCTTCATGCTTGATGAACTTCGGTGCATACTCAAGAACACCAATCAAGGTGACCACATCGAATTTCTCAGCGCATTCGAAATATTCCAAGCTATCGCAATATACCCGAACATTAGTCAGATCTCTGCAACGCTCTGCTGCAATGGCTGCGCGGCGAAGACTGCCTTCTACCGCGACGACGGTTGCACCGCTTTCACCCAGGTAACGGGTCATAGCCCCGCAACCACAACCTAGTTCCAGGATGCGATCGGTCGGTCGAAATGCGAAAGGACGGAGAAGATTGTGCCGGGCCGGGCTCAAGTGATATTCGCTCGGCCAATCAACAATGTTTAGCCGAAGTTCCTCAGAATCAGATGCCACGTCTTTGCAATAGCGTAGGATCGTCAACAAACGGTTTTCGACAGCATCTCCATCAGAATAATTTATTGTCTGGTGGCCGGGTCTAACCCAGCAACGCGTTTCGCGGTTGAATGAATAGGCCTCCGAAGTCATGTGAGTCCAATCAGCGAATTAACTCGACGCCGCAACTTTCCTATCCAGTCCTCCTTAGGGTCGGAAGGGGTCTGTCGCACGATGCCGATACCTGAAATGCGCTCGACAAGATATTCATTATAAAATCCGGCTGAATCGAAAATTGAAAGCGATTCAGGATGATATAGGAAGTTGTAGCCCGTCTCGATGTGGTCATATTGGACATGCCAACCCTTTACATCCTTCTCTTCTGGGTTGAACCTTGGCTTTCTCTCCCCCAATACCTTTTTTTCTCCATGCTCCTGCGAGCGAACCGGGTAGTGCCGCAGCAGGAATTTATAGGGGAACACTTTTCGGCCTGGGAAATCTGCATTGTGCCCACCAGCATAAGCCAAGGCGACTGGCTGCCTTTGGTTCTTCCATGCTTTGACTTGCTGGAAATGGCCGGCACGACGACCAAATTCCCAATGCGTGAAATACGCGGCGAAATCACCACCTTGGGTAAAACCATTATCAACCGGGCGAAAATCTATCACCGTATGATCTACAGCGTTGAACCCCATCTGGTCAACAAGATACAGCGCCTCACGGAGACTGCGTTCGGGCCATGGCGACTCTCGGACTTCATCAACATCGTGGTGAATGAACCAGTCAGCCTGCATGGATTGCGACAATTCTTCCACTCGACCGAGCAAATCCCCCCAATCGTATGTTCCAGTCCCTCCTTGAGCAGGAAATCGTTCTATTCCAATGAGACCCTTGCCCAGCAGGGATTCGACAGCCTTCACAGTATTATCCGTAGACCAGTTGTCTATCAGATAGACCTCCACACCAGAGCGGATTAGACGACTGACCGATTGATAGATGATGTCCTCTTCATTGAATGCCGTCATGAATGCAACCACTCGGAAGCCTGGTTGCACTGGTAAATCAAGCCACGTCAAGCCTTTCCCATGCAGTACCGCAAGACAGGTCTTTTTTTCCAAATCACGATCGTTATTGCATGTGAGCCCCATAAACGCCACTCGTAGTGAAGAGGCTTCAAGCAAATTTGACAGTTCAGTGCGATTCCATTCCCTTACATGGGCAGGGTTATCTGGTGGCCCAAAATCAGTAGCACCTCGCACCAAGTCCCTTTCGGGCGTGCTCAAGATTGCCACCGGCGCATGACCGAGACATTGCTTGAGTGTATCGAGTAGGGCCTTGGGGTTAGCGAGATGCTCAATGACGTCTGAACAAACCACCAAAGTCTTGTTCAGCACATCTGGGGGCAATAGATCTACCTGAGGCTGTTCCAGATCGCGAGCTAACCATTTCCCGAAAGGATAATGGCTTTGGCAGTAATCGAGGTTGGCGCCAAAATCAACGCCAATTACTTTAAATTGCGGATGCATCTCCACCAGTTTGTTTGCGCGACCACAACCTATATCAAGGATATGAGTACAGCCAAATCTACGCCCTATATAGCCCGCCAGAGCATACACATCCGGTTGATGCACAATGCCAGCCCGGCTTCCGATTGAGTCCTCAAAGTACGCTGCTTTTTTGCGAGCAACATAACCTTGTTTAATAAAATAATTTTCCAAATGATTTGTCATGTTAAGACTCGCATTGCCATGACACGTCTATAGGTGCTGCGAACAGGCCATAACGGGATTTGCCAACCACCTCGAATCCCAAGTAGTCGGTACGATGGTCGTGTGCGACTATTTGCCCATCTCTTCTGGTCTCCTGGGTGCCCACCGACAAGAGGTAGTGACCGGGATTGAACAGCATGATTTGACGAAAGGAAACCTCAATCACCTGGCCAGGCGACAATTCTGTGAGATCAACATCCTCCATACGCGTCGTCGTCCCGCACAACACCCCCCCCTTAATATCCTTGATCACAAATGAAACAAAGGGATGTGCACTATCACGACCACACTGCACCCGGACCTTAATCGTGCACTCTTCACCATGCTGCAGGAGTTGTGTTGGGTCACCTTCCCCTGTGAACAAACCCGCCTCGATAATTGAGGTCGCACGTGTACCGTAGCGCACTTCGTCGGGATTGAGCAGAAACATGCCAAGCCAAGTTGATGCTGACTTAGCATTGCATTCATGCTCATCCCCTTCACGCATGTCCGTACACCGTGGCGCCGACATAAGCCGACGGTAAGCATCAATCGATCCCTTTGCATCTCCCGCATTTCGCAACTTCCCGCGATCCAGTAGCAGCCCCCTTTCACAGTGTTCTGCCACTAAATCAAGGCTATGGGTAACGAATAAAATCGTCACGCCCTGTGCTTTAAACTCATGAAACTTGTGGAAGCATTTCGACTGGAATAAGGCATCGCCGACCGATAACGCTTCATCGACGATGAGGATATCCGGGTCAACACTGACCGCCACTGAGAATGCCAACCTCACGAACATCCCACTCGAATAAGTACGTACCGGCTGGTCAATGAATTCATCAATATCGGCAAAAGCTGCTATCTCATCGAAGCGATCATCCATCTGGGAATGGGTGAAGCCCATCAAAGCGCCTTGGAAATAGACGTTTTCCCGCCCAGTAAACTCCGGGTTGAAGCCTGCGCCCAGTTCCAACAACGCAGAGACACGACCGTTCATCTGCACGGAACCGGAGGTCGGCTTGAGAATGCCGCAGATCAACTGCAGCAGCGTGCTTTTGCCCGAGCCGTTGCGGCCGATGATGCCGACCGTCTCGCCCTTCCGGATATCGAACGATACATCCTTCAGGGCCGTGAATTCCTTGTGGTACTTGCGCAGGCCGAATGTCATGGCCTGTTTGATGCGGTCGCCCGGATGGGCGAACAGACGGTAGGTCTTGGTCAGGTTGCGGACCGAGATGGCAACATCAGAGGACATCGGCGAACTCGTCACGGCTGTGCTGAAAGAAGGCGAAACCCAATAAAAACACCACCGCCGCCATACCCAGTGCGATGCTCCACTCGCCCCAAAGCACCGGTGCGCCGACGATGGCGGCACGCACGTTTTCCAGCGCGGGAGCGAGCGGATTGAGTCTGAAGAAGGGCTGCAGGATCGCCGGCACGGCATTGGCCGGATAGAAGACCGGAGACATGAACATCAGCAACTGCACAAAGACCGGCACGATCTGGCTCATGTCCTTGATGAACACACCCCATGCGGCCAGGAACCAGGTCAAGCCCAGCGTCAGCAGCAGCAGAGGTAGCACGAGCACGGGCAGGAGCAGTAGCTGCCAGTGTAATTGACCGAACCAGGCCAGCGCGCCCACGAGTATCAGCAAATTGAAGCCGGCGTAGACGAGTGCCGAACCCATCGGCACCATGGGCAGAATTTCCAGCGGGAAGATGATCTTCTTCACATAGCTGGGGTAACCACGCACCGACTCAGGTGCTCTTGCAATGCTGTTGGCGAACAGGTTGAAGGTCATCAACCCGGCGAACAGCATGACGGCGTTGGGCAATTCCGCTCCCTGGACGGGCCAGCGGCTCGGGAATATGTGACCGAATACGAAGGTGAACACGGCAAGCAGGATGAGGGGGTTAAGAAAGGCCCAAAGCACTCCGAAAAAAGCACCTCGATATTTAAGCAGCACGTCCCGCTTGATCAACTGGGTCAACAAATAGCGGTTCCGTACCAGCGAGTGCAGGATGAGCAGGGGGTTAAGGTGATGAGAATTCACGCGTCGTGAGTTCTGAGCTAGCTTGCTGATCAGACCACGGCGGGTAGCGCATCGTCGGGCAGAGCCATGCGCGTCAAGGCATCGGTGCGCAAACGCCGATAGGTATCGATCAGCATGCGGCTGTAGGCCTCCGCCAGGTTCAAGTCCTCGGCGAATGACGCGGCGTCCATCATGTATTCATGGATTAACCGGTTGCGCAATTGCCGCGCCTCTAGCCAGGCAGTCACCTCACGCAATACGCCCAGCCGTTCAGCCCGGTTTAGTACCTCGATCTGACTCCCCGGCTGTTCTGCCAAGGCTTGCAGCCATCGCGGCAGCAGCTTGTCCGCGACGGTATCCTGCAAGCGGCCATAGCGGGAAACAAAGGCCTCCAGGCGCTCGGCCAAATCCGGCCGCACCACCAGAGACTCCACCCATCCCTGGTTGATGGTCTCGCTGAAGAGGCGGGCACGGCTCCACTCCAGATGCACGCTTTCCTTGGCCACAATATGCAGGGTGGCCAGGAAACGGTCCTTCGGCAGGATCGCGTCGGCGCTCATAACGGCACGCCGGTGCGACGTGCCGCCCGCAGGATCGGCTGATCGGGAGTATCAGGGGCCGCGACCAGCACGTCGATGGGTTGGTCGCCCAGTTGCTGCTGCAGACATGCTGCCAGGGTCAGACCCTTGCGGCGCTCCTCCGGCTGCCGACAGCGCAGTTCGACCAACAGGTCGATATCGCCACCTTTCAGGCTGTCATCGACCCGCGACCCAAACAGACTGACTCGCGCCTCCGCCCCGAACAATTCGGCGACGGTGCGTTTGATGATGGCGATATGATCCGGGCTGAGTCGCATGCCGATAGGATAGTCGAACACGGCTTTGGGCGATATCCAGTCAGGTCCGGCTATCTACTTCCCGTCCCTGGGATACTGCGCGCCACTTCAACCAGACCCTCAGGCGCCTGAAATCGGACGCTTCCAGGCAGTCTGGCAGGACAACCACGGTATCCGGCCACACGCCTGCCGCTCGCCGATAGCGCAACACCACCAGCCAGGCCAGCACCACAGTATCCGGCAGCAATTCGACGCTCTGCCAATCGTCAGTTTTCATGATGCTTAAACTGCCATCAGGCTGGCAACGCAGCGAGACCCGCCGTGGCCGTCTTATGGATACGACCAGACTGACGGCAATGGCAGCAAGGAGAGGGCCACGGGACCACCAGTCCAGGTCTGCCACCAGTACTGCCGCACAAGCCAGCGCGTGCATGCCCGCCACGACCAGCTTCAGGTTGCGTGAAGGGGCAATTTCGAACGTTTGGCTGGAACCTCTCATGCCGCTATGTTATCCACACGTTGTAATCAACGTCGAGGATACGTAGGGTGTTTCCCAGTCTCCGCCATTCATCTTTTATGCGCCAATTTCTGCTGCCTGCCGTTCTTGCCCTGGCCTTCCTGTCGGTTTGGCCTGTTCGTGCAGGCGCCCTGCCCGACGATCTCGGCCGAGCCCTCGCCCGGACCGGCCTGCCCGACAGCCATATCGGCCTGGTGATCCAGGATCTTGCCGCTGACGCACCCGAACTGGCCTATGGCGAGCAACGCGCCTTCAATCCGGCCTCGGTGATGAAGCTGGTCACCACCCTGGCGGCCCTGGACAGCCTGGGGCCGGCCCATACCTTCAAGACCCAGGTCCTGGTCGACGGCAAGGTGACCAACGGGGTGCTGCACGGCAACCTGATCCTGCGCGGCGGCGGCGATCCTTCGCTGACCCTGGAACGCTTCTGGCTGCTGCTGCACGAGGTCCGCGAGCGCGGCATCCGGGTGATCCACGGCGATGTCGTGCTCGACAACAGCCTGTATGCCATCGAACCGGCCGACCCGGCCGCCTTCGACGACGCCCCGCTGAAACCCTACAACGCCGACCCGACGGCCCTGCTGGTCAATTACAACGTCCTGGCGCTGCGGTTGGCGCCCGCGCCGGACCGGATTGAGGCCCGGCTCGACCCGCCCGGCCTGACCGTCGAAAACCGGCTCGCGCCCGACCGCACCGCCGCCTGCAGCAGTTGGCAGGATGGCCTGACCATGGTCCGTGACGGCGATCAGCTGAGTCTCGGCGGCACCTACCCGCTGGCCTGTGGCGAGCGTTCGGTCTGGCTCAACCTGATGTGTCCGCCCGCCACCGCCGCGGCCCATTTCAACCGCCTATGGCGCGACCTGGATGGCCTGCACGACGGCCAGGTGCGGCTCGGCAGCAGCCCCGATTCGGCCATCCCGTTGTTGGAATTCGAGTCGCCGCCGCTGTCCCTGATCGTCCGTGACATCAACAAATACAGCAACAATGTCATGGCCAAGATGTTGTTCCTCGATCTCGGTGCGGCCCGCCTGGGCGGCCCCGCCAGTTGGAGCAAGAGCGACCTGGCGGTGCGGGAGTGGCTGGGCGAAAAAGGCCTGGCGATCCCCGAACTGGTCATGGATAACGGTTCGGGCCTGTCGCGCAGCGCGCGGATTTCGGCCGCATCGATGGCCCGGTTGCTGGTCTGGGCCGCCGGTCAGCCGCTCTATTACGAATTTGCCGCCTCGCTGCCGGCCCTGGGCCTGGAAGGCACCCAGCAGAAGCGCATGAACGGCGCACCGGAAGCCGGCCGCGCCTGGCTCAAGAGCGGCAGCCTGAACGGTGCCCGCAACCTCGCCGGCTATGTCCTGGATGCGGCTGGCCGGCGCAAGGTGGTGGTACTCTTGATCAATCACCCCGGCGCCGTCTCGGCGGGCGACTTCCAGGCCGCGGTATTGCGGCGGGCCATCTCCGCTAACACGGTTTTGCCCTGACGGGGACATTTTCCAAAATTTAATGAATAACTTATACACACGTAGCGGCGCGGCTTGCAGCCCTGTCAAGCCATCGGCATATGGAAAAAGTGATAATTTTGTAAACAGTTGATTTAAATCAATATATTGATTGCCCAAATTTTGGGCTCGGCAACCTAACTGGCCCTGCGGCAAGGGTTTATTACCGTTTCAAGTCGGCTTGTCCACACAGTTATCCACAGGTTCCGTGGACAACCGCAAAACCTCCAATCAGGCTATCGAGTTCCCCGCGTTAACCAGATTTCACTTTAAGTTCTGACCGCAAATTGACATATTCCTCGCCCGCGCTCATTCAGGTCGCCCTGGACGCCCCGCTCGATCGCCTGTTCGACTATCTGGCCCCGGAGGCGACGGCTGCGGATATCGGGCGCCGGGTACGGGTACCATTCGGGCGCCGGGAACAGATCGGGGTCATCGTCGGACTGGCTTCGGCGACGACAGTTCCGCAGGAACAATTGCGCACGGCGATTGCCGTCGATCGCAACCTGCCCGCCCTGCCGGCCGACATCCTGGCCCTGGCCCGCTTCGCCGCCGGCTATTACCAGCATCCCCTCGGCCCGGTCCTGCTCTCGCTGCTGCCGCCGGCGCTCAAGCGCGCCGCCTTCCGCGCCCCGCCGCCGGCCGCCTATGCCCTGACCGAGGCGGGCCATGCCCGGGCCGCCGCCCTGCCGGCCCGGGCCACCGCCCAGCTCCGGCTGGCCGAGCGGCTCATCGACGGTCCGGTGGCGGCTGAATCGCTGGCCGACCTGCGCACAGCCCTGCTGGCCTGGCTGAAACAGGGCCTGGCCTGCGCGGCCGAACTGCCTCGACCCGGCCAGCCCGCCGACCTGCCGCCAACACTGACCGCGGACCAGGCCGCGGTCCTCGCTGCCATGACCGGCCATTCCGGCGGCTTCACGGCCTGGCTGCTGCACGGCGTCACCGGCAGCGGCAAGACCGAGGTCTACCTGCGTCTGATCGAGGGCACGCTGAACCGGGGCGGCCAGGTCCTGGTCCTGCTGCCGGAGATCCACCTGACCCCGCAGATGGTCGAGCGCTTCGGTCGCCGCTTTCCCGGCCGCAGGCTGGTCAGCCTGCACAGCGGGCTCAACGACGGCGAACGCCTGGCCGGCTGGCTGGATGGCCTGACCGGCCGCGCCGACATCGTCCTGGGCACCCGGCTGGCGGTGTTCGCGCCGCTACCCAGGCTGGGGCTGATCATCGTCGACGAGGAGCACGACGCCTCCTACAAGCAGATGGAAGGCCTGCGCTACCACGCCCGCGACGTTGCGGTCTGGCGCGCCCGCGCGGCCGATATCCCGCTGCTGCTCGGCTCGGCCACGCCGGCACTGGAATCCTGGGCCAATGCGAAGCGCGATCGCTACCGCCTGCTCAGCCTGCCGGAACGCGCCCATGCCGAGGCGGAACTGCCCCAGGTGCGCCTGATCGACAGCCGCACCGACAAGCCGAAGCAGGGCATCACCGAGGCCATGCGCCAGGCCCTGGCCGACAACCTGGCGCGCGGCGAGCAGAGCCTGGTGTTCATCAACCGGCGCGGCTTCGCCCCGGTCCTGTACTGCCGCGCCTGCGGCCACGTCAGCCAGTGCCCGCGCTGCGCTGCGCACCAGGTCGTGCACCGGCACCGGGGCGGCTACCAGCTGCGCTGCCACCATTGCGGCCTGGCCGCCCGCCCGCCCGAGGCCTGCCCCACCTGCGGCAGCCTGGACCTGCAGCCGGCCGGCCAGGGCACCCAGAAGGTCGAGGACACCCTGGCCGAGCTGTTTCCGGACGCCCGCGTCCTGCGTGTCGATCGCGACACCACCGCGCGCCGGGGCGCCTTCGCGGCCATGCGCGAGGCGATCGCCAACCGGGAGATCGACATCCTGGTCGGCACCCAGATCGTCGCCAAGGGCCACGACTTCCCCATGCTCACCCTGGTCGGCGTGATCGGCGCCGACCAGGCCCTGATGTCGACCGACTTCCGCGCCTCCGAGCGCCTGTTCGCCCAGCTCATGCAGGTCGGCGGCCGCGCCGGCCGGGCCGCCCACAGCGGCCGGGTGCTGATCCAGACCGAGTACCCGCACCACCCGCTTTACGCCGCCCTGGTCGCGCACGACTATCCGGCCTTCGCCGAGCGCACCCTGAAGGAACGCCGGCAGGCCGAGTTCCCGCCCTGGAGCTACCAGGCCCTGCTGCGCTGCGACGCCCGCTCGATGGCCGAGGCCATGGCCTTCCTGGAAACGGCCTGCACGCTCGGCCAGGACCTGGCCGACGGCGTGCTGCTGTACGACCCGGTGCCGGCCCTGATGCCCCGGGTCGCCAATCGGGAGCGGGCGCAGCTGCTGGTCCAGTCGGCCAGCCGGGCCCGGCTGCAACGCTTCCTGACGCCCTGGATCGGCCGCCTGCGCGAGCAGAAGACCGCCAGCCTGCGCTGGTCGATCGACGTCGACCCGCTCGACTGGTAGCGATGGCCTGATCGGCCCCGCAGCCAGTCGGCTATAATCCGCCGACTCGCAGGACCACACACAACATGAACTACATCGAGCCCAAGACCCATCTCGCCGAACTATTCCGCCAGGCCGTCGCCCAGGTCGCCCCCGACAGCGCGGTCGCCATCGAACTGGACCGGCCCAAGCAGGCCAGCCACGGCGACTACGCCTGCAACGCCGCCATGCAGCTCGCCCGCTCCCTGAAGAAGAACCCGCGCGAGGTGGCCGGCCAGATCATCGCCGCCCTGCCCGCCTCGGAACGGGTGGAAAAGGTCGAGATCGCCGGCCCCGGCTTCATCAACGTCTTCCTCAAGCCGGTCGCCAAGCAGTGCCTGGTCGGCCACGTCCTGGCTGCGGGCGCCGACTACGGCCGCAGCAACACCGGCCGGGGCGAGAAGGTGCAGATCGAGTTCGTCTCCGCCAACCCGACCGGGCCGATGCACGTCGGCCACGGCCGCGGCGCCGCCTTCGGCGCCAGCCTGGCCAACTGCATGGCCTTCGCCGGATTCCAGGTCTACCGCGAGTACTACGTCAACGACGCCGGCCGCCAGATGGACATCTTGGCCCTGTCGACCTGGCTGCGCTACCTGGAGCTGAACGGCGAATTCGTCGCCTTCCCCGGCAACGCCTACCAGGGCGACTACGTGAAGATGATGGCCGAGGGCATCTTCGCCCTCCACGGCGACCGCTACAAACGCGCCGCCGTCGACGTGGGCGCCGGCGTGCCAGCTGCCGCGGACGCCCCCGATGACCACCTCGACGCCCTGATCGCCAACGCCAAGCGCCTGCTCGGCCCCGACTACGACTACATCCACGGCTATGCCCTGGAGGAACAGCTGGGCGACGGCCGCAACGACCTGACCGAGTTCGGCGTCGTCTTCGACCACTGGTTCTCCGAACGCACCCTGCACGACGCCGGCCTGATCGACCGCGCCGTCGCCGCGCTGCAGAAAAACGGCCACATCTACGAGCAGGACGGCGCGCTGTGGTTCCGCTCCACCGCCTTCGGCGACGAGAAGGACCGCGTGGTCAAGCGCGACAACGGCATCTACACCTATTTCGCGGCCGACATCGCCTACCACCTGAACAAGTTCGAACGCGGCTTCGACAAGGTGATCGACGTCTGGGGCGCCGACCATCACGGCTACATTGCCCGCGTGAAGGGCGCCCTCCAGGCCGCCGGCGCCGACCCGGACCGCCTCATCGTGGCCCTGGTCCAGTTCGCCGTGCTCTGGGAAGGCGGCCAGAAGAAGTCGATGTCCACCCGCTCCGGCCAGTACGTCACCCTGCGCGAGCTGCGCGGCGAGGTCGGCAACGATGCCTGCCGGTTCTTCTACGTCCTGCGCAAGTCCGACCAGCACCTCGACTTCGACCTCGACCTGGCCAAGTCGCAATCCAATGAGAACCCGGTCTACTACATCCAGTACGCCCATGCCCGGATCAGCCGGGTGCTGCAGGCCTGGGGCGGCGACGTGCGCGACCTCGCCGACGCCGACGTGACCCGGCTGGAACACGTCAGCGAGCTGGCCCTGCTCAACCGCCTGGCCGAGTTCCCCGAGGTCTGCGCCAGCGCCTCGCGCGAGATGGCGCCGCACCTGGTCGCCTACTACCTCAAGGAACTCGCCGCCGACCTGCACGGTCTCTACGTGGCCTGCCAGTTCCTGGTCGACGATGAGGCGCTCAAGCAGGCCCGCCTGGCCCTGATCCACGCGACCCGGCTGGCCCTGAAGAACGGCCTGGCCCTGTTGGGGGTGAGTGCCCCCGACCAGATGTAAGGAGACCGCACGACCATGGCACGCCGGGATTACAAGAACGCGGGGGCGCGCGCCTCCGGCAAGCGCGGCGGCCCGTTCAAGATACTCTTCTTCGGCATCCTGCTCGGCCTGGTCGTGGCCGGCGTGATGGCCTGGTATCTGCTGCCCCGTGCCAGCGACTTCCGGAAGGTGGAATCCGCCCCCGTGGTGCATGCCCCGCCGGCCGCCATCGCCACCCCGGCCGAGCCGGCCAAGCCGGTCACGCCGCCGCCCAACCCCTCCAATTACACCTTCTACGACATCCTGCCCGGCAACAAGGTAGCCAAGCCCGGGCAACCGGCGCCGGGCAAGGAGCAATGGTGGCTGCAGGTGGCCGCGCTGAAGAACGCCAAGGACGCCGATGCCCTGCGCGCGAAGCTGACCCTGCTCAACCTGAATGTCATGGTCCAGGCGACCGTCGGCGACCCGCCCCTGCACCGGGTCCGCATCGGTCCGTACAAGAGCCAGGATGCCGCCGAATCGGCGCGCGAGACATTGATCGTGAACAATTTCGAGGCCAGGCTGCTCAAAGAGCCTGCCCCCCAATAGGAGACCTACCGATGCGCCTTGCCCACCTCATCGCCGCCCTCGCCCTTGCCCTGCCCCTCGCCTGGGGTCCGGCCACCGCCTCCGCCGTGGAGGCCGGCAAGGACTACGCCGTACTGGTACCCGCGCAGCCGAGCGACTACCGGGGCAAGGTCGAGGTCATCGAATTCTTCGCCTATACCTGCCCGCACTGTTTCGACCTGGAACCGGACCTGGAGGCCTGGGCCAGGAAACTGCCGGCCAATGTCGTGTTCAAGCGCCAGCCGGTGATCTTCTCCGACTCCTGGGAGCCCATGGCCCGCGCCTATTTCGCCCTCGAAGCGCTCGGCGCCGTGGACAAGCTGCATGCCGACGTCTTCAACGCCATCCACGTCGAGGACAAGCAGCTCATGGAACCCGAGACCTTCTTCGACTGGGGCGCCCAGCACGGCCTCGATCGCGCCAAGCTGAAGGCGGCCTACAACGCCTTCTCGACCGCCGCCAAGATCGCCCGCGCCAAGCAGCTGCAGCGTACCTACAAGATCAGCGGCGTGCCCGCCCTGGCCGTGAACGGCAAATACCTGACCAGCGCCTCGATGACCGGCAGCAACGCCAACACCCTGAAAGTGGCGAGCGAGCTCATCCACATGGAAAGCCGCCGCAAATAGGCGGATATTGATCCAGGGCATGATCACAAGGGGCGGATTTCCTATGTCAGCACCCTTTGCGCTAAGATGAATCGGCAAACAGATAATAAACAGACACCATGACCCCGATTCGCATCCTCATCATCGATGACCACCCGCTGATCCGCCTCGGCGTGCGGCACTCCGTGGAAAGCCTGCCGGACCTCACGGTCGGCCAGGAATGTGCGGACATGGCCTCGGTGCATGACTGGCTGGCCGGCGGCGGCCAGGCCGATGTGGCGGTGCTGGACCGCAGCCTGCCCGACGGAGACGGCCTCGACCTGGTCCCGGAACTCAAGGCCGCCGGCATGAAGGTGATCATCCTGACCGTGGAAGACGGTGACGAGGAGATCCGCGCCGCCATCGAATCGGGTGTCGACGGCTACCTGCTCAAGTCTTCCGACACCGATCAGATCAGCCATGCCATCGGCGTCGTGCTCCAGGATGCCGGCGCCTTCCCGCCCGCGGTCCTGCAGAAGCTCTACCGCGCCGGCGCCCAGGACAACCCGCTCGACCAGTTGTCCGCGCGCGAGCTGGAGATTTCCGAATACGTCGCCCAGGGCCTCAGCAACAAGGTCATCGGCGCCCGCCTGAACCTGTCCGACAACACCGTGCGCAACCACCTGGCCAACATCATGCAGAAGCTCAACTTCCACAACCGTGTGCAAGTGGCCACGCTGGTGCTGCAGCACCTGAAAAAGACCCGCCGCGCGTGAAGCGTCGAATCCGAGCCGCCTTCGAAGCCCTGGTCCGCACGATGCTGGTGCTGGGGCTGGCGTTCTCGCCCCTGGCCCAGCCGATGGCCCTGGCCGCGCTCGGCAGCACGCCGCAAGCCGTCATGGCCGGCTGTCCGCATCACGCCAAATCGATGCAAAACAATGCCGGCTCGGAACAGCCCAAGCCGGGTGACTGTTGTTACAAGAAGGGCACCCCCTGCCATTGCGCGATGACCATCGCCCTGCCGGTGTCCCTTGCCCTGACCCTCGAGGTAGCCGGTTCCGAGCATCCGGTCACGGCCCCTCGCCTGGCCGCCTCGCTGCTCCCCACACCCGAGCCGCCGCCGCCGCGAGCCTGAACCCTCACTGCCCCGCCCGGGGCTTTATCCATTCCTTTGTCCATGGGAATGGCGTTTGTGTTCAAGCGTGAGGGTTCATCATGTCCTGCCCTAAATGCCAAGGCCACGGCAAGCGCCGCTGGCCGCTCGTGATCGTCGTACTGGCCGCCATCCTGGTGGCCACGGCAGTATTCGCGGCCGATCCGCCGCCGCTCAAGCTGGGCGACGCCGCCGTGCTGGCGGCAACCCGGCAACCCCTGCTGGAAGCCCAGGCGGCCGCCATCGACGCCCTGGAATCGAGCGCCGTGGCCAATGGCCAATGGCCCGACCCGAAGTTGCGCGTCGGCGTCGCCAGCCTGCCACTGGATACCTTCAGCTTCATCCAGGAGCCCATGACCCAGGCCACCGTTGGCGTCAGCCAGGCCATACCGGGCGGCGACAAGGCCCGGCTGGCCGGGGCGCGCAGCGACCGCGAGACCGAACAGGCCCGTCGCCAGCTCGACGCCAGCCGCCAGCGCATCGGCCGCGATGCCGGCCTGGCCTGGCTCACGGCCTGGTGGCCGGAGGCCGCGGCGCCGCTGGTCCGGCAGATCGGCCAGGAATGGGATCGCCAGATTGAATGGGCCGAGGTCGCCTACACGACCGACAAGCTGGCCCAGGACGAGGTGGTCGCCCTGCGCGGCATGATGCAGGCCACGCTCGACCGCATGGATGAACTGGAGCGGCAGCGCCAACGCAGCCGTGCCGCCCTGGCACGCTGGGTCGGCGAGGCCGCAGCCCAGCCGCTGGCCGATCTGGACGCCATCGCCGACCTGCCCCCCCTGGCCGACCTGGAGGCGCGCATCGACCGTCACCCCGAGCTGGCCGTGCTGGCCGGCGCCGTCGCCGTCGCCCGCGCCGAGGTCGACCAGGCCAGGGAGGCCTACAAGCCCGACCTGTCGCTGGATATCGGCTATGGCCTGCGTGGCGGCGGCCGGCCGGATTTCATCTCGGTCGGCGTCGGCATGGACCTGCCGCTGTTCACGGCCAACCGGCAGGACCGCCGTCTGGCCGCCAAGGAGGCCAAGGTCACCCAGGCCGAGCAGATGCTGGCGGATCGCCGCCTCACCCTGCGCGCCGAGCTGGACGAGGACTGGGCCGAATGGCAGGCCGCCGGCAAGCGCATCGAGCGCTATGAGCACGACATCCTGCCCCTGGCCCGCCAGCGCGTGGCCAGCGCGCTCAATGCCTACGGCAGCAACCGGGCCACTTTCGGCCGGGTTTCCGAAGCCCGGCGGGCCGAACTGGAAGCCCGGATCAACCTGCTCGGCCAACGCGTCGCCCTGGCCAAGGCCCGGGTGCAAATCGACTATCTGACCGCGGAGTCACGGCCATGAACACTACGCTCAAACTCATCATCGTTTTGGTGGCCGGCATCGCCCTCGGCGGCGGCGCCGCCTGGTACGGCCTCGGCCGCAGCAAGTCCACCGGGACCATGACGGCCAGCCCGGCCGCGCCCGCCGGCGAGAAGAAGGCACTCTACTGGTACGACCCCATGGTGCCGGACCAGCATTTCGAGAAAGGCGGCAAGTCGCCCTTCATGGACATGGACCTGGTGCCCAAGTACGCCGACGAGGAGGCCGGCGCCGGGGTCAGGATCGACCCGCGCACCATGCAGAGTCTCGGCATACGCACCGCCGAGGCAAGTATCGGCAAGCTCTGGCGGCGCATCGACACGGTCGGCTACGTGCGCGCCGACGACAACCGCATCGATTTCCTGCAGACCCGGGTGTCCGGCTGGATCGAGACCTTGCATGTGCATGCCGTCAACGACCCGATCCGCAAGGGCCAGCTGGTGGCGGAGATCTACAGCCCCGACCTGTATGCCGCCCAGGGCGAATACCTGCTCGCCCTGAAGCACCCGGAGGATGCCGCCTGGGTCGACGCCGCGCGCCAGAAACTGAGCTTCCTGGGCCTGTCTGCCGGCCAGATCGCCGCGCTGACCAAGGGCGGCCAGCCGCAGCGGCGGGTCGCCTACTACGCCCCGTCCAGCGGCATCGTCAGCAACATCCGCGTCCATCCGGGTGCTGCGGTCACCGCCGGCATGCCCTTGCTCGAGATCACCGACCTGTCGCGGGTCTGGGTCACCGCCGAGATCGTCGAGGACCAGTCCGGCTGGATCGTCCCGGGCAAGACGGCCGAGATCACCCTGACCTCGCTGCCGGGCGAGACCTTCGAGGGCAAGGTCGACTATCTCGCCCCGAAGCTGGACCCGGCCACCCGCACCGTGGAAGCCCGCATCGTCCTCGACAACCCCGGCCTCAAGCTGAAACCGGGCATGTACGCCAATGTCACCCTGTATGGCGGCAAGGGCGAGGAGGGCATCATCGTGCCCAGCGAGGCGGTCATCCGGACTGGCAAGCGGGCCATCGTGCTGGTTGCCGAAGAGGCTGGCCGATTCATCCCGGTGCAGGTCGAGACCGGCATGGCGAGCAATGGCCAGACCGTGGTACTGAAAGGCCTGCAGGGTGGCGAGAAAGTGGTCACCTCGGGCCAGTTCCTGATCGAGTCCGAGGCCAACCTGAAGGGCGCCCTGGACAAGCTCAAGCCGCCCGGCGAGGACGTCTATTCGGGCACCGCCCGCATCGTCGCCGCCGACGCCGGCAGCGGCGCCCTGACCATGCAGCACGACCCCATCCCGGCCCTGAAATGGCCGGCCATGACCATGGACTTCGAGGTGCGAGACAAGGCCATCCTCAAGGGCCTGAAGAAGGGCGAGGCGGTCGAGTTCGACATGGTCAAGGAGAGCGGCGACTTCACCGTCACTGCCATCCGGCCGAAGCCTTGAGGAGCCGACCATGATCGCCAATCTGATCGGCTGGTCCATCAAGAACCGCTTCCTGGTCCTGCTAGCCACCCTCATCATCTCCGTGGTGGGGGTGGTGGCGGTGGTCAGCACCCCGGTCGACGCCCTGCCCGACCTGTCCGACGTCCAGGTCATCGTGCGCACCACCTTCCCGGGCCAGGCGCCCAAGGTGGTCGAGGACCAGGTCACCTACCCGCTCGCCACCACCATGATGTCGGTGCCCGGCGCCAAGGTGGTGCGCGGCTACTCGATGTTCGGCGACTCCTACGTCTACATCCTGTTCGAGGACGGCACCGACCTGTACTGGGCCCGCTCGCGGGTGCTGGAATACCTCAACACCGCCGCCGGCAAGCTGCCGGCCGGGGTCAAGCCGACCATCGGCCCGGACGCCACCGGGGTCGGCTGGATCTACGAATACGCCCTGGTCGACAAGACCGGCCAGCACGACCTCGGCCAGTTGCGCGGCCTCCAGGACTGGTTCCTGAAATACGAGCTGCAGGCCCTGGCCAACGTCGCCGAGGTCGCCACCGTCGGCGGCATGGTCAAGCAGTACCAGATCGTCATCGACCCAGAACGGATGCGCGCCCTCGGCATCCCGCTGGCCCAGGTGGTCGGCGCGGTCAAGCGGGCCAACCAGGAGGCGGGCGGCTCGGTGCTGGAGATGGCCGAGGCGGAATACATGGTGCGCGCCACCGGCTACCTGCAATCGATCGCCGACATCGAGACCATCCCGGTCGGCCTCGGCACGGCCGGGACGCCGGTGCTGCTGCGCGACCTGGCCCGGGTCCAGATCGGCCCGCAGATGCGTCGGGGCATGGCGGAACTGGATGGCGAGGGCGAGGTGGTCGGCGGCGTCATCGTGATGCGCTACGGCGCCAATGCCATGCACACCATCGACGCCGTCAAGGCCAAGCTGGCAGAGCTGAAGAAGAGCCTGCCGAAAGGCGTCGAGATCGTCCCCACCTACGACCGCTCCAGCCTGATCCAGCGCGCCATCGAGACGCTCAGCCACCGGCTGATCGAGGAATTCATCGTGGTCGCCGTGGTCTGCGCCGCCTTCCTGTTCCACCTGCGCTCGTCCTTCGTCGCCATCGTCTCGCTGCCGCTGGGCATCCTGATGGCCTTCATGGTCATGCGCTACCAGGGTATCAACGCCAACATCATGTCGCTGGGCGGCATCGCCATCGCCATCGGCGCCATGGTCGACGCCGCCGTGGTGATGATCGAGAACGCCCACAAGCACCTGGAGGCCTGGCGCCACGAACACCCGGACCAGGAGCCGAGCAGCGACGATTACTTCGCCCTGGCCGGCGCGGCCGCCGCCGAGGTCGGCCCGGCGCTGTTCTTCTCCCTCCTGATCATCACTGCCAGCTTTCTGCCGGTGTTCACCCTGGAGGCCCAGGAAGGCCGCATGTTCGCGCCGCTGGCCTACACCAAGTCCTACGCCATGGCGGCAGCAGCCGGGCTGTCGGTGACCCTGATTCCGGTCCTGATGGGCTACTTCATCCGCGGCCATATCCACTCCGAGGCGAAGAACCCGCTCAGCCGGGGCCTGATCGCGCTGTACCGGCCGCTGATCGAGTTTGCCCTCAAGTTCCCCAGGAGCGGCCTGCTGGCTGGCCTGCTGGCCCTGGCGGCAACCCTGTACCCGATGACGAAACTGGGCAGCGAATTCATCCCGCCCCTGGACGAAGGCGATCTGCTGTCGATGCCGACCACACTGCCCGGGCTGTCGCCGGGCAAGGCGGCCGAGCTGCTACAGCTGTCCGACCGCATGATCAAGACCGTGCCCGAGGTGAAGACCGTGTTCGGCAAGATCGGCCGCGCCGACACCGCCACCGACCCGGCGCCGCTGACCATGATCGAGACCACCATCCAGCTGAAGGACCCGTCGGAATGGCGGCCGGGCATGACCCTGGACGGCATCGTCAAGGAACTCGACCGCAACGTGCAGATACCCGGCCTGTCCAACCTGTGGATCCAGCCCATCCGGACCCGCCTCGACATGCTCGCGACCGGCATCAAGAGCCCGGTCGGGGTGAAGATCGCCGGCCCCGACCTGGCCGTGATCGAACAGATCGGCGGCGAGATCGAGTCCGTGCTGAAGGCCTTGCCGGACACCGCCAGCGCCTTCTCCGAGCGGGTCGCCGCCGGCCGCTACCTGAACGTCAACATCGACCGCGAGGCGGCGGCGCGCTACGGCCTCAACATCGCCGACATCCAGGAACTGGTCAGCGTCGCCATCGGCGGCGCCACGGTCACCGAGACGGTGGAGGGGCTGGAACGCTATCCGGTGCAGATCCGCTTCCCGCGCGAAACCCGCGACAGCGTGGAAGACCTCAAGCAACTGCCCATCGTCACCCGCATGGGCGCCACCGTGCCGCTGTCCGCCGTCGCCCGGCTGGAGATCGCCGACGGCCCACCCATGCTGAAGAGCGAGAACGCCCGCCCGAACGGCTGGATCTTCGTCGACATCAAGGGCGGCGACCTCGGCGGCTACGTCGCCAAGGCCAAGCAGGCGGTGGCCGAGAAGGTCAAGCTGCCGCCCGGCTACTCCATTGCCTGGTCGGGCCAGTATGAATTCCTCGAACGGGCGGTGAAACGGCTGAAGCTGGTGGTGCCGCTGACCCTGGTGGTGATCTTCGTGCTGCTCTACCTGACCTTCCGCAACGCCTGGCAACCGGTACTGATCATGGCCACCCTGCCGTTCGCGCTGATCGGCGGCTACTGGCTGATCTATTTGCTCGGCTTCAACATGTCGGTGGCGGTGGCGGTCGGCTTCATCGCCCTGGCCGGGGTGGCGGCCGAGTTCGGCGTGGTGATGCTGATCTATCTCGACCAGGCGGTGAAGAAACGCCAGGCCGAGGGCTGCTACAACACCCGGGCCGACCTGTTGGCGGCGATCATGGACGGCGCCGTGATGCGGGTGCGGCCCAAGGCCATGACCGTGGCGGTGATCCTGGCCGGCCTGTTTCCGATCATGGTCGGCGGCGGCACCGGCAGCGAGGTCATGCAGCGCATCGCCGCGCCCATGCTGGGCGGCATGATCACCGCGCCGCTGCTGTCGATGTTCGTCATCCCGGTGGTCTACATGATGTGGCGGCGGCGCGAATTCAAGGAGTAGGCGACAACACTTGTCCGGCAATGCCCGTTAAGATTTCGCGATGAGCAATTCCGACTGGCTGGACCGCACCCGAACCGCCCTCTGGCACCCCTGCACCCAGATGAAGCAGCTGGAGGCGATGCCGCCGCTGCCCATCGCCCGGGGCGAGGGTCCGTGGCTGATCGATTACGATGGCCGCCGTTATCTGGATGCCGTCTCGTCCTGGTGGGTGAACCTGTTCGGCCACGCCGAGCCGCGCATCAACGCCGCCATCGTCGACCAGTTGAGCCGGATCGAGCACGTCATCCTGGCCGGCTGCACCCATGCCCCGGTGGTGGAACTGTCGGAACGGCTGGCGAGCCTGACCGGCCTCGGCCATGCCTTCTACGCCTCCGACGGTGCCTCGGCGACCGAGATCGCCCTCAAGATGAGCTTCCACTACTGGCGCAACAGCGGCCAGCCGGACAAGACCGGTTTCGTCAGCCTCAAGAACGGCTACCACGGCGAGACCCTGGGCGCCCTGTCGGTCACCGATGTCGCCCTGTTCAAGGACACCTATGCGCCCTTGCTGAGGAACAGCCACCAGGCCATGAGCCCGGACTGGCGCCTGGCCGAACCGGGCGAGTCGGCCGAGACCTATGCCCTGCGCGCCGCCGCCGACCTGGAGGTCTGGCTGGTCGACCACGCCGACACCACGGCGGCGGTGATCGTCGAGCCCCTGGTCCAGGGTGCGGCCGGCATGGCCATGCACCATCCGGCCTATCTGGCCCGGCTGCGCGAAGTCTGCGACCGCCACGACGTGCACCTGATCGCCGACGAGATCGCGGTCGGCTTCGGCCGCACCGGGACCATGTTCGCCTGCGAGCAGGCGGCCGCCAGGGTCGCCGACATCGCCGATTTCATCTGCCTGTCCAAGGGCATCACCGGCGGCTACCTGCCGCTCTCGGCGGTGCTGACCCGGGACGAGATCTACGCCGCCTTCTACGACGACCGCACCGCGCGCGGCTTCCTGCATTCCCATTCCTACACCGGCAATCCGCTCGCCTGCCGGGCCGCCCTGGCGGTGCTGGACATCTTCGCGCAGGACGACGTGATCGCACGCAACCGCACCAAGTCGGCGCGCTTCACCGAGATGCTGGCCGAGCTGCGCGGCCACCCTCGGGTGCGCCACTTCCGCCAGGCCGGGATGATCTGGGCCTTCGACGTGGCCGACGCCGCGCCCGGCTTCGCCGCCGACTTCCACCGTCGCGCGCTCGATCTCGGCGTGTTCATCCGGCCGATCGGCAACACGGTCTATTTCATGCCGCCCTATTGCATCGGCGAGGCGGAGATGACCCAGCTCAACGAGGCCACCTTGACCCTGCTCGATACCTGACTATATTTGTCAGCTTAACGGCGCTTCCCTACACTGGCGGCATTCGCTTCAGGAAATGCCGCAGATGAACCGCCTCGCCCAGGAAACCAGCCCCTACCTGCTGCAACACAAGGACAACCCGGTCGACTGGCAGCCCTGGGGACCGGAGGCCCTGGCCAGGGCGCGTGCCGAGAACAAGCCCATCCTGCTGTCGATCGGCTATTCCTCCTGCCACTGGTGCCACGTCATGGCCCACGAGTCGTTCGAGAACGAGGCGGTGGCGGCGGTCATGAACAAGCTGTTCATCAACATCAAGGTCGACCGCGAGGAGCGCCCCGACCTCGACCAGATCTACCAGACCGCCCTGCAGATGCTGACCCGCCGGGCCGGCGGCTGGCCACTGACCCTGTTCCTGGCCCCGGACCAGACCCCTTTCTTCGGCGGCACCTATTTCCCCCGCGAACCTCGCTTAGGCCTGCCCGGCTTCACCCAACTGCTGGAAAGCGTGGCCTACGCCTGGCAGAACAGGCGCGGCGAGATCGACGAGCAGGGCGAGTCGCTGCGCGCCAGTCTGGCCGAACCGGCATCGGCCGGCCCTTACCCGTTGCCGGTCGACCGGGCGCCGATAACGCGCGCGGTCGAGGCCAACAAGGCACACTTCGACGAGCGGCACGGCGGCTACGGCGCGGCGCCGAAGTTCCCCCGCCCGGCCGACCTGGAGTTCCTCCTTGCCCTGGGCGACGCAACTGCGCGCGACCAAGTCCTGTTCAGCCTGGCCAGGATGGCGGAGGGCGGCCTGTTCGACCAGTTGGGCGGGGGCTTCTACCGTTACTCGGTGGACGAGATGTGGATGATTCCCCATTTCGAGAAGATGCTCTACGACAACGGGCCCCTGCTCGGGCTGTACGCCGATGCCTGGGCGATCACGGGCGAGCCGCTGTTCCAGCACGCCGCCGGGATGACCGTCGACTGGCTGGCGCGCGAGATGACCAGCCCGGAAGGACTGTTCTTTTCTGCCCTGGACGCCGACTCGGAACATGAGGAGGGCCGGTTCTATGTCTGGACGCCGGATCGGGTCCGCGCGCGGCTGAGTCCGGAGGCCTACGCAGTGGCGGCGCCGCACTGGGGGCTCGACCGCCCGGCCAATTTCGAGGGCACTGCCTGGCATCTGCGCGTGGCCCAGCCCCTGGCCAAGGTGGCGGCTCGGCTGGGCATGGCCGAGACCGCAGCCTGGGAACGGCTGGCCGAGGCCCGGAGCGCCTTGTTCAATGCCCGTGCCAACCGGGTGCGGCCGGGCCTCGACGACAAGGTGCTGACCAGCTGGAATGCCCTGATGATCCGCGGCCTGGCCCGCGCCGCGCGACGCTGCGGCCGCGCCGACTGGCTGGCGCTGGCGCAACGGGCCATCGACTCGCTGCGCCAGCGGGTCTGGCTCGACGGCCGCCTGATGGCCAGCTACAAGAACGGCGAGGCGCGCCTGAACGGCTATCTCGACGACCATGCCTTCCTGCTGGCGGCACTGCTTGAGGCCATGCAGGCGGGCTATCGCGCGGAGGACATGAAATGGGCATGCGAACTGGCCGACGCCCTGCTGGCCGAGTTCGAGGATGCCGAGGCGGGCGGCTTCTTCTTTACCCGCCACGACCACGAGCCGCTGATCCAGCGGCCCAAGCCCGGGCACGACAACGCCACGCCGTCGGGCAACGGCTTGGCGGCGCTATGCCTGAACCGTCTCGGTCTGCTGGTCGGCGAGGACCGCTACATCGAGGCCTCCGGGCGCTGCCTGCGGCTGTTCCAGCCGGCCCTGGCCGAACAGCCGATGGCCTACAGCACGCTGCTGACCGCCTTGGCCGAGCAGATCCAGCCGGCCCGGGTCGTGGTGCTGCGTGGCGAAGGGGTCGAACTGGCCGACTGGCTGGCGACCGCAAACAGGATTTGTCCGGCCGACACCCTGTTGCTGGCGATACCTTCGAATACGCCTGCATTGCCGACACCGCTGGCCAAACCGGTCCGCAACGGAGTGACCGCCTATGTCTGTGCGGGCGCAAATTGCCTACCTGAAATAGTTCAATTGACTGACCTGGCGGCTATTTTATCCGGCTAAGCTATGCATTAAGATGCGTGCCGCAGCTAAAACCTCGCGTGCGGATCGCACCGCTAAAGAGTTGCTCTATTAGACCAAGGAGAATACACATGAAAGTTACCCTGATCGTCGCCGCCCTGCTCGCGTTGTCCGGTACCGCCATGGCTGACCAGAAGCTGGCCCAGTCCAAGGCCTGCCTGAGCTGCCACCAGATCGACAAGAAAGTCGTCGGCCCGGCCTTCAAGGATGTCGCCAACAAATACAAGGGCGACGCCAAGGCCGAAGAGCATCTGCTGGGCGTCATCCAGAAGGGCGGCAAGGGCGTCTGGGGCAATGTCCCGATGCCGCCGCAGCCCGGCGTCAAGCCCGACGAGGCCGAGGCCCTGGTCAAGTGGGTGCTGTCCCTGTAATCAGCATCCGCACTCAAAAAGGCCGGCATGTCCGGCCTTTTTTATTGCCCGCTCGCCCTGCCATGGTATAAATCACCGGTTTGGTCATTTTGCCAGGGAACACCTATGCGTATCGGTCATCTGTCTGCCCTTACCCTCTCGATTTTCGGTCTGCTTGCCGGCTGCGGCCAGGACAAGACCACCTCGGATGGCGTCGAAATCATCCGCATCGGCTCGGTAGCGCCGCTCACCGGTGCACAGTCGCATATCGGCAAGGACAACGACAACGGCGCCCGCCTGGCGATCGATGAGATCAACGCCAAGGGCCTGACCCTGGCCGGCAAGCCGGTCAAGCTGGAACTGGTCAGCGAGGATGACGCGGCCGATCCCAAGACCGCCACCAACGTGGCCCAGAAGCTGGTCGACCAGGGCGTCAAGGCGGTCATCGGACACCTCAACTCCGGCACCACCATCCCGGCCTCGAAGATCTACCACGATGCCGGCATCCCGCAGATCTCCCCCTCGGCCACCGCGACCGCCTATACCAACCAGGGCTACAACACCGCCTACCGGGTGATGGCCAACGACGCCCAGCAGGGCAAGGCGCTCGGCCAGTTCGCCGTCGCCAACATGGGCGTAAAGAAAGTGGCCATCATCGACGATCGCACCGCCTACGGCCAGGGCCTGGCGGACGAATTCGAAAAGGCTGCGGCGGCGGCCGGCGCCACCGTGGTCGCACGGGAATACACCAGCGACAAGTCGACCGACTTCACCGCCATCCTGACCAGCATCAAGGGCAAGGCGGCCGACCTGGTCTTCTTCGGCGGCATGGACCCGCAGGGCGGCCCGATGGCACGCCAGATGAAGCGCCTGGGCCTGACCGCCAAGCTGCTCGGCGGCGACGGCCTGCAGAACATCAACTTCATCAAGCTGGCCGGCGCCGACGCCGAGGGCGTGGTCGCCTCCTCGCCCGGCCTGCCGCTCGACGCCATGCCCGGCGGCGTCGAGTTCAAGCAGCGATTCGAGGCCAAGTACGGTCCCATCCAGGTCTACGCGCCCTATGCCTATGATGCCGTGGAGATCCTGGTCGCCGCCATGCGGCGGGCCGATTCGGCCGAACCGGCCAAGGTGCTGGCCGCACTGCCGAAGACCGACCATGCCGGCGTGACCGGTCCGTTGCGCTTCGATGCCAAGGGCGATACCGCCGGCGGCGCGGTGACCCTGTATCAGGTCAAGAACGGCGCCTGGTCGGTGCTGGAAACAGTGAAGTAACCCCCGCCCTTAATGGGCGGAGAGCAAGACCATGGACATCTTCATACAGCAACTCATCAACGGTCTGGTCCTGGGCAGCATCTATGCCCTGGTCGCCCTCGGCTACACCATGGTCTACGGCATCCTCGAACTGATCAATTTCGCCCATGGCGAAGTGACCATGATCGGCGCCATGGTGGCCCTGGCGGTGATCGGGGCGTTGCTGGGCGCCCATCCCGAACTGCCCGGCATGATGGTCCTGCTGGCCGGCGTCCTGGTCGCGGTGCCGGCCTGCATGGCGCTCGGCTTCGTGATCGAGCGGGTGGCCTACCGGCCGTTGCGCAAGGCGCCGCGCCTGGCGCCGCTGATCACCGCGATCGGCGTCTCGATCGTCCTGCAGAATGCCGCCATGCTGATCTGGGGCCGCGGCTATGTCTCCTTCCCGGCCATCCTGCCGCGCGGCCGCCACGACCTCCTGGGGGCGACCGTGAGCGACCTGCAGATTGCCATCGTCGCGCTCTCCATCCTCACCATGTTCGGCCTGGTCTTCCTGGTCAACCATACCCGGCTCGGCCGTGCCATGCGCGCTACCGCGCAGTCGCGCGAGGTGGCCGAACTGATGGGCGTGAACGTCAACACGGTGATCTCCGCCACCTTCATCATCGGCTCGGCACTGGCCGCCATCGCCGGTGTGATGGTGAGCGCCTACTATGGCCTGGCGCATTACTACATGGGTTTCCTGCTCGGCCTGAAGGCCTTTTCGGCGGCGGTGCTGGGCGGCATCGGCAATATCACGGGCGCGGTGCTGGGCGGCCTCCTGCTGGGCGTGATCGAGGCCCTGGGCGCGGGCTACATCGGCGACCTGACCGGCGGCTTCCTGGGCAGCAATTACCAGGACGTGTTCGCCTTCATGGTGCTGATCCTGGTCCTGGTGTTCCGGCCCTCTGGCCTGTTGGGAGAACGGGTTGCCAGCCGCGCTTAGATGGTTGCGCCATAACCCGCGCATCGCCTTCGGCCTGCTCGCGGTCCTCCTGGTCGCGCTGCCCTTCCTGGTCGGCGCCGGCCTGGGCCGCAGCTGGGTGCGCGTGCTCGACTTCGCGCTACTGTATGCAATGCTGGCGCTCGGGCTGAATATCGTGGTCGGCTACGCCGGCCTGCTGGACCTCGGCTACATCGCCTTCTATGCCCTCGGCGCCTACCTGTATGCCTGGCTGGGCAGCCCGCATTTCGGCCTGCACCTGCCGTTCTGGCTGGCCTTGCCGCTGGGTGCGATGCTGGCCGGGCTGTTCGGCGTCCTGCTCGGCGCACCGACCCTGCGCCTGCGCGGCGACTATCTGGCCATCGTCACCCTGGGCTTCGGCGAGATCATCCGCATCTTCCTGAACAACCTGGACGCCCCGGTGAACATCACCAACGGGCCGCAGGGGATCAACCTGATCGACCCGATCCACATCGGCGGCCTGTCCCTGGGACAGACCGCGCACGTGTTCGGCATCCAGTTGTCCTCGCCGCACCTTTATTACTACCTGTTTCTCGTCCTGACCCTGGCGACCATCCTGGTCGCCATGCGCCTGCAGGATTCCCGCATCGGCCGCGCCTGGGCGGCGATCCGCGAGGACGAGGTGGCCGCCGCCGCGATGGGCATCAATACCCGCAACATCAAACTGCTCGCCTTCGCCATGGGCGCCATGTTCGGCGGCCTGGCCGGCGGCCTGTTCGCCGCCTTCCAGGGCTTCATCAGCCCGGAGAGCTTCAACCTGATGGAGTCGATCATGATCCTGTGCATGATCGTCCTGGGCGGCATGGGCAACATCCCCGGCGTCATTTTGGGCGCGGTGCTGCTGACCGTACTGCCCGAGGCGCTGCGTTACATCGGCGACTGGCAGCGCGCCATGATCGGCCATGTCGCGGTCGACCCGAACGACCTGCGCATGCTGTTGTTCGGCCTGGCCATGGTAGTGATGATGCTGTACCGCCCGGCCGGCCTGATCCCGTCCCGCCAGCGCAAGCGCGAGTTCACCGCCGAGGACAGCGTGGCCGAGCAGGAACAGGCCAGCCTCTACGACGCCAAGGCTTGAACGTGGATGCCATGCTGTCGGTCGACAAGGTAAGCAAGCGCTTCGGCGGCCTGGCCGCGCTGGAGGATGTCTCGCTTTCGGTCGGGGCCGGTGAGATCTATGGCCTGATCGGACCCAACGGCGCCGGCAAGACCACCCTGTTCAACTGCATGACCGGGTTGTACTCGGTCAGCGAGGGGGCGATCAGACTGCGCGGCGTCGCCGTCCAGAATGCCAAGCCGCATCGAATCGTCGGCCTGGGCTTTGCCCGCACCTTCCAGAACATCCGCCTGTTCGCCAACATGACGGCCCTGGAAAACGTCATGGTCGGACGCCACATCCAAACCCGCACCGGCGTGCTGGGCGCGGTGCTGCGTGGCCCGGCCAGCCGGACCGAGGAGCGGGAAACCCGGGAACGCGCCCATGATTTGATGGCCTTCGTCGGCCTGGCCGGCAAGGGCCGTGCGCTGGCGGGACACCTGGCCTACGGCGACCAGCGCCGGCTCGAGATCGCCCGTGCGCTGGCCACCGAGCCGAAACTGCTCGCGCTCGACGAGCCGGTGGCCGGCATGAACCCCAGCGAGCGCCGCGAGATGAGCGAACTGTTCCAGAAGCTGCGCAATTCCGGTATCACCCTGCTGCTGATCGAGCACGACGTCAAACTGGTCATGGGCCTGTGCGACCGGGTCGCCGTGCTCGACTATGGCCGCAAGATCGCCGAAGGCGCGCCGGAGGCGGTGCAGAAGGACCCGGCCGTGATCGAAGCCTATCTGGGAGGGGAGGCATGAGCAGGGAGCAGTGCCTTCCGAAGGAAGGTGCGACCGGCCGCGCATGCCTCCAGCCACCGACGCGTAACGTCTGCCCACCCCTGACGATCGGGGAGGTGGCGGCATGAGCAGGGGGCCGTGCCTTCCGAAGGAAGGTGCAGCCGGCCGCGCATGCCGCCGGCCACCGACGCGCGACGTTTGCCTAAGCTCGACGAGCGAACAGGTGGCGCCATGAGCCTGCTGGAGGCGAAGGGGTTCAAGGTCCACTATGGTGGCATCCAGGCCGTCCGTGGCGTCGACTTCGAGGTCGGCGAGGGCGAACTGGTCTGCCTGATCGGCGCCAACGGCGCCGGCAAGAGCAGCATCCTCAAGGGCTTGATGGGCCTGGTGCAGCACGGCGGCGAGATCCGCTTCGCAGGGGAGCGGCTCAGCGGCCGTCCCACCCATGCCATCGCCCGGCTCGGCCTGGCCCTGGTGCCGGAAGGCCGGGGCATCTTCGGACGTCTGACCGTGGCGGAAAACCTGGATATGGGGGCCTACAGTCGCCGTGACACTGCTGTTGTGCGCAGCGATCTGGCGCGGGTATACCGTCTTTTCCCCCGCCTAGCCGAACGTCGCACACAACTGGCCGGCACGCTTTCGGGCGGGGAACAGCAGATGCTGGCGATCGGCCGGGCAATGATGGCGCGGCCGCGCCTGTTGCTGCTGGACGAACCCAGCATGGGGCTGGCGCCGTTGATGGTGCAGAAGATCTACCAGACCATCACCGACATCGCCCGCGAAGGCGTGACCATCCTGCTGGTCGAGCAGAACGCCCACCTGGCCTTGCAGGTCAGCCAGCGCGGCTATGTCATGGAAAGCGGTGCCATGGTACTGTCCGGATCCAGCGATCTGCTGGCGAATGATCCCGGGGTAAAGGCCGCCTATCTGGGCGAGTAGGACTGTTGCGCCCTCGCAACATACCGGAGTCAATGGTCCGTATTACCACGCCGAATAATAGAATGTACTAATATTCCGACGTACACTCTCGAACCGAAACGCCCCAATTATGTTCCCGTTGTTAATTCGTTCCTCAAGGAGATATCCAATGAAATTGTCCGCTCTTGCCAGCGCCCTGACCCTGGCCATGCTGTCCCAATTCGCTTTCGCCGCCCCCGAAGGCACCGCCGCCCAAATGCTGGATCCCGCCAAGGCTGCCGATGCTGCCAAGGATCCCAAGGCCGCCGTGCAAGTCATGACCGACATGATGGACCCCGCCACCTCCATGGTCCTGATGCAGAAGATGATGGACCCGAACGTCTACACCAAGATGGCCCAGACCGGCATGTCCCCCGACATGATGAAGTCCTACGCCGCCTTCCTGGACCCCAACATGTATGGCAAGTGGATGGCTGCCGGTATGGACCCCAACTTCTACATGGCCATGATCAACCCCATGATGAACCCCAACATGTACATGAAGTGGATGATGGCTCCCATGGATCCGCGCATGTGGAACACCGGCATGCAGATGCTGAACCCCAGCCTGTACATGAACTGGGCGACGGCTCCGATGAACCCCGCCAACATGAACCTGATGATGGCCCCGATGAACCCCAACCTGTACACCCAGTGGATGGGCACCGCCGCCAATCCCCAGACCTACGGCACCTGGGGCTCCTTCATGAACCCCGCTACCTACAGCAACATGGCCAACCCCGCCAGCATGTTCATGATGCCGTTCGCCCCGGCCGCTGCGCCCGCCAAGTAATACGGCGCAAGCACCCGGCAGTAGAAAAGCGGAACGGCAACGTTCCGCTTTTTTTATTGCCGCTGCCTGGCAAACAGGCATGGTAGTATTTTCCCATACGAGAATTTGTCTTGAACAAATCGCTACCATGTCCCGCATCCAGTCCATAGTCATCGTCCTGCTCGTCGCATTTGCCCCGGGAATTTCTCTCGCGGCCGGGCTCCTTGCGGACAAGACGGGGATGCCCGCCACACCTGAAGCCTGGCTGGCACAGATGCTGGATGCCAGGAGGAATGGCGCCGCTTTCAAGGATCCCGCCGCCTTCGCCGAATGGCTGGACGCCGTCACCGAGCCGCGCTTCATGACTGCGCTGGCCACGGTCGCAGCGGATCCGGCCACCTACCCGAAGGTCTTGTCCGATGCCATCGACCCGGCAGCGGCGCGCAACTGGTCGGAGTTCACCGATCCCCAGCTGTACCTGCGCTGGATGCTGGCCAGCGCCAGCCCGGCCTTCCAGCAGGCCATCATCAGCAGGATGACCGACCCCGCCAAGATGAAACACTGGCTCGATGCGATGAACCGCCCCGAGGCCTATGCCCCGATGCTGGCCGGCCTCGGCAAGGCGCCGCCGGCCACAGCCATGGCCTGGTTCGCGGCCATGGCAAGCCGGGTTGGCCAGCCCGGCGGTGACCAGGCATGGCTCAAGTTGCCTGCCGACAGCGCCCCGGCGTCTACCGCCGTCCGTTACCGTTACTGAAGCGGTAATAGCGTCGTTCCGTGATCACCGCGTCGAGCGGGATATCCCAGGGATCGGTCGGCAATCGGGCCACCTTCTGCGCCTCGAAAGCCAGGCCGATCAGACGGGGTTTGTGCCAATGCCTTCTGCGGGCAAGGAAGGCAAGGCTGGCATCGTAATAGCCGCCTCCCATGCCCATGCGATAGCCCGATTCATCGAATCCCAGCAGGGGCAGGAACAGGATGTCGAGATCGGCGGCCCGCAACCGCCTGGACTGGCGGTGGCCATATTCCGGGATGCCGTAGCGGTTGAGCCCCCAATGCGGGCCTTTGCCCAGGCGGGAAAACCAGAGCTGGCGCTGGCGCGCCCGCGGCACCACCGGCAAATAGCATTCGGCGCCCAGCCACAATGCCCGGTTGAGCAGGGGCAGACAGTCGAGTTCGCTCTTGGCCGGGATATAGAGGCCCAGCCTGCGCTTGCTTGCCAGCAGGCCGTGCGCGAGGGCGAACCGGGTGATGGCACGGCCAGCCTGCCTGCGCGCATCGGCCGGGATGCCCAGGCGAACCTTGCGCAGCCGGTTGCGCACGGCGGTCTTGTCGGGTGAAGGTGGACTGAGATGCATGTCGTGAGAAGTGAGCCCCGCTAGCGCCGTCCGGAAGGCAATCCTGAACCCAGGGGTCCAAGAGGGCTGCGGCACATCGGTTTCGGGTACATGGAACTAGCCACGCGCACACCTACCGGGTGATGACCGCTGCCATGCGCATTACGCATCGGTTCAAAGAATACGCCAACCTCGCGTACGCCGCAGGGCTCAGAACAGATTATCTTGCTGTGCGAGCGCTTGATCAAGCAGGCCGTTGATTCGATCGAGCCGAACCTGCACTTCCGCCGCCTCGGGATCGGCCGGGCGGGCGTTCAAAAAATCATGGGCAATGTTGAGCGCCGCCATGATGGCGATGCGTTCGACCCCGATGACCTTGCCGGATTCCCTGATTTCCCGCATCTTCCGGTCCAGGTAACTGGCCGCCTCGATGAGGCTCGGTTTTTCGCCTTCCGGACAGGCAACCCGAAATTCCCGGCCCATGATGGTGACATCCAGGCTGACTGTCTTGGCAGAAGGCATATCAAGGAGCCTCTGAATGAATCCATCGCGGGCGCGACGGGGATTTTGCGGGATGGGATGCAAGGCGCGGCACGCAGGCAATGGCCATTCCATTGCCAAGCGGCGCAACGCCGCAGACGGGCACTCCTCGTGACAACGCGCTCCGCGCGGAATTCATTCAGAGGCTCCTCAGTCAGGTAGTTTGTTGAACAGCTGTTCCATGCGTCCGCGCACCTCCGCGAGACGCTCGGTGAGCAGCTTGTTGGCGTTTTCCATCGCCACCATTTGTTGCCTCAGCCGGAAGTTATCCGCGCGCATGGCTTGATGGCGCTCGAGCAGTTGCGCAAGCTTGGTTTCCAGGGCGTCCATTTCCTCGAGCATTCTGACACTATAATTGGCTAATTTTTACCGCGTCAACAGGCGTTTAGGCCGTACCAACGGCATAGTGAACCATTCTAATGAATTCCAAAACTCTTTATTTACGCCTGCTCGGGTATGTCAAACCCCATTGGCGGATGTTTGCCCTGTCGCTGGTCACCATGGTGGTGGTGGCCGCCAGCGAGCCCGCGCTGCCGGCACTGATGAAGCCGATGCTGGACGGCAGCTTCGTGGACAAGAACGCAAATGTCATCCGCTGGGTGCCGCTGGCCCTGATCGCGCTGTTTGTCGTGAAGGGCATCGCCACCTTCGTTTCGTCCTATGCCATGGCCCATGTCGGCAGCCATCTGGTGATGGACCTGCGCCGTCTGATATTCGACAAATTGCTCGCCCAGCCCGTGGCCTATTACGACGATGCCAAGAAGGGTCAACTGGTCGCCACCGCCGCCTTCAACGTCAACCAGCTGACCGACGCCGCGACCACCGTCCTGACCACGCTGGTGCGCGACATGCTCTCCGTGGCCGGCCTGATCGGCTGGCTGTTTTACCTGAACTGGAAGCTGGCGCTGGTGACCTTCGCCATTGCGCCGCCGGCCTGGCTGGTATTCCGTTATGCCGGCCGCCGCCTGCGCTATACC
Source organism: Gallionellaceae bacterium (assembly GCA_028714735.1). Lineage (GTDB taxonomy): Bacteria > Pseudomonadota > Gammaproteobacteria > Burkholderiales > Thiobacillaceae > Parasulfuritortus. Next base: position 113,145 of record JAQTLU010000004.1, on the reverse strand, counting down.
AGCCGCGAACTGCAGCGCAACGTGGGCGAGATCACCCATGTCCTCGACGAGAGCATCGTCGGACACAAGATCGTCAAGATATTCGATGGCCAGGACTACGAGCGGCACCGTTACTTCGAGGTGGTCCAGCGGGCCCGCCGGTTCGCCATGAAACAGGTCGTGGCCTCCCAGGCACACGGCCCGATCACCCAATTGCTCGCGGCCCTGGCCCTGGCGACGATCGTCTATATCGCCACCCTGCAGGCGGCCAGCGACCAGACCACGGTTGGCGGCTTCGTCTCCTTCATGGTCGCCATGCTGATGCTCTCCGCGCCGCTGAAGCGGCTGTCGGGCATCACCCTGTCCTTGCAGCGCGGTTTGGCGGCGGCCGAGGCCGTATTCGAACTGATTGACCTCGAAAGCGAAACCGACACCGGCACCCGGGACATCGAGCGGGCGACCGGCGACCTGCGCTTCGAGGCCGTGACGCTGGCCTACAAGGGCAAGAAAATACCGGCGCTCGACCGCATCGACCTGTGGGTCAGGCCGGGCGAGACCGTGGCACTGGTGGGCGGCTCGGGGGGCGGCAAGACCAGCCTGGTCAATCTGATCCCGCGTTTTTACCGGCCCAGCCAGGGCCGCATCCTGCTCGACGGCATCGATCTCAACGACATCCGGCTGGCCAGCCTGCGCGCCAATATCGCCTTGGTGTCGCAGGAGACCACCTTGTTCAACGACAGCGTTGCCGCCAACATCGCCTATGGCCGCCTGGGCCGGGTCAGCCGCGAGGAGGTCGAGCGCGCAGCCGAGGCGGCCTATGCCTTGGGTTTCATCCGGGAACTGCCGGAAGGCCTGGATACCCTGATCGGCGAGAACGGCGTCAAATTATCCGGCGGCCAGCGTCAACGCCTGGCCATCGCCCGTGCCATCCTCAAGAATGCCCCGATCCTGATCCTGGACGAGGCGACCTCGGCCCTGGACACCGAATCGGAACGTCAGGTCCAGGCCGCCCTGGAAAACCTGATACAGGGGCGCACCACCCTGGTCATCGCCCATCGTCTCTCCACCATCGAGAAGGCCGACCGCATCGTGGTCCTGGAGAGGGGGCGCATCACCGAAGCGGGCAGCCATGCCGAGCTGCTGGCCAGGGGCGGCACCTACCACCGCCTGCACACCCTGCAATTCAGCGAGTAGAAGGAGGCCCGGCCAACCATGGCGATGCCGGCCTATCGCGGCCGTTTCGCGCCCACACCGAGCGGACCGCTGCATTTCGGTTCCCTGGTCGCCGCGCTGGGCAGTTATCTGGAAGCCCGAAGCCATGACGGCGCATGGCTGTTGCGCATCGAGGACGTCGACCCGCCCCGCGTCGCGGCCGGTTCCGCCGACGCCATATTGCATACCCTGGAGGCCTTCGGCTTCGAGTGGGACGGGCCGGTGATGTACCAGAGCCGGCGGGGCGAGGCCTATCGCGCGGCCGTCGACGAATTGTGGCATCTAGGCCTGGTCTACGCCTGTGCCTGCAGTCGCAAACAACTGTCGGAGGTCGCACGGCGAGGGGTCGACGGGCCGGTTTATCCCGGCACCTGCCGGACCCGGCAGCACGCCGACCGGGCATTGGCACAGCGTTTCCGGGTCCCCGATAGCCGCGTGATCTTCCATGACAACCTGCTCGGCCACGTCGCCTGCAACGTCGCCAGCGAGTGCGGCGACTTCGTGCTCCGGCGTGCCGACGGCATCTACAGCTATCAGCTGGCCGTGGTGGTCGACGACGCCGAGCAGGGCGTCAGCCATGTCGTCCGGGGCGCCGACCTGCTCACCTCGACGCCGCGCCAGATCGTGCTGCAACAGGCCTTGGACCTGCCGACGCCGGCCTACCTGCACCTGCCCGTAGCCTTCGACGAGCAGGGCGCCAAGCTGAGCAAGCAGACCCTGGCCCAGCCGGTCGAAAGCGCGTCTCCGCTCGCCGCACTGCGCGCCGCCGCCCGGTTTCTGGGCCTGGCCCTGCCGGCCGATATCGACACCTCGGCCGGGTTCTGGCAGGCCGCTTTGGCGGCCTGGCCCGGCCACTCGCCGCCGCCCATCCGGGGGCGCCGGCCAAACCCTTGTAATCCTTGACAATTGGCGGGGCCGCCCGGATAATCCGCGGCTCGTTTTCGGCCGTGGTGATGTAGCTCAGTCGGTTAGAGCGGAGGATTCATAACCCTCAGGTCGCTGGTTCAATTCCAGCCATCACCACCACTCTTTTTCCCCCTCCCAAGCAATCCCCGCGTGACGCGCAAAGTATTCATCAAGACCTTCGGCTGCCAGATGAACGAGTACGACTCGGCCAAGATGGCTGACGTGCTCGGTAGCGAAGACTTCGAGACCACCGACAAACCGGAAGACGCCGACGTCATCCTGTTCAACACCTGCTCGGTGCGCGAAAAAGCGCAGGAAAAGGTGTTCACCGACCTCGGCATGGTCAGGCACCTGAAACAGAAGAACCCCGAGTTGATCATCGGCGTCGGCGGCTGCGTAGCCAGCCAGGAAGGCGCCGCCATCATCAAGCGGGCGCCCTATGTCGACCTGGTGTTCGGACCGCAGACCCTGCACCGCCTGCCCGGCATGCTGACTAAGCGCCGCCAGACCGGCCGCGCCCAGGTCGACATCGAATTCCCCGAAATCGAGAAGTTCGACCACCTGCCGCCGGCGCGGGTCGAAGGCCCGTCCGCCTTCGTCTCGATCATGGAAGGCTGCAGCAAGTACTGCACCTACTGCGTGGTGCCGTTCACCCGCGGCGAGGAAGTCTCGCGCCCGCTCGACGATGTCCTGGCCGAGGTGGCCCATCTGGCCGGCGCGGGCGTGAAGGAGATCACCCTGCTGGGCCAGAACGTCAATGCCTACCGGGGCGAGATGGCCGACGGCGACGTGGCCGATTTCGCCCTGCTGATCGAACTGGTGGCCGAGGTGGCGGGCGTCGAGCGCATCCGCTACACCACCTCGCACCCGCGCGAATTCACCCAGCGCCTGATCGACGTCTACGCCAGGGTGCCCAAGCTGGTGTCGCATCTGCACCTGCCGGTGCAGGCGGGTTCCGACCGCATCCTGGCCGCCATGAAGCGCGGCTACACGGTGCTGGAGTACAAGAGCATCATCCGCAAGATCCGCGCCGTGCGGCCGGACATCAGCCTGGCGACCGACTTCATCGTCGGCTTCCCGGGCGAGACGGAAGAAGACTTCGAGGCCACCCTGCGCCTGCTCGAAGAGATCAACTACGACCATTCCTTCAGCTTCGTCTACAGCCCCCGCCCGGGCACCCCGGCCGCCGGCCTGGCCGACGACTTGCCCCAGGAGGCCAAGCTGCAACGCCTGTACCGGCTCCAGGCCCAGCTCGACAAACAGGTCAAGGCCTACAGCGAGGCCATGGTCGGCACGGTGCAGCGCGTCCTGGTCGAGGGGCCGTCGAAGAAGGACCCGAACGAGCTGATGGGCCGCACCGAGAACAACCGGGTGGTCAACTTTGCCGCCCCGGCGCGCCTGATCGGTCATTTCGTCGACGTGACCATCACCAAGGCCCTGCCTAACAGCTTGCGCGGCGAAGTGCTAACCTCAGGCCATTGAGTTCATAGCCGGACCTGCATGCAAGTCACCTTCCCCGACGCCGACAACCATCGGCTGGCCAATCTGTGCGGCGCCCTGGACGAGAACCTGCGCCAGATCGAGACCGCGCTCAACGTCAACATCGCCCGCCGGGGCGAGGTATTCAACGTCACCGGCCCGGACCGCCAGGTCGAGCAGGTCGAACGCCTGCTGAAGGATTTCTACCAGCGCGCCCGCAAACCGCTCGACATCGAGGACATCCAGCTGGCCCTGGTCGAGGTGGCGCACAAGCCGACGACCAGCGCCGACAGCGAAAGCGACATGCCGGTGCTGATGACCCGGCGAACCGGCCTGCATGGCCGCACGGTGCGGCAGAACCAGTACCTGCGCCAGGTCCAGGAACATGACATCACCTTCGGCGTCGGCCCCGCCGGCACCGGCAAGACCTATCTCGCCGTGGCCAGTGCCGTGGATGCCCTGGAGCGCGATCTGGTCAAGCGCATCGTCCTGGTCCGCCCGGCGGTCGAGGCGGGCGAGCGCCTGGGCTTCCTGCCCGGCGACCTGGTGCAGAAGGTCGACCCCTATCTGCGCCCGCTCTATGACGCCCTCTATGACCTGATGGGCTTCGACAAGGCGACCCGGATGTTCGAGAAGGCCGCCATCGAGATCGCCCCGCTGGCCTTCATGCGCGGCCGCACCCTGAACCAGGCCTTCATCATCCTGGACGAGGCGCAGAACACCACGCCGGAGCAGATGAAGATGTTCCTGACCCGGATCGGCTTCGGCTCCAAGGCCGTGGTCACCGGCGATGTCACCCAGATCGACCTCGCGCGCGGCCAGAAGAGCGGCCTGATCGAGGCGCGCCTGGTGCTGCAGGAGGTGCGCGGCATCGCCTTCACCGAGTTTCAGAACGACGATGTCGTGCGCCACCCGCTGGTCGCGCGCATCATCGACGCCTATGACGCCTATGCCAAGAACGACTGCACCGGCGCTTGATCTCGCCATCCAGTACGCCGTCGCCAGGGACGGCCTGCCGACCCGCGCACAGTTTCGCGTCTGGGCGAAGGCCGCGCTGGCCCACGCCGCCCAGGCCACCCTGCGCATCGTCGACGAAGACGAAGGCCGCCAGCTCAACCGCGATTACCGTGGCAAGGACTACGCCACCAACGTGCTGACCTTCGAGTACGGCCCGGACGAGACCCTGGCCGCGGCGCCGATGAGCGGCGACATCGTCCTGTGTGCACCGGTGGTGGCGCGCGAGGCGGACGAGCAGGGCAAGCCCCTGACGGCTCACTACGCCCATCTGGTGATACATGGCCTGCTGCACCTGCAGGGCTACGACCATGAGGATGAGGCCGAGACCGCTGTCATGGAAGCGTTGGAAAGTTTTGTTATGATGCGGTTGGGCTACCCCGATCCATACCTGAACCATGAGTGATGACAGTAGTACGCGACCTAGTTTGATCGAACGCATCAGCGCCTGGCTCTCCCCCGAGCCGGACAACCGCGAGGAGCTCCTGGAACTCCTGCACGCGGCCTACGACAAGAACCTGCTCGACGCCGACGCCCTGTCGATGATCGAAGGGGTCATGCAGGTATCCGAGATGCAGGTCCGCGAGATCATGATCCCGCGTGCCCAGATGGACGTGGTGGACATCGACGATCCCCACGACGAGATTCTCCGCTTCGCGCTCGAAACCGCGCACTCCCGCTTTCCCGCCGTCGATGGCGGGCGCGACAACATCGTCGGCATCCTGCTGGCCAAGGACCTCTTGCGGCTGTACGCCGAGGAGGGCGCCAGCCTGCGCGAGATGCTGCGCCCGGCCGTGTTCGTGCCGGAGTCGAAACGGCTCAACGTGCTGCTGCGCGAGTTCCGCTCCTCGCGCAATCACATCGCCATCGTGGTCGACGAGTACGGCGGCGCCGCCGGCCTGGTCACCATCGAGGACGTGCTGGAGCAGATCGTCGGCGACATCGAGGACGAATACGACTACGACGAGGACGAGGACAACATCCTCCAGGAGTCCGAGCACACCTGGCGGGTCAAGGCCCATACCGAGATCGAGGACTTCAACCAGATCGTCGGCACCGGCTTTCCCGACGAAGACTTCGACACCGTCGGCGGCCTGGTGGTCAACGCCTTCGGTCATCTGCCGAAGCGGGGCGAGCAGGTCGTGATCGACGGCTACCGCTTCCGGGTCACCCGCGCCGACAGTCGCCGGCTGCATACCGTGGTGGTGGAACGGCAGACCTGAGCGCCGTCTTCGCCCGGTCCCGCAGGCGTCGTCAAGGGACCTCGCCGATCCTGCCTGATTGAACCAAACCGGTCTTCAGGCCTTGTAAATTGCCGAAGTGACCATTAACTTACCGGCTCTCTCATTGGGTGCAATCCATCATGCTTTCGGACTGGAACGAATTTCTGGCTGGCCAGGCTATCGGCAAGGATAACGAGGCCGACCTGGCAACCGCCCGCGACGCCCTGGTCGTGGCGGACCTGTCGCATTGGGGACTGATCGCCTTCTCCGGCGACGACGCCCAGACCTTCCTGCACGGCCAGATCACCAACGACCTGCGCAACCTGGGCCCGGAACGGGCCGTGTTTGCCGGCTACTGCTCGGCCAAGGGCCGCATGCTGGCCAACTTCCTGGTTTGCCGACACGGCGCGGACATCCTGGTGATGTTGCCCGAATCACTGCGGGAAACCCTCCAGAAACGCCTGGCCATGTTCATCCTGCGCGCCAAGGTGAAGGCACGCGACGCCGGCAGCGAATGGGTTCGCCTCGGCCTGTCCGGCCCGGGCGCCGCGGCATTGCTGGCCGAGGCCATGGGCGCCGTGCCCGGGGCCGAAATCATGGCCATGGCGCATAGCGAGACTACCTTTGCCATCCGTCTCGGCGACAACCGCTTCGATCTTTTCGTCGCGCCGGAACAGGCGCCGGCGCTGTGGCAACGGCTGGCCGTCCAGGCCCGACCGGTCGGTGCGGCCGCCTGGGACTGGCTGATGGTGGATGCCGGCATCCCGGCCATCCTGCCCCAGACCCAGGACCAGTTCGTGCCCCAGATGGCCAACATGGTCGAACTGGGCGGTGTCAGCTTCCAGAAGGGCTGCTATCCGGGCCAGGAGATCGTCGCCCGCAGCCAGTATCTGGGCAGCCAGAAACGCCGCATGTACCTTGCCCACGTCGACGCCGAGGCCAAGGCGGGCGATCCGGTCTACAGCCCAGACCTGGGCGGCCAGGCCTCCGGCACCGTGGTCAACGCGGCCGCCGCACCGGGAGGCGGCCGCGACCTGCTGGCGGTGATGCAGATCGCCAGCTACGAATCCGGCGCGGTGCATCTCGGCACGGCCGACGGCGCCAAGCTGGCATTCCGGCCCTTGCCCTATATGGGCTGAACCATGGCCAAGCCCGGCGAACGCAAGCTGCAGATCCTGCAAACCCTGGCCGGGATGCTGGAGTCGCCCCAGGCGGAGAAGATCACCACCGCCGCCCTGGCGGGCCGCCTGGAGGTCTCCGAGGCCGCGCTGTACCGACACTTCGCCAGCAAGGCGCAGATGTATGAAGGCCTGATCGAGTTCATCGAGACCACGCTGTTCGGCCTGATCAACCGCATCACGACCGAGGAGACGGCTGCCATCGAGCAGGTCCGGGCGATGGTCCAGGTCCTGCTGGGCTTTGCCGAGAAAAATCGCGGCATGTGCCGGGTCCTCACCGGCGAGGTGCTGGTCAACGAGAACCCGCGCCTGCAGGCGCGGGTGAACCAGTTGCTGGATCGGATCGAGGTCAGCCTCAAGCAGTCGTTGCGCATCGCCGCCACTCAGGGTGGCCTGACGGAAGGCGCCGATGTCGGCGCCACTGCCAACCTGATCCTGGCCTTCGTGCAGGGGCGCTGGCAGCAATTCGCGAAGAGCGGCTTCAGCCGACTGCCCACGGAGCACTGGGCCGGGCAATGGGCGTTGTTGACCAGGGCCATTGCGCCCTGAACAGGCTGGTCAGCCGCCGGCGCCGCACACCGGACAGCCCGGGTCCTTGTTCAGGCGAATCGAGCGCCAGTCCGCCGCCAGGGCGTTGTACAGCAGCAGGCGACCGGACAGGCTGGTGCCGATACCCATCAGCAGTTTGAGCGCCTCGGCCGCCTGCATGGCCCCGACCACGCCGACCAGGGGCGCGAAGACGCCGAACTCGGCACAGCGCATCTCGGCATCGCGGGCGTTCTCGGGAAACAGGCAGGCATAACAGGGGGCATCGTCGCGACTCAGGTCGAACACGCTGACCTGGCCATCGAAGCGCACCGCCGCTCCGGACACCAGCGGCTTGCGCCGGGCGACGCAGGCCCGGTTGACGGCGTGCCGGGTGGCGAAGTTGTCGCAACAGTCCAGCACCAGGTCGGCGGCCGCGACCCGGGCCGACAATTCATCGCCTGCCAGCCGGACCGGCAAGGAGAAGATTTCGATATCGGGGTTCATCGCCGCCATGCGCCGGGCAGCCGAGACGGCCTTGTTCTCGCCGATGCTGGCCATGTCGTGGGCGATCTGGCGCTGCAGATTGGTCAGGTCGACCTCGTCGTTATCCGCCAGGGTGATCCGGCCGACGCCGGCGGCCGCCAGGTAGAGCGCGACCGGCGAGCCCAGGCCGCCGGCCCCGACGATCAGGACCCGGCTGCCGGCCAGCCGGGCCTGGCCGGCAATGCCGATCTCGTCCAGCAACAGGTGGCGGGAATAGCGCAGTAACTGGCTATCGTCCATCCACCCGACCCGGGTCAGCGATCCCGCAACAGGTACAGGCCCTTGAGCAGGATCAGCGCCTGATTGAACTGGAAGTCCTTCTTGGACACGATTTCGGTCGGGTCGAGCTCCTGCTTGTCCTCGCCATCCTTGTCCGTGCCCGGTGCAGTCGGCGCCTTCTCGACCGGGGCCGGCTTGTCCTTCTTGCTCGGAGTCTCTTCGTTGCCGTTGGTCAGGTGGTGCTGGAGATCGGCCTCACGCACGTCCATCCTGGCAGCGGTGCTGCCTTCGGTGATCGTGGCCTCTTCGGCGACGATATCCGGCGTGATGCCCTTGGCCTGGATGGAGCGGCCGTTCGGCGTGAAATAGCGCGCCGTGGTCAGCTTGATCGCGGTGCCGTTGGCGAGCGGCAGGATGGTCTGCACCGAACCCTTGCCGAAACTCTGGGTGCCGACGATCAGGGCGCGCTTGTGGTCCTGCAGGGCGCCGGCGACGATCTCGGAGGCGGAGGCGGAACCGCCGTTGACCAGCACCACCATGGGCACATCCTTGATCCAGGCGGGCAGACTCTTCAGATAGTCGGTATCGCCGTGGCGCAGGTAGTTTTCCCGGCTGTTGGTGAGCTTCATCTTGGCATCTTCCGTGCGGCCGTCGGTGTAGACCACCAGTTCGCCCGGCTTCAGGAAGGCGCCGGCAACGCCGACGGCGGTATTGAGCAGGCCGCCCGGGTCGTTGCGCAGATCCAGAATCAGGCCCTTCAGGGCGCCCTTGTTGGCCGTTTCCAGCTCTTTCAACGCCGCCACCAGGTTTTCGCCGGTGTGTTCCTGGAACTGGGTGACGCGGACGTAGCCGTAACCCGGCTCGGCCAGCTTGTACTTGACGCTCTTGATCTTGATGATGGCGCGGGTCAGGGTGGCGATGACCGGCTTGTTCTCGCCCTTGCGGATGATGGTCAGGGTGATGTCGGTGCCGGGCTTGCCGCGCATGCGCTTGACCGCATCGTTCAGGGTCATGCCCTTGACCGGGGTGTCGTCCAGCTTGATGATCAGGTCGCCGCTTTTCAGGCCGGCCTTGAACGCCGGGGTGTCCTCGATCGGCGAAACCACCTTGACGAATCCGTCTTCCATGCCGACTTCGATACCGAGGCCGCCGAATTCACCCTGGGTGCCGACCTGCATTTCCTTGAAGGCCTCCTGATCCAGGTAGGCCGAGTGCGGGTCGAGCCCCGAGAGCATGCCGTTGATGGCCTCGGTGATCAGTTTCTTGTCTTCGACCGGTTCGACGTAATCGCTCTTGATCTTGCCGAATATCTCGGCAAAGGCGCGCAGGTCCTCGATGGGCAACGGCTCCTGCTCGCGCTCGGCGACGGCGGAAAAGTTCAGGGTGAGCGCTGCACCGAGTGCCACACCCAGGCCGATGAGTCCGAATTGCTTGAATTTGCCGGTCATAAACGCTGTCTCTTTGTCTCTTTGTCTCTTATTTGACCCAGGATAAAGGGTCGAACGGTTGGCCCTGGCGGCGCAACTCGAAGTAAAGTCCGGGCTCATCATGCCCGCCCGTGTTGCCCGTGGCGGCGACTACATCGCCTGCCCGGATGGTGTCTCCCGCCTGTTTATACAGACTTTCATTATTGCTGTACAGGCTGAGGTAACCCTCGCCATGGTCGATGATCAACAGGTTGCCGAAGCCGCGCAGCCAGTCGGAAAACACCACCTCGCCACTGCCTACCGCACGCACCTGCTGTCCCGTGCGGGTCCTGATGAACAAGCCCTTCCAGGCCGGTCCGCCGCCGCTGCGGGCCTGGCCGAACCTGGCCACGATCTCGCCTACGGTCGGCAAGGCGAGTTTGCCGCGCAACCTGGAGAAGCTATAACCGGCCAGACTGGCATCGGCCACCCGGCTCACCAGTTCGCCCTTTGTGACTGTCTTGCTTTGCCGTTGTTCCCGTTCCCTGGCCGCCCGCTTGGCCTTGGCCTCCTCGGCCAGGCGCCGCAGGCGTTCGATCAGGCGGGTCAGTCGCTGTTCATCGCGCACCAAGCTGTCGATTTCCTTGCGCTGCTGGCTGATCTGTCTGGATAACTTGTCGAACACGGTCTGTCGGGCCTGCTTTTCCGTGCTCAGCGTCTGGCGCTGGGCCAGTTGCGCCCGTTTGACCCGTTCCAACTCGGCTTTATGCTGCTGGGTCCGGTCTGCCACCGCTTTCAGCTGTTCCAGCGTCGCCTTGTGGCTGTCGATCAGGGCCGACCGGGCGCGGCCGATGTAGGCGTAGTAGCCCAGGTCACGCTGGATGTCGCCCGGACTGCGGCCGGACAGAAGCAGGCGCACGCTATCGACATCGCCGCGGAAGTAGCGCTGCCTGACCAGGTTGACCAGTTGCGCCTCTTCTTCCTTCAGCTTTGCCTCGATGGCTGCCTGTTCGTCTGCCAGCCGGGACAGGGTGGTGCCGATCTTCTGTTCGTCCTTGCCCAGTCCGAGCAGGGTGCGCTTCACTTCCGAGATGCGCTGTTCCGAATCGCGCAGGTCGTCGGCGGCCTCCTTGCGATCTTCCGAGGCCCGCTCGACCTCGTCACGCAGTTGGGCGATGCGTCCGCGCAGATCGCCCAGTTCCTGTTGCTTGCCATCCACCGCCGCCCCGACCGGGCCGGTCAGCAGCAAGGTCAGCAGAACGAGCAGTCGGAACACGAGCCGGTCTGTGATGGCTAGGTATCGAAGTTGACCAAGGGATGCCCGGTCATCTCGCCAGGCTGGGGCAGCTCCATTATCTTCAGGAGGGTCGGCGCGATGTCCTCCAGGGCCCCGGTTTCCGCCAGGCGGGCCGGACGGCCGACATACAGCAGGGGCACCACGTTGGTGGTGTGCGCCGTATGCACCTGATCGTTTTCCAGGTCGGCCATGCATTCGGCATTGCCGTGATCGGCGGTGATCAGCACTTCGCCGCCGATTTCCAGCATGGCGGGGACGACCCGGCCGAGACAGAGGTCGATGGCCTCGACGGCCTGCCGGGTAGCCTCGAAATTGCCGGTGTGTCCGACCATGTCGGCGTTGGCGTAGTTGCAGATGATGGCGTCGTACTTGCGGCTCCGGATCGCCTCGACCAGCTTGTCGGTCACCTCGGGCGCGCTCATCTCGGGCTGCTGGTCATAGTGGGCCACGGGCGGCGATTTCACCAGGATCCTGTCCTCGCCCGGATATACCGTCTCCTCGCCGCCATTGAAGAAATAGGTGACGTGGGGATACTTCTCCGTCTCGGCGATGCGCAACTGGCGCAGGCCGAGACTGGCGATGTACTCGCCAAAGCCGTTGCGCAGGCGCTCGGGCGGGAAGGCCACCGGGACATCGAATTCGTCGCTGTAATGGGTCAGGGTGCAGTAGTCCGACAGCTTGGGCACATACTTGCGCTCGAATCCGTCGAAATCCGGCAGCAGGAAGGCGCGACTGATCTGTCGGGCACGGTCGGAACGGAAGTTCATGAACACCACCGCGTCGCCGTCATGCATCCGCGGCGCCGCTTCGCCTTCCGCCGCGATGATGGTCGGCCTGACGAACTCATCGCTCTCGCCCCGTTCGTAGGCCATGGCCAGGCCTTCCAGCGCGGTCGGCGCCCGGTATTCGGCCTCGCCCAGGGTGATCATGTCATAGGCCACCTGCACGCGCGGCCAGCGCTTGTCGCGGTCCATGCCGTAATAGCGGCCGCTGATGGTGGCGATGCGGCCCTTGCCGAGGGCATCCAGCTTGTCCTGCAGGCGCCGCAGATAGACATCGGCACACTTTGGCGGTGTATCGCGACCGTCCAGGAAGGCATGCACCATGATCTTGTCCAGGCCGCCGCGCACCGCCATTTCCAACATCGCGTGGATATGGCCTTCATGGCTATGGACACCGCCATCCGAGAGCAGGCCGAAGACGTGCAGGGTGGAATTGTTGGCCTTGACCTTGTCGATCAGTTCGCGCAGGGCGTAGTTCTCGAAGAAATGGCCGACCTGGATGGAACGGTCGATGCGGGTGAATTCCTGATACACCACGCGGCCGGCGCCGATGTTCAGATGGCCCACCTCCGAATTGCCCATCTGTCCGCGCGGCAGGCCGACAGCCGCTTCGGAGGCGTGGATCAGCGTGTGCGGACAGGTGTCCCAGAGCTGATCGAAATTGGGCTTGCGGGCAGCGGCGACGGCGTTGTTCAGCTCGGACTCACGATATCCGAAACCATCGAGGATGATCAGCAGGACGGGGCGGGCGTTAGGAGGCATCAGAATATTTTATCGTAGACAGAAGCACTTTTCGCTCAGTATTTTAGTATATTTGAATACATCATGGAATTTTAGCCTTTACACATGCCCGGTCCAGGGTGGAAGGGAGCTTTTTGATTATGAACACGGAGTCCCTCTCGGATCTCATCGAGAAAGACGAACACATCGAACAAGCATCGCGTGCGCTCAAGGCCATGTCCCACCCACTTCGCCTGAAGATACTGTGTGTACTGGGTGACAACGAGGTCAGTGTCCAGGACATCGTGGACAGCGTCGGCACTTCGCAAAGCAATATATCCCAACATCTGGCCATCTTGCGCGATAAAGGCGTGCTGCGCACCCGCAAGGACGCCAACCGGGTGTTCTACCGCGTTGCCGACACCCGTACCTTGCAACTCATCGGCATGATGCGCGATGTTTTTTGCGGTTTCACGAAATAACCGCACAGCTTGATATGCTTACGGCGGCGCTTATCTTTACATAAGATTATTTAATGTTTAATATTAGCGCCCTCTAATATTCCTGGCCCCTTGCTGGCGGCCGGGATGCCGCATTCAAGCAAGGAGTATGACTATGATGTTCCGTCCGATGCGCCCGGCCCTGCTGGCCGTGGCGCTCGCCATGGCCACCACCGCGGCCTGGTCGGAAACCCTGGATTTCAGGCAATGCGTCAGTCAGGCGCTGGCACAGAACCCCGACATGGCGGTGGCTCAGGCCCAGATCGGCCAGGCCGAGGCAGCGGTCCGACAAGCCAAGGCCAACCACCTGCCGCGCCTGAACCTGTCCCTGACCGGCACCTATACCAATGATGCGCTGAACGCCTTCGGCCTGAAGCTGTCGCAGCGCAACGCGGCCTTCAGCGATTTCGGGCCCATTATTCCCGCGACCGCCCCGTATCCGTCCTCGCTCGACAACCTCAACCACCCCGACGCGACGACCAATTTCAACCCGCGCGTCGAATTGCTGGTCCCGGTCTACAACGGCGGCATGGTGACCCAGTACGTCAAGCAGGCCCAGTCCTATGTCCGTGCCGCCCAGGCCGGCGACCGGCTGGCCCGCCAGCAACTGGTCAAGCACGTACTGATGGCCTACCAGGGGGTGCACACCGCCCGCGCCTATATCCAGGTCGCCAGGGAAGGCGTCGCCGCCGCCGAGGAGTACGTCCGCATCACCGACCGGCTGCTGAAACAGGGGATGGCGCTGAAGAGCGATCTGCTGTCCGCCCAGGTCAACTTGGAAGACGTCAAGCTGAAGCTCTCCGAGGCGCGCAACGCCGAGGCGACTGCGCTGGACCAGTTGCACCTGCTGCTGGGCAAATCACTGGCCGAGCCCCTGGATGTCGGCGCGCCGGTCATGCCGGTGCTGCTGGATGGCGAAACCGAGGCGCTGAGGACCCGGGCCCTGGCCAACCATTCCGGCCTGCAGGCCTTGCGCGAGCAGGGCGAGGGCGCCGGCGCCGCGGTCGAGGCGGCACGAGCCGGCAAGCGGCCACAATTCAACATCATGCTGCGTCAGGACTGGAACGCTGACACGCCCGGCTTCGACGCGGCCTCGTACACCGCCGCGGGAGTGCTGACCTGGACCGCATTCGATGGCGGCTCCAGCCAGGCCGGCGTGGACCGGGCCGAATCGGCGCGTATCGAACTGGCGGCGAAATTGCGCCAGGCCGCCGATGGTGTCGCCTACCAGGTTGGCGAAGCGAAACGCCGCGCCATCGAGGCCGAGGAAAAGGCCGCTGCCCGCTCACTCGCCCTGGAGCAGGCAAGCGAGGCCCAACGCCTGGTCCAGAAGCGTTACGAGAACGGCCTGGGCACGCTGATCGAATTGCTCGCCGCCCAGGCGCAACTGGACAAGGCCCGCGCCGACCTGGTGGCGGCCCATTATGAACAGGCCGTGCAACGCGCCGAACTGAAACTTGCCGTGGGCGTCCTGGACGCCAATGAACTGTGAGGGATGAACCCATGAACAAGCTGTCTATCCTTGTCTTCGCGCTCGCGATCAGCCTGGCCGGTTGCGGCGGCAAGCACGAAGAGACCGCCGCCACGCCGGTGCAGAATACCGTCAAGGCAGACGTCGTCACGCTGCAACCGGTCGAAGCGGATGTGCTGAGCGCCATGCCGGGCACCGTGGTCGCACTGGAATCGGTCCAGGTGGCCTCCCGGCTGATGGGCTACATCAAGAACATCGCCGTGGCCGAGGGCCAGTCGGTCAAGGCCGGCCAGCGCCTGTTCACCATCGACCCGATGGACATCGAAGGCGGCGTCGCCCAGGCCCGCCTGGGCCTGGACCAGGCCGACAAGGCCATGCAGGACGCCAAGGCCGATTACGACCGCTTCAATGCCCTGTTCAAGGACGAAGTGGTCACCCGCCAGCAGTACGAGAAGATGAAGCTGAACTACGACATCGCCGCCTCCCGTGCCGCCCAGGCCAAGGCCGGCCTGCAGACCGCCCAGGGCCAGATGCGCTATGCCGTGGTCAGCTCGCCGATCAACGGCGTGGTGACCCAGAAGCTGGCCAACGAAGGCGACATCTCCGCGCCCGGACACCCGGTCCTGATGGTGGAAAACCAGTCCCGCATGCAGGTGCAGACCTCGGTGCCGGACAGCATCTACCAGTGTCTGAAGCAGGACGCCACTGTCCGCATCGAGGTCGACGGCCTGGCCCAGCCGCTGGATGGCAAGATCGCCCGCCTGTCGCCGGCCGCCGATCCGATGACCCACAGCCATCTGGTCAAGATCGACGTCGCCGCGGCTGGCCTGCGCAGCGGCTCCTTCGCCCGCGTGCTGTTCGCCTCCGGCAAGCAGAACGTCCTGCGCGTGCCGAGTGCCGCCGTGCTCAACCGCGCCGGCATCGACGGCGTGTTCGTGGTCGACGCCAAGGGCATCGCGCAATACCGCATGGTGCGCACCGGCCGCGTGGACGGCGACCAGGTGGAAATCCTGTCCGGCCTGTCCGCCGGCGACCGCGTAGTCACCGGCAACGCGGGCGCGCTGAACAACGGCGACCGCGTCCAGGGCTGAACCATGAGCGAAGTCCAACACGACAGCCCGATGAACATCGCCGGCAAGCTGGCCAGGGCCTTCCTGACCTCCAAGCTTACCGCGCTGACCATCATCGCGGTGACCCTGACCGGGATCCTGGCCCTGATGGTCACGCCGCGGGAATACAACCCCCAGATCGTCGTCCCGGCGGCCAACATCATCGTGGCCAAGCCGGGCGCCTCGGCGGCCGAGGTGGAAAACCTCATCGTCAAGCCGCTGGAAGCGATCATGAACGCCCAGTCCGGCGTCGACCACACCTTCGGCTACGCCACCAACGACTTCGGCGCGGTGACGGTCCAGTTCAAGGTCGGCCAGAACCAGGAAGACAGCCTGGTCAAGCTGTACAACCAGCTGATGCAGAACATGGACCGGGTGCCGCCGGGCGCCATGCAGCCGGTGGTGAAGCCGATCAACGTCGACGACGTGCCGATCATGACCCTGACCCTGACCTCGGGCCAGTACGACGATTTCCGCCTGCGCGAGGTCGCCCAGCGCCTGCTGGAACAATTGCGCAACGTGCCCGGCGTGTCCTTCACCCAGATCGTCGGCGGCCGCACCCGTGCCGTGAACGTCTGGCTCGACGCCCAGCGCCTGGACGCCGCCGGCCTCACCCTGGACCGGGTCGACCAGATGCTGCGCGGCAGCAATGTCTCCGCCCCCCTAGGCGAACTGGTGCAGGACAACCTGGCGCGGCCGTTGCGCCTGTCAGGTTTCCTCGGCTCGTCCGATGAAGTCGGCAAGATCGTCGTCGGCGTCTCCCGCACGGGCCAGCCGGTCTACCTGAAGGACATCGCCCGCATCGAGGACGGCGCCACCGAGACCGAGGAGGCCACCCGCTTCGCCTACGGCCCCGCCGCCGGCAAGACCGCCGGCGCGGAAAACCCGGCGGTCACCCTGGCCATCGCCAAGAAGGCCGGCAGCAACGCCGTGGTGGTTGCCGACGCAGTGCTGGCCAAGCTGGCGGACCTGAAGAAACAGGCCATCCCGACCGGCATCGAGGTGGCGGTCACCCGCAACGACGGCGCCAAGGCCGACGAGGCGGTGAACGAACTGGTCTCGCACCTGGGCATCGCCATCGGTTCCGTGGTCGTCATCCTGGTGGTCTTCCTGGGCTGGCGCGAGGCCGGCATCGTCACCCTGACCGTGCCGCTGATCCTGTTCGTGGTCCTGGCGGTAGGCCTGGCGTTTGGCCAGACCATCAACCGGATCACCCTGTTCGCGCTGATCCTGTCGCTCGGCCTCCTGGTCGACGCCGCCATCGTGGTGATCGAGAACATCCACCGCCACCTGCACCACGGCACCCAAGGCAAGGACTTCGGCCAGGTGCTGATCGAGGCCACCAACGAGATCGGCAACCCGACCAACGTCGCCACCATCGCAGTCATCCTGGCCTTCATCCCGATGGCCTTCGTGACCGGCATGATGGGCCCGTTCATGGCGCCGATCCCGTTCAACGTGCCGGTGGCCATGATCGCCTCCATCGTCATCGCCTACATGGTGGTGCCCTGGGCGTCGAACCTGTGGCTGCGGAACAAGGCCGCCCAGCAGGCCCTGGCCAGCAAGCCGACCCTGGAGGATGCCGGCGCCTCCGACAAGGACGTGCTGCATCGCGCTTATGTGGCGGTCATCACGCCCCTGATCGCTTCGCCGGGCAAGCGCAACCTGACCTTCCTGATCGTCCTCGGCCTGCTCGTCGGCGCCATGCTGATGCCGGCCTGGCAGTTCGTCCGGCCGTCCGGCCTGAACGGTCCGCTGTCGATGTTCGGGGTCGAACTGAAGATGCTGCCGAACGACAACACCAACACCATGCTGGTGGAGGTGGACATGCCGGCCGGCACCGCCCTGGCCGCCACCGACCAGGTCGCGCGCGAGGTCGGCCGGATCATCGGCGCCTATCCGCACGTGACTGCCTACCAGACCTTCCTGGGCTTGACCGCGCCGATCGACTTCGCCGCCCTGGTGCGTGGCGACATGATCAAGCGCGGCCAGAACCTGGCCCAGATCCGGGTCAACCTGGTCGGCAAGCATGAGCGCAAGGAAAGCTCGCACGAGATCGCCAACATCCTGAACGAGCAGTTTGCGGCGGTGCACAGCCGCTTCCCGCAGGCCAAGCTGAAGATCTACGAGACCCCGCCCGGCCCGCCGGTGCAGGCCCAGATCCTGGCCGAGCTGTACGGTCCCGACTACGACAAGCTGCGCGAGGCCGCGACCGTGGTCAACAAGGACTTCCAGGACATCTACGGCATGATCAACGTGGACGACTCGGTCACCGCGAACGCCGAGGGCTTCCACATCCACGTCGACACCGAGAAGGCCCTGCTGTCCGGAGTCGCGCCGGGCCAGGTCGCCCAGTTGCTGCGCAGCTACGTGTCCGGCTTCGCCATCGGCACCCTGCACGCCGACGACGCCCGCGAGCCGATCGACATCAACGTCCGCCTGCCGCGCGAGCTGCGCGCCACCCCGGATACCTTGCTGAGCCTGCGGGTGACCAATCCGCACGGCATGCAGGTGCCGCTGTCGGCCATCGCCACGGTGGAAAAGGTCACCGAGGCCAAGCCGATCTACGACCGCGACCAGCATCCCATGGTCATGGTCGGCGGCGAGCTGCTCAAGTCCAGCCCGGTCTACGCCGTGCTCGCCCTGGACAAGATGCTGGACGGCCAGAAGCTCGCCAACGGCGTCAGCTTCACCACCGGCAACCTGGGCTTCACCCAGGCCAGCCCGAAGGACGTGGTCGACTACAGCCTGCTCTGGGGCGGCGAGATGCGCCTGACCCTGGACGTCTTCCGCGACCTCGGTTCCGCCTTCATCATCGCGATCATCCTGATCTACCTGGTGCTGGTCGGCTACTACAAGTCCTTCGTGCTGCCGTTCATCGTCATGGGCGCGATCCCGCTCACCCTGGTCGGCGTCTTCCCCGGTCACTGGGCCACCCACCAGGCCTTCACCGCCACCTCGATGATCGGCGTCATCGCCCTGGCCGGCATCGTGGTGCGCAACTCCCTGCTCCTGATCGACTTCATCCTCGACTACCGCAAGCGAGGCTACGGTCTCGAACAGGCCGTCATCGAGGCCGGCGCGGTACGTTTCCGGCCCATCCTGCTGACTGCCCTGGCGATCATCCTGGGTTCCGCCATCATGATCACCGACCCGGTATTCGGCGGCCTGGCGGTGAGCCTGATCTTCGGCACCTTCGCTTCCACCCTGCTGACCCTGGTGGTGATCCCGCTGTTCTACTACCTGTGGCAGCGGCGTTTGCAAACCACCTGACTTTTCTACTAGGAATCTACCCATGACTACTGAACGCATCATCCGCATCATGGCCGGCTTCATGACGCTGCTGTCCCTCGGCCTGGCCCAGGCCTTTGGCCAGATCGACCTGACCCAGATGTCCTGGCTCTGGTTCACCGCCTTCGTCGGCCTCAACATGCTGCAATCCGGCTTCACCGGTTTCTGCCCGCCCGAGAAGCTGCTCAAGAAGCTGGGCTTCAAGTCCGGCAACGGCTCCTGCTGCGGCTAGGTTAAAATTCGCCCCCTTTGGATTGAGATCGAGGTAAGGGATGGAATTCGTCCAACAAAACATCTGGCTGATCCTGCTCACCGCCATGTCCGGCTTCATGCTGTTCGGCAGCGGACTCATGGGCCGGCTGTCCGGCATCAAGCAGGTCGGCCCCCAGGAAGCGGTCATGCTGTTCAACCATGAGGACGCGCTGGTCCTGGACGTGCGCGAAAACTCGGAATATGCCGACGGCCACATCGGCAAGTCCAAGCACATTCCGCTCGGCCAGCTGAAGAACCAGCTCACCAGCCTGGAAAAGTACAAGGCCAAGCCGGTCGTCGTGGTCTGCCGCACCGGCAGCCGCTCCGGCCATGCCTGCGGCGTACTGCGCAAGGCCGGGTTCGAGAACGTCAGCAATCTGGCTGGCGGCATCTCGGCCTGGGAGCAGGCCGGCCTGCCCAAGGAGAAGTAAGGAGCCTATCTCAGGAGTAAGCAGGCTCCGCGTTGAGGCCAGGATCGGATGGATGCAAGGCGCGTCGCGCGGCGAATGGTCATTCCATTCGCAAGCGGCGCAACGCCGCAGACGCCGATCCCGGCCTCAACCCGAAGGGCCGGCTGCCTGCGGGCGCATTGCGTCGTTGCGGGCGACTCGTGGAGAATGGCTACACTTCGTCCCCCGCGCCTTGCACTGCATCCCGCAGGCAACCGGCGCGGGGCCTGTTTACTACTGAGATAGGCTCCATATGCCCCACGTGAAGATGTACTGCACCGCCGTCTGTCCCTACTGCCAGATGGCCGAGCGCCTGCTCAACAAGAAGGGCGTCACCGAGATCGAGAAGGTCCGCATCGACCTCGACCCCGCCCAGGGCCAGGAGATGATGCGCATCACCGGTCGCCGCACCGTGCCGCAGATCTACATCGGCGATCACCACGTCGGCGGTTTCGACGACCTGTCGGCGCTCGACGCCGGCGGCGGCCTGGACCCCCTGCTCGCCGCTTGAAATCCGGCGCGATGGCGCCATCTGCTCCGGTAATCAGCCTTATCCGGAGCAGCGCATGGAACTCGTCTGTCCTCATTGCGGAGCCGTCAACCGCGTCCCCGCCGAACGTCTCGGCGACCAGCCCAAATGCGGCAAGTGCGCCGGCGCGGTGTTGCCGCCGGCGCCAATCGAACTCAACGCCGCCAGTTTCGACCGCTTCGCCGCCCGCGACGGCCTGCCCATCCTGGTCGACTTCTGGGCACCCTGGTGCGGCCCGTGCAAGCAGTTCGCACCCACCTTCGCGCAGATGGCCGGGCAGTACAGTGGCCAGGTCCGCTTCGTCAAGGTGAACACCGAGGTCGAACAAGGCCTGGCGGCCCGCCACAACATCCGCAGCATCCCTACCCTGGCCCTGTTCAGGAATGGCCGCGAACTGGACCGGGTCTCCGGCGCCCTGCCCGGACCGCAACTCGCCGCCTGGCTGCGCCAACACCTGTAAAACCGTCATCACTAAGCGGCTATAATGGCCCGCTTTCCCCATCCCACTACCCGGAAGCCAAAATGAGCGAACAAGAACAGGCCGCAATGCCGGTCTTCAACATCGAGAAGATCTACCTCAAGGACCTCTCGGTCGAAGTGCCCAATGCCCCGCAGATCTTCCTGGACCAGGGCGCGCCCCAGATCGACGTGCAGCTGCGCAACCATAGCGAGGCCATCGACACCGGCATCTACCAGACCGTGCTGACCGCCGTGGTCACCGCCAAGATCAACGACAAGGTCGCCTTCATGGTCGAAGCCCACCAGGCCGGCATCTTCCGGGTCCAGAACGTCCCCCAGGAAGCCCTGGAGCCCATGCTGGCGGTCGGCTGCCCCAACATCCTGTTCCCCTACCTGCGCGAGACCGTGTCCGAAGCGGTATCCCGCGCCGGCTTCCCGGCCCTGTACATGCAGCCGGTGAACTTCGAGGCCATGTATCTGCAGCAGCGCGCCCAGGCTGAAGCCCAAGCGGAACAGAAGCCCAACTGATTCCGGCACTGCCATGAAGATCGCGGTATTGGGGGCTGGCGCCTGGGGTACCGGCCTGGCGTTAAGCCTGGCCGGGGAGGCGCAAGTCGCCCTGTGGACCCGCAACCCCGAGCATGCCGGGCAGATGCGCCAGGACGGCGCCAATGCCCGCTACCTGCCCGGCTTTCCGCTGCGCGACCTGAACGTCACCGCCGACCTGGCGGAGGCAATCACCGGCGCCGACTATCTGGTCAGCGCCGTGCCCACCTCCGGATTCCGCGACCTGCTGCGCCAGGTGCACGGCGCACCCAGCCCCCTGGTCTGGCTGTGCAAGGGCTTCGAAACCGGCACCATGAAGCTGCCGCATCAGGTCGCCGCCGAGGAATGGCCGGGCCGCGACGACATGGCCGCCCTGTCCGGCCCGAGCTTTGCCCAGGAAGTTGCCGCCGGCCAGCCGGCCGCGCTGACCGTGGCCGCCAACGACGGCGAATTCGCCCGCCGCGCCGCGCATGACCTGCACCGGCCGCGCCTGCGTCTCTATTCCAGCAACGACCTGCCCGGCGTCGAGGTCGGCGGCGCAATCAAGAACGTCATCGCCATCGCCGCCGGCATCTCCGACGGCCTCGGCTTCGGCCTCAACGCCCGCGCCGCCCTGCTCACCCGCGGCCTGGCCGAGATCACCCGCCTGGGCCTGGGCCTGGGTGGCCGCCAGGAAACCTTCATGGGCCTGTCCGGCATGGGCGACCTGATCCTCACCTGCACCGGCGACCTGTCGCGCAACCGCCGGGTCGGTCTCCGACTCGCCCAGGGCGAAAGCCTGGAAGGCATCCTGCGCGAACTCGGCCACGTCGCCGAAGGCGTTACCACGGCCCGTGAAGTCTGCCGGCTGGCCGGCACGATGGGCGTCGAGATGCCCATCGCCGAGGCGGTATGCGCCATACTCGACCAGAAACTGCCGCCGCGCGAGGCCGTGGCCGCCCTGTTGAACCGGGAATTGCGGGACGAATAGCCCGCATATTGCAGCGTACTCATGGCGTCACACCTGTCGTATGGGCACCGCCAATCCGAGTCAGGCCGTTGCGTTCAAGCGCAGTTGGTGTAATTCTTTTCCAAACCCGGTTGCGGATCGGCAGGGGCGTTTCGGTTTGGGCGAAACCCATTTCAACCGCATCTATAGGGAACAGGCCAAGGTATCCCCATATCCTTAATTACCTACCACCCGTAACCCAGTTTGCCGCCAAGCCTCGTAGACCACCAGCGCGGAATTGGACAGGTTCAAACTACGGCTGTGCGGCAGCATGGGCAGGCGCAGGCTCCGATTGCCGGGGAACTCCGCCAGTATCTCGAAATAAGGGGGCCAGGCTTGATTTTCTGGTGATTCGGCGTACCGAGAATGATGAATGACCCGCATAGCGAACTGAATGGCTTGGGCTGGAGCGCCTGGTTCGAGCAAAAGACAACATGCCAAGCAACCGAGACTGTCGCCCGCGTTGCGGCAGTCGATCGTGATCTGCTGTTGCTCGTGGATCAGGCCGGCCCTTTCCGGGCAAAGCTGGCCGGCAGCTATCTGCACCGCCATCACCTGGCCCAGGAAATGCCCTGCGTGGGCGACTGGGTGTGCCTGGAGAAGCAGCCCGGCGACGACTTCGGGGTGGTTCACGCGCTCCTGGAGCGGAGGACGTCGCTGCGCCGAAAGTCGGCGGGGAACGCCATCGAATACCAGATGATCGCGGCGAACGTGGACTATGTCGTCATCGTCCAGTCATGCCATTTCGATTTCAATCTGAAGCGCCTGGAACGCTATCTCGTCATGGTGCTGGACGGCGGCGCCGAGCCGTACATTCTGCTCACCAAGACAGACTTGGTGGACCCGGCCGTCCTGGCCGCGCAGTTGGCGGACATTCATTCCGCCGGAATCACGGCACCGGTCGTGACCTTGAGCAACGTCACGCAGGACGGCGTGGACGAATTCAGGCGGTTGCTGGTGCCGGGCAAGACCTATTGCTTCGTCGGGTCGTCGGGGGTTGGCAAGAGCACGCTGATCAACCGGTTGATTGGCCTTGAGCGATTGGAGACCAAGGCGGTCAGCGGCACGGGCGAAGGTCGGCATACCACCGTCCGCCGCGAACTGATCCGCCTCGATGGCGGCGCACTGGTGATCGACAACCCGGGGATGCGCGAATTCGGCGTCGTCGGCGCGGAAGACGGCATGGCGGGCAGCTATTCCGACATCGCCGCCCTCGCATCCAGATGCCGTTATCGGGACTGCAGCCATGCCGGCGAGCCGGGATGTGCCGTGCTCGCGGCGGTGCAGTCCGGCGAAATCAGCCGCGAGCACTTTGAGAACTACCTGAAGCTCACTGAAGAGTCCGAGTTCTACCAGATGTCCTATGCCGACAGGCGAAAGAAGGATCGGGACTTCGGTAAATACATCAAGTCGGCAAAGAAGGACTTGAAGGATGACTGATGCGTTTGCGGCGGCACATGACAACCAGAGGCACTGTAGAAGAACCCCGCTTCAAGTCTGATGAAGCGCACAGGATAGATTGAGATGAGAATATTGGTCCCAATATTGTTATTGGTTAACGAATATTTGGACGAGGCACCCTGATCAATGTGGGCTTGCAATGTAAGGGGAGACCAAGAGGAAGCCCGACAAGCCTTGAGCCCAATAACTCTGGCTCGGGGAAGGGCAGGAACGGTGAAAGGCTGCGTACGATTTTTGCCAAATGATCG
This sequence comes from Gallionellaceae bacterium, assembly GCA_028714735.1. GTDB lineage: Bacteria > Pseudomonadota > Gammaproteobacteria > Burkholderiales > Thiobacillaceae > Parasulfuritortus. Next base: position 89,356 of record JAQTLU010000004.1, on the reverse strand, counting down.
CTAACCGTGTTTATCATTCCTACGGGGGGCATATTAATCTGATGTTTTGCACTATAGAATTGCCCAGAGGCGCTAATACGTCCATTTACATTTTGGGCTTTGTCATAGTGATTAACGACTTCTAAGTTTTGATACTCGCCTTTACCATTCAACACAACAAGAAACTCGACAACCTGGTCAGTACAAAAATACTCTCCCTTGTCATCCATTTGGGGTGTTTGCATAAATTTTTCATTTATTCGTGCAACAGCATCCCTACTGTACTCCATTACGGATGCTGGGGTATCGGGCCTGCCTGTAAAAACGATATAAATTGGAATTGGGTCGAAATAATTTTTAGGTACGCTCAAATCAAGTGCGGAAGCATCCAGCGCATTGATAGTTAATAAAAACATGAAAAAGACACTTCGCATACATCATCCTATTAATTTAGCGTTATAAAAAGCGGGAATGATTTTATGCCTTGCAAAATTCCACCGCCCCTTGCTTTTATTATTTTTGATAATATGTTTGTTGGCCTGCGTTTTGCCAATCCTCATGAAGCAAGAATGCTCGCAGGGCATGGTTTCCGTGAGCACATTGTCACACCCCACCCGAAAACCCAGTTTGTCGCCACGCCTCGTAGACCACCACCGCCGCGGAATTGGACAGGTTCAGGCTGCGGCTGTGCGGCAGCATGGGCAGGCGCAATCGGCGTTCGGCCGGAAACTCCGCCAGTATCTCGGCCGGCAGGCCGCGGCTTTCCGGGCCGAACAGGAAGGCATCGCCGGCCTCGAAACGGGCTTGGTCGTGGCGGGCGCTACCCTTGGTGGTCAACGCGAACATCCGCTTGCCGGCCAGTGCGGCGCGGGCGGCCGGCCAGTCCTCATGGACGATCAGGCTGGCGTACTCGTGGTAGTCCAACCCGGCGCGTCTGAGCTGGCTGTCTTCGAGGGTGAACCCCAGCGGCTTGATCAGATGCAGTCGGCAGCCGGTGTTGGCGGCCAGGCGGATGATGTTGCCGGTGTTGGGCGGGATTTCTGGCTGGTAGAGGACGATTTCGAACATGGCGGTCGGCGGCTTGGGCTAGGCCTGTTGGGTGACAAAGTACGTGCAAAGCCACGCTTTATATATATGGGAACAATTTCACGTTCTATGTCATGCGCCCAAAGCAACTACGACATTGATCATGAAATATTCAGAATATTGGTACCGGTATTAGTGGATAGTTACACAAGGGAAACCATACCCTATCTGGTCTTCCCCAATGACCTGGGCGAACCACTCAATTGAAAAACGCTCTTCAGAGTGGTGCCAAGTGTACCGCTCTGTGTAAGCCTCGTCTGGTAACGACAGCGGCCTCCCTGAGACCGGCTTCCAATCACGATGGCGGGTTAGGTCTTTCGTGCATTGCCGAGGCCATGGTGACTTAGCTTTTGGTACACGGCCCGTGATGTCATGCCCAGCACACCGGCCACGGCGCGCACATCGCCACTGTGATCGGCCATCGCCGCTTCCAGGTAGCGGCGCTCCACTTCGTCGGCCGCCCTTCGTTTCAACTCCCTGAGGTCGAGGGTCGCGCTCACCTCGCTGGTAACACGGGGAGCAAGTTCCAGGGTGATGTGGCGGATTACATGGTCTTCGGCAAACAGAAAGGCACGTTCCAGCACGTTCTCAAGCTCGCGGATGTTACCCGGCCAGTGGTATTCCTCCAGACTACGCATGGCTTGGGGTAAGACCTCTATGGAGGGCGACTGGTAGCGCTCGGAAAAACGCTCTAGTAGCGTTTTGACCAAGGGCACAATGTCTTCGCGCCGCTCCCTGAGGGGCGGAATGTGCAGCGGCACCACGTTCAGGCGAAAATACAGGTCCTTGCGGAATTCACCCTGTTCCACCATCAGGGAAAGATCGTGATTGCTGGCGGCGATGACGCGGACATCGCAAACGATCGGGCGGTGCCCCCCCACCCGCTCAAAGCGCCCTTCCTGCAATACCCGGAGCAACGACACCTGGGCCTTGGGCGACAGGCTGTCGACCTCGTCCAAGAAAAGGGTGCCGCCGTGAGCACGCTCGAAGCGTCCCTGGTGCTGGTGTTTGGCATCCGTGAAGGCGCCCTGCTCATGGCCGAAGAGTTCGGTTTCCACCAGCTCGGCGGGCAGGCTACCGCAGTTGACGGTAACGAAGGGCTTGTCCAGCCTGGACGACATGCTGTGGATGGACTTTGCGAATACCTCCTTGCCAGCGCCAGTCTCACCCAAGAGCAGTACCGTCGCACGCGTATCTGCAATCTTTTCCACTGCTCGTAGCAACGCACGCATAGGTGCACTTTCCGCCACCAATCGCGGCCGGTCAGCGTCAGGTTTGTCGCCGACCGAACCATGGATCCAGAGCGAATGAAGGCGTTGTTCGATGATGCGCTGGAGCTCGTCCGGAGCCCTTACCTCAGCGATCACCTGATGCCCGTCGCTGAAATACTCGTCACCCAAGACATCCTGGGCACGGTCTGGGTCGAGGTGAATGCAGATGTCACAACTATCGCTTCCCAAAGCGATCCGACTTTGAAGCTCCACCTTGGCATAACCGAAATTGCGTGCCGCCACCCCACCAAAAATGCTCGAAGTCATGTGACAAAGACCCGGCGCTGTTTGCACCAAGCTTCCGAACGGACAGCGCTCGGTATGAATCTGCACCTGTTTCCGGTTGGTCGATACCACCCGAAACTGGCCGCCGATGCTGTTTTTTAGAGAGACGATCAGTTCGGCATACTGACCAGGCGTCAACGGACCGGTCAGCGCCTCCACCTCACGGTACCTCTCTTCCAGACATGCGCTGGATTTGAGGACGATCTGCTGAATGAAGGACTGCAGACTGCTGCAACTAGCAAAGGGAGCAACCCGCTTCGCCTCGTCAATAAATGTCTGCAGAAAATCCTTGGGTGTGAGGTTGGAAAAGGGCTCGGCTTTAGACATATGCGTTCCGATACATCGCTGGGAGATCACAAGGATAGTCCCATTTCAGGATTTGAAGTGTCACTTCACCCTTGTGAAATGACACTTCAAATAATTAACTCGTAAATCCAATAACACATTGTTAATACTAAATATTTATACATGGCATAGCAGTTGCTGTTAAGACCGGACCGGTCGTAGACCGGTTTAGTTAACAACCCATATGATGAGGAGAAATTCATGTCCCGTGTAAAAGACGAAGTCCTTACAGCCAATGTCCGTTATGCCAGTGATTTCGGCGACAAGGGGAATCTGCCGATGCCCCCTGGTCGCTGCTTTGCCGTCCTGACCTGCATGGACGCGCGTCTCGACCCTGCCAAGTTCGCAGGGCTTTCCGAAGGTGATGCACATGTGATCAGAAATGCGGGGGGCCGCGCCAGTGACGATGCGATCCGCTCGCTTGTGATTTCCTACAAACTGCTCGGGACCAAGGAATGGTTCATCATTCACCATACCGACTGCGGTATGGAGACGTTCAATAACGAAATCATGACCAACCTGCTCAACAGCAGTCTGGAAACGGCCACCGTGGACGCGAGTGGCTGGCATGACCATGGTGCTGGCCCCGGCTCGCCGGAGGGCGGCTATATCAACTGGCTCACTATCTCCAACCAGGCCAAGAGCGTGCTCGAGGATGTGACCCGGGTTCGCGAACATCCGCTCGTCCCGGCAAATATACCGATCTACGGTTACATCTACGATTGCAAGACGGGCAAATTGATCGAAGTGCCTGAGGCAACTACCGCTGGTGCTGCGGCCTGAGCCTGACGGTTCATAGCCGTTTTCCTCTAACTGCCTATCTACCTTGCTATAGGAAAGGCTCCCTCGGGAGCCTTTCCTAATTATCTGTGTCAGCAGTTTTTCACTAGCTTGGCAAAGTTTTCACCTTCTCCGAAGCCTGACACGGACTAGGCCCTCATTATCCCGTGCCGCCCGTGAACTATTGAAACATTCGGGTAAACTGGCGTCCCGTACCCAAAGCTTCGTTCAGCATGGTTCCCAACCTCACCACGGCCCTGACCGGTCCGCTGCTGGACCTGGAAAAGCGCGTCATTGCCGCCCAGCCGGCCATCGAGCACTGGTTCCGCGGCCTCTGGCAGGAACACGCGACGCCGTTCTACTCCTCGGTCGACCTGCGCAACGCCGGCTTCAAGCTGGCGCCGGTGGATACCAACCTGTTCCCCGGCGGCTTCAACAACCTGAACCCGGCCTTCCTGCCGCTGGCGGTGCAGGCGGCCCAGGTGGCGGTGGAGAAGATGTGCACCTCCGCCCAGCGTTTCCTGATCATCCCGGAAAACCACACCCGCAACAGCTTCTACCTGCAGAACGTCGCCACCCTGGCCGACATCATCCGCAAGGTCGGCATCACGGTGCGCCTGGGCAGCCTGATCCCGGACCTGAAGGAACCGCTGATCCTCGACCTGCCCGACGGCGGCGTGCTCAAGCTGGAACCGGTGCGACGCGAGGGCGACCGCCTGATGGTGGACGGCTTCAACCCCTGTGCGGTGCTGCTCAACAACGACCTCTCGGGTGGCATCCCGGACATCCTCAAGGGCCTCGACCCGGAACAGACCCTGCTGCCGCCGCTGCATGCCGGCTGGGCAGTGCGGCGCAAGTCCAACCACTTCCAGGCCTACACCGACCTGGCCCAGGCCTTCGGCCAGGTGGTCGGCATCGATCCCTGGCTGATCGATCCCTATTTCGGGGTGTGCGGCGAGGTCGACTTTCAGAGCCGCGACGGCGAGGAATGCCTGGCCTCGAACGTCGATGCGCTGCTCAAGCGGATCCGGATCAAATACCAGGAATACGGCATCGACAAGGAGCCCTTCGTCATCGTCAAGGCCGACGCCGGCACCTACGGCATGGGCATCCTGACCGCCAAGAGTGCGGACGACGTGCGCGACCTCAACCGCAAGAGCCGCAACAAGATGGCCGTGGTCAAGGAAGGCCTGGCGGTGGACAAGGTGCTGGTGCAGGAGGGCGTCTACACCTACGAGTCGATCAACGCGGCGGTGGCCGAGCCGGTGGTCTACATGATCGACCACTTCGTCGTCGGCGGCTTCTATCGCGTCCATACCAGCCGGGGCGTGGACGAAAACCTGAACGCGCCGGGCATGCATTTCGTGCCGCTGGCCTTCGACCAGTCCTGCTCCCTGCCGGACAACACGGCGCGCCCGGATGCCCCGGCCAACCGTTTCTACACCTATGGCGTACTCGCCCGGCTGGCGGCGCTGGCGGCGTCGATCGAACTGGAAGACACGGACCCCGAGTTCCATCCGGAAGTAGCGCTATGAGCCACCCGGCGAGGGCCCCGCACAGCGGGATCGACGGCAAGGCGAATGGCGCCAGCCGCCGACATGATGCGGGTGGCTACGGCGGGCAGTCGGGCGAGGCGGCACTCTGATGGATATCCTGTTCGTCGCTGACCCGCTGGCCAGCTTCAAGGTCTACAAGGATTCCACCTACGCCATGATGGCGGAGGCGGTCCGGCGCGGCCACGGCCTGTGGGCCTGCGAGCCGGAGGACCTGGCCTGGCGCGACGGCAGGGTGGCCGGCCATGCCGGCAAGGTGACGCTGCTCCAGCACGCCCGCCAAGGCGACTGGTTCACGGCGGAGGCGCCGGAATGGCGGCCGCTGGCCGGCTTTGGCGCCGTGCTGATGCGCAAGGACCCGCCCTTCGACGAGGGCTACCTGAACGCCACCTACCTGTTCGAAATGGCCGAGCGCGAAGGCGCCCGCGTCTTCAACCGGCCGCAGGCGCTGCGCGACTACAACGAGAAGCTGGCCATCGCCCGCTTCCCGCAGTTCACCGTGGCCACCCTGGTTTCGTGCCGGCCCGATGACATCCGCGCCTTCATGGCCGAGCAGGGCGACATCGTGGTCAAGCCGCTCAACGCCATGGGCGGCAGCGGCATCTTCCGGCTGCGCCCGGGCGATGCCAACCTGGGCGCCATCCTGGAGACCGTGACCGACCTCGGCCGCCGCCACATCATGGCGCAGCGCTACATCCCGGAGATCGCCGACGGCGACAAGCGCATCCTGCTGATCGCCGGCGAACCGGTGCCCTATTCCCTGGCCCGCATCCCCGCCCCCGGCGAGACGCGCGGCAACCTGGCCGCCGGCGGCACCGGCGTGGCCCGGCCGCTGACCGAGCGCGACCGTGAGATCGCCGCCGCCCTGGGGCCAAAACTGCAGGCCGAGGGGCTGCTGCTGGTCGGCCTCGATGTGATCGGCGACTGGCTCACCGAGGTCAACGTGACCAGCCCGACCTGTTTCCGCGAGATCACCGACCAGACCGGCTGCGATGTCGCCGCACTGTTCGTCGACGCCCTGGAACGTTCATGCGCCTGATCGTCGCGCTGTTCCTGCTGGTGCTGCTGTCCGGCTGTGGCGAGAAGCCGCCCTACAAGCAGCAGGCCTACGTCTTCGGCACCCTGGTCGAGGTCAGTGTCTATGGCGAGTCCGAGACCAAGGCGCGCCCGGCGGTGGACGCCGTGCTGGCCGATTTCGACCGACTGCACCGCCTGCTGCATGCCTGGGAGCCGAGCGACCTGCAGCGCATCAACGCCGCCATCGCGGCCGGCAAGCCGTCCGACCCGGCACCCAAGGAGGTGATCGGCCTGCTCCAGGACGCCGCGTCCTGGTCCGATCGTTCGGACGGCCTGTTCAACCCGGCCATCGGCAACCTGATCGAGTTGTGGGGCTTCCATTCCGACACCTTCGCGGCGCGCCTGCCCGACCCGGCCAAGGTCGACCAACTGGTCAAGGCCAACCCGCGCATGGCCGACCTGCACTTCGACGGCGACCGGGTGGTCAGCGCCAACCCCGCCGTCCGCCTCGACCTGGGCGGCTACGCCAAGGGCTATGCCCTGGAACGCGCCGCCAACCTGCTCAAGGCGCAGGGCGTGCACAATGCCCTGGTCAACATCGGCGGCAACATCATCGCCGTCGGCCAGCACGGCGACCGGCCCTGGAAGGTCGGCATCCAGCACCCGCGCCAGCCCGGCGCGATTGCCACCCTGGAATTGCGCGACGGCGAGGCGATCGGCACCTCGGGCGACTACCAGCGCTATTTCGAACTGGCCGGCAAGCGCTACTGCCACCTGATCGACCCGCGCACCGGCTGGCCGGCCAATGGCGCCCAGGCGGTCACCGTGCTGGTCCGGGGCGAGCACGCCGGCACCCGCTCAGACGTGACCAGCAAGCCGATATTCATCGGCGGCCCGGCGGAATGGCGCAAAATGGCCACTCGGATGGGCGTCTCCGAAGTCCTGTTCATCGATGCCGCCGGCCGGGCCAGCGCAACCCGCTCCATGGCCGGCAGGCTGGAATGGCTGGACAAGACGGCGCCGCTCGCCATCGTGGAATAGGAAACCGCCATGTATACGTGGAAGAGCTATTTCGTCATCCAGGCCGATTACCAGCACTGGGCCAACGAGGCGTTGTTCACCGCCCTGGCCCGCCTGCGGCCGGAGGCCCTGGAGACGGACCAGGGCCTGGACTTCAGGAGCATCCACCTTAGCGCCGACCACATGCTGGGGGAGGTCCAGCTTTGGCTGGCGCGCCTACAGGGGGCCGTCATGCCGTCCGCCCCGCGCGAACTGCAGCATCCGGTCTGGCGCGAATTGCAAACCACCCTGCGCCACGAGACCCGCAACCTGGAAAAGTGGCTGGAAGCCCAACCGGACAGCTTCTTCGAGGGCGAGGTCCGTTTCAACGGCAACGGAGGCGCCCCCCGCACCCTGTGGGTGCGCGACGTATTGACCCACCTGTTCAGCCATTTCGCCTACCTGCGCGGCCAGCTCTCGGCGGCAGCCACCCGACAGGGCGCGCCCTGCCCCGAGCTGGATTTCGTCCATTACCGGCACGAGATGGCAAAGCTGCTGCATGAGGCACGCCAGCTGCCCCGCTGATCAAACTGAAGACACCCGACATGTCCAACCACGACGAAAAACCCGCCCGCAAGAAAATCAGCCTGACCGCCAAGACCGAAGGCGATAAGCCCGAACGCAAGCACAAGCCGGCGCGCTGGAGCCCCTTGCAGCGCGACCGCAGCAAGTCGGCGGCAAGCGAGGCCAAACCGGCCGCCAAGGCTGAACAGCGTTCCCACGGCCCCGCCGCCGAAGGGCGCACGGAGAAGAAACACCCCCCTGGTCACGCCGGCAAGGCCAAAGGCTATCGTGAGGAAGGCGCCTCCGGCCGCCCCCCGCGAACCCCGGCCAAGGATGGCGCTTATCCACGCGACGGACGCGATACCCGGCCGACAAGGTCCAGGGACGAGACCGGCACGGAGGCGACCCCTCGCCGCAGAAGCACCCCCCAGGCGCCCGCCCAGTTGAAGTTTTTCGTCCCCTGCCCGCGCGGCCTGGAAGGCGAACTGGCCAAGGAACTGATTGAACTGGGCGCCGCCGATGCCGTGGCCGGTTCCGGCGGGGTGAAGTTCAGCGGCGACATCGCCCTGGCCTGGAAGGTGAACCTGTGGAGCCGGCTGGCGATCCGGGTGCTGCAACAGGTCGCCGAGGGCAATTACCGCGACGAGGAAGATCTCTACAAGGTCACCCTCAAGCAGCCTTGGTCGGACTGGTTTGCGGTCGACAAGACCATCGCCATCCGCACGGTGGCCCACAACAGCCCGCTCAAGAGCCTCAACTTCGTCACCCTGCGGATCAAGGACGCGGTGTGCGACCGTTTCCGCCAGGACCTGGAGCAGCGCCCCAACGTGGACGCCCGCGAACCGAACGTGCCGATCCTGATCTATCTCGACCAGGATCGCTTCACCCTGTACCTGGACCTGACCGGCGAGCCGCTCAACCGGCGCGGCTATCGGGTCGAGCCGGCGCCGGCGCCACTGAACGAGAACCTCGCGGCGGCGTTGCTCAAGCTGTCCGGCTGGACACCCGAGCTGCCGCTGCTCGACCCGATGATGGGCGGCGGCACGATCCTGCTGGAGGCCGCCATGATCGCACTCAACATGGCGCCCGGCATCAAGCGCCATTTCGCCTTCGAGCACCTGATCAGCTTCGACAAGGTGGAATGGACCCGGCTGCGCAAGGATGCCGAGGCCGGGCAGAAAGAGCCCCAGTTGTTGCCGATCTATGGCTGCGACATCGATCCCCGGATGATCCGTGCCGCCGGCCTCAACCTGAAGGCCGCCGGCCTGCTCGACTGCGTCACCCTGCGCGAAGGCGACGTGATGGCGATCCCGGCCCCGGCCGAGCACGGCATGATCGTCAGCAACCCGCCCTACGGCGTCCGCCTGGACACCGACGCCACCTTCTACAAGGGCCTGGGCGACGCCCTGAAACAGCACTTCGCCGGCTGGACCGCCTGGCTCATCTCCGGCGACGCGGAATTCCCCAAAGGCATGGGCCTCGCCGCCAGCCGACGCATCCCGCTCTACAACGGGCCGCTGGAGTGCCGGCTGTACGAATACAAGCTGATCGCCGGGACGATGCGGAAAAAAACGTAGCCGCCCCTGATCAGGGCTTCAGCAATCTGATGACCGCTTCGTCGGAATAATGGCCCTGATTGCAGATCGCATAGGCCGACCTCACCGCAATGACCTGATAAGGCATGGTTGAGTATTGGCTGGCGTATTCGACGACGTCATATTCGCGATAGCCACCGCCGCAGGCCGCCCTGGCCAGCCCGGGCCAATTCTTCCTGGCGTTCTCCAGGCGGCCGCCCAGTAGCCAGGACATCAGCTTGGCGTCTGGCGTCTCCGGGTAATCCCTGGGTACGAAGGGTGCGCTTTTCGAGTGGATCAAATAGATATCCGGCGCCACATCCATAACGACATAGCCGCCGGTAAGCGGGTTCCACGCGCTTTTCTGCTTGTCGCCGACGCTCGCGCATCCGGCGATCGCGACGGCGGCCGCCAGGCTCAAACCGCGCGCGGAATGTCGCAGAAACATCTCGCCAGTGGCCTGACGACGCCGGTTTGTCAGCCAAGCAGGCGCTTGAGCGCCTCGTCGTATTTCTCGGCGGTCTTCGCCACCACCTCGGCCGGCAGTTCCGGGCCGGGGGCCTGCTTGTTCCAGCCGGAGTTGGTCAGCCAGTCGCGCACGTACTGCTTGTCGAAGCTGGGCGGGTTGCTGCCGACCCGGTATTCGTCGACCGGCCAGAAGCGCGACGAGTCGGGCGTCAACACCTCGTCGATCAGGGTCAGGGTGCCGGCCTCGTCGAGGCCGAACTCGAACTTGGTGTCGGCGATGATGATGCCGCGGGTCAGGGCATAGTCGGCCGCGGCCTGGTACAGGGTGATGGCAGCGGCACGCACCCGGGCGGCCAGGTCGCCGCCGAGCAGGCGCTCGCACTGGACGTAGTCGATGTTCTCGTCGTGCGCGCCCACGGCGGCCTTGGTCGAAGGGGTGAACAGGGGTTGTGGCAGCTTGTCGGCCTGTTGCAGCCCGGCCGGCAGTTTGATGCCGCACACCGCACCGGTCTTCTGGTAATCGGCCCAGCCGGAGCCAACCAGGTAGCCGCGCACGATGGCCTCGATGGGTAGGGCCTTGAGGCGCTTCACCACCACTGCGCGGCCGGCGACCTGGGCGCGCTCATCCGGCGCCACCACCGATTCCGGGGCCGCGCCGGTCAACTGGTTGGGCAGGATGTGTTCCAGCTTCCCGAACCAGAAATCAGCCACCGCAGTGAGCACCTTGCCCTTGCCCGGAATCGGCGTCGGCATCACCACGTCGAAGGCAGACAGACGGTCGGTGGTGACGATGAGCATGCGCTGGTCGTCGATGGCGTAGATGTCGCGCACCTTGCCTTTGTGGATCAGGGGCAGGGACTGGATGCTGCTTTCAAATAGGGCGTCGGTCATGGTGGGTGGGTTAGCTCAGGGGGATCTTCTTCAGGACCACATCGATGTGGTCGTAGGACGGGCACTGTTTCTTGTGCAGGGGGGATTCCAGCAGGATGAACTGGACCCGGTTGCCCACGCTCAGGTCGGTACGCAGGTAGGTGTAGTCGCGGAACAACAGGGCATCGCCATGATAGACATGGAACTCGACGGCGGACCGGCGCGACAGGTTCTGGCTGGAATTGTTGGTCAGGGTGCCGGTCAGGAAGGCGTAGCAACTGGCCTTGTCGAGGCTGGAATAGTGGGTGTCGACCTCGAAATCCAGGATATAGAGGCCTTCCAGGACCTGGGTGTAGCGCTTGGCGCCGGCGAATGCCTGCTTATCCACGACTTGATCCTGCGCCGTATCCTGTCCTTCATCTTCCACCACGGGGGGGGTGCCGGCACAACCGGCCAGCGCGGCGGCGAGCAGGGCCAGGACGGCCAGGCTGCGGCGGTGTGGGGCGGTGTGGATGCGGTGCATGGGGACGGGCGGGCGGGCCGGGCTGCAAAGTGTCGAATATAACGGGGCGGGCCGGGAAAGACAAAAGGCGGGCTCAGGCACGCTGCCCGATCTTGCGCCGGAAGCGTTCGTGCAGGTCGTCGACGAAGGTATACACCACTGGGATCACCAGCAGGCTGAGGAAGGTCGAGGTGATCAGGCCGCCGATGACGACGATGGCCATGGGGGCGCGGAAGCTGGGATCGGTGCCGATGCCCAGGGCGATCGGCATCATGCCGGCGCCCATGGCGATGGTGGTCATGACGATCGGCCGGGCGCGCTTGCGGCCGGCGTCGAGCAGGGCCTCCCAGCGGTTCAGGCCGTGGTCGCGCCGGGCCAGGATGACGTAGTCGATGAGCAGGATGGAGTTCTTGGTGGCGATGCCCATGAGCATGATCAGGCCGATCATCGACGGCATCGACAGCGCCGACTGGGCCACGAACAGGGCCAGGAAGGCGCCCGGCACCGACAGCACCAGGGCGGTCAGGATGGTGCCGGGCTGGATGAAGTCGCGGAACAGCAGCACCAGCACGGCATAGATGCACAGCACCCCGGTCAGCATGGCCAGGCCGAAGCTCTGGAACAGCTCGTTCATCGCCTCGGCGTCGCCCACCGTGGTGCGGATCACGCCCGGCGGCAGGTTGCGCAGGCTGGGCAGGGCCAGGGCCTGTTTTTCCACCTCGCCCAGGGCCTGGCCGTTCAGGCTGATCTCGAAGTTGATGTTGCGCAGGCGGTCGTAGCGGTCGATCTCGGCCGGGCCGCCGTCGATGGCGAGGTCGGCGACGTTGCCGATGGCCACCGGACCGCGCGCCCCCGGCACGGTCAGGCGCGAGAGCAGGGCCATATCCTGGCGCGCCGACGGCGGCAGGCTGACTACGATGGGGATCTGACGCTGGCTCAGGTTGAGCTTGGCCAGGCCCTGGTCGTAGTCGCCGCTGGTGGCGATGCGCAGGGTGTCGGCGATGGCGGCCGCGGTGACGCCGAGGTCGGCGGCGCGGGCGAAGTCCGGCCGCACGGTCAGCTCGGGCCGGACCAGACTGGCGGTGGTGACCACGTTGCCGATGCCGGGAATGCTGCGCAGTTCGCGCTCGACCTGGCGCGCGTGTTCGGCCAGCACCGCGCCGTTCTCGCCGGCCAGGACCAGGATGTACTTGTCGTTGGCGCCACCCAGACCGATGTTGACGCGCACCCCGGGCAGGGCCGCGAGGGCCGCGCGCAACTCGTTCTCGATCGCCTGCTTCTTGATGCCATGGCGTTGCTTGCGCGGCGTCAGGTTGATGGTCAGGGTCGCCTTGCGCACCTCTTCGGCGCCCTGCGGCGCGAACGGATCGCCGCCGGCCGCGCCGCCGCCCACCGCGGTGTAGACCAGCTTCACGTGCGGGTTCTTCTGCACGATGACGCGCGCCCGCTCGGCGCTGGCCAGGGTCTGCTCGAAGGTGCTGCCGGGCGGCAGGGAGAGGTAGACCTGGGTCTGCGACAAGTCGTCGGGCGGGATGAAGCCGGTCGGCAGCAGCGGCACCAGCGAGAACGAGCCGAAGAAGAAACCGGCCGCCGCCAGCATGGTGAGCAGGCGGTGCTTCAGGCACCATTCCGCCCAGCCCTGGTAGAGGCGCAGCCAGCGCGGCTCGCCGTGGTCCCGCTTCGGCGGCTGCAGGAGGTAGGCCGCCATCATCGGCGTCAGCAGGCGCGCCACCACCAGCGAGAAGAACACGGCGATCGCCGCGGTCCAGCCGAACTGGACGAAGAACTTGCCGGCCACGCCGCTCATGAAGGCGGTGGGCAGGAACACCGCGATCAGGGTGAACGAGGTGGCGATCACCGCCAGGCCGATCTCGTCGGCCGCCTCCATGGCCGCCTGGTAGGGCGTCTTGCCCATGCGCAGGTGGCGCATGATGTTCTCGATCTCGACGATGGCGTCGTCGACCAGGATGCCGACCACCAGCGACAGGCTGAGCAGGGTCACCACGTTGAGGCTGAAGCCGAGCAGATGCATCGCCGCGAAGGCCGGCAGGATCGACAGCGGCAGGGCGGTGGCCGAGACCAGGGTGGCGCGCCAGTCGCGCAGGAACAGCCAGACCACCAGCACGGCGAGGGCGGCGCCCTCGATCAGCAGGGCCATCGAGCCTTCGTAATTTTCCACCACCGGGTCGACGAAGTTGAACGCCTCGGTGATGGCGATATCCGGCTGCTCGGCCTGCAGGCGCGCCAGTTCGGCGCGCACGCCCTCGGCCACGGCGGTTTCGCTGGCGCCCCGGCTGCGGACGATCTCGAAACCGACCACCGGCTGGCCGTTCAGCAGCGCGGCCGAGCGCCGTTCCGCCACGGTGTCGGCGACGCGGGCCACCTGATCGAGGCGGATGCGGCGGCCGTCCGACAGGGTGATGTCCATGCGCGCCAGTTCCGCGGCCGAGGCGACCGTCGCCAGGGTGCGCACCGACTGCTCGGCGCCGCCGACATCGGCCCGCCCGCCCGAGGCCTCCTGCTGGCTCTGGCGCAACTGGCGCGAGATGTCGGCGGCGCTGGCGTTCAGGGCGAGCAGGCGGGCCGGATCGAGTTCCACCCGCACCTCGCGGCTGACGCCGCCCACCCGCGCCACCGCGCCGACCCCGGGCACGCTGAGCAGGCGCTTGGCCACCGTGTTGTCGACGAACCAGGACAGCGCCTCGTCGTCCATCCGGGTCGATCCGACCGTGTAGGTCAGGATCGGCATGCCGGCCAGGTTGACCTTGGCAATGATCGGGTCGCGCAGGTCGCCGGGCAGGTCGGAGTCGATGCGGTCGACAGCATCGCGCACGTCGTCCACCGCCTCCTGCGGGGGCTTCTCCAGGCGGAATTCCACCGTCACCGTGGCGACGCCGTCCTGCACCTTGGTGTAGATGTGCTTGACCGCCTGCAGGGTGGCGACCGAGTTCTCGATCTTGCGCGCCACCTCGGTCTCCATCTGCGCCGGCGCCGCGCCCGGCAGGCTGGCGGTGACCGTGACCGTGGGCAGGTCGATGTCCATGAACTGCTGGATCTTCATGGCCTTGAACGCCATCACCCCGAACAGGGTCAGCATGGCGAACAGCAGGATCGCCGGGGTCGGGTTGCGGATCGACCAGGAGGAGACGTTGATCATGGCGGGCTGGTCGGGCGCTACTCGGCCGCCTTCTTCACGCCGGCCGGCGTGGCAGCGACGACCTTCACGGTATCGCCATCGGCCAGGAACCCCGCACCCGCGGCCACCACCTGCGCATCCGCCGGCAAGCCGGCCACCACCTCGACCCGGTCGCCGACCCGCCGGCCCAGTTCGACCTTGGTCTGCGCCACCTTGCCCAGCCCCGACTTGTCCAGGGCTCCCAGGCGATAGACATAGGCGAAGCCGTCGCGCACCACCACCGCCGATTGCGGCAAGGTCAACGCCGAGCCACGGCCCAGTTCGAACACGCCGCGCGCAAACATCCCGGCCCGCGCCGCCTCGCCCGACCCGGTCGGAATGTCGACATAGACCAGGCCGTCGCGGCTGGCGGCATCGACGCTGGGCGCCACCGCCCTGACCTTGCCGCGCAGTTCGGCGCCGCCGGGCAGGGTCAGGCTGGCGACGGTGCCCGGCGCGATCCGGCCAAGGTCCGCCTCGGCTACCTTGGCGCGCCACTCCAGGCGCCCGCCCCGGATCAGCCGGAACAGTTCCTGCCCCGGCTGCGTCAGCGAGCCGGCCGTGGCCGCGCGCGCCGAGATGATGCCGTCGTCCGGCGCCACGACTTGGGTCTGCGCCAGCCGGATCTCGTCGGCGCGCGCCTTCGCCCGGGCTGCCGCCAGGCGGGCCCGGGCGGTCTGCTCGCCGGTCATGAACTGGCTGCCGGTCTGGTGGCTGTAGAAGCCGGCCTCCTGCAGGCGCCGGGCGCGCTCGGCATTGGCGGCCGCCTCGGTCACGGCCGCCTCGGCCTCGGCCACGGCAGCGCGGGTCTGCGCCAGTTCCGCGGCCACGGTGCCGCTGTCGATGCGCGCCAGCACCTGGCCCTTCTTCACCCGGTCGCCGACGTTGACCCGCACCTCGGCCAGGCGATAGCCGCTCACCTCGGCCCCGATCACCGCCTCCTGCCAGGCGGCGATATCGCCGTTGGCGGCCAGCGTCAGCGGCCACTCGGCGCTCGCCGGCACCACCGCCTCGACCGTGAGTGCCGGCTTGGCCGCCGCCGGAGCAGAAGCCGCGTCGTCCTTGCCGCACCCGGCCAGCAGCAGAGTGCCGGTGAGCAGCGCGACGAACAGCGGGATGCGATGTGATGGTGTCTGCAGGGTCATGGTCTTGCGAAAACGTCGAGCCGCCTCAGGGGACGGCCCAACGCGATAACCTCACGGCTTGATTCGGGTAAGGCCGAAATCATAAAGCAAAGGCGGCTGGCGACGCATAGCACTTGCGGTCTGGTCATCCGGGTCGGGCCAATTCATGTCGGTCTTTGTGTTGGAATGTCTGAAATACGAGCAACATCCTTCTGGCGTTATCATTCAAACGTAAAACCTGACATTTTGGGGCCTCCGATGCAAGTCGATACCTTGGAAATTCAACCTGAAATCCGTGCCGATCTCCACGCCCTGGCGGAGGAAATCCATCGAGGCGAAACCGAAATACTCAATGAAGCCTTGGCGGCCTATCTGGCTCACGAACGCAGGGCAATCGCTCGCATGCGTGAAGGCCTGGCCCAGGCGGAAAAAGGCGAGTTCGTACCGGATGACCAAATGGAGGCCTTCTTCTCACGCTACGCCGACTGACTTATGCGGGTACGCTACACCCCCGCCGCGTTGGCGCATCTGACCGAGATCAGCGACTACATTGCCAACGACAATCCGGAAGCCGCACGGCGCGTCATACAGGCCATCTGGAAGAGCGTGACCTTGCTCAGGGATAATCCCGACAGGGGACGTCGGGGGCATCTGGAAGGCACCCGGGAGATCGTGATCCCTCGCCTTCCTTACTACGTTGCCTATCGGGTGACGGAGAGCGACATAGAAATCTTCGCTGTTATTCATACGGCCAGACGTTGGCCGTGAGCGGGCCGAGGCACTTGGATAAATGAGTTACAGAATTCCCGCCGGTTATGCGTCGGGCCTAGTCAACCGGTTAGGGCACAGAGGAGATATCATTGGATGGGCTACCACCGTTAGCAAACCTAGGCACTGGAGTCGTTGTAGCATTGATTACCGCCACCGCGACTGTTCGGCTTACGCTGAAACGCTTCTACTCTGAGAAGTGGTGGGAGAGAAAAAGTGCGGCTTACACAGCAATTATTGAAGCAATGCACCACGTTCGAGAGCACGCGGACACTAATCTCGCCTTTTCTCGTCGAGGAATAAACCTTCCTCCTGAGGGCGACAAACTGCTTACGGAAAAGTTGCAAGAGGCCATGGCCGAGTTGCTGAAGCAGCGCGACTTGGGAAGCTTTGTGGTTTCAGAAGATGCCATCGCTCTTCTGAATCAACTATTCAGTGAGCTAGACGCTTCGACCAATACAACGCACTGGGAAGTACATCTGGAGTTGAAACTTGCCGCGCTGGACAAATGCCTCCCAGAGATGCGCAGAATTGCTCGCAATGATCTGGAACTCAAATAGCATGTGCCCTAACTAGGACGTTAACAGCCCCCAAGGGCTAATTACCAACTATCCATACCCCAAACAAAAAGGGCGGCCGAAGCCGCCCTTCCTGACTGACTCAAGATCGATCAGTTGACCTTGGGGTCGAGCTCGCCGGTGGCGTAGCGCTGGTGCATCTCGTCCAGGTTGTAGACCTTGGTGATCTTGCTGGCCATGCCGGCGGCGCCGAAGGCCTGGTAACGGTCCTTGCAGATGCCGCTCATGGCCTTGGTAGCTTCCTTGAAGAACTTGCGCGGGTCGAAGTTGGCCTTGTTCTCGGCCAGGTGCTTGCGGATCGCGCCGGTGGAGGCCATGCGCAGGTCGGTGTCGATGTTGACCTTGCGCACGCCGTTCTTGATGCCTTCGACGATTTCCGAAACCGGCACGCCGTAGGTCTGGCCCATGTCGCCCCCGAAGCTGTTGATGATGGCGAGCCAGTCTTCCGGCACCGAGGAGGAGCCGTGCATGACCAGGTGGACGTTGGGGATGCGCTCGTGGATTTCCTTGACGCGGTCGATGCGCAGCACCTTGCCGGTGGGCTTCTGGGTGAACTTGTAGGCGCCGTGGCTGGTGCCGATGGCAATGGCCAGGGCGTCGACCTTGGTCTTGGCGACGAAGTCGGCGGCCTCGTTGGGGTCGGTCAGCAGGGCGGAGTGGTCGAGCACGCCTTCGGCGCCGTGGCCGTCTTCTTCACCCATCTTGCCGGTTTCCAGGGAACCCAGGCAGCCCAGTTCGCCTTCGACGGAAACGCCGCAGGCATGGGCCAGTTCGACCACGTGGGCGGTGGTGTTGACGTTGTATTCGTAGCTCGACGGGGTCTTGGCATCGGACATCAGGGAGCCGTCCATCATCACCGAGCTGAAGCCGGACTGGATGGAGCGGAAGCAGACGTCGGGGGAGGCGCCGTGGTCCTGGTGCATGCACACCGGGATCTGCGGATATTGTTCGATCGCGGCCAGGATCAGGTGGCGCAGGAAGGGCTCGCCGGCATAGGAGCGGGCGCCGGCGGAACCTTGCAGGATGACCGGGCTGTCGGTGGCAGCGGCGGCCTGCATGATGGCCTGGACCTGTTCCATGTTGTTGACGTTGAAGGCCGGCAGGCCATAGCCATGCTCGGCGGCGTGGTCGAGCAGTTGACGCAGGGAAATGAGTGCCATCTTGGGATCTCCTTTTGGTTAAGACTTTTTGCGTTCGCCAACACGAACGATCTTCATGGTGTTGGTGCCCCCCGAGCGGCCGATGGGCTCGCCGATGGTGAGCAGGATCAGGTCGCCGTTGCGTACCGCACCGCGCCGCCTGAGTTCGTCTTCCGCCTCGATCAGCAATTGGTCGCGGTCGTGGCTGGAGGGCTTGAAGTTGACCGGGTAGACGCCCCGGTACAGGGTGACCTTGCGTCGGGTCTCGACCTCCGGGGTCAGCGCGTAGATCGGCACGTGGGTGCTGATGCGCGAGATCCAGAGCGCGGTCGAGCCGGACTGGGTCATCGCCGCGATGGCCTTGACGTTGAGGTGCAGGGCGGTGAAGGCGGCCGACTTGGCGATGGCCTCGTCGACGCGCAGGATATCGTCGTGCTTGAAGCCGAACTGCGGCGTCTCGATTTCCTTCTCGGCCTCGACGCAGACCCGGTTCATGGCGGCGATCGCCTCGACCGGGAACTGGCCGGCGGCGGTCTCGGCCGACAGCATCACCGCGTCGGTGCCGTCGAGCACCGCGTTGGCGACGTCGGAGACCTCGGCCCGGGTCGGGATCGGGCTGGAGATCATCGATTCCATCATCTGGGTAGCGGTGATGGCGATCTTGTTCTTCTCGCGCGCCATCCGGATCATGCGTTTCTGCAGGGCCGGCACGGCGGCATCGCCGACTTCCACGCCGAGGTCGCCGCGCGCCACCATGATGGCGTCGGAGGCGTTCAGGATGGAGTCGAGCGCCTCGATGGCCTCGGCGCGTTCGATCTTGGACACGATCCAGGCCTTGCCGCCATGGGCCTGGAGGATTTCCCGGGCCTGCTGCACGTCGGCGGCGGAGCGCGGGAAGGACACCGCCAGGTAGTCGGCCTTGAGCAGCGCAGCGGTCTTGATGTCCTCGATGTCCTTCTCGGTCAGGGCCGCGGCGGAGAGGCCGCCGCCCTTGCGGTTGATGCCCTTGTTGTTGGACAGGGTACCGCCCTGGACCACCTTGCAGGTGACGATGCCGTCCTTGACGTCCTCGACCCACATCTCGATGCGGCCGTCGTCGAGCAGCAGGGTGGCGCCGCGCGAGACGTCATAGATCAGGTCCTTGTAGTCGAGGCCGACGCGGGTCTGGTCGCCCAGTTCGCAGTCGATGTCGAGCAGGAAGGTGTCGCCCGGGCTCAGGGTGATCTTGCCGTCCTTGAACTTGCCGATGCGGATCTTCGGGCCCTGCAGGTCGACCAGCACGCCGATGGCGCGGCCGCGTGTCTTGGCCAGGGAGCGGACCAGTTCGGCGCGCTGGATGTGCTCTTCCGGCGTGCCATGGGAGAAGTTGAGGCGGACCACATCGACGCCCGCCTCGATCATTTTGTCCAGGACCTTGGGATCGGAACAGGCCGGGCCCAGGGTGGCGACGATTTTGGTTCTACGAAGCATGTTTTATCGGGCAACGGGAAGCGGGTGTCGGGCGGCGCAGGTGCGTCCCTTCTCCACGTTTCTCATTCCCGTTTTCCTTTATCGGTTAGTTGGCGGCCCGCTTTTCCAGGATGTCCACGGCGGGCAGGACCTTGCCCTCGAGGTATTCCAGGAACGCGCCGCCGGCGGTGGAGATGTAGGAGACCTTGTCGTAGATGTCATATTTCTGAATCGCGGCAATGGTGTCGCCGCCGCCGGCCAGGGTGAAGGCCTTGGTCTCGGCGATGGCCATGGCGATGGCCTTGGTGCCCTCGCCGAACTGGTCGAATTCGAACACGCCGACCGGGCCGTTCCAGACCACGGTGCCGGCCTTCATGATGATGTCGACCAACTCCTGGGCGGACTTGGGACCGATGTCGAAGATCATGTCGTCGTCGGCCACCTGGTCGGCAGCCTTGGCCACGGCGGGCTCATTGGCGTCGAACTGCTTGCCGCAGACCACGTCGACGGCGATGGGGATGGTGGCGCCGCGGGCGGTCATCTTGCTCATCAGGGCCTGGGCGGTCGGGATCAGGTCGTGCTCGCACAGCGACTTGCCGACGTTCTTGCCGGTGGCGGCCAGGAAGGTGTTGGCGATGCCGCCGCCGACCACCAGCTGTTCGCACTTCTCGGACAGGGCCTCCAGCACGGTCAGCTTGGTGGAGACCTTGGAGCCGCCGACGATGGCGACCATCGGCCGGGCCGGGCTGGCCAGGGCCTTGTCGAGGGCTTCCAGTTCCTGGCTGACCAGCATCCCGGCGCAGGCGGCCGGGGCGAACTGGGCGCAGCCGTAGGTGGAGGCCTCGGCGCGGTGGGCGGTGCCGAAGGCGTCCATGACGAAGATGTCGCACAGGGCGGCGTACTTCTTCGCGGTCTCTTCGACGTTCTTCTTCTCGCCCTTGTTGACCCGGCAGTTTTCCAGCAGGACCACTTCGCCCTCGGCGACGTCGAAGCCGCCGTCGACCCAGTCCTTGATCAGGCGCACCGGCTTGCCCAGCTTGGCGGACATGACCTCGGCGACCGGGGCCAGGGAAACCTCGGGAGTCCACTCGCCTTCGGTCGGGCGACCCAGGTGGGAGGTGACCATGACCTTGGCGCCGGCCTTGAGGGCGTACTCGATGGTCGGCATGGAGGCGGTGATGCGGGCGTCGGAGGTGACCTTGCCTTCCTTGACGGGCACGTTCAGGTCGGCGCGGATGAAGACGCGCTTGCCCTTGAGGTCGAGGTCGGTCATGCGGAGGAATTTGGCCATCGGATGCTCCTTGGATAGTAAGTGGTAAGGGCTGAGTCGGCTCAGGCCTTACGGCTCACGTATTGGAGAGACAAGGGACCAGAGACAAGACGCAAGGAAACCCCTTGTATCTTGAATCTTGCCCCTTGCAACTTGATTACTTGGCTACGTGCTCGACCAGACGCAGCATGTTGCAGGTGTAGCCGTACTCGTTGTCATACCAGGCCACGATCTTGACGAAGGTCGAGTCGATGGCGATGCCGGCACCGGCGTCGAAGGTCGACGGGGCGCTGCAGCCGACGAAGTCGGTGGAGACCACCTTGTCCTCGGTGTAATCCAGCACGCCCTTCATGGCGCCTTCGGAGGCGGCCTTCATGGCCTTGCAGATGTCCTCGTAGGAGACTTCCTTGTTCAGCTCGACGGTCAGGTCGACCACGGAGACGTCGGAGGTGGGGACGCGGAAGGCCATGCCGGTGAGCTTCTTGTTCAGCTCGGGGATGACCTTGCCGACGGCCTTGGCGGCGCCGGTGGAGGACGGAATGATGTTTTCCAGGATGCCGCGGCCACCGCGCCAGTCCTTCATGGACGGACCGTCGACGGTCTTCTGGGTCGCCGTGGCGGCATGCACGGTGGTCATCAGGCCACGCTTGATGCCCCAGTTGTCGTTCAGCACCTTGGCCACGGGAGCCAGGCAGTTGGTGGTGCAGGAGGCGGCGGAGACGATGGTCTGGCCGGCGTAGTTGGCGTGGTTCACGCCGTACACGTACATCGGGGTGTCGTCCTTGGCCGGGGCGGACTGGACCACTTTCTTGGCGCCGGCGGCGATGTGGGCCTGGCAGGACTCGGTGGTCAGGAAGAAACCGGTACAGTCGATGACGATGTCGGCGCCGACTTCGTTCCACTTCAGGTTGGCCGGGTCGCGCTCGGCGGTCAGGCGGATGGTCTTGCCGTTGACGATCATGTTGCCGCCGTCGACCTTGATGTCGCCGTTGAAACGGCCATGCACGGAGTCGTACTTCAGCATGTAGGCCAGGTAGTCAGGGGCAAGCAGGTCGTTGATGGCGACGATTTCGATGTCCTTGAAGTCCTTCGCGACAGCGCGGAAGACCATGCGACCGATGCGGCCGAAACCGTTGATACCGACTTTGATAGTCATATTTTTTCTCCTTGTTTGAATGGGTTCTGTGATCGGGTCAGAGGATGGCCTTGACCTTGGCGACCACGTTCTCGACCGTGAAGCCGAATTCCTTGAACAGCAGCGGGGCCGGGGCGGACTCGCCGAAGCGGTCCAGACCGACCACGGCGCCGCGCAGGCCGACGTACTTCCACCAGCCGTCGGTGACGCCGGCTTCGATGGCGACCTTGTGCACGGTGGGCAGCATGACGCTGTCCTTGTAGGCCTGGTCCTGCTTGTCGAAAACGTTGGTGCAGGGCATGGAGACCACGCGGGCGGCGATGCCGTCGGCCTTGAGGGCTTCCTGCGCCTTCATGGCCAGCTCGACCTCGGAGCCGGTGGCGATCAGCACCACCTTGGCATCGGCGGCATCGGACAGGACGTAGCCGCCCTTGCGGATGTCGGCGACCTGGGCATCGGTCCGGGCCACGTAGGGCAGGTTCTGACGCGACAGGATCAGGCAGCTCGGGCCATCCTTCTTCTCGATGCTGGCAGCCCAGGCGACCATGGTTTCCATGGTGTCGCACGGACGCCAGACGCTCATGTTCGGGATCATCCGCAGGGTGGCGGTCTGCTCGACCGGCTGGTGGGTCGGGCCGTCCTCGCCCAGACCGATGGAGTCATGGGTGAACACGTAGACCACGCGCTGCTTCATCAGGGCGGACATGCGCAGGGCGTTGCGGGCATATTCCGAGAACATCAGGAAGGTGCCGCCGAACGGGAACAGACCGCCGTGCAGCGCCATGCCGTTCATGATGTGGCTCATGCCGAACTCGCGCACGCCGTAGGAGATGTAGTTGCCGCCCGGGTTGCGGTGCAGGGGGTGGCAGCCGGGCCAGTTGGTCAGGTTGGAACCGGTCAGGTCGGCGGAACCGCCGACGCGCTCAGGCAGGGTGGAGACCAGACGCTCAATGGCCAGTTGGCTGGCCTTCCGGGTGGCCACGGTCTCGGCCTTGTCGGCGGTCAGCTTGATCGCGGCAGTGACGCGGTCGGCCCAGTCGGCCGGCAGGTCACCAGCCATGCGGCGGGTGAACTCGGCGGCTTCGGCCGGGAAGGCCTGGGTATACTCGGCGAACTTGTTGTTCCACAGCTTTTCCAGGCCCTCGCCCTTGGTCTTGGCGCTCCAGCCTTCGTAAACGTCGGCGGGAATCTCGAACGCGGGGTGCTCCCAGCCGATGTGCTTGCGGGTGGCTTCCACTTCGGCATGGCCGAGCGCGGCGCCGTGCACGTCGTGGGTGCCTTCCTTGTTGGGCGAGCCCTTGCCGATGACGGTCTTGCAGCAGACCAGGGTCGGCTTGTCGGTGTTCTTCTTGGCCTCCTGGACGGCAGCCTCGACGGCCTCGGCATTGTGGCCGTCGACGTTGCGGACGACGTGCCAGCCGTAGGCCTCGAAACGCTTCGGGGTGTCGTCGGTGAACCAGCCGTCGACGTGGCCGTCGATGGAGATGCCGTTGTCGTCCCAGAAGGCGATCAGCTTGCCCAGGCCCCAGGTGCCGGCCAGCGCGCAGGCCTCGTGGGAGATGCCTTCCATCATGCAGCCGTCACCCATGAAGACATAGGTGTGGTGGTTGACGATGTCATGGCCGGGCTTGTTGAACTCGTGCGCCATCAGCTTTTCAGCCAGCGCCATGCCGACCGCATTGGTGATGCCCTGGCCGAGCGGGCCGGTGGTGGTCTCGACGCCGGCGGTATAGCCGTACTCGGGGTGGCCCGGAGTACGGGAATGCAGCTGGCGGAAATTCTTGATGTCATCGATGGTGACGTCGTAGCCGGTCAGGTGCAGCAGCGAATAGATCAGCATGGAGCCATGGCCGTTCGACAGCACGAAACGGTCGCGGTCCGCCCACTTGGGGTTGGCCGGGTTGTGGCGCATGTGGTGGTTCCACACCACTTCGGAGATTTCCGCCATGCCCATGGGGGCGCCAGGGTGGCCGGATTTGGCCTTTTCGACGGCATCCATGGAAAGGGCGCGGATGGCGTTTGCGAGGTCGGTACGGGTTGCCATAGTTGTTGTTTCCTCGAAAGACAATAAAACCTGTAGGCCCAATTCGGACACAAGGCTTGTGATTATGTCGTAGTGGAAGTGGACAGAGCAACATGAGCGGCCCCGGCAATTCCAGCGCCGCGACCGCCGATCGGCCGGGTTTCCTTGAGTTTCTGGGCTTTGTGCGGCCTGCCGGGGCAAAATTAAAATGTTTTTATAAATGAAGTCGTCTTGTTTATTGACCTGCTTTTTGATAGGGCTTTACGTCGTCGCACGCCACCAGCCAGTCATTCCATTGCGCCTGCAAGCCCGGCGTCCGGGCCGCCACCGCGGATCGGGTCCAGGGATCGCCGGCCCAGAAGTCGCCGCCGCCCAGCCGGCTGACCCGGCCGCCCGATTCTTCCAGGATCAGTGCCCCGGCGGCGTAATCCCACAGTTTCTGGCCGCCGTGCAGGTAGATGTGGAAGCGGCCGGCGGCCAGGTAGCACCAATCCAGGGTGCTGGCGCCCAGGTTGCGCTGCGAACTGTAGGGATGCTCGGCCGCCAGGCGGCCGGCCAGGGCACGCGGGATGCGCTTGAAATCGACCCCGGCGATGCAGCGGTCGAGCCGTTCCGGCGCCGTTTTCAGCGGCAAGCGCTCGTCACCCAGCCAGGCGCCGCCGCCGGCCACGGCATGGAAGCACTCGTCGGCCTGGGGGTCGTAGACCACGCCCAGGACCGGCCGGCCCTGCT
Organism: Gallionellaceae bacterium; assembly: GCA_028714735.1. GTDB lineage: Bacteria > Pseudomonadota > Gammaproteobacteria > Burkholderiales > Thiobacillaceae > Parasulfuritortus. Next base: position 64,670 of record JAQTLU010000004.1, on the reverse strand, counting down.
TCATCAGGGCGATCGACATGGCGAAGAAGGGCATGCCGCTGACGAAATTGGTGGTGCCGTCGATCGGGTCGACGCACCAGAGGCCCTCGGCGCCCTCATGCCAAAGCCGCTTGTGGACGTCGTCATCCATCTCCTCGCCCAGGACCGGGTAGGGCGCGATAGCGGTCAGGCGCTCGATCAGGGCCTGCTGGGCGGCCAGGTCGGCCTCGGTGAACAGGCTGCCGTCATCCTTGCGGGCATGCGCCACCTTCAGATAGCGCGGCATGACCTCATCGCGTCCGACTGCGCGGACGGCCTCGATGACTTGGGCGAGTAATGTCAGCATTCAGCGATCAGCTTCCAGCGGTCAGCAACTGGCGATCCGCTTTCAGTGTTTGGCTGATACCTGAGAGCTATTTCCACTTGATCGAACAACCCATGCTGGGGATCTGCTCGGCCGGCCCCCGGCCGGTCTCGGCGACCTGCTTCATGGCCTCGTAGAGGTCGCGCCGGACGCCCTCGGGGGCGGCCTCCTTGCGCGACTCGTCGAGGCGGCCGCGATATTGCAGCTCCAGCTTGCCGTTGAAACCGAAGAAATCGGGCGTGCAGACGGCGCCGTAGGCCTGGGCGACGGCCTGGCTCTCGTCGATCACATAGGGCATGGGGAATTTCAGCTCCGCCGCCACCCGCTTCATGTTGGCGAAGGAATCCTCCGGGTAGTCGGTAGGGTCGTTCGACATGATGGCGATGGCGCCAACGCCCAGGGCCTGAAGGTCGCCGGCATCGCGCACGATGCGCTGGATGACCGCCTGCACGTAGGGGCAGTGGTTGCAGATGAACATCACCAGCAGGCCGTTGCGGCCGGCCGCTTCCTTCAATGTGTAACGCTTGCCGTCGACGCCGGGCAGGTCGAAGTCGGGGGCCGGCCAGCCGAAATCGCATACCGGGGTTTCCATGCGTACCATTTGAATCCTCCGCAGAAGCGTTTCGGCCGATAATACCATCCAAATCCACCCGTTCCCGCACCATGCCCATTCCCCGCTTCTACTGCGCCATGCCGCTGCCGTCCGGCCGCCAGATCACGCTGCCCGACGCCGTCGCCCGTCATGCCGTAGGCGTTCTGCGCCTGCGCGACGGCGACGACGTGATCCTGTTCAACGGCGATGGCACGGAATGCCTGGGCCAGTTGCTCAAGACCGGCAAGGGGGCCGAGGTCCAGCTCAAGGCGGTGTGCGCGCCCGAGCGGGAGTCGCCGCTGGCCATCACCCTGGCCCAGGGCGTATCCAGTGGCGAGCGCATGGACTACACCCTGCAAAAGGCGGTGGAACTGGGGGTGACGCGCATCCAGCCGATCATGATGCGGCGCACCATCGTGCGCCTGGACGAGGAAAAGCGGCACAAGCGCCGGCAGCACTGGCAGGGCGTGGTGATCTCGGCCTGCGAGCAGTGCGGCCGCAATCATCTGCCCGAGGTGGCCCCGATCCTGGATTTCCCGGAATGGCTGGCGACCGCCTCCGCCAGGGACGGCACCCGGCTGCTGCTCGATCCGGAGGCCAGTGTGCGCTTGCGCGAGCTGCCGGCGCCGGCGGAATCGGTCACTCTGCTGGCCGGCCCGGAGGGCGGCTTCGACCCGAACGAACGCGAAGCCGTGCGTCGGCTCGGCTTCCAGCCGCTGTCGCTGGGGCCGCGCATCCTGCGCACCGAGACCGCTGCCATCACCGCCATGGCGGTGATCCAGGGCATCTGGGGCGATATCTAAGGGCCTGTTTTTAGGCATAATCCGGATACCGAACAAATACAGCGGAAGATCATGCCAGGGACCCCCAGCCTATCCGACATGTCCGGCTTCGTGGACTGGTTCCGCGCCGCCGCGCCCTACATCCATGCCTTCCGCGGCAAGACCTTCGTGGTCGCCTTCGGCGGCGACGCCATGGTGCGCGACGACTTCGTCGACTTCATCCATGACGTCAACCTGCTCAGCGCGCTCGGCGTCCGCCTGGTCCTGGCCCACGGCGTGCGGCCCCAGGTCGAGGAGCGACTGACCGCCAGCGGCGGCGAGGCGCAGTATGTCCAGGGCAAGCGGGTGACCGACGCCGACACCCTGGAGCACGTCAAGGACGCGGTCGGTTCGGTCCGGGTGGACATCGAAAGCATGCTCTCCATCGGCCTGCCCAACACCCCCATGGCCGGCGCCGAGATCCGGGTCGCCTCGGGCAACTATGTCACCGCCCAGCCGGCCGGCGTGGTCGACGGCGTCGACCTGCTGTTCACCGGCGAGGTGCGCAAGGTCGCCGCCGATGCCATCAAGAGCCGGCTCGACGCCGGCGAGATCGTGCTGATCTCGCCGATCGGCTACTCGCCCACCGGCGAGGTGTTCAACCTGACCCTGGAAGAAGTGGCCACCGCGGCGGCGATCGCGCTGGGGGCGGAAAAACTGGTGTTCATCCTGGACAAGGGCAAGACCGAGGATGCCAATGGCCGGCCGATCAACCGGCTCACCGCCAGCCAGGCGCTCAAGCTGGTGCGCGAATTGCCCGAGGGCGACCTGAAGCTGTATCTGCCGCATGCCGTAAAGGCGTGCAAGAAGGGCGTGGCGCGCGCCCATCTGGTCAGCGCCGACGTCGACGGCGCCCTGCTGATGGAGTTGTTCACCCACGAGGGGGTGGGCGCCATGGTCACCCGGCAGTCGGTGGAGACCCTGCGCCCGGCCAGTATCGACGACGTCGGCGGCGTGCTCCAGGTGATCGAGCCATTGGAGCAGGCGGGGGTGCTGGTGCACCGGCCGCGCGAGTTGCTGGAACAGGAGATCGAACGTTTCTTCGTCGCCGAACTGGACGGCCGGATGATCGGCTGCGTCGCCCTGTATCCCTTCCCGGACGCCCACGCCGGCGAGATGGCCTGCCTGGCCGTGCATCCCGATTTCCAGGGCGGCGGCCGCGGCGAGGCCCTGATGAACGCGGTCGAAGAGGCCGCGCGCGAGCAGGGCCTGAACCGCTTGTTCGTGCTGACCACCCGGACCGCGCACTGGTTCATCGAGCACGGTTTCAGCCTCGCCAACCCGGACGACCTGCCGGCCGCGCGCAAGGAGATGTACAACTGGCAGCGCCGGTCCAAGGTGCTGGTCAAGGCCCTGGCCGCTACCTGATACCTGATCGTTCCTGCCTGGTACCGGCCAGGCAGGAACGCGGCGGGGGGATCGGGTAAAATGCCCGACTTGTCTTATCGAGGTTCGCCGTGCTTACCGCTTCCAATATCACCATGCAGTTCGGGGCCAAGCCCCTGTTCGAAAACGTCAACGTCAAGTTCGGCGACGGCAACCGTTACGGCCTGATCGGCGCCAACGGCTGCGGCAAGTCCACCTTCATGAAGATCCTGTGCGGGCTGCTCGAAGCCTCGGCCGGCAACGTCTCCAAGGACCCGCACGAGCGCATGGCCTACCTGCGCCAGGACCAGTTCGCCTTCGAGGACATGCGCGTGCTCGACGTCGTGCTGATGGGCCACGAGGCCCTGTGGGCCTGCATGACCGAGAAGGACGCCATCTACATGAACCCGGAGGCGACCGAGGACGATTACATGCACGCGGCCGAGCTGGAGGCCAAGTTCGGCGAGATGGGCGGCTACGACGCCGAGGCGCGCGCCGGCCAGCTGCTGCTCGGCGTCGACATCCCGGTCGACAGGCACCAGGGGCCGATGCGCGAGGTGGCGCCGGGCTGGAAGCTGCGCGTGCTGCTGGCCCAGGCCCTGTTCGCCGACCCGGACATCCTGCTGCTCGACGAGCCGACCAACAACCTCGACATCAACACCATCCGCTGGCTGGAGGACGTGCTCAACGCGCGCAACTCCACCATGGTCATCATCTCGCACGACCGCCACTTCCTGAACCAGGTCTGCACCCACATGGCCGACCTCGATTTCCAGACCCTGCGCGTCTACCCGGGCAACTACGACGACTACATGGAGGCGGCCACCCAGGCCCGCGAGCGCCAGCAGGCGGCCAACTCCCGCGCCAAGGAAAAGATCGCCGACCTGCAGAACTTCGTGCGCCGCTTCTCGGCCAACGCCTCCAAGGCCAAGCAGGCCACCAGCCGCCTGAAACTGATCGACAAGCTGAAGCCTGAGGACGTGAAACCGTCGTCGCGCCAGTATCCCTGGATTCGCTTCGATTACGACGAGAAGGAAAAGCTGCACCGCCTGGCCTGCGAGATCGAGGGCCTGAGCTTCGGCTACGAGGCCGATCAGCCCATCATCAGGAACTTCACCTACACCGTCGATGCCGGCGACAAGATCGCCATCATCGGCGAGAACGGCGTCGGCAAGACCACCCTGCTCAAGCTGCTGGTCGGCGAACTGACGCCGCAGCACGGCACCATCAAGTGGGCCGAGAAGGCCAAGCTGGGCTACTACGCCCAGGACCACGCCGCCGATTTCGCCAAGGGCGAGAACCTCACCGACTGGATCAGCGGCTATGTCCGCGAAGGCGGCTACGAGGGCGACGACGCCGAGACCCTGATCCGCGGCACCCTGGGCCGCCTGCTGTTCAAGGGCGACGAGGTGAAGAAGTCGGTCAAGGTCATCTCCGGCGGCGAGCAGGGCCGCATGCTGTTCGGCAAGTTGATGCTGCTGCGCAAGAACGCGCTGTTGCTGGACGAGCCGACCAACCACCTGGACATGGAATCGATCGAATCACTCAACACCGGCATCGACGAGTTCGGCGGCACGCTGTTGTTCGTTTCGCACGACCGCGAGTTCGTCTCGTCGCTGGCCAACCGCATCATCGAGATCAAGCAGGACGGCCGCATCGTCGATTACCGCGGCAGCTACGAGGAATACCTGGCCAGCCAGGGCATCGAATAGAATCCGATCATTCCGAGAGGAGGCACCATGACCCTGTCCGCCCGCACCCTGCTGATGACCGCCGCCTTGCCCGTGCTCGCGGGCTGCGTCCAGGACACCGCCTCCTACATGATCGACGGCGACCGCAACCACTCCATCGTCATCATGCGCTCGCAGGACTGGTTCTGGAGCGGCAACGTCGCGCTCGCCATCACGGCGGCGCGCCAGCCCGATTGCCTGGGCGGCCTCAACGTGAAGGGGGTGCCGCGCGCCACCGATCTGGTGCTGCACCGCGCCCCGGAGGAATACGCCGAGCCGATCTACATACTCGACATCGCCGGCGTCGACTATGCCGTCAGCACCGTGTCATGCCGGGTGCAGAAGTTCGCGCAGGCGCCGGCCGATCCGGGCCCGGTGATCGGCCGTTTCAAGGAGTCCGAGGGCAAGTTCCAGTTTGTCGCCGCCGGGAAGTAGACGGCTCGGTCCCTGCCCGGAAAATCAAAAGCCCCATCGGCCGTCACAGGCCGATGGGGCTTTTTTGTGCCTGAACGTCGGCCAAAGCATGACGTTCAGGTGGTCGATCAGCCTCTGCGCATGCTATCGAAAAAGTCCGCGTTGTTCTTGGTCGCGCGGACCTTGTCGCTGAGGAATTCCATCGCGTCCATGTCGTCCATCGGGTAGAGCAGCTTGCGCAGCACCCAGATCTTCTGCAGCAAGGCCGGTTCGATCAGCAGTTCTTCCTTGCGGGTGCCGGAACGGTTGACGTTGATGGCCGGGTAGACCCGCTTCTCGGCCATGCGGCGGTCGAGGTGGATCTCCATGTTGCCGGTACCCTTGAATTCCTCGTAGATCACGTCGTCCATCCGGCTGCCGGTGTCGATCAGGGCGGTGGCGATGATGGTCAGGCTGCCACCTTCCTCGATGTTGCGGGCGGCGCCGAAGAAACGCTTGGGCTTCTGCAGGGCGTTGGCGTCGACGCCGCCGGTCAGCACCTTGCCGGAGGCCGGCTGCACGGTGTTGTAGGCGCGCGCCAGGCGGGTGATGGAGTCGAGCAGGATGACCACGTCCTTCTTGTGTTCGACCAGGCGCTTGGCCTTCTCGATCACCATCTCGGCAACCTGGACGTGACGGCTGGCCGGTTCGTCGAAGGTGGAGGCGACCACTTCGCCGCGCACGGTGCGGGTCATCTCGGTCACTTCCTCGGGACGCTCGTCGATCAGGAGGACGATCAGCACTGCCTCCGGATGGTTGGCGACGATGGAGTGGGCGATATGCTGCATCATCACCGTCTTGCCGGTCTTCGGCGGCGCCACCAGGAGGCCGCGCGAACCCTTGCCGATCGGGGCGACGATGTCGATGATGCGCCCGGTCATGTTCTCTTCCGACTTGATCTCGCGCTCCAGCCGGAACGGCTGGTTGGGGAACAGCGGGGTCAGGTTCTCGAACAGGATCTTGTGCTTGAGCACTTCCGGCGATTCGCCGTTGACCTTGTCCAGCTTGGTGATGGCGAAGTAGCGCTCACCGTCCTTGGGGGTGCGGATCTCGCCCTCGATGGTGTCGCCGGTATGCAGGTTGAAGCGGCGGATCTGCGACGGCGAGATGTAGATGTCGTCCGGGCTGGCCAGGTAGGAGGTCTCGGCCGAACGCAGGAAGCCGAAGCCGTCCGGGAGGACTTCCAGCACCCCGTCGCCGTTGATCGTCTCGCCCTTCTTCGCCATGCTCTTGAGCAGGGCGAAGATCAGCTCCTGCTTGCGCATGCGGTTGGCGTTCTCGATTTCGTCAGACTCAGCCATGGCGAGAAGATGGCTGACGTGTAATTGCTTGAGTTCGGATAAGTGCATGGTGCTTGGCTTATGGATGTGGCGGCGGCGCTATGGCCGCGGGTGCATCTCGGGGGAGGGGGGTATTCGCCCGGCAGGACTGCCGGGCGTTGATGAAGACTAACGAGGTTTAGATGTTGCTGTCAACAAAAGCGGTGAGTTGGGACTTGGACAGGGCGCCGACCTTGGTGGCCTCGACGTTGCCGTTCTTGAAGATCATCAGGGTGGGAATGCCGCGGATGCCGTACTTGGGCGGGGTCTGCTGGTTCTCGTCGATGTTCAGCTTGCAGACCTTCATGCGGCCCGTGTACTCCTTGGCCACTTCGTCGAGGATCGGGGAAATCATCTTGCAGGGACCGCACCAGTCGGCCCAGTAGTCCACCAGTACCGGTGTCGGGCTTTGCAGGACTTCCTGTTCGAAGGTGTCGTCGGTGACGTAATGGATGTGCTCGCTCATGGATGGAACCTCGTGCGGAAGATGATGGTGTATTGGTGCGGTGGCACTGAATTGGCCAAACCGGAAAACGTCGTTATCCTAGCGAAAAAGCCCGAATGAGGAAAGCGCATGACTTACGTTGTTACCGAGAACTGCATCCAGTGCAAGTACACCGACTGTGTCGAGGTCTGCCCGGTCGACTGTTTCCATGAAGGACCCAACTTCCTGGTCATCGATCCGGAGGAGTGCATCGACTGCACCTTGTGTGTCGCCGAATGCCCGGCCGAGGCCATCTTTGCCGAGGACGACCTGCCGGCCGACCAGCGCCAGTTCATCGAGATCAATGCCGAACTGGCCAAGACCTGGCCGGTGATCGTCGAGAAGAAACCGGCCCTGGATGACGCCGATGCCTGGCTCGGCAAGCCGGGCAAGGCGGACATGCTGAAAAAGTAAGCCGGCTCGCAGGGCGGCTAAGCCGCAGGCGCAATCCGCCGACTATCGGAGATGGCGGAAGGCGCTACGCTGTTCCGCCCTACACCTCTCGCCAAGTGGCCAGCAGCTCCTTCAAGGCCTCATCCTGCACCGGCACCGGCAGGGCGGCATCGATGCGGAAACGCTGCCTGACCTTGTCCAGCGCGGCCTGATGGAGCGGGTCGTAGTACACCAGCACCTTCACCTCGGGCATCGCTTGCACCGTCGCCAGCAGCGATTCCAGGTTGCTCAGCCGGTCCCGGAAATCGGGCTGGAAATAGAAATCCGCCGTAATCACCTGGGGTCTGTTCTTGCGCAACCAGGCGATCGCCTTGCGCACCGCGAATTCGGTCTGGACCCGATAGCCCATGGCCTCGTACACGGCCCGCAGGCGGTTGTGGGCGAGAAACTCGACGATCGCGAGCAGGTTGGGCGGTTCGGTCATGATCTTCCAGCAAAACAAAAGGGGGCCATCGGCCCCCTTTTCATGCCAATGACGGCAATTACAGCTCTTCGGCGTGCTTGGCCAGGTACTCGGCGACGCCGGCGGTGGAGGCCTTCATGCCTTCGTCGCCCTGCTTCCAGCCGGCCGGGCAGACTTCGCCGTGGGCCTCGACGAATTGCAGGGCGTCGACCATGCGGATCATCTCGTCGACGTTGCGGCCCAGGGGCAGGTCGTTGACCACCTGATGGCGGACGATGCCGTGCTTGTCGATCAGGAAGGAGCCGCGGAAGGCAACGCCGGCGTCGGCCTCGACGTCATAGGCCTTGCAGATCTCGTGCTTGATGTCGGCCACCAGAGGGTAGCCGACCTTGCCGATGCCGCCATTGTTGGTGGCGGTGTTCTTCCAGGCCAGGTGGGTGAAGTGGGAGTCGATGGAGACGCCGATCACCTCGACGTTGCGCTTCTGGAACTCGGCCAGACGGTGGTCGAAGGCCAGCAGCTCGGACGGGCAGACAAAGGTGAAGTCGAGCGGGTAGAAGAAGATCACCGCATACTTGTCCTTGATATGGGCGGACAGATTGAAGTTTTCGTTCATGTCGTTGTCGCCCATGACGGCGACGGCGGTGAAATCGGGTGCTTGCTTGCCAACCAGAACAGCCATTTGTACTTCCTCTCGATTGAATGTAAGTGGTAACAGCCTGCCAGCCTCCCCGCTGACGGCCTTTGGTGCATTGGGCTGGCGCCCAAATTAGGCTAGTAATTTACTAAACTTTTGTGAACATTTGAAGCGCGGTCGGGAAGCCCCGGCGCGTGGGGAGCATCGCCCCCCTCCCGTCAGGTCAGGCCGCCTTCTTGCGCCGTACCGGCTTGGCCGGCCCCTTTTCGGCCTTGGCGGCCAACAGGGCCAGGGCCTGGTCGAGGGTGATCTCTTCCGGCTTGATGTCCTTGGGCAGGGTGGCGTTGATCTTGCCGTGGCTGACATAGGGGCCGTAGCGGCCATCCTTGACCATGATCGGCTTGTCGTCATCCGGATGCTTGCCCACTTCCCGGCCCGGGCTGCCGCCGCCGCGGCCGACCGCCGGTGCGGACAGGACCTCGAGCGCCTGGGCCAGGTCGATGGTGTAGACGTCATGATTCTTCGGGATCGACTTGAACTTGCCGTCATGCAACAGGTAAGGCCCGAAGCGGCCGACGTTGGCGACGATGGCCAGGCCGGTCTGCGGGTTGTGGCCGACCTCCCTGGGCAGCGACAGCAAGGTCAGCGCGGTGGCCAGATCGGCGCCCTCGACCGGCTTGTCCTTCGGCCAGGAGGCACGGCGCGGTTTCGGCGCCTTCTTGTCTTCCGGCATGTCGCCGACCTGGACGTACCAGCCGAAGCGGCCGTTGAGCAGCTTGATGACCAGCCCGGTGGCCGGGTCGGTACCCAGGATGATGTCCTCCCCGGGCGCCGGCTGGTCGCCGAACGGACGCGTGTAGTCGCACTCCGGGTAGCCGGAACAACCGATGAACAGGCCGCGCTTGCTCGATTGCAGCAGGAGCGGCTTGCCGCACTTCGGGCACGCCTCGTCGACCGGACAGCCGCGCTCGACCTTGGCCTTGGCCTCGAGCTGACCGGAGAACTGGCCCCAGAACTCGTTCATGACCGGGATCCACTCACGCTCGCCGTTGGAGATCTCGTCCAGTTCGTCCTCGAAGTGGGCGGTGAAGTCGTAGTCGACGTAGTCGTGGAAATGCCGGGTCAGGAAGCAGTTGATCAGGCGCCCGATCGGGGTCGGCTTGAAGCGCTTCTTGTCCAGCACCGCGTAGGCGCCGACGTTGTCGCGCTCGTAGAGCATGGTGGAGATGATGCTGGCATAGGTGGAAGGCCGGCCGATGCCGTGCTCTTCGAGCGTCTTCACCAGGCTGGCCTCGGAGTAGCGCGGCGGCGGCTGGGTGAAGTGCTGCTCGCCGTAGAGCTTGTCGACCGGCACGGTCTCGCCCTCGGCCAGGGCGGGCAGCCTGGCCTCGTCCTCGTCGCCGGTCGGCTCGTCCTCGTCTTCCTTGTACACGGCCAGGAAGCCGTCGAAGGCGATGGTCTGGCCGGTGGCCCGGAACAGATTCTTCGGACCGCCGAGCGCGATGTCGACCGCCACGGTGTCCAGCTGGGCCGGGGCCATCTGGCTGGCCAGGGCGCGTTTCCAAACCATCTCGTAGAGCTTGAACTGCTCCTGGCTCAGGTGGTCCTTGACACTGTCCGGGCTGCGCCCGATCAAGGTCGGGCGGATGGCCTCGTGGGCCTCCTGGGCATTCTTGGCCTTGCTGCGGTAGACCACGGCGGACGTGGGCAGGTAGGCCTCCGAGAAGGTCTGGCCGATGTAGCTGCGGATGTCGGCGATGGCCTCCTGAGACAGGTTGACCGAGTCGGTACGCATGTAGGTGATCAGGCCGACCGCGCCCTGGCCGGTGTCGATGCCCTCGTACAACTGCTGGGCGACCCGCATGGCGCGCTCGGCCGAGAAGCCGAGCTTGCGCACCGCTTCCTGTTGCAGCGTGGAGGTGGTGAACGGTGCGGCCGGCTGGCGCTGGCGGCGTTTCTTCTCGACCTTGGTGACGGTGCCTTCGTTGGCCTGGCTCAGGGCAGCGATGATCTCGTTGCTGCGCGCCTCGGTCTCGACCGAGAACTGCTGGATCTTGTCGCCTTCGAACTGGTTCAGCCGGGCGCCGAACTTCTGCTTGCCCTTGTGCGAATCGAGATGCAGGGTCCAGTACTCGCGCGCCTGGAAACGCTCGATCTCTTCCTCGCGCTCGACGATCAGGCGCAGGGCCGGGCTCTGCACCCGGCCGGCGGAGAGGCCGGGGCTGATCTTCTTCCAGAGCAGCGGCGACAGGTTGAAACCGACCAGGTAGTCGAGCGCCCTGCGCGCCTGCTGGGCATTGACCAGTTCCATCGCCACCTCGCGCGGATTGGCCACGGCCTCCTTCACGGCGCGTTCGGTGATCTCGTAGAATACCACCCGGCGGGTCGGCTTCTTGTCGAGCAGCTTGCGCGCCTTGAGGATTTCCATCAGATGCCAGGCTATGGCTTCGCCTTCGCGGTCCGGGTCGGTTGCGATCAGGACTTCGTCGGCCTTCTTCACCGCCTTGGCGATGGCCTCGACGTGGCGCACGTTGCGTTCGATCAGCTCGTACTTCATCGCAAAGCCGTTGTCCGTATCCACCGATCCGGTCTTCGGCGTCAGGTCGCGGATGTGGCCGTAGCTGGCCAGGACCTCGAACTCGCTGCCCAGGTATTTCTTCAGCGTTTTCGCCTTGGACGGCGACTCTACGATTAGTAGTTTCATGGTGGGGTAGGGTGTCGGCGCGCGATCAGTGCAGGGTCGGCTGCCAGCCGTCTTCTTCGGCGCGGACCAGGTCTTCCAGCCAGAGCGCGTCGCCCGGGCCGTTCAGACGGGAGATGGCCAGAAGCGTGATCCACTTGATCTTTTCGGCCGCGATCTCGGGGTCTTCCAGCGCCAGCGCCTGCTCGATGACCCACTCGCGGGCCCGGCCCGGCAGCAGCCCGGCATTTTCCAGGTGGATCAGGAAGCCGATGCCCTCCGGGTCCAGGCGCTGCATTTCCTCGGTGGTGTAGCAGCGGGTGCCGGTGGTGGACTCGCCTTCTTCGGCCGGGACGAGGTCTTCCAGGGCGGCGAGCCAGTCCAGGGCGCGATCGATATCCTCAGTCTCGAAGCCGACGGCAGCGAGCTTGCGCGACAGGACCTCGGCATCCGGATGGATGTCGGTGACCAGGTAGTTGTCGTATAGGTATAGAAGGATGTCGAACATGATTTAAAAGAGGCGTTGATACAGGCCGCCCGGCAACACTGCCACGCGGCCTTCCATTTCGTGCGCGAAAAGCATGGCCGAAAGGTTATCCACCGTCAAGCCGCTCCGGTTGGCCAGCTCGTCCAGGCCGATCGGACCCGTGCCCATCAGGTCGAGCAACGGGTCGGCCTCCGGTTCGCCGGTTTTTGCCGCCATCGCCATGGCCCAGGGCAGGTTCAGTTCTTCCAGTATGTCGGCGGCGGACTCGACCAGCTTCGCTCCCTGCTTGATCAGCTGATGGCAACCCTTGGTCAGGGACGAGTGGATCGAGCCCGGGATCGCGAATACCTCGCGGCCCTGTTCGGCAGCCAGGCGGGCGGTGATCAGGGAACCGGATTGCGGCGCCGCCTCGACCACCAGCACACCCATGCTCAAGCCGCTGATGATGCGGTTGCGGCGCGGAAAATGGCCCGGCTTGGGTGGGGTGCCCAGGGGAAACTCCGACACCATGGCCCCGCCGGCCGCCAACCGGTGGGCCAGTTCGCGGTTCCTGGCCGGGTAGACCCGGTCCAGCCCGGTGCCCACCACGGCGACGCCGCAGCCGTTGCCGGCCAGCCCGCCCTTGTGGGCGGCGGCATCGATGCCATCGGCCAGGCCGCTGACGATGGTCAGGCCGGCCTCGGCCAGGCTCCGGGCAAAGGCCTCGGCATCCCGCTTGCCCTGCGGCGTGGCATTGCGGCTGCCGACGATGGCGAACAGGGGCCGGCTCAGGGTTGCCGGATCGCCCTTGAGATAAAGCCACATCGGCGGATCGGGCAGGCTGCGCAGGGGTTCCGGATAGGCGGGGTCGAGCCAGGTGATCAGGTGGGCGTCCGGTGCGGACAGCCAGTCCAGCGTGTCCTGATGGGCGGCGGGATCGATGGGCTGGCCGAGTGCGGCGGCCAGCTTGGCGCCGACCAGTGGGATAAGTTGGCTAGCCGGGGCAGCGAATACGGTCTCGATGCCCGGGTAGACCTCCAGCAGCCGGCGAACCGATTCCGGGCCCAACCCCGGAATCGCCGCCAGGGCAAGCCAGGGCAGGACGTCCGGATGGTTTGGGCTCAAGGATTGCCGACGTGATCGAGCAGGAAGATCGGGCTGTAGGACTCCATCACCAGGGCATAGGACACCCGGTCGAAGACCCGGTAGACCATGATCAGGCCGGTGCGGACATCGGGCAGCCGGGTGGCTCCGGCCGGGCCTGATTCCGCCAGCCCGGAGTTATTGAAGGGGACATAGGTATTGTTGTTGCCGCGCTCCATCGCGCTGTCCATGTAGCCGCTCTTCGGACTGAACGATTTGGTCCGGCTCTCGCCCTCAGCCCGTCCGACCGACTTGCCGGCACGAAAGACCGCCAGCACATCCCCGGATTCGATGCCGTCGACATGGCCCTTGCTGATGATGACCGTTTCATAGCGACCCGTTGTCTGGTCGCGGCCGAAGGCGGAGATGATCTGACCGTCGATGGGCTTGGCCGGGGCATGCGGCTCGAAATCGGTATTGCCGGCCGTGTACGCGGGAATCAGCCGATCGCCGGCCTGGACTTCACTGGCCACGGCGGTGATTTCCAGGGTGGCCGGGCTGGCCTTGACGACGGTCCGGGCGTCGCCCACATAGGCGACCTCATGGGCGAGCAGCTCGCCGCTGGCCGGGTCCCTGAGCGGCTTGCCCAGGCGGACGATGTTCCAACTGGCCGTATCGGCGCCAACTGCATCGGCATAGACCCGGTCGCCCTGGCTGGACATGCCGCGGCCGTCCTCGCTACCAATCAATCTGGGCGCCTTGGCCAGGGTATCGGCATCGGCCACCGACGGCCGCTCCAGGAAGGCCTTCACCGCCGAGTAGGGTATCGGCGGAATGGCGTCGGTGATCGGCTCGGAATGGATGCCCGGCGACAGCTTGACCGTCTTCATCACGGACAAGCGCGGACCGTTCGGCGTCATCACCAGGTAGATCACGTCGCCTGGGTAGATCAGGTGCGGGTTCTTGATGTGGTCGTCGTTGGTCCGCCAGAGTTCGGGCCACAGCCAGGGCGACTTGAGGAATTTCGCCGAGATATCCCACAGGGTATCGCCCTTGACCACGACATGCCGGGTCGGCGCGTCTTCGCGGAGTTGGACCGTCTCGGCCGTGGCGGTGGCAGGCATCGCCAGGGAAAACGCGATACCGAGCGAAACGATCAAAGCCAGTGTGCGCATGGTCACTACCTCTGAGTGAAAGGGGCCCGTACGAACCCGGATATAATTAGAGTTATCTTAACTTAAACCAATTTGTGAATCTTTGCACCTAAATGGCCTTGCTGAAAATCCTTCAATATCCGGACAAGCGGCTGCACACGGTCGCCAAACCGATCGCAACGGTGGACGAGGAAATCCGCCGACTGGCCGCCGATATGGCGGAAACCATGTATGCCGCGCCCGGCGTCGGTCTGGCCGCGACCCAGGTGGACCGGCATATCCGGTTGATCGTGATCGATGTCAGCGAAGAGAAGAACCGCCTGCTGACGCTGATCAACCCGGTCATCCTGGAAAGGGATGGCGAAATCGTCCACGAAGAGGGCTGCCTGTCGGTGCCGGGCATCTATGAGAACGTCACCCGTGCCGAACACATCAAGGCCCGGGCGCAGGATTCCGTCGGCCAGACATTCGAGTTCGAGGCCGAGGGTCTGCTGGCCATCTGCGTCCAGCACGAAGTCGACCACCTCGACGGCAAGGTGTTCGTGGAATATCTGTCGCGCCTGAAGCAGGACCGGATCCGCTCCAAGCTGGTCAAGCAGCAACGGGAAACCATGTGAGGCTGGTCTTTGCCGGCACCCCGGAGTTCGCCGCCCGGGCACTGAGCGCGCTGATCGCGGCCGGACACGACATCCCCCTGGTCCTGACCCAGCCCGACCGCCCGGCCGGTCGCGGCATGAAGCTGCGCATGAGTCCGGTCAAGGAACTGGCCCTGGCGCACGGCCTTGCCGTGGCGCAGCCGGACAGCCTGAAAACCGAGGCGGCGCGCCAGGCCATCGTCGATGCCGCCCCTGAGGTCATGGTGGTGGCCGCCTACGGCCTGATCCTGCCCCAGGCCGCGCTCGACATCCCACGCCTCGGCTGCGTCAACATCCACGCCTCGCTGTTGCCGCGCTGGCGCGGTGCGGCGCCGATCCAGCGCGCCATCGAGGCCGGCGACGGCGAAACCGGGATCACCCTGATGCAGATGGACAAGGGCCTCGACACCGGCGCCATGCTGAGCCGGCATCCGCTGGCGATCGCGCCGGACGACAGCGCCGGCAGCCTGCACGACAAGCTGGCCGTGCTCGGCGCCGAGGCCATCGTGCGACTGCTGCCCGGCCTGGCAGGCACATCCGCCACCAGGCAGGACGACAGCCTGGCCTGCTATGCCGCCAAGATCGGCAAGGACGAAGCGCGCCTCGACTGGACCCTGCCGGCGCCGACGCTGGACCGGCGCATCCGCGCCTTCAACCCCTTCCCGGGCGCCAGCGCCCTCCTCGACGGCGAGCCGGTCAAGGTCTGGCTGGCCCGCCCGGTGGCCGGAGAGGGACAGCCGGGCGAGATCCTGGCCGTCTCCCCGCAAGCCATCCGGGTCGCCTGCGGCGACGGCGCCCTCGACCTGATCGAGGTCCAGAAGGCCGGTGGCAAGCGTCTTCCCGTGGCCGCCTTCCTGGCCGGCAACGCGCTGGCGGCCGGGCAGCGACTGGATTGAATTATTTGCCGGAAATCCCCATCTCAGGACCGGCACAACAATCATTTTCTGGAACCGAAACATGTTGAACAACTGGCTTAAAACCTCATTACTGATGGCCGCCATCGTCGCCCTGTTCGGCGCCGTGGGCATGCTGCTGGGCGGCGTTCAGGGCATGATCATCGCCTTGCTGTTCGGCGGCGCCATGAACCTGTGGGCGTACTGGAATTCCGACCAGATGGTGCTGCGCATGTACAACGCACGCGAGGTCGACGGCGCGACCGGCGGCGAGTACTACGCCATGGTGCATGAACTGGCCCAGCGCGCTGGCCTGCCGATGCCGCGCGTCTACATCATCGACGAGGCCCAGCCGAACGCCTTCGCCACCGGGCGCAACCCGGAGCATGCCGCCGTGGCGGCCACCAGCGGCATCCTGCGCATGTTGAGCGCGCGCGAACTGCGCGGCGTCATGGCGCACGAACTGACCCACGTAAAGAACCGCGACATCCTGATCTCGACCCTCTCCGCCACCGTCGCCGGCGCCATCTCCGCGCTGGCCCAGTTCGGCCTGTTCTTCGGCGGCGGCGACCGCGATCGGCCCAACTTCATCGTCCAGCTGATCATCATGATCCTGGCGCCGCTGGCGGCGATGCTGATCCAGATGGCCATCTCGCGCGCGCGCGAATTCGGCGCCGACCGCGGCGGGGCGGAAATTTCCGGCGACCCCGAGGCACTCGCCAGCGCGCTGCGCAAGATCGAGGCCTATGCCCGGGGCACCCCCATGGGTGCCGCCGAGAGGCACCCGGAGACGGCCCAGATGATGATCATCAATCCGCTTTCGGGCGGCGACCTGAAAGGGCTGTTCCGCACCCACCCCGCCACCGAGGAGCGCGTCCGCCGCCTGCTCGAACTCGCCCGGCGCGGTGTCTGAGTGACTGCCTCGGCGCGGGAACTGGCGGCGGACCTGATCAACGAGGTTCTGCTCGACGGTCGCAGCCTGACCGCCGCGCTGGAGGCGGCCCGGCCCCGGGGCGAGCCGAGGCGGCTGGCCGCCGCCCAGGACCTGACCTATGGCGTACTGCGCAACCTCGGCCGCCTGCGCTTCTTCCTGCGTCGCCTGACCGGGCGGCCGATCAGTCCCGCCGAACTGGCCGGTCCGCTGCTGGTGGCCCTGTATGAACTGACCGATCGCGACACGCCGGCCTATGCGGCGGTCAACGAGGCGGTCGATCTGGTCGGTCACCGCTATCCGCGCGCCCGCGGTTTCGTCAACGGCGTCCTGCGCAACTTCCCGCGCCAGCGGGAAGCGCTGGAGGCCGCCGCTGACGAAGACCTGGAAGCGCTTTGGAATTTCCCGGAGTGGTGGATCGAAAAGCTGCGCAGCCACTATCCCGATACCTGGCAGGCCCAGTTGACCGCGATGAACGAACGGCCGCCCATGACCTTGCGGGTCAATCGGCGCCGCACCACGCTGGCAGAGTATCAGGCCATGCTGGATGCGGCCGGCATGGCCTGGCGCCCGACCGGCGAATGGGCGCTGACGCTGACCGAGCCGGTCCGGGTGACTGACCTGCCCGGCTTTGCCGAAGGCCTGGCCTCGGTCCAGGATGCCGGCGCGCAGCTTGCCGAACCGTTGTTGCAATGCAGCAACGGCATGCATGTACTGGATGCCTGCGCGGCGCCAGGCGGCAAAACGGCCCATCTGCTGGAATGCCACGACCTCGACCTGCTCGCCCTGGACCGGGACGCCCAGCGCCTGAACCGGGTCGACGACAACCTGCGCCGGCTCGGCCTGGATGCCGCCATGGTGGCCGCCGATGCCGAAACCCCGGCATCCTGGTGGGACGGACGGCCGTTCGACCGCATCCTGCTCGATGCCCCGTGCACGGCCTCCGGGGTCGCGCGCCGGCATCCCGACGGCAAATGGCTGAAACGTTGCGAAGACGTGAACGAACTGGCCATCCAGCAGGCGCGCCTGCTGGATGCCGTTTGGCCCCTGCTCCGGCAAGGTGGTAAATTGCTTTACGCGACCTGCAGCCTGTTTCCCGAAGAAAACGGCCGGCAAGTCGAAGCCTTCCTGACCGGGCATGCAGATGCCGGACTGGAAACGATCAGCCTGCCCGAGGGTGTGAACGGGCAACTACGACCGGATAGCGATCACGACGGCTTTTTCTATGCCCGCATTGTCAAGACGTGAATTCCTCAAACTGTCCTCCGCCACGGCTTTGGTCGTCGGCGTGGGCGGGGCGTGGGCGCAGGACCTGTTGTCGTTGAAGCAGGTCGAGCTGGTCCAGAAAGGCGACCATTACGTATTGTCGGGCGGTTATGCCATCCAGCTCGCACCCACCCTGGATGAGGCATTGCGCAAGGGCATCACCCTGACCTTCGAGCAGCTTTTCGAGATGGATCGGCCGCGCAGCTACTGGTTCGCCGACGACGTGGCGGTACTCAAGCGCAGCCTGCGCCTGTCCTACAACGCCTTGCTCAGGCAATACATGCTCCAGCGCGGCAACGGCCATGCCAGTTTCGAAACCCAGCTTGAGGCACTCAATGCCCTGGGCGACTTCGCCGACTGGCCGGTGCTGGAAAGCCGGCAGATCAACAAGAACTACCTGTATCAGGCCAGGGTGCGGATGTACCTGGATACCAGCCAGCTGGCCAAACCGCTGCAAATGAATGCCTTCGCCTCCAGCCGCTGGGATATGGACTCCGGCTGGCGGGAATGGTCGTTCAAGCCGTAGCCGGAACCCTTACCCGGGATGCTTTACCTCACCCTAGGCAGTCTGCTTCTTGGCGCCTCGCTGGTCGCCCTGCTGTCCTTCTCGGCCGACAACACCGGATTCTTCGCCGAGCATTTCCAGGTCCTGCTGGTGGTCGCCGTGGTCGCCACCCTGGCCCTGGCCAGCCTGTTCGGCTACCAGGCTTATTCGCTCTGGAAACGGGTCAGGGCCGGCGTCTTCGGCGCCCGCCTGACCGCCCGCATGTTCTGGATCTTCGGCCTGATGGCGCTGCTGCCCGGACTGGTGGTGTACATCCTGTCGGTGCAATTCCTGGTCAAATCGATCGAGTCCTGGTTTGACGTGCGCATGGAACGCGCCCTCGAGAGCGGCCTGTCGCTCGGGCAATCCGCGCTCGGCCAGTTCGAGAGCGAACTGATCAAAAAGGCCGAAGGCATGGCCTTGCAGTTGTCGGAATTGCCGGCGGCTCGGCAGCAAAACCGGTTGAACGACCTGCGCGAGGCCTACGGCGTCCAGGAGGTCAGCCTGTTCGAGGAGAGCGGCTCGCTGATCGGCTTCGCCTCCTCCGACAAGACGACCCTGATGCCGCGCGCGCCCGAGCGCTCGGCCATCTGGCAGGCCAAGCTGCAACAGCCCTGGTCGCGCACCGAACAGGATGGCGACGGACGCACCTTGATCGTGCGCGCGGCGGTGCCGGTCAACCTGGTCAGCCTGACCGAGAACATGCGCATACTCCAGGTCGCCCAGCCGGTGTCGGCCAAACTGAGCGAGGACGCCCAGAGCGTCGAGGAGGCACACCGCAATTACCAGGAGCTGGCGGTCTCCCGGCTCGGCCTGAAACGGCTGTACGCGGTCTCGCTGACCCTGTCGCTGGCCCTGTCGCTGTTTTCCGCCCTGTCACTCGCCTTCCTGTTGTCCGAGCGGCTGGCGGCCCCGCTGCGGGTGCTGGCCAGGGGGACGCGGGCCGTGGCGCGGGGCGACTTCTCTCAGGTCAGCCCGGTCAATTCGGGGGACGAGCTGGGCATGCTCACCCATTCGTTCAACCGCATGACCATGCAGCTTTCCGAGGCCCGCGCCGTGGCCCAGGAAAACCAGGACAAGCTGCAGGAGTCGAAGGCCTACCTGGAAAGCGTGCTGGGCAGCGTCAGCACCGGCGTGGTGACGCTGGACGGCGAACTGCGGGTGAAGCTGGTCAATCCGGCCGCGGCCAGCATCCTCGGCTGCGACCGCGAGGGACCCATAGGCCAGCCGCTGGAGGAATGGGGCTTGCCGGGAGAGGGGCTGCATCAGTTCGCGGCCACCATGGCCGGGCATTTCCGGGAGGCCGGCCACCAGCCCTGGCGGGAACAGGTCGAACTGGCCACGGCCTCCGGTTCCCGTGTCCTGCTGGCACGGGGAACGCCCCTGAGCGCCGGCGAGGAAGCGGCTTACGCCCTCGCGCTCGACGACGTCACCCAGTTGATCCAGGCCCAGCGCGATGCCGCCTGGGGCGAGGTGGCCCGGCGCCTGGCGCACGAGATCAAGAATCCGCTGACGCCGATCCAGTTGTCCGCCGAACGTCTGCAAATGAAGCTGGCCGACCAGCTGAACGAGGCCGGCAAGGGCTTCCTGATCCGGGCCACCGACACCATCGTCGGCCAGGTCGCGGCGATGAAATCGCTGGTCGACGCCTTCGCACAATATGCCCGTACCCCGACCCCCATCCTGCAGGCCATGGACGTCAACGCCTTCATCGCCGACGTGCTGGCGCTTTACGAGCACCACACCCCGATCCGGACCGATCTGGCGGCCGACCTGCCGACCGCCGCCGGCGACCCCTCGCTGTTGCGCCAGGTGCTGGTGAACCTGGTCAAGAACGCCGAGGAGGCGCTGATGGATAATAGCGGTTCGGAGATCTGGGTACGCAGCCACCGTTCTCCGGACGGCGTGACGCTGTGCGTCGAGGATAATGGCCCCGGCTTCCCGGAATCGCTCGGCAACCGCTTGTTCGAGCCCTACGCCACCACCAAGCCCAAGGGCACCGGGCTCGGCCTGGCCATCGTCAAAAAGATCGTGGAGGAGCATCATGGCGGGATCGAAGTACGCAACCTGGAACCGCATGGTGCCGCGGTGTGCGTTACGCTGCCGATAATGGAGATGGAGCATGAGTGAAATACTCGTTGTGGATGACGAACCCGGCATCCGCGACCTGCTGCGCGAAATCCTCGAAGACGAGGGTCACGAGGTGCGCCTGGCCGAAAATGGCGAGCAGGCCCGCGCGGCACGACTGGAAAGAGCGCCCGACCTGGTCCTGCTGGATATCTGGATGCCCGATGTCGATGGCCTGTCGCTGCTCAAGGAATGGGTGACGACCGGCCAGCTCACCATGCCCGTGGTGATGATGTCCGGGCACGGCACCATCCACACCGCCGTCGAGGCCACCCGGCTGGGTGCCTTCGATTTCCTGGAAAAGCCGGTGCCCTACAAGAAGCTGCTGCAAACCATCGAGCGGGCCTTGAACAGCCGGTCCGACCGGGTCAGCGCGCCGGCGAGCATGGAAGCCCTGGGCAGCAGCGAGCCGATCCGGCTGCTGGCGCAGCGCCTGCGCCAGGCGGCCGGCGCCGGCACCACCCTGTTGCTGACCGGCGAACCCGGCGCAGGCGTGGACATCTGCGCCCGCTACCTGCACAACCCGGAAACAGCGTGGGTCGAGCCGGACGACCTCGCCCCACTGGTCGAGAATCCCCTGGACTGGCTGGCCCAGGCCAAAGGCGGCGTGCTGTTTTTCCGCGAAGTGGGGCAGCTCACCCCGCTGCAGCAGAAGGGCCTGCAGCTGGTCATCGGCCGGCATCGGGATTACGGCGTCAACCTGATCTGCGCCAGCACCGAGAACCTGGCCAGCAAGGCCGCCGCCGGCGCCTATTCGCGCGACCTCTATAACGTCCTGGCCCAGGTGGCCGTACGGGTGCCGGCCTTGCGCGAGCATCGCGAGGATATCGTCCAGCTGGCCGGGGTCTGGTTGCGCGAGAGCCTGGCCAAGAACGGCCTGGGCGAGCGGCGCTTTTCCGATGCCGCACTGGAGCGGCTGGCGCGGCATGACTGGCCGGGCAACCTGGACGAGCTGCATACCCTGGTGCACAACCTGGCCTCGACCGTACTCGACAGCGTCATCGAGCTGCGCGACGTCGAGGCCTTGCTTGGCGGCGGCGCCAAGATGGACGGCGGCGCCCTGGCCGAGTTGTTCGAACTGCCGCTCAAGGAGGCCCGCGATGCCTTCGAGAAGGCCTATCTGGAGGCGGTACTGCGCGAGTGCGGCAGCATGTCCAAGGCCGCCGAACGGTCCGGCCTGGAGCGCACCCACCTGTATCGGAAGCTCAAGCAGTTGGGCGTAAAATCCGGCTCCCGCAGCGACACCTCCTAAGATCGCATCGTGAAGATCATCATCCTCGGCGCCGGCCAGGTCGGCTCCAACCTGGCCGCCAGCCTCGTCTCCGAAGCCAACGACATCACCATGGTGGACATCGACGCCACCAAGCTGGCGGCGCTGCAGGAGCGTTACGACCTGCGCACCGTGTGCGGCCAGGCCTCGCACCCCTCGGTGTTGCGCCAGGCCGGTGCCGAGGATGCCGACATGCTGGTCGCGGTGACCCAGAACGACGAGACCAACATGGTGGCCTGCAAGCTGGCCGCCACCCTGTTCAATGTCCCGACCAAGATCGCCCGCATCCGCGCCCAGGATTACATGCAGCACGCGGTCCTGTTTTCCGGCGAAAACATGGCGGTCGATTACGTGATCAGCCCGGAACGGGAAGTCACCGACTACATCCGGCGCCTGATCGACTACCCGGAAGCGCTCCAGGTGGTCGACTTCGCGGAAGGCCGCATCCGCCTGGTGGCGGTGCGCGCTCAGGGCGGCTACCTGGTCGGCCACGAACTCAAGGAGATGCGCGACCACCTGCGCCTGCACCTGCGCGAGCCCAAGGACGAGCATCTGCATGCCCTGGACGCCCGGGTCGCCGCCATCTTCCGGCGCGACCGCGCCGTGGTACCGGAAGGCGATACCTTCATCCAGGACGGCGACGAGGTGTTCTTCATCGCCGCCACCGCGCACATCCGGGCGGTGATGAAGGAGATGCGGCAAACCGATCGTTCGGTGCGCCGGGTGATGATCGCCGGCGGCGGCAACATCGGCAGCCGCCTGGCCGGCATCCTCGAAGAGAACTACGAGGTCAAGCTGATCGACCACAACAAGAAACATGCCCAGCTCCTGGCCGAACAACTCAAGCGCACCCTGGTGCTGGTCGGCGACGCCACCGACGAGGAATTGCTGCAGCAGGAAAACATCGAGGACATGGACGTGTTCTGCGCCCTCACCAACGATGACGAGGACAACATCATGTCCGCCCTGCTGGCCAAGCGCATGGGCGCCGGCAAGGTGGTCGCCCTGATCAACCGGAGCAGCTATGTCGACCTGCTCCAGGGCGGCGAGATCGACGTCGCCCTGTCGCCGGCGCACGCCACCATCGGGCCGCTGCTCACCCATATCCGTCACGGCGACATGGCGGTGGTGCACAGCCTGCGCCGCGGCGCCGCCGAGGCGATGGAGGTGGTGGTGCATGGCGATGCCAAGACTTCCAAGCTGATCGGCCGCCGGATCGAACAGATCGACCTGCCCGAAGGCGTCTCCATCGGGGCCATCGCGCGCGGCGAGAAGAAGGTCATCATCGCCCACCATGACACCCTGATCGAACCGGAGGACCACCTGATCATCTTCGTGCCCAACAAACGCATGGTGCCCAAGGTCGAGAAGCTGCTCCAGGTCAGTTTCGGCTTCTTCTGAGCCGCCCGCCGAAGCCGTGCATCGCCGCATCCTGCCCATCCTGAATGTGCTCGGCCTGGTCATCGCCGTGTTCGGCCTGTCCATGCTGCTGCCGTTGTTCATCTCGCTCGGCATCGGCGACGACGCCCAGCTGGCCTTCGACAAGGTCTTCCTGCTGACCTTCGGTTGCGGCCTGCTGTTGTGGCTGTTCGGTCGCCTGTACCGCCGCGAACTCAAGTCGCGCGACGGTTTCCTGCTGGTGGTGATGATCTGGCTGCTGTTGCCGGTGTTCGGCGCCCAGCCGCTGATGTTCTACCTGCCCGAACTCTCCTTCACCGACGCCTATTTCGAGGCGATGTCGGGCCTGACCGCCACCGGCGCCACGGTCCTCGGCGGCCTCGACGCCCTGCCGCCGTCGATCAACCTGTGGCGCACCCAGATGCACTTCATCGGCGGCATGGGCGTCATCGTGCTGGTGGTGGCGGTGCTGCCCATGCTCGGCGTCGGCGGCCGCCAGATGTTCAAGGCGGAGACGCCGACGCCGATGAAGGACACCAAGCTGACGCCCCGCATGACCGAGACCGCAAAGGGACTGTGGGGCGCCTACATGCTCCTGACCACGGCCTGCACGCTGTCCTTCTGGGCCGGCGGCATGGGCTGGCTGGACGCCCTGACCCATGCCTTCTCGGTGATGGGCCTGGGCGGTTTTTCCTCCCATGATGCCAGCCTGGGCTACTTCGATTCAGTCACCCTGGAGGCCATCGCGGCCGGCTTCGCCCTCCTCGCCGGGATCAATTTCGCCACCCATTTCATGGCCTTGCGGCATTTATCCCTGAACCCGTACCGCTACGATTCGGAAATCCGCTGGTTCCTGTCGGTCGTACTGCTTTCCGGGATCGGGCTGGCGCTGTTCCTGTGGGCCAAGGACTTCTATCTCGATTTCCCCACGGCACTGCGTTACGCCTTGTTCAACACCATCTCGGTGGCCACCACCCTGGGCTTTGCCACCGACGATTACAACACCTGGCCCCTGTTCGCCGGCATGTGGATGCTGCTCCTGGCAACCTTTTCGACCAGTGCCGGCTCGACCGGCGGCGGCATCAAGATGATGCGCGCCATCCTGCTCTACAAGCAGGTCTACCGGGAACTGATCAAGCTGCTGCATCCCAACGCCGAGACGCCGACCAAGTTGGGCGGCTCGGTAGTGCCCAACAAGATCATCTACGCCGTCCTGGCCTTCATGTTCATCTACGTCGCCGCCACCGTGGTGCTGAGCCTGATCCTGATCGCTTCCGGCCTGGATGTCTTCACTGCCTTCTCGGCCATCGTCGCCACCCTCAACAACACCGGCCCCGGCCTCGGCCAGGTCGGCCCGGCCTCGACCTATGCGGTACTCAGTGATTTCCAGACCTGGGTATGCTCCTTCTCGATGCTGCTTGGACGGCTGGAATTGTTTACCCTGCTGGTCGTACTCACCCCGGCGTTCTGGAAAAAATGAGCACACTGGAGAACTTCGAGCGGATGCTGGTCCAGGGCCGCGACAACGCCCTGCTGCGCTATTCGCTCGGCAACGAATACCTGAAGGCGGACAACCCATGCAATGCCGTCGTCCACCTGCGCGAGGCGGTACGCCTGGACCCGAACCATTCCGCCTCCTGGAAACTGCTCGGCAAGGCCCTGGGCGAAACCGGCGATCTCGACGGCGCCCTGGCCGCCTACCGGCAGGGCATTGCCGTGGCCGAGGCCAAGGGCGACATCCAGGCGGCCAAGGAAATGACCGTGTTCGCCCGCCGGATCCAGAAGCAACAGGCCGGTGGATGACGTCGGCCGCCCCATGGGCTAACATCAGCCATCCCTGATATGCAAAGGAGTACCCCTATGGCACGCATGGTGCAATGCCTCAAGCTCGGTCGCGAAGCCGAAGGCATGGATTTTCCGCCCTATCCCGGCGACCTCGGCAAACGCATCTTCGACGGTGTCTCGAAAGAGGCCTGGCAGGGCTGGGTCCGCCTGCAGACCATGATCATCAACGAGAACCGCCTCAACCTGGCCGATGCCCAGCATCGCAAGTACCTGATGGAGCAGTGCGAAAAGTATTTCTTCGGTGACGGCGTCGGCGCCCCCGAGGGTTTCAAGCCGCATTGAGCGATGTCCGATAAACAGACCCACTTCGGTTACCAGACCGTCGCCGAGGCCGAAAAGGCCGCCAAGGTGGCGGAGGTGTTCCACTCCGTAGCCGACCGCTACGACGTGATGAACGACCTCATGTCGGCCGGCATGCACCGGCTCTGGAAGCGCTTCCTGCAACTCAAGGCCAACGTGCGGCCAGGCATGCGCTGCCTGGATATCGCAGGCGGCACCGGCGACGTATCGCGTCTGCTGGCCAAGGACGCCGGCTCGACCGGCGAGGTCTGGCTGACCGACATCAACGGCTCGATGCTGGGGGTTGGCCGCGACCGCCTGCTCGATGAAGGCATGATGTTGCCGGTGGCCCAGTGCGACGCCGAGAAACTCCCCTTTCCGGATGACTATTTCAATCTGGTTACCGTAGCCTTCGGTCTGCGCAACATGACCCACAAGGACGCCGCGCTGACCGAGATGCGGCGAGTGCTCAAGCCGGGTGGTC
Organism: Gallionellaceae bacterium; assembly: GCA_028714735.1. Classification (GTDB taxonomy): domain Bacteria; phylum Pseudomonadota; class Gammaproteobacteria; order Burkholderiales; family Thiobacillaceae; genus Parasulfuritortus. The sequence goes on along the minus strand of JAQTLU010000004.1, from coordinate 39,015 downwards.
GCCTGATGGTGCTGGAATTCTCCAAGGTCTGGAAGCCGCTGGGGCCGCTCTACGACCTCTATTCATTTCAGGTGCTGCCGCGCCTGGGCGAGGCCGTGGCCAAGGACTCGGAAAGCTACAAATACCTGGCCGAATCGATCCGCATGCACCCGGATCAGGAAACCCTCAAGGCGATGATGGAAGAGGTCGGCTTCAAGCGGGTCGACTACCACAACCTCACGGCTGGCGTGGTGGCCCTGCACATCGGCCACAAGCTCTAGTCGAGCGCCAGGTACTGTACCGAGACTATTTCCAGGGCACGGAGGCCACCCGGGGACTGGAAGCGTACCGTGTCTCCGATTTCCGCCTTCAACAGCGCCCGTGCCAGCGGCGATATCCAGGAGATGCGGCCCCGACCGGCGTCGGCCTCGTCGATGCCGACGATGCTGTATACGCTCTCGCCGCCGCCTTCATCCGCCACCGTGACGGTGGCGCCGAAGTAGACCGTGTCGGTGGCCTCGCGCAACTCGGGATCGACCACCACGGCTGATTCCAGCCGCTTGGTCAGGAAGCGCAGGCGGCGGTCGATTTCGCGCAGACGCTTCTTGCCGTAGATGTAGTCGCCGTTCTCGGAGCGGTCGCCATTGCCGGCCGCCCAGGAAACCACATTGACCACCTCCGGACGCTCAACCCGCAGCAGGTGGTTCAACTCGGCCAGCATGCGGGCATGGCCGCCCGGTGTCATGTAATTGCCGGTCCCCGGAGGCAATGGCGGGGTCTCTTCGCCTTCCTCCTCGGTTTCCTGGCTGTCGTTGGGGACGAAGGCCTTGTTCATTCGGCCGCGCTGGGGCGACCATCCCGTACCAAGGCCTTGCGGTGTTCGAGATAGAAGTCGCGGGTGAACTCATAGTTATCCAGCGCGGCCTCCTCGATCGCCTCCTTGGCATCGATCAGGTCGGCACGGCGGCTGACGACCCGCAGCGCCAGGGTCCAGTTTCGAGTGGGGATATCCTCGACCTGGTAGACCAAGTCGGTCGTCGCGGTATCAACCACCAGGCCGACACCATCCCTGAAACTGCTCGGACCGAAGAAAGGCAGTACCAGATAGGGACCGCTACCCACCCCCCAGCGACCCAAGGTCTGGCCGAAATCCTCGTTGTGCTTCTTCAAGCCCATGGGCGTGGCGATGTCGATCAGGCCCAACAGGCCGAACGAGCTATTGAAGGCGACGCGCAACAAATCGGATGAGGCCTGCTCCAGCTTGAACTGCAGCAAGTTGTTGGTGAATACGGTGACATCGTCCAGGTTGGAATAGAAGTTGCGGATGCCGCTCTGGACGGGTGATGGGGCAATCGCCTGATAGCCTTTCGCCAACGGCTTCAAGACCGCCCGATCCACTCCTTCGTTGAAGGAGTGCATGGTGCGGTTGTAAGGTTCCAGGGGATCGCGCGGATCGCCATTGCTGGCGCAGCCCGTCAGCAAGAGCGCGGTAGCCAAGGCGATGAGTGGCTTGCCATGAGTATTCATAGTTAGTAGTACCGGTTGGCGGCAATTTGGATATTAGCAGTTTACTAAAGCGCCGTTCGGAAGGCTTCATTCAGCCGTCAAAATACCTTTACATGTTAAAAGCCTGTGGTTAGAATGCGCGCCTCTTTTGGGGGTATAGCTCAGCTGGGAGAGCGCTTGCATGGCATGCAAGAGGTCAGCGGTTCGATCCCGCTTACCTCCACCAAAGGTTAAGGGAATCCGCGCAAGCGGATTCCTACTAGGTCAAGTCCCCATCGTCTAGAGGCCTAGGACATCGCCCTTTCACGGCGGTAACCGGGGTTCGAATCCCCGTGGGGACGCCAGAATAAATACTGGCATTACAAGGGCTTGCAGCGATGCAAGCCCTTTTTCTTTGGTGCCGCGGGTGATCGCTTCCGGATCGCTCCGCCTCTGAACCATGCCTGGCATCTTGTGCCACCCCAGCAACTCCCGGCATGACGACCGGCCCGGACCTCTTGCCCATTTGCCGATATCTCGCCACGCCGGCCAAGCTGCCTGGCTGTGCCATCGACACGAGCCGCGTACATAACAAGCCTATTAATTAATGGTTTAAGTTGCTTTGTTGAAAAACGACTTCATAATCGAGTAGGCTTACCTAATCGGGCTGACCGGATCGCCAGAGGAACATGGGCAGGATCGACAAAGACACCCAGCATCGTCTCCTGACGACGCGCCTGCCGGCTTTGCCGCAAGTATTGCTGCGGTTGCTGGAGTTGTGCCGGCAGGAAGACTCCGGTCTGGACGATATTGCCAAGTTGATCGGCCAGGAACCGGCCCTGAGCGCGAAATTGCTGACCCTGGCGTGCTCCGCCGACCGCCATGGCAGACAAGCCCCGCGCAGCCTGCTGCAGGCCTTGATGCAACTCGGCCTCGACTCAGCACGCACGGCTGTGATCGGGGAATCGATCCAGCAGGTATTCAACGGCCTGGTCGGCAACCAGGAGATCAACCTTGGCGTCTTCTGGCAGCACAGTCTGGGCGCCGCCATCCTGGCCAAACGCCTGGCGCGGGCCGCAGGTTACCCGCATGTGGAAGAGGCCTATCTGGCAGGCCTGCTGCACGACGTCGGCCAACTGGCCATGCTCGCCACCTTTCCCTCCGAATACCATCGCGCCTTTGCCGAAGGTCATGACGATACCTGGCTCAGCCGATGGGAGGAAAACGTCTTCGGCTTCACCCATGCCGAGGTGGGCACCTGGCTGGCCGCACGCTGGCAACTCGACGGTTTCCTGGCCGATGCGCTGCTGTACCACCATGAGGCCGCGGAGCAGGTCGCTCAGGCGCACCCGCTGGTGCGCATCGTCTGGCTGGCACATGTCATGGAGCACGACGACCAGGCCAGCCTGCCCGATTTGCTCGAATGCGGCGAGGCCAGACTCAGCGGGATACGGGGCGGTGTCGCCGACGAGGTCAAACTCGCCGCGGACCTGCTGGGCATCCGTTTAGCCGACCCGGAGGCCCAGCCCGAAGCGCAGGCCAGCCTGACCGAGGAAGTGCGTGGACTGGCCTTGATCGGTGCGTTGCGGGCGCAAGCCGCGCCCGCTCCCTCGGGCGTGATCGAGCGATTGCGTAGCACCGCCCACACGGCGCGCATCCTGTTCGAGCTTGGCGATTGTCTGTTCTATCAGGTCGAGGGCGACCGCCTGCGCTCCGTGGCGCCCTGGCCGCACCTGGCGCGGGGCGAGGAATTGGCCATCATGATCGGCGACCAGGGCGGCTGCATCGGCCGTGCCGCCGCCTCCGGTCGGCCCGAATCGATCCTGGCCGCCGAGCTCGGTGCGAACCTGGTGGACAAGCAGCTGCTGCGGCTATTGGGCCAAGACCATGTCATGCCCGCCCTGTTGGCCATCCCGCTGGGCAGCGTGCCGCCGTGCCCGGTCCTGGTCTTCGCCGCCAGGCAAACCGTCGCCGCGAACTTGCTGGCGCGGCCGCCACTGCTGCAAGCCTTTGCCGACGTGGCGGCCGCGCGCCTGCTGCCGTCTGCGGCCCAACCGACGGCCGCACCCGGCCTGAGTGACCCGGTGCGACGCGCCGTGCATGAGGCCAGCAACCCCTTGGGCATCATCAAAAACTACCTGCGCATCCTGACCGACGAACTCGGCGCAAGGAGCGATGCCGGCGAACTGGTGCAAGACCTGGCCCTGGTCGATGCCGAGATCGATCGGGTCAGCCGTATCCTGCGCAACCTCGTCCAGCCGGACCTGGTCGCCCCGGTCGGGGCAGCGCGGCCGCGGGGCAGCGACCTGAACCGTGCGGTGCGCGAATTGCTGGCATTCTGCCGGGACACTTATTTCATTCCCGACGGCATCCGGGTCGAGTCCACGCTCCAGGATGGCCTGCCTGCAGTGCTGGCCGATCAGGACAGCCTGAAACAGATCGTGCTCAACTTGCTCAAGAACGGCATCGAGGCACTCGGCACAGCGGGCAGGATCGTCATGTCGACCACCGGGCCGTTGCCGCGCGCAGGGGGACGGTTTGTCGTGCTGCTGGTCAGCGACAATGGTCCGGGCCTGCCCCAGGACGTCCAGGCCGGCCTGTTCAGCCCGGTCGAGACGCACAAGGGCGCGGAGCACTCCGGCCTCGGCCTGGCCATCGTCGGCGAACTGGTCGAGCGTCTGGGCGGCCAGATCGAATGGCATAGCGCCGCCTCGGGCACCGCGTTCCAGATCTTCCTGCCGGCGGCGCCGGCACCCGGTGAAACCACGTGAGCAACGCGCCGGCTCAGAACGATCACGCCTTGCTGAACGTCCTGTTGGGCGGCGAACCCGACCTCCGGACGGAAGCGCCACTGGCCCGTTTGCTGCTGGTCGATGACGAACCCCTGATGGTGCGTACCCTGCGTCGCCTGCTCGGCGAGCACAATTACCGGATCGAGGTCGCAGACAGCGGCCAGGCGGCGATCGCAGCGCTGGATCGGCAGCCGTTCGACCTGATGCTGCTGGACCTGCATCTGCAGGACATGTCCGGCCTGGATGTCCTGCGCCACGCCAGACGACAGGGCATCGAACCGTGCACCATCGTGATCAGCGGCGACAGCGAGATCGGCGCGGCGATCGGCGCCCTCAAGCAAGGCGCCTACGATTTCATCCGCAAGCCGGCCGAGCCGGATGAACTCCGGCAGACCGTGGCGAACGCCCTCGCACTGCAGCGCGAGCGCAGGGAAAACGAGCGGATGCGCTCCCGTCTCGCGCAGTCCGAACGTTTGTACCGCTATCTGGTCGAGGAATCGCCGGATTTCATCTATACCCTCGACCAGGAGGGCTGCTTCAGCTTCGTCAACCAGCGAGTCGAGAGCCTGCTCGGTTACTCCCGCGAGGAACTGATCGGCCAACATTACAGCGTCATGGTCCATGCCGAAGACCACGCCAGCGCATGCCATGTGCTCGACGAGCGACGCACCGGCGAACGCGCCAGCCGCAACGTAGAGCTGCGCCTGCGCAGCCGCTTCACCGAAGATGCCAGGCATTTCGAGGTCAATCTGGTCACTCTGAGCGTCAACGCGTTCGGGGTCTACAGTCACGACGACCCGTCCGGACAACGCGGGTTTCTCGGCACCTACGGCATCGCCCGCGACATCAGCGCCCGCCGCCAGGCCGAGGCGATGGTCGCCTTCCACGCCCTGCACGACCGGGTCACCGAACTGCCCAACCGAGATCTGTACCGGGACCGCCTGGAATTCGCCCTGATCCAGGCGCGCCGTCACGACTCCCCGCTGGCGGTGATGCTGGTCGACCTGGATCGCTTCAGGTGGGTGAACGACAGCCTCGGCCATCCGGTCGGCGACGGTCTGCTGCGCATCGCCGCGCAACGCATCGAGGGCTGCCTGGAAGGCAGCGACACCCTGGCCCGCACGGAGGCCGACGAGTTCGCCCTGCTGTTGCCGCATGTCGCCGACCAGGACACGGCCAAGGCGCTCGCCCAGCGCATCCTGACCGTACTGGAAGCCCCATGCCAGGTTGGCGGCCATGAAATCTACCTGACCGCCAGCATCGGCATCGCCCTCTGCCCGGCCGATGGCGATTGCGCCAAGACGCTGATGCGCCATGCCGACCTTGCCCTGCATCATGTCAAGCAGGGCGGCAAGAACGGCTATGCCTGCTTCGACGACAACATGCCCGATGTCGCATCGGCCAAGCATTCCATGCAAGGCGAACTGCGCCGGGCCGTACGCGAAGGCGAATTGACCATGTACTACCAGCCCCAGGTCGATACCCGCAGCGGGAACATCGTCGGGGTGGAGGCCCTGATGCGCTGGCAGCATCCCCGGGATGGCCTGCGCGGGGCCGGCGACATCTTCCCGCTGGTCGAGGAAATCGGCCTGATCTGCCCGCTGTCCGACTGGATGCTGGAAACTGCCTGCGGCAACATGCGCTCCTGGCTCGACCTGGGCCTGGAACCGATCGTCATGTCGGTGAACATATCGCCGCATTTCCTCGATCAGGAAGACTTCGTCGAGCGCATCCTGGCCGCCATCGAGCGGCATCGCCTGGAACCGGAATGGCTGAAACTGGAGATCACCGAAGGCATCGCCATCCGTAACCTGGACGGCGTCATGCTCAAGCTCGACCGCCTGGCCGGCGCCGGAGTGCGGCTGGCCATCGACGACTTCGGCACCGGCTATTCCTCGCTCGCCTACATACAGTTGCTGCCCCTGCACACGCTGAAGATCGACAAGGCCTTCGTCAACGAGATACGGGACGGCAGCCGGCGGGTGCCTGTGGTCCAGGCTATCATTGCCCTGGCCAAGGGCCTCGACCTGGAGGTGATCGGCGAAGGAGTCGAACGTCAGGAGCAAGCCGACTTCCTGATCAGAAACGGTTGCCACGTCATCCAGGGCTTTCTTTATCACCGGGCCCAACCCGCCTCCGTGGTGACCGAACTGCTGACGCGGCAGGCCGGCCACACAGCGATCCGCGCCTGAGTCTCCGGCCGCGCAGGCCTTCTGGCCGGCTCGATTCCTGCCGCTGCCCGGTCAGATAACGACAAAATACCCGGCCACCCCCTTGAAATACCCCGATGGCGTCCATATCATCTGGCACTCGACGGATGAGAGTGCTAACAGCCCATCCTTAAGAGCTTTCAGAAACCAGATACAGTTTTAGGAGGAATCTATGAAGATCCGCCCTTTGCATGACCGCGTCATCGTCAAGCGCATGGAAGAAGAGCGCAAGACGGCTTCCGGGATCGTTATCCCCGACACCGCCACCGAGAAGCCCGACCAGGGCGAAGTGATCGCCGTCGGCCCCGGCAAGCGCGACGACAGCGGCAAGCTGATCGCCATGGACCTGAAGGTCGGCGACCGCGTCCTGTTCGGCAAGTACTCCGGCCAGTCGGTCAAGGTCGACGGCGAGGAACTCCTCGTCATGCGCGAAGAAGACGTCATGGGCGTGGTGGAAAAGTAATTCTTCGCTGGACGAAGAATTCTTTCAGTGAAGGGTCGTATTCGCCGAAAGCGAATCTGAGCCGGAACTAAAAGTGGCGCTTAACCGCGCCATCCCCGCCCAGACGGGGATCCCGCCCGAAAAACACTAGATTCCCGCCTTCGCGGGGATGACGACACAAGATTTAGGAGTAACGAACCATGGCAGCTAAAGACGTACGTTTCGGCGATTCCGCCCGTCACCGCATGGTGGCCGGTGTCAATGTTCTGGCCAACGCGGTCAAGGTCACCCTCGGCCCCAAGGGCCGCAACGTGGTGCTCGACCGCGCCTTCGGCGCCCCCACCGTGACCAAGGACGGCGTTTCCGTCGCCAAGGAAATCGAACTGAAGGACAAGTTCGAGAACATGGGCGCCCAGATGGTCAAGGAAGTCGCCTCCAAGACCTCCGACGTCGCCGGTGACGGCACCACCACCGCCACCGTGCTGGCACAATCCATCCTGGCCGAAGGCATGAAGTTCGTCGCCGCCGGCATGAACCCGATGGACCTGAAGCGCGGCATCGACAAGGCCGTGATCGCCCTGACCGAAGAACTGAAGGCCATCTCCAAGCCCTGCACCACCAGCAAGGAAATCGCCCAGGTCGGCTCCATCTCCGCCAACTCCGACTCCAGCATCGGCGACATCATCGCCAGCGCCATGGACAAGGTCGGCAAGGAAGGCGTCATCACCGTGGAAGACGGCTCCGGCCTGGAAAACGAACTGGATGTCGTCGAAGGCATGCAGTTCGACCGCGGCTACCTCAGCCCCTATTTCATCAACAACGCCGAGAAGCAGATGGCCGTGCTGGAAGAGCCGTTCGTCCTGCTGCACGACAAGAAGATCTCCAACATCCGTGACCTGCTGCCGGTGCTGGAACAGGTCGCCAAGGCCGGCAAGCCCCTGCTGATCATCGCCGAGGACCTCGAAGGCGAGGCCCTGGCCACCCTGGTGGTCAACACCATCCGCGGCATCCTCAAGGTCGCCGCGGTCAAGGCCCCCGGCTTCGGCGATCGTCGCAAGGCGATGCTGGAAGACATGGCCATCCTGACCGGCGGCACCGTGATCGCCGAGGAAGTCGGCCTGTCGCTGGAAAAGGCCACCCTGCAGGACCTCGGCCGCGCCAAGCGGATCGAAGTCGGCAAGGACAACACCATCATCATCGACGGCGCCGGCTCGGCCGACGCGATCAAGGACCGCATCGGCCAGATCAACAAGCAGGTCGAGACCGTCACCTCCGACTACGACAAGGAAAAGCTGCAGGAACGCAAGGCCAAGCTGGCCGGCGGCGTCGCCGTGATCAAGGTCGGCGCGGCTACCGAAGTCGAGATGAAGGAAAAGAAGGCCCGCGTCGAGGACGCCCTGCACGCCACCCGTGCGGCCGTTGAAGAAGGCATCGTCCCCGGCGGCGGCGTCGCCCTGCTGCGCGCCCGCTCCAAGATCGTCAAGCTCAAGGGCGCCAACCCCGAGCAGGATGCCGGCATCAAGATCGTCCTGCGCGCGATCGAAGAGCCCCTGCGCCAGATCGTCTACAACTGCGGCGAAGAGCCGTCCGTGGTGGTCAACAAGGTGCTCGGCGGCAAGGGCAACATGGGCTACAACGCCAGCAACGGCGAATACGGCGACATGATGGAGATGGGCGTGCTGGACCCGACCAAGGTCACCCGCACCGCGCTCCAGAACGCCGCCTCCGTGGCCGGCCTGATGCTCACCACCGACTGCATGGTCACCGACATGCCCGAGGACAAGAAGGGCGGCGCCCCGGACATGGGCGGCGGCATGGGCGGCATGGGCGGTATGGGCGGCATGGACTTCTAAGCCACTCTTAGCCAGCTGAAAAAAAGCCCCCGCGAGGCAACTCGCGGGGGCTTTTCATTTGCTGCCCAGGGACGTCAGGCGCCTTTCTGGCCGAGGGCGTAGTGCATCAGGGCGGGAAGCTGCTTGATCAAGGCGCGGTCGACCAGTCCGGGGAAGATGCCGTTGATGCGGGCAAACAGGCTTTCCGGAAAGCCCAGGTACAACTCGCCGAGATCCTTTTCGATGGCACGCACGATGCCCTGTGCCACCGGCCCGGGCTGGTCCATGCGCATCATGCCGCGGGCCGCCATCTCGTGCACCACGGGCGGGTTCAGCGGGGTATTGACCGCCCGCGGCGAGACATAGCTGACCCCCACCCCGGTCCCGGCCAGTTCCCGGCGCAAGGCCTGGGAGTAGCCGCGCAAGGCGAACTTGCTGGCGGAGTAGGCGGCAAAATAGGGAAAGCCGATGCTGCCGAACATCGAGCCGACGTTGACGATGCGGCCACGACCCCGCTCCAGCATGCCCGGCAGCACGGCGCGCGCCAGTTGCATCGGCGCCTCGACGTTGATCTGCAGGATGCGCTGCAGCATGACCGGGTCCTCGTCCTGAAAGGGCCGGAAATCCAGCACGCCGGCCAGGTTGATCAGGATGTCGACGCCGCCCCAGGCCCGTTCGACGGCATTCAGCGCTTCCTCGCGCTGTTCCGCGCGGCCGATGTCGCAATACAGGACGAGGCTGTTCTCGGTGCGCTTTACCCGGATGTCCTTCGGGCTTTCGGCATGGTCATGGTTGCGCGCCAGATGGCATAGGCGCGCGCCCCGTGCGGCCAGTTCCTCGGTAAGCACGCGGCCGATGCCGCCGGTGCCGCCGGTGATGACGATGCGCTGATCCTTGAGTTGCATGGCTTACCTCGCGCCCGGCTGGAGGACCGCCACGTCGCCGGCCTGGCTGCGTATCTTGGCCATCAGGGCGTTGATCTCCTGGTGCCGGCCCTTGTCGGCCAGCGGGCGCTCCGGCCTGGCCGGCGCGTTCATGGCCTTCTCCAGCGCCTGCGCGGCGTCCTTGTAGTGGTGCTGGCCATACTGGAAATCGGCCCAGAAGTAGTTGGCGTCGATGCCGGTGGGATTGGTCTGCAAGGCCTTCTTCAGATAGGCCTGCGCCTTGTCGTCGTCGCCGAAGCCAATCGGCCAGCCGGGCACCTTGTAATACAGCGTGCCCAACGAAGTGTAGATCGAGCCCTGCATGGCGTTGGGGTCGATCTTTTCGGCCGCCTGCAGCAGGTTGCGCGCCTGCTTGGCCAGGCCCAGCGCGCCCAGGCCGCCCTTGGCGCCGGCATGGGAACTGTAGACGATGCCTTCCCAGATCAGCGGCTCGGCCCGCTCCGGATACTGCCTGGCCACCGCCTCGGCCCGCTTCTCCAGGCCTTCGAAGGCGTCGGCGCGCTGCTTCTCCGGCACTTCATAGTTGATGTGCGCCCAGTCGTGCTGGATCTGCAATATGGCCTGGTCCAGGGGGGCATCGGCAGCCAGTGCCGGCAAGGCGAAGGCGCCGGTCAGGACCAGGGCGGCCAGCAGGGTTTTCATGGGGTTCATGAGCTATCTCCTCGAATGGGATATCAGTGGGCGATGGAACGGAATACGTCGCCGTAGAGGCGGAAGAACATCCCGGCCGCGTGCGTGACGGCGGCCTGGTCGTCGGCATCGTCGAGCCGGTCGATCAGGTCTTCCAGGAAGCGGATGTGCTCCTGGTCCACGCTGCCGTGCGAGGTCAGGTAGCGGAAGGCGGTTTCCGGCAGCCCCAGGCGCTGCTGGATGGCCGCAGCCGCGCGATGGGCCAGGTTGACGCTGGTACCTTCCAGCACGTAGACCATGCCGAAGAAGCCGGCCGGGTTGTTGCGCTGGATCTGGTCGTAGGCGTAGGCCACCATCAGCTCGGTGGCCGGTGCGGGACCGGCGCGGCGCACCGCCTCCGGATCTCCGCCGGCGGCGGCGATATCGTCGAGGATCCACAGTTCGTGACCGATCTCTTCCTCGATGTAGCGGGCCACGGCCTCGCGCAGCCAGTCCAGCCGTTCCGGCAGGCGAGCGCCGCAGGCCATCAGCAGGGGCACGGTATGTTTCACGTGATGGTAGGCCTGGGCCAGGAAGGCCAGATACTCCTCGCGCGTCACCTCGCCGGAGAGGGCCCGCTGCACCAGCGGGATGCCGACCAGGCCGGCCCGGGCCTCGGCCGTGCGGCCTACCAGTTGTTCAAAAGGGGTCAGGAAGGCCTTCTTATCCATACAGTCGCTCGATGTGTTGTTGGTAATGTGCCGCCACGGCGGCGCGATTCAGGGCGCCGCTGGCGCTGGCGAGGCCGTTGCTGCTGCTGAAGGGCGCCTCGGCGACGACCCAGCGGGGCGTCCTGGCGTAGTCCGGCAGGCGCTCGTTGACCGAGCGCACCGCCGCCGCCATGACCTCGGCGGACACCGCGCTGCGCGGCACCAGCACGGCGACATTGAATGGCCGGCCCTCGCCGAATACTGCGGCCTGGGCGATCAGCGGATGGCCGGTCAATTCGCTCTCCACCCATTCCGGGGCGACGTTGCGGCCGAACGCCGTGGCATAGGCCGTCTTCTTGCGACCGGTCAGGTACAGGCAACCGTCGGCATCCAGGTAACCCAGATCGCCCGTGGCCCAGACCTCGTCGTTCACCGCGGCGCCGCCCAGGTAGCCGAGGAACAGCCGGCCGCCCACCATCACCTCGCCGTCGGCGCTGACGCTGACCCGGACATTGGCCAGCGGCTTGCCCACGCTGCCGGCGCGTTCGGCGCCGGGCCGGTTCAGGCACACCACCGAGGCCGCCTCGGACAGGCCGTAGCCCTGATAGGCCGGAATGCCCAGGCTGCGCGCACGCGCCAGCAGGTCAGGGGCCACGGGGGCGCCGCCGACCGCGACGAAACGCAGGCTGGCCGGCACGGGCTGACCGGCCACCACCCCCTCCACCAGCACCTTGAGTAATTGCGGCACCAGGATGACGGTGCTGGGGGCAAAGCGCAGCAAGGCCCGGTACAGGCGCATCGGGTCGAGGCCCGACGAACCCGCCATGCCGCATTCAGCCAGGCCGGGCATCTGGGCGCAGGCGCCGACCCAGAGCGGGGCATAGAGGCCGCCGATGTTCTCCAGCAGGGTGGACAGCGGCAGCAGCGACAACGCCCGGTCGTCCGGCCCGGCGCCGACCGCGTCGGCCAGTTCGGCGGCCACCGACTCGATGACTGCCCCGGACAGGCAAACGCCCCTGGGCTGGCCGGTGGTGCCGGAGGTATAGGTGATCTTGCTGGTGCCCGTCGGCAGTATCCCGGTCCCGCCCATGCCGGCCCGGGCGCTGGCGGCCGGGCGGAACAGCCAGACCGTCCGGCCGGCGATCTCGATGCTGTCGGCCGCCGGGCTTCCGAGCAGTTCGGCCACCCGGTCGGGCAGGTCGGTCACGATGAGGTCGAGGCCGGCATCCCGGACCAGGTGGCTCAACTGGCTGGTGCTGAAGAAGCCGGGCATCGGTACGCAGACCGCCTCCCGCTGGCGCAAGGCCAGGTCCAGGCAGGCCCAGGGCACGCCGTTGTCCAGCAGAAGCCCGACCCGGCCGGCCTCGATCAGGTCGGCCAGATTGCCGATCTCGGTCACCAGCTCCCGGTAGCTCAGGGTCACCCGGCCGTCGGCGAGTGCGGCCGCGTCCGGCCGCTGCCTGCCGTGCAGGCCGATGCGCTCCAGCAGGGCGCTCACCGGGCCACCTGCCAGTTCAGCGCGGACCCGCGCAGCAGGTTCTGCGCGCCCAGTTCCCAGGCCGTTTCCAGGAGCGACTTCAGATGGCCGTGGCGATGGCCGGCGGCACCATGAAGCTTCTGGTAGCCGGCCAGGATATCGCCGGCGTAGACCGCCGGGCCGCCGTCGTAGTATCGGCCCCAGCTTGCGCCGCCGTCCGGCAGCCTGGCCGGGTCGGCGGGTGCCAGCGGCAGCGGCCGCAGGCCCAGCCGGCGGAAGGCATTGGCCAGCGGCCGGGTGGCGGTGAACATCACCCAGCGATAGCCGGCCGCGGCCAGGTAGGTCGTGGTGGCGGCGATCACCCAGCGCGCCTGGCCCGGGTCGGCCAGGGCAAAGTTGCCCACCTCGACCAGTTCGTCGCGCCGGACCGGCTGGCCGAAGCGTGCCGCGATCAAACGATCGGCCGGCCCTTCCAGGTACTGTTCGGAAAACAGCGGCTCGGCGTTGCCGCTGCGATAGCCCAGCACCGCCCGCAAGGCGGCACCGGAACTGAAGCCGAGCAGATTGGGATGCACGGCGGCCACCTCGGCGCCATGGGCATGGCGGAACACCTCCCTGACGAAGGCAAGCAGGCGTTGGCGGTCGGTGCCGCCCGGGGCCGCGTGGAACAGTTCTACCGCTTCCCTCAGTTCCGCCAGGAGGGGGTCGATGCCGTTTTCTATGCAGGGTGAAGCCGTTGTCTGGTTCATGCTCTATCCACTCCGGTCAGTGACCAGCAGCCAATAGCGATTACCATGCCAACAACTCAAGCTGTTGTTATGTATGTATTAATTCATAAAACGGGTAACCACATGGAGTGTACGGAATTTGCAGTGCGCAAAAAACGTAGACAACCGTTGCGGACAATCGGGCACTTACTCCGGGCAAACTCCGCTCAGGCGGGCTGCCCATTCGGCCGGCGCCGGCAGGCGGGCCACCACCGTCACCCTGGCATCGGCCAGGCAGTCGGACACGTAACCCACGGCGCCCGGGGTGTCGGCGACGAAGCGCAGCATGGCCTCCTGCGAGCGCACCACGTAGGGCGGCGTCACCCCGCTGAAATAGCGCTCGTTCCAGTAATGCTGCTTGGCCTCCGGCGGCTGTCCCCACAAGGCCAGCGAGAAGGCCTGGCGCAGCGGGTCGGCGGGCGGCAGGTTGAGCGGGGCCAGGGCGACGCCGCTGGCGTCGACGACGATACGCTTGAGGAAGATGTCCTTGAGCGTCTGGCGATCGTAGTTGATGGTGGGCGCCTGCGGGCCGGCGATCACGGCGATGGCCGCCTCGGCGGCAAACACCCGGCCTGCGGCCAGGCCGATGAGCAGGACAAGGACCCGCAGGCGCGCCATGCCGGCAGTCTTCACAGCAGGACCGCAAGCGAGAACAGCACGCCGTCCGGGACCAGCCGCGCATCGCCGCGGCCGTCACGGTATTCCAGCTTGAACGACAACGGCGGGCTGGGCCGGTAGGTCAGCCCGATGCCGGTCCATTCCTGGGTATCCGGCAGCAGCGCGGAACGATAGCGTTCGTGGCTGACGATGGCGTAGAGCCGGTCGGCGACCGGCGCCACCAACTGGACATAACCACCCCGGTCGCTCCTGCCGGCGCCGCTCTCGTCGCGCCGGTAGATCGCCTCGCCCGACAGTTCCCAGCCCCAGCGGGTGTAGAACAGGTCCAGGCCAACTAGCTGCTTGGCCGGCGGCTGTTCCTTGAGGCTGAAGCGAGCGGCGGACAGGCCGAGTTGGAGGGAATCGTCGATATTGCGGTAACGCAGGTACAGGCCCATGCCGTGCTTGAAGGAACTGGCCGGGTTGACCGGCAGGTCGGCATCGGCGAAGGTCTGTTCCAGCGCCTCGGTGGGGTCCAGGGCCGTGGTCGCGTCGGCATAGACCTGGTAATCCACCTCCCCGGACCCCAGCGAGCGCGAACCGTAGAGTTCCAGCCCGGAGGCGTGACGGGCAAAACCGGCGCTGGTGGTCAGCGGCCGGGTCACGCTCCAGACCAGGGGGTCGGCATGGATCTGGTTCCAGCGCCCGATCGGGGTGAGGAACTTGCCCATCCGCACGGCGTCATGGGCCGACAGGTTGTGGTCCAGGTAGAGGCGCTCGACGTCGAAATCACCGTCGAAGACAGCCGTCCGGTCCTTGCTTGCGGTCAGCACGTCGCCCACTTCCAGTTCGGTGAAGAAATGCCAGGTCGGCAGCGGGTCGCCGTGCAGGAACAGGCTCAATTCCTTGACGTTCAGGGTGGTCGGCTCGCCATCCAGGGCCGAGACATGTATGCTGGCATAGCCGCCCGCGGTGAGTCCGAACCAGGGCAGCGGATAGCCCTGACCCAGTTGATAGGGCGGCGCGGCCGCGACGGTGCCGGTCGCCAACAGGCCGGCCGTGAGCAGGCAGGCGAACCACGCCGGGCGGGCAATAAATGGAATGGATGACATGCTGGCTCTCCCGAATGGGTTCGGTCCGGGCTACTCCGAGGCCGCGCGGGCGGCATGGCAGGGCAAGGAAGGAACGGAGTGTATCTTAGCAGCCTGATCCGGGCGAACCCGGCCGAGAACGCCGATGGGAGCGCTGTTTGACCATCCGCAGCGCCATCCTGCGTGGCTTCCTCACCCTGGTCGCCATCTCGGTCCTGCTCGGAGGCGCGCTCTCCTTTTACGAATTCCGTCTGTCGCTCCAGGCCGAAATCGGCCAGAACCTGCAACACACCGCCAGCGCCCTGCTCGACCGCATCGACGCCTATTCCTTCGAACGCCTGGCTGACATACGGGAATGGCAGCGCCTGGAACTGCTCCAGGACATCCGCGCGGGCGACATCGACAAACGCATGGCGCGCATGCTGGCCGACCTCAAGACCGGCCATGGCCGGATCTACGACGCCATCTATTGCACCGACATCCAGGGCCATGTGGTCGCGGCCAGCGACGCCACCCTGATCGGGCGGATGCGCCCGCCCGGTGACGTCCTGTTGCGGGAATCAAAGAGCGGCAGCATACCGGTCGTGCTCGAACACTTCGTCGCCAAGGCCGGCGGCCAGCCCAGCCAGATCACCCTGAGGGTCGATATTCCCGACAGTTTCACCGGCGGCGACCTGGGCCGCCTGTATGCGGTCCTGAACTGGAACGAGGTGCGCCGCCTGCTCGAGGACGCCGTGCAAGGCAGCGAGCGCACCGCCCTGCTGCTGGATGCGCGCGACCAGATCATCGCCGCGGCCGGTCCGCTGGCAGACACGTCCGGCCGGCCGGCCGACTGGTACCGCGCGGCGCTGCCGTCCGGCATCGGCACCCGCAGCGGCGCCGTCCCGGGGGCCGACGACCTGCTGCTCGGCTCGGCCAGATCATCCGGCTATCAGCACTTCCCCGGTTTCGGCTGGCGCCTGCTCATGGTGGAGCCGACCAGCGTCGCCTTCGCGCCGGTCTGGCAACTGGCCTGGGTCATCCTGGGCTCGCTCCTGTTCACCCTGCTGGTGGCCGGCTGGCTGTCCCTGCGCCTGTCGGCACGGCTGGCGCAACCGATCGGCCAGTTGACCGAGTTCGCCCGCCAGATGTGGCAGATGCGCCGGCCGGCGGCGCCGCAGATTGCCACCGGCATCACCGAGGTCGGCGAGTTGTGCCATGCCTTCGGGGAGATGATCGAGGCCCTGGAGCGTTCCCGCGAGCACCTGGTGCGGGCCGGCAAGCTGGCCGTGGTGGGCGAGATGGCCGCCATCATGGCGCACGAGGTGCGCACCCCGCTGGGCATACTCAAGTCCTCCGCGGAGATGCTCGCCCGCCGGCCGGGCCTGCCGGCCCAGGACCGGGAACTCACCGAGTTCATCGTCAGCGAGACCGAACGTCTGAACCGCCTGGTCACCACCCTGCTGGAATGCGCCTCGCCCCGGCCGCCCCAGTTCCTGCCTCACGACCTGCACGACATCATCGGCCATGTCTCGGCCCTGATCTCGAGCCGGCTGAGCAAGAAGGGCATCGAGCTGGAAAGCCATCTCGATGCCCGGCATTCCATCCTGGCCTGCGACCGCGAGCAGATGATCCAGGTCTTCCTCAACCTGCTCATCAACGCCCAGCAGCATGTCCCCGAAGGCGGCCGCCTGGCCGTATCCAGCCGCGACTCGGCGAACGGCCTGGAAGTACGGGTGGAAGACGACGGCCCCGGCATCGCCGAGGCCGACCTGGAACGGGTGTTCGACCCCTTCTTCACCCGGCGCGAGGGCGGCATCGGCCTCGGCCTCACCATCGTCGACCAGATCGTCCAGGCCCACGGCGGCCGCATCGCGGTGACCCGGAGCCGCTGGGGCGGCGCCTGCTTCAGCCTCCAGTTCGGCCTGGAAAAACAAGGAGATGAAACTTGAGCAACCGCATCCTGGTGGTCGACGACGAGGAGAAGATGCGCCGCCTGCTGGAACTGGCGCTTACCGCACTGGGCCACGAGGTGGTGCAGGCGGGCGACGGCGAGGAGGCCTTGGCCCGCTTCGGCGAGGGCGCCATCGACCTGATCCTGACCGACCTGCGCATGCCGCGCCTGGACGGCCTGGGCCTGTTGCGCGCCCTGCGCGAACGCGGCGCCGAGGTGCCGGTGGTGGTGCTCACCGCCTACGGCACCGTGGAGAGCGCGGTCGAGGCGATGAAACTGGGCGCCGTGGACTACATATTGCGCCCGTTCGAGATGACCACCGTCGAACTGGCCGTGGCGCGCGCGCTCAGCATGGGCCAGGTGCAGCGGGAAAACAGCTTCCTGCGCGACGAGGTGGGGCGGGGCTGGGGCGAGTTCGTCGGCCAGTCCCCGGCCATGGCCGAGCTGTACCGGCTCATCCGCCAGGTCGCGCCGGCCCGCTCGAACATCCTGGTGATCGGCGAGACCGGCACCGGCAAGGAACTGGTGGCCCGGGCGCTGCACCAGGAATCCGGCCGCAGCGGCCTGTTCGTGCCGGTCAACTGCGCCGCCATTCCGGCCGAGCTGCTCGAAAGCGAGATGTTCGGCCACCAGAAGGGCGCCTTCACCGGCGCCGAGCGCGACCGCATGGGCCGCTTCGAGGTCGCCAGTGGCGGCACCCTGTTCCTCGACGAGGTGACCGAAATGCCCATGGCGCTGCAGAGCAAGCTGCTGCGCGTGCTGCAGGAAAACGTCATCGAGCGCCTGGGCAGCCACAAGCCGGTGGCGGTCGACCTCCGGGTGGTCGCCGCCAGCAACCGCGACCCCCAGCAGGCCATGGCCGAGGGCCGCCTGCGCCAGGACCTGTACTACCGCCTCAACGTCGTGCGGATCGACGTCCCGCCGCTCCGGCAGCGGCGCGAGGACATCCCGCTCCTGGCCGGGCACTTTCTCGACAAGTACAGCCGGGAACTGGGCAAGCAGCCGCCCCGCCTGGTTCAGGAAGCGCTGGACAAGCTCAGCGCCTACGCCTGGCCGGGCAACATACGCGAGCTGGAGAACATGATGGAGCGCGCCGCGGTGCTGAGCAAAGGCCCCGCCGTGCTGCCCGGCCAGCTACCCCTGGAAGCAAGCGGCCAGACGGCAGCAACGCCCGCAGCCGGCAACGGCGACGACGCCCTGCCGGACAACCTGGCCATGCAGCCCCTGGTCGACGGCCTGGAGCAGCGGTTGATCCGGGAGGCCCTGGCCCGGAGCGCGGACAACAAGTCCGCGGCAGCGCGACTGCTGGAGATCAGCGAGCGCTCGCTCTGGTACAAGATCAAGAAATTCGGGTTGTAGGCCCTAGCGGCCGAAATTCACCAGGAAGGCCGTGCCCCGGCCGCCTTCGCCGCTTTCGACGACGATGCGGGCGCGATGGCGCTGGGCCACCTCGTGCACGATGGCCAGGCCGAGACCGCTGCCCGGCTGGCCGGAGCCGGCCACCCGGTAAAAGCGATCGAACACCTTCTCGCGTTCCTCGGGCAGGATGCCGGGGCCGTCGTCTTCCACCCGCAGCCACGGCCCCGGGCCGGTGCGCAGGGTGACCCGGCCGCCCCGCGGGGTATAGCGGATGGCGTTGTCGAGCAGGTTGCCGATCAGATCGCGCAAGGCGCCCTCGTAGCCGTGCAGCGGCAACTCCATGCCGGCCCCCTCGAAGCCGAGGTCGATGTCCTTGCGCACCGCCTCGGGAGCCCAGTCCATCGCGGTCTCCTGGGCGATGCGGTTCAGGTCCAGGTCGATCATGGCCTCCTCGTGGCGCGCCTCCGGCTCGTTGCGGGCCAGGGTGAGCAGCTGGGTGACCAGGCGGCTGCAGCGTCCGGCGCCCTCGCAAATACCTTCCAGGGCCGTGCGTACCGCCGGCGGCACCTCTTCGCGCCGGGCCAGTTCGGCCTGGGCGCGCAGGCCGGCGAAGGGAGTGCGCAACTGGTGGGCGGCATTGGCGACGAAGCGTTTCTGCTGCTCCATCATGGCCTTGAGCCGTTCGATCAGGGCGTTGACCTCGTGGATCAGCGGCCGCACCTCGCCCGGCGCCATCGCCTCGTCCAACGGGCTGAGGTCGTCGCCGCGCCGCTGCGAGACCGCCCGGCGCAGCTTTTCCAACGGTTCGAAGCCGCGCTTGAGGCCGATCCAGACCGCGAAACCGGCGATCAGGATGAAGATGAATTGGGGGATCACGATGTTGCCCAGGATGCTGCGGCCAAGGAACAGCCGGTCCTTGACCGGCTCCGCCATGACCAGGACATATGCGCTCCCGGGCGTGCGCCGGGTGGTGTGGAAACGCAGGGTGAGCAGGCGCACCTTCTCGCCGCCGACGGAGGTGCTGCGCAGCCTGGGGCCCTCGGCAGCCAGGTCGAGCGGGCGCGGCCGCGGCAGGGTGGCGTTGCCCAGCAGCGGGGTGGCGTTGGCGTCGAACAGGGTGAAGGTCAGGTGCCCGACTGCGTCCGGCAGCAGGTCGGTGTGGCCCGGCGTGATGTCCTCGGGTATCAGGTCGAACCGGCTCGCAATCAGGCGCGCCCGTTCGGTCAGCACCAGGTCGTAGGGCTGGTTGGACAGCTTCAGTGCGGCAATGTAGCCGGTCACGGTGGAAAACAGCAGCAACAGGTAAAGCGGCGTGAACAGCCAGTTCACCAGATGATGGCGCAGGGAAAGGATGTCCTCCTCTTCGTCAATTCGGTTTGGACCTCGCGTCAGCGACTCGTTCGCCTCCTCTCCCGCACGCGGGAGAGGATTGGGGTGCGGGGAGTTGTGACCGGAAGCCTCCATCCTCATGCCTTGTCCAGCAGGTAGCCGAGCCCGCGCACGGTCCGGATGTCGACCCCGCCCGGCTCCAGCTTCTTGCGCAGGCGGTGCATGTAGACCTCGATGGCATTGGTGGTCACCTCGTCGCCCCAGGCGCACAGGCTCTCGATCAGTTGCTCCTTGCTGACCACCTTGCCCTGGCGGAACAGCAGGGTCTCCAGCACGGCCAGTTCCCTGGCCGACAGTTCCACCGCCTCGCCGGCCAGGGTGACCCGGCGGCCGACGCTGTCGAACTCCAGGCTGCCGCAGGTCAGGGTGGCGGCACCGCCGCCCTGGCCCCGGCGCAGCAGGGCACGCACCCTGGCCTCCAGTTCGGCCAGGGAAAACGGCTTGGTCAGGTAGTCGTCGGCGCCGAGATCGAGTCCGAGCACCCGGTCGTGGACCGAATCGCGCGCCGTCAACAGGATTACCGGCAGGCTCCTTTTCGCGGCGCGTACCTGCTTCAGGATGGTCAGGCCGTCCATGCGCGGCAGGTTGAGATCGAGGATCGCCAGGTCGTAGCAGCCGTCCAGCAGCATGGCCAGGGCCAGTTCGCCGTCGGCCGCGTGGTCGGTGGCGTAGCCGACCGCCGCCATGGCCCGGATCAGGCTGTCGGCCAGGACTTCGTCGTCTTCCACGATCAGGATGCGCATAGGAGGTGCTCAATAAATCGGAGTAAGGATGCTGTAAGGCGGCCTTCTTAGCATGGGGCAAAGCGATTATCCTGAAAACCCCGCTCGTCCGCCTGCCTCAACATTTAATCGGACCGCCATGACCACGCCCTACGCCCTGCTCGCCGCCACCATCGATCAACTGACCCGCTTCGCGCCGTTCGACCAGATGGAGCGCGACCATCTGGCCTGGATGATCGAACGCCTGAAACTGAGCTACTACGCCAGGGACGAGATCGTCCTGGCCCCGGCCGAGCAACCGGTCGACACCTTCTACATCATCAAGCAGGGGGTCATCCTGGGCGAGCAGGACGTGGTACGGGCGCAGGAAAACGCCGCCTGGCTGGAATTGCACGAGGGCGAATGCTTCCCGCTCGGCGCCCTGCTGTCGAAGCGCGGCGTCACCAGCACCTATCGGGCCGGCATCGACACCTTCTGCTACGAACTGGCGGCGGTGGATTTCCGCGAGCTGCTCAAGGCCAGCGAGCCCTTCCACGACTTCTGCACCCGCCGCATCGCCAACCTGCTGGAGCAGTCCAAGCAGATCATCCAGGCCCAATACGCCAAGTCGACCAGCGACCAGCAGTCGATGTCGAGCCCGCTCTCGGCGATCATCCGGCGCGAACCGATCACCTGCGCACCCGACACCAGCCTGCGCGAAGTGCTGGAGATCATGCACAAGAACGGCATCGGCTCCATGGTCGCCGTGGACGCGGCGCGCCGGCCGGTCGGCATTTTCACCCTGCACGATGTGCTGTCCCGGGTCACCCTGCCGGCACTGAGCCTGGAGCAACCCCTCGCCGCGGCGATGACCGCCAACCCCTACACCATGCCGCCCCACGCCTTCGCCTACGAGGCCGCACTGGTCATGGCCAAGCACGGCTTCCGGCATATCCTGGTGGAGGAAAACGGCCAGCTCAAGGGCCTGATCTCGGAGAAGGACCTGTTCTCCCTGCAACGGGTGGGCCTGCGCCAGATCGGCGGCACCATCCGCAACGCCGACAAGCTGGAAACCCTGGTCGGCTCGGCCAAGGACATCCGCCAGCTGGCCCACAACATGATGGCCCAGGGCGTCGCCGCCGAGCAGCTGACCCAGATCATCTCGACCCTGAACGACCTCCTGACCACCCGCATCATCGAGCTGGAACTGCAGGACAGCCCGGTCAGGGACATCGAGTTCTGCTGGATGGCGCTCGGCTCCGAGGGTCGCTTCGAGCAGACCCTGAACACCGACCAGGACAACGGCATCATCTTCTGCGTCCAGGAAGGCGGCGATGCCAACGCCCTGCGCGCGGTCCTCCTGCCCTTCGCCAGGCGGGTCAACCTGGCCCTGGCCGAATGCGGCTTCCCGCTCTGCAACGGCGAGGTGATGGCCTCCAACCCGAAGTGGTGCCTGTCGCTCAAGGAGTGGAAGGCCACCTTCGCCAACTGGATCGACCACGGCGCCCCGATGGACCTGCTGCATTCCACCATCTTCTTCGACTTTCGGCCGCTCTACGGTACCGGGCGCCTGGCCGGCGAACTGCGCGACTGGCTGCGCGAAGCGGCCAGGAAGAACTCCCGCTTCCTGCACCAACTGGCGGTCAACGCCTTGCGCAACCGGCCGCCGCTCGGCCTGGTGCGCGACTTCGTCACCGGCGACGGCCACACCCTGGACCTCAAGCTCAACGGCATTACGCCCTTCGTCGACGCCGCACGCATCTTCAGCCTGGCCAACGGCGGCCGCCAGACCAACACGGCGGGCCGGATACGGGAGCTGGCCGAGAACAAGTTCCTGCGCGAACAGGACGCCGAGGCCTACATCGAGGCCTTCCTGTTCATCCAGCTGTTGCGCCTGCGCCTGCATCACGACCAGTGCGAGCAGGACATCCCGCTCACCAACAAGGCCGACCCGGACAGCCTGAACCACCTCGACCGCCGCATCCTCAAGGAGGCCTTCCGCCAGGCCCGCAAGCTCCAGACCAAGCTGGAACTGGACTACCAGGTATGAAAACGAAGTTTCGGCGCAGGCTAATGCCAGCAACGCTGGCGTTAAGCCGCGAAGCGGCGGCCGCAGCCAACTGGCTGGCCCGCCTGCTCGGCCGCGCAACGCCGGTCTTCACGCCGGAGCAGGCCGAACGTCTGGCGGCCTGGCAGGCACGGCCGCCGGCGGACCCCTACCAGACCTTCGCCGAGTCGCGCTACGTGGTGGTCGACGTCGAGAGCAGCGGCCTCAACGTCGACAAGGACAGGCTGATCGCCATCGGCGCCATCGCCGTCAGCAAGGGGCGCATCGACCTGACCGACAGCCTGGAGATCGTCCTCCAGCAGGAGAAGGTCAGCGACAAGGACAACATCCTGATCCACGGCATCACCGGCGAGGCCCAGCGCGAGGGCGTGCCCCCCGTCGATGCGCTGCTGACCTTCCTGGACTATGTCGGCAAGGATCCGCTGATCGCCTTCCACGTCGCCTTCGACAACACCATGATCAGCAAGACCATCCGCAAATACCTGGGCTTCAAGTTCGAACATGGCTGGGCCGACCTGGCCCACATCGCGCCTTCGCTCTACCCCGAGCTGGCCTACAAGCGCCGCTCCCTCGACCAGTGGATGGAAGAGTTCGGCATCGGCAACTTCGCCCGCCACAGCGCCCTGGCCGACGCGCTCTCCACCGCCGAGCTGATGCTGGCCCTGCGGCCGCGCATGCACAAGCAGAAGATCGACAGCTTCCGCGTGCTGCGCGATACCTACCTGGCCCATCGCCGGGCGACCTCGCCACTCTCCGGCATGTAGGCGCTGGCCGGCATCCGGACGGGCAATGCTCAAATCTCGATCTGGGTCCCGAGCTCGACCACCCGGTTGGCGGGGATCTGGAAATAGCTCATCGGGTTGGCCGCGCTGCGCGCCAGGGTGGCGAACAGATGCTCGCGCCACAGGCTCATGCCCTCGCCCCGGGTGGGGATCAGGTTTTCCCGGCTGAAGAAGAACGTGGTGTCCATGAGGTCGAACTGCATGCCCCTGCGGCTCTCCGACAAGGCCAGGGGGATATTGATGTCATCCAGGAAGCCATAGCGGATGACGGCCTGGTACACCCCCTCCGCCAGTTTCGTCATCTCCAGCCGGCTATCGGGGGCGATATACGGGACTTCGGCATAGCGCACATTCAGGATCACCACGCGCTCGTGCAGCACCTTGTTGTGCTTGAGGTTGTGCAACAGCGCAGACGGCACCCCATTCGCGTCGGCGGTCATGAAGATGGCGGTCCCGGGCACGCGCACGGGCGGATGCGCCAGCAGCGCCGTCACGAAGGGTATGAGCGGCTGCGCGGTTTCCCGCAGGCGTTGCAGCACGATCTCCCGCCCCTGCTTCCAGGTAACCAGCAGGGTGAACACCACCAGCGCCACCGCCAGGGGGAACCAGCCGCCATCCGGGATCTTGACCGCGTTGGCGGCAAAGAAGGACAGATCGATGACGAGGAAGACCAGCATGCCGGCCAGGGTCGCCGCGAGATTCAAATCCCAGCGCACCCGCATGACCAGACCCACCAGTATCGTATCGATGGCGAAGGTGCCGGTGACCGCGATGCCATAGGCCGCGGCCAGATTGCTCGAATTCTGGAAACCCAATACCAGCAGGGCGATGCCGGTCATCAGGGTCCAGTTCACGAAGGGGATATAGATCTGGCCGGCCTCGGTCACCGAGGTATGGTGGATCATCAGACGCGGTGCATAGCCCATCTGGATCACCTGGCGCGTCACCGAGAAGGCACCCGAGATGACCGCCTGGGAGGCGATCACGGTGGCCATGGTGGCCAAGCCGATCATGGGGTAGAGGGCCCAGTCGGGCGCGAGCAGGTAGAACGGGTTGCGGACCGCCCCCGGATTGACCAGCAGCAGCGCGCCCTGGCCGAAATAGTTGAGCACCAGGGCCGGCAGGACATAGGCGAACCAGACCAGCCGGATGGGTTTGCGGCCAAAATGGCCCATGTCGGCATACAGGGCCTCGGCCCCGGTGATCGCCAGCACCACCGCGCCCAGGATCAGGAAACTGGCCGTGCCGTGGCTGTGGAAGAAGTGCAGGGCATGGTACGGCAGAAGCGCCTTGAGCACCTGGGGATGCTGGAGGATGCCGAGCAGTCCGAGCAGTCCGAGCACTCCGAACCAGACCAGCATGACCGGGCCGAACAGGATGCCGATGGTAGCGGTGCCATGACGCTGGATGACGAACAGGCCGACCAGGATGCCGAGTGCCAGCGGCACGATGAAGGGATGCAATACCGGCGTCCCCATTTCCAGGCCCTCGATGGCGGAGAGCACGGAGATGGCCGGGGTGATCAGGCTGTCGCCGAAGAACAGGGAAGCGCCCAGGAAGCCCAGCGACATCAGCAACCAGCGGCCGCGCGACTGCAGCGGGACTTGCCCCTGCACGAGGGCGAGCAGGGCCAGGATGCCGCCCTCGCCCTTGTTGTCGGCCCGCATCATCACGCTGACGTACTTCAGTGAAACCACCAGCATGAGCGACCAGAAAATCAGCGACAGGATGCCCAGGATGTTGCCCTGATCCAGGGCAAGATGATGGCCGCCGAACACCTCCTTCATGGTGTAGAGGGGGCTGGTGCCGATGTCGCCGAAAACGACGCCGAGCGCGCCGAGCGCCAACGCGCCGGTATTTCTTCCTGCCGAGTGGGTAGCGTTCACCCTGCTCTCCCGAGAACCAACAAGTTTGGCCAAACGGGCCCATTGTAGAAGAACGGCAAAAAAAACCCCCGCCTAAGCGGGGGCTTTTGCGTTCCGGAGGACCGGGTCAGTGGGCCTGGGCGCTGCCGGCGCCACGCGGGTAGCGGATGTCCTCGACCAGGTGCTGGATGTGATCCGGGCACGGGGCAGTCATCTTCATCACGATGTAGGCGACGATGAAGTTGAGGATCATGCCGACCACGCCGATGCCTTCCGGCGAGATGCCCATGAACCAGGCGCTGTCGGGCACCTTTTCCATGCCGAGCAGGACATCGCGCTTGAAGTAGACGATGTAGACCAGGGTGAAGACCAGGCCGGTCAGCATGCCGGCGATGGCGCCGCCCCGGTTCATCGACTTGCTGAAGATGCCCAGGACGATGGTCGGGAACAACGAGGCACAGGCGAGACCGAAGGCGAACGCCACCACCTGGGCGACGAAGCCTGGCGGGTTGTAGCCCAGGTAGCCGGCGATCAGCACCGCGACGGCCGCGGCGACGCGGCCGGCCATCAGCTCGCCCTTCTCGGAGATGTCCTTGGCGAACACCCCCTTCATCAGGTCGTGCGAGATGGCGGAGGAAATCACCAGCAGCAGGCCGGCGGCGGTGGACAGCGCGGCGGCGATACCGCCGGCGGCGATCAGGGCGATCACCCAGTTGGGCAGGCCGGCGATTTCCGGATTGGCCAGCACCATGATGTCGTTGTCGACCTTGCCTTCGAACTTGCCCTTCTTGTCCGAGCCGAGCTCGTTGCCCTTCCAGCCGGCCGCCGCGGCCTTGGCCAGGAAGGCCTCGTCCTTGCTCTTTTCGTTGTAATACTGGATGCGGCCATCGCCGTTCTTGTCTTCCCAGCGGATCAGGCCGGTCTTCTCCCAGCGCTTCATCCAGGCCGGACGGGACTCGCCGACGATGCTGGCCTCGGGGGCGAACATGTCGCCGCCGGTGGCCACCGCGGTGTTCACCGTGGTGTGCAGGTTGTAGCGGGCCATGGCGCCGACCGCCGGAGCAGTGGTGTACAGGATGGCGATGAAGACCAGGGCCCAGCCGGCGGAGAGGCGGGCATCATGCACCTTGGGCACGGTGAAGAAACGCACGATGACGTGGGGCAGTCCGGCGGTGCCGGCCATCAGGGCCAGGGTGATGCAGAACACGTCGATCATGCTCTTGTTGCCCGAGGTATAGGCGGCGAAGCCCAGATCGGTCACGGTCTTGTTCAGCTTGTCGAGGAAGTACATGTCGCCCATGTGGCCGCCCAGACCCAGTTGCGGGATCGGGGTGCCGGCGATCTGCAGGGAGATGAACACGGCCGGGATGGTATAGGCGAAGATCAGCACGATGTACTGGGCCACCTGGGTGTAGGTGACGCCCTTCATGCCACCGAGCACGGCGTAGAAGAACACCAGGCCCATGCCGATCATCAGGCCGGTCGTGATGTCCACTTCCAGGAAGCGCGAGAACACGATGCCGACGCCGCGCATCTGGCCGGCGACATAGGTGAAGGAGATGAAGATCAGGCAGATCACCGCCACGATGCGCGCCGTCTGCGAGTAGTAGCGGTCGCCGATGAACTGCGGCACGGTGAACTTGCCGAACTTGCGCAGGTACGGGGCGAGCAGCACGGCCAGGAGCACGTAGCCGCCGGTCCAGCCCATCAGGTAGACGGAACCGCCGTAACCCAGGAAGGCGATCAGGCCGGCCATGGAGATGAACGAGGCGGCGGACATCCAGTCGGCGCCGGTCGCCATGCCGTTGACGATCGGGTGGACGCCGCCGCCGGCGACGTAGAATTCCTTGGTGGTGCCGGCACGCGCCCAGATGGCGATGCCGATGTAGAGGGCGAACGACAGGCCCACTACGACGAAGGTCAATGTTTTCAGATCCATGTCGGTATCCCCTTATTCTTCGTGAACGTCATGTTCGCGGTCGATCTTGTCCATGCGCTTGGCATACCAGAAGATCAGGCCGACGAAGATGAAGATGGAACCCTGCTGGGCGAACCAGAAGCCGAGCGGATAGCCACCCAAATGGACGACGTCGAGGGCATCGCGGAACAGGATGCCGGCGCCGAACGAAACAACGAACCAGATTGCGATGGTCGTCATCAGCAATCTGAGCGTGGCCTGCCAATAGGCCTTGGGATCGAAACTCCCGGGTTTGGACATGTGTAGTCTCCTTCGCCTGTAACAGCGCTAACTGGTCAATCGGCACCGTGGCAAACAGCCCGGGCCCCCTATACCCCCCTATAGGTTGCGGAGCATAGGCGCGCAGACTGACAGGATCCTTACAAACCGGATTCGGCGGTCCGATCGATCGTTGGCCGGGCAGCCGAATCGGGCTAGCCGACCGGCAGCTCGACCCTGGCCCGCAGACCCCCTTCGGCGGCTTCGTCCAGGACGATGCGGCCGCCGTGCTGGTTGACCGCCTGGCGCACGATGGCGAGGCCGAGCCCGCTGCCCGGTATCTCGGCGCCGGCCAGGCGGTGGAAGCGGTCGAACACCCGCTCCCGTTCACTGGCCGGGATGCCCGGGCCGGTGTCGGACACCGTGATTGCGGCGGCATCGCCCTCCCGGGTCACGGCGATATCCACCCGGCCGCCCGCCGGCGTGTAGCGGATGGCATTGTCGACCAGGTTGCCGAGCATGGTGCGCAGGCTGCCGGCCTGGCCGGACACCGAGACCGCGGTGCAATCGGTAACGCCGAGATCGATCCCGCGCGCCTCCGCCAGGGTCGACAACTCGGCCACCACGCGTTTGGCCAGTTCGTCCAGACGAACCGGCGCCTTGCCGGGTACGTCCGCCTCCAGGCGCGCCATGCTCAGCAACTGATCGACCAGCCTGGCTGCCCGGTCGACCCCTTGCTGCAACTCGTCCAGCGAGGCGGCACGCACGCCGGCCTGCTGACTCTGGCCAGCCAGTTGGGCCTGCAGGCGGATGGCGGTGAGCGGGGTGCGCAATTCGTGGGCGGCATCGGCGACGAAACGGCGCTGGGCGGCGATGGCGTCGTCCAGCCGGGTGAGCAGGGCATTGAGCGCCTCCACCAGCGGCACCACCTCTTCCGGCAGCCTGGCCGTGTCGAGTGCATGCAGGCTGGCGATGTCGCGCTGGCCGATCTCCTCCCTGACCTTGTTGAGCGGCAGCAGGGCGCGTCCGACCGCGGCCCAGATCAGCACCCCCAGCACGGCGACCAGGACGCTGAGCGGCAACAGCAACCAGGAGGCGATGCGGGCGAACAGCTCGTTGCGATGGTAGGTCGGATTGCCGACCTGGATGGTCAGGCCGCCGCTGCGCAGGGTGAACACATGCCACTCCTCGCCGCCCCAGGCCACGACATGGCTGCCGTTCGCCTGGGCCGGCGGGCCGGCGTTGTCGAGCGAGGAAAACACCAGCTTGTTCTTGTCGTCCCAGATCTGGCTGACGAACTGGCCCTTGTCCTCGTCGTCCACGGCGTCGTTGCCGGAATCCGATTCGACGCCATGGCGCAGGATCGAATAGGCGATCTGCTCCAGATTGTCGTCGCGCAGGCGGTTGAAGGCATTCCAGGCCAGGGCGTAGGTGATCACGCTGACCAGGAGGCCGGTGAGCAGCAGGGCGCTGATCTGCCAGATCAGCAACTGGCGGCGGATCGAGGTCACCGCGGCTCGGTCATCTTGTAGCCGACGCCGCGGACGTTGCGGATCCATTCCGCACCGAGTTTGCGGCGCAACTTATGCAGGTGGACCTCGACTGCATTGCTGCTGACTTCCTCATCCCAGCCGTAGACGCGCTCTTCCAGTTCCTCCTTGGAGAGCACCGCGCCGGGGGTTTCCAGCAGACATTCCAGCAGGGCGAATTCGCGCTGCGACAGCGGGATGTCCCGGCCGGCCAGGGTCACCTCGCGGGTGAGCGGGTCGAGCGACAGCTCGCCCAGGCGCATTTCCTGGCGCGCCCGGCCGGCATGACGGCGGATCAGGGCATGGGCGCGGGCGATCAGCTCGTTGAGATCGAACGGCTTGACCAGGTAATCGTCGGCGCCCAGGTTGAGGCCGGCCACCCGGTCGGCGACCGCATCGCGCGCGGTGACGATCAGCACCGGGATGGCGTTCTCCTTGCGGCGCACGCGCTTCAGCAGTTCCAGGCCATCCTGCCTGGGCAGGCCGAGATCGAGCAGCAACACGGCGTAGTTGCCGGTTTCCAGGGCCAGTTCGGCGGCCTTGCCGTCGCGCACCCAGTCGACCGCGAAATTGGCCAGCCTGAGTCCGCGCTCGACACTGGCGCCAATCATGGGGTCGTCTTCAGCCAGCAGCAGTTTCATGGCGGCAATATCCGGAATTCCATCCCAGCCCGGCAGCTTACTGCACCGGGTTGGGCCACACGTAAAAAAAGCGGGGCAAGCCCCGCTTTTCGGATCAGGCAACCGCTAAATTACTTGGCGGGAGCGGCTTCCGGAGCGGCCTTCTCTTCCATCTTCTTCTTGGCAACGTGCTTCTTGTGGCTCTTGGCCTTGGGCTTGGCGGCTTCAGCGGCCGGGGCGGCTTCGGCGGTCTTCTCGGCGGCGGGAGCGGCGGCAGCGGGCTTCTCGGCGGCCTTGGCAGGGGCCTTGTCGGCGGCCTGGGCGGCGCCGAAGGTCAGCAGGGAGGCGGCGGCAAACAGGGCGATCAGGGTGCGGTTCATGGATATCTCCTTCAGGTGGGTAGGTGTTTCGCCATGCATTTCAAATGACGGCAGGAGACATTTTCCACAGGTAGACTTACCGGACACTTATGGCACCGGAATTACTGATTCGCCCGATTGGTGATCACGCGCAGCAGGAAGTAATAGCTCCACAACACCAGGCCGGCCGCGCCGGTCCAGACCGTGAACGGCAGGCCGACCACCAGGACGGCAACGCCGATGGCCAGGAGCATGGCGCCTCCGAGCAGGTTCACCGCCAGCACCCGGTCCGCCCAGCGTTCCGGATCGGCCATGGCGCGGCCGCGCCAGTCGGCGACGAAGCGCAGGTCGCGGCCGAGGGCGATCCTGCCGGCACGATAAAGCATGCCGCCGGCCATCAGGTAAATGCCCAGGTACATCAGGCGCGCCAGCCAGACAAACCAGACTTCCATTCTCAGCTCCTCGAATTCGTTCCGGGCCGATATTAACCCGGTCGGGCCCGGGGACCGGTTTATACTCCCGCCGATGCCGACGCGCGACAACCTCGTGAGGAAAAAAAGGCCATGCAACTGACGGACAAGCACCGGGAATACTGGCGGCGCAACCTCAAGCTGACCGGCGTCCTGCTCGCCATCTGGTTCACGGTGACCTTCCTGGTCGTCTGGTACGCCCGCGACCTCTCCGATATCGTCTTTCTCGATTTCCCGCTGCCGTTCTGGGTCGGCGCCCAGGGCGCCCTGATCGTCTACGTCATGCTGGTCCGCCACTACGCCCGGCGCATGAACGAACTCGACGAGGAATACGGCGTCGCCGAGGACGGCCGCTGATGCCGCGCGTCTTCGTCTCGAAGATCAAGAAGTACTACAGCTTCTACACCGGCGGCTTCGTGATGTTCGTGCTCGCCCTGGCGGTGGCCGAATACATGGGCATGCCGGACCAGTGGATCGGCTGGACCTTCATGGCCGCGACGGTGGCGCTCTATGCCGGCATCGGCATCATGAGCCGCACCGCCGACGTGACCGAATACTACGTCGCCGGGCGCCGGGTGCCGGCCATCTTCAACGGCATGGCCACCGGCGCCGACTGGATGAGCGCCGCCTCCTTCATCGGCATGGCCGGCACGCTCTACGCCAAGGGCTACGACGGGCTGGCCTTCGTCATGGGCTGGACCGGCGGCTATGTCCTGGTCGCCCTGCTGCTGGCACCCTACCTGCGCAAGTTCGGCCAGTTCACCATCCCCGACTTCATGGGCGCCCGCTACGGCGGCCACATGGCCCGCACCATCGCCGTGATCGGTACCATCCTGGCCTCGTTCACCTATGTCACCGCACAGATTTACGGCGTCGGCATCATCACCAGCCGCTTCCTCGGCATCACCTTCGAGGTCGGCGTCTTCGTCGGCCTGGCCGGCCTGCTGGTCTGTTCCTTCCTGGGCGGCATGCGGGCGGTGACCTGGACCCAGGTGGCCCAGTACATCATCCTGATCATCGCCTACCTGATGCCGGTGGTGTTCATGTCCTACCAGGTCACCAACGTGCCGGTGCCGCAGCTGGTCTACGGCGCGGTGCTGGAAAAGGTGACCGCGCGGGAAGACGAGATCATGGCCGACCCCGCCCAGGCGAGCGCCCGCGATGCCTACCAGGCACGGGCCGACGCGCTGGGCGCGCGGATCGCGATGCTGGAGGCCGGGCACAACCCGGCGGCCGGCGAGGAAATCGCCCAGCTGAAGCACGGCCGCGAGATCGCCGAGGCCAAAGCGCGGCCGCTCAACCACCATGCCGAGCCGTTCCCGGGCCGGACCGAGGCGGAACGCGATACCGCCCGGCTCAACTTCATCGCCCTGACCTTCTGCCTGATGGTCGGCACCGCCTCGCTGCCCCATGTCCTGATCCGCTTCTACACCACGCCCTCGGTGCGCGAGGCACGCGAGTCGGTGTTCTGGTCCCTGTTCTTCATCTTCCTGCTTTATTTCACCGCGCCGGCCTATGCCGTGTTCGCCAAGTACGAGGTCTACACCAACCTGGTCGGCACCAGCATCGTCGAACTGCCCGGCTGGGTCGCGTCCTGGGCCAAGCTGGGCCTGGTCATGGTGGAAGACATCAACCACGACGGCATCCTGCAACTGGCCGAGCTGACCCTGAACCCCGATGTCATCGTCCTGGCGACGCCGGAGATCGCCGGCCTGCCCTACGTGGTCGCCGGCCTGGTCGCGGCGGGCGGACTGGCCGCGGCGCTGTCCACCGCCGACGGCCTGCTGCTGACCATCGCCAACGCCCTGTCGCACGATGTCTACTACCAGATGATCAACCGCGAGGCCTCGACCACGCGCCGGCTGGCGGTGTCGAAAGGCCTGCTGCTGCTGGTGGCCCTGGTCGCCGCCTGGGTCGCCTCGATGAAACCGGACACCATCCTGTCCATGGTCGCCTGGGCCTTCTCGATCGCCGCCGCCTGCTTCTTCCCGGCCCTGGTGCTGGGCATCTTCTGGAAGCGCGCGACCAAGCAGGGCGCCGTCGCCGGCATGCTGGTCGGCCTCGGGCTGACCCTGTTCTACCTGGTCGGGGTGAAGTTCTACGGCATGGCCAAATGGTTCGGCATCACCGACGTGTCGGCCGGCATCTTCGGCATCCCGGCCGGTTTCGCGACCATCCTCCTGGTCAGCCTGTTCACCCCGGCGCCGGACCGGGAGACCCAGAACATGGTCGAGAGCGTCCGCTACCCGGCGCTGAATCTCTGACATGGACATGTATGCGCTGTTCCTGGTTGTCCAGCTGATCGTCCGGCTGCTGATCTACACCTTCATCGGCAAGGGCCTGCTGGCCTTGCTGGCGGGTCCGGTCTACCGGGACAACGTGGTCTGGCGCTTCTTCGACGCCGTCACCCGGCCGGTCTGGTGGCTGACCCGCGTCCTCACGCCCCGTTTCGTCCACGACGCCGCCATCGCCTGGCTGGCGGTCCTGCTCCTGATCGCCCTCAACATCGGGCTATACATGCTGTTTTACAGCCAGGGCTGGATCACGCCGCCGCGGACGACCGGTCCGGCCTGATAGAATGGCGCCCATCACTGGATGGACGAGACGATGACTACGCTGAAAAACGATACTTTTCTGCGCGCCCTGATGCGCCAGCCGACCGAATACACCCCGACCTGGCTGATGCGCCAGGCCGGCCGCTACCTGCCGGAATACTGCGCCACCCGCGCCCGCGCCGGCAGCTTCCTGGACCTGTGCAAGTCGCCCTCGCTGGCCACCGAGGTGACCCTGCAGCCGCTGGCGCGCTACGGCCTCGACGCCGCCATCCTGTTCTCCGACATCCTCACCGTACCCGACGCCATGGGCCTGGGCCTGTATTTCGCCGAAGGCGAGGGGCCCAAGTTCGAACGCCCGCTGCGTGATGAATGGGAGATCCGCGACCTCGCCGCGCCGGACCCGCACGACAAGCTGCGCTACGTGATCGACGCGGTGAGCGAGATCCGCAAGGCCCTGGACGGCTCGGTGCCGCTGATCGGCTTTTCCGGCAGCCCGTTCACCCTGTCCTGTTACATGATCGAAGGCCAGGGCAGCGACACCTACGCCAAGGTGAAGAAGCTGATGTATGCCCGCCCGGACCTGATGCACCACATCCTGGACGTGACCACGACGGCGGTGATCGACTACCTGAACGCCCAGATCGAGGCCGGCGCCCAGGCCGTGATGGTGTTCGACTCCTGGGGCGGCATGCTGTCGCAGGCGGCCTACCTGGAATTCTCCCTGCCCTACATGGCCCGCATCATGGCCGGCCTGACCCGGGAACGCGAAGGCCGCGTGGTGCCCCGCATCGTCTTCACCAAGGGCGGCGGCCTGTGGCTGGACCAGATCGCCAATTGCGGCGCCGACGCGGTCGGCCTGGACTGGGCGATCGACATCGGCGAGGCGCGCAAACTGGCCGGCGACCGGGTTGCCCTGCAAGGCAACATGGACCCGTTCATCCTGCTCACCACGCCCGAGGCGGTGTCGGCCGAGGCCAGGCGCGTCCTGGCCAGCTACGGCAAGGGCAGCGGCCACGTCTTCAACCTGGGCCACGGCATCTCCCAGTTCACCCCGCCGGAGAACGTCGCCGCGCTGGTCGAGACGGTGAAGGCGGAGAGTCCGCAGTACCACCGCTGAGCCTGCGGGCGCGAGCTTGGTAACCGGCTCAGGCCGGGGGCTCCCGGCAGCGCCTTACTTTCTTTGTTTGTGCAAAGAAAGCACACCCCGCTTCCGTCGAAACCCCGCGCATTTTGCTATCGCGCTGGCGGCGAAAGAACTCGCTACGCTCAGACAGCTTTCGCCGGCCTTCGGCTGCCCAGCACAACAGCAAAATGCGCGGCTCCGTCAGAGGGGTTTAAAAAGCGTCACAGACGCAGACGTTGATGCTTGGTTGAAACGGTAGCGTGGGCGGTAACATCCCCTCTGAGCCGCCAATTTCCCCGCTGCCGTTCGGGGGAAGTCGGCGAGCACTGTCTGAGCCCGCAGGGCGAGTTGCGCAGCCGCCCGAACGGCAGCGGGGAAATTGGGTACCCGAAGGGCGGTGAAGCGGGGCGACCTTCTTTTGGTTACTTTTCTTGGTCGAGCAAGAAAAGTAACTGGTCGCCGGGCCACTCCCGGCCAATGCCAGCCACCAACACCATCCCGATGGCTCAAGGCCACATGGCTTAACTTACCCTGGATTTTGTTGCGCCCCATCCAGAGCAACACCGCTGACAAGTCTCCAGACAACAAAAAACCCGCTTGCGCGGGCTTTTTGTTTTGAGCTTTGACCAGGGGCACTTAGCCCCGGCAGTCCGGGATTACCAGAACCGTTCGGCCCGCTTCGGCTTGTGCGCCTGCTGCTGGCCGGCGGCCGCGTGCGGCTTGTCGCCGGCGGGCTTGTAGGCAGGCTTGTCGGCAGCGCCCTTGTAGGCGGGCTTGTCACCCCAGGTCTTGGCCGGGCCGCCTTCCTTCCAGCCGCCGCCCGACGGCTTGCTCTTCCAGTCGCTGGAACCGCCCGGACGCTTGCCCTTGTAGCCGGGCTTGTCGCCCCAGGACTTGCCGGCACCGCCTTCGGGACGCGCCTTGATGGTCGGCTCCAGGCCGGGGATGGTGGCCACTTCGATCGGCTGGCCGGTGTAGCGCTCGATGTTGCGGACCAGATGGCGCTCGCGGAAACCGACCAGGGTCACCGCGGTGCCGCTGCGGCCGGCGCGGCCGGTACGGCCGATGCGGTGGACATAGTCCTCAGCCTGGCGCGGCGCGTCGTAGTTGATCACGTGGCTGATGCCGGCGACGTCGATGCCGCGCGCGGCCACGTCGGTGGCGACCAGGAACTGGACCCGGCCGTTACGCACGCGGTCCAGGGTGCGGGTGCGCTTGTGCTGGGGCATGTCGCCATGCAAGGCCTCGGCCAGGAAGCCGCGGTCGCGCAGCTCTTCCGACAGATCCTCGGCGCCGGCCTTGGTGGCGGTGAACACCACTGCCTGGGTCAGGGTGGCGTCGCGGACCAGGGCGTCGAGCAGGCGCATCTTGTGCATCGGGTCGTCGAAGAAATGCAGCTTCTGGCCGATCTGGGCCGCGGGGTCTTCCTTGCGAGCGACCTCGATGCGCTGGGCGTCGCGGGTCAGTTCGCGCGCCAGCTTGCCGACCACGCCGTCCAGGGTGGCGGAGAACAGCAGGGTCTGGCGGGTCTTCGGGCAGCTGGCGACGATCATCTGGATGTCGTCGATGAAGCCCATGTCGAGCATGCGGTCGGCCTCGTCCAGCACTAGCACTTCCAGGCGGTCGAAATTGATCTTGCCGCGCTGCATGTGGTCCATCAGGCGGCCGGGGGTGGCGACCACGATGTCGACCGCTTGCGACAGCTGCTGCAACTGGGGGCCGTAGGGCGCGCCGCCGACCAGGCTGACGGTGCGCAGCTTGCGGAACTCGCGGCCGTAGGTGGCGGAGGCCTTCTCGACCTGCATGGCCAGTTCGCGGGTCGGCGTCAGAACCAGGATGCGGGGGCCGTAGCCCTTCACGGCCGACGGCTCGGCCAGGCGGCACAGGCTGGGCAGCATGAAGGCGGCGGTCTTGCCGGAGCCGGTCTGGGCGGAGACCAGCAGGTCGGCGCCGGCCAGGGCGGCGGGGACGGCCTGGGCCTGGACGTCGGTCGGCTCGGTATAGCCGGAGGTTTCGACGGCCTTGAGGACCAGGGGGTGGAGACCGAGTTCGGAGAAATTCATGGGTGTTGCCTTTCCAATAGCTCATCGCCCACCATGACGGCGGGCAAAAAATGCCAACGCGCCGGACTGGCCGGCGGCGGCTGCGTAACATCGGCGCCAACCGAAAGTCACGCGGCCAACAGGATAAGGGCACGCAGGGGGTTGGGGCAGATGGGGCTGCGAAGACAGCAGTCCCTTAGGGATCAGATACAGCTGTACTGCACAACGAGCGGCGGATGATACGCAGATCCGCCCCGTAACGCGAGGAAAATTTAAGCGTTTGCTAATAAACCGCGGCAAGACCGGGGGGCCGCGCGGCCCCGTGCCTCACTTGACCAGGCGCAGGGTGTACGGATAGCGGTACATCCGGCCTTTCGATGCTGTCACCGTGGCGAGGATGACGAATACCAGATCGACGATGACGGCCAGGCCCATGAGGAACAGGCCGATGATGATGAACGACAGGATGAAGCAGACGATGAACACGATCGCCATGCTGAGCTGGAAGTTCAACGCCTCCTTGGCCTGCTCGGCCACGAAGGCCGATTCCTTGCCCTTGGTCAGCCAGATGATCAGCGGCGCGACGAGGCTGCCAAAGGGGATGACGAAGCCGGCCAGGGCGGACAGGTGGGCGAGCATGCCCCAGTTGCTCTCGTCGTTGTTCGTGGCGGACAGGTTTTCGGATTCCATGCGTTTCTCCCATGCAACGTGGCCAAAATCCCGGGCCCTTCTTGGCGCGCCCGATCCAGGCCCGATTAAAACAAAAGGCCGCTACGATTGGTAGCGGCCTTGCTTTTCGGGAACCGGATCAGTACCGGTAATGATCCGCCTTGTACGGCCCGTTCACCGGCACGCCGATGTAGGCGGCCTGCTCGGGGGTCAGTTCGGTCAGGTGGGCGCTGATCTTCTTCAGATGCAGGCGGGCCACCTTCTCGTCCAGGTGCTTGGGCAGCACATAGACCTGCTTGGCGTACTTGTCGGTGTGGTTGAACAGCTCGATCTGGGCCAGGGTCTGGTTGGTGAACGAGTTGGACATCACGAAGCTGGGGTGGCCGGTGGCGCAGCCCAGGTTCACCAGGCGGCCTTCGGCCAGCAGGATGATGCGCTTGCCGTCCGGGAAGATGATGTGGTCGACCTGGGGCTTGATGTTCTCCCACTCGTACTGGCGCAGGCTGGCGACGTCGATCTCGCTGTCGAAGTGGCCGATGTTGCAGACGATGGACTGGTCCTTCATGGCGGCCATGTGGTCGTGGTTGATCACGTTCACGTTGCCGGTGGCGGTGACGAAGATGTCGCCCAGGGCGGCGGCCTCGTCCATGGTCACCACGCGGTAGCCTTCCATGGCGGCCTGGAGGGCGCAGATCGGGTCGATCTCGGTCACCCAGACGGTGGCGCCGAGGCCGCGGAAGGCCTGGGCGCAGCCCTTGCCGACGTCGCCGTAGCCCAGCACCACGCCGATCTTGCCGGCCACCATCACGTCGGTGGCGCGCTTGATGCCGTCCATCAGCGACTCGCGGCAGCCGTACAGGTTGTCGAACTTGGACTTGGTCACCGAGTCGTTGACGTTGATCGCCGGGAAGGCCAGGCGGCCCTCTTCGGCCATCTGGTACAGGCGATGCACGCCGGTAGTGGTCTCCTCGGTGACGCCCTTGATGTGGACGATGCGCTTGGAATACCAGGCCGGGTCCTGGTCCAGATGCTGGGCGATGGCGGCGAACAGGCACTTCTCCTCGTCGTTGCCCGGCTTGGCGATCACGGCGCGGTCCTTTTCCGCCTTCACGCCCAGGTGCAGCAGCAGGGTGGCGTCGCCGCCGTCGTCCAGGATCATGTTGGCCGGTTCGCCGGGCCAGTCCAGGATGCGGTGGGTGTAGTCCCAGTACTCGTCCAGGTTCTCGCCCTTGTAGGCGTAGACCGGGATGCCGTCGGCGGCGATGGCGGCGGCGGCGTGGTCCTGGGTCGAGTAGATGTTGCACGACGCCCAGCGCACTTCCGCGCCAAGGGCCGTCAGGGTCTCGATCAGCACGGCGGTCTGGATGGTCATGTGCAGCGAGCCGGCGATGCGTGCGCCCTTGAGCGGCTGCACGTCCTTGTACTCGGCGCGGGTCGCCATCAGGCCCGGCATCTCCGTCTCGGCGATGCGGATTT
Organism: Gallionellaceae bacterium; assembly: GCA_028714735.1. GTDB lineage: Bacteria > Pseudomonadota > Gammaproteobacteria > Burkholderiales > Thiobacillaceae > Parasulfuritortus. The sequence goes on along the minus strand of JAQTLU010000004.1, from coordinate 964 downwards.
CCTTGCGGCCCCAGGAGGCCAGCGCCATGTCGGCGACTTTGTAATCAGTGAATTCAGCCACAGCAAGCTCCTAAAGAACTGTGGCCGGGGAGGGAGGCTCACATGCCGTCCCCGCACCCGGCGGGTTTGACAGGTGAGCGCAGTTTCGAACCGAGCCTGGGGGGCCAAGACTGGAATCTGGCCTCTTGCAGCGCTCCTCGGTAGGGTTATGATTCTACTATGGAATAAAACCTGGGCGACGAAGTTGCGTGGAACCAGGGCGAGAAGGGAGTGGGGCTGCCTGGCGGCCTAAACGGCAAATGACATTTGTAATCCAGACCAAAGAGGGGGCGAAGGTGTATAGCTTGCTGCACGAGCCACACCCCATTGAATATCCAAATAACTCCACCATGAAGGCGTGGGGAGTTGTACGCCAATTGGCGTACACATCACGTTAGGCCATAGTAAAGATGAGCGATACCATTTACCAAGTGTTGATCATCACCGTGATCTTGTTAGCATTCGTGGCTCAAATTGGCTTCGCAGCCTTCTTCGCCTATCGGAAGCAGTGGCGCCTTTTGAGTAGAGTTGGCACCGCCTTTCTCGTGTGGCTGGTCTCAACACCACTCGTGTTCGTTTTTTTATTTCTCCTTGGCGTAGGTGCTTGTGCCGCAGGCTGCCCAGGAGAACCATTTGAATTCATTTTGGCTACGCTAATTTGCGCGCCATCTATTGTCATTATTTACTGGCTGTTTAAGTACAGTAGAAAAAAATGCTGATGTTACGGCCTAACAAACGCTTCGAGAGGGACGCTCCGCCAGCAAGCTTCGCTTGCTGTCTCCGCGCCCCTCAAGCTACACGTTGACGCTGTAGAAAAACCCTAAAAAACCGCCTCCACGGCGGGCATAATCCGATCACGGAGAACGACCCAGGGAAGGGGCTTCAATGCCGCGCTACAAACCGGTACACAAGGGGCTGATGATGC